>NZ_JACGFN010000001.1:1200000-2400000 GCF_016950255.1 Pectobacterium brasiliense | reverse complement strand
CACGATCCGCTGGAAGACAAAAACGTACAGCAGATTACGCAGGATGTGGAAAAAGAATTGGCCGGACGCGGGCGGGTATTGTTGCGTAAATCTGGCACTGAGCCACTCATCCGCGTTATGGTTGAGGGTGAACACGAAGAGACGGTCATCGCGTTGGCGAATCGTATTGCCGATGCGGTAAAAGCTGCTGGCTGAGGGCGTTTTTGACTCGCCAATCAGGGTGATAAGGCTTTCGATAGGTCTCTTGCGTCGAAAGCCGCTGTTTTTTTCTGCAATCAACCTGTCGTGACCAAATTACCCTTGCGTACGCTACATCCTTTGGTTAGTATTCAGACCCGCTTGATAAGGGATGTTCTCCATCCTGCTTAGCGGAATGACACGCGGTTTACCGCCAGAATATAGCATCTCCATGAATCATGGGGAAAACGGTTAACGGGTACGACTATGTACGAAGCTCTATTAGTGATTTTCCTGTTAGTATCGATCGGGCTGGTTGCCTTGATCATGCTTCAGCAGGGTAAAGGTGCTGATATGGGAGCGTCGTTCGGAGCAGGTGCTTCTGCCACTTTGTTCGGTTCGAGCGGCTCTGGTAATTTCATGACCCGCATGACGGCGATACTGGCGACCCTGTTCTTCATCATCAGTCTCATTCTGGGCAACTTAAGTTCGCTGCAGAAAAGAGGCGGTGCATGGGATAACCTGAGCCAGCCAGAAAAAGTCGAGCAGACGACAACGCCTGCTGCGCCTTCAACGCCGGCGAGTGACATTCCGAAGTAAGCGTTTTAAAGCAGTAATTGTGATGCCGTGGTGGTGGAATTGGTAGACACGCTACCTTGAGGTGGTAGTGCCCGATTGGGCTTACGGGTTCAAGTCCCGTCCTCGGTACCAACATAAAAAATAGACGTCAATCGACGTCTATTTTTTTGTCTTTAATTTACTGTCTCAGTGTCTTACAGGCGCACTAGCTGCTTGCCAAAGTGTTTGCTGTCTAATAAGTCGATAAAGGCTTGAGGCGCATTCTCTATTCCCTCAATAATGTTCTCTCGATATTTTAACTGCCCCTTCTCCACGGCATCCAATAGCCAGATATTTGCTTCCGCATAGTCTTTAAACCATTCTGTCACAAGAAAAAAGCGGCTTAGTGGGGCATCGGGTAAAGAAGAGAAAAATGCTACGGTGCTGGATGCGTCAACGTCAGGATCCTGATTGTATTGTGCCGCACTGCCACAGACGGGGACTCTGGCGCCTTCGTTAAGTAGTTTGGCAACAAAAAGTGAAATCCTGCCGCCAACGTTTTCAAAATAGATATCAATTCCGTCAGGGCAGGCAGACCGCAAGGCGTGATTTAAGTCATCTTCTTTATAGTTAACACAGGCATCAAAGCCTAATGTCTCAACGACATAGCGACATTTCTCTTCGCTTCCAGCCAGACCCACAACCCGGCATCCAGCCTGTTTGCCTAACTGACCGACGACGGAACCTACGCCCCCTGATGCGGCGGATACCACCAGCGTTTCTCCCGCTTTAGGTTTGGCAATTTTGCTCATGCCAAAATAAGCGGAACGTCCCGGTGTGCCTACCACGCCGAGAAAAATAGAGGGTGACAGAGCCGTTGGCGGCAGGCGATGCGTAATAAAATCCTGAGGCGTGCCGACATAGTATTTCTGCCAGCCTGAAAAGGTGAACACGCAATCTCCAACCTTAAAGTGTGGGTTCTTCGTTGCCACGACGTAGCCTACTGTTTCACCTTGAATCACTTCTCCCTGTTTGATTGGGCTCACGTAGGCTGTGTTCTTGTTAAGCCGTGGGCGTGTATAAAGGTCAATGGATAGCCATTTGTTTTCAACCAGATATTCGCCGGGCTGTAGTGCATTGATATGGCGTTCTTCGAGCCTGAAATCCTCTAACTGTGCGGGGCCATCAGGATGACGATTCAGTACAATCAGCTTGTTTTCTAACGGGTTCATAATATTCCCTATATTTAGCATTCATGATGTTATGCACTACCTGCAGCGCTAATCAGGCAGCGTTATCGTGTGCAAGTGACGACCAGCGATGCTTTGGCCATCGGAAACTGAAGATCACCAGCAGTAGCGTAAGAGGCCATCCGCTGATGAGGACAAGCGTATCCATCGGCAAACCAGGCTGGCGGGAAAGGAGGTAGATAATGATGGCTTTCACCAGGTAAACCAGAATCCAGACCAGTGATACCTCGTTCCAGACGCGGACGTACTGCGGTGTGCCATAAACGGGGAGTGTCTTCAGCGCTGGCGTGGCTTGTTCCGCCAATGTTTGTATGACCGGACGCCCCTTGATGCTGTAAATGGTAAAAATAATCACGGTTGAAATTGCGCCGCTGACCGCCAAAAAGACGCTCTCTTGATGGATATCGAACAAGATGACGCCTTCCAGATAAAGGTAGTGGCTAAGCCCCGATACCAGGATGAGAGCAATGATTGGCAGATAGCCTTGCCAACGGCTGATGAGTTGCAGTACACCGGAATAGATCGCGGTTATTAACAGCGCGACGCCAGCCCCCCATTGTAAAAATGCGATGTTATACATAACGACTGGTATGATGATGGTCAGAAGCGCATCGCGCGATACCAGATATCGCCAAACGGTTAACGACGGGGGATGACCCATGTTTTCTCCTCACTTACGTCATAAAATCGCCGTTCTGCGTTTGAAACCGCAGACGGCGAATGTGTTATTGCCATACTTTTTTGAGCTGTTCGGCTATGCGGGAAATGTGCGGTGCGTTCATCATTGAGATATGATCGCCGGACGTCGGCAGTACCGTCAGGCAACCTGAAGTGAGGCGACGCCACCCCAGCCCCGACTCTGGCAGGCGGATACGGCCGGGTAAAATATCTTCCGCCTCGACGACCAGCACATCACCTGAGTAGCGCTCGCCACGGTAAGCGTCCGTCGCATAGATATGGGTTTGCAGGATATTGATAAAGTCCTGAAATTCTCCAGGCCCAATCGACTCAGGAACCAGTCCCACACGTTTAAATTCGGCCAGAAAGCGCGACGTTCGTTGCGCATTGCTCATGTCTGCAAGCGACTGCTCTGAAAGATCGAAAGATGCACCGGTAAACAAAGCCACTTTATGCGCAAAATACGCCAGACGCTCCGCCTCGTTCATGTCTGCTGAGCCATCGATGTTGATCTCTGGAGCAGGCTGGTCCAACACTAATACCGTCGGTGTTATGCCTTTTTTCGCGATCTGCTGCGCCATTTCAAAAGCGATAGTTGCACCGAGAGACCATCCTCCGAGTACCAGACGGGAGTGATGAACGATGTCGCCAGCTTCTGAAAGATAGAAAGCGGCAAGCGCTTTGATATCGGCGTTATAAGGCTGGTTAACACTGAAATCGGGCACCTGAATGCCATAGATCGGATAGCGCTCGCCCAATTCACGCGCCAGCCCGGAATAACAAAGCACGTTACCGCCAGCGGGATGGATCAGAAGCAAAGTGGGGTTATCTTCAGGCTGCCCACGATTGATCGTCACCCTTGCGGCTTGAGTCTGCGATCCCTTGTCTTCAATCACGCGGGCCAACTGGGCAATGCTGCTGTTTTCGAACAGCTGCCCCAGAGACAGGGATGTCCCAAAGTGCTGATTAACGCTCAGGATAAGCTTTAATGCGCTGAGAGAATTCCCACCAAGGGTAAAGAAGCTCTCCTGCGTATCAATCGTCTCGCTTTGTAAAATGTCGCGATAAATTTCATGCAGGTCGTGTTCACGCTGATTTTCCGGGGCATGGAATGCTACGCGCTTTTCTGCTGAAGGCAGGGGTAGCGCGGCATAATTTATCTTACCGCTGGCTGTTAATGGCATCGCGTCTAGCCATACCCAGCGTTCTGGCTGCATATAGTCTGGCAGCCTTTTTTGCAGTGCCGTTTTTACTGTGGCCTGACTGGGTTCATCAATGCCGCACAGGTACGCGGTTAAGACAGTTTCGCCATGGGGCAGCGTGTTTTGTTTAATAGCAACGTGGGTCGCATTAGCAACCTGTTGCAATGCCTGTTCGATCTCCGTCAGCTCAACACGGTAGCCGCGCACTTTAACCTGACGATCCAAACGCCCCATAAATTCAAGATTGCCATCAGGCAGGAAACGGCCTTTGTCACCGCTGCGATAAAGCCGTTCGCCCTCAAGGTAAGGGTGAGGAATGAAGCGCGCGTTATTTTGATCTGGCAGGCCGATGTACCCTTCTGCGACATGCGAACCGCCCAGATAAATTTCTCCTGGTAATCCAGCCGGAACGAGCTGGTGATAAGGATCGAGCAGCAGAACATGGCTATCAGACAGAGGTTTACCAATAGGCAAATAGTCGCCTGAAAGGAGACTGAGATCGTTTGGCACCGGATAGGTGGTGACGCCGACGGTGCATTCGGTTGGCCCATAATGATTGAGGAGGCGGCAAGACGTTTGGAACTCGCGTACACGCTTGATGAGTGACAGAGGAACACGTTCTCCGCCGATAACCAATAACTGGCGAGGCAACAACGCTTCAGCCTGCGGTGACGTCAATAACGTCGCTAAATGCGACGGCGTAATCTTTATGCAATCGACCGGGTATTGCGCCAGATAAGCGAACAGCTCCTGTGGGGAGCGGAGTAATTCCGTGCTGATCACGTCTAACTGACCCTGATGAATCAGCGCGGGGAACAGTACCGTGTGTGCTAAATCGGTGGTGAAGGATGAAAACATGCCGTAGCGGGCATTGTGCGGCAGGTTGAGCACGGGTCGAATGGCCTGACAGTAGTGGCTAAGCTGCGAGTGTTTGACACGAACGCCTTTCGGTTTGCCGGTACTGCCCGAGGTATAAATGATGTAAGCCGGACCATCCGTAGCCTGTGGCTGCGATGGGTTGCTTACTGGCATCATGCTGCGATTTTGTCTGACGTAGAGGCAGGGGAGCCCGTCACCGGGTGCCTGTTCGTCGATGATGACACAGCGGGCGGCGGAATTTTGCAGGATGAACTCAACCTGTTGTTCAGGGAGATCGATATCGATGGGAACATAGCATCCGCCTGCCTTTAACACGGCCAGAATCGCGATGACGTAATACTCGCTTTTCGGCATGAACAGCGCGACACACTCGCCATGAGCAATGCCGTCTTTCTGGAGCTGATGAGCCAGCTGGTTTGCCCGTTCATTGAGCTGAGCATAGCTGAACGTGCGGCCTTCACAGTGAACCGCGATGGCATCGGGATGTTGCTGTGCCTGTTGTTCAAACTGCTGATGAACCGCTGGCGGGAATGTGTTAGCGGTCGGGCGGCATTGTGCGATTGTCGCGCGGCGTTCTTCGTCGCTTAACAGTGAGATATCCCGAACGGTTAACTGCGGCTGGGTGATTAAGGTTTCAAGAACCGTCCGCAGATCGTTCAGCATGCGCTGGATGGTGCTGCTGGAAAATAATGCGCTGCTGTAGTTCATGGTGAACAGCAGGCCGTCGCTATCCTTGTCTTCTTCTACCCATAAATTCAGATCCAGTTTTGCGGTGCCGTAATCCACTTTTAACGGCTTGTATTTGAACCCGCCATGGCTGCTGTGAAAATGGGGGAAGACCTGATACGTCAAGATTGCCTGAAAGATGGGATTGATCTGGGGATTACGCACATAGGTAATCTCGTCCAGAATATAATTGAACGGCACATCCTGGTATCTCAAGGTTTCTTCACACTCGTCGCGCGCGCCCTCAATCAGGGAGGCGACACTGACATTAGGATCGATATCAAAACGTAATGGCAGGGTATTCATGAATAGCCCCATCATGTTTTGCGTGGCAGGTAAATTTCGGTTGGCAAACGGTGCGCCGATGATGATTTCCTGCTGCCCGCTGTATTTATGCAGCAGGAGTTGGTATGCCGTGAGGATAACGTGGAATTGTGTCGCCTGATGCTGTGTCGCACAGATTTGTAAGCGCTGGCAGAAAGCCGCATCAAAGAACTGGCTGGCGATTCCCCCGGTGGTGCTCATTTTGGCTGGACGCGGGTAGTCCGTCGCCAGATCTAACTGCCCTGTGATGCCATCCAGCTTCTTCGCCCAGTAGGCCAGCCCGGTCTGGTATTGGCCCTCGGTATACCAGCGATCTTCCGCCAGTGCATAATCGGTGAACTGGAGCGTTTTTTCGCTGGGTAATGTCCCGCCCTGCAGCAGACGAAAGTAGTTTTCCATGAGCATCTTGAAGAACACATTGACCGTCCACCCGTCGGAAATAATGTGATGAAAGGTCAGGAACAGCACATAGTCATACTGATGGGTTTTGACCATATGGAGATAAACCAAGGGGCCATTCTCCAGATCAAAAACAATATTCCCTTTCGCCTTGGCCGTCTCCGAGACATATTTTTCAATGTCCTCTTCGCTGAATGCGGAGATATCTTCAAAGCTGAACGTGAAAGATATGTCGTCAGCAACACACTGGCACACATCGTTGTCGACCAGCCGGAATGTCGTACGCAGAATGTCATGTTGTTGCATCAGATAGTCGAGCGTTTGCTGTACTCGCTGCGGCTCCATGTCGTGCTCGATCCTGCAGGCAAGCACATAGGGATTATTGTAGACCTGACTATCGTCAAGGTATTGGGAGAGCATCCAGATGCGCTTCTGCGCGCTGGTCATGGGGAAATGTACTCTGCCGGGTGTCGCGTGCGGAACAATGGCTTTGCCTGAAGATGCGTTGCCCGTTTTCTTCTTTTCTCTTGCCAGCTTTTTGAGTTCATCCAGGCTAAGCGAGGTCAGTTTTGCGGTGGGAAGCTGCGTCATTATCGAGTCTCATTTTGTGACATTCGGTTTTACATTAGCGGCCGCCTTCGAGATGCATACTGAAGGCGGCCGTTCCCTTATTCCTGCAATAAGGCTTCCAGCTCGGTAAGGATCAGCGTTGCTAACCCTTTCACGGTCTGGTTCTGGTAAAACAGATCAACGCGAATATCGATTTCAAATATGCCGGAAACGGTAGAAACGACCTGTACTGCCAGCAGCGAGTTACCGCCCAGTTCAGTAAAGCTGTCGTTAACCCCAATTCCCGAGATCCCCAGAATGGACTGCCAGACTTTGACGATCTCCTTCTCGATATCGTTTTCTGGCGCAACGTAATCCACTGAGAGGGCCGGTCGGGCATACCCTTCCGTAGCTTCGCTATCCTGCAAGATGAATTCCGGCGTTTCCTGCTCAGGGATTGACTCATAAATGAGCTGATCCAGATCGCTGGTGACGACGACTAGCTGTTCAAATTCCAGATGCGCGAGCTGGCGTTTTATTGCATCCAGCCCTTCTGGCAACAGAATGTCTTTATCTGCCAGATTCACTTTTACTGCTGCTGTAGCTGCCGCTGATGTGTTTTCTGACGTAGCGAGCTGATTGCCCATCGTCATCTTCATCAGCGTGTAGTTTTCCAGGATCAGCAGTGGAGCGCCCTCTGGTGAAAGGAACGTGATATCCATGACGATGGCGTTACCCTGCGGCTGATAAGACTGCTTGAGCCTGGCGTGGACGTAGCACTCTTGCCCCAGTGGCGATAAGAAGGTCATCTTGCCATAGCTGATAGGCAGGAAATTCTCCTGTGTAATCAATGACAGGCAGGAGATTGCCGTAGCATCAATCACTGCGGGATGGTACGGGTAGCGGGTAAGATCGTGCGTATACTCGCTTCCCAGCACTTTGTGGATCAGCCATTCGTTATGGCCCTGAACAATCTCGCGGTGGTTGTTCCAACGCTGGCTAAACGACAGGAAATTCTCGCCCGTGTTGGCATTACCCAGCTCGGTGATAAACGGCGCGTAGGGAACCTGCGTGGTGCAGCGCTGTTTGATGGCGTCAATCGATTGTGGCGTGAGGTCAGTCGTTGGCGCGCCGTGGCCTATGCTTCCGAACGCGTGTTCTTGCCATGCCAGCTCAAGCACGCCCCGAGTCTTGAGGCTGAACTTATAGCCTTTCCCCTCTGGCGTGGTGAATAGCCTCATCTGACGCGGCCAGGCATCGGTATAGATCACCGGCTTGGTCAGCATCAGGTTCTTGACCTGAAGGCTTTCCTGAGGCTTAAAGCACGTCATGAATTCATGCAGCAGCGATAAGATTGTCGCCCCCACCAGTGAAGGTTGTTTCGCAAGGCGGTGCTCATCGATAACCCAGTCCTGCGTGGTGAGATTGACCTGATAGCTTTCCTGCGTGCCTTCACGTTCCATCTGCGTCAGCAGGTCGCCTTTGGTTTCCTCAACGGCAGCCAGCTTGCTATTTTTCTTCTCCTGCAGCTGTTTGCTCCAACGGACAGCCATTCCCACATCGCCCCATTTTCCCCAGTTCAGCGAGACGGTGCGCCCACGGCGATGCTGGTTGCGATAATGCGCAAAGGCATCCATAAACGCGTTACCCGAGCAGTAATCAATGCGGGCTTCGTCACCGACGATGGAGGTAATAGAAGAGAATAAAATAAAGAAGTCAGGCTGTTTGTCCTGCAGCAGCTCATCCAGAATGAGCGATCCTGCCACTTTGGGATCGAGTACGTTGGCGCAATCGGCGTCATTCTTCAGCGCAATGATACCGCCGCCAGCCACGCCTGCCGTATGGAACACGCCATCGACCTGCGGGAACGCGGATAACATCTCGCGCATACCGTGGTAGTCATTCACATCGACCTGTGCCAGATGTACCGTGTTGCCACGGGCTTCCAGACGTAAAACGCTCGCCAGTTTTTCACTGATAGGATCGTCAACCGGATGCTGTTGGATCCAGGCTTGCCACTCTTCGCGCGGCGGTAACGCTGCACGGTAAGTCAGGATGATCGCCGCATTACTGTTTTCAGACAGGTGGTTGGCGAGCAGTATCCCCAATCCGCCGAGGCCGCCGGTGATGAGGTAGACGCCGTCGTCTTTTAATTCCGCAGGTAAACCGAGGGCATCCTGCTTCAGATGCACGGCCTGATAACTTTCTTCCCAGCGCTGGTTTCCGCGGTAAGCCACCAGATTGCCGTGTGTGGCGATATGGCTTTCTGCAATCAGGCTGTGGGCAAACTCATCAAGCTGTTCGGCGTTTTGTTTAAGATCGATATCCACCAGATGGCATTGCACTTCAGGATATTCGTGATAGAACACGCGCGAAGGCCCAACCAGTAACGCATTCTCTGGTGACGCGATGCGCTCACCCATCACGCTGAACGTGTTGCTGGTGGCGAAGGTCACATGCAGATCGTCCAGCAAATTCTCGTTCACCAGCGCCTGCTGAAGATAGAGGGCAGGGTAGAACGTGTTCAGCGGTGAGGAGAGATAAGTGTGGTCAAGCGGCTGGACCTGTTCCGCCGCCGTCAGGTTCCATAAATACAGGATACGTGATGGGCGTAATCCTTGCTCTGTCAGGCTTTTCAGCAGCCGGACATAGTCGGCACGCGAGGATGCATCGAGGGTGTATCGGCCTTCAGAAAGCGCTTCCTGATACTGCGTTCCCGGGCTGACGAAAAAGACCTTATGCCCGTCCTTTTCCAGCAGTTGTTTCGCACGTTCGGCGATACCCAGCGTATCCGTCAGCAGCAGCCAGCAGGTGTTCTCGGCTTCAACGCGTTTGCCCGCCATGTATTTTGCCGGAATGGTTTTCTTCCATGTTGGCATATAGAACCAATCGCCGATGTCCGCCTGTTTCCGCTTTTTAGCCTTAACGGATTGCTCACTCTGCATGTCATTACTGGTTGACGACAGGGCTGGCAGGGCGAAGCGTTTACGCTCGAAAGGGTAGCCCGGCAGCGGGATGCGGCGACGGTGCTGTTCTGGATGATGCTGATGCCAGGGAACGTTTACGCCGCTTGCCCAGAGCGCACCGAGCGTCGACAGGAGATGCTCGCCGGATAAGGCCACGTCTTTCGCCGTTGGCAGGGAGGCATAAATCAACGCGCCGTCTTCTGCGCTGAAATGCTGCTTGGCGGACGATTCCAGCGAACGTCCCGGTCCGACTTCAAGGAACACGAAATCGTGATGTTCTTCAGCCATCAACGTTTTGAAGGCGTGGGAGAACAGCACCGGATTACGTACGTGACGCACCCAGTAGTCGCTGTTCTTCGCCAGCGCTTCCGTCACCCACTCGCCGTTAACGGTAGACACAAATGGGATCTGCGGCGCGTGCAGCGTGATGCTATCAATGACCTTTTTGAAGGCGGGCAGCATGGGTTCCATCATGTGTGAGTGGAAAGCATGCGAGGTATCCAGATGTTTGCAGAAGATATTGCTGTCTTCCAACTGCTGTTGGAAACGCGCGACATCGTTTGAAGCACCGGCGATGACACATAATCCAGGGTAGTTAACCGCCGCAATTTCCAGCTTGCTACCGTGAAGTTTAGCCTTCAGGCTTTCTTCATCGAGCAGGACGGCAAGCATATCTCCTGCGGGTAATGCCTGTACCATCTTGCCCCGCATCGCGACGGCTTTTAGTGCATCTTCCAGTGAGAACACGCCGGACAGGCAGGCTGCCACGTATTCCCCCACGCTGTGACCGATCATGACATCCGGCTGAATGCCCCATGACATCCACAATTTTGCCAAACTGTACTCGATCACGAACAGGGACGGCTGGGTAAACTGGGTTTCATTGATGCGGGACTCGGCGATATTATCGCTGTCCTGAAAGATAATCGACGTCAGATTGACGTCCAGAATTGGCTCCAGATAGTCACAGCATTGATCCAGGCTCGCGCGGAAAACATCGTAGGTGTCGTACAGTTCACGCGCCATATTGACGTACTGATTGCCCTGTCCCGGGAACATAAACACGACGGATTTTTGGTTTTTCCCCTGCTGCGTCACCACTAGTGAAGGCTGCTCTAGCTTGGCCAGCAGTGAATCGCGATCCTTCCCGATAATAGCCGTGCTGTGAGAGAACTTTTGTCTCCCAACCTGCAAGGTGTAGGCGATATCTGCCAGATTGGCATCGTCATGCGCATTGAGATAGTCACGCAGGCGATGTTTCATGTCTTCCAGCGCCGTGCGGCTTTTCGCGGAGAAAGGCAAAACCAACAGACTGTTGTCATGGTTATCGCCCGCTTTTAGCGACGGTGCGGCTTCCAGAATGACACAGGCATTGGTGCCACCGACGCCAAAAGAGTTCACCAGCGCACGATGCGGTGTTTCTGACGGTTCCAGCTCACTGAGTTCGGTGTTCATGATGAACGGGCTGGTTTCGAACTCAATGTTAGGGTTTGGCGATTCGAAATGGAGCGAGGCCGGCAGTTTGCCGGTTTCCAGCGCCAGTGACGCTTTGATGAGGCTGGCCATGCCTGACGCCGCGTCCGTATGGCCGATGTTGGTTTTCACCGATCCCAGACGGCAATATTGGGTTTTATCCGTGTATTCCTGAAACGTCTGTGTGAGCGAGGTGAATTCGATGGGATCGCCCAGCGCCGTCGCGGTGCCGTGAGCTTCAACAAAGTTGATCGTAGCGGGATCGAGCTGCGCATTGGCGATCGCCTGTTTGGCAACGGCGATTTGCCCGTCAATGCTCGGCGCGGTAAAACCGGCTTTCAGATTACCGTCGTTATTCACTGCGCCGCCTTTCAGTACGGCATAAATATGGTCGCCGTCGCGTACGGCGTCATTCAGTCGTTTCAGTAATACGACGCCAGCACCGCGGCTGAACACCGTGCCGTTGGCTCGCGAGTCGAAGGCATAGCAGCGGCCATCAGCGGATTCCATACCGCCTTGCATGTAGGGGTAACCCCGGCGTTCTGGCGTGTCCACGGAAACGCCGCCCGCGACGATCAGATCGCTTTCCCCGTTCAGCAGGCTGTTCATACCCATCACGACGGCGACCATCGCGGTTGAACAGGCAGTCTGTACGTTAACGCTCGGCCCTTTGAGGTTGAGCTTGTAAGACACTCGGGTCGTTACGTAGTCTTTATCATTGTTGGTGACGACCGACGCACCGCTGGCGTACTTCTGTACTTCAGGATGGGCATTCACTTTACTCAAATGCCAGGCGGTTCCCGTTCCGCCGAATATGCCCACTTTTCCAGGGTAGGTGGCAGGGACGTAGCCAGCATCTTCAAACGCGTGCCAGCAGCATTCCAAAAAGACACGATGCTGTGGATCCATAATTTCGGCATCGCGGGGCGTAATATCAAAAAAATTAGCGTCAAAGTGCTGTGCGTTACCCAGAATCCCCCGACGGCGAATATAGTTGGGCGAGGCGATCATCTCTTCTTCAATGCCTGACTCCCTCAGTTCTTCTTCACTGAATGTGCTGATCGTCTCCACGCCGTCCAACAGGTTTTGCCAAAATATTGCGGTATCTTCTGCACCGGGAAAGCGAGCCGACATTCCTACAATGGCAATATCCTTATCGCGGAACTGTTCTTGCTGTTTCATTTCATTACCTCACCGTGAATATATTCGCCGCCTATTTCACGGCGCAGGCCGCTAACCTTCTCTCTCCGAATACTATCCAGAGGAAGAAAGGTTGACGTCCTACGCCGTGAATATAGAAGGGACAGCTACATTAAAAGTTAATTACTTTTTGCTACCTGCAAACCCAGCAGTAACCCGGCTGATGAGGCTTTTCAGGTTAGAGGCCGACGGGTGCTGCAGTGACGCTTTGATTGAAACAGGAATGGCTGGAATAGACTTCGCACGCCAGTATTTCTTGGTGTTAGGAAGAATTTTCTGGCCAATCGCATAGTAGTGAGCGGGCTTGGATGAATTTTGGTGACTCAGAACAAATTTAATTGCCGAAGCCACTTTCGCTTTGACTGCCGAGGCAGCGTTCAATTGATTTGCAGACATGGTATTACCACCTATTATCAGTGAAATAAGGATGATGAAACACATTGCCCATTGTTGGGCGGTTATTCCCCTGGAGTATCAATACGCTTTTTGGCGTAATTACTTCTTGCTGCTTGATTTCCCAGCGTGTACTTCGCTAATACGTTTGCTTAGCATCTGTACCGTTGGGTATTGGAATAAATCAACAATAGAGATAGGTGACTCCATTTTGTTTTTTATTTCGCGATAAACCTTGGACATCAGCAGGGAATTGCCTCCTGCATCAAAGAAGTTCTCTTGGATAGAGACTTTTGGATTATTGAGTACGGTCCGCCAGATAGAAATAATATTTTTCTCTATCTCGGAAGGTAATATTGCTTTGTCGTTTGACATTTTTTCACCATTAGTTATTTACGCAGGAACACAGCTTGGATTTATCAATTTTTCCATTGGGGTGCGTTGGCATTTTTTCTAACGCAACGAAATGAGAGGGCACCATGAAAAAAGGCAGCGTCTTAGCAAGGTGCGCTTTTATCTCTTGAATATCGATGTGCTTTTGATGCCGTAATACATAAAACGCGGAGAGTGATGGCGCCGCGTTTTCCGAGCGTTTTTCGAGAATAACGGCAGCATGGTTAATTTGCGGCAGCGCCTGTATGTGCGTTTCTATTTCCGCCAGCTCAATACGGTGTCCGCGCAATTTAACCTGACTGTCTATTCGGCCAATGAACTCCAGAACGCCATCGACGCGCTGCTTAACCCAGTCGCCGGTTTTATACATTTTCTGCCCGGTCTGATGGCTAAACGGGTCATCAACAAATCGCTCCTGCGTCAGCTTTTCCGCATGCAGATAGCCTTTTGCCAGAATATCCCCTGCCAGATAAAGCTCACCGCTTTCCTCCGCATCGACTGGCTGTTGCGCCTCATCTAATACATAAGCGATGGCGTGAGGGATGGGCTTGCCAATCGGGGCAATTTTTTCTTCTGCTCCCGGCTGGCATAGCCAGTGGCAGGCAAAGATTGTTGCCTCCGTCGGGCCGTAGAGATTGTGGATCTTTCCCGGATATTGCAGGGAGAGATCGTTGACCAGCGTTTGATCGAGCGCTTCGCCACCAGAAAAGATATGGCATAGAGAGGTGCAGCGAGATAACACCTCCGCATCTACAATGACGCGCAGTGCCGTCGGTACGAACTGTGCGACCGTGACCTGATGACGGTGCATAAATTCAGCCAACAGCTGCGGATCGTACTTGGCATCCTCGGTAATGACCGCACAGCTTGCGCCGGCGATCAGCGGCCAGAAAATTTCCCACACTGAGACATCAAAGCTGAACGTGGACTGGTTAAGGACCACATCGTCGTGCTGTAGCACGAAGGCGCTTTGCATCCACGCCAGATAATTGACCACCGTCCTGTGGCTGACCATGACGCCCTTTGGCGTTCCGGTGGAGCCGGAGGTGTACATCACATAACAAAGCTGTTCTTCACTCACCGAGGGAAGCGTGTGAGTAGCCTGAACGCTCAGATCGATCTGATTGATGTCAACGATCTCACGATGGTTTGGTGCCAGCGTAAGCGCGTGGGCATTGTCGGTAATGACCAGACGCGCATCGGCATGATTGACCATGTAATCCAGGCGCTCGTGCGGATAGTAAGGATCAAGCGGTAAATAGCAGGCACCGGTTTTCAATACGCCGAGCAGGCTGACGATCAGATTCGGGCTTTTATTCAAATAAATACCGACAACATCCTTCGGCTTTACGCCTCTCTGCAATAGATCGCTCGCCATTGCGTTTGCCCGCTGATCCAATTGCCGGTAGGTCAACGTCTCTGTATCGCTTCTCAGGGCGATGGCGTCCGGCGTTTGATGCCGCTGCTGTTCAAATAAGGTGTGGAGCACTCTTGCCGATGCCATGGTCTGATCCTCTGGTGATGCCAGGGGTCACGCCAGGCATCCTTTTACGCGTTATGCAGGTACGGCACACATGCACTATGCCGCTGAGTAATTGCCGCTGAGTAATATTGCTGCTGAACAATATGCTTTGATTATGATGACGCTTCTTGTTGCTCCTCAGGTGCTGGTGGTGCGGCGTTTTCCGCTACCTGCGGTACGCTTTTCTCTGCGGGAATACTGGGTCTGATTGCGGCATCGGTCAGAAAATCGATGACGCGCATGAGCGCTTCAGGCGCGGGTTGACGTTTTACCTGCGTGTGAATGCTGTACTTGGCACGCGTGTCCGTCGCTCGGGTCTGCGCTGACTTGTGTGATACCCGACCGGCCATTTTGACTTTGAATGCCCCCCATCCCAGTGACGCCGCCAGATTGCCGTCTTCTCCGGTATCATCGGATGAAGATTCACTCTGCGTGACTTCAAGTTCAAAATCGATCGTCCCTTCTTCAATAGAAATAATCGGATGGGTAATCGCGGCAATGAGCGGTATGCGCATCGTTTTTGTCACGGCACCTTTTGCAACTCCGCTTTCATCAATAAGCGTTTCGTCGTAGTCGAATTGGATGGCGACCGCTTTATTATTCTGAATGCATACGGATAATAGAAAATCCGTATAGGCTTTGCTGGCTTGGACCTGTGCGTTAATCATTGCTTGTAATGGCCCGCTAATCATATTTTCCAGCGGTAGCGCATTAATAACAGAACCGATAAATTGTGAATCCATCGGAGCCTCCAATTATCTGCGGGTAGGGTGTGATGCACTGTCAATAAAAATAGCAAAGGGAAGGGGAAATAATACCCGTCAGGGTACGGGGGGACTTTCGCATTCTGGCATAGTCCTTTTGGGATATAGGCAATGCTGCCTTTTATTTGTTAAACCCATACTCAGGCATGCGCGTTATTTCATGTGTCTTTCCTGGTATTAGCATGACGAACCCATTATTACGTGTTCTTATTTTTACAGCATTAATTTTTCACCGCGTGAGATACCGGAAGTCGCGTTATAACCATTCCCGAAAAAAGCATCCTTTTACAATATGGAAGGAAAATGATGAAGAATAGAAAAACGGTCTTTGAAATCATCTCTGAATGGTCACTGAAAAGTCCCGATAAAACGGCGGTGGAATTTAATGGCGACAGGCTGAATTATGAACAACTAGAATTTCAGTCGTGCCGTTTGGCAGATTATTTGTTATCACATTATCCAGATAATAAACGGGGCAGAATCGCCGTTTATCTGGAACCTGGTGTGATGATGCCCGTGGTCTTGCTGGCTATTTTAAAAGCAGGACATACCTATGTTCCGCTCTCGCATTTTCATCCGTCAGAAAGAATTATGCAGATCCTTGATGATTCTTCGGCATTTTTACTTATTTCTACGCGAGCGATGTTAAATAAAACGGCTATCGATAAGGTTTTTCCCTCTACGCTGGTAGTAGAGGATATCCATTATCCTGCGTCACCCGTGACGACGCTGCCACCCGTTTGCGAAAACGATCTTGCTTATATTCTCTATACCTCCGGTTCTACAGGGAAACCAAAAGGGGTGGCCATTGAGCACCGGAACCTGAATTATTACCTGAACTGGTTTAATGAGGATGTGTGGCCAGAGACCCGTGCGACGCTCCCTCTGACATCGACACTCAGCTTTGCCGCTGCCGTGACACAGCTTTATGCGCCTTTATTACGCGGCGACACCCTGTTTATTTTACCTGCCGACAGCTTGAATGAGCCGGAGGTGTTATTACGCTGGCATCAGCACCATCCCGACGGCGCCATTTACTGCGTGCCGACCGTTTGGGATGAATTGCTGCGTTATCAGGCATCTTCTTCTCACGCGTGGGCATTACCTAAAACGGTTTTTCTCTCCGGCGAGCCTGTCTCTTTTGATTTAAAAGAGCGTACGTTCCAGCAGATTCCTGATGTCAGGCTCTTTAATCTGTACGGCCCGACGGAAACAACGGCCAACTGCTCATTTTCTGAATTAAGGCCGGGGAAACATGTGACGCTCGGTAAGGCACTGCGTGGCAGCGAAATTATGATCGTGGATGAGAGTCTACGTCCCGTGGCTGAAGGGGAAGAAGGGGAAATTTGCGCATTCGGTGAAGGTGTCGCCCGTGGCTATATTAATCGCGATGAATTAACGCAGCAGCGTTTCTTCACCCATGTTCGAGCCGATAAACGCTCTTGGGGGCACCGTACCGGCGATCTAGGGAAAATGACGCCAGAAGGGGAGATCCTGTATCTGGGACGTATCGATCGCCAGATTAAGATTAATGGCATTCGTATCGAGCCTGAAGAAGTCGAAATTGTGTTACGTCAGCATGGCGATATCGACAAGGCGCTGGTGCGGCCGATTCAGGAAAACGGGCGTCAGCGTCTGGTCGCCTATCTGGTGAGCCGTAACCCATCGCTTGCTACGAACGATCTGCGCCGCTTCTTGCAGGATAAACTACCGCGAGCGATGCATCCGTCCCACTTTATTATGCTGGAAACCCTGCCCAAATTGCCTAACGGGAAATTAGATGTGAGCCGGCTTCCAGAGCCTTGTCCGCAGCGCCCTGAGTTGGGATATCCGGTTAAAACCGCAGGTAATGAGCTGGAACAGGAACTGATCGATATCTGGCAAGAGGTGCTTGGCTTTCGTGAACTCGGCGCCAACGATAACTTTTTCGATTTAGGGGGCGATTCGCTTCAGGCGATGAAAGCCCGGCTACTGATTAGAAAAAGGCTGTTTAGTGAAATTGATTACCCGTTATTTTTCAACAACGCGACGCCCCATCTGCTGGCTTTCATCGTCCCTTACTATGTGAACGATGACGAGCCTGCGTTTAACGAGAACAACGCGGATATCGAGGCGCTCGCCCCCTCATCGCAGCAGCGTTATTTTCTGACGCTGGACCAGCTCAGTCCGGAGCCATCGGCCTATCAATTGGCTTTCCGTCTGACGATAAAGGGCCCACTGGATGAGTCCGCCGTGGAGTGGAGTATTCGGCGTATTCTGGAAGGCAATCCGGTGCTGCGAACCCGCTTCGATCTGGATCGGCTACAGTGCCTTGAAGGGGATTATCCGATCGAGGCGATCTCGATTGAACGGCTGACGGCGTTCTCTCCCGATGGGGGAAAGAATACGCTGAGCGACCGACGGCTGCTGGAACTGATCAGTACGCCGGAAATGGATGTAGAGCACTCGCCGCTCATCTGTTTTCATCTGATTTCGCTGACAACGCAACGGCATATTCTGCTGGGACGTGTACACCATACGGTATTCGATCATGATGCCATTGGTTTGTTCTTCCATCAGTTTGTTGATTACGTCCGTGCTTATAGCGCCGGCGATCGCAGCTATCGAATAGGCAGTGAAGAGCGCTATCTGCGCTATCGGCAGCTGCAACGGCGCACCAAAGATCAGTGCTACCCAAGAGAGCGGCAGTTCTGGCTGGATAAGATGGAGGATTACCTGGCTGCAGGAGCCGATGCGACGGCATTTCCGCTCAGTGATAGCCAGGACGGAGAAAATTATTGGTGCATTTTGTCAGATACGCTGACGCAGGCGATAAAGCACTATGCCCAACAGCATCGCACGACGCCGTTTGTTTGCATGCTGACCGCTTTTACCCAACTGCTCAAAACGACAAACTATCGTCATGTTCCTATCGGTATTCCGGTGTCGAACCGTATGTTGACGGAAAACGCCACCACAATAGGCTGTTTCGTTAACATGGTGGCTTACTACGATGATGCGCCGGCTCAGGAATCTTTCAGCACGCTTTTGGCCCGCAGCCAGAATAAGATCCATGCGATTTTGGACAATCAGACGTTGCCTTATGATGTGTTAATGGCCGATGTCCGTGCTAAAGGATGGTCTGACAAGCTGCGTTTTCCTGTGAGTTTTAACTATCTGACGGCCATGCCGCCAGCCGTACAGATCAATGAAACGGCATATCAGATTACGGATATTGCTAATCATCAGGCTCGGCTGGATTTAACGCTCTCTGTTTATGACGAGGAGGCTCTGACGCTGTGTTTTAATTATCAGCAGGCGGCTTTTAACGCGGAAGAGATTGCTGCGCTGTCCCATCAGTACCATCAAATTCTGATGGATATCGTAGAGCCAAATACGTCTCTCTTGTGCAGTAACCTGTAGAGAACGCTCACGAAGGTGTCCCGAATTGAGACACCTTCGTTGAGGAGCCCCGCAGATAGGGATTGGCTTTATTGGCAGGGCATTGGCTGGAGGGATGAATATGTCAGTAAAGGGAAAGCAGTAGCAGGAAGGCAACGACATGCTTTCCTGCCATATGGGCGACGTGCGGTTGAAAGCCCTTATTCTTAAGAACGCTTGCCTTCAAGAACGCTCACTCTCAAGAGCATTGACCTTTAAGAACAATCTCTTAAGGGGCTGGTGGGGTTTTGTCACCGGGCGTTTCTTTCTGAGCCTCATTAATCAAATGAACGCCTTTCCTGGCCTGTTTTATTTCCGATGCGACATCCAGAATATCGTTATTCTCTCGATAGCTGAAGAAATTTGCCAGCAGCGTAACCAGCCCTACGCTAATAGCGCCAACCAGATAGCCTAATCCAATTGCGTTCTCCATTTTACTAATATTAATGTGCAGCAATTCGGCGATAATCCCTACCAGTGAGAAGGCAGCTGAAATGCTGATGATGATAATGATTAATGCGGCAATGAACTTGTCGTAATTATTCAGTTTCTGCGGTCGCCAAAAAAAGGAAATACTGAGGCCGCCGAATAGTCCTGCAACTGATGCAATAATATCACTGATCAGAATGTCATAAATGATAGGGAGTTGTGATGTATCCATAATATATCCACGATGAATTACTCTGTGAAATAGCATTTTTTAACTTCGGTTGACTATTAATTTGGCGTGATGGCTTGTAGGAATAGGGCTTTTTCTGCTTCTCTGCGGCGAAGGAGTCCTTCCACGACTTGCTCACCATCTTTGTCCCAGCGTGGAAATTGATCGGCTGCGCCGGCATAGTCACCTTGGTTAAGCAGGCGTAATAATGTCGATGTCTTCAGACTATTGACTCCCAGATTGTAGGTAAATGATGTTAATGCACCAAATTGATTTCCGTTGAGATCAACGTTCACATAATGCTGAACACCGGCTTCCGCCGTTTTTAAGTCCTGCCGTAACAATAAATCTGCTTCCTGGAGGGTAATTCCATTATCAAAGTTTTCATTCGGCAGTATTAAATGTCCATATCCAATCGTCCATTTACCTGCGGTGTCACGATACTTTGTTAATTTCAGACCTTCAAAACTCTTAATCAGAGAGAGACCCGCTTCATTGATCGTGCCTGGAATGTTAGCCATTGTTTTTTTCCTCTTGCGTTATTCGGGGGAGAACGAGATTGGTGTATTCATCAATTAACCGCATGATGCTTTCCGGAGGATCCAGCGCAGTGAATTGCATTTCTATATCGACGTGCTGACTATTTCTGCCTTTTTTGTTTTTGTTTTTGTCTGAAGGCGACATGCTGACGTGAAAATTAGTGATGTTATGATCGTCTAAAGATGAGGTGATTTTGTCCTGGCTGACCGCATCGGTTCTCACCGTCATTCGCACTTTCATTTTTTCCAGCATCAACCCCCTTGGGGTAGAAAGCGCAACCAGTGGCAGTTCGACGTGGTGCCGGGGATCGAGTTGAATCGCAACCGTCTTTGGGGTTAACAGGCCATCAGCATCACGTTCAAAAAAAGGTTCGAGAGTCTGTCGATATTGATGAGCGATAAATTGATTGGCGGCGGTGGCAGCATGCTGCATACCGCGAGCAATGTCTGCTAGCGTCATTGCCTTGGATGACGCCATGCTATCGCTCTGTGTGACATGGGGATTTTTCTCTTGGGTATTATCACCCTTGTCTGTTTTTTTATTTTCCCCCGTTATCCAGTTCTTAAACGACATACGTTCTCCTTATCTTATTCTTCAGACAATAGACATGAATAGCCTAGGTTAAATAAATGATAATTTGAGAAAACGTTAACAGATAATAAGGGTGGCGCGTATCAGTCATTGTGTTAGAGATATAATGTAATATGACATAGGCCATTTTCCTCTCTTTTATTTTTTCTGTTTTAAATTGGCAATAAATATTTTGTGTGTTTATGAAATCATTACGCCGTTAGGTCTTATTTTGAGATAATATTTCATTGCTAAGAGTATGCCTCTTTGGGGCGGTTTTCTGAAATTATCATGTCAGTATGCTCGAGTAAATATGGCTCAGTCTATAAGGTAAACGGCATATGCCAAATGGCGTGACATCATATCTTTCAAGATAGGCTAAAACTTCTTAGAGGGCATTTTTAATAAAATAAAGGTAAATGGAGATTGCACAGTGAATGTTGTTATCATTGACAAGTCCCCTGTTTTCATTCAGGGGTTATCTGTTGGGCTGAATGATTTTATGCACGATGCCAATATTGTTGGCATAAAAGACATTGACGATGTATGGCCTTTCCTTGAGGAGATGAACAACGCTTTTATTTTACTCAATTGTAATAAAGAAAGTGGCGAGTACAGTTTTTTCCTGGAAGCACTGCATGAAAAATATATTAACGCCAGTGTGATTATTATGGTTGATGCGATTGAAAGACATATTTTGAATAATTATCTGAAACACCATGTGATGGGCGTCATTCTTAAAACATCGCCGGTTGATTCTATTGCTCAGGCATTAAAAACGGTGTCAATGGGTATGGTGTGTTTGCCGGATGATGGGGTGATCTATGAGGGGTGGAGTGTCGATAACAGTGTAAAAGGCAAACTCAGTGAAAGGCAGCATGAGGTTCTGCAACTGATTGCGTCAGGGGCTTCTAATAAACAAATCAGTCGAACATTAAACATCAGTGCAGGCACCGTGAAGTCACACCTGGAGTCGATTTTCAGGCGGCTTAATGTGCGTAACAGAACACAGGCTGCGATCGTACTATTAGAAGAAGAACGAAGATAAGTTTTATCCTATTATATTATTTAGTTATTGTTTGATTTTTAAGCATCAGGGAATCCCCCACAGCGTCGCCTCTTTCCGCTATTTCTGGCGTCCGTGCCTTTTTGCAACGGTTGGCTCGCTTTGCCGCTAGCGTGACGACACAAGATCTGCTTCCTACAGTGGAATGCCTATCATCGCGATGGCCGCTTCTACGTCCTTTATGATTCTTGACAAAAAAGCGTATTACACGTATAAAAATCGCCTTCGAACCAATCCTATGGATGACTTGCATTTATGCAGTTGTCAGCGTAGTATTTGCCACGATTTCGGACGCGGGGTGGAGCAGCTTGGTAGCTCGTCGGGCTCATAACCCGAAGGTCGTCGGTTCAAATCCGGCCCCCGCAACCACTTAACTTCCAGTAAAGTGTTTTTTCAAATACGTTCTTCACTCAATTTCTATCTCTTTTTGCAGTGATTTTTGAAAAAATCCTTCACCGAAAGTTATGCCGCGCTGGTTAGCGGTATTAGGGTCCAGTTGCATAAAGCCCCGATTTTTCGGGGTTTTTTGTTATTTGGCAACAAACAACTGGGCTATTAGGCCCTTTTTTTATGTCTTGGGGGTGGACTTGTCCACATTAGAGCAAAAATTAACAGAGATGATTTCAGCACCCGTTGCCGCATTAGGCTACGAATTGGTTGGGATTGAGTTCATCCGCAGTCGCCAATCGACGCTGCGTATCTATATTGATAGTGAAGATGGGATCACTGTTGATGATTGTGCTGATGTCAGCCACCAGGTCAGTGCGGTATTGGACGTAGAAGATCCAATCACTGTCGCCTATAACCTGGAGGTGTCGTCTCCAGGGCTTGAGCGTCCTTTATTCACGGCAGCACATTATCTGCATTTCGTCGGTGAAGAGGTCACAGTGGTGCTGCGTATGGCAGTCCAGAATCGCCGTAAATGGTTGGGTGTGATCAAAGCTGTTGACGGCGAAATGATCACCATAACAGTGGAAGGCAAAGATGAAGTATTCGCGCTGAGCAACATTCAGAAAGCGAATCTTGTACCCCACTTTTAAAGTTTGGATGAGGCAACTAGGATGAACAAAGAGATTCTGGCTGTTGTTGAAGCAGTTTCCAATGAGAAAGCCCTTCCGCGCGAGAAGATTTTTGAAGCGCTGGAAACCGCACTGGCGACAGCGACCAAGAAAAAATATGAGCAGGAAATTGATGTCCGCGTCAGTATCGATCGCAAAACGGGCGATTTTGATACCTTCCGTCGTTGGTTAGTGGTGAATGAAGTCACTCAGCCAACCCGCGAAATTACGCTTGAAGCGGCACAGTTTGAAGATCCTGCTCTTGATGTCGGCGGTTACGTTGAAGATCAAATCGAATCCGTAACGTTTGACCGCATTACGACGCAAACGGCAAAACAGGTTATCGTACAGAAAGTTCGTGAAGCAGAACGTGCGATGGTTGTTGATCAGTTCCGTGAGCAAGAAGGCGAGATTATCACCGGTGTCGTGAAGAAGGTGAACCGTGATAATATTTCGCTTGAAGTCAGACCAATCGATGGCTCTAACACCAGTGCAGAAGCGGTAATTGGCCGTGAAGATATGCTGCCTCGTGAAAATTTCCGCCCTGGCGACCGTATTCGTGGCGTGCTGTACTCTGTTCGTCCTGAAGCTCGCGGTGCTCAACTGTTTGTCAGCCGTTCCCGTCCGGAAATGCTGGTTGAACTCTTCCGCATTGAAGTGCCAGAAATCGGTGAAGAAGTTATCGAGATTAAGGCAGCGGCCCGCGATCCGGGTTCACGTGCAAAAATTGCAGTGAAGACCAATGACAAACGTATCGATCCCGTCGGTGCTTGTGTCGGTATGCGCGGTGCACGTGTGCAGGCTGTTTCCAGCGAGCTGGGCGGCGAGCGTATTGATATCATTCTGTGGGACGATAATCCTGCGCAGTTTGTCATCAATGCCATGGCACCTGCCGATGTGGTATCGATCGTGGTTGATGAAGATACTTGCACGATGGATATCGCTGTTGAGTCGAGCAACCTGGCTCAGGCGATTGGTCGAAACGGGCAGAACGTACGTTTGGCTTCCCAACTGCTGAAACAGCATCGTTCAGACGATCGTTGGGAACTGAACGTGATGACAGTGGAAGATCTTCAAGCCAAGCATCAGGCTGAAGCACATGCTGCAATCGACGTCTTTACCAAGCACCTTGATATTGATGACGAGTTTGCCACCGTGCTGGTTGAAGAAGGTTTCTCCTCCCTTGAAGAACTGGCTTACGTGCCAATCAAGGAACTGTTGGCCATCGAAGGCCTTGATGAAGAAACCGTTGAAGCATTGCGTGAGCGTGCGAAAGCCGCATTAACAACGCTGGCACTGGCGCATGAAGAAAGCCGAGGTGACGGTCAACCTGCTGAAGACTTGCTTGGCTTGCCTGGGCTGTCGCGTGAGTTGGCATTCAAGCTTGCTGCGATCGGTGTTTGTACGCTGGAAGATCTTGCTGAACAGGGTGTTGACGACCTGACAGATATTGAAGAGCTCAATGATGAGCAAGCGGGCGAATTGATTATGGCCGCACGTAATATCTGTTGGTTTGGCGACGACAACGAATAACGAACTGTAGCAGGAAAGGAACAGCATGACAGATGTAACCGTAAAATCGTTGGCCGCAGAGATTCAGACTCCGGTTGACCGCCTGATACAGCAGTTTGCTGATGCGGGAATGACCAAGTCTGCGTCAGACTCTGTGACCCAGCATGAAAAAGAAACGTTATTGGCGCATCTGAACCGCGATCGCGGTAATGCGCCGAGTAAATTGACGCTGCAACGCAAAACGCGCAGCACGTTAAATGTCCCTAGCACTGGCGGAAAAAGTAAGTCGGTGCAGATCGAAGTCCGCAAGACACGCACTTATGTAAAACGCGATCCGATTGATGCCCAACAGGCTGAAGAGGAAGAGCAGGCACGGCGTGAAGCGGAAGAACAGGCACAACGTGCCGCTGAAGAGCAGGCTAAACGCGAGGCCGATCTGCGCGAAGCTGCTGAGAAAGCGAAGCGTGCTGCCGACGAGCAAGCCAAACGTGAGGCCGCTGAAAAAGCTAAGCGTGATGTAGCGGAAAAAGAAAAAGTGACGAACCAACAAAACGAAAGTATGACCAAGCCGGCTCAGTCTGAGAAAGCGAAACGTGAAGCGGAAGCTGCCGAACTTAAGCGTAAAGCAGAAGAAACTGCGCGTCTCAAGGTTGAAGAAGAAGCGCGTCGTATTGCTGAAGAAGCTCGCCGTATGGCTGAAGAAAATGCCGGGCGTTGGGAAGCGGAAAGCGCTAAACCTGAAGAATCTGCCGATTATCATGTGACGACCTCTCATCATGCCCGCGAAGCGGAAGATGAAAACGACCGTCAGGTTGAAGGCGAGCGCCGTACCCGTACTCGCGCAGCCAAAGTCACCAAGCAGAAGAAAGGTAATCGCCAGTCTGAGTCCAAGGCTGACCGTGAAGAAGCGCGTGCTGTTACCCGCGGTGGTAAAGGTAAACGTAAGCCAAGTACACTGCAGCAGAGCTTCAATAAGCCTGCTCAGGCAGTAAACCGTGATGTAATCATCGGCGAAACGGTTACTGTTGCTGAATTGGCTAACAAAATGGCGGTTAAAGGCTCTCAGGTCATCAAAACGATGATGAAACTGGGTGCGATGGCAACCATCAACCAGGTCATCGACCAGGAAACCGCGCAACTCGTCGCGGAAGAGATGGGGCATAAAGTTATCCTGCGTCGTGAAAACGAGCTGGAAGAAGCGGTAATGAGCGACCGTGATACGGGTGTTGCAGCGGAATCCCGCGCGCCAGTCGTGACCATCATGGGTCACGTTGACCACGGTAAAACCTCACTGCTTGACTATATTCGTTCAACCAAGGTAGCAGCAGGTGAAGCGGGTGGGATTACCCAGCACATCGGTGCTTACCACGTTGAAACCGACAACGGTATGATCACGTTCCTGGATACGCCGGGACACGCCGCGTTTACCGCAATGCGTGCTCGTGGTGCTCAGGCAACGGATATCGTGGTACTGGTTGTCGCTGCGGATGATGGCGTGATGCCTCAGACCATCGAAGCGATCCAGCATGCGAAAGCGGCTCAGGTTCCGGTTGTTGTTGCAGTAAACAAAATCGATAAACCTGACTCTGATCCAGATCGTGTGAAAACGGAACTGTCTCAGTACGGCATCATGCCGGAAGAGTGGGGCGGCGAATCTCAGTTTGTTCACGTGTCTGCTAAAGCCGGTACCGGTATCGACGAACTGCTGGATGCGATTCTGTTGCAGGCCGAAGTTCTGGAACTGAAAGCGGTCCGTAGCGGCATGGCGAACGGTGTTGTGATCGAATCCTTCCTGGATAAAGGTCGTGGTCCGGTTGCAACCGTACTGGTTCGTGAAGGTACGCTGAATAAAGGCGATATCGTTCTGTGCGGCTTCGAATATGGCCGTGTTCGTGCGATGCGTGATGAATTAGGCCGTGAAATCACGTCTGCAGGTCCTTCTATTCCTGTAGAAATTCTCGGTATGTCCGGTGTGCCTGCTGCAGGTGACGAAGCGACGGTTGTTCGTGACGAGAAGAAAGCGCGTGAAGTGGCCTTGTATCGTCAGGGTAAATTCCGTGAAGTTAAACTGGCTCGTCAGCAGAAATCTAAACTGGAAAACATGTTTGCCAACATGACAGAAGGTGAAGTTTCTGAGCTGAACATCGTTCTGAAATCTGACGTTCAGGGTTCTTGTGAAGCGATTTCCGATTCACTGCAGAAACTGTCTACTGATGAAGTAAAAGTGAAGATTGTCGGTTCCGGTGTGGGCGGTATCACAGAAACGGACGCCACGCTGGCAGCAGCATCGAATGCGATTATCCTTGGCTTTAACGTTCGTGCAGATGCATCAGCTCGCCGCGTCGTTGAAGCGGAAAGTCTGGATCTGCGTTATTACTCCGTCATCTATGATTTGATTGACGAAGTGAAGCAGGCGATGAGCGGTATGTTGGCGCCGGAATATAAGCAAGAGATCATCGGTCTGGCCGAAGTGCGTGACGTCTTTAAATCACCGAAATTTGGCGCTATCGCGGGTTGTATGGTGACGGAAGGTATCGTTAAGCGCCACAACAAGATCCGTGTATTGCGTGACAACGTGGTGATCTATGAAGGCGAGCTGGAATCTCTGCGCCGCTTCAAAGATGACGTTAACGAAGTCCGTAACGGCATGGAATGTGGTATCGGCGTGAAGAACTACAACGACGTTCGCCCTGGCGATATGATCGAAGTCTTTGAAACGATTGAGATCAAACGTACGATCGCGTAATCCGTTTTCAGCGACGACGTAAGTGATTCGTAAGGGGGGCCTAGTGCCCCCCGATTTTTACTGGAGAATTTATCATGGCAAAAGAATTCAGCCGCACCCAGCGCGTTGCGCAGGAAATGCAAAAAGAAATCGCCATTATCATTCAGCGTGAAGTGAAAGATCCGCGTATCGGCATGGCGACTGTATCCGGTGTGGAAGTGTCCCGCGATCTGGCGTATGCCAAGGTTTTTGTGACCTTCCTGAATGATAACGAACCAGAGCAAGTTCAAACGGCAATCAAAGCACTGCAGGATGCATCTGGTTTTATCCGTACCCTGGTTGGCAAAGCAATGCGCCTGCGTGTTGTCCCGGCACTGACATTCTCCTACGACAACTCGTTGGTTGAAGGGATGAGAATGTCCAATCTGGTGACCAATGTGATCAAAAACGATACGGAACGTCGTTCTGTTACGGGCGAAGATCAGGAGGATTAATGAGTCGTCCTCGTCGCCGTGGCCGTGATATACACGGCGTATTGCTATTAGATAAACCGCAGGGCGTGTCGTCTAATGATGTTTTGCAGAAGGTAAAACGGATTTTTAACGCCAACAGAGCGGGCCATACGGGGGCGTTGGATCCGTTAGCCACCGGTATGTTGCCGATTTGTCTCGGGGAAGCGACGAAATTTTCCCAGTATCTGCTGGATTCTGATAAACGCTACCGTGTTATTGCTCGACTTGGACAACGGACTGACACTTCTGATGCCGATGGCAACGTGATTGAAGAGCGTGCAATTGGTTTTTCTGCTACCGATCTGGAGCAGGCGCTGGAAGGTTTTCGTGGTACCACGCAGCAAGTGCCGTCCATGTACTCGGCGCTGAAATATCAGGGGCGTAAGCTGTATGAGTATGCGCGTCAGGGTCTGACGGTTCCACGTGAAGCGCGTGAAATCACCGTGTACGAACTGCAGTTCATTCGCTGGGAAGGTGATGAGCTAGAACTGGAAATTCACTGTTCGAAAGGCACGTACATCCGTACCATTATTGACGACCTGGGCGAAAAGTTGGGCTGTGGCGCGCATGTGATTTACCTGCGTCGTTTACAGGTTGCCACTTATCCTACCGAAAGAATGGTGACGCTGGAGCAGCTAGCGGCTTTGTCCGAGCAGGCTCAAACACAAGAGCTTCCACTTTCGCAGAGCCTCGATCCGCTGCTTATGCCGATGGAAAGCCCAGTCATTGATTTTCCTGAGGTGAATCTGACGCCGGTTGTCGCGGGCTATTTGAAGCTGGGGCAAGCAGTTCAGGCAGCGAATGTGCCCTCGAACGGTATGGTGAGAATCACCGAAGGTGACGAACACAAATTTATCGGAATGGGTGAAATCGACAGCGATGGTCGCGTTGCGCCACGTCGTCTGGTTGTTGAGTTTCCGGTGTAAACCCGCCTGTTGCTGCCTTGCTATCGCAGAACGCTGAGGGTAGAATAGCGCGGCTTGACTATTGGGTGGCTGAATTAGAGATCGGCGCCTGTTTTTTTATCTATAATGTTTGGAGTATTACAATGTCTCTAAGTGTTGAAGCCAAAGCTAAAATCGTAGCAGACTTCGGTCGTGGCACTAACGATAGTGGTTCTACTGAAGTTCAGGTTGCTTTGCTGACTGCGCAGATCAACCATCTGCAAGGCCACTTTTCTGAGCACAAAAAAGATCACCACAGCCGTCGTGGTCTGCTGCGTATGGTTTCTCAGCGTCGTAAGCTGCTGGACTACCTGAAGCGTAAAGATGTAGCACGTTACACCAGTCTGATCGAGCGTCTGGGTCTGCGTCGCTAAGTCTTCTGAGTTTCAGTGGGAAGGGGCCTCTTTTGGCCCCTTTCTTCTAGGAAGCGTTAGCAAAACAGAGTAGTGTATTGTTGTTAATATGATCTTTCATTACAGAGGTTCGCGCGGCTAATGAGAGGCTTTATCTGCATAAGCAAGATAAGGGTTGTCATTAGTCGTGAGGATGTAGTGTAAAGGTCGGGAGTTCACTGGCGCGTTTATCTTGAATACGTGTAGCGCGCCCCAGCTAAGGATATTATTTTGCTGAATCCGATCGTCCGTAAGTTCCAATATGGTCAGCATACCGTCACGTTAGAGACCGGTATGATGGCTCGCCAGGCTACCGCCGCTGTGATGGTAAGCATGGATGACACCGCGGTATTCGTTACCGTTGTCGGCGCGAAAAACGCCAAACCCGGCCAAAGTTTCTTCCCATTAACGGTTAACTATCAGGAGCGTACTTACGCTGCTGGACGTTTCCCTGGTGGTTTCTTCCGTCGTGAAGGTCGTCCAAGTGAAGGCGAAACGCTGACTTCTCGTCTGATTGACCGCCCGATCCGCCCTCTGTTCCCAGAAGGTTTCCTGAATGAAGTTCAGGTGATTGCGACCGTCGTTTCTGTTAACCCACAGGTTAGCCCTGACATCGTTGCCATGATTGGTGCCTCTGCGGCGCTGAGCCTGTCTGGTATTCCGTTCAACGGCCCTATCGGTGTTGCACGCGTCGGTTACCTGAACGATCAGTATGTCCTGAACCCAACGATGGATGAGCTGAAAGAAAGCCGTCTGGATCTGGTGGTTGCAGGTACGGAAGGCGCGGTTCTGATGGTGGAATCCGAAGCCGACCTTCTGAGTGAAGATCAGATGCTGGGTGCTGTGGTGTTTGGTCACGAGCAACAGCAGATCGTTATCCAGAACATCAACGCTCTGGTTGCTGAAGCAGGCAAACCGAAGTGGGAATGGCATGCGCCAGAAGTTAACGTTTCTTTAGAGCAGCGTGTACAGGCTTTGTCTGAAGCACGTCTGGGTGACGCTTACCGCATCACTGAAAAACAAGAGCGTTATGCGCAAGTTGACGTCATCAAAGCTGATGTTGTTGCCGCTCTGCAAGCTGAAGACGAAACGCTGAATGCGGGAGATATCCAGGAAATTCTGGGTAACGTTGAGAAAAATGTCGTACGCAGCCGCGTGCTGGCTGGCGAACCGCGTATCGATGGCCGTGAAAAAGACATGATTCGTGGTCTGGATGTGCGTACTGGCGTACTGCCGCGTACTCACGGTTCCGCACTGTTCACCCGTGGTGAAACGCAGGCGTTGGTCACTGCAACGTTGGGGACTGAGCGTGATGCACAGAATATTGACGAACTGACCGGTGAACGTACCGATCGCTTCCTGCTGCACTACAACTTCCCTCCGTACTCTGTCGGTGAAACCGGTATGGTCGGTTCGCCTAAGCGTCGTGAGATCGGTCACGGTCGTCTGGCGAAGCGTGGCGTGTTGGCAGTGATGCCGAAGGCGAACGAATTCCCGTACACCGTGCGTGTAGTGTCTGAAATCACGGAATCCAACGGTTCTTCTTCCATGGCGTCTGTCTGCGGTGCTTCTCTGGCACTGATGGATGCGGGCGTGCCAATCAAATCAGCCGTTGCGGGTATCGCGATGGGTCTGGTTAAAGAAGGCGACAATTTTGTTGTTCTGTCTGACATTCTGGGTGACGAAGACCACCTGGGCGATATGGACTTCAAAGTTGCTGGTAGCCGTGAAGGTATCACTGCGCTGCAGATGGATATCAAGATCGAAGGGATTACCCGTGAGATCATGCAGGTTGCTTTGAATCAGGCCAAAGGTGCACGTTTGCACATTCTGGGCGTGATGGAGCAGGCGATCAGCACGCCACGTGGCGATATCTCTGAATTCGCACCGCGTATTCACACCATCAAGATCAGTACCGATAAGATTAAAGACGTGATCGGTAAAGGTGGTTCTGTGATTCGTGCGCTGACCGAAGAAACGGGCACAACGATTGAAATTGAAGACGATGGTACTGTGAAGATCGCTTCAACCGACGGCGAAAAAGCGAAACACGCGATTCGTCGTATTGAAGAGATCACTGCCGAAATCGAAGTCGGCCGCGTGTATCAGGGTAAAGTTACCCGCATCGTTGATTTTGGTGCTTTCGTCGCTATTGGCGGCGGCAAAGAAGGCCTGGTGCATATTTCTCAGATCGCCGATAAGCGCGTAGAGAAAGTGACTGACTACCTGCAAATGGGTCAGGAAGTGCCAGTCAAGGTTCTGGAAGTTGATCGCCAGGGCCGCGTGCGCTTAAGCATCAAAGAAGCAACTGCGCAAACTCAGGAAGCGGCAGCCCCGTCTTCTGAGGAATAAAGACTGTTAGATAACGGTCTTATGGCACCTTGCCTGATTATCATGGCAAGGTGCTGCGTGTATCGTAAGGGAATGGATGTCCTTGCGTTGAGCGGTCCGGGACAGGATGTTCATCCAATGTTTGTCTTCGGGAGTGGGAAATGAAGCCTTTCTTGCGCTGGTGTTATGTTGCAACAGCACTCATGCTGGCAGGATGCAGCAACACGGATTGGCGTAAAGACGCAGTATTGGCGATTCCGTTACAGCCTACTTTGCAGCAGGAAGTTATCCTGGCACGCATGGAACAAATCCTTGCAAGCCGGGCATTAACCGATGATGAGCGAGCACAGCTATTATATGAGCGCGGAGTGCTGTATGATAGTCTCGGGTTACGGGCATTGGCGCGGAATGATTTTTCACAAGCGCTGACGATCCGCCCTGATATTCCAGAAGTTTTTAACTATTTGGGTATCTATTTAACGCAGGCAGGCAATTTTGATGCTGCCTATGAAGCGTTTGATTCTGTACTAGAGCTTGATCCAACTTACAATTACGCGCGTTTAAACCGGGGCATCGCTTTGTATTATGGCGGTCGCTACCTGTTAGCGCAGGATGATCTGCTTGCGTTTTATCGAGACGATCCGAATGATCCTTTCCGTTCGTTGTGGCTGTATCTTGTGGAGCGAGAAATCAATCCAGAGACGGCCAAAATTGCGTTGAAGAAACGCTATGACGACGCCAAGAAAGGGCCTTGGGGATGGAATATTGTCGAATTCTATCTGGGCAGTATCAGTGAAAAAACACTGATGCAGCGTTTACAGGTAGAAGCTACGGATAACACTTCGCTCGCTGAGCATCTCAGTGAAACTGACTTCTATTTAGGTAAGCACTACCTAAGTCTGGGGGACAAGAACACCGCTTTGGCGCTGTTCAAGCTGACGGTTGCCAACAACGTCCATAACTTTGTTGAGCACCGCTATGCATTGTTGGAATTGGCGCTATTAGGCCAAGAGCAAGACGACCTATCAGGATCGGACCAGCAATAGCTGACGAACACTTAATCAGCCTGAAAAACTTCGGTTATCACCTTCACGGGTGAGGGCTTTTTTGTTCGCTTTTTAATCCAATTTGAGCCGGTTCACACTTTTCAATGAAAATGACTGAAAATTTTCACGACGAGTTATGTAGACTGGCCGCCATGTTTAATGAGGCACGTGTACATGACTGATTTAGTAACTTCTTTTGCCGATTTGGGGCTGAACACCTCCATCCTTAATGCCCTGACTGATTTGGGCTATGAAAAACCGTCTCCGATTCAGGCGGAATGTATTCCTCACCTGCTGAACGGTCGAGACGTGCTGGGTATGGCACAGACCGGTAGCGGTAAAACAGCAGCGTTCTCTCTGCCATTACTGAACAATCTGAAACCTGAACTTAAAGCACCACAGATTCTGGTGCTGGCACCGACCCGCGAGCTGGCGGTGCAGGTAGCAGAGGCCTGCAATGATTTCTCCAAACATATGCACGGCGTGAACGTCGTCGCACTGTACGGCGGCCAACGCTATGACGTGCAACTGCGCGCTTTGCGTGGTGGTGCACAGATCGTCGTGGGTACGCCGGGCCGTCTGCTGGATCACCTGAAACGTGGTACGCTGGATCTGTCCAACCTGAGTGGTTTGGTGCTGGACGAAGCTGATGAAATGCTGCGTATGGGCTTCATCGAAGATGTTGAAAACATCATGGCTCAGATCCCTGCTGAACATCAGACTGCGCTGTTCTCTGCGACCATGCCTGAAGCGATTCGCCGCATTACGCGCCGTTTCATGAAAGATCCGCAAGAAGTTCGCATTCAATCAAGCATTACTACGCGTCCAGACATCAGCCAGAGCTACTGGACGGTGCAGGGTATGCGTAAAAATGACGCGCTGGTACGTTTCCTGGAAGCGGAAGATTTTGATGCGGCGATTATTTTCGTTCGTACCAAAAATGCGACGTTGGAAGTGGCCGAAGCCCTGGAGCGTAGTGGTTACAACAGCGCCGCGCTGAACGGTGACATGAATCAGGCGCTGCGTGAGCAAACGCTGGAGCGTCTGAAAGATGGTCGTCTGGATATCCTGATCGCGACCGACGTTGCGGCGCGTGGTCTGGACGTTGAGCGTATCAGCCTGGTAGTTAACTACGATATCCCGATGGATGCTGAGTCTTACGTTCACCGTATTGGCCGTACCGGTCGTGCTGGTCGTGCGGGCCGTGCTCTGCTGTTCGTCGAAAACCGTGAACGTCGCCTGCTGCGCAACGTTGAGCGCACAATGAAGCTGACCATTCCTGAAGTGGAATTGCCAAACGCAGAATTGCTGGGTCAACGCCGTCTGGCTAAGTTCGCCGCTAAAGTACAGCAACAGCTGGAAAGCAGCGATCTGGACATGTACCGTGCGCTACTGGCAAAACTGCAACCGCAGGAAGAGCTGGATGTCGAAACGCTGGCCGCTGCGCTGCTGAAAATGGCGCAGGGTGAACGCCCTCTGATTCTGCCGCCAGATCCGGTATTCCGTCCTCGTCGCGAATTCCGCGATCGTGATGAGTCTCGCAGTGATTCACGTGGCGATCGTCGTCGTGATCCTCGCGATTCTCGTGACAGCCGTGACGGTGACCGTCCACAACGTCGTGAGCGTCGTGATGCTGGTGAGATGGAACTGTATCGTATTGAAGTGGGTCGTGATGACGGCGTTGAAGTTCGCCACATTGTTGGTGCTATCGCCAATGAAGGTGATATCAGCAGCCGCTACATCGGTAACATCAAGCTGTTCGCGTCTCACTCGACGATTGAACTGCCGAAAGGTATGCCGGGCGACCTGTTATCACATTTCACCCGTACGCGTATTCTGAACAAACCAATGAATATGCAGTTGATGGGGGATGCAGTTGCACAGCCAGAACGTCGTGGCGGTGGTCGTCCTGGTGGCGAACGTCGTGATGGCGCAGCACCACGCCGCTCTTTCGGCGGTGGTGAACGCCGTGAAGGTAACAGCGGTGAGCGTCGCGAGCGTTCTTTCAACCGTGATGCCGCACCGCGCGCTCCACGTCGTCGTCCTGCTGACGCATAAGCTACGATTTTTTTAAAATCGACTGCAATACAAAACGACCCTTAACGGGTCGTTTTTTTTGGTCACAACAAACTCACTCATTCGATATTACAGCGTCTGCCGTACATCCATTGCGATTTCAAACGATCGCAGTCGCGCCTGATGATCAAAGATTTGCCCATTGATCATCACTTCATCCGCCTGTGTTTCACGCAAAAGACTCTGCAATCCATGACGGACTTTCGTGCTATCGCCAACAATCGACAGCCGCAGTGCTTGCTCCGCACCAAACTGCTCGGCAGGCGATCCGACTGTGTCGATGTTTTCTACCGGCGTGGGCAGCGGGCCCGGTGTACCACGGCGCAGATTGATGAACTGCTGCTGCATTGAGGTGAAGAGGAAACGCGCATCCCGATCGCTATCGGCCGCCACCACATTGACGCAAACCATCGCATAAGGTTTGGCGTGGGTGGCTGAAGGTATGAAGTGTTCGCGATAGAGACGGAATGCTTCCAGCAACATATCGGGCGCGAAATGGGCGGCGAAGGCAAAAGGTAGCCCCAGTCTCGCGGCCAGCTGTGCGCTATACAAGCTCGAACCCAATAGCCAGATCGGAACGTGTAGGCCTTGTCCCGGGACTGCTTGTACCGGCTGACCCGGCAGTGCATCGGCGAAATAGCGTTGTAGTTCCTGCACATCGCGTGGGAAATCTTCGATATCGGCATTAAGGTGACGGCGCAGCGCCATCATGGTGCGCTGATCGGTACCGGGCGCGCGACCTAATCCCAAATCGATACGGCCGGGATACAGCGATTCCAGCGTACCGAACTGCTCGGCGATGACGAGCGGCGAGTGGTTCGGTAGCATTACGCCGCCGGAGCCGAGACGAATGCGCTGTGTTCCCGAAGCAAGATAACCGAGAAGCACGGAAGTCGCCGCACTGGCGATACCGGTCATGCTGTGGTGTTCCGCCAGCCAATAGCGGTGATAGCCCCATTTTTCTGTATGCTGCGCCAGATCCAGCGAGCGATGGAAGGCGTCGCACGCTGTCGCACCTTGCGGAATCGGCGCAAGATCGAGGACGGAAAACACGGTGGGTTGAGAAGACATAGACATAACATGGCTCACTTTGTTGTTCACTGACTCCACCCATTTGGTGGATGCTTAACGCCGTCAGTCAATGATGAAAGTCAGATCAGTATGCGGGAATGTCGCGGTTATACGTAGTTCAAAGGTGCGCTTAGGAAGGAAAGGGCGGCTGGCCGCCCTGAAAGGAAATGCGTTATTGAACGAGTTCAAGGCCAGCGACGCGACGCCAGTAGCCGTTGCAATCCGCCTGATTTTCCAGCGTTAATGGTGCATTGCCTTGTTCGTTGGCGCGAAATTTATCCAGCATCGCCGGCGTGCTGATATCGTTCGGGGATAGCCTGACGATATCGACCAGATCTTGCATTGACGTCAGTTCGTTGCCGAGGTTGTAGCAATAGCCGCTTTGCGTCTGAATGCCGTTGAGGACAAACACCTGCTGGTTCTCCTGCGACAGCATTTTTCTTCCTTGCGGATAGCTGAGACAGCAGGTTTCGCATTCATCCTTCGGCCGATCTTCTGAACGAGCGGTAAAGCAGCGAGCGGAATAGGCTAACGGTAAATGGCCATAGCTGAGCACTTCCACTTCAAACTGATGGCGAAAGCCAAGCTCGTCGCATTGGTTCAGTAAGTTTTGCAGCCAGTCTCGGGATAGCTCAACTGGCATGCACCAGCGCACCATGCCTTGTTTATGCAGGACTCGCAGCGTATACGCGTTATAGCAGTTGAGCGCATGTCCGGCGACAAACGGCAGATTGCGTTCGGCGGCGATGTTAACTGCGCCCAGATCGTTCGCTTCCAGCAAGAACTCGCCGTTCTCCACATAGCGTTTTAGCTCGGTAAGCTCAGACGGCGCTTGTAAGAGCGCCAGAGTAGAGATCACCACCTGCTTTCCGCTGTTGGCGACCTCACGAGCAACGTTGAACCAGTCTGCCACCTTCATCAGGCGGCGCTTGCTGCACACCGTTTCACCGAGATAAATGATATCGGCGCTGCTGTTCACCGCGGCCTGATAAAACGCCTCAACATCCTCTTTCGGCCAATAGTAGAGAATATTCCCTAATGCGTATTTCATGTGTTCTCCTGCTACTGCCATTTGCGGTGATAAGCGCCGAGCGTGGTTTGTGTGCCTTCAGCCACTGCACCTAACGCATCCATCCAGGCCTGAGTGGGAACGAATGTCTCAGGATTGGCGCGGCAGCGATCGATAGCCTGTCGCCATACTTGCGTAATCTGGCTGACGTAGGCCGGGCTGCGCTGGCGGCCTTCTATCTTCACGGAGGCAATATTGGCAGCCATCAGTTCAGGCAGCAGTTCCAGCGTGTTCAGGCTGGTTGGTTCTTCTAACGCATGGTAGCGCTGCCCATCGACTAAATAACGCCCTTTGCACAACGTGGGATAACCGGCGTTTTCATCGTCCTGATAGCGGTCGATCAGGATGTTGTTTAGGCGTGATTCCATGCCGTTTTCCGTCTGCTGCCAGCGTACAAATCGCGCTGGTGAACAGGCACCCACGGTATTCGGTGATTCACCGGTCAGATAAGAAGAGAGATAGCAGCGGCCTTCCGCCATGATGCACAGGCTGCCGAAGGCGAACACTTCGAGCGGCACGGGGCTGGTGCGGGCGATTTGCTTCACCTGGTGGATGGACAGCACGCGCGGCAGCACGATGCGTGAGACATCAAAATGGCGATGATAGAAACGGATCGCTTCGGTGTTTGTCGCGGAAGCCTGAACCGACACGTGACGCTCAATGTGGGGATAGCGCTCGGCGGCATATTCCAGCATGGCGAGATCGGCGAGGATCAGCACGTCGGCCCCGATCTGCGCAGCCATATCGACAGCGCGTTGCCAGCGCTGATAGCCGTCCGGGTGCGCAAACGTATTGATGGCGATATGCAGCTTACGCTGGTGGCGATGCACGTACTCGCGCGCTTCCTGTAGCTTCTTGTCGGTAAAGTTAAGTCCGGCAAAATGACGTGCGTTGGTGTCATCTTTCAGGCCGATATAGACCGCATCTGCGCCATTATCGATGGCAGCTTTCAGTGCCGGCAGGTTGCCAGCGGGGCAAAGCAGTTCCATACACAATCCTTCATTAATCCCTTCGGGGCCGTAGCGGCTCGGTACGATCAATGATGTTCAGACTGACGAACGCGCTTATGAGGCGTGTTCTGCCTCTCACCCTTGCGAGTTGTCGTAAGCGATTTTTTATCAGTCGATGAATGTTGTTAACGATTGGGAATCTTAATTAACCAAATCGGTAAGGACTTTGATTTAAGGCAGTTTATGGTGCTAATCGTCACGCCAGGACAAAATCTGTTGGGCATAATCGGATAACCGACTAAATTATTGACTTAGACCTCTGCTGCGTGCGGTGGATGTGGCAAAATGTTTGCAGATTATCTGAACAGTCAGATTGCTTTAAGAGGAGTACGCCAGTGTTGGAAAAACTACGAGCGCAGATTGTGCGTCAAGGGCCGAGCTTATTAGGTAAGCCACTCAAGTTCACTCCCTTTGCGCTACAGCGTCAGGTTTTGGAACAGATGTTGGGCTGGCAGTTCCGTCAGGCGCTGGAAGAGGGCGATCTGGCATTTCTCGAAAGCCGCTGGCTGAAAATTGAGGTGCGTGACGTCGGCTTGCAGTGGTTTATGACGCTGCGTGATGGCCGTCTGGTGGTGAGCGACGCTGAGACGCCGGATGTCAGCTTCAGCGCGGATGCGAACGATCTGATTTTGATCGCCGCGCGTAAAGAAGATCCCGATACGCTCTTTTTCCAGCGTCGTCTGCGCATTGAGGGTGATACCGAATTAGGTTTGTATGTGAAGAACCTGATGGACGCCATTGAGCTGGAGGCCATGCCTGCGCCGCTGCGCATTGGCCTGCTACAACTGGCAAACTTTGTGGAAGCCGGCTTACAGGAGGGCGCAGTGCAACCAGCGAATCACGCGCCAGTATCATGCTAGTTCGGGTGGAAATTCCCGTTGATGCCGCAGGGATCGACAACTTATTGCGCCGTGCTTTTCCAACGGGCGCGGAAGCGGATCTGGTTCATCAACTGCGTGAAGATGGCTTATTGACGCTCGGCGTTGTGGCGACTGACGATGAAGGTGGCGTGGTGGGCTACGCGGCATTTAGCCCGGTGCTGATCGACGGTGAGGATCGCCAATGGGTGGCGCTTGCGCCGTTGGCGGTAGATGATAGCCTGCGCCGACAGGGCGTAGGGGAGAAGCTGGTCTACGAAGGGCTGGATGCACTGAATGAGTTTAGCTACACCGCTGTCGTCGTACTGGGTGAGCCAACGTACTATTCTCGTTTTGGCTTCGTTCCTGCCACAGCACACCAACTGCACTGCCGCTGGCCAGACAGTGAATCGGCTTTTCAGGTCTATCCGCTGGCAGATAATCATGTTGTCGGTGAGGGGCGTCCTGAGGACGAAAGCGGGTTTGAAAGTGCAAGCGGGCTGGTGGAATACGCCGAACCGTTTAACCGCTTTCTCTAACGCGCCTTGCTAACCGATAGCGCATCAATATATTGTGTCTGAAATGCATAACGTCTTGGGCTGGTCTTGTACCAGCCTTTCTTTTTGGTTTTTGCTCAACTGCTTAATGCGATATTCCAGTTTGAGCGCGTCTGAGCGATCGCCCACCCGACAGTGAAATACCAGCGTTAACTCGCCTTTTCCCCGCAGCGCCTTTGCCCCTTTTCCCGTTTGATGCTGATTCAGGCGGCGGCTGACATCTGTTGTGATACCCGTGTACAGCGTCCCAGCGACCGTGCGCAGTATGTACAGATACCAGTGAGAATCTTCGGCGTGTTCAGTCATGGTGTTGTCTGTGGATTATTGTTTGAAAAAGCTGCTCGGCACAGCTAAACATAAATAGCACCTCACACCAATGGTATTTCAAACAATTAGCATTTCAAAGCTCTTGCCTTTCAAAGAACGGGCACGGCATTACATCAATAGCCGTTATTCACGACGTGTATTTCTTTTACGGATAGGGAAAAACGTATGACACTGAAACGATATATACCGCCCGCGCTGGCCGTGGCGTTCTCTTCTTGCTTCCTCTCACTGGGCTATGCCGCTGAATTGGCAGAAAAAGATCGGGAAACGATTGTGAACGCCGTCGCGAATTACTCGGGTCAGATGACGACCGTTGCTCAGCAGATATGGTCAAAGCCCGAACTGGGCTATTTGGAAACCAACACCTCCCAACTGCTACAGAATGAGTTGAAAGCCGCTGGGTTCAGCGTTGAAGCGGGTGTCGCGGGCATTCCAACCGCGTTTGTGGCGACGGCGGGGAAATCCGGCGGACCGGTTATCGGCATTCTGGCCGAGATGGACGCGCTGCCGGGCTTCTCTCAGGCTGCAACGCCGGAGCGTTCGCCGGTTGCGGGTATAGAGGCCGGGCATGCCTGCGGGCATCACCTGTTTGGTGCGGGATCGGTGGGCGCGGCGATTGCGCTAAAACAGTGGCTTGAGGCGACGGGTAAACCGGGGCAAATCCGGGTGTACGGCACGCCAGCGGAGGAAGGCGGTTCCGGTAAAGTCTATATGACACGTGAGGGGCTGTTTAAGGATGTGGATGTGATGCTGCACTGGCATCCCGGCGATGAGAATTCTGCCTCGCAAGACTATTCGCTGGCGAACGTGAACGGTAAGTTCCGTTTCTATGGTCGCTCCGCGCATGCCGCGATGGCACCAGAGAAAGGGCGTTCCGCGCTGGACGGCGTGGAGGCGCTGAATTTTATGGTGAACGCGATGCGGGAACATGTGCCGCAGGAAACACGTATTCACTATGTGATTACCGATGGTGGTAAAGCGCCGAACGTAGTGCCGGACTTCGCCGAAGTGTATTACTACGTGCGTCACCCCGATCCGGCCGTGGTCGCCAGCGTGACCGATCGCATCCGTAAAGCGGCGGAAGGTGCGGCGCTGGGAACTGAAACGCGTTATGAATTTGAAATTCTTGGCGGCGTGTACAGCCTGTTGCCGAATAACGTGTTGGGAAAAGTGATGGATGACAGCCTCAGAAGCGTCGGGGCACCGCAGTGGGATAAGGCGGATACGGATTTTGCCACCGCGCTACAGAAAACGCTGGATCAAGCCAAACTGCCGCCGCTTTCCAGTGCTGGTCAGGTCGCGCCGTACCATTTTGGTGAAACGGGCTATGCGTCGACCGATGTGGGCGATGTCAGTTGGGTGGTGCCGACGGTCGGGCTGGGAACGGCGACCTGGGTCCCGGGTGTACCTGCGCACAGCTGGCAAGCGGTGGCATCCGGCGGCATGGCGATTGGCTATAAAGGCATGGATGTTGCAGCCAAAACGCTGGCTGTCACAGGAGCGAAGCTACTGAGCGATCCCGCATTAATTCAACAGGCGAAAGCGGAGTTCGACAAGAGTCGTGGCGAGAACTTCCACTATAAGCCGCTGCTGGGCGATCGGAAACCCGCGTTGGATTACCGTAAACCTTCCGCAGGTAAATAATTTTCCTGCTCTGCCAGCGGTTTCTCCTTGTACTTAGGGAGAAGCCGCTATGCTTACTATTACATCAACCCGCAGCAGTCGGTTTCTATCCCGCGGTTGGCACCTCTTTTCCCGATATAAGGGGATCGTCTGGCTGATAAGGCTGTCACCGTTAATTCATCGGATGAACCTTATCTGGGGAAGTATGTGTGATAAGAATCACATATAATCACTATCTATTGCATCTCTCTTACATCAAGTGTGAGTAAATGCACAAAATAGTCCGGCATGGCGTGTTCCAATGTCTGATAAATAGCTTTTTGTCTAATGAATCGTTTTTTGTCTAATAACGGTTCTTGTCTAATAAATAGGTTTCTTTCGATGTCGTTCTTTCGGTGTTGAAATAATCACAGAATGAAGGGTAGAGGAAGGCTGACTGCGGTGAGAAGGATCTCGGTGCCGCTACAGGTTGTTTCGCCTGGGCGCTATCTTCAAGGAACCAAGTCCGCTCGCCAAACGTGCTGGTTTTGCACCAGTTAATGTTCAGGGCCGGTTAGACCGGCTGACGAGTTGGAGTGTTGTATGACCAAGCTGACCACGGCCGCGCAACGCGCGCTGGCGCTGATGGATTTAACCACGCTGAATGAGGATGATACGGATGAAAAAGTGACGGCACTCTGCCGTCAGGCAAACAGCCCGGCCGGAAAAACGGCTGCTATCTGTATCTATCCACGTTTTATCCCTCTGGCGAAAAAGATCCTGCGTGAGCAGGGTACGCCGGATATCCGCATCGCGACGGTGACCAACTTCCCTCATGGCAATGATGATGTGGCAATTGCGGTTGCAGAAACCAAAGCTGCAATCGCCTACGGCGCCGATGAAGTTGATGTCGTATTCCCTTACCGCGCACTGATCGCAGGCAACGCGCAAATCGGTTTTGAGCTGGTGCAGGCATGTAAAGCGGTGTGTCAGGATGCTCATGTGCTGCTGAAGGTGATCATTGAGACGGGCGAGCTGAAACAGGAAGCGCTGATCCGTCAGGCGAGCGAGATTGCCATTGATGCGGGTGCCGATTTCATTAAAACCTCGACCGGTAAAGTGCCGGTGAATGCGACGCCAGAAAGTGCGGCGATCATGCTGAAGACGATCCGAGATAAAGGTGTGGGCGAGCGCGTTGGCTTTAAAGCAGCCGGCGGCGTGCGTAACGCGGAAGATGCCGCCATCTACCTGCAACTGGCGGACGATATCATGGGCGCGGAATGGGCGACTGCACAGCATTTTCGCTTTGGCGCGTCCAGTCTGCTGGCGAGCCTGCTGATCACGCTTGGCCACGGAACCGCAGCTCCGCAGGGCGGCTACTAAGCACGCGCACAGGCGCACTATTTTATTTGTGACAGTTTATTTTTGACGACGTGATTCGTGACAACGCTATTCGTGACAACATATTGTTTATAAAAGCATTTGTATTCATGGCTGCGTTGGATCACCACAGCAAATGTGCTCGCAGCGATAGGCTGTGGAACCACATCAGAATTCATCAGGAGTACAAACCTTGTTTCTGATACAAGAAATTATTCGTAAGAAGCGTGACGGAAAAGTTCTGAGCGAAGAAGAGATCCGCTTCTTTATCAACGGTATTCGTGACAATACCGTCTCCGAAGGCCAGATTGCGGCGCTGGCGATGACCATCTATTTTCACGACATGTCGATGGATGAGCGCGTGGCGCTGACGCTGGCAATGCGTGACTCCGGCACGGTGCTGGACTGGAAGAGTCTGAACCTGAACGGTCCGCTGGTGGATAAACACTCTACCGGCGGCGTCGGGGATGTGACTTCGCTGATGCTGGGGCCGATGGTCGCCGCCTGCGGGGGCTATGTCCCGATGATCTCCGGACGCGGCTTAGGGCATACCGGCGGCACGTTGGATAAGCTCGAAGCGATTCCGGGGCTGGATATTTTCCCGAACGATGAAGATTTTCGCCGTATCATCCAGCAGGTTGGCGTCGCGATCATTGGGCAGACCTCCTCGCTGGCTCCGGCGGATAAACGCTTTTACGCCACGCGTGACATTACCGCCACGGTCGATTCCATCCCGCTAATCACTGCGTCAATTCTGGCGAAGAAACTGGCGGAAGGGCTGGATGCGCTGGTGATGGACGTCAAAGTGGGGTCGGGGGCGTTTATGCCGACCTATGAACTGTCCGAGCAGTTAGCGCAGGCGATTGTCGGCGTAGCGAACAATGCGGGATGCCGCACCAGCGCATTGCTGACGGACATGAATCAGGTGCTGGCCTCTAGCGCAGGTAACTCGCTGGAAGTGCGGGAAGCCGTGCGTTTCCTGACGGGAGAGAGCCGCAATCCGCGCCTGTATGATGTTACTATGGCGCTATGTGGCGAGATGCTGCTGGCGGGCGGACTGGCAAGCTCGTCGGACGACGCGCATTCACGTCTAGAAGCCGTATTGGATAACGGCAAAGCTGCCGAAGTCTTTGGGCGCATGGTTGCCGCACAGCGTGGTCCGGGCGATTTTGTCGAACACTACGATCGTTATTTGCCAGTGGCGACATTAAGTAAGCCGGTGTTCGCGATGCGTGAAGGCATCGTGACCGCAATGGATACCCGCGCGCTAGGCATGGCTGTCGTTTCGCTGGGCGGCGGACGCCGTCAGGCCACGGATACGATCGATTATAGTGTCGGTCTGGATAGCATGATCAGTTTGGGTGAGCGCGTTGACGCGCAGCGCCCGCTGGCGGTGATCCACGCCAATACGGAAGCGCAGTGGCAGCAGGCGGCGAATGAAGTCCGTGCTGCGATCCAACTGGGCGACACCGCGCCAGAAAAGACCCCGATGGTTTATCGTCGAGTGAGCGCAGAAGCGTGAGCGCACAGGGCTGCTTAGTGGTCGTCTTGAATTAATTTTCCCCTGCCTGTCGGCAGGGCGTTAGCGCATAGCTGCGCAGGAGAAAAAGAATGAAACGTGCATATATTATGGTTCTTGACTCGTTTGGCATCGGCAGCAGTGCTGATGCAGAACGTTTTGGTGATGTCGGTTCGGATACGCTGGGCCATATCGCTCAGGCGTGTGCCGCGGGGACGGCGGATAAAGGGCGCAGCGGCAAGCTGCATTTGCCGAACCTGAGCCGTCTGGGGCTGGGTAAAGCCGCCGAGGCTTCAACGGGAACGTTCCCGCCAGGGCTGGATGAAAACGCGGACATCATCGGTGCTTACGCGCATGCCAGCGAAATCTCCTCGGGCAAAGATACGCCGTCTGGTCACTGGGAAATTGCCGGTGTGCCTGTCCTGTTCGACTGGGGCTATTTTAAAGATGAAGAAAACAGTTTTCCGCAGGAGTTGCTGGATAAACTGGTAAAACGCGCCAATCTGCCGGGCTATCTGGGCAACTGCCACTCTTCCGGTACGGTGATTCTGGATCAGTTGGCTGAAGAGCACATGAAAACCGGCAAGCCGATTTTCTACACCTCTGCGGATTCCGTGTTCCAGATTGCCTGCCATGAAGAAACGTTCGGTCTGGATAAGCTGTACGAGCTGTGTGAGATTGCCCGCGAAGAGCTGACCGAAGGCGGCTACAACATCGGGCGCGTGATCGCACGTCCGTTTATCGGCGACAAACCTGGCAACTTCGAGCGTACCGGCAACCGTCACGATCTGGCCGTTGAACCACCTGCGCCGACCATCCTGAAAAAAATGGTGGATGAAAAAGGTGGCGAAGTGGTTTCCGTCGGTAAGATTGCGGATATCTACGCGCAGGTCGGTATCACGAAAAAAGTGAAGGCTACCGGCATCGATGCGTTGTTTGACGCCACGCTGAAAGAAATGGATAGCGCGGGCGACAACACCATCGTGTTTACCAACTTTGTTGATTTCGATTCCGCCTACGGCCACCGCCGCGATATTCCGGGCTATGCTGCCGCGCTGGAGCTGTTTGACCGTCGCCTGCCAGAAATGCTGTCCCGCGTGAAGAGCGATGACATCCTGATTCTGACGGCCGACCACGGCTGTGATCCGAGCTGGCACGGTACCGATCACACTCGTGAGAACGTCCCGGTGTTGATCTATGGCCCGAACGTGAAGCCGGGCTCATACGGCCACCGTGAAACCTTCGCCGATATCGGGCAGACGGTCGCGGCCTACTTTGGCCTGTCGCCTATGGACTACGGCAAATCGATACTGTAAAACACACCGTTTTTTACGTGAAACTTGATTAATTAAGGAATAAACGCATGGCTACGCCACATATTAATGCAGAAATGGGTGATTTCGCGGACGTTGTACTGATGCCGGGCGACCCGCTGCGCGCTAAGTACATTGCAGAAACCTTTCTGGATGATGCCCGTGAAGTAAACAACGTGCGTGGCATGTTAGGGTTCACGGGGACTTACAAAGGCCGTAAAATTTCGGTGATGGGGCACGGTATGGGGATCCCATCCTGCTCAATCTATGCGAAAGAACTGATCACCGAATTCGGCGTGAAGAAGATCATCCGCGTGGGTTCCTGCGGCGCGGTACGTGAAGATGTTCAACTGCGTGACGTGGTGATCGGCATGGGTGCCTGTACGGATTCTAAAGTGAACCGTATGCGTTTCAAAGATCACGACTACGCGGCGATTGCCGATTTCGACATGGTGCGTAATGCCGTTGATGCTGCCAAAGCTCGCGATGTTTCTGTCCGCGTCGGTAACATCTTCTCCGCCGATCTGTTCTACACGCCAGATCCACAGATGTTCGACGTGATGGAAAAATACGGCATTCTGGGTGTGGAAATGGAAGCAGCCGGTATCTACGGCGTAGCGGCAGAGTTCGGCGCGAAAGCGCTGGCCATCTGTACCGTTTCTGACCACATTCGTACTGGTGCGCAGACCACGTCAGAAGAGCGTCAAAATACGTTTAACGAGATGATCGAGATCGCGCTGGAATCCGTTCTGCTGGGCGATAACGAGTAATATCATGCTAGCCCGGACGTTCGCTCCGGGCTGTTTTTTCCTGTTTTTCCCTTCACATCTTTCCGTAAGCAACCTGCTGACTGTCCGCCGCTGGCGCTGCAACAGAAGGCTCGTCTGTGTGATTCTCTGTTTGCGCTTTCTTCTCTGGTTCGAGCGGCGTTAAGCGGACCTGATGTTTGAAACTGGACTGTACGGCAGGCTGGTGGCTGACGGCCAAAACAATGGTTTGTGGTAGCGTGATTCTGACGTGCTCTAGCAGTTGAAGCGCCGCTGTGTCATCAAGCTGGCTGGTGGCTTCATCCAGACAAAGCAGCGTCGGGCGCAGCAGTAGTGCACGCGCGAGCGATAGACGCTGCTGTTCGCCGCCCGATAGTTCCCGACTCCAGTTCGCCTTGTCGTCCAAGCGGGGAATGAGCGCGGTCAGCCCGGTTTGTTCCAGCACCGCAATCAGCTGTGTAGTATCCGCTAACTGCGCCTGCGGATAACACAGGACCTGACGCAGCGTATCCTGCGGTAAATAGGCTTTTTGCGGTAAAAACAGCGTGCGGCCTGCGGGGAAATACCAGTCTCCTTGTGAAACAGGCCACAGCCCTGCCAGCGCCCGCAGCAGCGTGGTTTTTCCCGTGCCGCTGGCTGCGTTAAGCGTCGCCCATTCGCCAGCCTGAAGCATGAGCGTCAGCGGGGAGAAATACGGCGAACCATCTGGGCGCGCTACAGACAAGGCGTTGATATGCAGAGTATGGCCTTCATGGCACGGTGCCTCTGGCGTCGGCAATTGCTGTAAGCGGTGCTGGAATTCCCACAGCCGTTCAATCGTGGAAGACCACTGAACCAATTGGCGATAGGCATCGATAAACCAGCCAAAGGCATCCAGCACATAGCCGAAGGCGGAGCGCGCCTGCATAATCGCCCCGAGGCTAATCTGACGGGCGAGAAACAGCGGCAGGGTAGCGAACACCGGGATAATCAGGCTGAAGCGGAAATAGCTGGTCGTAAAGCTCTCTAGCCGGAATTCCCGCGCCATTAAACGCTGCCAGTTTTGCACGATGGGCTGGAAATACTGCCGCATCCGCAACAGCTCGGCGTCACTCCCTTGGTAGAACGCAATCTGCTCGCTGTTATCCCGTACCCGCAGCAGCGTGGCGCGATAGTCGGCCTCTGTTCGCTGACGCTCAATATTCAGCTTGTGCAAGCGGTGCCCCAGCCGATGCGTCACCATGCTGGCGATGGCGGCGTAAACCAGCGCGATCCACACCAGATAGCCGTGTATTGTGATGGTGTAGCCGCTCAACGTGACGGTATGGACGCCGGAAAGCTGCCAGAGAATGGCGATGAAAGAGAAAAAACGGGCGGTGTTTTTCAGCAACGAGAGCAGGAGTTCGAGGCTTTGTTCGATCAGCAGGCGAATATCTTCCGCGATGCGCTGATCGGGGTTATCCAGCCCTGAGTTGAGCTGATAGTGGGCGTGATTGCGCAGCCAATCCTGCTCATACTGGTGCGTCATGGTATCGCGCCAGCGGATAATCAGCTGTTTCTTGAGCCAGTTGCCGCAGATAATGACCAGCACGAACAGCAGCGTGTAGGCCAGATAGCGCACGGCCATATCGTAGACTGACGCGTGCTGAAAATAGTCGGCCAGCGCGTCGTAAAAATCTCGGCTCCAGTTATTGTACTGCACGCTGATCCACACGACGGAGAGCGTCAGGCTCATAATCAGCAACAGCAATAACCACAGCAACGTGGCACGTGTAGTCAGCCAGAAAGGCGCGACCAGTGAATAAAAGCGTCTAAGCGTTTGCATAATGGATGGGGCGATGGCCTGCCAGCAGAGGCTGGCAGGCGCGTTCGCTTAGAAATTCCACTTCGCCGTCAGCATGAAATTACGTGGGTCGCCGTAATAGTTGTTGCCGCTAAGATGGCGGTTGTTCAGGTTTAAGAAGTAGGTTTTATCCGTCAGATTATTACCCACCAAATTGAAGCTCAGGTTTTTGCTGTGTTGATAACGGATATTGGCGTTAAACAGGGTGTAGCCGCCCTGATGCAGGCCGTAAGCCCGGTTAGGGTAGGTTTGCGTCTCGGTCTGTGCCGTCATACCCGCGCCAACCGTCCATTGGTTCAACTCACCCGGCAGATTGTATGAGGTGTAGAGCTTGAACATATGCTTCGGCGTGCGCGGGCTGAACTGTGCGGCTCTTTCACTCGCGCTGCCTTCAAGATATTTACTGTTGGTCAGGGTATAACCCGCCTGAATCTGCCAGCCTTCGGCCAGTTTGCCCGTGATATCGAACTCGACACCCTGGCTGCGTACTTCGCCTTGAGCCTGGGAGCAGCTTGTCCCGATCAGGCAAACCGAGCTATCCGCGACGGCCATCGCACGGTTCGCCTGAATGATGCGGAACAGCGCCAGCGAGGTATTCAGATCGCCATCAAAGAACTCGCCTTTTATACCGGTTTCATAGTTGGTGCCGGTAATGGCGGGCAACAGCTTACCGTTGCGATCTTTTTCGCTCTGCGGCTTGTAGATCTCGGCGTAGCTCAGATACCAGGTGTAGTTGTCGGCAAAGTCCCACAGCAGGCCGCCGTAAGGGACAAACTCATTGCTGGCATGCAGGCTACTGAGTGAAGACGTATTGCGGAAATGGTTAGTGAAATACTCATCGTAACTGTAGGCGCTGTAGCGGCCGCCCAGAATCAGTTTCCAGTCATCCGCCAGCTCGAATCTGGCCGTGGCGAACGCGCCGCGCTGATACAAGTTAAAGCGGTCATTGTAGTGGTTGTTGTAGAGACTCGTATTTGACCAGTCAGGTTCTGCCAGCGAATTGGGCTGCCAGTTGAAGATGTTCACGGTGCTGGTGTTGTTGATGCGGATGTGATTGTTATTGAAGCTCTCTTTCTGATAATCACCGCCCACCACCAGTTCGTGACTGCGCCCCAGCAGCTCGAATGGACCATTCAGGCTCAGGTTGTAACCCCACTGTTCTGCCTTATTGTCATAGCGCAGGTTATTGTTTAGCGAGGAATTTCCCGTTGCTGGGTTCACGCCGCTTGTACCGTTCATGATCCCGATATAGCTGCTGGCCGCGCGGGAATGGATATAGTTCAGCGCGGTTTTCAGCGTCCAGTCGTTATCGAAGTGGTGCTCCAGTTCGACAAACGGGTTAATTTTTTCAAACTCAATGCGGTTCCAGCTTGCGCCCAGATAGGTGGAGCGCGGTAGATTCAAGCTGCTTTTATTGGTGGCGAACGGGATGCCGTACACATCAGGTACACCCCGGGTTTTCTGCCAGTTAATGCCACCAGTCACCGTGGTGGACGGTGTCAGGTCGTAGGCCAGCGTGCCGAACAGCACTTTTCTTTCACTGTGTTCGTAATCTTTAAAGCTCTGCCTATCCTGATAGACGCCAACGAGACGGCCGCGCAGGCTGGCATCGTCGTTCAGCGGCCCGGAGATATCGAGCTCGCTGCGGTAATTATCCCAACTGCCCGCGCCAATGCTGCCGGATGCCTGAAAGTTGTGGGTAGGCTGTTTACGCACCAGATTGACGGTGCCGCCGGGTTCGCCATTACCTTGTGACAGGCCGGACGCCCCGCGCAGGATCTCGACGCGGTCATAAATTGCCAGATCGGGCGATTCGCTGGAGGCCTGCACTGCGCCCATGTTGGAGACGCTGTTCTGGCTGGAGAAGTTCACCCCGTCTTCCTTGATATTATCCATCACGAAAGCGCGCGATTCGTATTTCACCTGATAGCTGTTCTGATTGACCACGTTAATGCCGGTGGTTTGCTTCATCGCCTCATCCAACGAGGTCATATTCTGATCGTCCATGCGCTGGCGTGTGACGACGCTCACCGACTGCGGCGTTTCTCGTGGCGACAGGTTCAGCTGTGTCGCGGTGTTCATGCTGCGCGTGGTGTAGGACTGGGTGCCTTCGGTCACTCCGTTGCGGTTGACGCCCGCTACGACCAGCATCTCATCTCCCTGCGGTATTCTCTGTAAGCGCCAGACGCCGTTAGGCTGCGGAATCACCTGAAGTCCGCTTCCTGCCAGTAGGGCCGAAAATCCGCCATCGACGCTGTAATTCCCTTGCAGAGAGGGCCCCGTTTTCCCCGTTGCCAACTGTGCATCGCCGACCAGATAAACGCCCGACTGGGTGGCAAATTGGTTTAGCTGCTGGTTAAGTGGCCCGGCAGAGATGGAATAGGTTTTTGTTGCCGCCACAGCTGCTGTTTCTGCCGCCGTTGCGGTGGAGTGCACGAACAGCGGTGCGCCGCACAGCAACAGATGAACGGCCATTGCCAGTTTGGAAGGAGTGCGCTGTGTAGAGAAAAATGGAATCAATGCCATGAAAATTCGCCTTCTGACCCAGAGTAAAAATTGGTGGTTTTACTGTGAATCGAACGACAGTGGAAAAAGGGGAACTCAAAAGAGAAAATTTTTTGGCTGCATCCCAAAAAACGGTATCCAAAAAAAGTGGTATCCGAAAAAGAGGGCGATATCAGCGCGGCTCGACAGTCACCCACCACGGAAAACGGCGATGGATGCGGACCGGGAAGGCCTGCGCCAGCATGTTCAGTGCCATGTCGGTATCGGTTAAAGGGAAGGTGCCCATCACGCGTAAATCCGCGATGGCAGGCTGGCACGCCAGATAGCCGTGGCGATAGCGGGACAGCTGCGCCACGACGTCACCCAGCGGCATGTTATTTGCCTGGAGCACGCCGTATGACCAGTCGGCATCGCTCTGCGGGTTGGGCACGATGTTACCCTGGCCGTCGGCGTTAAAACTCAGGTGATAGCCCGCGTTGACCCGACGCGCGGCGGTGGCGTACTTGGCGCTGACGTCGACCGCGTGTTGGTAAACGGTCAGCGTGGTGGCGTCCTGCTCTTGCGCGACGCTGAAGCGCGTGCCCAGCGCCTGCAAGCGCCCTTGTGCGGTGGTGACAAAGAAAGGGCGCGCGTCGGCAGCAGTATCAATCAGAATGTCCCCCGCCAGCAGGGCGATTTCCCGACGCTGGTCGCTGTAGCGGATATCAATCGCGCTGGCGGTGTTCAGCCACAGTCGGGTGTTGTCCGGTAAGGTCAGCGATTTGATTTCTCCTACCGCGCTGTGATGATCGGCCGTCATCGCCAGCAGTGAGCCTTTTAATGGCGTGTGGCGGTAAGTCAGCCAGGACAGCAGAGAACCAGTGCTGAGCAATGCGGTGAGCTTGAGCGCACGGCGGCGAGTCATCGGTGCAGACTTGTGCAGCAGCGTATTCAGCGCGGGTTGTTGACTGTCGCCACGCAGCGGCTGGAAACGTTGGCTGACCGTTTGCACGTATTCCCAGGCTTGGCGATGTTCTTCGCTTTCGTCCATCCAGCGCCGCCAGTGGTGATAGTGCTCATCGTCAGGTTCCCGATCGCACAGTTGTGCGTACCATTGCGATGCCTGCTGCAAGGCGATAAAGCTGGGCTTATTCATGAATGAACGGCCTGGCCGTCCGCGTCTATCTCCGCTTCCAGCAGTACACAGTGCAGCATGGCCTGCGCCATGTATTTTTTCACCATGCGTTCGGAAACGCCCAGCGCCGTAGCAATTTCCCGATAGGGTAATCCCTGTACCTGCGCCATGATAAAGGCGGCGCGCACCTTCTCCGGCAGCGCACGCAGCATGGCATCAACCTGATACAGCGTTTCGAGAATGATGTTACTGTCTTCCGCCGACAGGGCAACCGGCTCCGGCTGTTCGGCTAATGAGGTGAGCCAAACGCGCTCAATTTCCCGTTTGCGCCAGAGATCGACGCACATGCCCTGCGCCATCACGCTCAGGTAAGCTCGCGCGCCTGCGTGGCTGTCGAACTGGCGCGGTTTCAGCAACAGCCGTAAAAATACATCCTGCGCCAGATCGGCCGCATCACACAGATTCCCCAGCCGTTTGCGCAATAATCCTTGCAGCCAGCCGTGATGCTGACAATAAAGCTGATGCAGATCTGCTGAGGTATCAATATTGGCTGATGACATATCTGGTGCCTGAAACGGAGCGATAGGAGGTCAAATTTCATGCGCATGTTAGTTGAGAATGATTTTTATTTCAATGCTAAGGAAAATGTGGGTACTGATGTTCGAGGGAAACAGAAGGGGCGGTAAGACTACGTGGGGCAGTAAGACTGGAAAGGTGGGACAGGAAGACTGAATTGCACCACACTTGCTAACAGCGTCGGGCGTGGTGCGTTCAACGGCAGCGGAATCGACTGAGCTAAGCGCCAGACGATTCCAACACGTTACTTAATGGCCTGAGCCGGAACCTGTGCTGCGCTGTTAAAGCTGATCTCGTTGATGGCGCTCCATTTGTTCACGTCGGTGCCAAACGTATCCAGCTTGAAGAATTTCGCTTTCACGGCAGGGAAGGTGAATTTTTCACCGTCTTTGGCGTTGTTGGAGGTCACCAGATTATCAGCCAGTTTTTGCCAGGTTTTCCCGTCGGTGGAGTAGGACACGGAGAACTTCAGTTTGCGCTCATCCGCTTTGAAAGGAACCAGAACAAAGTTCTCAACCGATTGTTCTTTATCCAGTTCTAACTGAACCCAGCTCTCACCGTTTGCCGCCCAGCGGGTTTTTACGTCGCCATCGGCAATGTTGGCAGGTTTGTGGCCCTTGTCTGAATCATAAGCGGAGGCTGTCACCGCCGTTACTTGTACCGCGTAAGCGGAAAGAGAGAATAAGCCGCACAGAAGCGTCGTAGCCAGAGTGTATTTTTTCATATTATTCCTCGTAGATAACGGATAAACCATGGCATGCCTGCAAACCAGAAACATGAAATGGAACCTTATTGTGATAAAAAAGAAACAAGGTTTTATTTATAGCGATCACGTTGCGGGGATTTTTCTGTCAGGAAAAAAGGCAGAGCGGGACGGGGCGCACATTATGGCACCCGCCGAGTAGCAAGTGCCGTAGTAGATAAAGAGGTTAGCCGAGCGGCAGCGCCATGAGAATGGCGTCTTCCCGACCCTGTGCCGTGGGGTAGTAATCGCGGCGCACGGAGACTTCGTTAAATCCCAGACTCTCATACAGCGCGATGGCTCGCGCGTTTGACTCGCGGACTTCCAGCCACAGCGTCAGAATGCCGCGTCGCTCCATTTCGTCGATCAGGTGTTCTAACAGCTGGCGACCCAACCCCTGACGCTGATGATCGGGATGTACCGCGATATTGAACAACGTCGCTTCATCCAGCACGACCTGCGTAATGGCGTAAGCGGTAAGCTTTCCGTCATGCTCCAGTTTCAGGTTGAAATAACGCTCACCCTGATTGCTGATAAACGTCTTTTCCGACCAGGGAAAGGCGTGGCTGACTTGTTCAATTTTAAAGGCTTGTGCCAGGTCAGCTGGCGTCAGGGAAGATATCGTGTTCATGTTCACAGATCTGTTGCCACAGCGCCCGTTTGGCGTCGGCATTTTGATAAAGTTCGGAAAGCAGAGGGCTGGAAAGCTGAACGCCCTGTAGCGCAATAGGTTCCGCGATGCCCAACCGCCAGCTATGACAGCGTGCATCGGCGGGCAGCATGTCGATCTGCTGTGGCGTTAGGCGATAGGCTTGCGCAGGCGTGAGCGCCAGACTGTGCAGAACGTCAGTTAGCAGCGGTTCATCATCGGCCAGCGGCTCGGCGGAGACGATCACCAGACGCACCTGCTCGGGCAGACTGACAGCGATTTCGCCTTGCAGCACCGTCGGGCGACGCAATGTCCACTGCGTAATCCCCAGTTGCTGTAGCAGCCTGTCACGTCTTGATTCCATGCGTTATCCTGTCTGGCGTGCGAGAAAATGATTCGTGCCTATGCTAACAAACCCCGTCAGACTGCGCCAACGTCGGTGCGGTTATTTCCTCTCCGCTCTGCAACTTCGGGGACGAAGCGTATATAATCCCCCGCTCAATGATTAAGGAGCCGTAGCCCGATGTCCGCATTAACCCCCGCCAGTGAAGTCATACTGCGCCATAGTGACGAATTTCTTTCACGCCGAGTTCTGTTTGCCGGTGATTTGCAGGATACACTGCCCGCGCAATTTGAAGCGGCGTCGGTGCGTGTCCATTGCAACCAATATCACCACTGGCAACAGATGGCAAAGCCACTTGGGGATAATGCTCAATATGGTCTGGTGGCGGATACGGCGCTGGTGGCGGATAGCGACACGCTGATTTATTACTGGCCGAAGAGCAAACAGGAAGCGGAATTTCAACTGCGTAACCTGCTGTCCCTGATGCCGGTCGGTGCGGAAATCTTCGTTGTCGGAGAAAACCGCAGCGGCGTGCGCAGCGCGGAACCTGTGCTGTCTGACTTCGTTGAACTGGCAAAAATCGACAGCGCGCGCGCCGCTGTGGGCTTTACCACGGTCGGATTGACAAGCAGGCCAGCTTCACGCTGGATGACTGGTGGGACGAATATCTGACGGACGGTGTGACCGTCAAAACGCTTCCGGGCGTCTTCAGCCGTGATGACCTGGATCCGGGTAGCCGACTGCTGCTGTCTACGTTTGAGCCGCATATGAAAGGCAAAGTGCTGGATATCGCCTGTGGCGCAGGCGTGCTGGCATCGGTCCTGGCGAAACAGTCGCCGAAAATCCGCCTGACGTTGAGTGATGTCAGCGCAGCCGCTATCGAATCCAGCAAGGCAACGCTGGCGGCGAATGCGTTGGAAGGCGAGGTGATTGCGAGTAACGTCTATTCCGACATTAACGGTCGCTTCGATATGATCGTGTCTAATCCGCCGTTCCATGACGGCTTGCAGACTAGCCTGCAAGCCGCGGAAATGCTGATTCGTGGTGCGGTGACCCATTTACCGATTGGCGGACAGCTACGCATCGTCGCGAATGCCTTTCTGCCGTATCCGGCGCTGTTAGATGCCGCCTTTGGTAGCCATGAAGTGCTGGCGCAGACCGGACGCTTTAAAGTGTATCAGGCCACAGTGGGTCGTCCGCCGCGCACAGGCAGCAAAGGTCGCCGTCGGTAATCTTACTGATTCAAGGCTGCCATGCTCTCCTTGCCGTAGCGTTCACCTGCTGCGGCATCGGGCGGGAAGATGGCATCAATGGCGGCCAGTTCCTCTTTCGTCAGCGTGACATCCAGCGCCCCGAGGTTTTCTTCCAGATAGCGGCGGCGTTTAGTGCCCGGAATCGGCACGATATGTTCACCCTGTGCCAATACCCACGCCAGTGCCAGCTGTGAGGGCGTAACCTGCTTTTCCTGCGCTAGTTGGTTAATTTTCTCTACCAACAGCAGATTTTTACCGAAATTCTCCCCCGAAAAGCGTGGATTGGTACGACGGAAATCGTCGGCAGCCAGATCGTCCGGGCTGCGAATCGCACCAGTCAGAAAGCCACGCCCCAGCGGGCTGTAAGGTACAAACCCAATCCCCAGACGCTCACAGGTAGGCAAAATCTCGGCTTCCATATCGCGGGTCCACAGTGAGTATTCGCTCTGTAACGCCGTAATAGGGTGCACGCGATGTGCACGTTCCAGCGTGGTGGCGGAAGCTTCACTCAGGCCGATGTAACGAATCTTGCCTTCCTGAACCAGCTCGGCCAGCGTGCCGACCGTCTCTTCAATGGGAACGGTTGGATCAATGCGGTGCTGATAGTAAAGATCGATAACGTCGGTGCCGAGTCGCGTCAGGCTACCTTCCACTGCGCGGCGAATGTAGTCCGGTTTACCGCATACGCCGCGTGCATTGGGGTTTGCCGGATCGCGGATGATGCCAAACTTGGTCGCCAGAAAGACCTGCTCACGCTTGCCTTTTATCGCTTTGCCGAGCAGCAGCTCGTTGGTGTGGGGGCCATACATATCGGCGGTATCCAGCAGCGTGACACCCAGCTCCAGTGCGCGATGCAACGTGGCAATGGATTCTTTTTCATCCTGTGCCGTGGAGTAGAAATCACTCATTCCCATGCAGCCTAGCCCAATCGCCGACACCTGCGGGCCGTTCGCGCCTAATTTGCGTTGTTGCATTGTCATCTTCCTCATCTCGTTGGCAGTGTAAGCAGTCTGGTTGTTTATCTAACAAAGATAAATACCGCTTTTTATGCAACACTATTCAAAAATAACTAACAATGGTGGCGGCGATGGATCACATTCAGGCGATGCGAGTTTTTGTGCGTATTGTCGAACTGGGCAGCTTCAGCCGCGCGGCGGAGCGACTGACGCTGCCACGCGCGACGGTGAGCAACACCATCAAACAGCTTGAAGCACGGCTGGGGGTACGTTTGCTGCAACGCACGACTCGTCAGGTGCAGATCACCGATGAAGGGCGCGTTTATTATGAACGCTGTCTGCAATTGCTCGCGGAAATCGAAGAGATCGACACGCTGTTTACGCAGCAAAAGCAGCAGCCTGTTGGCAAAGTGCGGGTGGATATGCCGCACTCGCTGGCGCGGGAGATCGTCGTTCCGGCGCTGGGCGAGTTCTACGCGCGCTATCCCCAGGTGACGTTGATGCTGAGCGCCAACGATGCGGCGATTAATGTGCTGCGTGAAGGCGTTGACTGTGTGCTGCGTGCCTGGCAGACGGACGACGAAACGCTGGCGACCCGCCATTTGCCGTCAATGCCGCAGATTACCTGTGCGTCGGCCGACTATCTGGCGCGATTCGGCGTGCCGCGTTCGCTCGATGATCTGTCGGGGCATCAGATGGTCGGCTATTTCTCTTTGCGTACCGAACACCGTTATCCGCTGGAATTCATGTCGGGTGATGAATGCATTACGCGTATGTTGCCCGGTGCGTTGCAGGTTAACGGCACCGATGCCTACATCGCCAGCGCGCGTGCCGGATTGGGGATTATTCAGGCACCACGTCGTGGCCTGCGCCCGTTTCTGGAAAGTGGGGAACTGGTAGAGATCCTGCCGGAAATGCCGCCGCCTGCGATGCCACTTTACGTGATGTATGCGCCTGGTCGCTTTCTCGCACCACGGATTCGTGTGTTTATCGAATGGCTCGATGAGCTCTTTACGCGCAACGCCGCGGCGAGATGATGATTTTTGCAGCAAACCCCGCATTCCAGAGGAAATAATCATTGACGTGAACGCGAAAACCTCTAGAATTCGCCCCCGTAGTGATATTGCGTAAAGCAGTGTTGCGAAGGTGGCGGAATTGGTAGACGCGCTAGCTTCAGGTGTTAGTGTTCTTACGGACGTGAGGGTTCAAGTCCCTCTCTTCGCACCAACATCACTACAGCGGTTCTGGTTTGTCGAACCGAAGCAGTATCAGTGTTACATGATAGATTGCATGACAGAATTGCGAAGGTGGCGGAATTGGTAGACGCGCTAGCTTCAGGTGTTAGTGTTCTTACGGACGTGAGGGTTCAAGTCCCTCTCTTCGCACCATGTCGTGACAGATTTAGCGTGTAAGATAGGTTTACTGTAATAAGACAAACAACGTTCTCAGTGCGAAGGTGGCGGAATTGGTAGACGCGCTAGCTTCAGGTGTTAGTGTCCTTACGGACGTGAGGGTTCAAGTCCCTCTCTTCGCACCACAGATTTATTCTGTATCTTCCTGATTTTACTCTCTGTTTATTCTCTTTTATCTCGTTTCTGGCTACAGCGCTTTTCCGCATTCATTGACCCATCTGGTTTTGTGTACCCTTTCTCTTTTCTTTATCCACGAGCACTTACAGCGTCGTGAGATTAAACGTAACGGACAGCGCCGCCAAACCGCCAGCCAGTGCAATGCAGGATGGTAGCAGTAAATAGTGGCGTAAGCGTTGATGGAACAGCATAACAAGCGTCGCCAGCAGGGCGATGGCGATAATCACTTTCAGATGCGTCAGATTAAGGTTGAGCAGCGCCAATAGCGGCATGATGGCACAAGGCAGCAGCACGCCCCACGCACTAGACAGATGCTTCCCCATACACCAACTCACACCCCATAGCCCGCAGGCTGTGATCATTGCTGTCAGCATTTTTCTACCCGTCAAAAATGATAATGATAACTAATATCATATAAGAATTTATATCAATTACTAGCTTTTTGACGAGCAGATTGTTGGAATTTTCTACATAGGCGCGTTAATCGGGATGCTGAGTGCTTAAATGCTGGCGTATCAGGTGGATCATATTCACGATAACCGGCGATCGTTCATGTTTGCGCCAGATAGCCGCAATTTGTGTATGGATTTCGGGCATGTCGATATCATGATAGGTCACATTATCCGCCTTAATACAGGCGAGAGATTCCGGCACAAGGGTGACGCCGAAGCCCGCGGCGACCATCCCGATAGTGGCCGTTAACTGCGGAGCAAAGGGGCTAGGTCTGGGGCCATAGCCTGACAGATAGCAGGTGCGGATAATCATATCGTGTAGCCCCGGACACACCTCGCGCGGGAAAATAATCAGCGGTTCCTGACGCAGTTCGCTGAGTGAAACCTGCGCTTTATGGCTAAGCGCGTGTCCTGCGGGTAACACCAGCTTCATCGGCTCCTCGGCCAAAATTTCACCGTTAATCTCATCACTGAGATCGCAGGGTAAGCGTAGAAATGCGATGTCGATATTACGTTCTTGCAGCGCAGTGATGAGTGCAGCCGGATTTTCCTCCTTTGGCAGCGGCTGAACGTGTGGATGCTGCTGACAGTAACGATGCAGCAGCGCAAGCACGGTTGGGTGGAACATGGCCGACGGCGAAAACCCCACGTTCAGGCTACCTTTCTCACCCCGCGCAATGCTTCTTGTCCGCGCGATGGCCGAATCGGTCAACTGCAAAATCTGACGAGCATCCTCATACAGCGCTTGTCCCGCTTCCGTCATTTCTACGCCGCGCGTCAGTCGCTTGAACAGCGGTGTACCGATCTCCTGCTCGAATTTCTTGATTTGCTGGCTGAGGGGCGGCTGTGACATCCCCAGATTTTCCGCTGCACGCGTGAAATGCTTAGCTTGTGCAACGGCGACGAAGTAGCGCAGATAACGTAGCTCCATTTACGTAACTCCATATGTTTCCGATCTTGAAATGACATTCATTGCATATTGGAATTTTGTCCTCTTCCGCGTCAATCTTTATCTAAATATTAATAATTTTTAAGTAAATGGTGCAGTGAGAAGGAAGGTATGAAAACGAATATCGTTGATCAATCCTGTGAAGAAGCCTTTGCCAGCTACGCCTATGACTTTCGGCGACAGCATGCAGAAAGCGTTATTTATCAAACCTCATTAATGAGTGGACTAATAAATGGCGTATACGAAGGTAGCCGAACGATGGCTGAATTACTGGAGCATGGTGACTTTGGATTAGGAACATTTAATAGTTTGGATGGGGAACTGGTTGCCTTGAATAGCCAGATTTTCCAGCTGTTATCCGACGGTAGCGCACGGGCGGCGAAGCCGGAGCAGAAAACGCCGTTTGCGGTCATGACGTTCTTTCGCCCGACAGAAACGATCCGTTTTGATCGTTGGACCTCGCGTGAAGACGTGCATCGTCAGATCGATGAGATCGTGGGAACGGATAACCTGTTCTGCGCCTTGCGCATTGACGGGAATTTTCGCTGTGTTGAAACCCGTACCGTCCCCCGGCAGTGCCGACCTTATAAACCGATGCAGGAAGCGGTTGAAGGGCAACCAACATTTCATTTTGAACACCGTAGCGGCAGCGTTATTGGTTTTCGTAGTCCAGCTTACACTCAGGGAATAAATGTCGCGGGTTACCACGAACATTTCATTACTGACGATCGCCAGGGCGGCGGCCATATTCTGAATTATGACGTCGACCACGGCACGCTGACGTTTGGTGTGATTGCCAAACTGATCATCGATCTGCCTCAGGATCGGGAATTTCTCAATGCCGATCTGTCCTCAGAAAACCTCAACAGCGTCATCAAGTCAGTAGAGAGCTAGTCATTTCATCGGAGTCATGTCATGGAAAAGTCCACCGAACAGCAAAGCTGGAGTAGCGGAGCCGAGCTGATTGTAAAACACCTGGAAGCGCAGGGCGTGAAGCATATTTTTGGTATTCCCGGCGCAAAAATCGATCGCGTGTTTGATGAGCTGGAAGACTCAACGATCCAAACGATCCCCGTACGGCATGAAGCGAACGGCGCGTTTATGGCAGCGGCGATAGGGCGTCTCACGGGGAAAGCGGGGGTGACACTGGTGACATCCGGTCCCGGCTGTTCAAATTTAGTGACCGGGCTGGCAACGGCGACCGCAGAGGGAGATGCCGTTGTGGCGTTGGGCGGTGCGGTCAAGCGAGCAGATAAACTCAAGCTGACGCACCAGAGTCTAGACACCGTTAGCCTGTTTCAGCCAGTCAGTAAATTCAGTGCGGAAATCACGGCATCCAGTGCGATTTCTGAAGTGCTGGCGAATGCGTTCCGGGCGGCGGAAAGCGGGCGTCCGGGAGCGGCGTTTGTCAGCCTGCCGCAGGATATCGTCAATGAACCGGTTATTAGTCCAGTGCTGGCGTGTCCGAATTTGCCACTGCTAAATGGCGCACCACATAGTGATGTTGCCGAAGCCGCCAAGCGGCTGCGGCAGGCTAAAAATCCGGTGCTGCTGCTTGGATTAATGGCTAGCCAGCAGGAAAATGCGCAGGCGCTGCGTCGTTTCCTTCACCATAGCAAACTCCCTGTGACCAGCACGTATCAGGCTGCTGGTGTGATCGATCAGCAGCAGTTCGATCACTTTGCCGGACGTGTCGGATTATTCAACAATCAGGCCGGCGATAAGTTACTGCAACAGGCGGACGTGATCGTGACCGTGGGTTACAGCCCGATTGAGTACGATCCGGTTTTGTGGAATAGCGGTAAGGCAACGTTGATCCACATCGATGTGCTGCGGGCGGAGATCGACAGTGCGTATCGTCCTGACATTGAGCTGTTAGGGAATATCGCAATGACGGTGGACACGCTGAATGCCTGCATCAACGAGCCGTTTATCTTGTCTGCTGATACACGGCTCGTATTGCAGGATCGTCAGCGCCAGCGTCACGATCTCAGTACGCGCGCGATCGACATGGCGGGGTTTGCGATCCACCCTCTGCGTCTGGTGCGGGCGATGCAGGATATCGTGAATGAGGATGTCACGCTGTGCGTGGATATGGGGAGTTTCCATATCTGGCTAGCGCGTTACCTATACAGCTTCCGGGCGCGGCAGATTCTGATGACCAACGGCCAGCAGACGATGGGCGTGGCGCTACCGTGGGCGATCGCCGCATCGCTGGTGCAGCCCGGCAAAAAAGTGGTGTCCGTCTCCGGCGACGGCGGGTTTATGCAGTCCAGTATGGAGCTGGAAACGGCGGTGAGACTGAAAAGCAATCTCCTGCATATCATCTGGGTGGATAACGGCTACAACATGGTCAAAATCCAGCAAGAGCACAAATACCACCGCCCAGCGGGCGTGTCGTTTGGGCCGATTGACTTCAAGGCGTATGCGGAAGCATTTGGCGCGAAAGGGTTTGCGGTTGAATCCGCGGATGAACTGGTTAGCAAACTCCGTCAGGCGATGGACGTTGACGGCCCCGCAGTGATTGCGATCCCGGTTGATTATTCCGACAACCACTGGCTGATGGAGAATCTAAATATTAGCGTGTTGATCTAACAGTTAAATGGGTTACCCGCCCGTGCGATATCGGGCGGTTTTGTGTAGCGTTTCTCTGAATAATACAGTGTGTAGCCGTATGGTTTTATTTAGAATCATCGGCATGGTCACACGGTAACGGGAAGGGAAACACCATGCTGAAATCTGTACGGCGACTCATCAGACGCGGCCTTATCGTCATCGGCATTATCGCGATGACGCTGTTGGCTATTCGTGTTTATGATACGCAAAGTGGGCCGCCGCTTGCGCCTTGGCACACCTATGTGCCGGATGAATTGTCGGTTGATGTGCTGGATAAAAGCGACTGGTCTGCGTATTTAAAGCAGGAAGCGCTCATCTTTCAGCAGGTCAATCAACATGTCACGCAGGAACTGGATGAGGATGAACAGCGTCCGGTTAACCGCTATTTTTCGGGTAGCCCGGTTTATCCTGGGAAATTCCAGCATGACTGGAACCGATCCTATGAACTATCGCCAGAAGGGGAACTGAAAGGCGCGGTGGTGATGTTGCACGGCCTGACCGATTCCCCCTACAGTTTGCGACATATCGCGGAACGCTACCGTCAGCGTGGTTTTTTCGTTGTTGGAATTCGTCTGCCTGCGCACGGGACGGTGCCGGGGGCGCTGACCGATGTGCAATGGGAAGATTGGCTGGCAGCCACGCGTCTGGCGGTACGTGAGGCGACATCGCACCTGACGGTACAACAGGGCCAAAAGCTGCCGCTGCATATCGTCGGTTTTTCCAACGGCGGGGCGCTGGCGCTGAAGTACACGCTGGATACGTTGGATAACCCTGCGCTGGCGCGTCCCGATCGGCTTATCCTTATTTCCCCTATGATCGGCATCACCAGCTACGCACGCTTTGCGGGGCTGGCAGGGCTACCGGCTATCTTTCCTGCCTTTGCCAAGTCTGCCTGGTTGGGCATCTTGCCGGAATTTAATCCCTTCAAGTACAACTCATTTCCGGTAAATGGTGCGCGGCAATCTTGGTTGTTAACCCATGAGCTTCAGAGTCAGTTAAGCCGGAAAGCACAAGCGAATGCGTTGGTTGATTTACCGCCAGTGCTGACGTTCCAATCGGTGATGGATTTCACCGTTAGCACGCGTGCGGTCATTACGGCGTTCTATAACTTGCTGCCAGCGAACGGGAGTCAGTTGGTTCTCTTTGATGTCAATCGTACCGTCAATTTTGGCCCGCTTCTGCGTGAATCGACGAATGGTGCTGTTAGCCAGCTGTTGCCCGCCACACCACGCCATTATGATACAACGGTGATTTCTAACGCTGCGCCGAACAGTTCTCATGCCGTGGCGTTTGATGTTGCAGCGGGGACGATGCAGGAACAGACTCGCGAGCTGGGGATGGACTATCCATCGGATGTGTATTCGTTATCGCACGTATCGCTGCCGTTCCCAGATTCGGATTCGCTGTATGGCCGTTTCTCACAGAATCCCACCGAGTTTGGATTACCGCTGGGAAAAATTACTCCCAGAGGAGAGCGCTCCGCGCTGGTGGTCGATCTGGATACACTGCTGCGCCTGTCTTCTAACCCGTTTTATCCCTACTTGATTCAGCGTATTGAAGAGAAGATCCCACGATAGCGAACACCACCCGCGGTGCGTTGCGGGTGGTGCTAAGCGTACTTCAATAAATCGACTGATACAGCGCTTTAATCTCATCGATATTCGTATCGCGCGGGTTGCCGCCGGTGCACACATCGTCAAAGGCAGCCTGCGCCAATGCCGGAATATCCTCTTCTCTTACTCCGACATCGCGCAGCCTCGGTGGAATATCCACATCGTGGGAAAGCTGTCGCACGGCGTTAATCGCAGCTTCCCGCACGTGGGCTATCGGCATCTCAGCCGCGCCTTTTACCCCCATTGCCACGGCGATGTCTCGGAATTTTTCACCCGTATAATCCGCGTTGTAGGCCATGATATGCGGCAACAGGATCGCGTTAGCAACGCCGTGCGGGGTGTTGTAAAACGCGCCGAGCGGATGCGCCATGCCGTGTACCAGCCCAAGTCCGACGTTCGAGAACCCCATGCCAGCGATGTATTGCCCCAGCGCCATCTCTTCCACGCCTTTCGGCTTCCCGGCGACGGAATCGCGCAGTGAACGGCTGATAATTTCAATCGCTTTCAGGTGCAGCGTATCGGTCAGTTCCCAGGCGGCTTTGGTGGTGAAGCCTTCAATGGCGTGCGTCAGGGCGTCAATCCCCGTAGCGGCTTTCAGCGAGGCAGGCATGCTCATCATCATGTCGGGATCGACGATGGCGACAATCGGGATGTCGTGCGGATCGACGCACACGAATTTGCGGCGTTTTTCTTCATCGGTGATGACGTAGTTGATGGTGACTTCTGCTGCCGTGCCGGAGGTGGTTGGGATCGCGATAATCGGAACGGCAGCGCGTCGGGTGGCGGCAACGCCTTCCAGACTGCGGACATCGGCGAATTCAGGGTTATTGATAATAATCCCGATAGCCTTACAGGTATCCTGCGGTGAGCCGCCGCCAACCGCGATCAGATAATCGGCCTGTGATGCCTTGAAGCGCTCGACGCCCCTTTCCACCACGGCGATGGTTGGGTTGGGAATCACCTCATCGTAGATATCGTAGGGTAAGCCTGCCGCATCCAGCTTCGCCGTGACATTGGTCGCGACGCCAAATTTAACCAAATCCTTGTCCGTCACCAATAGCGCTTTTTTGAACCCTCGCCGCTTCACTTCATCGACAATGTGGGCAATCGCGCCCGCGCCAAAGTAGGACGTTTCGTTAAGGATCATTCTGTTAGCCATCATCTATCTCCTAATCACGTTTGATTTTGATAAAGCGAAAAATATATGTTGCGCAATTCCTTTCTATTAGTGTGGGATAAGTCGGATCTCAGCGCCTTCCGTCAGGTGCCATGCCATCTTGTTTGCTGGCACTGAGGTAAAGACGCCTGAGAAACCGTTCACAGAGTCGTGATGATGACGGCGTAAGGGAGGGAGTCTGGTTGGGAGTTGTTGTTAGTTTTTGATTGAAAAAATCTAATTTAGGCTTGTTTTTATCATTACATTATCTAATCCGAATGGTGTTTTCATGTGGGTGTCAGTGCCTGCATTAGCCAGTTTTAATGTCATTAATTTGTGGTTTACGCTGTTTTAAATAATTTACGTGCTTATTTTTGTTAATTATTAAGAATATTACGCTGCTTTATTTTTTGTGGGCGGCTCGACTTTCTTTGTCTTCTATATAATTTATCTTATGTCTGAGAGAGTGGTTTAACCTGCGCGTCGATGGTAAGTTCAGTCATAAGATATCGTTTGCGCAGTGTGTTTTATCGCCTGAACGCCATGCGCTGAAGAGGGATGAAGAATGGCAAAGCAGACCCCGTTGTACCAACAACATCTGGCCGATGGCGCCAAAATGGTGGATTTTCACGGCTGGATGATGCCGCTGCATTACGGTTCCCAACTGGATGAGCACCACATTGTGCGTCGGGAAGCCGGCATTTTTGATGTTTCCCACATGACCATCGTCGATTTGCACGGCGTGAGAACGCGTGAATTTCTGCGCTATCTGCTGGCGAATGATGTCGCCAAACTCACACAGCCGGGCAAAGCGCTTTATACCGGCATGCTGAATGCCTCCGGCGGTGTCATCGACGATCTGATTGTTTATTTTCTCACGGAAGACCATTTCCGGCTGGTCGTGAACTCCGCGACCCGTGAAAAAGATCTCGCTTGGATCGGGCAGCACGCTGCACCGTTCGGGGTTGAAATCCGTGAGCGCGACGACCTAGCGCTGGTCGCGGTACAAGGTCCGCAGGCGCAGGAAAAAGTGCAAGAAATCCTGAAGGCAAAAGGCCTGAGTGATGCAGATGTGGCTGCTGTTGCCAGCATGAAGCCGTTTTTTGGCAAGCAGGCGGGCGACTTCTTCGTGGCCACAACAGGTTATACGGGCGAAGCCGGTTATGAAATCGCGCTGCCGAATGAGCAGGTGGTTGATTTCTGGCAACAGCTGCTGGCAGCTGGCGTGAAGCCATGCGGACTGGGCGCACGCGATACGCTACGGCTTGAAGCGGGGATGAACCTGTACGGTCAGGATATGGATGAGGGTATTTCGCCGCTGGCCGCCAATATGGGCTGGACAATCGCCTGGCAGCCGGAGGATCGCGAGTTTATCGGGCGTGAAGCATTAGTGCATCAGCGTGAAAAAGGGACCGATCAACTGGTTGGTTTAGTGCTGACGGAAAAAGGCGTATTGCGCAATGATTTACCTGTGCGCTTTACTGATAGTGATGGCGTGATGCGAGAAGGGGTCATCACCAGCGGATCGTTCTCGCCGACGCTTGGCGTGAGCATCGCGCTGGCGCGTGTTCCGGTGGGGATTGGTGAGCAGGCGATTGTGCAGATTCGTAACCGCGAACTGCCTGTCCACGTGACCAAACCCGGCTTTGTCCGCGCCGGAAAAGCCATCGTTCAGTATTGATAGCGGCTTGCCTGTAAAGATAAGCGCACGGGATTAACGACTTTAGTAAAGGGGATGCAATGAGCAACGTACCAGTAGAATTAAAATACACCACATCGCACGAATGGGTGCTACACGAGGGCGACGGTATCTACAGCGTGGGCATTACCGAACACGCGCAGGAGCTTCTGGGTGACATGGTCTTTATCGATTTACCTGAAGTGGGCACGGTCGTCGCCGCAGGTGATGACTGCGCGGTGGCGGAGTCGGTAAAAGCGGCATCGGATATTTATGCGCCCATCAGCGGTGAGATCGTGGAAGTTAACGACGATCTGGAATCCTCCCCTGAGCTGGTCAACAGCGCACCTTATACCGATGGTTGGCTGTTCCGCATCAGAATTTCTGATGAGTCTGATTTGGACGAACTGCTTGATGCCGAAGGCTATCAGGCGTCGTTAGAAGAAGACGAGTAGTTATCGCGCCCCCGGTTTTGCTGAACCGGGGGCGTTTTGTTTTATTCGCCCGCGTCGTCTTTCAGCGCGGCAGCGATCACGATTGATGCAGGCACGATTGATCCAGGAAATTACTGTAATGACCCAGACACTCAGTCAACTCGAACATGACGGCGCGTTTATCGAGCGCCATATCGGTCCTTCCGTCAGCCAACAGCAGCACATGCTGTCGGTGGTCGGCGCGACGTCGCTGGATGCGCTGATCCGCCAGATTGTCCCGGTGGACATTCAATTGCCCAGCCCGCCTGCGGTGGGAGAGGCGGTGACGGAACATGAAGCGTTAGCTGAGCTGAAGGCCATTGCAGGACGCAATCAACGTTATAAAAGCTACATTGGCATGGGCTACAGCGCGGTGCTGATGCCGCCGGTGATTTTACGCAACCTGCTGGAAAACCCAGGCTGGTACACCGCCTATACGCCGTATCAGCCGGAAGTCTCTCAGGGGCGTCTTGAAGCGCTGCTGAATTTCCAGCAGGTCACGCAGGATTTAACCGGTCTGGACTTGGCCTCTGCCTCGCTGCTGGATGAAGCAACCGCAGCGGCGGAAGCGATGGCGATGGCGAAGCGCATCAGCAAACTCAAACAGGCCGAACGCTTCTTCGTCGCCGACGACGTGCATCCGCAAACGCTGGACGTGGTGCGTACCCGTGCGGAAACTTTCGGTTTTGAAATTGTTGTCGGTAAGGCGGAAGACGCGTTGAAAGACGATGCGGTGTTTGGTGTTTTGCTGCAACAGGCAGGGACGACCGGCGAACTGCACGATTACAGCGACCTGATGGCCGCTCTGAAAGCACGCAAGGTCGTCAGCTGCGTGGCGTCGGACATCATGGCGCTGGTATTGCTGACTGCGCCGGGCAAGCAGGGGGCGGATATCGTCTTCGGTTCCGCACAGCGCTTTGGCGTGCCGATGGGCTACGGTGGGCCACACGCGGCGTTCTTCGCCTGCCGTGATGAACATAAACGTGCTATGCCGGGACGTATTATCGGCGTGTCGCGCGATGCGGCAGGCAACACCGCGCTGCGCATGGCGATGCAGACGCGTGAACAGCACATTCGCCGCGAGAAGGCGAACTCCAATATTTGTACCTCGCAGGTGTTGCTGGCCAACATTGCGGGGATGTATGCGGTATTCCACGGGCCGGAAGGGCTCAAACGTATTGCTGGGCGCATCCACCGTCTGACCGATATTCTGGCGGCGGGATTAACGCAGGGCGGGCTGCTGCTGCGCCATCGCAGCTGGTTCGACACGCTGACTATCGAAGTCGCGGACAAAGACGCGGTGCTGAGCCGGGCATTAAGTTTTGGCATCAACTTGCGTAGCGATTTGGCGAGTGCGGTAGGCATCACGCTGGATGAAGCGACCACGCGTGAAGATGTGCTGGCGCTGTTTGCCGTGCTGTTAGGCGACGATCACGGGTTGGATATCGATGCGCTTGATACGGCCATCGGCCAGAAAGCGGCCACGATCCCTGCCGGACTGATGCGCCACGACGCGATCCTCTCGCATCCGGTGTTCAACCGCTATCACAGCGAAACCGAGATGATGCGCTATCTGCACCGTCTGGCGCGTAAGGATCTGGCGCTGAATCAGGCGATGATCCCGCTCGGTTCCTGCACCATGAAGCTCAACGCGGCGGCGGAAATGCTGCCGATTACCTGGCCGGAATTTGCCGAGCTGCATCCATTCTGCCCGACGGAACAGGCGCTGGGCTATCGCCAGATGATCGAACAGCTATCGGGCTGGTTGGTGCAACTGACGGGCTATGACGCGATTTGTATGCAGCCCAACTCAGGCGCACAGGGTGAATACGCGGGGCTGCTGGCGATCCGTCGCTATCATGAAAGTCGCAATGAAGCTGGTCGCAATCTCTGTCTGATTCCTAGCTCCGCCCATGGCACGAACCCAGCATCGGCGCAGATGGCGGGGATGGACGTGGTGGTGGTCGCCTGTGACAAGCAGGGCAATATCGATCTGCACGATCTGCGTGAGAAAGCGCAGGCGGCGGGCGAACAGCTTTCCTGCATCATGGTGACCTATCCATCCACTCACGGCGTCTATGAAGAGACGATCCGCGAAGTGTGCCAGATCGTGCATCAATACGGCGGTCAGGTATATCTGGACGGCGCGAATATGAATGCGCAGGTTGGCATCACGACGCCGGGTTACATTGGCGCTGATGTCTCGCACCTGAACTTGCATAAAACGTTCTGTATTCCGCACGGCGGCGGCGGACCGGGCATGGGGCCGATTGGCGTGAAAGCGCATCTGGCACCGTTTGTGCCGGGTCATCAAGTGGTAAAAATCGAGGGTGTGCTGACGGAACAAGGCGCGGTCTCTGCGGCACCGTTCGGCAGTGCTTCTATCCTGCCGATTAGCTGGATGTATATCCGCATGATGGGCGCGGAAGGGCTGAAACAGGCTAGTCAGATGGCGATCCTGAACGCCAACTATATCGCGACGCGCTTACAGCAGGCGTATCCGGTACTCTACACCGGCCGTGACGGTCGCGTGGCGCACGAATGTATTCTGGATATTCGTCCGCTCAAAGAGAGTACGGGTATCAGCGAGATGGATATCGCCAAGCGCCTGATCGACTACGGTTTCCATGCGCCGACCATGTCATTCCCGGTCGCGGGCACGCTGATGGTGGAACCAACGGAATCGGAAAGTCAGGTAGAGATCGATCGCTTTATTGATGCGATGCTGGCGATCCGCGCCGAAATCAACCGCGTCGTGCAGGGCGAATGGCCGCTGGATGACAATCCGTTGGTCAACGCACCGCACACGCAGGCGGAGCTGGTGGCTGATTGGACGCACCCGTATAGCCGCGAACTGGCGGTCTTCCCGGCAGGCAGTGAACACAAATACTGGCCGAGCGTGAAGCGTCTGGACGATGTGTACGGCGACCGTAACCTGTTCTGCTCGTGTGTGCCGATGAGCGATTATGCGTAATTAACTGCGATCGTTAAGATTGTTACTGCCAGTGATAGGCGGACACTGAGTTATCGCATCAACGATAGTTTCAGATACCGCCTTGTATCATCTAATCAGTTAGGCATAAGCAGTGGATAGAGATAGCCCAAAATGGAGAAAAGATGAAAGTCAGACTTGCAGAACCTGATGAAGCAGAAGAATGTTGGGAGATCAGGAATCAGGCTATCCGCCATGGATGCAAGAGCAGCTATGAAGCGACAATTATTGCTGCATGGACACCAGAATCTATGCCGGAGGGATACAAGCGAGCTATTGCTACTAACCCTTTCTTTGTTGTTGTGGGTTTAGATAACAGACCGGTTGCTACGGGCTTTCTTGATATTTCTTGTCGCAGTGTTGAGGCTATTTTTACCTTGCCTGAGTATGTTGGGAGAGGATTGGGTGGAATGATTCTTGACGCTATAAAGGATGAAGCACGCACACGTGGTTATGAGCAATTAACATTATCCTCAACCCCTAATGCTCACTCTTTCTATCAAAAGCATGGTTTTTTGTTTCAGCAGGAAAGCTTATATCAATCCACTCTTACTGGGAGTGAGATGCGATGTATAGATATGGTTTTCAAATTATAGTATTGGCTGCTCTGCGGCTTGTATGGTGCCAGCTCATCGTTGTACTGAATTTAACACCTCAACTTAGCCCGCGAATTATTTACTTTCGAAAACAAACTGTCATTAAACTGACGCCCCACTGACACGCTAGCGTTCTAGGGTAAGGCCTCTGTGTTTCACACTGAACGGCCTTTGAGTTATGCGTGCAAAATGCTTTCCCTATCTTGTGCTGTTGCCGACGCTGGTGTTTTTGCTTGCCTTCACCTATTTCCCTCTGTTGCGCTCGGTCATCGACAGCCTGTATGACACCCGACTGAATGCCGATACGCCGCTGTTCATCGGTATGGATAATTTTGTGCGTCTGGTGCAGGACGCGGTGTTCTGGCAGGCGTTGCTGAACAACGTGCTGTATATCCTGATGACGGTGGTGCCCGGTGTGCTGCTGGCGCTGTTGCTGGCGGTGCTGCTGTGGGAAAACACGCGCGTTAACCGCTGGCTGCGTACCGCTTTCTTCTTTCCGATGATTATTCCACTGGTGAGCGCCGCGACGCTGTGGCTGTTCATCTTTATGCCGGGGTTAGGGCTGCTGGATTACTATCTGGCAAAAGCGTTCGGCCCGATGAACAACAACTATCTCGGTATGAGCGACAGTGCGCTGGTGGCGGTGAGCGTCATCGGTATCTGGAAATTCGCCGGTTACTACATGCTGTTTTTTCTCGCCGGTCTGCAAGCCGTTTCAGCCTCTGCACGCGAGGCGGCGCTGATGGAAGGAGCTTCACGGCGTCAGGTGTTTTTCTACGTCACGCTGCCGCTGCTGCGGCCAACCATCGCCTTCGTGGTCACTATCGCCTTTATCTACGCTATTACCCAGATCGACCATGTGGCCGTGATGACGCGCGGCGGGCCGAATAACGCGACGACCGTGCTGCTCTATTACATCCAAGATCTGGCGAATGATACGCACGATCTGGGTAAAGCCTCTGCGGCTACCTTCCTGACGCTGGCGATGCTGTTCGCCTTTTCCATTATGAATCTGAAAGTGCTGGAGAAAGGGGCGCATTATGAGCGTTGATCACCCGAATGTTGAGAACCTAAGTGTTGACGCTCGGCATGTTGCAAACCGCAGCGTAGCCAATCGCCATCCGCTTCGCATCACGACGCGGTTCACGCTGCCGCTGTTGCTGATGTGCGCCGCGCTGCTGTGGGTCAGCCCGTTTATCTGGATGCTGTCTTCTTCCGTCAGCACCAGCAGCTTTGGTGTGGACATGGCCTCGCTGCTGCCGCGTCTCCCGCTGACGCTCGATAACTTCCGCGATGCGTGGGATAGCGCCGACTGGTTACGGCTTTACACCAACACGCTGATCTTTGCGGTCGGCACGTTTCTGGTACAGCTGGTGACGATCACCACGGCGGGCTACATCTTTGCCTATCACGAATTCCGCGGCAAAACGCTGCTGTTCTACCTGCTGCTGATTCAGATGATGATCATGCCCGTCGTCATGATGGTGCCGAACATGATGACGCTCAAACAGCTCGGCCTGCTTAATACTCTGACTGGCGTGATGATGCCGTATTTTGCTTCGGCGTTTGGCGTTTTTTTGATGCGTCAGGCGTTTCTCAATATCGCCAAAGAAATCGAAGAGGCGGCGTTGATGGAAGGCTGCCGCTGGTGGCAGGTGGTGTTTCACGTCCTGATTCCTATGACCTGGCCGTCAATTCTGGCTTTTGCCACGGTCAGCATTACCTACCACTGGAACGAATATCTCTGGCCGCTGATGGTGCTCAATGACCCCGACAAACAGGTGCTGACCATCGGGCTGGTCTCGTTCGCCATGGGCGCAGAGTCCGGCGGGCAGTGGGGATTGATCTGCGCGGGCACGCTGCTGGTGTGCTTGCCGCTGATGGTGGCTTTTGTGGTGTTCCAGAAGCAGTTCCTGAGCAGCTTCGGTTTCTCGGGCATTAAGTGAATCGCCAACGGGCGAAATAACGATGAGGTGGTTGTATGTTGCTGGCACAGATTTCCGATCTGCATTTTCGCAGTGAGGGGCGCAAGCTCTATGAATTTATTGATATTAACGGGGAAAACGCCAAGGTCATTAACCAGCTAAATGCGCTGAGCGAGCGGCCGGACGCGGTGGTGATTAGCGGCGACATCGTCAACTGCGGAAGCTCGCAGGAGTATCAGGTGGCACAGCGCGTGTTGCAGATGCTGGATTACCCGATGTACGTAATTCCGGGCAATCATGATGATAAGCAGCATTTTCTCAATGCGATGCGCCCGCTTTGCCCGCAGTTAGGCGATGATCCCGAGAACATCCGCTATGCGGTGGATGACTTCCCGATGCGCCTGCTGTTCATCGACACCAGTCTGGCCGGGCAGGCGAAAGGCTGGCTGACGCCGTCCACGCTGGGCTGGCTGGAGCAGCAATTGCAAGAGCACAGCACGCGCGAAACGGCGATCTTTATGCACCATCCGCCGCTGCCGTTGGGATCGGCGCATATGGATCGGATCGCCTGCGAAAACGGGAGTGAGTTGCTGACGCTGATCGAACGTTTCCCGCAGATGACGCGGATCTTCTGCGGCCATACGCACCGCCTGATTATGACGCAACATCGGCAGGCGATTATTGCCACCGTACCGGGTACCGTCCATCAGGTGCCGTATTTCTACTATGACGACACGTCGTACTACAACCTGGAGCCTGCCAGCGTGGTCATGCACCGCTACGTGCCAGTCACCGGGCTGGTGAGCTACAGCCAGTCGATCGCCGCGAACTCCGGACCTTACCTCTACGATCCGCGAATCAGCTGTCCGGTGGATGCGTAATGGCCGTGATTCAGTTACGTAATATCAGCAAACGCTTCGAGCACATGCAGGCACTGGCGTCGCTGTCGCTGGACATCGCTGACGGTGAATTTTTGGTGCTGGTCGGGCCGTCTGGCTGCGGCAAAAGTACGCTGCTGCGTATGCTTGCCGGTCTGGAAGACGTGAGCGATGGGCAAATCCTGCTGGGTGACGATGACATTACGACGTGGAGCCCGAAGCAGCGCAATTTCTCGATGATCTTCCAGAACTACGCGTTGTTTCCGCACCTGACCGTCGAGCAAAACATCACTTTCGGGATGCGGATGCGCGGTGAGCCGAAAGCGGAGTATCCACAGCGTGTGCAGCGCGTTGCCAGCCTGCTTCAGCTTGAACCGCTACTGAAACGCAAACCGGGAAAACTGTCCGGCGGTCAGCGCCAGCGCGTAGCAATGGCACGGGCGATCGTGCGCGATCCGTGCTTGTTTTTGATGGATGAGCCGCTGTCGAATCTGGATGCCCGCCTGCGCAGCGATGTGCGGGACGGCATTATGGATCTGCACCGGCAGTTGAAAACAACCACCGTTTACGTCACGCACGATCAGATCGAGGCGATGACAATGGCGGACAGAATCGCCGTGCTGGATCGCGGCGTGCTGCAACAGGTTGGCACGCCGGAACAGCTGTATTCGCACCCGGCTAACGTCTTTGTCGCCGGATTTATCGGCACGCCCGCGATGAATATGGTGACGCTGCCTTGTGCTGATGGGCAGGCATTTCTACAGGCATTGTCTGTGGCGCTGCCTGACAGTGAAGAAACGCGTTCATTAACCCGTGTATTGCTCGGGATCCGCCCTGAGCATATTACCGAACACGCCGCGTCAGACGGCGACTTGTCATTGTCGGGAACGGTGAAGCAGCGGGAGCTATTTGGCGCGGAGTATTTGATTCATGTGGATACGCCGTTGGGGAATATTCGCTACCGTCGGCCAAATCGCGATGGCGTGCCGGATGTCGGCGCATCCATTGTGCTTCATTTTTCACCGCAGGATTGTCATTGGTTTTCCGGGCAAACCGCCCGTAATTTATCCCAGGAGAAAAGAAATGCGTAAGCCCCGTATGATGGCGCTGGCAATCGCCTTGCTGATGTCTGGCCCCGCGTTGGCGAAAGAGAGTATCGATTTCATGTTCCCCGCGCCGGTTGATGGCAAGCTGACGATGGAAATGACGCGCATCATCAAGGAGTACAACCAATCGCAGGATCAGGTTGAAGTGCGTGGGATCTTCACCGGCAATTACGACACGACAAAAGTGAAAGCGGAAGCGGCCGCTAAAGCGGGCGATCCTCCGGCGCTGGTGATTATGTCGGCAAACTTCACTGCCGATCTGGTCATCAAAGATGAAATTCTACCGATGGACGAGCTGTTCAAATACGGCAACGAAAAGGCCACGCCTTTCCTGACTAAAAACTTCTGGCCCGCGCTACATCAGAACGCGCAGGTGATGGGCGTGACTTACGCGATCCCGTTCCACAACTCGACGCCGATCCTTTATTACAACGAAGACATGCTGAAGAAAGCGGGATTCAACGAACCGCCGAAAAACTGGGATGAAGTGATTGCGGTAGCGAAGAAGCTGACCGATCCGGCAAAAGGGCAGTGGGGCATCATGATTCCGTCCACGAACGATGACTACGGCGGCTGGATGCTGTCTGCGCTAACGCGTGCCAACGGCGGGGCGTATTACAATGCCGACTATCCGGGCGAAGTGTATTACAACACCGCATCAACTAAAGGCGCGCTCCAGTTCTGGCGCGACTTAGTGCATCGCGACAAAGTGATGCCCGCTGGTGTGCTGAATTCCAAGCAGATCAGCGCCGCATTTTTCTCCGGCAAGCTGGGTATGACGATGCTGAGTACCGGCGCGTTGGGCTTTATGCGTGAAAATACCAAAGATTTCCAGCTTGGCGTGGCGATGATGCCGGAAAAAGAGCGTCGTGGCGTGACCATCGGCGGAGCAAGTCTGGTGAGCTTCAAAGGGATTTCTGAAGATCAGAAGAAAGCGGCCTGGCAGTTTATGAACTATCTGGTTAGCCCGGAAGTCAGCGGCAACTGGAGCCGTTTTACCGGCTACTTCGCCCCGCGCATGGCGGCCTACGATCTGCCAGAAATGAAGGACTATCTGGCGAAAGATCCGCGTGCGGCCATTGCGCTGTCACAGCTGCAATATGCCCATCCGTGGTACGCCACCTATGAAACGGTCGCAGTACGCAAAGCGATGGAAAATCAGCTGGCGGCGCTGCTAAACGATCCGGAGAAAAAGGTTGATGACGCCGCCGCCGCTGCACAAAAAGAGGCGGACGGCATCATGAAGCCGTATGTGGATAAAACGGCGTTACGAGACGTGAAATAGTAACATCGCGCCCCACGGCTTAACGCCAACGGGGCGCGATAATGTTAATGCGCAGCCTGAGAATGCATACTCGCCGTGTTGCGTGACGATGACAGCGTAAAGGCGGAAATTGCAGTGAAGGTAAGCGCGATGCCACCCAAGATAAGGTACGTCTGGTTGAAGCCAATGCGGTCGTACAGGTTGCCCGCCGCGGAGGAGAGGAATATCGCCATAAACTGCTTGGCGAACTGGAAGCCCACCAGATAAATCGTGGCCGACAGGCGCGAATCAAACGTATTGGCGATGTATTTGAAAATCCCGATAAGCAGCAGCGGTACTTCGAAGGCGTGCAGCATTTTCAGGATGATGACTTCCGTGACGGACGTGGCACAGGCCGATCCCAAAATCCTGATCGACATAATTGTTCCTGCCACCAGAAGCGCATTTTTAGCGCCGATCCGGTTAATAAGCCACGGCGTACAGAACATCACCAGCGCATTTGCTGCTTCCCCCGCGGTGGTGACAAAACCAAAGATCTGGTTTCCCTGTTCCTGCGAGCTAAAGAACGATTTAAAGAAGTTAGCGAATTGCTGATCGTAGACGTCATAAATGCAGGCGACGCCGACCACGTACAGCACCAGCAGCCAGAACTGACGGTTAGCCAGCAAACCTAACGCCAGCTTCACACTAAAAGGCGAGGCGTTAGCCCCGAGTGAGTCCATCACGGTGGCGGTCTGGTTGCTTTCCGTCTTCGCCAGACACAGCAACACGATCAAGATAATCGCCGAGCCGGATCCCATCCAGAACACGATATCGGGATTGATGTTAAACAGCATACCTGCCGTTGAGGCGCAAATTCCCCAGCCAAAACAGCCAAACATGCGCGCCTTACCGTACTCAAATTGGTGCTGTCGGCTGATGCGCTCGATGTAGGCCTCAATCGCCCCGGCTCCCGCGCTGAAAGAGAACCCGATATACAGGCCACCGACTAAAGCACCCAGTATCACGTTGATTTTTAATAGCGGAGCGAAGACATACAGAAAGAAAGGGGCAAAAAAGAGCAACAGCACAGAGATCACCCAGAGCAGGTGTTTCTTCATCCCTAGCTTGTCGGACAGGATGCCGAGGAAAGGCTGAAACAGGATTGCGAACAAGGACAGGAAGGAAAAAACGATGCCAGTATCGGTCTTATTGAGCCCGATAACGTCCGCCAGCCAGATCGGCAAAAACGGAAAGCACGTCGCCATGATAAAAAAATAAAGAAAGAAGAACGCGCCGAAAATCCAGAAGTTACGGTTGTTTTTGTAGTAGCACGAGGTAGTAGGCATCTGTATTTCCCCTCAGGGGGTAGACGTTATCATGACGCGGGACAATGCTGTCCCGCGCGGTCGTGTTGTGTATTGGTAAGGCAAAGAAAAAGTTATTTACTGACGGTATCCGGCACCGCGGAAAGCCCGATCAGAATGGCGGTCTCCGGCGTCAGAACGGGGAGAGCAAGGCCGGCCTGCATCAGCCAGTCACCGGAAACCACGATCGGCTGACGTAACCACGGTGGAAGCTCACGCATGGTGCCGCCGCCTTCTCGCACCGTTTTGATTTCCGGGCCGTCAAGCAGCGTGACTTCATAGCGTGCGTCGGGCTGTAGGCCGGGGAAGCGGAGCGTACCCGCCAGCGAATAAGACGGCATACGTAGCTGAGCTACCTGGAAAACGGCATGCTGCCGATCGTTGCTCACCACGCCGGTGACCTGCACCGTATCGTCCGGCATCTCGACCCGCCAGGTGGTGCCGCTGTGCAGCAGCGGGCGCAGCGTTTTGTGCAGTTGGATGTAGTGGCGATAGCCTTCCAGCTCGTCGTCGTCAGCCTTCACGGGATCCAGCTCAATGCCCATGTGGCCGAACAGGGCCGTCAGGCCGCGAAAGGCGATGGTATGGCGTCGATAGGTGGCGTGGCAGCGAGCGTGCCCGATGTGTTGCCCCATGACTTCTGGTGGAAAGAAGTAGCTCATGCAGCGTTGGATGGTCTGGCGCTCCAGCGCGTCGTTGTTATCTGACACCCAGAAGCGCTGGGTACGCTCTAGCACACCGTAGTCGATGCGGCCGCCGCCGGAGGCGCAGGATTCAAATTCGACATGGGGAAAACGCTGGCGCAGGGTATCAAGCAGACGATAGAACTGTCGGGTTTGCGCATCGGCGGCCAGACGCCCTGCATGGCCGGGTTGCACCAGTTCGCGGTTCATATCCCACTTCACATAATCGACCGGGTGCTCACCCAGTAGCCAGCTCAGCCGCTCCAGCAGATACGCGAAGGCCTCGGGCTGGTTTAAATTCAGCACGTACTGATAGCGGCCTGTTGGCTGTGCGTAGCCGGGCAATTGCAGCACCCAGTCAGGGTGTGCACGGAACAGGTCGGAATCGGGGTTGATCATCTCCGGTTCGACCCAAATGCCGAACTCCATCCCTAGAGCTTTGACGTGCTCGATCACCGGCATCAGCCCGTTAGGGTATTTTTCCTCGTCCAGATACCAGTCGCCGAGCGCGGCTTGGTCGTGGTGACGCCCACGGAACCAGCCGTCATCGATGATGAAACGCTCTACGCCCACGTCGGCGGCTTTGCTCGCCATCTGCATGATGTACTCAGGGGAGTGATCGAAATAGATCCCTTCCCACGTATTGAGGTGTACCGGGCGTGGTTTATGGTCGCTGAATTGGATCAGGGACTGGCGCAAGAAGGTGTGATAGCGCTGGCTCATGCCGTTTAAGCCGGCATCGGAGAAGGCGGCGTAGACCCACGGTGTTGTGAGGGATTCCGACTGCGCCAGCGTGATTTCGCCCGGCAGATACAGGGCTTCTGCCTGCACGACGCGACGCCCGTCGGTTTTAATATCGGCACGCAGGCGGTGGTTGCCGCTCCAGCCTAAATGCACGCCCCATACGGCACCATGCTGTTCGCTGAACGCGGACTCGCCGAGGATAAAGGCGGGGAAATATTCATGGGAGCTTCTTCCCCGACGGCTTTCCTGAATGAAACCGCCATGCTGCAACGTGAGGCGATGAGCCTGAAACTCACGCAGCCAGCGGCCGTGGAATGCCATGACGTCGCTCGCCCTTTCTGGGACGGGCAGCGTGACGGCGAGGCGCTGTACTTGCCAGGCATCCGCACGCAGATTCTCTAGCGTGTGGCGCAGTTGCAGGACGTCGGTCTGTAGATCCAGGCGCAGTTCACTGATCAGGCGAAGCCCGGCCTGTGCATCTTCCGCGGTAATGGTGAGCGTATTGTCCTGAACGTCAGCCTGCTTCGTCGTGAAGATCGGCGCGGCATCATAGCCTGAACGGTGCCCCTCAATACCCGGCGAACCGAACTGACCACGCCCGTATTCCATCGCCAGCGTCAGGGGAAGATCCACATCCAGACGACCGTTAGCGACGGGGCGTTGCAGAGAAACGATATCTTCTGGTGAAAATCCACGCAGCCGTGGCCCCCAGTAGAGAATTTCTGCCGCTGGGGCGCAGCGTACGATGACATCGCACTGTGCGCTGGTTAATTGAACAATATCACGCATCATGAGGAGGATTCCAAATTACGAATAGTGGATCTCAGTGAAAGCTTAAACGTTTAAGTCATCAACTTAAACGTTTAAGAAATGTGATGTCGTTAAAATAATCGTTAGAAAATAGAAAAAGGTTGCGATGAGGATGTGAAGAGCATCTTACTGGCGGCTGGCGTAGCAAACCAACCGGTGGCTTTATTAAACGTGGTCGATAACGGAATAGATTAGGCGGGAAAGCTCGTGTTACCGAGGCGTAACGTTGGCTGCCATAACTCCTGCAAGTTTTCTACGGCTTCGCCCGCGATCAGCGCCTGCATCATACTGGCAATTTGTTCGCCAACCTGCTCGCGAGTTGCCTGTTCTATGGCGGTCACGGTGATGTCGGTCAGGCTGTCCTGTGGCAAGCCGTCATACATCACTAATGCGATGGGGTGGGAACCGGAAAGCCGACCCGCCTGCTGCAATGCCGCAACGGCACCGTCGCCGTGGACATTGCCGTCCATCACCATCGCGGTGGGTGGTTCAGGCAGCGCCAGAAGGTCGAGCATGGCCTGATAGCCCGCGCGGCGTGTGGGATTCACACAGCGCAGATAGGCGTCGTGAAACGGCAGGTTGTGGCGTTGCAGGGCATCCCGATAGCCCTGACGACGCTGCATGATAAACGCCTGCGGGTGATCTTCGCTTAACATGGCGATACGGCGATGCCCGAGCGCGATCAGGTGTTCGGTTGCTAACGCCATGCCTGCGCGGTTGTCAAAATCGAACCAGGCGTAAGGATGAGGGAGCTGGCTGCGCCCCAGCGCCAGAAAAGGCACATCATGGCGTTGCAGTAACGTCAGCCGTGCATCCTGCTCGCATGTATGCGCCACGATCAACGCGTCGATACGGCGGCTGGCGATCAACCGGGCGGCACCCTGACAGGCATCTTGCTCGTCAGCCAGCAGGAGAAAATCGACCTCATGCTGCGCTAGCCTGCGGCTGATCGCGCCAATCATCTCGAAAAAAATATCGTTACTCAGAGAAGAGGCGTAGGGATAGACCAGCCCGACGGCGTTGCTTTTGCCCATTTTGAGGCGGCGTGCGTGCGTATTGGGACGATAGCCAATACGCGTCGCTTCTTCCTGAATACGCTGGCGCGTGGCGTCGGATATATCCCGATGGCCGTTCAGCGCACGACTCACCGCCGCCACGGACAAACCCAGGTTATTTGCGATTGTTTTTAAAGACATCACCCTCTCCTGACGTGCATGCCCGGCGACGGGGCGTCTAGCGAGAAAATCGAATTATAGCAACCAGCCCTTGGCTTTGGCGTCTTCTAGATGTTGCTGGAGGTATTGCCACAGTTCCGGGTTGATCGTGGAGATGAACTCGGCACGGTCAAGAACCTGTTCCAGGCGGATACTGTTTTCTACCCAGCTTTGGCCGCCGTTAGACAGGTTCATCAGCATCGGCATGACGCGGTCAAGTACCATAGCGAACTGGGCGCTGGGGGTTTCATTCGCTTCGTATTCTTCCCACAGATCGTGGAATTGCTGACGCTGTGGCTCGGGCAGCAGGCCGAAAATACGAGCGGCGGCGGCGACTTCCTGATCGTGAATCGCCAGACGAGCGGAAAGATCGTAAACGAGCACATCGCCCGCATCGATTTCGACGATGTCGTGAATCAGCGCCATTTGGATCACGCGCTGGATATCCACACCTTCACCGGCATAAGGCGCCAGCGCCATTGCCGCGACGGCAAAGTGCCAGCTATGTTCGGCAGAATCTTCGTGACGTTCGCTGCCGATAATTTTGTTACGGCGCTGCACGCTTTTTAATTTATCGATTTCTATCAGAAAGCCGAAGGCATCGGTCATAGAACCGAAATTCAGAGTAGATGGGGCAGATGACATGAAAAACTTACCTCTTGCAGTGAACACGATGCAGTAAAAATCATGCAGTGAAACGATATGTAGTGAAAACCAAAACGACATGTAATGAAAACTATAGGAAGGCGCTGTGAGCGTCAGAACCGGATGACCGTTAACGCGAATAACCGGTAAAAACGGCAGAGCCCTTCAAAAAACAGGGAGATATCAACGTCGATCATTGTAGGGGATGTCGCCCGAGATTGACATGAATGATTACACGCTAAGTGAGAGAGAAAGCCGGAAGTCAGGTGAGTGTAAATATTTTAGCTTACACGTGTACACTGAAACTATTCTCAGTTAATCTGCTCAAAGGTTAAACACCTGCGCCTGCATCCCCGCAGGGGAAAGGCAAGGTGGATAACGTCAGCACACGACGTGTACTGTTGAATACTGTGGAATCGATTGATGTCAAAAAATGAACAAATGCCGGATTACTCTCTGGCAGAGGAAATTGCGAACAGCATAAGCCACGGAATAGGTGTGATTTTCGGGATTGTGGGGTTGGTTTTATTGCTGGTGCAGGCGGTCAACAATGACGCTGGCAGCGTGGCGATTACCAGCTACAGCCTCTATGGCGGCAGCATTATCCTGCTGTTTCTGGCATCGACGTTGTATCACGCGATTCCGTCTCAGCGTATTAAGCCGTGGCTGAAGAAATTTGACCACTGTGCCATCTATCTGTTGATCGCAGGAACCTATACGCCGTTTTTGCTGGTAGGGTTGAATTCGCCGCTGGCGCATGGCCTGATGGTCGTCATCTGGAGCATGGCGCTGCTGGGCGTGATCTTCAAACTGGCGTTTGCTCACCGTTTTGAAGTGCTGTCGTTAATTACCTATCTGGTGATGGGCTGGCTGTCGCTGGTGGTGATTTATCAGATGGTGATGAAACTGGCGGCGGGGAGTGTGACGCTGCTGGCGGTGGGCGGCGTGGTGTACACGCTGGGCGTGATTTTCTACGCCTGTAAGCGCATTCCCTATAATCACGCGATTTGGCACGGATTTGTGTTGGGCGGCAGCGTCTGCCACTTTCTGGCGATTTATCTTTATATTTAAGCCTGTATAAAGCGCATGAGCCCGCTTGGCTCATGCGCGGTATCACTCGTCGAATTAATCCGTTATTTCATACGGCAGCGGCTGAACCGTGAGCTGGCTTTCGGCATCGTCACGGACGCGCAAAACGTTCTCTGCGGTGAGATCGTTATTCAGCACTGCCTGTACCCACACGTCACCGTTCTGCAATTGGCTGGCTGCCAACACCGTACCGGTACGACGCCAGTTCTCACCGAGCTGCAATTCGAGGTCATCCCCTGCCTGCGGTACCTTATTTGCCTTACCCGCCAGCCAGTAAAGCGCACGCTTGTTAGCCCCACGATATTTTGCCCGCGCGACCATTTCCTGACCGGTATAGCACCCTTTGCTGAAGCTAATCCCATTTAATGCCTGTAAATTAGTCGCTTGCGGGATGAACTGAGCACTGTTTGCGCTGTCAATGATGGGCTGACCTGCTTCAATATCCAGCGTCAGCCATTGGCGGCTGTCATTCAGGCTGACTTTATCGCCGAGCTGTTCAAGCAGCGACGCGCCGTGCTCAGGAGACAGTACCAGCAAGAAACGTTCTGCAGGATGGGCGAAATGCAGTAAGGTAGCCCCTTCGTGCTGCACAACAGGGTGTTCAGCATCTGGAAGCTGGCTAAATACAGAGGCCAGCAGCTCGCGGATACCGGCACCCGCCGCGCCCAGCAGGATGGCGTTGTCGTCTGGCGCGATGGTCGTTTTCGAGAAAACGGCGTATTTTTTCAGTTCGTTAAGTTGAGCGTCGCGTAGATTACGACGCTCAATAAAAGCAAAGCCTTCGCCGTGATGGAACAGACGCAGGTTGCTCCACATTTTTCCTTTCGCGTCGCAGTGGGCGCAAAGGATGTGCCCATCGTCAGGCAGCGCCCCGACATCTGCGGTGACCTGTCCTTGAAGATATTTGACGGTGTCCGGCCCGACCATGGTGACCAGCGCCCAGTCATCCAATGAGATGAGCGTGGCGGCCAACTGGGCAGAAGCAAATGGAGGTTGTGATGCAAAAGGGCGTTGATGAGCCGTATGTTGATTAACCATATAGTACAATCCTGCGCGAAGGGCGATACCCGAATGACCTAATGGTAAAAGAGCGCTCAGGGTTTGCAAGTGGTTATTCACGCTGTGTTATTGCAGAGCACAGCCTGATGCTGATGAGCGCACTCGGCGCGGTGCACGGCGGTAAACTATGTCAAAATGTTACTATTAGTTGATACCCGCTACCGGAATCAGAGTACACTAGCGGCAAGCAGCGATAACAAGGTGGACATGAAATATGGAAATCGATAATAAATCACGCATTCATTGGGCATGCCGCCGTGGTATGCGCGAATTGGATATCGCAATCATGCCGTTTTTTGAGCATGACTATGACACACTTAATGACACTGATAAGCGCACGTTTGTACGCTTGTTACAAAGCGACGATCCCGATTTATTCAACTGGCTGATGAACCACGGTGAACCGGAGGACGGAGAGCTGAAACACATGATTTCCCTTATTCAGACGCGAAATAAAGATCGTGGCCCAGTGGCGGTGTGACCTCCGCGTTTCCTGGCGCATGCAACTGCTGTCATTGGTTGTGCATGGCCTATTAGTATTGCTCATTCTGCTGGCGCCGTGGCCGGACGGCTACGCGTGGCTATGGCTATGCCTGGTCACGATGGTGATGTTCGGTTTTATCCGTAGCCAACGGAATATTAAATCCCGACAGGGGGAAATCGTTCTGCTCAGCGAAACGACCCTGAGCTGGCGGCAGCAGGAATGGCAGATCGTTAAACGACCGTGGCTGCTGAAGAATGGCATATTACTGTCATTGCAAGTGGTTAACGGTAAAGACAAGCAACAGCTGTGGCTGGCATCGGACAGCATGGGCGATGACGAATGGCGTCACTTGCGTCAAATTCTTTTGCAGCAGAAACACTGGGCAAGATAGCAGCGCGTTGGACATGTTTTTATTCGGTCATCGTTTGGCCGTGCTTTGAAATTGATTGGATATAACTGATGACTAAGCCCGCAGTGCAAAAAAATGGTCTGCACCCTCGTAATCGCCACCGTGACCGTTATGATTTTCCCGCGCTCAAACAGAGTTATCCTGCGCTGATCCCGTTTGTAAAGGTGAATGCCTACGGTGATGAGTCCGTGGACTTTGCCAATCCTGAGGCGGTGAAAACGCTGAATCAGGCGCTGTTGCAGCATTTTTATCAGATTGAGCACTGGACGATTCCAGAGGGCTTTCTGTGCCCGCCAATTCCTGGTCGTGCCGATTATATCCACCATCTGGCTGACTTGCTGGCGGAAGATAACCGTTCGGTGGTGCCGCGCGATGCGTCCGTGCTGGATGTCGGCTGTGGTGCCAACTGTATCTATCCGCTGATTGGACATCGCGAGTACGGCTGGCGTTTTACTGGCAGCGAGATCAATCCGCAAGCGATGAAAGCCGCCAATGAGACGATTGAGGCGAACCCAGGCTTGAATCGGTCGATTCGCCTGCGCCGTCAGAAGAACAGCAAAGCGATACTGGCAGGGATTATCCACAAGAACGACACGTTTGATGCCGTCATGTGTAATCCGCCGTTCCATGCGTCTGCGGAGGATGCTCGTCAGGGATCGCAGCGCAAACTGCATAATCTGGGGCTGGATAAGCGCTCACCGCTGAATTTTGGCGGGCAGCAGGATGAGCTGTGGTGTGAAGGTGGCGAGTCCGCTTTCATTGGTCAGATGATCAAAGAGAGCGCGGGTTTCGCCCGTCAGTGTCTGTGGTTTACGTCGCTGGTGTCGCGTAAAGAGAACCTGCCGGAGATTTATCGTGTGCTGGAAGCGGTTGATGCGGAGAAGGTCAGAACGATAGATATGGCGCAAGGCCAAAAGCAAAGCCGCTTTGTCGCGTGGAGTTTCCTTGATACCGCTGCGCGTACCCGCTGGTTACAAAAGCGTTAAGCCACTTCAACGTCTACAAATATCAATCTTCGCGGATACCGGTCACCACGGTATCCGCGAATGTTTTACTCGACGGTAATCGTATCCGGTTCCTGTTGGGTCACCTTCAACGACGTCCCCTGAATCGCCATAAATACCGCTTCTCGCCGGGTCAGATAGCCTTTGACGGGATGGGGTTTAATCGCGCCAGTGAGTGTGGTATCGGTGGTGATGCCACAGCCCGTCGCGTGCGCGATTTGCTGTGCTGTCTCGTCAAACCTTGAGAAATCGATCGCGTAATACTGCGGCACATCGCATTTCCCGCCCAGATTTCTGGCGTATTCTTCTGTGCCTGTTTGAGCACAACCGGCAAGCAATAATCCTGCGACCGCTATGAGTAACATTTTCATCGTGCTTACCTCTGTTGAGTCGTACTGTTTACAGTAATGACGCCATTTCTTGCAGGATCTGTTCGCACCACTGTTCCAGCCGTTCATCGCTAAGATCGTATTGGTTCACTTCGTCCAGCGCCAGTCCGACAAAGTGTTTGCCGTCGGCGGTCAGCGGTTTCGGGCTGGTGAATTCGTAGCCCGCTATCGGCCAGTATCCAACGAATGTGACACCCAGCGGCAGCAGTTGGTCATGCAGCATACCCAGCGCATCAAGGAACCATTCACTGTAGCCAAGCTGGTCGCCCATACCGTAGAGCGCGACGACTTTGCCTTTGAGGTTTAGCGTCGCTAGTTGACCCCAGATGTTTTCCCAGTCTTCCTGAATCTCACCGAAATCCCAGGTGGGGATGCCGAGAATCAGCGTACTGTAATCTTCCATACGTTGAGGTTCGACATCTTTAAGGTTGTGCAGATCCACCAGGTCTTCGCCCAAAATGTCGCGAATTTTTTCCGCCGCCATTTCGGTGTAGCAGGTGCTTGAGCCGTAAAACAGACCAATTTTCATACTATCTATAAGTCCATGATTTAATTATTTTCTACAACCAATGATGCATTGATTCAGTCTCTGCACAGCGATGCCACTGCCTAAAGGCGGCAAGTTCATAACTCATGTGCAGCAGAAAACAGGTAATGGTTGCCATATTCGATGATATTGAGGTCTTTTACAATCGTTGGTGAAGCTCGCGGTGCAGAGCGATTGACTTCAATGGAGGGGGACAGAACTGTATTGGGGGGATGATTTCAGAGGGAATAGCGTATCTCATTACGGTATTCAGGATCTCTGCATTAGCACGCCCGCGTTTATGTCGAGTGTGCTAACGAAGAGAACTCATGACAACACGAACGCTTAAAGCGCTAACGCATTCACTACTGCTTCCGGCATTGATGGTCGGCCGTTAGTCAGGCAAGTGGCGACAAACGTGGCTTCTGCGTAGGTAACACCGCCAACCTTAATCTGCTGAACGAAATTGACGCGATTACGTTTTTCGTTCTTTTCCAACTGGCAGGTCACTTCTAATTGATCGCCTTTTTGCAGGCTTTTACGAAAGCGCAGAGTGTACTCCAGTACCATGTAAATCTTTCCCTGCTTGAACTCTTCTTCAATATCGATACCCAGCGCCTCTTTCATAAAAGCATGGCGCGTCCACTCCATGTAAAACGGATAGTAGAGGCCGTCGACGACGCCCTGAAAGTCGATATGACTGTCCTCAACTTCATAATGTTTTGAAAACATTTTTGCATCCTAATTTGATTGTTGTACCGAATGGATTTGTTACATCGACAGGCCTGTTGGTATACCTCACTTAATTAGCGTGGTAAATGCGAAAATGTATCAAAGTGATAATAACAAGAGGTGATGATTTGGAGTGGTGACGGGTTGGTGACATCGTGAAAAAGGAAAGGTGCAGTGAGGGCCGTAGCCCTCACTGAAGGGACATTATCCCAGAGACTGGTGACGCGTTTCTTTGGTCGCCAGCAGCGCGATCAGCGTCAGCGACGCCATGGCTGCCAGATAAACACCGACGTAGAACAGGCCATAGTTAGCCGTCAACCACGCCGCGATATACGGTGCAACCGATGCACCCAGAATCGACGAAACGTTATACGAGAATGATGCACCGGTGTAGCGCACTTCCGTCGGGAACAGCTCCGGCAGCAGTGCACCCATCGGGCCGAATGTCAGTCCCATGATGCTCAGACCTAATACCAGGAAGCCCATTACCAGCGCCTGATTACCTGAACCGAGCATATAAGGGAACAGCATAGCGAAAACGATCATGAGACAGGTAATAGTAATCATGGTCTTACGGCGGCCAAAAGCATCCGCCAGATAGCCGGCTACCGGCACCATCAGACCAAAGCCGATCACCGCGATCATCAGCATCAACAGGAAACTGTTACGCGAGAAACCAAGCCCTTTAGGTTCTGGCGCTGTACCGTACGTCATGGAGTACACGGTCATGATGTAGAACAGCGTGTAGGTCGCCAGCATGATGAAGGTGCCGAGAATCGTGACTTTCATATGCTTGCTAAGCAGCGTGCCCAGCGGCATACGTACCTGCTTGCCGGCTTTGACCGCTTTGGTAAAGACGGGAGCTTCATGCAGAGAGATACGAACATACAGGCCAACCAGCACCAGCGCGGCAGATGCGACGAACGGCACGCGCCAGCCCCAGGTCATGAACTGCTCTTCCGTCAGCAGCCAGGACAACAGCAGGAAGGTACCGTTAGCGAAGAAGAAGCCAATCGGTGCGCCAAGCTGGGGGAACGACCCATACAGCGCACGTTTATGGGACGGGGCATTTTCAGTCGCCAGCAGCGCCGCGCCGCCCCATTCACCGCCGAGACCCAGCCCCTGGCCGAAGCGTGCCAGTGCTAGGAGAATCGGAGCAAAAATACCAATGGTGTCGTAGGTCGGTAACAGCCCAATCAGAACGGTTGAAATCCCCATGGTCAGCAGAGAAGCGACCAGCGTGACTTTACGTCCGACGCGGTCGCCAAAGTGACCGAAGACTGCCGAGCCAATCGGGCGAGCCACAAAGGCAATCGCAAAGGTTGCCAACGACTGTAGCGTGGCGGCAGTCGGATCGCCCTGTGGGAAGAAAATGTGCGGAAAAATCAGCACCGCGGCGGTGGCGTAGATATAAAAATCGAAAAATTCGATAGCGGTGCCAATTAATGACGCAACAATCACTTTATTGCGTGAGTTTACGGGTGGCGCTTCCGCTTCGGCATCGAGAGTGGGAGTGATGGTGGTGGCTTGCATAATGTTTCTTTATTTTAACAACACGAACGACCATTCTACGCACAGAAAAATCGGCTTTTCAACGTTGATTAAGTAAGGTCAATGCCAGTAGACATGCGGCTTCAAGGAGCCTGTTCCGCTATATTGACGATACATAAAATATAATGTGCCACGGCCTTATTTTTGCCGGAGAATGTTATGGCGATGTTGATGTTCACGGAATATGTGAGATCGTGCACAATTCTGTTGGCGAGAGAATGCGGACTTGATGAAGGTGTAAAGTCGCCGCTTCATCGGCATAATATTGCCAACCAGTGAAGAGGGACACAGCGATGCAAGAACACGATCAGGCGCTTATCGAACAGTTTCTCGATGCGCTGTGGCTGGAAAGAAATCTGGCAGAGAATACGCTGGCCTCTTATCGGCTGGATCTGCGTACGCTGGCAGAGTGGCTGGCGCATCATGACAATGATTTATTGCAGGCACAGTCGCTCGATCTTCAGGCGTTTCTCGCTGACAGAGTTGAGGGGGGCTACAAGGCCACCAGCTCGGCTCGCTTGCTGAGCGCGATGCGCCGCTTCTTTCAGTACCTTTATCGGGAAAAGTGTCGCAGCGACGATCCGAGTGCGGTGCTGTCATCGCCAAAACTGCCGCAGCGTCTACCCAAAGATTTGAGCGAGGCGCAGGTTGATACGTTGCTCAACGCCCCAAGTATTGAACAACCGCTGGAATTACGCGATAAGGCCATGCTTGAGGTATTGTATGCGACGGGGCTGCGTGTTTCCGAGCTGGTCAGTTTGACGATGAGCGATGTCAGCCTGCGGCAGGGCGTGGTACGCGTGCTGGGGAAAGGCAATAAAGAACGGCTGGTGCCGCTGGGTGAAGAAGCGGTGTACTGGATCGAGTATTATCTGGAACATGGTCGTCCGTGGCTGCTGAATGGGCAGACGCTGGATGTGCTGTTTCCCAGCAATCGCGCACGGCAAATGACGCGCCAGACGTTCTGGCACCGCATCAAGCATTATGCGGTACTGGCGTCCATCGACAGCGAAAAGCTCTCGCCGCACGTCTTACGTCACGCGTTTGCAACCCATTTATTGAACCACGGCGCGGATTTACGGGTCGTACAGATGCTCTTGGGGCACAGCGATCTTTCCACGACGCAGATTTACACCCATGTCGCGACGGAGCGGCTGAAACAGCTGCATCAGCAGCACCATCCGCGCGCATAGGGATAACATAACCAATCGAGTCACTATCAGAGTAACAGGACGTTATCTGGCTGACGGGACACCCCGTTCACTATCACAGCGCATGGGTACAAGGCTATTTTGCTACGGATCATGCTGCGAAAAACAGGATTGATGAAATGAAAAAAGGGTTATTACTGCTTTCTTTGCTGGTGGCGACGGCGACCAATTTTGCACACGCCGATGATGCCGCGATCAAGCAGACGTTAACGCGTCTGGACATGCAGGGGGCGGAAATCCTGCCTTCGCCGATGGCGGGCATGAAAACCGTCATTACCGATAGCGGCGTGCTGTATATCAGCGAAGACGGCAAGCATTTGCTGCAAGGCCCGCTTTATGACGTGAGCGGCACCATGCCGGTTAACACGACCAATAAGATCCTGATCGGCAAGCTGGATGCGCTACAGGAACAGATGATTGTGTATAAAGCCGCGCAGGAAAAACACGTTATCACCGTGTTTACCGACATCACCTGCGGCTATTGCCACAAACTGCATGAACAGATGAAAGACTACAACGCGCTAGGCATTACCGTGCGCTACCTGGCCTTCCCACGTCAGGGCATGAAATCGCCGGCAGCAAAAGATATGCAGTCCATCTGGTGCGTGGCCGATCGCAATAAAGCGTTTGATAGCGCGATGAAGGGCGACGCGATCTCGGCAGCAACGTGTAAAACCGATATCGCCGCGCATTACCAACTGGGTATCCAGTTTGGCGTGCAGGGCACCCCTGCCATCGTGCTGCAAGACGGTATGGTCGTACCGGGATATCAAGGGCCGAAAGAAATGCTGGCGATGCTGGAAGCACACAAAGCCTCGAAAAAAACCGGCGGTTAATGCTACGTGGATATGATTACCCAACTCCGCCGGCGTCCGCTGGTGGAGGACATTGATTTACCTGACACCGTTCCGCCTTTGCTGCGCCGCCTTTATGCGCAGCGCGGCGTGAAAGGTGCACAGGAGCTGGAACGTGGCCTGAGTGGTTTACTCAATTACCGTTTGCTCAGCGGCATTGATAAAGCGATTGACCTGCTGCAACAGGCGCTGGCTGAAAAGCGCTGCATTGTCATAGTTGGTGACTTTGATGCCGATGGTGCTACCAGCACGGCGCTCACCGTATTAGCGCTGCGCAGTATGGGCGGCGTGAACGTGAAATATCTGGTGCCGAACCGTTTTGAAAACGGCTACGGATTAAGCCCGGAAGTCGTATTACAGGCTGAGAAGTTGGGGGCGAAGCTCATCGTCACCGTGGATAACGGGATCTCTTCTCACGCGGGTGTCGAGGATGCGCACCGGCGCGGTATCACGGTGCTGGTGACCGATCACCACCTGCCGGGCGAAATCTTGCCTGACGCCGACGCTATGATTAATCCCAATTTGCCTGACTGCCAGTTTCCCTCCAAGGCACTGGCTGGCGTAGGCGTCGCGTTTTACCTGATGATGGCCCTGTTCGTGCGCCTGCGTGATAGCAACTGGTTTACGCAACCTTTGTTTACGCAGCAAGGGCTGGCGAAGCCGAATCTCACCGAATTACTGGATCTGGTCGCGCTGGGCACGGTGGCTGACGTGGTGCCGCTGGATGCCAACAACCGAATTCTGGTCGCTCAGGGGTTGAATCGCATTCGTGCGGGCGAGTGTCGTCCGGGCATTCGGGCGCTGTTGGAAGTGGCGAACCGCGATGCCAGCCAACTGGTCGCCAGCGATTTAGGCTTTGCGCTTGGGCCACGGCTTAATGCGGCTGGACGGCTGGATGACATGACGGTTGGCGTCGAACTGCTATTGAGTAATGACATTACTCAGGCGCGCATGCTAGCTAACGATTTAGATGCCTTGAATCAGGATCGTCGCGAAATCGAACAGGGGATGCAGGTCGAAGCGCTGCGCCTGTGCGAATCGCTGGAACGTACCCGCACCGAATTACCTTACGGTCTGGCAATGTATCATCCAGAGTGGCATCAGGGCGTTGTCGGCATTTTGGCATCGCGTATCAAAGAGCGTTTTCATCGTCCGGTGATTGCCTTTGCACCTGCGGGCGACGGTATGCTGAAAGGGTCGGGGCGTTCCATTTCCGGCCTGCATCTGCGTGATGCGTTGGAGCGGCTGGATACGCTGTACCCCGGCATGATGGATAAGTTTGGCGGACACGCGATGGCGGCAGGGCTATCGCTGCATGAAGATCGATTTGAGGATTTTCGTCAGCGCTTCGGCGAACTGGTCGGCGAATGGCTCGATCCGTCTCAGCTTGAAGGCGTCGTTTGGTCTGATGGTGAACTGGTGCTACCGGAACTGGATCTGCTCTCAACGGCAGAAATGCTGCGCTACGCGGGGCCGTGGGGACAGGCGTTCCCCGAACCGACGTTCGATGGCTGCTTCCGCATTCTGCAACCCCGCCTACTCAAAGAGCGCCATTTGAAAGCGATGTTTGAACCGATCGGTGCAACAGGGCAGGTGCCGCTGTTAGACGGCATCGCGTTCAATATCGATACTAGCATCTGGCCAGATCCCAGTATTAAAGAAGTGGAAATGGTGTACCGGCTGGATATTAACGAGTTTCGCGGTAAACGCTCGGTGCAATTGATGATCCAACATCTGTGGCCGCGCTGACCGCGTGAACCGAATACGGCGGGCAGAAAGTCTATAAAATAGGCCTTTTATCCGCTAGAATGGCGGGTTACACCATTCCGTTGTCAACGACTTAACGTAAGAATATAAAAAATCATGTTTGAAATTAATCCGGTAAAAAACCGCATTCAGGATCTGTCTGAACGTAGTGCCGTTCTTAGGGGGTATCTTTGACTATGATGCCAAGAAAGAACGCCTCGAAGAAGTAAACGCCGAGCTGGAACAGCCTGATGTCTGGAATGAGCCTGAACGCGCTCAGGCATTGGGAAAAGAACGTTCCTCGCTGGAAGCTATCGTCGACACCATCGATCAATTGACTCAGGGTCTGGAAGATGTGAACGGCCTGCTTGAGCTTGCGGTGGAAGAAGATGACGAAGAGACGTTCAATGACACCACGGTAGAACTGGACGCGCTGGAAAATAAATTAGGCCAGCTCGAGTTCCGTCGCATGTTCTCCGGCCAGTACGACAGTGCGGATTGCTACCTGGATATTCAGGCGGGTTCTGGCGGTACGGAAGCGCAGGACTGGGCCAGTATGCTGGTGCGTATGTACCTGCGTTGGGCGGAAGCCAAAGGGTTTAAAACCGAAATTATTGAAGAGTCAGACGGTGACGTGGCCGGTACGAAATCCGCCACCATCAAGATCATCGGTGACTATGCGTTTGGCTGGCTGCGTACTGAAACGGGCGTACACCGTCTGGTGCGTAAGAGCCCATTCGATTCCGGCGGCCGCCGTCACACCTCATTCAGCTCCGCGTTTGTCTACCCGGAAGTGGATGACGATATTGATATCGAAATCAATCCAGCCGACCTGCGTATTGACGTGTACCGCGCATCCGGTGCGGGTGGTCAGCACGTTAACCGGACAGAGTCCGCGGTGCGTATTACCCACATTCCGACCAACATTGTCACGCAGTGTCAGAATGACCGTTCTCAGCATAAAAACAAAGATCAGGCAATGAAACAGCTGAAAGCGAAGCTGTACGAGTTTGAGATGCAAAAGAAAAATGCTGAGAAACAGGCGATGGAAGACAACAAATCTGATATCGGCTGGGGCAGCCAGATTCGTTCCTATGTTCTGGATGATTCGCGCATCAAAGATTTACGTACCGGAGTGGAAACACGTAACACTCAGGCGGTACTGGATGGCGATCTGGACAAATTTATTGAAGCAAGTTTAAAAGCGGGGTTATAAGAATTCACATGGCTGAATCACAATCACAGGGTGCCGATCAGGCGCAAGATCTGAATAACGAATTAAAAACGCGTCGTGAAAAGCTGGTGGCGCTGCGTGAAACCGGGATCGCATTCCCGAATGATTTCCGCCGTGACAGCACGTCCGATCGTCTGCACGCTGAGTTCGATGCCAAAGAGAACGAAGAGCTGGAAGAACTGGGCGTTGAAGTGACTGTCGCGGGCCGTATGATGACCCGTCGCATCATGGGTAAAGCCTCTTTCGTGACCTTGCAGGACGTCGGTGGCCGTATTCAGCTGTATGTTTCCCGCGACGATCTGGCGGAAGGCATCTATAACGAGCAGTTCAAGAAGTGGGATCTGGGCGATATTCTGGGCGCGCGCGGTAAGTTGTTCAAAACCAAAACTGGCGAGCTGTCCATTCACTGTACCGAACTGCGTCTGCTGACCAAAGCGCTGCGTCCGCTGCCGGATAAATTCCACGGTCTGGCCGATCAGGAAACTCGCTATCGTCAACGTTATCTGGATCTGATTGCCAACGACGAATCTCGTAATACCTTCCGCATTCGTTCCAAAGTGATGGCGGCGATCCGTAGCTTCATGGTCGATCACGGTTTTATGGAAGTCGAAACGCCGATGATGCAGGTGATCCCCGGCGGTGCGTCTGCCCGTCCGTTTATCACGCACCATAACGCGCTGGACATCGACATGTACCTGCGCATCGCGCCGGAACTGTATCTGAAGCGTCTGGTTGTGGGTGGTTTTGAGCGTGTGTTTGAGATCAACCGTAACTTCCGTAACGAAGGCGTTTCCCCGCGTCACAACCCTGAATTCACCATGATGGAACTTTATATGGCGTATGCCGATTATAAAGACCTGATTGTGTTGACGGAGAACCTGTTCCGTACGCTGACGCAGGACGTGCTGGGCTCGACGACGGTGCAATACGGCGACCAGACATTCGACTTCGGTAAGCCGTTCGAGAAGCTGACGATGCGCGAAGCGATCTGCAAATACCGTCCTGAAACCAACGTTGCCGATCTGGACGATCTGGAGAAAGCGACCGCGATCGCCCAGTCTCTGGGGATCAAGATCGAGAAAAGCTGGGGGCTGGGCCGCATCGTGACCGAGATCTTCGAAGAAACGGCAGAAAGCAGCCTGATCCAGCCAACCTTCATCACCGAATATCCGGCTGAAGTGTCACCGCTGGCGCGTCGTAACGATCAGAACCCAGAAATCACCGATCGCTTTGAGTTCTTCATCGGCGGCCGTGAAATCGGTAACGGCTTCTCCGAGCTGAACGATGCCGAAGATCAGGCAGAGCGTTTTGCTCAGCAGGTGAACGCTAAAGATGCAGGCGATGACGAAGCGATGTTCTACGACGAAGACTACGTGACCGCGCTGGAACACGGCCTGCCGCCAACCGCGGGTTTGGGTATCGGTATCGACCGTATGGTGATGTTGTTCACTAACAGCCACACTATCCGCGACGTGATCCTGTTCCCGACGATGCGTCCACAGAAGTAAGCAGCTGAGCGTAAAAAGTCAGCCTGACATTGTTGTCATACTTTATTAAACCGGTGCAATTGCACCGGTTTTTTTATTATCGATAATGAAAAATTTTATGTAAAACAATGGGATGATTTTTTTCGTAGGGACACCTCGCACTGTGGTAGCCCCGTGTATCTCGATCTCACCTCGATAGTATTATCACCTCGTTTTATCTCCGCATTCTTGTCGTCATTCTGTGATTGTCCCCCAACGGGGGAAGATGCTATTTTCAGGCATTCATTCACTGCCGGAACCCTCTCATGATGACGTACCGCGATGCCTGGTTCGAACTGGCGCTGTTAACCAACGGCCGTAGTTTTCCACGGCATACGCACGACGAGTTTGTCATCAGCGCTAATCTCAGCGGATTGGAAACGGTCTGGCTGGATGGAGAGACTTTTGTTGCCACCAACGATATGGTGACGACCTACAATCCCAATCAGCTACAAGGTAGCGACAACGCGTTTGATCGCTGGCAGTGCGCATCCTTGTACGTTCACCCACAGGCATTCGAGCATTATTTCCACCAAACCTTTCGGTTCTCAAGGGGCTGGAATCCGTCGTCACAGTTGGCGTCTGAGTTAAAACAGCTCGTCACCTCTGATTTGGACGATAGCACGCGTCAGGAGCGTATTATCCTGCTGCTGGCGGGGTTGATGGAAAACCAGCATCCTATGCCGTCTCAGGGACAGCTCAAAGAAGCAGAGCGGATCACACGGATAAAAGACGGGTTGCTGAACGATCTCAGCGATGTCCCCACGCTCGACCAGCTCGCACAGCAGGAAAATCTGTCGGTCGCCCATCTGGTGCGCTCGTTTAATCAGGCAGTCGGGCTACCGCCTCTGGCGTGGTTGATGCAGCGACGCATGTGTAAAGCGCGGGAGCTGTTGCGGCAGGGCGCTGCGATTAGTCAGGTTGCGGGCGATGTCGGGTTTGCCGATCAGGCGCATTTCACGAAGGCTTTCAACCGCTATAACGCCATGACGCCGGGGCAATTCCGCCGTATCAATTTTTGACAATACAGCGTTTCCCTTCGGCTCTACACTCGCCTTATTGCTTAACGCTCGAAGGGAATACCATGCTGTTAGTTGTCTTCACGGGGATGCTGCTATCCCTGTCACTCTGTCTCGATCTGGGAATGGTCAATACCGCGATTATTAACCGTGGGCTGCGGCACGGCGCGCGCTCGGCGTTTTATATCGGGCTGGGTTCCTGTTTCGGCGATCTGTTTTATGCCACTCTGTCAGTGCTGGGTCTGGCGGTGGTCTTTAACCTGACGCCCGTCCGCTGGGTGTTATGGATTGGCGGCGGACTAATTCTGATCTGGATGACGTTCAGCATGGCGCGCGCGGCATGGCGTGACTATCAGGTTAAACGCTTCGCCGACCTGTCTGCGACAGCGAATGCAGCGGGTTTTATTGCGCCACCTGCCCGCTATACCGAATTTCTCAGCGGCGTCGGCATGGCGCTGGCGTCACCGACGGCGTTACTGTGGTTTGCAGCGATTGGCGGCACGATTATCGCGCAGTCTACCGATGGCTCTGCTTTCATGATCGGCCTGTTTCTGCTGGGCTTTTTCGTCGGCGGCGTGCTGTGGACGTTCTTCCTTGCCGCGTTGGTGAAGTACGGTCAGCGCCTGCTGAAAGAACGGATCTCATTCTATTGCAGCCTGATTTCTGCGCTGCTATTTGCCTACTTTGCCTGGCACGTCATTTCCAATGGCTATGAGACGCTGTTTCTACCGCTCTCCACAGCCGCATAACCGACTAAAACATCAGCACTTTGCCGGGTTTTTTACTTGCTCGGCAACGGCATAGCGCTATAATGCCAGTCGTTTCTGCGTGCGAGTGTAGTTCAATGGTAGAACGGCAGCTTCCCAAGCTGCATACGAGGGTTCGATTCCCTTCACTCGCTCCAAGTTCTCTTCCATCATCGTCCACTCAAGTCCAATAAATCCAGTCACCACAAGGCTTTTCACGATTTCTCAGTCGTTCAGGGAAAACACGCGTCTATCTAAATCTACAGGCTAATGTGTAGGGTAATCCCCGAAAAAGCAGAGCATTCATAATGCAGAATTTTCTCGCAATCTGAATACAAGAGATTATTATGAATAACATCTCTATTATCATAGGGTTGTGTGTTATTTCTATTGGTTTTTTTACGCCACTTTACTGAGGTCAATGCTTATGAAACCACATCCGATACGCGAAATTATTGAAGCCTGTGATAAAGCAATCTCTGAGCGAAATTTTGATGCTCTGATGAGTTATTACGCTGAGGATGCGGCACTGGTTATCAAGCCAGGCATGGTGGCAAGAGGAAAAGATGACATAAGAAAAGCATTTGTCGCTATTGCCGATTATTTTAAAAATCAACTGGTTGTTGAGCAAGGAAACATGCAGGTCATTGAGGGGGGTGGCGACGCTTTAGTTATCATGGAAACCGTTCTTCATTATCCAGATGAGCAGGGGAGTATTGTCACCACAACGCGACGAGCAACCTACGTGTTCAGGAATGACGCTAATGGAAACTGGCTTTGCACAATTGATAACTCTTATGGAACAACACTTCTTGACTGATTTTGTTGGGTTAATGCAGGCGCGATCAGAGCGGTTACCCTGACGCGCTTTACTCTGATTGAATTTGAGGCTAGCGAGTGACCTCAATTCCTTTCATTTACCCGGTTTCACCACCGTCGTCGTCCAGTAGGGTAAATCCCAGGTGCCGCCCAGGCGGATCATACGGCATGAACCTGTGAACGATGCACTGCTCTGCTGGAATGCTTTGCCATCCCATATCCATGCGTTATAGCTCATGCAGTCCGCGAGTCCACGCCCTTTCTGTACTGCGGTAATTTCACCGTTTTCGTAGCCTACACCGATTGTGGTCACAAGCTGCGGCTGGGTTTGCATGGCGTTGTCGATAACCCAGTAAGCGTAGCCTTCGTTATAAGCCGCGCGCCAGCAAAGCGTGCTGAGTAGGGACATACTGTCATTCAATGGAATGCGTTCAATCGGTTCTGCTTCTTGATAATCTTGCGGTGGGAAACTGTCGCAGTCATCTGCTTTTAACGTCTTAAGCAGTTTTTTCTGGATAGCCGACTGTTCTGCATCCGTCAGAGTCCGCGATGCCTCCTGCTTAGTGGCTGCTGCGTTGATAACGGGGGCAGCTACAGCAGATAATACACTGTTTTTATTTCCTTTTTTGGTGATGGCATCCGTTGTCCCAATGCGACCTTGCTTCTCATCCATCTTTAGCAGTCCCGCGTAGGCACCCGCCCCGGACAGTTCGGAAACGACACCATTGTGATGAAAAGCCACTTTCCCGCTTCCTTTTAGAGCCTGTAGGACGAGGGGAATCTGCGTCTCATTGAGCTGCCAGAGATTGTCTCCGGTTGAGGTGAGTAGGCCTTTATCGACACCGTCAACGGTTAGCGTGAGCTTGGTGCCTTTAGGAATTTCCTTTTCTACCTCAGCGAGCGTAACCTCAGCCGTTATTGGCGTATTTTGCCCGGCATGGCGCGTGAGAAGCAGTGAGACACCTGGCACATCTTCCTCTTCTCCCGTGTACTGCTCTTCTGGCGAGTAGCCGGCAGCCCGGCACGTTAGCGTGTTATCACAGACCACTTCCCAGTCTTTATGAAAAAAAGTGCTATCAGCGAAGGTTGTAGCAAACGCCATAACAGGAATCCCCGTGATCAGTGCGGTTAGCATAGGGAGGCGGGGAGGGAGAGAAAAAGTCATTTTCCATCAAGTCCTTGATTACGTTGTAGCTTGCTGCTGGCCTATTTTCGCTGTCAGAAGGCCCGTCGCTTTTTTGACATATACCAAGATGTTAGCGTGAGACGGCGTGATATTGCGAATATTTCTTGTCCGACCACTCCTTTATTAAACGTGAATCGGGTATGATGCCGCTGCCGTTAACCGTTCATCGGCTGCTCAAAATCCCCTCAGTGTTATCAGCATGTTTATTCTGCTTTTTAACCTCACGCGTGATAACAGCCAGAAACAGTTTTCCACACAGTTGAAACGATCCCTATAAAAAAGTGTCATGATAGATGTAGCGCGATGAGAACGACTCTTTATGCGGTACGCTGTTAATCACTTAAAGACGAGTATCATGAAGATTAAGCAAACATTTACCAGGGCATTACTCCACCCGCGCTATTGGACGACTTGGTTTGGTCTTGGCGTGCTGTTTTTATTAGTTCAACTCCCTTATCCGCTGCTGATGAAACTCGGTAGCAGTGCAGGTCGTCTATCCCGGCTCTTCCTGAAACGCCGGGTGTTGATTGCCAGACGCAATCTTGAATTGTGCTTTCCTACGATCTCCGACGATAAAAGAGAAGCGATGATCGACAATAACTTCGCTTCGCTCGGGATGGCATTAGTCGAAACCGGTATGGCCTGGTTCTGGTCCGATCGCCGCGTGCGCCAGTGGTTTGATGTTTCAGGGCTGGAGCATTTACAGCACGCGACCGCAAAAGGTCAGGGCGTAATGGTGATTGGTATTCACTTTATGTCGTTGGAGCTGGGCGGTAGGGCGATGGGGCTGTGTCGACCAATGATGGCGATGTACCGTCCGCACAATAATAAAGCGATGGAAATGGTACAAACCTGGGGACGGTCTCGTTCCAACAAAGCGATGATCGACCGTAAAGATCTGCGTGGCATGGTGCAAGCGCTAAAACGGGGTGAAGCGGTATGGTTTGCTCCCGATCAGGACTACGGCCCTAAAGGCAGTGTTTTTGCCCCGTTCTTTGCGGTGAAAAATGCGGCAACCACGAGTGGCACATACACGATTAGCCGTCTCGCAAAACCAGCGATGATGACGACAGTGCTGATTCGCAAACCCAATGCCTTGGGTTATCAACTGGTGATTCAGCCTGAATTACAGGATTATCCTTATCACGATGAACAGGCTGCGGCGTGTTACATGAATAAGGTGATTGAGAAAGAAATCATGCGTGCACCCGAACAGTACCTCTGGCTGCACCGTCGCTTTAAAACCCGTCCGGCAGGGGAAGTGTCTCTGTATGCCTGATGAGAACTGCGCCTGATGCGAAGCGCCGCACCGGTTTTCATGCGGTGCGGCACTGCTGATGATGTTTTATTCTTTTTCTAACAGTAGCCCGCGTGGAGCGAAGGATTTTTTCATTGCGCCAACGCATTCGCGGCGTGCCAGATAGCGGTAGCAGCCAGCAGCAAGGAATGCGCCGATAAACCAACTGAAGTTGGCCGCATCGCGCCACTGTGGCGTGAAGGTGATAATCAGCCCAATGGTCACCGCGGGAATTAACGCCATTATCGCATTCGGATTAAAGCCGTTTCGATACCAGTACTTCCCTTTTGGCGTCGCGTCGAACAGATCGTCCACATAGACTTTCCCTCCTTTGATGACATAGAAATCCATCAGTAGAATCCCGAACAGCGGGCCGATAAAGGCGCCGAGTACGTCAAGCGTGTAGTGAATCAGCTCTGGCGAGTTGAAAAGGTTCCACGGCGTGAGCAATACGGATCCGACTGCGGCGATCATTCCACCCGTGCGGAAGCTGATACGCTGCGGTGAACAGTTGGAAAAATCAAACGCTGATGAGACGAAGTTAGCAACGATATTGATCCCGATGGTGGCGATAATCATAGTCAGCACGCCAAGCGCGACGGCAAAGCCGCTGTCAATATGCGAGACGGTTTCAATCGGATCGGTAATCATGCGGCCGAATAATGACTGTGTACCCGAAACGATCACCACGGTGATAATAGAGAACAGCAGAAAATTGAACGGCAGACCCCAGCGGTTGCCCCGACGGATTTCCTGCATGCTTTTACCGTAGCGGGAAAAGTCACCGAAGTTCAGCAGCGGGCCGGAAAAGTAGGAAACGACCAACGCAGTGGCGGTGAGCATTTGCCAAAGTTGCTCGCTGGTTGTAAGTGTTTTGCTGGTCAGCGTAAAAGAAATATTCTCCCATCCGGTCTGATAAACAATCCAGATCGCAAGCGCCGTCATCACCACATAAACCGCCGGACCTGCAAAATCGATAAAGCGTTTAATCGCGTTCATGCCATGCCAGAACACGAGAGCCTGCAGGAACCACATGATGCCAAAGCAGATCCAACCCAGAGCTGACAGGCCGAGCCAGTGACTCTGTGTCAGTGGGGAGAGCGCAGGATAAAACTTCAGCAGAACCAGCATGAGTGCATGCGCGGCCAGATACGTCTGAATGCCGTACCAGGCAAAAGCGATGAGGCCACGGATGACGGCGGGAATATTCGCGCCAAAGACACCGAATGCCTGACGGCAAATCACCGCATAAGGAACGCCGCTCATCTGGCTGGGTTTCGCGACCAAATTTGCGCAGACCTGCACAATACAGATGCCCACAAGCAGGCACAGCAACACCTGCCAGCTTGCCAGCCCCAGCGCGAAAAAGCTGGCTGCAACCACGTATCCGCCCATGCTGTGCACATCTGACATCCAGAATGAAAAGATGTTGTACCAAGACCAGGTTTGAGTACGTGTCGGTGCCAGATCCTCATTGCAGAGTTTTGGACTGTACGCGTTGCTACCATTACCTGTAATCATTTTTTCTGGCATGGAATCTGCTCCTTTTACCCTAGTCGTGAAATGAATGACGTTATGTATGTAGAAAAGGAGTTGCATTAATCAGGCCAAAATTAATTTCTTGTATACATATTTTATATTTTCTGTATACGATTTGATGAGAATGTGACAACGAGAAGAGCGAATGAACTACACTTACGGACTGGAAAATGAGCAGTTTTTGCAGCAAAAAGATGATGTTATCTATCAGGCTCTGCTCAACGCTATCGTCGAACACCAATTACTGCCGGGCACCAAATTACCGGAGGAAGCGCTGGCAGAGGTGTTTGATGTGAGTCGAACGGGAATTAGAAAAGTCTTACAACGTCTTGCTATGGTGCAGATGGTGACGTTAACGCCCAAACGTGGTGCGCAGGTGTCGACCCCCTCCGTTGAAGAAGCGCAGGAAATTTTCCAGACTCGCCGCTTTATTGAGTGTGCCAATCTGTCTGAAGTGGTGCTGCACTGCCAGTCTCCTCACTTGACGGCGTTAGAGCGGCTGATCGTGGCAGAGCAGCAGGCACACGCAGACCAAAACGGTGCAGAAGCGATCCGCCTGTCTGCCGCATTCCATATTCAACTCCAGGCGATCTCTGGCAATACCGTGCTAACAGGAATCGTGTCGCAACTGACGCTGCGCTCATCACTGGTTATCGCGGCCTATGGCACGCCGTGGCAGCAGGGGTGTCGATGCCACGATCATCACGATCTGCTGGCGTTACTACGGGATAAAAATGTCTCAGGGTTAGCGGAAGCGATGACGCAGCATTTTGATGACATTGTTGCCAGCCTGCGTTTTGACCGGGATGACAACGTGGAGCCGGATTTCCGCCGACTGTTCGGCCATATCAGGGAGAAGCTCGCGTGAAACCTTGCGTAATTCAGGTGATTAACCCCAATACCAGCCTTGCCATGACCGAAACGATCGGTGCCGCGGCTCGCGCTGTGGCATCGCCAGGAACGGAGATTGTCGCAGTGTGTCCTTCTCAGGGCGCGCCGTCTATTGAGGGACATTTTGACGAAGCGATAGCCGCGATTGGCGTGTTGGAACAGGTGACGCAGGGTAAAGCGCAGGGCGTTGACGGGCACATTATTGCCTGCTTCGGCGACCCAGGTCTGCTTGCTGCCCGTGAAGTGGCCAGCAAGCCGGTCATCGGCATCGCCGAAGCCGCCATGCATATGGCGACGCTGGTGGCAACGCGCTTCTCGATTGTTACCACATTACCGCGCACCGTCATCATCGCCCGCCATTTACTACAGCGCTATGGCTTTGAACATCACTGTGCTGCGCTGCACGCGATCGATTTGCCGGTGCTTGCGCTGGAGCAGGATAGCGGGATCGCACAGAACAAGGTGCGTGAATATTGTATACAGTCTCTGCGTCAGGATGGCGTGGGAGCGATTGTACTTGGGTGCGGTGGAATGGCCGATCTGGCGCAGGAGCTGACGCAAGAACTGTCGATTCCTGTGATCGACGGCGTCAGTGCTGCCGTCAAGCTGATTGAGTCATTGTCGGCACTGGGATTGACGACCAGTAAACAGGGCGATTTGGATTACCCGATTGCCAAGCCGCTGAGCGGCATGTTTAGTTCGCTGCGTTGAAAGAAGGGAAGGACATGATCACAGCACCTGCTGCAACGATGTACGGCATTGAGAGCGATTACCCCCGTGACCTGATCGGCTATGCGGGACAGCCCCCGCATGCTAACTGGCCTGAAAATGCACGCATTGCCGTGCAGTTTGTATTGAACTACGAGGAAGGTGCGGAAAATAACGTCTTACATGGTGACGCCGGATCCGAGCAATTTCTGTCCGATATTATTGGTGCGGCGAGTTATGCGGATCGTCATATGTCGATGGATTCTCTGTATGAATATGGATCACGCGCCGGTTTTTGGCGTATCCATAATGAGTTTCAGCGCCGCGGATTGCCGTTGACGGTATTTGGTGTGGCAATGGCATTAGCGCGTAATCCCGCTGTGGTCGAGGCGATCAAGTTGGCTAATTATGACGTAGTGAGCCACGGCTGGCGCTGGATTCATTACCAGCATATGGATATCGACACCGAACGCGAGCACATGCATAAAGCCATTACTGTGCTGACGACGTTATTTGGTCAGGCTCCGCTTGGCTGGTACACCGGCCGCGACAGTCCCAATACCCGCCAGTTGGTCGTCGATAACGGCAACTTTTGGTACGACAGCGACTACTACGGTGACGATCTGCCATTCTGGATGCCGGTCAAAAAAAGCAATGGTGAGGTGCAGCCGCATCTGATCGTGCCGTATACGCTGGATGCTAATGATATGCGTTTTGCCTCACCACAGGGGTTTAACAGCGGAGATCAGTTTTTCACCTATCTGAAAGACAGTTTTGATGTGCTCTACGAGGAAGGTGAAACCGCACCTAAAATGCTATCCATCGGGATGCACTGTCGTTTGCTAGGGCGGCCAGGCCGTTTCCGTGCGTTACAGCGTTTTCTGGATTACGTTCAACAGCATGAGCGAGTATGGATTTGCCGCCGTCAGGATATCGCCGAGCATTGGCGTCAGCATCATCCGTATATCGCGCCGTAAAACTCAGAGAATACTGGAAACAAAAATGGCTACCGGATGGCAGCCATTTTAGGGTGGTTAACGTACTTGAGTACGATTAACGGAAGATAGCGTGGGGGTTAACACCGCGATAGGTTTTGCCCAACGCTTTTAATATTTGATTGATTTTGCGGACAACGCGCATCTTTTTTATCCCCACGATTCTTAAATAATTATTGGTTGAAAGTACCAAAGTTGATGTTGATGTTTTCAAACATAGCGATGATTTTGTTCAGCAGTTTCATGGTCATTTCCTCGTTGTTAGTTGATTTGTTTTCTGTGATGCTGTTCACGTTTTTAAGAATACTCGTACTGATACGGGTGGTCAACTTTTTTGTGATGCGAATCACAAAAAAATGAACGATCAGTTTGTGAGGAGTAAACCGCTGTTTTGATTTTCGTCTAAGAACCCGTTCTGCTTTTTCTTCATACTGCCCCATTTTCAGCGAGTGGCCTGATTGAGCATTACCTGTACTGGCTGTGCGCTTCGTTATCGGACAGATGACGTGAGATAGGTAAATTGTCTCGATTAGCAGTTGAAATAAGCGCGGGTGAAGCGGGATAATCACGCGCTTCACATTGCCTGACACCGCCTTATCCAGCTTGTTTAGTTCAGCCTGTTTTTGGTACAGCAGTGTCTTGATATAGCAACGTTTTCCAGCTTTGCATCCAGCGAGTTAATCGTTTGCGTGCGGAGCTATACGGTTCATGATGCGCCAGCGATGTTGGTGCATTCGCGGAGCAAGGCCGCGGGAATCGTAAGAATCGATCTTAAATAATAATGGCATTTCAGGGGATACCACCATGTCAAACACCACCCGTCAGGTAGGCTCACAAGGCTCGCTTGATGCTTTTTTCAAAATTACACAGCGCGGTAGTAACGTGCGTCAGGAAGTGTTAGCTGGCCTGACGACGTTCCTGGCGATGGTTTACTCCGTGATTGTGGTGCCGAGTATGCTGGGCAAGGCCGGCTTCCCGCCGGCAGCCGTGTTCGTTGCAACCTGTCTGGTTGCCGGGCTGGGGTCGCTGCTGATGGGATTGTGGGCCAATCTCCCAATGGCGATCGGCTGTGCGATTTCGCTGACGGCATTCACCGCGTTCAGTCTGGTGCTGGGGCAACAAATCAGCATTCCTGTGGCGCTGGGAGCGATCTTCCTGATGGGTGTGCTGTTCACCATCATTTCCGTCACAGGCATCCGCTCCTGGATCTTGCGTAACCTGCCGATGGGCGTGGCGCATGGTACGGGGATTGGTATCGGTCTGTTCCTGCTGATTATTGCCGCCAACGGTGTCGGTCTGGTGGTAAAAAACCCGATTGACGGTCTGCCGGTCGCGCTGGGTGATTTCACTTCTTTCCCTGTCATTATGTCCCTGCTGGGGCTGGCGGCGACTATCGGTTTAGAGAAGCGTCGCGTACCGGGCGGTATTCTGCTGGTTATCATCGCGATCTCTATTCTGGGGCTGATTTTTGACCCGAAGGTAAAATACGCTGGCTTCTTTGCGCTGCCGAGCCTGACGGCGGCTGACGGTTCGTCGCTGATCTTCAGTCTGGATATCATGGGCGCATTGCAGCCGATGGTTCTGCCGAGCGTGCTGGCGCTGGTAATGACCGCTGTGTTTGATGCCACGGGTACGATCCGCGCGGTAGCCGGACAGGCAAACCTGCTGGATAAAGACGGGCAAATCATCAACGGTGGTAAAGCCCTGACCGCAGACTCCGTGAGCAGCATTTTCTCCAGTCTGGTCGGAACGTCTCCGGCTGCGGTTTACATCGAATCCGCAGCGGGTACGGCAGCCGGTGGTAAAACGGGCTTAACGGCAACCGTTGTCGGTGTCCTGTTCCTGCTGTTGCTGTTTGTGTCTCCGTTAGCGTATCTGGTGCCTGGCTATGCCACCGCACCCGCGCTGATGTACGTCGGCCTGCTGATGCTGGGCAATGTCTCCAAACTGAACTTTGATGATTTCGTCGATGCCATGTCCGGTTTGGTATGTGCCGTATTCATCGTGCTGACCTGTAACATCGTGACCGGTATCATGCTGGGCTTTGGCGCGCTGGTGCTAGGCCGCATCTTCTCCGGCGAATGGCGTAAACTGAACATCGGCACCGTGGTGATTGCTGTCGCGCTGGTGGTGTTCTACGCTGGCGGCTGGGCGCTGTAATCCTTTCCAACAGACCTTCTGGCATCGTCCAGAAGGTCTGTCATTCCTTGTCTGTCCTTCCTCTTTCCCTTCCTTATCATTTCCCACGCTAAACGCGATTTTATGTGCCTTTTTATTGGCTTTGGGTTGATGTTACTTGTGTGATAATCAGAGAAGTAATTACTTTTCTTCTTCACCCAGAAATCCATTTTCATACCGAGCGAAATGCGTTAAATATGGAAGAGCAGTTTGCTCGCTAACAGGCAGAATTTTTTGATTTAGGAGTACGTCTAAGGAAAGCATGGAAATATTTTTTACGATTCTTATCTTGACCCTGGTTGTATCCCTGTCTGGGGTCGTTACCCGCATTTTACCTTTTCAAATCCCTCTGCCTTTAATGCAAATCGCGCTTGGTGCCATCCTTGCCTGGCCCCAGTTTGGTTTGCACGTTGATTTCAATCCCGAGCTGTTTATGGTGCTCTTCATTCCACCGCTGCTGTTTGCCGACGGCTGGAAAACGCCGACGCGTGAGTTCCTGAGGCATGGTCGGGAAATTATTGGTCTGGCGCTGGTTCTGGTCCTGATTACCGTGGTGGGCATCGGCTACTTTATCTACTGGATGGTACCGGGAATGCCGCTGATTGCGGCCTTCGCGCTGGCTGCTGTGCTGTCGCCGACGGATGCCGTCGCGCTGTCTGGCATCGTCGGTGAAGATCGTATTCCGAAAAAACTGATGGGCATTTTGCAGGGCGAAGCGTTGATGAACGATGCGTCCGGTCTGGTGTCACTGAAATTTGCTGTCGCGATTGCGATGGGTACGATGGTGTTTACGGTTTCCGGTGCGACGCTGGAATTTATGCAGGTTGCGTTGGGCGGGCTGCTGGCGGGCGTCGGTGTGACCTGGATATTCGGTAAATCGCTGCGCGTTATCAGCCGTTGGAGTGGTGATGATGCCGCAACGCAGATCGTACTGCTGTTGCTGCTACCTTTTGCGTCGTATCTGATTGCTGAACACATCGGCGTGTCGGGTATTTTGGCTGCGGTAGCGGCGGGGATGACGATCGGGCAGTCGGGTGTGATTCGTAGCGCGCCACTCACGATGAGAATGCGTGCCAACGGCGTGTGGTCGATGCTGGAATTTGTGTTCAACGGCATGGTGTTCATCATGCTGGGCCTGCAATTGCCGGACATCCTGGAAACCTCGGTGACGCAGGCAGAGCTGGATCCAACGGTTGAAACCTGGATGCTGTTTACCGATATCGTGATCATCTATGGTGCGCTGCTGTTGCTGCGTTTCTGCTGGCTGTGGGTGATGAAAACATACAGCACGCACATCCAGAAAAAGCGCCCGATGATCTTTGCCGAATTTTCCACGCGCGAGCTGTGGATCGCATCCTTTGCTGGCGTACGAGGGGCGATTACGCTGGCGGGTGTGCTATCCATTCCGCTGCTGCTGACGGACGGCACCGCGTTTCCCTCACGTTATCAGTTGGTGTTTATCGCTACGGGCGTTATTTTGTTTTCTCTGCTGTGTGGCGTGCTGGCGTTGCCGTTTCTGCTGCGTGGAGTGGTGGTCGCGGACAAGGCCGCGCATGCCAAAGAAATCCGCATGGCGCGTATGGCGGTGGCAGAAGTGGCGATCAAAAGTATGCACAAAATGGAGGAGCGTCTGGCCGCCGATCGAGAGGAAAACATTGATGAGCAGGTGCTGAAAGAAGTCAGCTCACGCGTCATTGGCAATCTGCGCCGACGGCTTATTGATAAAGACGATCCTGAAAATGGCCTGCTGATTGAGAATCTGGAGCGGCGTTTTCGTCTGACCGCGCTGAATTCCGAACGTGCGGAACTGTATCACCTGCGTGCCACGCAGCAAATCAGCAATGAGACGTTGCAAAAAATGCTGCGCGATCTCGACCTGATGGAAGCGCTTCTGATCGAAAATGAGTAAGACGCGGTGAGACGATCCCCGTTACCGCGTTGATTTCTTTCTTTTCTCCTTTCTTCCTCTGCATCCCCATGGCGTAAGCGATGGGGATGTTTTTTATGCGTCCAGTCTAAGAACGACGTCAGGCGATTGTAAACTGCTTGTCACTAAATGATAATGATTGTTATTATCCGTAGGACTTTTCTCATAAGTGAAAAGTAGAGCAATAAAAAAACAGAAAAGTAAAAAAACCAGAAGCAAAAAACGACCCGCACGGTATCAACATCGTGTGGGGTGAATGGCTGTTTGAAGGACCAGATAAAATAAACGGACATTAACCCTGAATTAATTAGGTAATAAGCCACGTTTATAGGGGAACATTATGCGTGTATTAGTGGTTGATGATGATTCTGTGCTGTGCCATTGGCTGGGGTCTAAATTACATTCCCACGGCCATTCTTGCCGAATGGTGCACGATGGCGCACACGCATTAAAAGCGATCAAGGATGAAGTTTATGATGTCGTTCTGTTAGACAGAATGTTACCCATCATGGATGGATTTACGGTATTACGTGAATTACAAGGCTCACGTCATCCGCCTATTATGCTGCTCTCGGCGCTGGATCGTGATGTCGATCGGGTGATGGGTTTAGAGCTTGGTGCGGAGGATTATCTCGGCAAGCCTTTTAATTTTAATGAGCTTAGATTACGTCTGGATATTATGGCGCGGCGCGGTAAACGCCATGTCGATAATCCTTCTATGCTGACCTTTGAAGACCTGCAACTGGATCGTATGCAGCGCGTTGCATGGCGCGGTGGTAAGCGTATCGACTTGACCGATAAAGAGATCAAGTTACTGATTATATTAATGGAAAACCCAGGTCAGGCGATTACGCGTACGATGCTGTTAGAGCGCGTGTGGGGCTACAATTTTGATCCGCAGACCAATCTGATCGACGTTCATATGTCAAAACTGCGGGCAAAAATTGATAAAGGCTTCCCGCGTCCATTAATTAAAACGCTAAGAGCGATGGGCTACGCATTAGGCGCGGTAGATAAGGACAAAACCGATGTTGGTAGCCACGCTGAATAAAATAAAAATAAAGAAGCTTGGGCAGCGTTGGCGGGTAAAAATAAAACACTGGCAATTACTGGGGGCAAGCCAATATCCCGGCTTTTTATGTACCTCTAATTTTCGCCAGGCAATAACCATTGTTTTTCTGTTCTTATTGATGATGCTGATGTGTATTGTCGGCTTCAGTTCATTAAGTGAAACGCTGATTAGAACGCATGTCCGCGAAGTTATTCTGGGTAATATTTACGACTATTCGATGCAGTCGCGTTTAACGAATGCCGATAGCCTGATTACGCAATTACGGCAGGATAATCGCGCGAAAGGGGATGAATTACCGCTGTTTCTGGTGATGGATAAACACGGTGATATTCTGTATCACAATCATCCATTAAGGGCGCATCCATTCCCTCCCCATTCTGCACACTCACACCCTCTGGAAATGCGGCAGCATACCGATTGCCAGATGGATGTCAGCTGTCTTAAAGCCGAAATCTCCAGCCCTGACGACCCGGATCTGATCGGTTTGTCCGTGATGCTGGATGACGGGGGCGTGCTGTTTACCGCTTACAATATTCGGCCGATGTTAGAGCGGGTGAGAACTATCCCGCTCGTGGCGGGGGCGGGACTGTTTGTCGTGCTGCTTTTCTGCCTGTTTGTCAGCCGTCATTTCAGCTTACGCAGCTTGCGCAGCGTGGAGAAAATCCGTGCGGCGCTACATCGCTACAGCAGCGGTGAGCAACAGGTGCGTATGCCGCTGTCGCCTTACGACGATGATTTTGACAGCCTGAGCGCCGATATTAACCAGAATCTGGAACGGATAGATCGCCTAATGGAGCAGGTGCGCAATACCTCGAGCCATGTCGCACACGAACTGCGTACGCCGCTGACGCATCTGCAAAATCGCCTGTTCAATCTGACGGAGCGGGCAGGGCTGGATAACGACATTCGTGATGAGTTGAATCTGGCGGTGGACGAGGTGCATAAAATCCTCGGGCTATTCCGAACCGTGATGCGCATCGGTGAAATCGAAAGTGGGCGCTGTGTGCACCAGTTTGAGAACATTGAAGCGCGCCAACTGCTGGAAGAAATTGCCGAATATTATCAGCCGCTGGCAGAAGAGCGCGGCTGTCGCCTGAAGATTGAAATCAAAGCCGGAATTCAGCTCTTTGGTGACCGAGCACTGCTGTTTCAGGCGCTGGCCAATCTGGTAGAGAACGCGCTGAAATACGCGGCGCAGGGAAAATACATCACGTTGAGCGTGACGCTGTACCGTGGCTGGATCGCCCTGAGCGTTGCTGACCGCGGTCCGGGCATTCCGCCGGCGCTGCATGCCAAAGCGCTGCAACGCTTTCAGCGGCTGGATACCTGGTTTCAGTCTGGCTACGGGCTGGGACTATCTCTGGTTCAGGCGATTACCGACCTGCACGGAGGCAAACTCTATCTGGATTCCTCAGAGCCGGGCCTGAACGTTTATCTGTGCCTTAATCGCTGCTAATCCTTTTTTTCTCGATGAAATATGACGCGCGGTGAGTGGGTTTTCTCTGCTTACCACGACGGTTTTCTCTTGATCGTTTATGAATATCCCTGCAAAAAACATGAATATTTATTAATTTTCCCTGCAATGAAAACTGTGTTAATTATTGATTTGTATTGATAATTTTTTGTATGGAAAGATTAACGAATATTAATGTTCTACTGCTTGCGGCTCTTGATAATAAGTCTCATTATTAATCTTATTATCATCATGGCACCCCCGAATTTCCGAGTAGGCCATGATTTCTTTGCCTGCGGATTAGAGAGTCTTCCCATGAAAAATATGAAAGCAAAACTGCGTTCTTTCCTGCGTGACGAGAGCGGTGTAACGGCAATCGAATACGGCATTCTTGCGGCGGCGATGGCGGCGGCTATTGGCGCTATTTTCGGCGGTGACGGTATCTTTGTGAAAGCGCTGAATGAGAAATTCAGCCAAATCGCCGATCAAATCACCGGTACGGGCACCAGCGGCGGTACATCCGGCGCTGCGAAATAAGTAGAGATGGCGGATTACGCGCACTGGCCGCAGACGGTACTGCTGATGGGGTGCCTGCTGTGGTGTATCAGTACCGACCTGTTAGTACGCAAAATTACGAATCAGGCGGTACTGATTTTATTGCTGGGCTGGCTGTTTTTCAGCGCTTCACATGTCCTGCAATCCGGTGCGTTAGATATGTTGGCATTACAGAAAGCGCTTTGGGCGCTGCCAGGCGCGGCGGCAGTACTGGTTGTGGGATTTTTGCTTTTCCTTACCGGCAGATTAGGCGCCGGGGATGTCAAGCTGATGAGTGTGCTGTGCCTGTGGGTTGGGCAAGGGCACCAGATCGTTTTCGTCATGGTGACGGCGCTGGCTGGCGGTGTTCTGGCGCTTAGCTTGCCGCTGCTGAATACCGTACCCACAGCGGTGGCGATGGGCATTCAAACCGCCAACCGGATATTCAAGAGTCGGTTGCCTATGCCACCCGCGTTGCCCGCCGATCTTTCTCAAGGCATACCTTACGGCGTCGCCATTGCGTTCGGCGCGATGTATGTCCTGATTTTTCCCTTGTTTTAATTCTGTCGCAGCTTTAAGACACACACGCTAGGGTAGGCAAGTTGAAATGAAAGTGAACTCTACATACGTACTGTCAGGCGCGCTCGTGCTGGCAGGCATTGTTGCGCTGATGGTGCGTAGCCATCTCTCTTCTGAACCCCCAGCGCCGCCTCCCGTCGTGGTGAAAGCGCCGGAAAAAGCCGCTGTTTTGGTGGCTGCAAAAGATCTGCATCCCGGTGATTTCATTGATCCTAGCTCACTACGCTGGCAGACCACGGATGAACCCGTTTCCCGTTCGTTTAACTTTGTTCGCGGCCAGGACAATCAGTCTCTGCTACTTGGCGCAACGCTGCGTGAAACGGTGACACAAGGTTCGTGGCTTAGCAGTAATGTTGTTGTGAAACCCAATGAGCCGGGTTTTGTTGCCGCCGTGCTGCATAAAGGGATGCGGGCTATCTCCGTTCCCACTAGCGCGATTGCGAGCAATGCAGGGCTAGTCTCAGCAGGCGATCGTGTTGATGTGATCCTCAGCATGAGACGAGACGATCAGTCAGAGTTACCCGCAAGTCGCAACCAACCTGTCGTGATGCCACTGTTGGCGTCACAAACAATCGTTCGCGATTTACGCGTATTGGCGCTGAACGATAAAACCGGTACGCCGATATACCCACGCTTTGATGCTGCGGAAGACGGTACTGTGCTTGATGCAACCGCCAAAAGCCGTGAGTCTGCCGTGCGTTCTCGTCCTGCAACCTATCAAACTGTTACGCTAGAAGTGACGCCGCAGCAGGCTGAAGCGCTGGCTGTAGCCAAAGAGCTAGGAATTCTGCATTTGGCGCTGCGCAGTGCCGATCTGGATGATGTAGTCGATCCTACAACAGGGCGACCTCATGTGACCACAGTGCCTCTGGCAACCGATATCTACGGGGCATTCTCAGCAGGATCCGGTGAACGCAAAGTGAAAATCTATCGCGCGGCGCAAAAAGACGTGGTGACGTTCCCCTCCCGCTAGGACGAATACGCAATCTGACAGCCTGCGGGGTGCCGCGAGCTGCTCATGGAACAATGAAGCCCATTACGGAAATTAAGTAAATGACGATGTTTTCGCTGTTTTTGAAATCGGACTTTCGGGGTACGTGCAAACGATTGCTGGCCGCTGGCCTGTTTAATGCGGTATTGCCTGTCACGCTGACGACGATGATGTTGCCCGCAACCACGCTGGCGGCTGGGGTATCGGTAGCGCCGGTAACCGACGAGGTGCACCTGACCGTGCACCAGGGACGGTTATTGCAACTCAACGAGCTGCCGGACAGCGTGCTGGTGGCCGATCCGAATATTGCCAGTTTCGAACTGCCTTCACCGGGTAACCTGTTTGTCTACGCCAAAAGCGTCGGCACCACTACGCTCTACGCGATGGATGAAAATGGCAATGTCATCAACGCCATTCGTCTGGTATCCGAGCATGATTTGAAAGCGCTGGGTGAACGCATGAAGCGTGAATTCCCCGGTGCGGATATCCAACTGGAACCCTCGATTCCCAGCGGTGTGATTGTGCGCGGTAGCGTTGATACCCCGCAGGATGCCAAACGCGTCATCGACAGCATACAGACTTACATCAAGTCATCTGTAGGCGGTGGGCAGGGCGGCGGTGGAGGCGGTGGCGAAAGACTGCCGGGTTCCAGCGAAACGTCCGGTAACGTAGTCAACCAGCTCAAAATCAAAACGCCTTCGCAAATCAATATTCAGGTGCGTGTGGTGGAAGTGTCCCGCAAGTTAACCAGCGAACTGGGCTTCAACTGGGCGGCATCACTGAGTACCGGCAGCGGCAACATGACCGCAGGCAGCGGATCGCGTCTTAATCTGTTCAACGCCACGACCGGGAGATTTGCGAACCCAACGGATGCGGGCTTCCTGAATTTCGGCCGTTCCAGACTGAGCGGATTGTTAACCGCGATGAACCAGCAGGGCATGGCGACCGTGTTGGCTGAACCCAACCTGACGGCGATGTCAGGGGAAACCGCGGCGTTTGCCGCAGGGGGTGAAGTGCCAATCGTCCTGATCACCAACAACAGCGTCAGCATCGATTACAAATCCTACGGTGTGATTCTGCGCATGACGCCAACGCTGCTGTCAGCCAATCGCATCAGCCTGCACATTGCACCGGAAGTCAGTGAGCTAACCGACGTCGGTTCCGTACAGCTGGAAGGCGGATCGCGTATTCCGGCCTTAACCGTGCGCCGTGCGGATACCACGGTAGAGCTAGCCAGCGGTCAGAGTTTTGCCTTAGCAGGCATGCTGCGTAGCGCCGGTAGCCAGACGATCAACGGCGTGCCGGGATTAAGCAGCGTTCCGATGTTTGGCCGTCTGTTTGAAAGCGAAGCCACCAGTCAGGAAGAAACGGAATTGGTGATTATCGCGACCGCCTATGTCGTTGAACCGGTTAATGCGGGCGATCTTCAGACGCCGGGACAAGGCGTGAAAATGCTGGATTCGTCCATGCCGCGCTCTGCATCTATCGGCTATCTCTACTGAGTCCGCGAGGGGCAATAAAACATGAAAACGATCAACAACAGTTACCCTTTGCTTCGCCCACGGCACATGCGTGCGGCGGTGCTTACCGCCGTTGTTTTGCTGGCGGGATGCGGATGGAATAAGCCGATTAACGACGTCCGTATGCAGCGCTTTGATCAGCCTGGGCTTCAACCGATTGCCGTCCAGCCTTCATCGGTATCAGTGCCGTTACTGGTTGCACCGAACGGGCGCGGGTTCCTTCCTGAATCCCTGAAACAGCTGAATATCATGCTGAAGGATCAGGGACGGCTATCCGCACAGACGCTGACGCTGATTCCGCACAGCACAAGCGGTGAGCAGATGGCAGGGCGACTGGCTACCGTGCTGAAAAACGCCGGTGCTAATCCACAGAATGTGAAGCAGATGCGCCGTTCTACGGCGAGTGGACAGAATGGCGATCTGGAAGTGATCTCCGAGGCGCTGGTGGTCAAAACTACCCGCTGCACGATCAACGATCCCAATCAGTTGATGGTGAAGCCCTATGAGGCAATTGGTTCTCTCGGCTGCGCCACGCAAAACAATCTGGCGATGATGGTCGCCGAACCACGCGATCTGATTCAGGCAAAAGCACTGGATAGTGCGGATGGTGTGGCAGCGGTCAATAGCATCGAACGCTATCACAAAGATGAAGTGAAAGAGCTCATCGACATTAACTTTGAAGAAGATTAAGGGCGTGACATTCCATGAGTGAAATTACCCCTAACGATGGTGAAGAACTGGCGCTGCCGCTGGTGGCGTTCGCCAATGACGTACGCGATGTAGCCGATATCGGCGATCTCTTTACTCGCCTGAAACAGCCGGATGTACCGGTGATGTCCGGCGGTATTGCCGCGGCGCGTCAATGGTGTGAACTGAATGTCCCGCCGCGCATTTTACTGGTGGATCTGGAAGGGGCGCACTGGCCGCTTCCGGCACTCGAAGAGCTGCTGAGCGTTTGCGGCCCCACCAGTCAGGTGATCGCGACGGGCAAAGAACAGGATGTCGGCTTGTACCGCGCGTTGCTTCAGGCGGGCGTGGTGGACTATCTGGTGAAGCCATTCACGCTGGATCTGCTGGCGGCAACGCTGGCGAAGTGTGAAGGCCAACAGGCCGGACCGGAATATGCCCGAATGGGCAGGACGATTGCGGTCGTCAGCGCCAGCGGCGGAAGTGGTGCCAGTACCGTGGCGATGGGGCTGAGCCGTCTGCTGTCCGGCGAGCGTCATTTGCCTGTGGCACTGGTGGATTTTGACCGTCGTAACGGCGACCAACTGCTGTTGCAGGGGCAAACCGATGACGCGGGTTTGGCGGCGGTGTTGGGGACGCAGGAACTGGATACCCGACTGCTGCAACGCGCCATGCTGCGCGTGGATACCCGTCTGCACCTGCTGGCGCAGAAGCCAGAGCTGGGAGAATTGGCCCCGGTTGACGTCGATAACGTGCTGAATCTTGGCGGTGCGCTGTGCCGCATGTTCAATCAGGTGATTTGGGATCTGCCCAGCAGCTACCCGACCGGTGCGCTCGACGTACTGACCTACGCGGATCTGCGCATCATCGTGACGGAATTGACGCTTCAGGATGCACGTAATGTACGGCGCGTGCTGAATGAGATCGGCGACGAAAGCGAAGGACAGCGTCTGTTGCTGGTACATAACCAGAGCCGTTTTGCCACGACCGCGCCGTTAAGCCGCGATCAGTTCGAACAATTTACCAGCCGGAAGATTGATGTCGTGCTGCCGAATGCGGGCCACGCGTTATCACAGAGCCTGACGCTCGGCGCACTGAATCTGGCTGCGGCACCTGCTTTCCAGCAGGGATTACGCCAACTTGTCGATCTGGCCTGCGGCGTACGCGCCAGACCGGCGGAAAAACGCTGGTTCTCGCGTTGGTTAAAACGCGCCTGATGATGTTCAGCGTTCACCGTTTTTCAAAGGGTTACGGACATGTTGATTCGTAAGAATAACCTGCAAAAAAGTGAAGCAGGAAAAAGTACACCTCAGCCTGCGCCTGCTGCCAACGTGGCAGAACTGAAAATGCGTCCGGCTACGGAGAACCGCACACAGCCTGCGGCGAATACGTCTTCTGGATCGGCACCGGCTGCCCGCCAGACGGACAACCGAAACAGCCAGCGTCGGATTATCCGCGCACAGCTCTACGATCAGATCGACGCGGGTAAAGCGGCGATGATGGGGCGCGACAAGCTGCTGGTGCAGATCGAAACGGTAATCCGCCGCATCTGTGATGAGCAGCGCTTGCAGCTTTCTCGTCAGGAAGAGGAAGCCATCGCCACCGAAATGCTGGATGAGATGACCGGGATCGGGCCGATCCAGCCGCTGCTGTCGGATGACACGGTCAACGATATTCTGGTCAACGGTGCCGGTCAGGTGTTTGTCGAGCGTTTTGGCAAACTGGAACTGTCGCCGATAACCTTCATTGATGAAGAGCATGTGTTTAACACCGCGCAGCGTATTGCCGCGGCGGTGGGTCGTCGTATCGATGAAGCCAGCCCGATGGTGGATGCACGTCTGCCGGACGGTAGCCGCGTCAACGTCATCACCTATCCGCTGGCGATCGACGGCACTACTATCTCGATCCGTAAGTTTATGCGTCGCAATCTGTCGCTGGAAATGCTGGCAGAGCGCCGCTGCATGTCCTACGCGATGGCGGATGTCCTGAACAAAGCGATGCAGGCACGCGTTAACGTGATTGTCTCCGGCGGAACGGGGGCGGGTAAAACCACCTTACTGAATGCGCTGTCGCAGAAGATCGGCAGTACCGATCGCATCATCACCATCGAAGATGCCGCCGAGCTGCAATTGCAGCAGGAGCACGTAGTGCGGCTGGAAACTCGTCCTGTCAGCGCCGAAGGTACGGGCCGCGTCGATCAGCGCGATCTGATGCGTAACGCCCTGCGTATGCGCCCTGACCGCATCATTCTGGGTGAGGTGCGCGGCGGCGAAAGCTTTGACATGTTGCAGGCGATGAACACCGGTCACGACGGTTCGCTGTGTACGGTGCACGCCAATACCTCGCGCGATGCGATACAGCGTTTGGAAAACATGGTGATGATGGCGAACATGCAGCTGCCGCTGATGGCGATCCGCCGTCAGATCGCCAGTGCGGTTCACCTGATCGTGCAGATCGAACGTATGCGCGACGGTATGCGCCGCGTGGTGTCCATCACCGAAGTGTGTGGCATGGAGAACGAAGTCATTCAGCTTCAGGATCTGTTCAGCTTCAACATTCAGGGGATGGATGGACAGGGTCTGTTGACCGGTGAATATGTTCAGCACATTCAGCGCCCGCAGTTCTACAGCGATAAAGCGCACTTGTTTGATGCGCAATGACGGACTGAGGAGACGCCGATGAGTGATTTACGCCTGAATCTGATTACGCTGCTGGTATTTTGCAGCGTGCTGATGCTGTTTCTGGCGGTTAACGCCTGGAAAAAGTCGCGGCAGCAGCGCATGCAGCGCGAACAACGCTGGCAGCAGATTTTGAACGAGGTCAGCCCGTCGGCTGCCGACGTCGCGTCTGATTCCATTCTGCGTGACGAAATCAGAACGCCGCTGATGGGGGTTCCGGTAATTGGGCGCTGGCTGGCGATCCTCTGGGCGCAGATGACGTTCATCGGCTGGAAAAAGAACCTGCTCCAACGTTCCCTTTCGCTGGCGGCGGTGAGCCTGATACTCGGCATGATTCTGGGGCAACGCACCCTGCTGCCGCTCACGATGGGGCTGATATTTACGCTGGTGCTGTTTATCAGCATCGGCATGCTGCTATTCCGTTCGACGCTGCAAAAACACCTGAAAGCGCTGCGCGAGAGCCTGCCGGAAGCCATTGATGCGATTACCCGCAGCTGCCGTGCCGGTGTACCGGTGGCGAATACCTTCTCAATTGTTGCGGAGCACCTGACCGGGCCGCTGGCGAATGAATTCAAGACGATCGATCACTGGCTGCGGCTGGGGATTCCGCTGCGTCAGGTGATCCAGGCTTCGGCTACACGGGTGCCGATGTCCGAATATCGCTTCTTCGTGGTGATTTTGATCATCAATCAGGAAGCGGGTGGGCGACTGGGGGAAACGCTGGAGCGTCTATCCGCGACACTGCGTGAACGTCGTGAATTGCAACTGAAAGTGCAATCCAAAACGTCGGAAGCGCGGGCGTCCGCCAAGATTGTCGCCGCACTGTTCCCCGGCTGTCTGGCCTATCTGTACATGAAGTCACCGGAGGATTTCAGTTTCTTATTCTCCGATCCGGTAGGAACGACGGTACTGATTTACGCCTTGTGCAGCGTCTCGGTCGGCATGTTGATCACGCACGTGATGGTTAAACGGATAGGGTAAAGGGAGAGCCACTCATGACTGTTTTTGACGATCCCCTACTGCTGCTGGCGCTTGTGCTGATGGTGGCTGGAATCTATCTGGCCCGTACACAACATAAAATCCAGCAATACAAACAGCTGGAAGTCCGCATGCGCGGGCATTTACCCAGCGCCTCTATAGAGGCGGCCTCTCAGGAAAACATCCTGAGAGGCCAGGGAACAACATTATCTCCCCTGTTGGAAAAGTTGTTGCAGCCTCTCGCCACGCAGGGCGAGCGCCTTTCAGGATCGGATCGCGATCGCCGCAATCTGCGCCGCCTGCTGGATCTCGCCGGGCTTCGCCGCAACGAAGCGGTAGGCTGGCTGGTGATGGGAAAATTTGCTGCCGGGGCGCTGCTCGCTATCGCGCTGGTGTGGGGATGGTTGCCACCTGCTGACCGTGCGGGTTTGACGGGCGTCGCGGCGGGGCTGATCGGCTTCTTTGTCGGTTCGATGGTGCCGGAATGGTGGCTGAAATGGCGTGCGGCAAGCCGAGGCGAAAAGCTAGCGTGTGCGGTGCCGGATGCGCTGGATCTGATGGTGGTCTGCGCCGAAGCCGGTCTGCCTATTGGGCGCGTATTGCAGGTGGTATCGAAAGAGCTGGGGCTGTCTTCACCAGAGATGGCGGATGAACTGCACTACACCGCCGCTGAATTACAGATCCTGTCGGATCGTACGCTGGCGATGAAACATCTGGCGGAGCGAACCCGCGTCAGCGAGATCGAAAGTATGGTGGCGACGCTGATTCAGGCGGAGCGCTATGGTACGCCGCTGTCTCAGGCGTTGCGTACGATTGCAGATGAAAGCCGCAAGACGCTGATTCTGAGTCTGGAAGAGAAGGCGGGTAAATTGCCTGCGCAGCTGAGCGTGCCGCTGATGGCACTCATTCTGCCACCGATTATCGCCATTATGGCGTCGCCTGCACTGGTGCGAGTGGTCCGCCTGCTGGCGCAATAGCATTCTATTTACAACACATTGATTTTTAAAACATCGATTTCCGGTATGTGCCGGAAATCACAACGGTTACAACCGATGGAGTTATCGAAGATGGTCGATCTGGTAGCAAAACTTAAGCGCGGCACGCCCATGCTGGCACTGCTGATTGTCAGTACCGTGCTGGCGGGATGCAGCAGCTCGATGGCGATTAAAGGCAGTAAAGAGGAAGGTCTGCGTTTGGCACGTCTGCTGCGCGATCAGGGTCGTGTTGAAGCAGCGACGGAAGTGTACGCGCGCCTCGACAGCCGCGATGCGCTGAAAGGCGCAGAGATGCTGGAGTATGCCAGCGTGGCGGCTCTGGCACGTTCACCGCAGCAAACGCTGGAACTGTACGGACGAGCACGTCAGGCGCTGGGCGGTGATACCAACAAAATGACGCCGGAAGAAGCGCTGGCGGTGTGTCTGGGAATGGGGCGTGCACAGCTGGCATTGGGACGTAATGCGATGGCACAAACCGATTTTACCTGCGCGCTGAAAGCACAGCCGAACGACGCGGGTGCACTCAATGGCATGGGCGTGGTGATGGATGCCTCTGGCAAACACGCCGAAGCGCGTCAGCTGTTTGAAAAAGCGTTGCAGATAAACCCGGCAGATGTCGCGGCACTCAACAATCTGGCGCTCTCATGGCTGGCAAGCGGCAACGCGGACAAAGCGATTTCGCTGCTGCGTTCAGTGGATGACAGCAACGCGACAGGCAGATTGAATCTGGCACTGGCCTATCTCTATGGCGGCAGAGACGACGACGCGCGTGCAGCGCTGGCGACCATTGCACAGCCGCAGCGTATTGATGGCCTGATTGACGAGCTGAATCAGCGTTTACAGCAGATGCAGCAGGATAAATCCCGTGGCGAAGCGCTGCTGTTATCCAGCCGTCAACGCCTGCAATTGAGTACGCCTGAGTAATGGCGTGGTTTCGTAATCTCGGCCCGTGGCGTGATGAACGTATCGTGCCGCGCCATGAACGCCACTGGCGCAGCACGCGCGGTGTGATCGCGACGGAAGTGGCGTTTCTGGTGCCGGTGGTGCTGGTCGGGGTGATGATGTTGTTTGAACTGGCGCGTATTGGGCTGGTGATCGCCGCTGGCAGCGCTGCGCTGGATAAAGCCGTGCAGGCTTTCCGCCTCGATAATCTCGCATCGGACAGCGCGGAACAGATGGGAACCCGTCTCAAGGCGCGTATGGTTGAAGCGGGATACGGCTACCTCAAGGAAGACGATTTAACCGTCAGCGTGTTGCATTTCGATAACCTGAGCCAGCTTGGCGGGCTGACGAACGGCAATGGCAATCAGGACAACCCGAACGGCGAGGAAACGACAACGCTGCCGGTGTGGTCCGTGACAGTGCAGATTAAAAAAGCGTTTATTACGCCGCTGCCGGAGGTGTTAACGCTAGGGGACACCTTCCGCTATCAGTACAAACATGTGTTTGGGACGGAACTGCGCAATGACTGAGCGTTTACTGAAAACCAGTCGTTTCCTGAGCGGAATGCGCCGCTTCTGGCTTTCTCGTCGTGCTTCTACCGCGGTAGAAACGGCGTTGGCGTTCCCGATTGTGTTGGCGATAGGGTCGCTGTGTGCGGACATCTACACCGTTGGGCTTGAACGGACGCGTATGGAACAGCGTGTGGGCGCTATCGCATCAGTATTAGCGATGCAGCAGAAGCTGGATGAGAGTGGCCTGCAAGGGCTGCTCGATACGATGTTGCCAGTGGAAGGTGCAGGAAACTACCAGCTATTAATCAGCAACGTGCGCCAGACTGGTGAGCTGCACTGGCAGTTGAGCAGAGGCACGGCAGAGGCGCTGTGTGCAGAAAGTGAAACCCTGCCGGGAGAAGAATACCTCCCTGAACTACCGGAAAGGGACCGCGAAGAGGGCAGCAAAAATATCTCCATGATTGTGGTCGAGATCTGCCGTCAGGGAAAAGATGTGGGCCTGCTGGGCGGCTTGTCGCTGGGCGGTCTGCTGCATGCATCGTCGGTCAACCGGGTCGCTGTCGACGTGGTTGAGTTGGACGAGGTACTCAGAAAAGAGGCCGGTCTGGAAGAAAAAGATCAATAGCGACGGGTTTTATACCGGACATTTTTATACCGGACATAGAAGCGGCAAATAGACCGCAAACGGCAGCGAGCTTCTCGTTACCGGAATAATGAAACACTTAAAAATCTATAGGCATATGAGCAATGTCGTTTTTATTTTCCCGTTTTATGGGCGGGTTGAGTACGCGCTGAATCCAGGAATACAGGATAGGAAGGAATGAAAAAAACCTTACAGAACAGAAGAGTAAAAAAAGACGCTACCGGAATTACTCTGTTCTGGCGTGAACGCCTGTCTGCCTTTATTCAGGAGGAAAAGGGCGCGGGCACCGCATTCTATGCACTGGGTGCGATGGCGTTATTGGTGACGGCGGCTTTTATCGTGGATACCTCCACGGCAACCGGTGATGCCACGCAGATCAAGCGCGCGACGGATGCTGCTGCGTTGGCCGTCGCGCATCAGGCGACCATTAATGGCGAAGAATACAGCCAGGAAGAGACCAATAAGCTGGCGTATGACTACGTCAAAAATAATCTGGGGATGAATAAGGCCCTGAGTGACAAGCTGGAGGTAGGCGATGTGGCCGTCACGGAAGGGCGCAACAGCGAGACGCGTAAAACCTATACCGTCACCGTCGCCTTCGAAACCAAGCCCAGTTTGCTGAACCTTGGGGCGAGGCAGCAGGAAGTGTTCTCGACCGCCGAAGTTATCAACCGGCCGACCGAAGTTGCCTTTGTCATGCCAGTGACAGGGGATATGAGTGAGGGGGATATCCGTTCGCTGAAAAGCGTTAGTCGTTCGTTTGTCGAACGTATGCTGAGCAGCGCAGACGGCAAACGTGACAACCTGTGGCTATCGCTGGTGCCGTATAGCCAGTCGGTGAGTGTGTACGACGCGGAAGACGCCAACCGCATTCGGCGCTGGTCTGCTCCGGGGGCGTTGAACCCGCCAGAGCTGCGTTCGCTGTTTGCCAGTGGTGTCGTGAGTAGTCTGGCTGACCGCCGCTTCCCGGATCGCCGTGCCAACCTGCTGTGCATGTATCGCGGGCTGGGGCGGGAAGAAAATTTCTTTTGGGATGAACCCCCCGTTGGCCAATTCAAGGTCTATTACCGCCACGATTTGCCACAAAACGGCAGCCCCGGAGCACCACCGATCAGCTGGCGCGGCCCGAATCCCGATTTCGACGATACCGATGCAGTGGATACCCGTTGGATCGTAGCGGACAGAGGGTGCCCGAATGCCGCGCTGATGCCGCTGACCAATGAAGAAAGCAAACTGAATCAGCGTATCGATCAGTTCTCTGCCCGTTTCAACGTGAACTATGCCATTGGCATGTCATGGGCAGGTGCGGCGCTGTCGCCCAACATGCGCGGTTCAGACGGCTGGGGTGATGCCACGCTGCCGCTGGATTTCAATCTGGACGGCAACGGTGACGGGCAAAAGGTGATCGTGATGCTGGCTAACACGATTGGTAACTGGTTCGACACCGATAGCTACAACTTCAACCGCAATGCATTCAGTGGTCAAACCGGCTCGGATCCCGCCCGTACCTTTGCCGCGCAGCGCTTCCGCGATCTGTGTTCCAGCTTCCGCGCGCGCAACATCAAATTCTATTTTGTCGGCATTCGCCCCGGCGACCCAGAGGATTTTGGCCGCAACCTGTTCGACGCCGAAGCGACGCCAGGCCTGCTGGTTTGCACCGAGGGTGAGAAACGCATGAGTTTTATCGATGGTTCAGGCTTCGGTGCAGAGGGCGTTGAGGATCAATTGATTAGGCGGTTGGATCGTATTGCCGGCCAGATCGAAACCGAGGGCGGCTATGTTCGGCTGGTTGAATGACCGCTGAAGGTAGCCAGGAATGACGCGACTTGCCCCTTTATTACAGGACATAACACGATGACTTTTTCCCGCTCAAAATCTGGTTCAGGCTTAACGCGCACGCCGCGTCAGGCGTGGGTATTGGAACCGCGCATGATGTTTGATGCTGCTGCTGTGGTCACGGCAGTGGATGTGGCGGCGGCCGTCGCGGCAACGGACACCGCACCCGGCGTCGATGCCACACCCGTTAAAGCAACGGTCACCATCACCGACAGCAGCGACAGCTTCCAACCGGTCGATCTGTTCAGCGACGTTCGCGTATCGGCAGATAAAAACGGGCAGGAACTGAAAGATCTGGTGATTACCGTTAACCGCACGGGCGCGAATCAGGCATTAGTCATTGATGGCACTGAAATTACATTAGAGTCTGGTAATGGTGCAAAAACGACTGCTGGTGCTGGTCAATATAGCTATACCGTTGCTGTCAGTGGCGCGACGACAATCGTCACCGTTAGCATTGCTTCATCTGAAGCGTTTGAACCGAATGACGTCGCTAAGCTGATCGACGGCATTGCCTATAAACCACTAGACAACACTGTGGCAGGCGGTGACGTGGTGGTGACGCTGAAAAGCCTGAGCGATGAGGGCGGTACTAGCACAGATACTGCCGATCTGAATATTCACGCTACCGTTACCATCGACAGCAAAATTAACGTGGCACCGGTGATATCTGGCGAAACTTTACTGGAAGCGGAGTCATTAACGACTGGGACGGACGTTGCTTATTCCGCTGATGGTAAACAGGCTTATATCGCCGGTTTGGATAATACGCTGACCATCTTTACCGTGGGCGAATCTGGGCATCTGACGCAAAAACAAAGCCTGACGGTTGAAAATCTGGGGCATGTTAATCATATGGTGGTCAGTGCAGACGGTAAGTCGCTCTATACCATATCGAGCAATGGCAACCTGATGCAATTTAGCCTTCAGAACGGCATGCCCAGCCATACTGCGACGATTTCTGTCGGAGCCGGGTCGAACGGCGGGTTAGCGATAGCCGATGACGGTTCGCAGATTTATGTGGATGCCAGTAGCAGCTATGGTCGCGAAGTGTTTGTCTATCAGCGCAATACTGAAACTGGCGAGTTAACCCATACCGATTCGCTCCGTCATCGTAATGGTGTGATCGCGACAGCGGGCGAGTATGTCTACATTGCGCACAGCGGGGCGATAATTAACGACAATCATGAGTTGCAAGTCTACCAGCGTGATAGCGCAGGTAAATTGACTCTGCTGGGGAGTATCTCACTTGAAATAAAGGGACAAGATCCCGTTGATTACGCGATGGCGGCATCGAACGATGGGAAGTCTGTTTATATCGCAAATCCAAAAACCAACGATATTACGCTCTACCGCGTTGGGAGTGATAATGCGTTGACGCTGGTTAATACATTCAGCACCCCTCCTGTAGGCAGTTTGGTACTCAATGCTGAGGGAACGCGGTTATATGCTGCGGCGACAGACGGCATGGTTTCCGCTTACGCTGTTTCATCAGCGGGGGCTTTAACCTTGGTGGGCCAGGCGGCAGGAAGTACCACTGGTGGGGATCTCGCGTTATCGCAGGATGGTCGCTCTTTACTCGTTGCGGGTGAGGGGGTCAGCCGTTATTCAACGTTATTGACGCAAATAAGTGGCTCGGATGCGATGATCGCCTCCGGGATAACCTTGTCGGATGCCAATTTCGATGCTCTGAATGCGGGAAATGGAAACTATGGTGGTATGCAACTGATCGTCTCTCGTGACGGTGGTGCATCAGACAAGGATATCTTTAATTTCAGCAACACTAACGATCTGCGGCTGGAGAACGAGCAGATTCTTCAGGGCGATCGCGCTATTGCCACGTTCAGCCAGAGCGGAGGTATTCTGACGATCGCGTTTCTGCCTGGAACAAGCCGGGCGGAGGCAAATGCGGTTTTACATCAGGTCACCTACCAGAATACCGATACAGTGGCGGGTGGTTCCGTGGTGACGCTGTCTCTACGGGCGAACGACGGTAAAGTCGATAGCCTGCCCGTGATGCTGGCGGTGCTGGTGACAACCAATACGGCACCGATACTGACTGTAGAAGCTGCATCACTCTCAAACTACGACACGACGGCGACAGTGGTCAAGGTATTCACCAATACGCAGATTACAGCGGGTGAAGCAGGGCAAAAGATCTTGGATGTCAGACTGAATATTGGTGGTCTGAAAGATGCGGCCAATGAATTCTTAGTTATTGATGGCGCAAGAATTGATCTTACTCAGTCAAACTCAGGGAAAACGGCAAGCGGCTATACCTACACCTATACGTTAAATGATGGCAGTGGGACGCTGGAGATTCACCATGCAACTGGCATGACGATGGCAGCGGCTCAGGCATTGATCAACGATGTTGCCTATACCAATGAGACAACACAGGCGACGGCGGGTATCCGTACCGTGACGCTTGTGAGCCTGCGAGACGATGGTGGCGTGGCAGAGCAGGGGGTGGATACGGCCTCCCTTAATGTTACCGCGACACTGACGTTAGCCATTAACAACGCACCGACCATCCAGACCGATATCCCGGTCGATCCTAATTTGTATTACTCCGACGGCTTGCTTACCGGTTATGACAGTCATGTCAGCAGTATTGTGCTGTCCGATGATGGTCGCACTCTACTGGTGATTGGCACAACAGCCGCCAATTATGGTGGCGATGCGCGGGTAAGCCTCTACCAGCGCGACCCCGATACAGGGAAATTAACGTTATTACAGCGCCTCGTTCCGGGAACGGATGATGGTGATGCGAGCAATGGGACGGAGGTCAGCGGGCTTATCGGACGCGCGGCCGTTTTCTCCGATGATGGTTCCACCGTTTATCTGAGCGCAAATTCGGAAGTTCTGGTATTCAGCAAAGATGCCAACACGGGCATGTTAAGCCTGACCGCGCGCGTTGACGGGCTAGCAGGCAATGTGATGAAGCTGGCCCGTTCGGATGATGGGAAAAGTTTGTATGCGCTTACGGCGGGCACGTTGTACCACTACACCATTGGTGATAGTGGCACATTGAGCAATTCCGCGACGTTTACTCAGGTTGATGGCACAACGCCGATTGGTTTGTCTGTTGATGCCAGCGGTACCGTTTATGTATTGGGTAACAGCGGCAAGATAACGATTTACACGACGGCGGCAAACGGTGCCGTGAGCTATGCCGGCCAACTGGCGCGTGGTAGTGACGGGGTTACGCTGACCTATACCGACAGTGAGGGGAACCAGAAAAGTGCCGGAACGTTAGCTACCAGTAATGAACTCAATCACGCCAATTCCGCTTTTACCGTGACGGATGAAGGGTATATCTACGTGGTCACCAGCAACGTGGGTAATCGACTCACTGTGCTGCATTACGATAGCTCGACGAACGCTGTCAGCCGGGTCGAGGCCCTGACGTTTAGCAACCCCTGGGGCGTGACTGCCTCTGCAGACGGTAAGACACTGTATGTCGGCAGCAATAACGGTGCCGTGACGGTTTACGCGATTGGTTCGGATGGTAAGCTCACGCAAACTGGGACGCTGGCGGCAGGGCGTCCTGTCACGACGCTGACGTTATCGGAAGACGGCAAATCGCTGTATACCGGCGCACGCTTTTTTAATACCGGCGTGATGATATCCAGCGCGGCGGCGCACGCGACCTATAGCCAGACGGCGGAGATGCCGTTTGCCACGAGCGTCACACTGTCAGATCAGGATTTGGATGCTGCCGATGACTACAAGGGCGTGACGATTACCGTTAGCCGTAATGGCGATGCATCGACAAATGACCATTTTGCGTTCCAGAGCGGCGGCGATCTTACGCTGTCCGGCAGCGAAATTCAGTATCAGGGGGCGACCATTGCCACCTTTAGCGGCAGCGAAGGTGCGCTGACGATTGTCTTTACCGAAAGCGTCACAAAAGCGGTAGTCAATCAGGTTCTGCATCAGGTGACCTACCGTAACGAGGGCGACACGGCAGGCGCAGCGATTTCGCTGAAGATCGGGTTCAGTGACGGGAGTAAAGATACCAGTCTGTTGCTGATGATGGTACCGAACAAAGCGCCTGTGGTGGATAACGTAGAGTACACCCCGCCGTCTGCGACGGCAGGGCAATCGTATACCGAAGAGCTGCCCGCTAATCTGTTCCGCGGGCCTGAGAATGGTGCGATAACGTGGCAGGTGAACGGCCTTCCTGCTGGATTAACCTTCGATCCTGAAACGCGTACGATTTCCGGTACGCCAGCGATCAATGGTGCAGGAACCTTTGCTATTACCGTCGTCGTGAGCGGTGAATCAGGCGCACAGGCAGAGCAAACGCTAACGCTGAGTATTGCATCCGATCCTGCGCAAGTCCCAACGATCGGCGGTGAATCCAGTGCCTTACAGAGTATCGGCACCCTTGATGGTTATGACTCCAATAGTTATGTGGATGTGCTTAACGGGGTGAAAGACAGCGAGCTCTCTTCGGATGGCAAAACGCTCTATGTCGTGAGTTCACCAGAGAGTGGTTCGGCAGTGCTGAGCGTCTTTGTGCGTGATGCGGAAGGTAAATTTACCCTGTCGAAGACCTTTTTCAACTATCGATCCGTTTATAACGAAGAGACGGAACAAAACGATAAGATTGTGGACCATGCCGGGCTGGCCGGCGCATCAGATGTCACTCTGTCTGCTGATGGACAGTACCTGTATGTGGTCGGCAGTGAAGGCAACGCGGTGACAATCTTCCGCGTTGGCAGTGACGGTGAACTGACGCAAGCCGTCGTCCTTGATTCGGCTGCTCTGGGGGAGCATTCGCTGGATGTACGTTCCCACATCGTTTCTCAAGGCGATTACCTCTATCTCACCGCTGCCCAGTCTGGCAGTGATAATGACAGTCGCAGCGTACTGGTGTTTAAGCGTGGGACAGACGGGACTCTGGCGGCGGTTTCTCAGGCCGATAATTTGATCGGCGCGAGCCGTCTTGTGCTTGATCCAGATGGGCGTTACCTGTTTGTGTCTGGTTCAGGCGATACAGTTGGTGTCACTGGGTTCCGTATTGATGCTGAAGGCAAGTTGACTCAGGTTTCCCAGATTCGTGCTGAAGGCGATGACCTGTACTACATCAATTCACTTGCTCTCTCACCTGATGGCAAAACCCTGTATACGATTAATGCTGATGGAATTCAGTACACGCTCAATACGATAACCGTGGGAGCCGATGGTGCGCTCTCGCTGACGGGTACAACGTCAATTACCGATGATGGAGGCGATACCGGTGAGGGGCTGGCTACGGGGCTGGTGGTTTCTGCCGATGGGACTGCGCTGTTTGTGATCGGTAAGAACATCACCGTCTTCTCCCGTGCCGAAGATGGCAGCCTGACGCTGAAGGACACGATCAGCGGCAGTTGGGATAGCCCAATCAATCTTTTCTTCTCTGATCTGCAACAGGTTGAACTGAGTGCAAACGGTAAACAGCTGTACCTGATTGGCGGCGATAAGGTTCATGTGCTGAATGTCGGTACGGCTGGCGCAACCTATACCGAAGGTAATGATGCTACGGTGCTGCTGCCATCAGGCCGCCTGTCCGATCCGCAGTTAGATGCGTTAAATAGCGGTGTGGGCAACTATAACGGTGCCAGCATCACGGTCAGCCGACAGGAAGGTGGGCGACCGGAAGATACCTTTGGCTTGAAGGCGGATAACGGTTTAACGCTTGATGGCGACAACATCCTAAAAGGTGACGTCGCGATTGCCACCTTTACGCAGGTTGATGGCGTGCTGACGGTGACCTTTACGGCATCGGTAACCCAAGCTGATGCACAGAACGTGTTGCGTCAGATCACCTATCACAACACCAGTCAGGATCCTGAACAGGCGGGCTCGTCGCCGGCATTCACCTTCAGCATGAATGACGGCGACAATAACACCACTAGCATGGATATCACCGTCAATCTCATCGGTGTGAACGATCCGTCAACGTTGACGACGACGGTGCTCAACCCACAGATTCCGGGCAACGGCGAGTTCGTTAAGCTGTTTAAAGATACGCATGTCGACACCATTGAGAGCGGGCAGACCATTTGGCAGGTGGTGCTGACATTTGATGTGTCAGGGCCAAATGAGACGATCAGCGTCGATGGCAGCACGATCGTGCTCGAAAAATCCAACGGGACGCCGCGTACCGCCAGCGATTTACAATATTCCGTTGATGTTAAGGACGGTAAAGCGACGGTTCTCCTGTATGTCGGGAGAGACGCGAGTGGAACCGCTGCGATTATTGACAGCATCGGCTACAACTATCTGGGCAGCAACCCGAGCGGGGAACGCCACGTTACCCTAATGATTAAGGAAAATAATTATAACGGCAGCGCACCAGAAACCACGTTGGATCAGGCGATTACGCTGACGCTGGTGCCTGAGGCAGAAACCAATACTGCACCGGTTATCACGATTCCGGGCACGACGCCGGCGTATACCGAACGTGCTGACCCTATCGTGCTGGCACCGGACGCAACGGTGTCCGATGCGCAGATGGATAAGCTCAACGGTGGTAAGGGCAACTACGACGGCGCAACGCTGAAGATTACGCTGGGCGACGGTAAAACGGCGCTGGATAAGCTGGGCTTCAGTGCCGAAAACGGGCTGACGCTATCCGGCGATACGCTTCAGAAAGACGGCGTCACCATTGGTCAGGTCAGTAATCAGGATGGTGTGCTGACGATTCGCTTCAATGCGAATGCAGGCACGATCCCGACCACGGAAGATGTGCAAAATACGCTGCGCCAGATTACCTACGCCAGCGACAGCCGTACGCCAGCCGCGCAGGTGGCGGTGACGGTGACGCTGTCCGATCGCTATCTGGATTCTCAGGTCACAACCTTGTTGGTGGCGATTACCGCTATCAATGACACGCCTGTTGTGGCGAACGATCCGGTACTTTCTGCCGATGAACTGCGTCTGGTGAATACATACACCGCAATTAGCGGGTTGGGCACGGTGACGGCTGCGGCCCGTACGACAGACGGGCTGGCGCTGTATGTCAGCGATGATAAAGGCGCGATTGCCTTATTCCAGCGTGATGCGAACAGCGGCGAATTAACCTATGTGCGTACCTTCGCCGCCGCAGAGGGTGTGACAGGAATAAGCCAGCTACAGGTTTCCGCCGAGGGTAATAGCGTGTATGCGCTGCGTGCCGACGGCAACGCGATTGTCTGGTTTAGCCGTGATGCGAACGGCGAGTTGACCCATAAGGTCACGATAGCAAGCGATTATAATATTGATAATGGTAATCTGAATAATATCAAGGGGATTGCGCTGTCTGATGATGGGAAGAATCTTTATCTCATCAATAGCTACAGCGACCAGCTAGCCTATTTCAGCCGTGACACCGCAACAGGGGCGTTAACCTATGTTGAGGCGCTGGGCGGCGATATGAATAATCCGCCTTATCTGTGGGCCCCGACCAGTATTCTCAGCCGCGGCAACCTGTTGTTTGTCACCACGGCAATCAACGACACCTCGGCGGTGATTGTTTATCAGCGCGACGACAGCGGCAAACTGACGCCGTTGGGACATGTCCGCGACTTTACCGATGCCGCAGGCAACACCGTAGCGCTTTCAGGGCTGGAGCAGCTCACGGTTAGCGCCGATGGTCGTAGCATCTTTGTCGCCAGCGCGGGGCAGATCGATGCCTTCACGCTGGATACTGTTACGGGCACCTTCACACATATCGCTCGCGTCGCGGCAGAAGGCACGGTGAGCGATATCGCCCTCTCTGCGGATGCGCGGGTGCTGTACGTCACGCAAAGCGACGGTGCACTCACTCGCTATGTGTTGAACGGTCAGACACTGACAAAACTCGATACGCTGAAAAACGCGGATACGGGCTTCGCTCATCTGCTGCCGGTTGACGGCGGGCTGATTACGCTCGGCAACGGCGTGTCGGTGCTGGATGAATCCTCTCGCCTGCCGGTTTATCGCGTCGATGGCCCTGCAATTATCGTTGCTCCGTCTATCGTCCTCAGCGATGCGGAATTGGATGCATTGAACGGCGGGGCGGGAAATTATCAGGGGGCCTCAATCACGCTACAGCGTGGTGATGTGGCTTCAGCCGGCGATCGCTTCGATTTTACTGCGGGCAACGGTTTTACCTTAGCGAATGGCGTCATTAGCAAAGACGGGCAAGCGGTAGCCACATTCACGCAGGCGGACGGCAAGCTCACAGTGGCCTTCACGGCCGCCATTTCCCGTGCGGATGCGACAGCGCTGGCACGCCAGATTAGCTGGGCGACGAGCGCCCCGTTGACGGGAGATTCGGCCTCGCTGACCCTGGTGCTCAATGACGGCGCAGCCGATTCTGCCGCGCAGGCGCTCGGCGTTACGCTGTCGAGAGAGGTAAACCTGCCGCCGGTGGGTCATGCTGATCAGTTCACACCGCCAACGGCACAGGCGGGCACCCACTGGTCTTATACCTTACCAGGTACGCTATTTACCGATCCTGAAAATAATGCGCTGACGTTTACTGTTGATGATGCGCAACTGCCAGAAGGCGTGCGTTTTGATAGTGCAACACGGACGTTCAGCGGCACACCGTCAGCGGCTGGTTTATTCAACCTGACGATTACCGCCACGGACAGCGCAGGCAACGCGACGGCAATGAATGTGGCGCTGACGGTCAATGCTGCTTCAACGCCGGTCGACCCAGGCACACCAGACCCCGGTACACCAACAGAGCCAGTCAATCCTGATAACACTGCAACAGCGGCACCGGTAATTCTGGTGCAGCAGGGCGCAAGCCTGCCTGTTGATTCGAGTGAAAGAGAACGTGAACAGCCGCTGGAGACGATCGTCGCCGATCTGTCTCGCCCGGAAGCGCAGCCGCTACCGAACAACATCGTTACCGAACCTGTGCGTCAGCGCGATGCCAACACCGCACGTCAGTCGGATGCGCCTTGGGTGCTCGATCCTGTCATGTCATCGCTGATGCCAACGCTGGAGCAGGTCAACTTCTCTTCGCGTGCTGAAGCGTCTACACGCGATAACGCCGCGCTGCGTCCGGCTGATTCCAACCTGTTCCTGAGCGCGCGCGGTCAGACAACGGCGCTGGAGTCGGCTTTCAGTAGCGTGCAGGGCGCGTTACAGCCGGATGCCTCCGGCGTGCTCGCCTTTAGCTTGCCGCAGCGTATGTTCAGCGTGCGTGAAGGCAATGCCACGCTGACGCTGCAACTGGCGAACGGGCGTCCGCTGCCTGCGTGGGTGCAGTTCGATGCCCGCAACGGCGTGGTGCGTATTACCGATGCCAGCGCGGTGCAGGTGAATCAGATCCAACTGGCGCTGAAAGCACAGGCCGCAGACGGCACCAGCCGGATCGTACCGATTACGCTGCAAACCGGGCAGGGCGATGGCGCAGAGAGGGCAACTGACCGTGGTGCGATGCAACTGCCTGTCCACTCTGATGCACTCCCTGCAGAAAACCGCGATGCAGAGCGGTTAGCGCCTGCGGGGAAAACCGCCTTTACCGAACAGCTGCGTCAGCATCAGCCTGAACAGGATGCGCTGCTGGCGGCGCTCAGTGAGCTGAGCAGTCTGCGCGCGTAACCAAGCGCAAACCTGGTAAAGCGCAGATCGAATACCGAGACGAGATTTTATTACTTAACCACTAACCCGGGCGTTTGCAGGCGGTAACCACTCCACCGCCTGCAAGATGAAGGGAACAGACAAATAGAAGATGGGGAGAACCCGGGTGAATCAGCACATAGCGCATTTCTGGGATAGCCAGCAACACGACAGCCAGCAGCAGAACGTTCAACACGAGGCTACACCACGCACCGCGGGTTCCCGGGCGTTACGGATCGCGGTAGCCATTGCCTGTCTGGGGCTGGCTGGCTGTGCCGTCAAACCTGAGCCGGTTACGATCGAACAGCAGGTTGCACAGGCGCTGAGCGACAGAACACAGATGTTCGCCAATCAGGAACCGGTGCGCGGCACGATCACGCTGGATGAAGCGATTGCTCGTGCGCTGAAATATAACCTGCAACAGCGGGTCGCGTTGCTGGAACAGGCGATGGAAGATGACCTGTTGGGCGTACAGAATCTGGACATGCTGTTACCGAAACTGACCGCGCGCGCTGGGTTACAAACTCGCGATAATGTGGCGGGTTCGAGCAGCCAGTCGGTGACCACTGGTCGGCAGTCGCTGGAAGCGTCCACCAGTCAGGATCAGACCCAGCGTACCGCCGATCTGACGATGAGCTGGAACGTGCTGGATTTCGGTATCAGCTATTTCAACGCCAAAGTACAGGCGAACAAATCGCTGGCGGCGGAAGAGCGCCGTCGTCGCGTGGTCGCGGACATTACCCGTCAGGTGCGGACGGCCTATTGGGAAGCCGCAACGGCACAGCGCTTGCAGCCGGAAGTGACCACTGCGCTGACGCAGGCGCGTCAGGCGCTGGAATATGCGCGTCAGACCGAGCAACAGCGTCTGCTGGCTCCGGTTGAGGCACTGCGTTTCCAGAAAAACATGCTGGAGATGGTGCGTCAGTTGGAGATCGTCGACAGCGATCTGGTGGTGGCGAAATCCCGTCTGGCTGCGCTGATGAACCTGCCGCCGTCGAGCAAATACGATGTCGTCGTACCGAGCGAAAGCAGTCTGGTCGCGCCGAAGATGGCCTACTCGCTCGACGATCTGGAAAACTTCTCGATGGTTAAACGTCCGGAAGTGCGCGAAGAGAGCTATCTGGCACGCAATAGCGTACTGGAAACCCGTAAATCACTGCTGCGTCTGCTGCCGGGCGTGTCGCTGTTTGCCGGTATCAACGGTGATAGCAACAGCTATCTGGTCAATCATCAGTGGGCGAACGCGGGCGTTCAGGTCAGCGGCAACCTGCTGAACGTGCTGTCGTGGTCATCGGTGAAACGCGCCGGACAGGCGAATGAAGATCTGGCGGAAATTCGTCGTCAGGCGCTGCGCATGGCGGTGCTGACGCAGGTGAACGTCGCCTGGCAGGAATATCAGCAGAGTACGCAGATGTTTGGCCGCTATCAGGAACTGGCGCGGATTCAGCGTGGCATCCTTAATCAGACCACGCTAAGCGTACAGCATCGTGCCGAAACACAGATGGAACAGGTGCGCGTCAGTACGGAAACCATTCTGACGACCCGCGCGCGCGCGACCGCAGCTTTGCCGATGTGCAGAACGCGCTGGGCGCGGTGTATCAGGCTGCCGGGCTGGACGTGCTGCCGGATAACGTGAACGATGTCAGTCTTGCGGCGCTGAGTAGCTCGATTGCCCGCACCACGGGTAACCTTGAGAAAGGCGGTGTTGCGGTACCACGCCTGTCTCTGGCAACACCGGCTACGCCTGCCACCACGACGGCGTCGACGAAAACCGCATCTACCCCATCCTCTGCACCAGTCTCGAAGCCAATGGCCTCGTCCGCGGCTACATCGTCGGCTAGCGCGGGTAAGCCTTATCGCGTGGTGAACACGGATATGTGGGATAACCTGCAATCTCTACAGGCGGGAGGTTCGCGTTAATGGCTTTCGGCATGATGCGTCCGCTGTTGCTGGTCAGTGCGTTAGGTCTGCCCCTGTTGGGGCAGGCTGCGACGACGGGAGACATTCGCGTACAGCTTAGCGCACAGCGCTATACCGTGTTATCCAGCGAAATTGCCGGGAAAGTGACGGATATTGCGGTGAAAGAGGGCGAACACTTCAAACAGGGCGATACGCTGGTGACGTTTGACTGCACCGTGCTGCGCGAAAAGCTGAATTACTCAAACGCCGCAGAGAATGCCGCGCGTAAAAAGCTGGCGATTGCCGATCGGCTGGATAAGCTCAATTCGATCAGCCTGTCGGATGTCGATCAGGCGCGATCGTCGGTGTCGATGGCGCAGGCCGAAAGCGGCGTTAATCGCGCCATGCTGCAACGCTGTGTGATTAAAGCGCCGTTCTCCGGTCGCGTTACGGAAACCAAGGTGAAACGTTGGGAATCCGTGCCGGAAGGCAAAGAGCTGTTAGCGATTTATGATGACAGCGCGTTCGAACTGGAAATGATCGTACCGTCGCGCTGGCTGGTGTGGTTAAAGCAGGGCAGCGCCTTTCAGGTCGTGCTGGATGAAACCGGCCTGAGCTATCCGGCAGAAATCAGCCGACTTTCTTCGGCGATCGATCCGGTCAGTCAGTCGGTAAAAGTCTTTGGCCGCATTACTCAGTCTACCGCTGGATTGCTGCCGGGCATGAGCGGCGTGGCGCAAATCGTACCGCCTGATGCCGGTAGCGTGTCGCCATGAGCGAACGGAACATGACGGCAGCACAAACGGAACAGGATACCCGGCTGGCGCTGCTGGCCGAGCTGTTGCAGCTGCAAAGCCGTGCCAGAGCGCGTGAAACGCTGGATGAACTGGCGTTTTTCATCGTTAACGAGACGCACAATGTCGTGAAGTATCGGCAGGCGCTGCTGTGGTACTGCGATAAACGGCGCTTGCAGGCGGCTTCCGGGCTGGCCTCGCTCGATCACAACGCGCCGTTTTGTACCGAATTTAGCCGCCTGTGCCGCCAGTGGCAGGAAGAGGGACGTCAAACGCAGGCGCTGCAATGCCGCGAGCTGCCTGCCGATGACCAAATTTTGTGGCAGGAACATCTGCCGGAATTTTTACTCTGGCTGCCGCTGCGCTTACCGCAGGGCGATACGCCGCTGGTGCTGGTGCTAGCACGGGACAGCGCGTGGCTGCCTGCCGAGATTGTGCTGCTGGAAAAACTGGCAGACGCCTACGCTCACGCCTGGTCGAGTTTGCTGAAGCAACGTCGTCGGCAGACCAACACCAGCCCGAAGAAACGTCGTTTGATCCTGGCGGGGATCGTGGCGCTGATGCTGATCTTGTTGATCCCGGTTCGCCAGTCGGTGCTGGCGCCGGCAGAGATTGTCGCGCATCGTCCGGTGATGGTGCGCGCCCCTGTGGCGGGCGTGGTGGATGATATACTGGTTCGCCCTAATCAGACTGTCAGCGCTAATCAGCCGCTGGTGCGACTGGACGTGCGCGAACTGGAAAACCGCTTGGAATCGGCCCGACAGGCTTTTGCTACCGCTGATGCTCAGTATCGTCAGGCACAGCAGCAGGCGTTGTTCGATGCTAACAGCAAAGCCAGTCTGGCCGTGCTGCAAAGCCGCCGCGAACAGGCGCAGAGCGAGATGGATTTTCTGCAACGTCAGCAGGAACGCATGCAGCTCGCTTCCCCGCGTGACGGCGTGGCGATTTTTGACGATAGCAGCGACTGGATTGGGCGCTCGGTGGCGGTGGGAGAACGCATCATGATGATCGCCGATCCGCATGATGTTGAGCTGGAGATCCAACTGCCTGCGGCGGATGCGATTGCGCTGGAAAACGGTGCGGACGTGCGCCTGTTCCTCAATGTTGCACCGAATTCGGCACAGGACGCACGGCTTGAACAGATTGGCTATCGCGCCGCGCCGACGCCGGATAATGTGATGGCCTATCGGCTACGAGCCCGCTTTACGCAGGATGATCCGCAGCTGCGCGTGGGCCTGAAGGGCACTGCCAAGCTGTACGGGAAACGCACGGTATTGTTCGTTTACCTACTGCGTAAACCGCTGGCATCCCTGCGCGTCTGGCTGGGCGTCTAACGATGGCCGGAGGCGCAACGCCAGCCGCTGGGCTCAGCCCGCTGCGCGATGAACTGATCCTGCACGCCGGACCGGCTAACCGCGACGGATCGCCCAGTTGGACGCTGGAAGATCCGCTGCGTGGTCTCTATTTTCGTATCGGCTGGGCAGAAATGGCGATGCTATCGCGCTGGTCGATGGGGAACGCGGCGCAGATTGTGGCCGATGTTAACCAGACTTCTGCGCTGACGCTTGATGACAGCGATGTGCAGTACTTCAATCGCTTCTTGCAGGCCAATAGCCTGACGCGCGTTTCCGGCGATGAGGCGCTGGCGCAGTTTTCTCGTCAGGTGGAACAGTCACGCGTTTCGATTTGGCGCAAACTGCTGAAGAACTACCTGTTTTTTCGCATTCCCTTATGGCACCCCGATCGCTTTCTGGGCGCAACGCTGCCGTGGGTCGAACCGTTTTTCAGCCGGACTTTCCTCAAATTGACGCTGCTGGTGGCCGTGCTGGGGCTCTTCCTCGCCGGACGCCAGTGGGAAACGTTCAAGCATACGTTTCTGCATTTCTTCACGCTGGAAGGCGCAGCGCTGGCGGGGCTGACGCTGTGCTTTACCAAAATTCTGCATGAGTTCGGCCACGCCTACACCTGCAAGCGCTTCGGTGCGCGGGTCGCGACGATGGGCGTCGCGTTTCTGGTGATGATGCCGGTGCTGTACACCGATACGTCCGGCTCGTGGAAGCTCACCCGCCGCCGGCAGCGGATGGCGATTGGCGCAGCGGGCATGATGACCGAGCTAGTGCTGGCGGCGTGGGCGACGCTTGCATGGAGCTTCTTGCCGGACGGCATGCTGCGCAGCGCCGCGTTTATGCTGGCGACGACAACCTGGATTATGACGCTGGCGATTAACCTCAGCCCGCTGATGCGATTCGACGGCTATTTCCTGCTGTCCGATGGATTGCAGATGCCGAATCTGCAAAATCGGGGCTTCGCTATCGGCCGCTGGCAGATGCGGGAATGGCTGTTCGGCTTAGGCGATGCGCCGCCGGAGCACTTTCCACGCTGGCTGCAACGCACGCTGGTGGGCTATGCCTTCGCGGTGTGGATATACCGTTTCTTCCTGTTTACCGGTATCGCGATTCTGGTTTACCACATGACGTTCAAACTGCTGGGGATGCTGCTTTTCGCGATTGAAATCGGCTACTTCGTGGTGATGCCAGTGGTAAATGAAGTGCGCGAATGGAGTAAACGCCGTAAGGATTACCGTATGAACCGTAATATGACGACAACGCTGGTTGTGAGCGCCGTGGTTCTGCTCTTGCTGATGATTCCCTGGCAGCGCGGCGTGTACGCACCGGCACTGCTGCGGGCGGAACAGCAAAGCAGCCTGTATATGCCTGTGCCTGCGATGATTCAGCGTATTGACGTGAAGGTCGGCCAGCCTGTAAAAGCGGGACAAACGCTGTTTACGCTGTCGTCTGACGCGCTGGCGCACGAACAGAAACAGCTAGAGCGACAAATCGCCACGCTGAACTGGCAAAGCACCTTTCAGGTATTCAACAAGGAAGCGGCTGGCGATCACCAGCGGGTAAAGCAGGAGCATGAAGCCGCGCTGCAAAGGTTAGAGGTCTTGCAACGTCAGTCTGAACAACTGACGGTGCGTGCGCCGATAGATGGCGTGGTGGCTGATATGACAACGCCGCTGGAAACCGGTGAGTGGCTGGGACAGGGCGAATGGCTGGTGGTTGTCACCAAGCCAACCGGCGGGCTGGTGGAAGCGTTCGTATCGGAAAAAGACTGGCAGCGGCTCCGCACGGGTGCAAAGGGGACGTTTTATTTACAGGATGTGAGCCGTTCGTCGCTGCCGCTCACCATTGTGGAGATTGCCAGCACGGCAACCCGCGATCTGAATGCTGCGCCGGAGCTGGCATCAATTTATGGCGGAGATATTGCCACGCTGAGCGATGCACAACGCAAGCTGCACCCTGAACAAGCCGTTTATCGCGTGTTGCTCAGTCTGCCTGACGATTATCGTGCTCAGCCGCAGGTGCTGCGCGGCACGGTGGTGATGGACGGTGAGGCGCAAAGCCTGTTGATTCGCGGCTGGAAAGTGGTGTCCGCCGTACTGATTCGCGAATTGTCATTCTGATCAGTTTTGATTTCTGCGATGTCGATCCTGACTTCCTTTCCGTTATTGCCAGATTCTTGTTTGTGCTGGCAGTAGCGTGAAGGAGGGCGCTTATCCCCTCGATTATGTTGTTCCCATCACGGCTATATATTTCAAATAGCTGGCATTTTTTTGATATCTCAGGTGACACCCAATGTTGGATATTAGGGGAAACACGGTGATGAGGTTCCCGCTGGGATACCTCATCACCGTGGTAGCCCCATGTATCTCGATATTGAAGCGGCAGTGGCCTGAACGGAAGCGATAAAAATTCTGTCTAACCAATTGAACACAAGAGGGCTGACTGTGAAGCGATCTGTCTTGTTGTTGGTGGGGGCCATGCTGGCACCCTATAGCTATAGCGCGCAGGATAATGCGGTGTCGTTATCTGTTTCTGGTTTGAATACCGTGCTGGATAACGGTTTGCTGAAGGTCGCATTCGGAGAGGATGGCAGCGCGGTGAGCATGGTGACGGGAGGCAAAAATATCGTCACTAACCTGTCCGGCGCGGCGCGTGACCCAAGCAAAACGCGTAGCGCCTACCTCGATTATTATATTAACGATGCTCATGCTAAAGGCGTCAAAGATTTTGTCCCCGAGCGGGTAGAGGTGCTGCGCAACGATCGTGAGATGGCGCATGTCGCCTATATCGACGATCGAGATGGGCTGTTACGGCTTGAATATCATCTGATTATGCGTCGCGGTGTTAGCGGGCTTTATAGCTATGTCGTTGCTGAAAATAGCGGAAATCAGGATGTTAAAGTCAGTGAACTACGTAACGTCTATCGCTTCGATCCCGCCCGGTTAGATCATCTCTACAATGGCGATCGTCAGGGTAAACCGCTGCTCTACAGTCAGCTCGAAGCGTCGCCGAAGGTGCAGGATGAAACCTGGAGACTGCCGGATGACAGCATTTATTCCAAATATGATTTCGCCGGTTACATGCGTGCTGCGCCTTTCTGGGGTGTTTTCGGTAATGGCGTTGGGGCGTGGTTGATTCACGGCAATCGGGAATATTTCTCCGGCGATGCGCTCAAGCAGGATCTGTTGGTGCATCAGGATGCGATCATCCTGAACTACATGACGGGTTCGCACTTCGGCACGCCGGATATGGTCGCCCCACCAGGCTGGAAAAAATTCTACGGTCCGTGGCTGCTGTATATCAATCAGGGCGATACCGGACACATGCTGGCGGATGCTCAGCGTCAGGCGCTGACGGAAACCGTCAATTGGCCGTACCAATGGGTGGACGATTCCCGCTATGCGCGAGAGCGCACGCAGGTTAGCGGACGCGTTGCCAGCCAGCAGTCGGTGACCGTCGTGCTTTCGTCATCGCTGGATGAACCGTTTGATGTGCAAACTCGCGGCTATTCGTATCAGGCAACCACGGATACTCAGGGGAATTTTGCGATTCCCCATGTCCGTCCGGGCAATTATCATCTGGCGGTATACGCCAACAGCGGTACGCAGCCAGGGATAGTGGCAGAACAAACGCTATCCGTTTCCGGTGATAAGCAAGTGCTGCCTGTGATAACACTGCCCAAAGCCGAGCCGGTTGTCTGGGCGATTGGGCAAGCCAATCGGCAGGCGAGCGAATTCCGGTTTGGCAATGAGGCTCGCAACACCCGCTGGCAGCATGAGGTTCCGGCAAATCTGACGTTCGATATTGGCCGCAGCGACTATCAGCGTGACTGGTATTACGCGCAGACTAAACCGGGAAAATGGGATATCCGTTTTGCCCTGCAACCAGAGAAGAAAACCTATTTCCTGAACATCGCGCTGGCGGCGGCGAGCAACAGCGGCATGAGTGAGCCGACCATGCCACAGCTGGCGGTAGCGGTGAACGGCACCACGTTGGAAACGCTGACTTACGCAAACGACAAAACCATTTATCGCGGTGCGCTACAGAGTGGTCGTTATCACATCGCCCGTATCCCCGTGTCATCCCGCTTTCTGAAAAACGGCAACAACACGATCACGCTGCAATTAAAAGGCGGCAGCGTGATGTATGACGTGGTGACGTTAAGCGAGGAATAAAACCCGTTTTAAAATGAGAGGCGCTGGGTTTCGCAGAACCGTGGGCAGGGATAGCCCACGATAAAAAAGCGCAGGAGCGATTTTCAACAATGCGCAGCGTTGGCCCGAAGGGGCGTGGGCAGGGATAGCCCACGATAAAAACTATTTCTGCTCGCTGCGGAGCAACTGCGCCATTTCTTCATCGGACAGTTGGGTAACGCGCTGGACTAGCTCCTGCTCCATCTTGTTTTGCAGTAACTGGCGGGCGATGTTTAGCGCGCTAGATTTCATCCCTTCTTGCATACCTGCCTGCATCCCCTGCTCAAATCCCCTTTGGTGTAATTGTTGTGCAATGGTCATTGTGTCCTCCTTATGCGTTGACAGGGGCTCAGCCACTGAATCAATGAACCTGTCTATGTCAGATGTATTACCCACTGTCGCGACGTACAGTAATAATGCGTGCCGCAGTGGCAAAGACAGGTTCCAGTGTTCAAATAATAGCCCGATGTCGTGCGCCAATTCCAGCATATCCCGTGTTCTGATGTGTTTCTGTACGAGTTCCAGTAGTGCGGCACGGCGGTGCGTTTTGATCTCTTCATCTGGAATAACGGTTAGGTCTATCAGCGGAAAGGCATGATGGTAAACCTGTGCTGCCAGCGGTGGATCGGTGAAATGATCCAGCCACTGCATACTATACGGATAAGGACTACGTTTGCCGTGATAGAACAGGAGTGGAATAACCACGGGTAACGACTGATGACCCTGTGATAAATGCTGCTGCATCGCATCAAGGCAATAGCGTAATAACCGGAAAGCCATGAGCTTGTCAGGGCGACTTTGATGCTCTATGACGCAATAGATATACCCAGAACCAGAGCGAGTTTGCAGTGAGTACAACATGTCTGACAGACGCGAGCGTAATGTGTTTTCGATAAACGATGCAGACTCTAACTGCAATGTACTGAAATCGCACTGTTGCTGAATAGCGGATGGTAAATGGGCGGCAAGAAAATCTCTGGCGATATCAATATCGCTTAAGAACTGTTTGAAGATGGCATCGTGAGGTTGCATCGCATCCTTCCCTGTGATGTGTATGCCGACACCATAGCGAATCGTGCAGCGCTGGAAAGTCTACAGGTTACTATTGGGAATCCGTCCCGCAAAAAATCGCAGGAGCGATTTTCAACAACGCAGAGCGCTGGGTTTCAGAGAATAGCTGGCCCGCGACTGCGGGCCAGTGAGAGGAAGATTAGTGGGAACTGCCTTTTGATGCGCCGACGCCAGTTTGTGAGCGGACAAACTGTGCATGGAAGCGTGCGCGTTCCTGCTGTCCGGCTGCCGAACGGTCGGTGATGGAGAAGAACCAGATCCCGATAAACGCCACCAGCATGGAGAACAGCGCTGGATAGTCGTAAGGGTAAATAGGCGTAGCGTGACCGAGGATTTTCACCCAGATCGTCGGCCCCAATATCATCAAGATGACTGCCGTCAACAGCCCTGCCCAGCCGCCAACCATTGCGCCGCGCGTGGTGAGCTTCGACCAATACATGGAGATGATAATAATCGGGAAGTTACAGCTCGCGGCGATGGAGAACGCTAACCCGACCATGAAGGCGATGTTCTGGTTCTCAAACAGGATACCGAGCGAAATCGCCACCACGCCCAGCACCAGTACGGTGATTTTCGAGACTTTCAGCTCATCACGCTCCGTCGCTTTCCCTTTCTTGATCACGTTAGAGTAGAGATCGTGGGACACGGCAGAAGCCCCTGCCAGCGTCAGACCCGCGACGACGGCCAAAATGGTGGCAAAGGCCACGGCGGAGATAAAGCCGAGGAAGAAGTCACCGCCGACCGCATCGGCCAGATGCACGGCCGCCATGTTATTTCCACCGATAAGCGCACCCGTTGCGTCCTTAAACGCAGGATTCGCGCTGACCAGCAGGATGGCACCAAAACCGATGATGAAGGTCAGGAAGTAGAAATAACCCATGAACCCCGTGGCGTAGAACACGCTCTTTCGTGCTTCTTTCGCATCGCTGACGGTGAAGAAACGCATCAGGATGTGCGGAAGACCGGCCGTACCGAACATCAGACCTAGCCCAAGGGACAACGCGGATATTGGGTCGGAAACCAGTCCGCCGGGGCTCATGATCGACGCGCCTTTTGGGTGAACCGCCATCGCCTGTTTGAACAGGGTGTCAAAGCTGAAGCCTACGGATTTCATGACCATCACGGCCATGAAGGTGGCACCGAACAGCAGCAGGACGGCTTTAATAATCTGCACCCATGTGGTGGCGAGCATGCCGCCAAACATCACGTACATCACCATCAGAATACCGACCAGCACCACGGCAATGTGGTAATTGAGGCCGAACAGCAGTTCGATGAGCTTCCCCGCACCTACCATCTGTGCGATGAGGTACAGCGCCACCACCACCAGCGAACCACAGGCGGAGAGGCTGCGGATCGGGCGCTGTTGCAAACGGTAGGAGGCGACGTCAGCAAAGGTATAACGCCCGAGGTTACGTAGCCGCTCTGCGATCAGAAACAGAATAATGGGCCAGCCAACCAAAAAGCCGAGTGAGTAAATCAGGCCGTCGTAGCCGGAGGTATAGACCAGCGCAGAAATACCGAGGAAGGATGCAGCGGACATGTAGTCGCCCGCAATCGCCAGCCCGTTCTGGAAGCCGGTAATGTTGCCGCCCGCCGTATAGTAATCACTACGCGAACGGGTTTTCTTCGACGCCCAGTAGGTGATATACAGCGTGCCGCCGACGAACAGCAGAAACATCACGATAGCCTGAATATTCAATGGCTGGCGCTGGACATCCCCCGTGAGGGCATCCGCGGCCCACGCAAGCACTGGCAGCGTCAAAAGCCCGAACAGCATCATAAAGCGTATTTTCATTGCTTTACCTCATCCAGTAATTGCTTGGTCAGACGATCAAATTCACCGTTAGCGCGATACACATAGACGCCGGTCAGAATGAAGGAAATCGCAATCAATCCCACACCAATCGGAATGCCGCGGGTAATGCTGGAGCCTGGAGCGATCGGCGTTCCCAGCCAGCCAGGTGCAAAGGCGATCAGCAGAATAAAGCCGACATAAAGCACCAGCATGATGATTGAAAGAAAAGCGGCAAAACGCTGTCGCTTATTGACCAGTTCTCTGAATAAGGGGTTACTTTCAATCCGTTGATAAATGGCATCATTCATCGTAAGTCTCCAGTAATTTGTAGGGTTGAGTGCTACCGCGATGTCACCATCTGATTTATCGCCACCCACATTCCCGCAAGCCACATCATGGCTTACGGGAATGAAGAGAGTGGTGGGGCAGAGGGTTATTGAGAGGCGGTACTCATAGCCTGCTTTTCTTCGAGCAGTTTTTCGACGACGCCAGGATCGGCCAGCGTTGAGGTATCCCCCAGATTGCTGGTGTCACCGGCGGCGATCTTACGCAAAATACGACGCATGATTTTGCCGGACCGCGTTTTTGGTAAAGAGTCAGTCCAGTGCAGGATGTCCGGTGTAGCAATCGGACCGATTTCCTTACGCACCCAATTGCGGACTTCCGTATACAGCTCGCTGGATGGCTCTTCGCCGTGGTTCAGCGTGATGTAGGCGTAAATAGCCTGCCCTTTCATATGGTGCGGAATGCCGACCACGGCTGCTTCGGCAATCTTGGGGTGTGCAACGAGCGCTGATTCGATTTCCGCCGTCCCCAGACGATGCCCGGAAACGTTCAGCACGTCGTCAACGCGACCCGTGATCCAGTAATAGCCATCTTCGTCACGGCGCGCGCCGTCGCCGCTGAAGTACATGCCTTTAAAGGTAGAGAAATAGGTTTGCTCAAAGCGGTCGTGATCGCCAAACAGGGTTCGAGCCTGACCCGGCCAGGAATCTACGATGACCAGATTGCCTTCAGCGGTACCTTCTTGCGGGTTGCCGAGGTTATCGACGAGCGCAGGCTGTACACCGAAGAACGGGCGTGTCGCGGAACCGGCTTTCGGCTCAATCGCGCCCGGCAGTGGGGTGATCATGAAGCCGCCCGTTTCTGTCTGCCACCAGGTATCGACGATAGGGCATTTGCCATTGCCGATTTTGTTGAAATACCATTCCCAGGCTTCTGGGTTGATCGGCTCGCCGACGGAACCCATGATCCGAAGGGATTCACGCGATGTGCCCTCGATCGCTTTATCACCTTCAGCCATCAGCGCGCGGATCGCGGTGGGAGCGGTATAGAGGATGTTGACCTTATGCTTATCGACCACTTGCGCCATGCGGCTGGCGTCCGGCCACGTTGGTACCCCTTCGAACATCAGCGTAATCGCACCGCATGCCAGTGGGCCATAAAGCAGGTAACTGTGCCCCGTGACCCAGCCAACGTCCGCCGTACACCAGTAAATGTCGCCGGGATGATAGTCGAATACATACTTGAAGGTCAGCGCAGCATAAACCAGATAGCCGCCAGTGGTGTGCAACACACCTTTGGGTTTACCGGTCGAGCCTGACGTATAAAGAATAAAGAGCGGATCTTCCGCGTTCATCTCTTCTGGCGGACAATGATCGTCTGCTTTTTCAACCAGATCGTGCCACCACAGATCGCGCCCGTCCTGCCATTCACCGGTCTTACCCGTACGGCGGAAAACGATAACGCTGGAAATGGTGGTGACGTTCGGGTTCTTTAACGCCTCATCAATATTCTTCTTCAGCGGAATCACTCGTCCGGCGCGTACGCCTTCATCAGCAGTGATGACCAATTTGGCATTGGAGTCGATGATACGCCCGGAAATCGCTTCGGGAGAGAAGCCCCCGAAGATCACTGAATGAATCGCCCCGACTCTGGCGCAGGCCAGCATTGCCACCGCTGCTTCCGGCACCATTGGCATATAAATAGCAACAACATCGCCTTTTTTGACGCCCTGCGACTTCAGCACATTGGCGAAGCGGCACACGGACTGATGCAGTTCACGGTAAGTGACTTTTTTACTTTCTGTCGCGTCATCACCTTCCCAGATGATGGCGGTTTGATCGCCACGCTCGGCCAGATGGCGATCCAGGCAGTTTGCTGCCACATTAAGTGTACCGTCTTCAAACCAGCGGATACTGATGTGGCCGGGGTCGAATGAGGTGTTCTTGATCGTTTTATAGGGTTTGATCCAATCGACGATCTTTCCCTGCTCGCCCCAAAAGGCGTCGGGGTCGTCAACGGACAGCTGATACATATTTTTGTATTGCTGGGCATTTATCAGTGCATTTTCCGCAATTGAAGCGGGAATAGCGTGTTTATTATGTTGTGTCATAGCGCTTCTCCTTAAACATGTTAATGCTATGTCAAATAATGGTTAATTCTAGTTAACCAGTTATCTTTGTTTCTTTTTTGCGCGATTGATCACGCAATGCAGGAAAAGCAGTGGGGCATTACTTAAAAGATAGTCTTTTGGTTCAGAAAACAGGCAACTTTTTCGTGGTAGTCAAAATGCACTAAGTGATGTGTGTCACAATATGACTGCCGGCAGAATTATCAGTGCTGTTATAATGTCATTAACGATCAATTCATTGTTTTCAATAGATTATATCTATTGTTATCAAGTTTTTGATCGCCCTTTACGATCAAAAGGCATAAAGATCCCGCTTATTCAGCCGATAGTAAAAATTCTGTTCAGAGTATATTCCTACGTAGGCCAGCTATTTAGCGCGTTCAACTATGGTTGATGTGTTGAAATTTTGTTTCATTTGTTAATTATATGTAGACTATTAATGAAATAGATTTATCTGATTATCAACGGGCAGATAAGTGTGAATAATCTACACTTTAGGTGGGTTCCACAGCACAGATGTGGGCCTTCTTAAAAAGCCTAAAGATGCCGTGTGCTAGCCGCTGAAAAAAAGAAAAATGAAGTGTTATTTTTTGTGTCTGATTCAGAAATATCCGGTTTCCAAAAATAAATAACATAGACATACCCAACATCACTGACGCTGAGTAAGGCGGCAGATGTTTGAGCCCCAGTAGCCTGAGAACGCGTAAGCGGTTCCGGTTAGCGAAATTCACTATTTTCATTAGGTGATTTTCTGGGGTGGGGAAGAACACTATTAGTCCGGAAACCTTTTAAATTCCGGTAGGTTGATTGCTTATCAATGGTGCGCCGTGGCGTCATGGCATGCTGTGAGATATCTTTTTATATAGCATGATGCAGAGGAAACAATGAGTCTGATATTTGGCCGGAATGAGATTTTAGGCATGCTTTCTCAACCAGTTCAGAATGATAGACGTGCAGTGGCGGTGATTGACGAGAAATGTAAGGTCGTCTGTGCGAATTCTGCTTTCAACGCTCATTTTGGATTGCGTGCTGAAATGAATACGCCCGTCTCAATTGATGATGTACTCCCTATCAACGTGAAGTTTGCCTATCACGATTTTATGACGAATTCCAACATGTTGAGTACGCGCGTGGTCTCGGATTTGTTGTCTGATGGCTTTACCAAAAAGCAGCTCAGTACGCTGTCTTTTTCGAAACTGAACGTTGAAAATCGAGTGCTTTCTCTGCTGATCCTAAACCAGGATGCGGTTGAGCCTTCGACGAATTTAGCATCATAAGCTTGAATAATCGGAGATTATCTGGCCGGAAGACTAGAGACGTGTATTTTCCAGTGGAAAATAACGACAAAAGAAAAATTATTATTAGTAACGCTGCTGCGGCTGAGCTAGCATCGTTTCCTCAACAAGTAATCGATTTCTCTAATACTCGCTGACGGCCAGTAGAACGATAACGTCGCGCCAGTTTTTTGTGAATGAAGAATGAAGGGCATTCTTTATTAACCACGACGACGTTAAAGTTAAGAAAAATAGAGAGTTAACTATTTTATTGCATAAAATATGCTTGTTTAAAATAAACAGCGAAACGTTTCGATATCATCCAGCCTTTCCTTTTTCCTCTCCACTCCTCCTTCTGTCTGTTCATAAATTATTCCCTTAGGCATCATGGGTTATTAAATGCTGGCAATAGGCTCTGTAAATTTTCTTTATTTTTAGCGTGTTGAATCCTACAGGATGACAAATGAATAAATAGACTATCGTCTAATTATTGATGCTGTTTAGCTGATATAGCGCTTATCGCCGATAGCACGTTTTCATAAAACAGACGTCAGTTTTTTATTAATCACCGTGTCGGTTTACCAATAGCGGAACGTATTTTCCCTAATATTTCTGATTGATAACGGATTACTTTAATTATTCTTCGATTTCTGGTTCCCCTTTTTACTCTCTCAATTGGCATAGTTTTTGAAAACAAGCGTTTCTTATGCGATAGGGGATAAATAATGGTTAAATTCCGTACCCACCTATTGGCGCGTACTTTACGCGCCGGGGTACTTGGGGCGTCGTTTGCCTCAGTGTTGCCAATGGCGGTGGCCTATGCTGCGTCTGCGGCACCTGTCCAGCAATATACGGTGTCGTCGGGCCCGCTCAATCAGGTGCTCAATCAATTTGCCCAGCAGGCTGGCGTATTACTGTCTTACGATCCGGCTGTCGTGGCGGGTAAGCGCGGTGCTGGGTTGCAGGGGAACTACAGCGTTGAGCAGGGCTTCCAGCAGATCCTCAGCAATAGCGGCCTAAGCGCACAGTACAGTGCTGATGGCAGCGTGACGCTAGTGCAGCGCACGGCGAGTGAGCCTGTGCCTGTATCAGCACCTGTTACTGTTAAAAACGATCGGATCGTCGTTACTGCTCCACCGAATACGGCAATGAAGCTGGATGTGCCGATTTCAGAGACGCCACGTGCGGTTGCGGTTGTGACGGAGAAGCAGATCGAAGAGCGCGGTGCGCAAAAGATCGATCAGGCGCTGCGCTATAGCAGCGGTATCCTCGCGACGCCATACGGGCCGGACAATAAAGCCGAATGGGTGACTATTCGTGGATTTAGCGATCAGTCACGGTTCCAGAATGGCCTGGCGACGCTGAATGAAGATGGCTTCTACGGCCAGCAGATTGAGCCGTTCGGCGTCGAGCGTATCGAAGTCCTGAAAGGCCCCGCCTCCGTTCTGTACGGGCAAAACCCGCCGGGCGGTCTGGTTAATGTCATCACCAAACGACCAACGCGTTTGCCGCAGGGGAAAGTCGAGCTGGAATACGGCTCTAACGATTATCGCCATCTGGCTGTCGATAGTGCAGGTCCGTTAAATGATGACGGCTCGGTGCTGTATCGGGTTGTTGCGCTAGCGCGTGATACCTCGGGTGAGATGGATTTTTCGAAGAGTAAGCGCTTTTATCTGGCACCGAGCGTCACGTTCCTCGGAGAAGACACGGAACTGACCGTGTTAGCCAGCTACATGGATACGAAATCCGACACGACCAACGGCTTTAAGCTGCCGTACGGTACACTACATGGCACACCGTTTGGTAAAGTCGGCTATAAAACGTCGTTGGGCGAACCGGGGATGAACCGCCACGACAGCCGACAGTTCAACTTAGGCTATGAGCTCACACATCATTTCAACGATACCTGGACGTTCCACCAGAATGTGAATTATGCCTATCTGAATTTGGATTTGCGCAATGCTTACGCGCTGAGCATGGCTGATGATCGCCACGCCAACCGTGGGCTGACCTACCGTGACGGCTTTGCGCAAAACTGGGCTACGGACAACCGTTTAGTGGGCGAATGGCAGTGGGAAAATATTGAAAATACTATGCTGCTTGGGTTCGACTACCGCCGTGCCAATACGCAAAGCCGTGATGGGAATTTGTACTCCTTTGGCCAACCTATCGATATTTTTGACCCGGTTTACGGCAACTATACGTCGCCGGACAGCCAACTGTTCGATCACCGCTCTGGCCGCCATCAGACGGGTTATTATGTCCAGAATCAGATTAAGTATGATGAACGTCTGATCTTCTTGCTAGGTGGACGTTACGACGTAGCGAAGTCTCGCGACCGTAATTTTTCATCAGGCGCGGATACTCGCACCGACGATACCAAATTTACCAAGACTGCCGGGGTAATGTACCTGTTTGATAACGGTATTTCCCCTTACGTCAGCTACTCAGAATCGTTCCTGCCGGTGTCGGGTCGCGATGGTTACCAACGTCCTTATGTGCCGGAAGAAGGCCAACAGACGGAAGTTGGCGTGAAATATACGCCGGAAGGCTTTAACGGTTATGCCTCTGCTGCCCTGTTTAATCTGGAACAGAAAAACGTTAAAACGACGGATCCTAAGAACCCGAGTTTGACTATTCAGGCGGGTGAAGCGCGTTCACGCGGCCTTGAATTGGAATTCAGTGGCGAGGTTTACGCCGGTCTGACGCTGACGGCAAACTACACGTACAACGAAGTGGAGACGACTAAATCCGGTTCTGTCGGTGAGGTGGGTAAACGCCTACCGGGCCTGCCTGAACATATCATGTCTGGCTGGGCGACCTATGCCTTTAACGGCAAGCTGGAAGGATTAAGTATCGGCAGCGGTGTGCGCTATGTGGGCAGTTCTTACGGTGACATCGCCAATTCGGCGGATATGAAGGTTCCGGCTTATACGCTGTGGGATGCGATGATCGCCTATGATTTCAGCAAAGACTGGCGGTTGCAGGTTAATGCAACCAACCTGACAAACCGTGAGTATGTCAGCGCCTGTAACTATTGGTGCTACTACGGTGAAGGCCGTAACGTTAGCGCGAATGTCAGCTATCGCTGGTAATCCTCTTTCTCTACTCTCACTGAAAGAAGCCTCCGGGCTTCTTTCTTTTTGCATGCACGCCATGCAACGCCCTCCTTTTTCGCGTAATCGTCATGATAAACGTGAATAGTCGTTGACTTTGCTGTTAATGATAATGAAAATCATTTCATTGCTGTCACATTGAGCGAATACCGTGAAGAGTCCCGCCGCTGCCTGCCTCCATCAGCCTGAAACCTTAAACGTTCAGCAGATTTATCATGACCATCATGCCTGGTTACAGGCCTGGCTGCGTCGGCGTTTGGGGTGTTCTCAGCAGGCCGCGGATCTGGCTCAGGATACGTTTCTGCGTTTGATCTGCCTGCATCAGGCCGATCGCATCCGTGAACCGCGTGCCTGGCTAACGACGGTTGCCCACGGGCTGGTGGTCAATCACTGGCGACGTAAAGACATCGAGAATGCCTATCTTCAGGTGCTGGCAGAGCAGGAGTTTGCGTTTTCTCCCTCGCTGGAACAGCAGGCTATGGTGGTGGATGCGCTGATGACTATCGACCAAATGCTGGCGACGCTGCCGGGCAAAGTGCGTCAGGCATTCTTGCTCGTGCATCTTGATGGCTTGACCTATCGGCAGGTTGCTGAACAATTAGCCGTTTCCGAGCGGATGGTGAAAAAATATATGGCACAGGCAATGCTGAATTGTCTATTGTGTCAGGACTTATGATTTCCTCTATTACTTCTTCTATTCCGAAAGATGTTCTTCATGCCGCCTCTGAGTGGTATGCCACGTTGTATGATGAAGACTGCTCCGAACACGAGCGTCAGGCATGGCAGCGATGGTTACATCAGGATGATTCCCACCGGCTTGCCTGGCAGCAGGTCGAACAGATTCACGCCCGCTTCTATGCGGTAGACAGCCAATTAGCTTCTTCGGTGCTGAGCAAGCGGGGTGGGGAACGTCGGCGCATGCTCAAACTGTTGGCGATTGCCAGCCTTACCGGAGGCGTGGGCTTTAGTCTGCCGTGGGAAAGCTATGCGGCGGATTACCATACGGGAACGGGCGAAACGCGTGAGCTCAACATCGAAACAGGGATGACCGTCTGGCTCAATACGGATTCAGCATTGAATCAACAAGGCAACCCCGCGTTGTCTCAGCCGCTGACGTTTCAATTGCTCAAAGGTGAATTGATGTTGGACAACCGAACGGCTCACGCAGCCCGGTTGACCACGCCCCATGGCGATCTCGCTGCTTCTGCACATTCCTGCCAATTAGCGTTGCGCTATACGTCCGCCCACAGCGTCCTCTCCGTTTTTAGCGGTGAGGTCTTGCTACAAACGGCTGTACCCGCTGCGCAGCGCGTGATGGCAGGGCAGCAGGTTATCTTTACCCGCGACAGGAGCAGTGAACCCGCGCCCGTTGAGAATTTCCGCCAGAGCTGGCGCAAAGGGCAACTGGTCGCGGATAACATGCCGTTAGGACAGCTTGTTAATGAAATTGCCCGCTATCACCACGGTTATTTTCATGTTGATTCTGCGGTGACGATGCTGCGGATTTCGGGCGTTTTCCCGCTACATGAAACCGATCGCCTGCTTGACGCCGTTGCGCGGACGCTGCCAGTGAAGGTGACCCGGCGTTTTTCCTGGTGGGTGGATATCCGTCCGAGCTAAAACACGGCTGGTATTTCGTTGGTAAAACACCAAAAATATCCCTCGGTTGTTATCATTCGCAGAATAGACATAAATCTGGCACATATATATCAATCTGTTGGTACCGAAAAAGGCGTAACATACTCCACAAAGAGTACCCTCGGCGTTGCCTCTTCATACGGGATGTCATCATGCAGTTACTGAATCTGAAACAAGCTCGCCTGTTGAGCTTTTTCTTTATTATGGGTGGCCTGCTTATATTGCTGCCTTTACGCCTGCTGGCCTGCTTTATCGCCGGTTTTTTGGTGTATGAAATTGTGAATTTACTGACGCCCTATTTTCAACGGGTCATCAGTGGTAAGCGCGCCCGCTGGATTGTGGTCGCGGTGATCAGCACGTTGGTCGTTAGTCTGTTGAGTCTATTGTTTGGCAGTCTGGTCGGGTTGTTGATGCAGGAAATGAAGGATACGGCGGCTTTCAATGTGCGCATTGGCTATATCCTCAATGATATTCAGCAGCAGATCGTCCACTACTTACCGGGGTATCTGCCAGTCAGTATTGAAGAGCTCCAGCACGAGCTGCTGCAATGGGTTCAGGCGCATATTGTGATGTTGCAGAACATGGGGAAAAGTTTTCTACATGGTTTTGTGACGATGCTGATTGGTATGGTGCTTGGCGCGATTGTCTCGCTTTATAACGTCGATAAAGACACGGAAAAACCGTTACTCAAAGCGGAGTTACTCCGTCGGGTTTCGCTGCTGTCGGCTTCGTTCCGCAACATCGTTTTCGCTCAGGTGAAAATCTCTGCGGTTAACACGGTGCTGTCTGCCATTTTCATTCTTGGCGCTCTGCCGCTGTGTGGTGTCCATCTGCCGTTTGCCAAAACGCTGGTGGTGCTTACCTTCGTTTTCGGCCTGCTACCCGTGATTGGTAACCTGATCTCCAATTCGATCGTTTTCCTGTCTGGCTTATCGCTTTCATTGCCGATTGCGCTGGTCGCGCTGGTGTATTTGATGCTGATTCACAAGTTTGAGTACTTCCTGAATGCACAAATCGTTGGGACGAGGATCAAAGCGCACGCGTGGGAAATCCTGCTGGCGATGTTGGTGTTTGAAGCGGCGTTTGGCTTATCCGGTGTGATTGCCGCACCGATATATTACGCTTACCTGAAAAGCGAATTGAAAGAAGCCTCATTGATTTAATCCTGCCGAGCGGTTAATCAAAACACGGTGCGCTAAATGAATCAGCCCAATACGAGATTGGGCTGATTGTTTTTACCTGATACCTGTCTTCAATAACCGTCGGTATAAACGAACGTCTTCAATTAATGCTGTGCAGTAGCAACCTGCGGTTTAGCCTCTTCTGACTGAACGCCTAATGGGTTGTTACCCCAGCACTTCTCATATTCCCAGCCCGTTAGTTCTTCTGCGACAGCACGAGCATGAGCCGGGACATCGGCAATCGCGCCGCCCGCTTTGATACGTGCAATCTCTTCCAACAGAATGGCGTGGTTTTTACGATCCAGCTTCATCTGCGTGGTGTAGTAAATCGCAACCAGCGCAAGACCGATAACACCCAGCGAGAACACGCCAACAATCGCCTGTACGGCAGTTTCCGGCTGCACTGACTGCCCAGAGACAAAGCCGAATTGGCTCAGTGTCCAGCCCATCGCGAAGACAATCACAGAGCGAACCATTTTACCGGCAAACGTCATGGCACCGGCGTAAATCCCTTCACGACGACGCCCGGTCAGAACTTCATCCACATCGGCCAGGAAGGTATAAACCGTCCAGGGAATGTAGTAGATACCCCCCGTGCTCAGGCCAAATACGGCAGTAATCGCGAACAGAACAAAGATGGTCATGTCTTCTGACCAGTTAGCGAAATAGAGCGCGGCATACGCCATCACGCTGACAATCACCACCATCAGAGCCAGACGGAATGGTCGCGCAAAGCCCATTTTGACGCAGATACCGATGAAGGCTGCGGTAGAAATGAGCTGCATAATTGAGCTGAAGCTATTGAGGTGTGATACCAGCGCCGTATTCTGCTTCAGACCAAAGACGATGAAGTAGGTGAACGCGGAAGCGAAAAGCCACTCAGCGCCAAAGCCAAACAGGTACATCCCCAGATGCTTGCGGAAAATACGCAGACGGAAGGTGGAAACCATATCCACGCTCAGCTTTTTCATCGCTTGCCACAGGCTGGACGTGCTTTCACGGACGATTTCGTTGACCGGACGTTCCCAGGATGTCATATACAGCGCGATCATCGCCGCACACATAATGGCACCGTAGACCAGACCAGTGTAGAAGAATGGCGTTGCTGAATCTTTACCGTAGATGGCAATAAACTGCCCAGGAATGAACGCTGCCAGGAAGTTGGCGATTTTACCGAAAATGGCTTTAGAACCTGTCAGCTTAGAGCGCAGTTTAAAGTCAGAGGTCATCTCGGTAGCCAGCGTCTCATACGGCACCATGATCGAGGTGTAAATCAGCTCGAACAGCACGTACGTCGCCAGATAGTACCAGAAGCCAAAGCCTTCAACCCATAGCATGGGGTAGACCAGAACCAGCGGGACACCCAGTAAAATAAAGAAGCGGCGGCGGCCAAATCGGCGACCAACCCGGGTGTTGTAGAAGTTATCGCTGATGTATCCCATGATGGGGTTACTGACCGCATCGATGATGCTGGCAACGGAGAAGATAGCAGCAGCCTGAACCAATGTTAACCCACAGAATGTGGTGTAAAAGTACATCAGCCATGCGCCGCTGATAGCAAGCGCGCCACTGCCAAGCAGGTTCGCGCTGCCGTAGCAGAACGTGTGTTTAAAAGAGATTGGTTTATTCATGATCAGCCTAATTACAAAGATGAAACAATATTTCAGTTCTATTGAACTATTATTTCTTTATCATTTGCTCTATTGAAAAGAAAGTAAACTGACGATCACGCTTTAGTGCGCTTTTAATGACGATCTGTCAGACGGATCATGAAATAAGATATTTTAATTTGCTTTTTATAATTTTTTGATCATGTATTTTTGTTCTTAATTTACAAAGTCTGTAGGTTTCTTACGGAAAAGCAGCACGCGTGCCGATTGGTGATGAAGTGATAGTGGGCGCTACCCCACAAATCGATAGCGTGATGTGAAATAACGCATTGACCGCAGAGAGGAAATGTCGTCATCATCCCGCCCAGTTTACTTTATCGTATTCCCTCATCAGGAGCCGTAACGTGAGTCATTTGCTGGTCTATGCCATTATTTATGTGATTTTTATTGCCGTGATTGGGTTATTTGCTTTTCAGGCGTGGTTGCCTTCGTCCGCACCGCGTGGGCTGAGAGATCGTGCAGGTATTTTGGTCGGGGTATTGCGCTGCGTTACGCTGTTTCTCGTCGTTTCCGCACTGCAAATTTTGTTTCCCAATTCGCTGTTGGATAAGCTCGTTTGGCTGGTTGCCGTGGCGATGTTAGCGATCGCGGTTATCGGTGCGGGAATGAGTTGGTCATCGCTGCCGTGGCTGGATGAAACAAAGGGGAAAAGTCGCACTCTGGTGCTGGGTGTCCAAAGTGCGTTATACCTTGCGCTGCTCGGATTTATCGTTATTTAAAGTCTTGTACCAGTGCAGCCACGGTGTTCTTTGCGCCGTGATCGCGCAGCTTCAGATAAGCCTGTGCGATAGCGTTGAAGACATCGTGGTTTGCTGATATATCCTCGCCGAAAATAGAACGAATATTGAGAAACGCGCTGACCCGCTCGGCGTTATCTGACGTTTCCGCAACGACCTGCTTGAGTTTATCAGCCAGCGGATCGCGGATCTCGATAGGGTTGCCTGCATCATCTTTTCCACTGACATAACGCATCCAGCCAGCGACCCCTAATGCCAGACAGCGATAGTCTCCTCCATTACGCACATGCCAGCGAAGCGATTCCAGCATGCGCTGGGGCAGCTTTTGTGAACCATCCATCGCGATTTGCCAGGTTCGATGCTTGAGCGCGGGGTTGGAAAAACGAGTAAGCAGCTGAACGGCGTAGTCTTTCAGGTCGATATCCACCACGCTGAGCGTCGGTGCCTGCTCCAGCAGCATGAGATGAGACACGGCGCGGCGATAGTTCTCGTCATTCATACAGTCGCTGACGTGATCATAGCCAGCGAGATAGCCCAGATAGGCTAAAAACGAGTGGCTCCCGTTCAGCATGCGCAGTTTCATTTCTTCAAACGGTAGTACGTCATGTACCAGCTGCACGCCCGCTTTTTCCCACTCAGGGCGTCCGGCAGTGAAATGATCTTCGATCACCCATTGAATAAAGGGTTCACAGGCTATCGCACAGGGATCGGCGACGCCAAGGTGATCGGCAATTTCCTGCAACGCTTCTGGCGTCGCGGCAGGGACAATGCGATCCACCATTGTATTCGGGAAAGAAACCTTGGCCTCGATCCAATCGATCAGGCTCTGATCGTTGAGCCCCGCCGATTCCAGCACGGCGGCTTTGGCTGTTTTACCATTTTCCGGCACGTTATCGCATGAGAGGATGGTGAACGGCGCGATTCCGCGCTCGTGACGCAAGCGCAGCGCTTCCGCCAGCAATCCCGGTACCGAAGCAGGATGACGAGGATCGATAAGATCCTGCTGAATCAGCTTGTTGGTCCGATCCAGCTTGCCGCTCGTCCCATCCATGCAATAGCCTTTTTCGGTAATCGTCAGGGAAACGATGGCGGTTTCGGGCGCGGCGAGTTTCTCAATAATAGCGCCAATGCCTTCTACTTTTGCATGTAATGATTCACACACGGCACCGACGACAATTGGCTGATTGCCCGTCGCCGCTTTTTCCAACACGGTAAACAGATGATCCTGTTGGCGCAGCGCCGTGATCATGGTGTCGTCGCTGAACAGTACGACTTCACAAATTCCCCAGTCTCCTCCCACCATATTCAGCACGCGATCGGTGAGCAGTGCCTGATGAGCGCGATGGAAAGCACCAAAACCGATATGGACGATACGTGGCTTCAGCGCCTTACGATCGTAGTGAGGGAATTGGACGCTAGCAGGCAATTCGCAGGTAGCGATATTTTTTATTTTATCAGTCATTTAATGCGCTTCGGGTGGGGGATTTATAACGTTAAAAGTAGCTGTGATTTGCAGGCGGTGCAATACGTGACGAGCAGATAGGTTACGGTGCGCACGTTTTTTTCTCTGCGCAAATTTTAGCGCTTTTTCAGATTCGGTTCAGCGGCGGAGCTCGGTTTTGTGAGGAGGCTTCAGCGTAATAATGTAACGCTGAAATTTAGTCTTGTTTTTACTAACTTATCTCCATTTCTTCTACATCATCAAGTGCGTTTCCCGATCGCTGTCTGCTATTTTGTCTGGATATTTTCCTCACTTCGACGATCAACAAAAAGGCCCGTAAGATGAAACTTGAATCCCTCGCGCTACATCATGGTTATGAATCTGAAGCGACAACGAAGTCCGCCGCCGTGCCGATTTACCAGACGACCTCTTACACATTTGACGACACGCAGCACGGTGCCGATCTGTTTGATCTGAAGGTGGCGGGCAATATCTATAGCCGTATCATGAACCCGACGAATGCGGTGCTGGAACAGCGGCTGGCGGCCATTGAGGGCGGCATCGGCGCGTTGGTGCTTTCCTCCGGTATGGCGGCAATTACTTATTCGCTTCAGGCGCTCACGCAGGTTGGGGACAATATCGTCAGCACCAGTCAGCTATATGGCGGCACCTATAACCTGTTTGCCCACACTCTGCCGCGTCAGGGGGTTGAAGTGCGGATGGCCTCTTTCGATGATTTTACGACGCTGGAATCGCTGATTGATGACCGCACTCGCGCTGTTTTTTGTGAATCTATCGGGAATCCGGCGGGAAATATCGTCGATATTGCCAAAATCGCGGAGATTGCGCATCGCCACGGCGTCCCAGTGATTGTTGATAACACGGTGGCGACGCCCGTGCTGTGCCGGCCTTTTGAGCACGGCGCAGATATCGTCGTCCATTCACTGACCAAATACATCGGCGGTCATGGCACCACAATCGGCGGCGCGATTATCGATTCCGGCAAGTTCGATTGGGCCGCGAACAAAGCGCGTTTCCCGTTACTGAATGAGCCCGATCCGTCTTACCACGGCGTGGTATATACCGACGCTTTCGGTCCGGCGGCCTATATTGGGCGCTGCCGCGTGGTGCCGCTGCGTAATACGGGCGCGGCGCTTCCTCCTCATAGCACGTTCTTGCTGTTGCAAGGGCTGGAAACGCTCAGCCTGCGCATCGAACGTCATTGCAGCAATGCGGAAGCGCTGGCGGGCTACCTGAATCAGCATCCGCTGGTTACCTGGGTGAACTATGGCGCGTTGCCGGATAGCCCTTATAAAGCAAACTGCGACAAAATTACCTCGGGTAAAGCGTCTGGGATTATCAGCTTTGGCATTAAAGGCGGGAAAGCATCAGGGGGACATTTTATTGATGCGCTGAAGATGATTTTACGACTGGTGAATATTGGCGATGCCAAATCGCTTGCGTGTCATCCGGCAAGTACCACGCATCGGCAGTTGAATGCGGAAGAGCTGGCGAAAGCAGGAGTGAGTGAGGATCTGGTCAGAATTTCGGTCGGCATTGAGCACATTGACGACATCATCGCTGATGTGGCACAGGCGCTGGAAGCCTCACAGAAAAAGTAAACGGTAGGGATAGTAGAGAAACGCGTTGGAAACCTGAATGGATTTCCAACGCGTCATCGCGATTACGAACGGCTAGCGTCGGTCGCTGCAGCTGTAGGCTGTGATTCCGCTGGTGCGGCATTTTGCTCCGCATTAAGGCTATCTTGCGGCTGCTGTGCTTCTGGTGCAACAGGTGCCGCAACAGATTCAACCGGAATGGCTGGCGTGGCTTGTTCGATCAGACCATTGATTTTGGTCGGCATACCAGAACGTCTCTGGATTGCCTGATCGACTTCGCTGGTGTTCACGCTGGCGTCGGCCAGAACCTTGCTCACTTTTGGCGTCATGCTGATCGGGGCCGGAGAATCAGAATGGAATTCTTCTACCGTGCGAGACAGCGGGTTGTGAACTTCAACATAGCGTGAACCATCTGGTTCAACGGTGGCTTTCACTGGTTCATTGATGAACTGAACGCGAGTACCGACCGGAACGTTGTTGAACAGATACTTGATATCATCGTCACGCAGACGGACGCAGCCGTGGCTTACGCGCAGACCAATACCGAAGTTGGCGTTGGTGCCGTGGATCGCGTACAGGTTACCGATGTACAGCGCATACAGCCCCATTGGGTTATCTGGGCCAGCTGGGAAAACTTTTTGCAGGGTTTCACCGCGTGCCGCATATTCTGCGTGCATCTTCGCGGTTGGCGTCCAGGTTGGGCCCGCTTTCTTACGCTGAACAGAGGTTGTCCAGTTAATCGGCGTATCTTTACCTAACTCACCAATGCCGATTGGCAGCACGACCACAGTCTTGGAGCCTTTCGGATAGTAGTACAGACGCATTTCTGCGCTGTTGATGACAATGCCTTCACGCGGTGCATCTGGCAGAATCAACTGATGAGGAATGACCATTTTGCTGCCGGGAATCGGCAGGTAAACGTCCGCATCTGGGTTGGCTTCCATCATGTTGCTCAGGCCCATTTGGAACTGTGCTGCAAAATGTTCCAATGGCTGTGTGCTATCTTCCGGTACGGTGATTTCGATATTCTCGCCTACCAGTCGGCTGTTAGCCGCAGGCAGAGGATAAACAACGGCAAAAGCGGCCTGGCTGAATGCGGCGGCTGCAAGAACTAAAGTAAAGATCGCGCGAATACTCATTTTCGTTTCTTTATTTGAGTGGTAAATGCACCCCCCCGAATCAGGAGGCTGGTCTGCTAGGGTCGCCATGACGACCGGATGCGCATTATATGTGCAGAATGGCCTCTGAGGGAAACAACATGTGTAACTAATCACACTTTTTGGCATCCGAATGAGAAAGAAAGCCGCGTAGAGTGAACCTCGACTCAATTTCCCCCGTCTAACGTGGGTTTTTGAAAGCGGCGATTAGCCAATACCGGGAGAATCTGACGGGCATACGCCAGTCGTTCTGGGTCAATGTCGGCATAGATGAGAGCCGGTGTTTCGGGTGCCTGAACCACGACAACGCCTAAAGGATCGACCACCATACTGTTGCCGATATTCTTGACGCCGCACTCGCCAACGGCGACGAGATAGGTCGTGTTTTCCAGTGCTCTGGTGCGCACCAATAATTCCCAATGCGCTTCTTTCAGCGGCCCCTTAATCCAGGCGGAGGGAAGAACGAGTACGTCTGCACCGTCCAGCACCAGACGGCGTGCAAGCTCGGGGAAGCGGATGTCATAGCAGGTCATCAGTCCGACGTTCAACCCGGCGATGGTCAACAGCGGCGGAACGTCTTCGCCTGCCAGTACGTTTTCCGATTCCTGTACGGAAAATGCATCGTACAGATGCAGCTTCCGGTATTGCGCAACGATCTCGCCGTTGCGCAATGCCAGTAGCGTGTTCCAGACTTTCCCTTCGCCATTCGGGATATGCACACACAGCATGGTTGTCAGGTTGCTGCCTTTACTGGCTTCCAGCAGGTGCGAGATAAACGGGCCGTCAAGCGGCTGCGCGGCGGTGAGCACCATGTTGGGATTGGTGATATCGCGAGCCAGTACGCCTTCCGGTAGCACCAGAAGGTCGGCTCCGTTTTGCTGTGCTGCCGACATGAATTCAGTGATGGTCGCGGCGTTTTTCTGCCACTCGCGGTCAACCGCGAATTGTCCCAGTGCGACTTTCATGCTTGCTCCTTTGTTACCCGATTAATCGCGCTTGGCTGGCATCATGCGCAGCAGCGTGTTGTCTTTCATAACATAGTGGTGGAACAGAGCAGCCGCGGTATGCGCGGCAATGAGCCAGTACCCTAACGGTGCCAGCGTTTCATGCCAGCCAATTAGCGTTTCAGCAAGATCGAAATTCGGCGTCGCGGCTGTTGGCATACCGATTCCAAATAGCATCCAGTCCCGGCCGTTGTAATAGCGTGAGGCAATGCCCAGAGTCGGCAGAGTGATAAACAGCAGGTAAATGACGGCGTGGGTAAGTGAGCCGAGCGCACTTTGCCAACGTGGTGGCTGTGGAGTAATAGCGGGGGAGGTATGCCTGTGGCGTAAGAACAGGCGAGCCAGCATAAGAACCAGTATGGTGACGCCACAGCTAAAGTGCGTCACGATCATCACGGTGCGCAGCAACGAACCGCGTTCAGCAAATCCGCGTAGCTCGATGGTGGCATAGGTCACAACGAGCAACAGAAAAACCAGCCAGTGCAATGCAATCTGCGATGGTGCGAACTTTCCTTTCATGTTTCGTCCTCTGCGACGTTGAGAGCGGTTTAACACCGTAACGAGCGAATAATCTCATAAAGTATAAGGTAACTTGCGTCTTGTCAGCCCCTCTTTACCCTGCCTGACAAACTGGGCTATCCGCTCTGGATTCCTCGATATTCAATCTCGTTTAGACAGGGGAAAACGCAACGGTCTGTAAGGGGGCGGCCAGGGATGGCACGCCATAAAAAGTTTCCGGGAGAAATTTTTAACGTTGCATCAGCAACGGCCCGTAAGGGTGGCGGCCAGGGATGGCACGCCATAAAAAACCGGCCGAAGCCGGTTTGGGGAGGAACGATTATTCCTGTGGGTTTTTCTCTGCCTTGCCGGCCATCATCGTCAGGAAGTCAAAGCGGCGACGCAGATCCAGCTCCGCTTCTTCATAGAGCTGCGCGGTTTCTTCCGGCATCATGCTATTCAGGCGGCGGAAGCGTTGCTCTTTCATCAGCGTTTCGCTCAGGCTGCTTGATGGCGGACGAGAATCGGTGACTAGCGCGGCTTTCCCTTCTTCGGCACGACGTGGGTCGAAGCGGTAGAGCGGCCAGAAGCCCGTTGCCGTCAATTGACGCATCTGATCGTGGCTGAATGCCAGATCGTAGCCGTGCTCTTCACACGGGCTGTACGCGATAATCAGCGATGGGCCCGGCCAGGCTTCGGCTTCCTGAATCGCTTTCACTGTCTGGTTCAGCTGTGCGCCCAGTGAGATCTGCGCGACATACACGTGGCCGTACATCATGACGTTGATGCCGAGATCTTTACGCGCTTTGCGTTTGCCTTTCTCGCCAAACTTGGTGACTGCGCCCAGCGGCGTCGCCTTGGACTGCTGACCGCCAGTGTTGGAGTAGCACTGCGTATCCAGCACCAGCACGTTGACGTTTTCGCTCAGGCTCATGACGTGATCCAGTCCGCCGTAGCCGATGTCGTACGCCCAGCCGTCACCGCCGATAAGCCAGATAGATTTATCGACAAAGTGGTCGGCTTCACTCGCCAGCACCTTGGCGTCATTATCATTGATGGTTGCCAGCAATCCACGTAGCTGTTCAATCTGCTGACGGCGCAGGTCGGGCACAATGGACTCTTCCTGCAACGCATTCACCAGATCCGGCGGCAGTTGCGGTGCCAGCTTGTTGAGCAGGCGCACGGCACGTTGGCGGTGCTGATCGACGCTCAGGCGGAAGCCCAGGCCGAATTCGGCGTTATCCTCGAACAGCGAGTTAGCCCAGGCCGGACCGCGGCCGTTGGCATCGGTAGTCCACGGCGTGGTAGGCAGGTTACCGCCATAAATCGATGAACAGCCCGTTGCATTCGCGACCAGCAGACGATCGCCATAGAGTTGTGTCAGTAACTTGATGTACGGCGTTTCGCCACAGCCGGAACAGGCACCAGAGTACTCGAACAGCGGCGAAATCAGCTGAGAAGTGCGGATATCGATACGTTCCAGCGTGGATTTGTCGATTTCCGGCAATTGCAGGAAGAAATCGAAGTTCTCTTTCTCCGCCGTCAGATTATCCAGACGGGATTCCATATTGATGGCTTTAATTTCTGGGTTCTGACGGTCTTTGGCCGGACAAACTTCCACGCACAGGTTACAGCCAGTACAGTCCTCTGGGGCAACCTGCAACACGTATTTCTGGCCACGCATGTCGCGGGCTTTCACATCCAGCGATTGCAGTGAAGCAGGTGCATGTTCCATCGCGTCGGGCTGGACGACTTTGGCGCGGATAGCCGAGTGCGGGCAGGCGGCGACGCAGTGGTTACATTGCGTACAAAGCTGCGGCTGCCATAACGGGATTTCTTCCGCGATATTACGTTTTTCCCACTTGGTGGTGCCGGTTGGCCAGGTGCCATCGGGCGGCAGGGCGGAGACGGGCAGCGTATCACCCAAGCCAGCCAGCATCGCGGCCGTCACGGTCTTGACGAAATCAGGCGCGGCGTCGGAAACCACCGCTGGGCGCTGCGGGCTGTCTGGGTTGACGGCTTCCCGCGGCACTTCTGCCAGCGCTTCTAATGTGGCACTCAGCGCCTGCCAGTTACGTTCAACCAGCTCCTGACCTTTACTGCCGTAGCTCTTGGCGATGGCGGTACGAAGTTTTTCCACCGCCACATCGGCTGGCAGAATCTGTGACAGGTGGAAGAACGCCATCTGCATGACGGTGTTGATGCGCGCGCCCAGATGACACTCGCGGGCAATCTTGGCGGCGTTGATGCAGTACACGCGGGCATTGCGCTGGTTCAGCCCTGCCTGCACTTCCTGCGGCAAACGGTGCCACAGATCGTCGCTGCTATACGGCGAGTTGATTAGGAAAACGCCGCCGGGCTTCAGCCGTTCGACCATGCTGTACTTGTCGATAAACTGCCACTGATGACAGGCAACGAAATCGGCCTGATCGATCAGGTAGGCTGAGTTGATCGGGTGCGGGCCCACACGCATGTGGGAAACGGTCAGGCTACCGGCCTTTTTCGAGTCATAGACAAAGTAGCCCTGCACAAACATCGGCGTGGTTTCACCGACAATTTTGATGGCGTTCTTGGTTGCAGAAACGGTACCGTCGCTGCCCAGACCGTAGAACAGGGCTTCGAGCGATGCGCTGCTTGGAAAATGCTGTTCCGGCAGTGGCAGCGACAGATTGGTGACATCGTCATAAATCCCGACAGTAAAGCGCGGTCGTGGGTTAGCAAGTGCTAACTCATTAAAGATCGCCTGTATGCACTGTGGGGTAAATTCTTTGGAAGACAGGCCATAACGACCACCAATCACGCGTGGCATAAGTGAACGCTCACCAGCGGAGAACGCTTCGGCCAGCGCGGTCATCACATCGAGATACAGCGGCTCTGCCAGCGCACCCGGCTCTTTTGTGCGGTCCAGCACTGCGATGCTCTTCGCCGTTTGCGGAATAACGGCCAGCAGATGCTTGGCGGAGAACGGACGATACAGACGGATTTTCACCACGCCAACTTTTTCGCCGCGCATCAACAGCGTATCGACGACTTCTTCGCAGGTGCCAACGCCAGAGCCCATCAGGACGACGATTTTGGTCGCTTCCGGGTGGCCGTAGTATTCAAACGGCTGGTACTGGCGTCCTGTGGTGGCGGCGAAATCGTTCATCGCCTGCTCAACGTGCTCATAACCGGCGTCATACCAGCGGTTGGTGGCTTCGCGCGCCTGGAAGAAGGTATCCGGGTTAGAGGCGGTACCACGAATCACCGGACGTTCCGGTGTGAGCGCTCGCTCACGGTGTGCATCAATCGATTTCTGTGGCAGAAGCTGGCGGATTACGTCATCGCTCAGCGGCTCAATCTTATTAATTTCGTGTGAGGTACGGAAACCGTCGAAGAAATGGATAAACGGCAGACGGCTGTTCAGGCTGGCGATTTGCGAAATCAGCGCAAAGTCTTGGGCTTCCTGCACATTGCTGGCGCACAGCATGGCACAACCCGTCTGGCGCACAGCCATGACATCCGAATGATCGCAGAAGATAGAAAGTGCATGCGTCGCAACCGTACGGGCAGCGACGTGCAAGACAAACGGGGTTAGCTCACCAGCCAGCTTATACAGCGTGGGGATCATCAGCAGCAGACCCTGCGATGAGGTGAACGTGGTGGAGAGTGTGCCCGTCTGCAATGCGCCGTGGACGGTAGCGATCGCGCCGCCTTCCGATTGCATTTCAACAACGCGGGGCGTATCTCCCCATATATTCAGCCCGCCGTCGCTCGACCAGGCGGCCGCGTGTTCAGCCATGCTGGAACTGGGGGTGATGGGATAAATGGCGATGACTTCATTGGTTCGCCAGGCCACGGAGGCGACTGCGTTATTACCGTCGGTGGTGATCATGACTTATAGCCTTCTTGCTCACTAAGCCTTTCATTTTACATGGTCTTTTCGGGCGATGAAAATGATTGGGCATAAACGAAAATACGATTCTTATCGGAGTATTATCGCATTTCAGGAAAAAAGAGGGTGGAACGATGTAAACGGAGTTGTATCAAACTGTGTTTTATCTCCGCCATACTTCAAGCGATCTTTCTACGTGCGGTGTTCGTATGAAGGAGAGCCCGCGTTTCCTAAAGTTGCGCATATCATACACCTCAGAGCGGGTTGATGTCTTTTTGTACCTATTGAAGGGTATCGCCGCATGATTTTGTTTGCTCATTACTGCCATGACAGGTAGCGTGCTTATACTAAAATAACAACTGTAATCAATGTATGAAGGAACCGAACGATGGCAAATGATGAAATAAAAAATAAATTGGTTTCCGTACTGGCTTCACAACAGGCGCAGGGAAAAACGCCAGAACAGGCCGTCGAACACATCCTTCAGGCATTGGGTGGACGAGCCGGTGATGTGTCCCGTATTTCGGTTTTGACGTCAACATTAATTGCTGACGTGCTTTATACCGTTTATCAGGAGGCGATCACGCACCAGCAGGTTGCGGTAATTTTACGCAAACTGTGTTACGCCGCTCGCGACATTGCCGTCGCATTACACACCATCTATCCCCAGCTCACCGTTCAGGAAATCGGCCCACTTTTACAGAGCCCAGAGATTTATCCGACGATCGATCGCGCCGCATTGCTTGATGCGCTGACCTACGCCAGCTTTTCCAAAGCGGAAAGTGAGCAGGTTGCTGACGCTCTCGGCATTTAATACCCGAACAATTTGCTACCGGATTGCTACCAGAAAATAACCGAAAATCAGACAGTCAGGCTTGTGATTTGCCTATCGCCGCTATCAGTTCGTTATGGGATGTGTCACCAGCCTGTGTAACAGGTTTTTAATCCACTGGCTGGCTTCCGAACGGCTGTTGCGGCGATGGCTGTATATCTTCACGCGATAGGGTGGCACGGTGAAAGGCAAGGCGTGAATCCGTAACGGCAGGAATTGCGTAAAGAATGTCGCGACATTGCACGGTAATGCCATGATCAGCGTTGAATCGGCGATGATAAACGGCGCGCTCATCATGGAGGGCGTCTTTAGTGCGACATGACGCTTCTTGTTGAGCTTATCCAGCGCGTAGTCAATCACCCCACGGGACTCATTCCAGGGCGTCACGACAAGGTGCCGGGCGGCGAGATAATCATCCAGCGTGAGCGTCTCACCTGACGGATAATCCGCGGCGGTGATGATGACATAGCTGTCTTCAATCCAGTCTATCTCCTCAATTTCCCTGTTCTCCGGTTGCGTCATGTCGGTGCACCCTAAAGCAAAGTCGATTTTCCCTGCGAGTAAATCGGTAATCGCGACCTTCTGCGGCGAATAAACCAGATTGAATTTGATATGGGGTGCCCGCTTTTCCATGTGCGCCATCAGGGTAGGAAACACCGAAAACGCGGTGTAATCGGTGATGGAAAAGGTGAAACTTTCCGTGCTGCGAGCGGGATTAAAGCGTGGACGCGGCGTCAGACCCTGCGTCAGCAGCGCCAGACTTTCCGCGATCGGCTCTGCAATATCGTCCGCCACTACGGTCGGATGCATGGTGTTGCCAACCCGAAAAAACAGCTCATCGGAAAACGTATTGCGCAAGCGCGTCAGCGCGTGGCTGACCGCCGATGCGCTCATCGCCAGCTCTTTTGCCGCTGCGGCGACGGATCGATGCTGGTACACGCTGTTAAATACCACCAGTAAATTTAAATCGATACGCCGTAAATCCAGATGCATGATATTCATCAGTCGCTGTAGAGAATGCAGTTCATACAGTATTTTTAATCCGGTAGCATGGCAAGCCTTGGTCATGGTTAGCATTAGAAAAATTAGCACCGGAGAAGAGAGACTTTATGAACCCAGCCCTTATGAATATAGCCATCCGCCCCGCACAGAAATCAGATGCGAGCGTGATTCTGGATTTAATTATCGAGCTTGCTGTGTACGAGAAAGCGCGCCACGAAGTACTGGCCTCGCTTGAGGATATTGAGCGCTCGTTATTTGGCGAGGGCGCGACGGCTGAAACGCTGATTTGCGAGATTGATGGCAAGCCCGTCGGCTATGCGATTTTCTTCATGAGCTACTCAACCTGGCTGGGGAAATATGGCATCTATCTGGAAGATCTCTACATTGCGCAGGCGTATCGTAATGCGGGAGCGGGCAAAGCGCTGCTGAAACAGGTTGCGCGTCTTGCACAGGAAAGACAGTGCGGACGGTTGGAATGGAGCGTGCTGGACTGGAACCAACCCGCGATCGATTTCTATAAGAGCATTGGCGCGAAGCCGCAGGATGAATGGGTTCGCTATCGGATGGACGAGAAGGGTATCGCTGATTTTGTCACGGCATCGTAACGGTGTCGCTCCTGCTAGCCAGAAGGCAGCAGGAGCCCTATTTAATTAACGCGTTGACGCCGCCAACGTGGTGCCTGCCAGAATAAAGATCCCGCCCGTCGAGCGGTTAAACAGCTTGATGCGGCGTGGGTTGGAGAAAAGGCCCGATAAACGACGGCCGGTGCAGGCATAGATAAACATGATGCTGAAATCGAAGACTGCCCAGGTCACAGCGAGAATGATGAGCTGCAAGGCGTGCGGGGCGCTGGTATCGATAAAATTTGGGAAGAGCGCGGCGAAAAACAGCAGATCTTTCGGATTGCTGATTCCGACCAGAAAGCCTTTGCGGAATAACGGGAACCAGCCCGGAGCCGAGGCTTCCTGTGTGTCCTGCTCCGCGGTGCTCATATCCTTGGATCGCCATGATGCGATGCCCAACCAGATGAGATAAACCGCACCAACAATTTTTAATGCGATGAATGCGGTGGTTGACGCAGCGAGGATGGCACCTAACCCCAGAGCTGAACAGGACATCAAGATCATTGCCGCACTGACGCCGCCGAGTACGGTTGCGGTTGCGCGTGAAGCGCCGTAGCGTAAACCGTGCGACATGCTGATCAAGGCTGATGGGCCCGGAATGGCAATCAGGGCGATGATGATGCCTGTATAAGCCAGCCAGAGGTGAAGGCTCATGATTTCTCCTGCGTGTAGTTCACTGTGAAAGCGTGATTGAGAGCGGTGATGTGAAGCGAGATATATTCACATATATATCGCTATTTTCCAACGCGTGATAGTAACAGAAAAGGCGCTGCTGGCGCTCGCCCTCTTTCATTAAGATTCTGTTGCTGACGCTGGTGCGGAGTACAGCAATAAACGGGGCATTTCGACGAAATCACCCCGGCCTTGTGGTGGCCGGGAGAGCCGTTGAGCATGAAAATAGTCAGTAAACCGTACCTGATATTATTCCTTCACGCTTAAATTGATATCGCCGAAATAACGTTTCTGTATTTTTGCATATATGCCTTTTTGAACGATATCTTTCAGCCCCTGATTGATGAGCTGTTTTGTTTCCGTATCGTCTTTGCGTATACCGTATGCAGAACCGAGGCTAAATAAATCCGCATCGGTGACTTCCTCTCCTTTTAGCTCAAAATCTTTACCCTGTGGTGTTTTTAAAAATCCAAACGTGACGGCAACCGACGGACACAGTGCGCCTTCCACTCTTCCTGACTGTAAATCTTCATAAATGGCTTCCTGATCGGGATAGTTTTTAACAATTACCCCAGCGGGTAGCCAATATTTATTGGCGTAGGCTTCCTGAATGGTGCCTTGCTGTACCGCGATATTTTTCCCGCGCAGCAGCTCAGCCTGGGGAAGAAGATTGGACTCTTTCCTTGCAACAAGCTTGGTGGGGACGTGAAAAACATAATCACTGAAATCTATCGATTCCTTTCTCTTGCGTGTCACACCAAGCGGCGCGATGACGTCTATTTTTTTGGCGAGAAGGGCGGTAATCTGGGAATCAAATGTATTGACGATATAGTCACATTTTGCATTTACCGATTTACAGATGGCATCGGTTACCTCGATTTCAAACCCTGATGGATTACCATTTTTATCCATGCTCTGAAAAGGGGGATACGTTAAATCGACGCCGATACGCAGTATGTCCGATTTAGCAAATGCAAAGGGTGAAATAGCAACAATGACAACGATCTTCAGGAGAGATAATTTTCTGAACATAGCAGTAACACCTCTTTTTAGTCGTATAAAATGAATATCAACATTTCGGTATTCGTATTATCACCAGTGATAGGACGTAAATTGGATCGCACATCGTCATCCAGCCTACGTTTTAAAAACTGACGTTAATTTACACTTGAAATTATAACAAATTGTTATTATTTGCTTTCGTGATGTAAAATTGCGCTATCGGTGATGTCCAAACGTGTAAACAGGAAATACATTCCAGTGGATGATTTCATTTTGGCGGGGTGCAGATGTTCATTGCATACCGAAAACCGACCTGAGCGAGTTTCTGGTATTTTAATTTATTAACGTTTAAAGCTGCCAATAATCCGGTGGAATTAGCGATCTTGAAGGTGAGCGCTACTTGTAGGTAAAGCGATAATCGACAATATACGTACCGAGTTTATTGACCCGCGCAGTGATCCATAACTCATCCATTCCTTGCCTTCTTTTTTTGAACAGCATTTCTCTGTTGGTGCATAGCTGTTTAAATTGCCCTGTATGGACATCTTTAACCCATATGCCGGCTTCGCAACGACTACTTTTTCCTGTAGATGGCCCAGGAAAAACAATTTTATAGTCGGATGTGTAACTAATCACCTCATCGGGGAACAAATAAACGTACACATCAAAAATATTCACGATGGAAAGAAATCCCAGCATAAAGCCACACAGGAACATTTCGAGCATGTGCTTTAGTTTCTTCTTTACCGACCGAGAATAGATCGCCCGGCCAGCAAAGATAAGCCCCAGAACGATCCCAAAGGTAAGGTAGATAGTGAAGTCAGGGAGTGTCTCGATCAGTATCGTACGACGTGACAGCTGCGAAGCCCAAAGCATGTACCAGAAAATAGATAGCATGATGGATAAGACGAGGAGAGTAACGAGAAAATCCTTGGATAATAAATAGGTTATTGCTTTTTTATAAAGACGGTACATCTATCCATGACCTGTATCAACAGCGTGTTTTGTTGGTATTTTACATGACTTGATGGCGTAAAGGATCAATAGGATTACTTGTTATGGTTCGGGCATTTGGGCAGGGGGAATCTGAATAATTAACGTAACTAAATGATATTTATGTTTTAAGTGTGATTTCAGACTTCATTCCTAGGCCTAAACGTGAGCCTACGAAAAATGACGATGAGTATGTGAGATAAAAATGGGATCAATTTTTACTCAATTCTTCACTCTCAATTTATAACTCACTCCAGATCGACCCTAATGCGTTTCCCCTTCACTCGTGGTACGGAATTTAGCGATTAATCCAAAAAGCAGCAATAGGGCGGTATAAACGAGATGCCAAAATAAAAAGATTTTTTCACAAAACTGTTCACTCTCTTCACCTTTCATTTTTTATCTTTATTTTTAGCAGGTTAAGTGGTTAACAGTGGGTGAACAGCTGGCGAGCCACTCATCACCCATGCAGGTAAGATACGACTAGGTCGTAATTGTGATACTCTTTATCGCATATATATGCGGATTAAAGGTGAAAGCACATGCGCTATGAAATGGCGGTACTCGCGGCTCTGGTACAAGAGGATTCTCCTAATACGCACTCTATCGTCACCGCTACAGGTATCTCTGAAAGAAAAGTACAGGACGTGTTAAACACGCTCCAGTCAACGATGGATATCAGCATATCACGCGAGAAAAATGGCAAACGGCAAGCCTTGTCTATCTCGTCATGGGGCGTGTTTGGCGACGGGGAACGGCTGATCGAGAAATTGAAAAATACCGATCTGTCGATATTTAAACAACACCGGAAAATCACGACAAAAGCGTTGCCAGACAAAACGCGATCCCCACGTTTGGTGACGCTGGAAGAAAAGCGTGATTACTACAATCAGGTGAAACTCAAAAACTATCGGGACAGTATACGTCTTGAAGGATTCAGCGTTGAGGATACGCCGCTTCCCGCAGACAAGCAGGAAAGGGAAGCGCTGAGAAAAAATCTGATTGCCATGTATAAAGCGGGTGGTTATGTCCGATAAATACAGCTCAGGGCAAGATCCTTACATCTACCCTGATAGCGATGTTCTGATAAATAAACTCGGTATCAACGATGACAGTCAATTCGACGATGCGGAACGTCAGTTATCTGAACTGGCCGTTCTCGATATTGAATTTGAAGAACCGACTTACGATCTGCATTATTGGTGTGGGCTGCACGGGAAAATATTTGGGGATTTATTCGATTGGGCAGGAGAAATACGGCGTATCGATATTTCTAAAGGTCAAACACGTTTTTGCACCGTATCCCGTATTGAAATTGAAGCCAATAAAATTTTTATGCAGCTATCCAATGATGATTTTTTACAAGGCCTTGAACGTCCAGCACTAATAACTCAGTTAGCCGAATATTATTCAGATTTGAATGTGATTCACCCGTTTCGGGAAGGCAATGGACGTTCTCAGCGTTTATTGTTCGAGCATATGATTATTAATTGTGGCTATGGTGTCTCTTTCGAAAAGCTCGACGTTCAGGAATGGTTAGCGGCTAACGTGGCCGGATACCACGGCAATATTCGACCATTAGCCGATATTTTTGAGAAAAGTATTCTCTGACATCCCCAATAAAAAGATTTTGCACAAAACTGTTCACTCTCTTCACCAATGATTTTTATTTTTAATAATCAATGAATTAAAGGGTGATGAGTTGGTGAGCAGGTGACGAGTGGCTCATCACCTTGATGGTAGGTATGTCGCACAACAAGATAGTCGAACACTTAAAATACCGAGCTTATAGTCGGTCTATTGCTGCTTTATAAACCTCTGAGCGTTCCCGTTTGCCCACAGCTAAAACCAGTACCACGATCTCATGTTCGAGCACTTGATACACTAGCCGATAGCCAGCGGAACGAAGTTTGATTTTGTAGCAGTCGGCCATTCCATGAAGTCGGTTGGCGGGAACATGGGGATTTTGTAAAACCGCTTTCAGTTTTTTGGTGAATTGCTCCCGCACGGGCGCACCCAGCTTCTTAAATTCTTTCAGCGCGTGCTCTTCAAACTCCAGCTTATAACTCATCCAGATCGACCTTCACACGTTTCCCCTTCATCCGGGAACGGGCGATTTTGGCAAGTTCGATATCTTCCTGATAGTCGGCCAGCGCCTCCCATGTTTCGGGGGAAACATAATAGCCAGAGATACGGCCATTAGTGAGCACCGCTACAGGCTCGCCGTTAGCTTCTTTAAGCGCGGCATTGGGCGATTTTTTAAAGTCGCTGATACTTACGGCAGCATTCGCAAGGATAGGTTGTACGGACATGGTTAATCCCTTTTAAGTGTGATATTTGATACTGAATTTAGCACTTAATCAAAAAAGCAGCAACATCACGGTATAAACGTGACACCAAATAAAAAGATTTTGCACAAAACTGCTCACTCTCTTCACTATGGTTTTTTATTTTTATTAATCAAAGTATTAACGGGTGATGAGTTGGTGAACAGGTGATGAGTAACTCGTCACCCTTTGAAGTGTTTGGACGTAAAAAAACCGGCCGGGGCCGGTTTTGCCGTTTCTGGTAACTACCTCGCTGACTCACATTTGGGCAGTTAGTCAGCGTCTGATTCGTCTTTCAGCTCAAGATTGGTCTGTATGCTCAGTTTGCGTATACCTAAACGTATACCAATAGTCACCGGATTCAGGCGAATGTCGTCGGACTTACAGACATAAAAAAGCCGCTGAACCTTGCGGTTAGCGGCTTTTTCACGTTTCCGGCCTTATCTGGTAATAACCGGAATCTAAATTGGCTGGGGGAATCTGAATAATTCACGTAACATAATGATATTAATGTTTTAAGTGTGATTCCAGACTTTGTCGGTATACCTAAGCGTATACCAATGCAGAAAAGTGATAGGTTTTTTTGCTAATGATTTCACCCTGTGAATCCCACCCTTCTGTTATCTCAATCTATGATGATGCTTTGATAAGTACACGCGAATATCACTTTTTGGTGGTGTTGGTGTGTACTTAATCCTGATGGATTCTTATCAAACTAGTTCAAATGAGGCTAATTCTTTTAACAGGGTATTTGTGATAGGAAGATAGAGTGAATTAGGCTTACGTTGAAAGGCAATAAACCCATATTTCAGATAAAAATTCTTCGCAACCTCATCTTTCGCATCGACATGTAAAGCCCATATTCCTGTTGTCGAGCGCGAAACATTGAGGATCGCATCAACAAGTAATGAACCGCCTATGCCTTTTCCCGCAAATTCAGAATCGACGGCAAGGCGACCAAGTAATGCAGCGGGTACAGAAGGATAACGCGGAAGTTTCTTGGTAATCGTCTCGGGAAGGCCGCTGATGTCGATTGCACTGGAAGACAACGTATAAAAGCCTGCTACGTTATTGTTTTCATCAACGGCAACATAACATTTAGTAAAGCGTTCCCGGCTGTCCTGCCCGGCGTACTTTTGCAGGTAAGTATTTAACTCAGGAACGCCGCAGTTAAAATCTTTCTTGTTATGGCTTTTGGCAAGTAGCGTGTAGGTCAATAAGCTCATTTTATCTTCCCAACGTTTTACGCCTTTGCATTGCGCCTAATAATGCAGTGGAAACCGGTGATTCGGATAGCAGTGAGTCAGCAAATTGCTTTTGGTCTTCAATTGCCAGTTTCAGGATCGCAGTTTCCTCTACGGCTCTTTTAGCGGCTTCCTGCGTTGCTGTGATAATAAAATCCGTCATTGTGCGCCCCTGCAACTCGGCTGCATGTTTGATCAATGCGTGGAGTTCCGAAGGGATGCGCGCTTCCAGTCTTGCGGTTGTAGGCATAGTTACCTCACATTCATAATTCCGGCAGATTGCCGTACAAGAAGTATATAAAAGGTACATATCAAAAGATAGTCTGAGTATTCGCATTGGGGATGAGTGTGCTTATCTCAAAATAAAAAGATTTTGCACAAAACTGTTCACTCTCTTCACTATGGTTTTTTATTTTTATTAATCAATAAATTAAGTGGTGATGAGTTGGTGAACAGGTGACGAGTGACTCATCACCTTGATGGCAGATAGACCATATGACAAAAAGCTGTGAATGTAAGATATTCGCGCTTATAGTCTGTCCTTGGCTGTTTGATAAACCTCTGAGCGTTCCCGCTTACCCACAACTAAAACCAGCACCACGATCTCATGCTCAAACACTTGATAAACTAATCGATAGCCGGCGGAACGAAGTTTGATTTTGTAACAGTCAACCATTCCGTGAAGCCGGTTGGCTGGACGCGGGGATTTTTGTAAAACCTCTTTCAGTTTTTTGGTGAACGGCGGATTCAAGTCCGAAATGCAACGCTAAGCCGCCTTTCTTAGCTATTCAAACTCCAGCTTATAACTCATCCAGATCAAACTTCACACGTTTCCCCTTCATCCTTGAATAGGCAATTTTCGCGAGTTCAATATCTTCCTGATAGTCAGTTAACGCTTCCCACAACTCTGGAGAAATGTAGTACCCAGAGATACGCCCATTAGTGGGCACAGCAACGGGTTGCCCGTTGGCTTCTTTGAGTGCAGCATTGGGTGATTTTTTGAAATCACTCATACTGACAGTCACATTAACAAGGATATGCTGTATGATCATTCAGCACCTTTAGTATGAATTTGATGCTAAATTTATCGCCAAATAAACATCAAGGCAATGTCACAACGCATCAGGATATTTAAAATACAATAATATTAATTAGTCTAATCATGAGAAACTAATATCACCTACCGTTCCCAGATTTTATCTTCGAGATTTCATTTCTTATTTTCATTAATTCCTCGCGTATTTTATTCCCAATACTATTATCAGATGCTGATACTGTTGAGAAAGAAAAAACCTCAAGGTAACTTGTGTTTTTTATCTTTCTATTTCCAAATGGAATTCCCCTCGCTCTTTCACATGTAATATCAACTGTTATTTTTTCATTTTCGAACCATTTAGCCAGTTCGTGATATTTACCAAACATCATGCTCCTTTCCCCTCCGGGAGCTAAATAAGGTATCCCTGTAACAAGGGCACCTTTTGTCATTTCAGCAGTATCAGTAATGTCAAAGGCGTGCTGTGGCAATGGAGTTTCACATTTGAACACTATGTTCTTAGCTGCGCCCTTCCCAATATTTTTAATTACTAGATTTAAAATTTGCTTTGCATCTTTATCCTGCTCAATATAAACAACAACATCGGGAATAGAGTTTTCAGAGTAGACCAAATAACTGATTAATGACGCTGCAATTGCAATCAGAGCCATAAATAAATTAATTACAAAACCACCGTTTTGTATAACTTCAGCGGGCATATATCACCTTGTAGTCAAAGAGAGCATAAATGATATTGATACTTTAGTTAGATTAACACTAACAAACCACATAAAAAAACCGGCCGGAGCCGGTTTGTCGTTTCTGGTGTCTACCTCGCTATTTCGCACTTGGGCAGCCAGTCGGCGTCGGATTCGTCTTTCAGTTCAAGGTTAGTCTGTATGCCCTGATTGGTCCTGCCCTTGAGATACGTCTGCCCGTATTCCGACATCATGTTAGGCAGTACCTTACCAAAGGCCGTCAGGCTGATGGGCTTCTGGTGGCCGTGCGACTCCATAAAGGACAGGTAGGCGTGATACAGGTATTTACGCGGGTTACGCGGCGTAATGTTGGCGTTGCCCATATACAGCCCGGTGGTATCGCCGTGTGCCAGCAGGTAGCCGCAAAAATCAACCAGCGGGTCAGCCTGCCGTTTGATTTCCAGCGCCTCAGCGGAGTGTTGCTGTGCCTGTAACAGCGTCCGGGCATCGTTTGGGTCGGCAAAACGTTTCATCAGGTGACGGACAATCACCGCCAGCTCTGCGCGTATTTTCTCTTTCAGCTTGGGGTCGCGTTCGCTGGCCGGGATGGTTTCGCCGAAGTGGATTATCACCCGGCGACGGGACACGCCCCCGCTGCGGTCGCTAAAACGCATCGGTGAGTTGTTCACGGCCAGAATCACCGCCGGAATCCGGGTTGAGTAAGCGTCGCGGTATTTCGGGTCAACCATCACCGCATCGCCGCCGGTAATGGCTTTAATGCCTGCACCGTCACCGCTCCATTTTTCTTGGTCAGGCAGGACGATTAACGAGAAGCCAATAATCGATGAGCGTTCACGGGATGATTCAATGGTGTTGATGGTGGCCGCCGTGGTGTTGTCCTCCCCGGCCAGCATGGTGGCAATTTCGGCCAGAATACTTTTTCCGCTACCGCCGGGGCCGGTGACTTCAAGGAACAGTTGCCAGTCGTAGCAGTTCGCCAGCACCATAAACAGTGCGGCCAGAATACGCTCCTGTTTATCCGTATTGCTCCCGGCGGCACGGGTCAGCCAGCGCCAGAAGTGCGGAGCATTATCAGCAAGGTTTTCCCCAGCCTTAAACGGCGTGTAATCCACATCATTGACGGTATTCAGCCAGTGCTCCCGGCGATGCGGTTTAAATTCACCGCTGGCAGTGTCAAACACCCCGTTACGAAAGCCGATTAACCGGCGCAGGGGTTTTTCCTGCATCGGGATAATCAATTTCAGGGTATCTAACACACTGCCAATCCCGGACGCGGTAAAGGGGGCGTGTATCTTCTGAAACAGCGCCGCGATATCCCGGCTTAACAGGCGGTAGGGCAACACTTTCCACGCGCCGTTCTGGTACTGGAAGAAGGTTTCCCCGAAGGCGTCAATCGCCAGCGTATCGCGGTAGTGGTCGCGTATCTTCTCCGCTTTCTCGCTGGCGCTCATGGCCTTGAACTCGGCCTCGCCCAGCGACGCAAACGGGCTGACTGGCTCTGGTTGAGTAAACGCATTCAGGTGCTGGCGGGTGGCGTCAGCACCTTCTGTAAGATAGACATCATTCCAGTCACCAAACACCGGCGGCAGTGCGACACGGCCATTGACGGCAGCGGCGGCCTGTTCCGCTTTGGTCTGGCCGATGCCGTTCTCGTCCCGGTCAGCCGCTATCAGCAGCGTAACCGCCGGGTGGCGGGTTTTCAGCTCACGGGCAAGGGACGGCAGGTTGTTGGCACTGAGGGCGACATACACGCTATCACCAGTTAACTGATGCAACGTTAAGCCGGTGGCGTAGCCCTCAGCCAGCCAGATAACGCTGGCCTGTTTACCGCTGAAACAGTGAAAGGTGCCTTTGACCTGCCCACCTTTTAACGTGCGCTTGTCGCCCTGTGCGTTGATAAGCTGGAGATTCACTACTTCACCGTCCGGTGTGGTCAGCGGCACCAGCACATCGCCGGGCTGATAGGTGATACCGCCCACGCGCAGCGGCTTGCCCTGTAGGGTGGGTACGGCGATATCCGGCCAGCCTTTGGCGCTGAGATACGCGTTGCCGGATTGCATCACCGCCTCTTTCAGTTTTGCCTGTGCCTGAACTGCCGCCCGTTGCCGGGCGGCCTCGCTGTCTGCGTCGTCAGATGTGGACGCTGTCGGGCTGTCCGGCAGGTCACCCAGCCATGCGCCGACTTTCAGGGCGGCTTCTGTCGGCGTCAGGTTCAGCGCTTTCTCAACCAGATTCAGGCCGTCCCCCGCGCCGCACTGGTTACAGAACCATGTGCCGCGCCCTTCTTTGTTATCGAAGCGGAAACGGTCTTTGCCCTCGCACATCGGGCAGGCGGTATGCTGCCCGGTGGCATCAATGCGGATACCCACTGCCGGGAGCAGTTGCGGCCAGTGGCCGCTGGCGCGTTTCACGGTCTGTGTCACGGTAAGGTGTGCCATGCGTCGCCCCTTAATGCAGTGTGGTGTCGGTGTAGTCAACATCGTTCAGGTCGTCGATGAGGTCGGGCGTATCCAGCGTGGACGACAGCACTTCCAGCCGTTCAGCCAGCACAAACAACAGCACTTCTTTCGCCATCGGGTTATCCAGCTCAATCACGGCGTGCGTCAGGGCGCGGCACTGGTCGGTCAGCTCTTCCGGGGTCAGGGGCGTGTCATCAAACATGGCGTGTACTCCGCAGCGGCAGACGGCCAGCAAACGACAGTACATAGTCCCGCGCCAGCAGACGGCGGGCGCTGATTTCATCCGGGGCGATAACGGCTTCACGGTGCGGTAAGGCGCGTAATTCGGCGCGGCGCACGGCCAGAAACAAGAAGGTAAATTGCGGGTGTGACGGGATAGGGGTCGTAGCCATGTGGCAATCTCCGTTGAGTAGCTAAAACTGCTACCACCGGAGTTCCTACACTCATGGGTGGTAGCCCAGACGGGGGTAGGAATACCGGCCTCAACGAACACCGGCCAGCCCGAAGGCTGCCCCGCCTGAGCCACCATAATCTGGATGCAATGACGGCGTAAAACATGCCGCATTTTATGCAGGTGTGCTAAGGCTGCGACGTAAAAAAAGACGCATGGCGCGTCTGGTGTCGCCGTTGAGTAACTCGGGTTCCTACGCCCGACTGCCGATTTTGCGGCAGCGACGAAACTATAACGCCAAAAAGCCCCGGCAGGCAAGCCGGAGAAACGGATAAATTGCGCAGTCATGAACAGCCTCAGCAGTTAGTCAGCGCATCACCGGCACGGGATGCACAGTAACGCCGGGATGAATCAGAAGTGGCGGGCGTCGGTGCGATGCTCAGCAGCAATACGCCGAAACGCTGTTCACGGGCGGCAACGGAGGCCGGGTTACGGATGGCGGGAAATAGTTGATCGCACAGGCTGAGGGCTTCCCGTTCATCGAGTGTGACCGACTGCCCGGCGATAGTTAAGGTGATCATGCGTGGTTCTCCTGTTGACGGGCGGCGATACGCTCGGCCACCCAGTGATGAATTTCGGACTCAACCCACGCGACGTTCTTCCCACCCAGCGGCACACGGGCGGGAAAAGCCTTGCGGCTGCTCAGCTCGTACAGCGTCGAGCGAGAAATGCCGGTGACGTGCAGCACTTCCGGCAGGCGCATTAAGCGCTCTCTGGCTGGATGAAGTGGCATCGGGGGCATAGCAGGAATGGGGGCTGGGGGTGTGGCTGACAACATGTGACGCTACCTCGTTTATGTCCGTCCGGCTCTGGCCGGATGGCGCTGGATTGCTCTGGTAGCTCGCTATTATGTGAATATTTTCAGGACTGGCAACAAGGGGCTGTTGTGCTACATCTGGCACAATGAGGTTAAAATTCAACCTCTTCATCAGGTTGATAGTAATGTTTAGTTATGTTTGGTAATGCTCACATCTTACTTACAAATTAATTTAATTAAGTGATTGATAGATGAAAATCAATCTAAATAAACATTCAAAAAACAGGCTCGCCAGAAAAAAGGCTCAAAAAACCGAGTGAACAGTGTGAACACTCGGTGAAGAGTTTACTATCAACTGTTCACCTCTTTATTTATTGATTTATCTATTCTTTTTTCTCAGGTGAAGAGTAGTGAATAGTTTTATAAAAGAGTTGTTTTAAATCGGGCAAACCGCCTAAGAGTGAGATTGTTTTGTGTGGTCGATGGCAGGACAGGCTCAGATAGCGGGGGTTGTGTGGTGAATTGCACAATAGCCACCAGACACTAACCCTAGCGGAGAAATGACCATGACCAAAACCGTAGCCTCATTGCTGAATGAACGTATCGAAAAACAACGTAACTACTACAACAGCGCTAAAGAGGAATACCAGAAAGACAGCGACGCGTTACAGAACGTGATTAACGCGATTGAGAATGCCCAAAAGCAGCAGCGTGTGGAGCAGGAAAAAAGCCAGTTACTGGAAAACGACTGGCGGCAGCGTTTCCGCGATTCAGGCGGCCAGATGTCAGACGATTTGAAGTCGCTCCATTTGCAGCAGGTATCACACAAAGAGCTGGCGAAAGAGTATGACGGTTTGGTGGCTGCGCTGGAGCTGGATAAAGGGCTGGCCGAACTGGTTGCTGCCAAAAGCGGGTTGAATTATCAAAATGCTCACCGTTCCCTGATGCGCAGTTACGCGTCTTACGAGCTGGAAAAAGCGATGGAAACGGCAGAACCGCTTATCAGGGGTATGGCTTTACGTCTTCATGCACTTTCCCTGAAATCGCATGATGAACAGATCTATCACCATGTGAATTTTACAGCAAGCGACAATCAGGTTGTGCTACAGGAGGTGACTCAGCAACTTGAAAGCCGGATGGAGAGTTATCGCTTTGACATGAAAGAAGAAGCACTGTTACAGGAAATCCGTCTCTATAGCGAATCCATTAAGAATGTGGATCAGAAATTATTGACCAGCCCAATAACAAGAATGAAAAAAGGTCAGGCGCTACGCGAACAACGGGAGAAAACGAAATGATGTCTTGTCCGTTCTGCGGCCATGCTGCCCATGCCCGCACCAGTCGCCCGTTATCAGAGAACGTTAAGCAGCGCTATCACCAGTGCCGGAATATTGAATGCTCAGCAACTTTCCGCACACTGGAATCGATAGAGGAAATTATTCAGCCATCGAATAGACGCGATCTGCCGGTGCCGGATATTCCGCTATCACCGGCTATGCAGAAAAAATATAAGGATTACCCAACCGCAACTCAATGGAATTAATTAGCCAGATTATAATTTCATTGTCGTTAATATCAGAACGTCGCCCGCCATTGCGCGGGCTTTTTTGCGAGTTTTTTTCTCTGGCTAGCGGTTTTTTGACCGTGCATGCATACGGTGCATGGATTTGCATGCAATACTTACCCCCGTATCTGCCCTACAGCGCCAGTACTGGCGCGGCCTGAGCGCTTCCATGCAACTGCATGAAATGCGCTACATAAAGCGGGCAGGCGTGGCGGGGATAGCATTGCGCGCGGGGGGGGAATTAAATTAGCATCATGTAGCGGATTTTATTAGCGATATAATGTTTGTTTCTCTATGCCTATGTATGGAGTATTCTTATAACATCAATTTTGTTGATGTGTAGGGTGTAGCCATGCTTCAAATATCATCAGGTGTTTTTTTTGATGCAGATAAAATTGAAAGGCATGAAGGAACTTTTGTTTTCTATTCAAATGTTGATGTGTTTTTTTCATTAGAAAATAACTCCCCTTTTTTTAAATTAAAAAAAATTAGCCATGATGGGGTGAATTGTTATTTGGTTGATTATAATTTATTGACCGAAAAACCTGAGAAAATTGAAGCTGGAGTAGTTGTTAGAGCTGGTGATCAAGATTATGTCCAGCAATTCATATTACTTTGGGAGTTTTATTTTAATTGCGTGGCAAGACTTGAAAAGGAATCGGTGAAAAAGATTTGTGCGCAATTAAATTTTAATAAAAACCACTCTAAAATTGCTTTAGAAGTTGCTCCATATTTAGTAGAGATTAATCGGAATGTCTCACAGAACACTGCCAATGGATTTTGTGATTTTTTGAAAAATGTAGTAAGTATCGAACGTGCTGGATTCACGTCTGTGATAGCTGCGCTGAAAATAATTAGCGATACAAAAGAGTCTTTATCAACGAACTTTGACTTAGCTTATTCTATGCTAGTATATGCACTCGAGTCCTTATCTCAAAGAAATGCTAGATATCAATCTCATTGGGAAGACTATGATCAAAATACGAAGGGAAAGCTTGAAGAAATTTTTATAGATATTCCATCTGAAATATCAGATAAAATCAAAAACGTACTTGTTGATGAAAAACAATTTAAAATCGAAAAAAGGTTTAAGTCATTTATCGTAAATAATATCGAGGATGATTTTTTTTATGAAACCGAACGCTTCCCAATTCGTAGAAGCTTTCTTGATAGAGCATTGGACAATTTATACAAGATGCGTTCATCATTTGTCCATGAGCTTAAGCCGTTAGATGTAATGATCTCTCAAGCGCATAACCCAATGGCAGACTGCCTTGTTAGGTTTGGGGAACCTTATTTTAGCTATTCGGGATTGCTTCGTTTATTAAGTCATGTAATAAAAAACTTTTGTCGAAAAAATACGAGTAAAACAAAAGAAACAGTTAACTGGCTAATGGAAACATCTAGTACGATTATTGGGGAAATGTCTGCTCAATATTGGGTTTGGAATCCAGTTTCCTTTACAGACAAAGCTGTGGGGAAATGGTTTAGTGAATATTTGAATATGTTAAATTCAAATCAAGTTGTTGATTTGCAGAAGATTATGGATAAAATTGAAATCATCTTTGACCAATCAAAGAAAGAATTTAAAGATGGCCTTCTTCACTTTTATTACCTATATAATTTAATTCATAATGAGCATAAGGTTGGGTGGCGGGATTTTGCAGAGAAAAGGCATTGTTTTTTGAAGGATAGTATTTATTGGTATGCTTGTTGTTCTTATCTTTATAACTCATTGGGTAATGAATTTAATGCTACTGTAGGTGTTGATACATTGAAGTTGTTTACTTCTTGTTTTAATGATTATGATAAAAATAAATTTAAAAAAAACCGTTTTAACCTGCCTGCGATGACCGAGGTCGCTATGTTAGTGCGTGCGGCTAATCAATATTATAGAATTGGAATGTATGAAAATTATAAATTAATGACTAATAGAGCTTTAAGGGAGATATCTTCTGTTAAAAAAGTTTTTGATTATATCAAAGCACGATTAACTAACGCACAGCATATCGATTTGATAGAGTGTTTTAGTTTATATCGCGAGAAAGAGGGTTAACCCTCTTTGTTTTTAATAAACACACCCCACCAATACATTAATTCAATACGTTGGGTAAAGTATGTTGAACGATTATAAGCTTTTCTTACCTCATTTTTATCGCTATGAGCCAACGCCGCTTCAATCACATCAGGATTAAAACCGGCTTCATTCATGGCGGTGCTGGCTATTGAGCGTAAACCATGTGCGACCAGTTTGCCACCGTAGCCGATGCGTTTTAATGCGGCGTTTGCGGTCTGGCTGTTCATGGGTTTTTTAGGATCGTTGCGGCTGGGGAATACATGTTCCCGGTTGCCGCTGATAGGGCGCATGATGTCGAGTAGTTCCAGCGCTTGATCGGAAAGCGGAACGATATGATCACGCTTGGCTTTCATGCGTTCAGCCGGAATGCTCCACGTTCTTTCCTCTATATCGATCTCTGCCCATGCCGTTGCGGAGGCTTCTGCCGGGCGAATTAGCGTCAGTAGCTGCCATTCTAATAAGCAACGGGTTGGGATGGACAGGTTAGACATGGCAATGGTGCGCATTAGCTTGGGTAGCTCTTCTGGCCGAATAGTCGGCATGTGTTGCTTTTTAGGGCGTTCAAAGGCCATACCAATGCCAGAGGCGGGGTTAGCGTCAATCAGCCCCGTATTGACCGCGTAAACCATGATTTCGTTAATACGCTGTACTAAGCGTCTGACAGTTTCCAATGCTCCTCGGGCTTTAATCGGCTCTAGCGCCTGTATCAACGTGCGGGCTTTGATTTCCTGTACTGGGATATTCTCAATCGCCGGGAGCACATCTTTTTCCAGCGATCGCCAAATGTCTTTGGCGTGATCCGCGCTGACCTTTGTCTGTTTTAGTGTGAACCAGTTACGCGCCACATTGATGAAGATGCTTTCTACCGCGATTTGCGCTTCTTCGACTTCCTTAGTCACTTTTTCCTGTGGGTCTATTCCTTTGGCTAACAAAGACAGTTTTTCGTCTCTCATGGCGCGTGCGTCGGCTAATGACAATGCCGGGTAAGCGCCAAATCCGATCATAGTTCGCTGGCCGGTTATGGGTTTCTGGTAGCGGAACCGCCACAGCTTTTTACCTGTGGTTTTGACTAAGAGGAATAACCCGTTGCCATCGTGCAACGTCAGATCTTTGTCTGTCGCTTTGGCTTTTTGTACTTCAGTGTGGGTGAGTGGGCGGGTTGTCCGTGCCATGGGGATATCCTTCGTGATTGGTATACGCATGCAATTGGTATACGCCTTTTGGTATATATTCTACCGTATACCAATTCGTATACCAATAATCTCTGGATTCAGGCGAATATCGTCGGACAATGACGGACACAAAAAAGCCCGCAGGGCTTGTGCCGTGCGGGCTTTCTGGATTTCACCGGACGTATCCGGATCATAATGTGGTGGAGCTGGGGGGATTTGAACCCCCGTCCGGAACCACTCTACCGTCGGTACTACATGCTTAGTCTATCTTTACATTCGCTTGCCAGCTGCGAATAGACACGCCACTAACAAACTAGCCTGATTAGATTTAGTGCTTCAACCCCAGGCAAGGCATCCACACGATCTCTTTTGGGTTTGACCTCTCTTGATCCCCGTCCTAAGAGCGGAGGCTAGGGAGAGAGGGCTATAAGCAGGTTATTAAGCTGCTAAAGCGTAGTTTTCGTCGTTTGCGACTATTTTTTTGCGGCTTTTTACGAGGCAAACCGCCCCTCGGCATGCACCTTGGGCTTTGCAAATCCCGTCGAATCCAGAATCAGCCCCCAAGAAACTGTCGCCAGTATACCAGAACTTACCGTTGTTAAGCCAGTGGCTTAGCGATTGGCGTTCTTCATGATACGGGCTTTGTCTAACTTCCATTCACGTTCTTTGATGTCATCACGCTTGTCGTGATCTTTTTTACCTTTCGCCACGCCGATTTTGACTTTACTCCAGGCATTTTTCCAATACATGGATAGCGCGACTACCGTATAGCCATCGCGACTGACGCGGCCAAACAGCGAATCCAGTTCGCGTTTGTTGAGCAGGAGTTTGCGCGTGCGTATGGGATCGCACACAACGTGTGATGAAGCCACATTCAGCGGCGTGATTGTTGCGCCAAACAGGTAAGCTTCACCGTTCATGAAGGTGACATAGCTGTCGCTGAGGTTTGCTTTGCCTGCGCGCAGTGATTTGACTTCCCATCCTTGCAGCGCAAGGCCGGCCTCAAATTCTTCCTCAATGAAGTATTCGTGACGGGCGCGCTTGTTCTGCGCAATGGTGGCGGAACCGGGTTTGTATGCTTTTTTCTTTGTCATAGTGCCGTCATTATACTGGATGTCATTGGGAATGAAATCCCCGTCGTGCGTCCGTGTCGTGGTTAATGATATCGTGCGATAAGCTTCGCAGAATTTTTGTCTGTCGGGCTATCAGTGCTATTATTTTGCGCGTTTTATGAATCACGGAAAATAGTATGCCAAAGATAAGTCGTTCCGCACTGGTGCCGTTCAGCGCTGAACAGATGTACAAGCTGGTGAATGATGTCGCTTCCTACTCCGCGTTTTTACCGGGCTGTACGGGGAGCCGCGTGCTCTCCTCCTCAGAAGGGGAGATGACCGCCGCCGTGGACGTTTCCAAAGCCGGTATCAGCAAGACCTTTACCACCCGTAATACGCTGACGCACAACCAGAATATCAATATGCAGTTGGTTGATGGCCCATTCCGTCAATTGGGTGGCGACTGGCATTTTACGCCGCTGAGCGCCGATGCCTGTAAAGTCGAGCTGCATCTGGAATTTGAATTCACCAATGCCTTGATTGAACTCGCTTTTGGCAAAGTATTCAAGGAGCTGGCAGGAAATATGGTGCAGGCTTTCACGCAGCGAGCAAAAGAGGTCTACAGTGTCCGCAATGCAGGTTGATGTGGTCTACGCGTTGCCGGAACGCCAGTATCTACGCACGGTGAAGCTGGAAGAGGGCAGTACGGTTGAGCAGGCGATTGTGGCATCGGGCCTGCTGGAACTGCGCCATGATATCGATTTGCAGGTGAATAAAGTCGGTATTTACAGCCGTGCGGCGAAGCTGGCCGATGTGGTGCAAGAGGGGGACCGCGTGGAAATTTATCGTCCGCTGATTGCCGATCCGAAAGAGCTACGTCGTCAGCGCGCAGAACGTGCTAAGAGCAAATCTTGAACGATGTCGTTGAACGGCACATGACGTTTTCCTGAGCGTTATTATCGAAATGCCCTTACAAAAAAACACAGGCAAACCTGAAGTGTTCAGATTTGCCTGCTGTTATACCCGTCATACATCAAGCCGCGTGTGCGCTGGCTTCTTTCAAGTAGCCCGCCCATTATGGGCTTCGTCTTAACGCGTCGCCTCTGGCTGCCAGAATCGTTTATCCTGATTCAGCCGAACGGCATTGAAAGCATTAATCCAGCGCGGGCTTGTTGTTGATGTTGGTTAACACGCCACTGCCGCTGAAGGTCAGCGTCAGCGTCTGTTGTTTTACTGATTCATGGCCAGGCTGCTGGCGGAAGATGTAAAACCAGGTATCGCTGCCAAACGGATCCTGCATCATAGGTGTACCCAGCGTATAAGCGACCTGTTGTTTGGTCATGCCGGTGTGAATTTTCGCAACGTCAGCCGGTGCCAGATAGTTTCCCTGATTGATGTCCGGCCGATAGACCACCTTTTCCAGTGTGGAACAACCGGCAGTCAGCATAACAACCACCGCGGCGACGACAGTCAGCGTTTTACAGCGCATAGTGATTACATTCCTTAAGGGCATAGGTTGCCGATGATAATAGACCTTGCAGGACTTGGAAACCTGCAAGGCGATTGTATGACCTCAGGAAGGTAAAAAAGTTGAGCTTTTTTACCGGTGATGCACCTTTCTCGCCCTTGTCGGCTGTGGATTTTAGGCTGCCAGCAGTTCTTTGGCATTTGCCAGCGTATTTTTGGTGACGGCGCTACCACCCAAGAGACGTGCCAGTTCTTGTAGCCGAGCACGTTTATCTAAGGATTGCATCAGCGTTTCCGTTTCTGCACCGTCCGTTTGTTTGCTCACGAAGAAGTGTTGATGACCGCAGCCCGCGACCTGTGGCAGGTGCGTCACGCACATCACCTGCGTGGATTCGCCGAGCTGGCGCAGCATTCTACCGACGATGGCTGCTGTTGGTCCGCTAATACCTACATCGACCTCATCGAAGATCATCGCTGGGGTGTCCATTTTCTGTGCGGTAATCACCTGAATAATCAGTGCGATACGCGATAGCTCACCGCCTGAGGCCACTTTTGCCAATGTCTGATGCGGCTGGCCTGGGTTTGTCGTCACGCGGAATTCAATACTGTCGGCACCGGTGACCGTCAGGTTATCTGGCGTAAATTTCACATCAATGGTGAAGTGGCCGTGTGGCATTGCCAGCTCACGCATATTGGTGGTGATGAGCTGAGCCAGTTCGCTGGCGTGGTGCTGACGGCGCACGTGTAGCTGTTCTGCAAGGTGCAACGCCTGCTGATGGTATTCGCCGACGGAAGCGCTAAGCGCGTCATGGTCGCTTTCCTGCTGCTCCAGCTGTTGCTGTTCTTCCAATAGCTGTTGATGGAACGCGGGGAGCGCTTCTGGAGCAACATGGTGTTTGCGTGCCAGCGCGAGCTGGCGTGACAGGCGTTGTTCCAGTTCATACAGCCGAATCGGGTCGAGATCCATTTGTTCGCTGTAGTGGCGCAATTCATCGCTGGCTTCGCTAAGTTGAATGCCGGCTTCTTCGAGCATGGACAGCACGCCAGACAGTTTGTCATCCATGCTGATGAGTTCGCCAAGCTGATGTTTTACGCTGTGCAGCATACTGATGATGTTCTGCTCGTCGTCTTCGCTCAGCAGTTGCATGGCCTGTTGGCTCATCGTCAGTAGCTGACCGCTATTCGCCAGACGCTTATATTCCACGTCAATTTGTTCGTATTCCCCGGGCTGCGGGGAGAATTCATTCAGTTCTTTTAATTGGTATTGCAGCAGTTCCCGGCGAGCTTCGCGCTCAATGGCCGCCTGTTGCAGCTGCGCCAGCGCGCGGCAGCTTTGGTGCCACTGATGCCAAACCTGCTGCATAGCAACCAGCAGCTTCGGTTCATCGGCATAGGCATCCAGCAGGTGCTTTTGATGATCGGAACGCAGCAGTAGCTGATGAGCATGCTGACCATGCACCTGAATCAGATGCTGGCCGAGTTCACGTAGTTGGGACAGCGGTACGGCGGTGCCGTTAATAAAGCCGCGTGAACGACCATCGGCGCTAATAACGCGGCGTAGCAGGCACTCGTTGCTGTCATCCAACTGGTTTTCCTCCAGCCACTGACGTGCCGTCGGGGTATCCGCCAGCGCAAAGCGGGCGCAAATGTCGGCGCGGGCAGCGCCTGGCCTGACCATGCTGGCGTCAGAACGATTTCCCAGACATAAACCGAGGGCGTCAATCGCAATGGATTTCCCCGCACCGGTTTCTCCGGTGATTACGCTCATTCCTGACTGAAAATCGATTTCTAATTCGCGCACGATGGCGAAGTTACTGATAGTGAGTTGCGCCAGCATGATAAACCCCTGTATGTAATCACATGTGATTACATACAGTATAAACTGGTTTTATATACAGTAAAGTAGCTGGATAAAATTTTAGAATAATTTTTTTGACCAGCCGAGTTTTGAGCTTAGTGTGTTGAAATAGCTGTAATTTTTTGGGTGAATCAGATTCAGGTAATGTTCGCTGCGGCGAATGAGGACTTCTTCGCCTTCCTGTACCGGTAATGCAATCTGGCTGTCGCAACTGATTTCCAGGTCATTGGTAATGCAGGAGAATTTCAACCGAATCGTGCTGCTGCTGTTAATTACCAGCGGGCGGGCAGACAGCGTGTGTGGGAACATGGGCACCAGCGCAATCGCATCCAGCGACGGCGTCAGAATCGGGCCGCCAGCGGAAAGGGAATAGGCGGTGGAGCCGGTAGGCGTGGCGATAATCAGGCCGTCTGAACGCTGGGAGAAGGCGAATTTGTCGTCAATATAGACTTCAAATTCAATCATATGTGCGACTTTTCCGGGGTGAAGCACCACTTCGTTAATGGCGGTACTGATGCTGTCCTGCTGGTTTGCGCGGCAAACGTGCGCTTCTAACATGAAACGTTGTTCGCTCAAATAATGGCCGTCGAGAACGTCAGAAAGCTGCTGCTGCGCCTGATCAGGATCGAGATCGGTCAGAAAACCGAGGTTGCCACGGTTCACACCGATCACCTTGATGTCATAGCGCGACAGCACACGCGCTGCACCGAGCATGTTGCCATCACCGCCAACGACAACCGCCAAATCTGCCTGCTGGCCGATGTCGGCAAGGCTCGCGGTCGGTGCGTCTTTTAGATTCAACTCACGGGCGATCTGCTGCTCGATCAGAACTGAGTAACCTTTGTCGGTGAGCCAGTGATAGAGCATCTCATGCGTTGCCAGCGCCGTTGGGTGGCGCGGATGGCCGACAATGCCAATACAATTAAACGGCCTGTTCATTGTAAGCGGTGTGTTCATTGCTGTTTTTGTCCTCAGCGTGGTGTATCGGCAGCGGCTGGAACCAATATATGACTGGTTCCCTTGAATCCCCGATTTTGATCCCCATAATAAGCAACTAGCGAGATTAATGCTAAACCGCGGAGAATTTCATGAGTAGTAAAGAACAGAAAACGCCTGACGAGCAAGTCCTGGATCAAAAGGAAGCAGCAAAAGGGCAGCAAGCGGATGCCGCGCCAGAGACGGCAGACGTAGCTGACCCGCGTGATGCGCGCATCGCAGAACTGGAAACCCAGTTGAGCGAACTGCAACAGCGTGAACGTGACAATATGCTTCGCGTCCGTGCTGAAGCCGATAACATTCGCCGCCGTGCGGAAATGGATGTTGAGAAAGCGCACAAATTTGCGGTAGAGAAATTTGCCAGCGAAATGCTGCCGGTTATCGACAACCTGGAGCGTGCGCTGGATACGGCGGATAAGTCCAACGAATCACTGGTTGCGATGATTGAAGGTGTTGAACTGACGCTGAAATCGCTGCTGGATGCTGTACGCAAGTTTGGCATCGAGGTTGTGGGTGATGTGGGCGTACCGTTTAACCCAGAAGTGCATCAGGCAATGACGATGCTACCTTCGGCCGATCACCAGCCGAACCATGTCATGATGGTCATGCAAAAAGGCTATACGCTGAACGGTCGTTTGCTACGTCCGGCGATGGTCGCGGTATCAAAAGCACAAGACTGATTCTGTCTGCTTTTACGCACTATCTGCTTTTTACGTACCATAGTGACAGCGTATCTTCATTCCAAACCCCGTGCCCTGCATGGGGTTTTTTGTTTATATTTTGTTAAGATTTGTTTGATAAAAAAGATGTTTTTTAGGTTTTGAATGACTCATCATCATTAACTATCAAAAGAATTGGTATTACCACCCTAAATGCACTTGATAATCATTATCGTTTTTGTGAGAGTAATAAAACACCAGTGTTAGAAGGGTCATACTATGCCGGGTAGCCGTGTTATTGAATCAACAAGCCGCACATCAAGGAAGGTCAAACTGTCTTTGATGGGCCCGGCGTTTATCGCGGCGATTGGTTATATCGATCCGGGTAACTTTGCCACTAACATCCAGTCCGGCGCGGCCTATGGCTATACGCTGCTGTGGGTGGTGGTGTGGGCGAACCTGATGGCGATGCTGATCCAACTGCTGTCAGCCAAATTGGGGATCGCAACGGGTAAGAATCTGGCGGAACATATCCGCGATCGCTTTCCGCGTCCGGCCGTTTGGGCGTATTGGGTGCAGGCCGAAATTATTGCGATGGCGACCGATCTGGCTGAATTTATCGGTGCGGCGATTGGTTTCAAACTGCTCTTGGGCGTGTCGCTGCTGGAAGGCGCGATCCTCACCGCCATTGCAACCTTCCTGATTTTAATGCTGCAACAGCGCGGGCAGAAGCCGCTGGAGATGGTCATCGGCGGTCTGCTGCTGTTTGTTGCGGCGGCGTATATTGTTGAACTGGTCTTCTCTCAGCCTGAGCTGTCCGCGTTAGCCAAAGGCATGGCGATTCCTAGTCTGCCAACCTCTGATGCCGTGCTGCTGGCCGCCGGCGTGTTGGGGGCGACCATTATGCCGCATGTGATTTACCTGCACTCTTCCCTGACACAGCATGAAGGTAGCCATACCCGTGCCGAGCGTTATTCGGCAACGAAGGTCGATGTCGCAATTGCGATGACCATCGCTGGATTCGTCAATCTGGCCATGATGGCGACGGCGGCAGCGGCGTTCCATTTCAGTGGTAATCAGGATATTGCCGATCTGGATAAAGCCTACCTCACGCTGGAGCCGCTGCTGGGTAAAGCCGCCGCGGTCATTTTCGGTCTGAGTCTGGTGGCTGCGGGCCTGTCTTCTACCGTCGTTGGCACGCTGGCGGGCCAAGTGGTAATGCAGGGATTCGTGCGTTTCCATATCCCACTTTGGGTGCGCCGCACCGTGACGATGTTGCCGTCGTTTATCGTGATTTTGTCCGGTATGGATCCGACGCGGGTGCTGGTATTGAGTCAGGTAGTGCTGAGCTTTGGGATTGCGCTGGCGCTGGTTCCCTTGCTGTCCTTCACGGGTAACCGTGAACTGATGGGGACGATGGTCAATGGCAAATGGGTACAGCGTATCGGGCAACTCATTGTCGTGCTGGTAGTTTCACTGAACATGTATCTGCTGATTGATACGATGTTGGGGATATAAAACGGGTGCCACCGATTATTACATCAGAATAGCGTGGCACCTTTACACCCTTTATCACCAGCCTTCTTACTTGCTGGCCTTCCTCAACTCCGTCACCGGCACGCCGCCGATTCCCCAGTTATCCGTTTCGACTTCATCAATCACTACCACGGTGGTTTTGGGGTTTTTGTTTAGCACATCGACCAGCAGTTGGGTCACGCCCTCAATCAATTGACGCTTTTGTTCAGCGGTGACGCCTTCATTGGTGATTTTGATGTTGACGTATGGCATGGGTTCTCCGGGATTAGGGTAATGAACGACGGTAGGGAAAACAGAGCCCTGCCGCGATGAAAAGTGCGGCTGCGCTGCACAGAATGGCTGGCGCGACAGCGTGGGTGTTCGTCAACGCGCTGGTGAGCAGTGGGCCAAGAATTTGACCGATGCCGTAAGTGAGCGTCACTAGCCCAAGCAGGTTGATGCCGTGCGGCACGCGTAGCCGCTTGGCTAAGGGCATCACCAGCGAGGTCGTTCCCATAAAAGTAGCACCAAAGCCGATACAGCTGAATATCAATGCCACGGGGGAGTGGCTGAACAGCGTCAACAGGACGCAGCTTCCCTGAATGAGCAGGTTTGCCGTCAGGCAGGGTAACGTTCCCCAGCGGCTGGCTGCCCATAGCCAGAAAAAACAGCCAGGAATCACCGCCAGCCCAGCCAGAGACCATAAATGCAGGGACAAACGCGGCATGTCCAGTGCGGTCACCATCAACGGCAGATAGGTAGCGATGATGATGTACCCGAAGCCCGCGAGGCCGTACAGCAGCGCAAGCCGTCGCCAGCCAAGCAGAGGCGGTTCATCGGTATTGACCATCGGTTGCCGTGCGACGGTGGATTGATGCGGTGAAAGGATAAGTATGGCGAACATAAGTAGTACGGCGATCAAAGCCGCACCCCACCACAATGGCTCGGCGGTGAGGGCGTAATGCCGTCCGATGATGATGTATTCATTACCCAACACGATCCCCACGCCAACCCCGGCATAGAGCGAGGCGATAACGCGAGGATTTCTTGTGTGGTGCAAAATAGTCAAAGAACCGAAGATCATCATCGCTGCGCTTGCGATCCCAGCGAGGAAGCGAACGATCATGACCAGCGTCGTATCGGTGGTCAGAGCCATCGCGAAGAGCAAAATGCCGGTTGCGGCCGCTGCGGCAAACAGCAGGAACATGGGTTGAGCGGTTGAAGCGCTGCCGCTAAAAGAGAAAAACAGGCTACCGAACAGATAGCCGGCGTAGTTCGCGCTGGCAATATAGGACAGTTGACCGAAGGTGAAGCGACCTTCCTCCAGCATCACAGGCAGCATCGGCGTATACAAAAAGCGCCCTAGTCCCATTCCTAACGCCAGCACGATCGTCCCGAAAAGGGCAAGAACCAGCGTATCCGATTGGGCGATATAGCGAGGACGTTCCGTCATTCGATGGCTCAGGGGTGAGAGAGTATGTCGTTATCCTGCCCGTTTTCTCGTCAAATGAAAGTGAATAGTCGTGAGTAGGTTGATGACGCAACGAGAACGTTTTGTGGCCGTGATGTGGAGAGAAGGGCACATCTGGTATACCAAGCCCGACGCCATTGAATCGACTTTGCTGACGTCAGGCTTTTTACCGCGGCTGCGGTTAAGCGATGGTTTTACTGAACGCATCGACGGCCACAATCGCGTGGGCGACGTCTTCGGCCGTTAGTTGACTGTCCAGATTTTTCAACGTATCGGCGTCGCTGCACGCCAGTTCACCCACTTTGATCAGATTCTCAAACGGCTCATTTTCCAGATGCAGATCTTTTAGCAGAGTCGGCATGTTGATGGCACGGTAGAAGCGGATGTAGTGGGCGATTTCCTCATCAGGCCGCTGCTCCAGCACCATATGCGTTAATGTGCCGTAGGCAACTTTTTCCCCGTGTGTGAGGTGGTGGATGTCACCTTTGATCGCGGTAAAGCCGTTGTGGATGGCGTGAGCGCCCGCCAGCCCACCGTTCTCAAAGCCCAGACCGGAAAGCAGCGTGTTGGCTTCAACCACGGATTCTACCGCCGGTGTGACCACGCCTTTTTCCACGGCTTTATAGGCGCTGTAGCCGTAGGTTAGCAACGTTGTTTCGCAGGTTTCGGCAATTGCCATGCCCGCCAGCGTGGGTTTACCGCCCACCATGGAGAGGGCGTGAGAGCGCTGAACGGCCTGTGCTTCGACAAACGTGGCCAGGCCATCGGCAATGCCGGAGGCGAACAGACGCGCGGGTGCCTGCGCACACACGGCGGTATCGACCAGCACCAGATCGGGGTTCTTATTGTAAAAGCGGTAGGATTCAAACACGCCGTCATCGGTATAGATGACGGACAGCGCGCTGCACGGTGCATCCGTTGAGGCCACGGTTGGGACGATAGCGACGTTATGCTTTAGCTCATCGGCGACGGCTTTTGCCGTATCCAGCGTTTTACCTCCCCCTAATCCGACGACGATGTTTGTGCCTGCATCACGCGCCAGCTTGGCAAGACGGGTGATTTCGTTGCTGGAAGCCTCACCGTTAAAACGCTCGTAATGGTAGCCGATGCTCGCCTGTTTGAGTGAGGCATCGACGCGCTGGCCTATGATGTCCCACACCGTGCTGTCCGCCATCAGAAACGCTTTCGTACCCAGCGGTTTAAGTTGCTCGCCTAGCTCATCCAACACGCCGCGACCCTGAACATATTTTCTAGGTGAAGAGAAGATGAAATGGCTCATGTTATCTACCTCGATGATGTTATTGGAGAAGTGATGCGGTATTGAATCCGCGTAAATCATGGAAGGCGGTTGCGATAAGTGCGTTATGACGAATTGACGGTGGTTATAGGGCGACGAAAACGCAGCTGACTTCCCGGAACGTGAGTTACTGAAGATTCAGTATAGACGATGCACACATACCGGATGGAAGGGGCGGTCGGATTGGCGAGGATTTCACGTTATATAAATCATGTGGTTAGCGTCTATTGAATGAGATGTTTCCGTATGGTTTAAGCTGCACTGCCCGTTTATGCAGGGGCTAAAAGGGGATATGATGAATTTGCACCGTTGTAATGAAAACGATTGTAACGAAGCGTTATCATCGAAAAGTCCCTTCAGTCATCGAGCATCGAGGTGTTTGCATGTCGTCTCCCATTGATATCGTCGAAAAGAAGCTGCTATCCGATAATTGGTATATTCTTAACAAATATACATTTGATTTAAAAAGAAATAATGGTGGCGTCGTGCGCCAGGTTCGTGAGGTTTATGACCGTGGTGATGGCGCGACGATTCTGCTGTACAACCGGGCGAAAGGCACGGTGATTCTGACACGACAATTCCGTATTCCTACCTACGTCAACGGCAACGAAAGCGGCATGCTGCTGGAAACCTGCGCGGGTTTGCTGGACGACCATTCGCCCGAAGAATGTATCCGTAACGAGGCCATCGAAGAAACTGGCTATGCGATCGGCAACGTGGAAAAGCTGTTCTATGCCTACATGTCGCCGGGCAGCGTGACGGAACGCGTGCACTTTTTCGCAGCTGAATATGATGAGTCGCAGAGGGATAATCTGGGCGGTGGCGTGGAAGATGAAGATATCGAGGTGTTGGAACTGCCGTTCAGCGAAGCCGTCGCGATGATGAACGATGGCCGGATTAAAGACGGCAAGACCATCATGCTGCTACAGCACGCGATCATCCGCGGCTGGTTTGCCAAGGCATAGGCATGTTTTGCGGCACACGGGTATCCCATGTGCCGCTTGATTTTCTGTGGTAACGCTTTCATTTTTGCGTAATTCCACGATGAAGGTGTGATTATGGTTAATATGAGCTGATTAACCTTTTTATACTGTCATTTTTTGTTTTATTTTCAATGGTATGTGTCGGTTTTTGTTTTTGTTTTCATCATTTTTATTGGCTGGTATGGGCTTTATGGGAGGAAAATTTTCCTAAATTTTTTGTATTTAGATCGAATATTTAGTCATTTTTCTCCCTGTTGTGTGACCCGTATCACCGGATGAAAGAATGTAAGCGGTGTAACTCGTTGCTTCATTATGCAGTAACTCATATTCTCTCTTTACAAAAAGTAAAGAAGGACTGCTCTGATGAAGATCAAGAATAAAGTATCTACCCTATTTGCAGTTTCATTCCTCACGCTGGGCTTATCGAGTCACAGCCTGGCTGCTGAAGTCACCGTGTGGGCCTGGGATCCTAACTTCAATGTTGCGGCAATGCATGAGGCATCGTCGATATATAAAAAAGCCGATCCAAGTTTTAGTCTGAAAGTGATCGACTCAGGTAAAGAAGATATTGAGCAGAAATTAAATACCATGTTGGCTTCAGGGGTTAAAAACTCGCTTCCTGATATTGTGCTTATTGAAGATTATAATGCTCAGAAATATCTTCAGGCTTATCCTGATTCGTTTATTCCATTACAAGATGCTATCGATTACAGCCAGTTTGCACCTTATAAAACGAAAGTGATGACGGTAGGGGATAAGGTATACGGTGTTCCTTTTGATTCCGGCGTGGCGGGAATGTTCTATCGACTCGATTATCTGGAGGCTGCCGGATATAAAGAGAGTGATATGGTGAATATTACCTGGGATAAATATATTGAGATCGGTAAGCAGGTAAAAGCGAAAACCGGTGTTGATATGCTGACCTACGATATGAATGATGTGGTTCTCCCTCATATTATGATGCAGTCCGGTGGAGAATGGTTCTTCGATAATCAAGGACAACTCAATCTCACCAAAAACAATGCACTGAAAGAAACGTTAAAAACGATTAAAGCGATTAATGACGCGAAAATTGCACGTCCTATCTCAGGCTGGTCGAGTTTTGTCGGGAGCTTTAATGCCGGAAAATCGGCGAGTGTGGTTTCTGGCGTATGGGTGATTGGCTCCATTAAAAGTGCTGAAGATCAGAAAGGAAAATGGCGTGTCGCGCCGATCCCACGGTTGAACCTCGATAAAGCGGTACATGCTTCCAATCAGGGGGGATCGAGCTGGTATGTCTTAAAAGGTGGCAAAAATACTAAACAGGCGATTGAATTTTTGCAGAAAACCTTTGCGGCAGATAGCAATATGTATCAAACCCTTTTGGTTGATCGCGGTGCGCTCGCCACCTTCCTTCCCGCCACTTCCGGCCCTGCTTATGCAGTAAAGGATCCGTTCTTTGGTGGTCAGCCCGTGTTTGCTGATTTCTCTAAATGGGTGACTGAAATTCCACAGGTTTCCTACGGAATGTATACCCAGGAAGTTGATAACGCCATTGCTGCTGAAATACCTGCATTACTGAAAGGCGATTCTGTTGATGACGTTTTAAAACGCGCCGAAGCGACATTAAAAAATCAGATTATGCAGTAGCGAGTGTGAGCTTGAGGGCGGCAAGCCCTCAAGTATTTCTCTCCAGAAATCGATGGTGTGATAATGATGTATAAACCTAAAATGAATAGGCTTTATAACATCAACGGCTGGGCTTTTGTCGCTACCGCTGTTGGGTTAATTGCCTTAATGACGATATACCCTATTTTCAAATCACTGTGGCTTTCTTTTCAGTCTGGCCGTGGTGTGGTGACACAATTTGTTGGCCTGGGAAATGTCATTCGTTTATTCAGTGACCCTATGTTCAAAACGGCACTTTGGAATACCTTAACGTTTCTGGTAATCCAAGTCCCCATTATGATTCTATTATCACTGGCTATTTCTTCTTGTTTGAACTCGTCTCAGCTTAAATATCGCCAATGGTTTAGAATAGCGATTTTTTTACCCTGTGTAACCTCACTGGTGGCCTACTCCATTCTTTTCAAGAGCATGTTTGAATTGGATGGTGTGATTAATTCATTCTTGCTGTTTATTCATGTTATTGACGATCCGATTCCGTGGTTATCCGATCCTTTCTGGGCGAAAGTGACCATCATTATTGCCATTACATGGCGTTGGACGGGTTATAATATGATATTTTATCTTTCCGCTATGCAGAATATTGATAAATCGATTTATGAGGCCGCCCGAGTTGATGGCGTCAGCCCAATTAAGCAGTTTTTCTTCATCACCATACCTTTATTGAAGCCGGTTATTCTTTTTACCAGTGTGACATCAACCATTGGCACATTACAGCTGTTTGATGAAGTCATGAATATTACCAATGGTGGTCCGGCAAATGCGACGCTGACGTTATCGCTTTATATTTATAACTTGTCATTCAAATTTGTACCGAACTTTGGCTATGCGGCAACGGTTTCATACGTCATTGTTGTTTTTTCAGCAATATTGGCGCTGATTCAGTTTAAAGCAGCACGGAAGGGATAATATGAGAAAAAGTAAAATTAACAGCATACTGATGCATATTTTTCTCGTGCTGATGAGCATTTTCTCGCTTTTCCCATTCTATTGGATGGTGGTATCGAGCACGAATAGCACCACTCAAATCAACATGGGTAAATTCACGTTTGGCGATCAATTACTGGTCAACTTTACCAATCTGACGAGTCAGGTGGATCTGGCGCTGGTGTTTTGGAATACCTCAAAGATTGCATTGATCAGTACGGTGTCAACGCTGGTGGTGTGCTCTATCGCGGGTTATGCCTTTGAGATTTATTCCAGCAAGAATCGTGAACGTGTCTATGTGGCGCTATTAACGACGATGATGATCCCGTTTGCGGCATTAATGATCCCGCTTTTCACCATGTTTGGTAAGGCTGGCTTACTGGATACGCATTTTGCCGTTGTCATGCCGACGGTGGCAGGCGCATTTATTATTTTCTACTTTAGGCAATGTACGAAAACATTTCCGAGAGAGTTGATCGATGCGGCGCGCGTGGAAAGTGTCGCGGAGTGGAAAATTTTCCTGTATGTCTACGTACCGATTATGCGAGCCAGCTATTCCGCTGCGTTTATCATTGTTTTTATGACGTCATGGAATGCCTTTCTCTGGCCGCTTATTGTCCTCCAGTCTAATGAATTAAAGACGATTAATCTGGTGTTATCCAGCTTTGCTTCCGCCTATTCTCCAGACTTCGGGCTTATTATGGTGGGAACGGTTATCTCTACTCTTCCTAGCTTACTTATCTTCTTCGCCATGCAAAAGCAATTTATCGCAAGTATGACGGGCGCAGTGAAGTAATGCGCGCGCAATGGCAAATTAAGTTTGAGGTTCAACATGGCTGATATTTTATTAAAAAATATAGTGAAGCGTTACGATAAGATTGAAACAATCCATCGTATTAATCTTGAGATTAATTCAGGCGAATTTGTGGTCTTCGTTGGTCCGTCGGGGTGTGGTAAATCGACGTTGCTGAGAATGATCGCAGGATTGGAAGAGATCACGGATGGCGAAATTCATATTGATAACCGTTTAGTTAACCATTGCGATCCCGCAGAGCGGGGGATTGCGATGGTGTTCCAGTCTTACGCGCTGTACCCGCATATGACGGTGGCTGAAAATATGGGATTTGGGTTGAGAATGAACGGGCACCCCAAAGCGGAAGTCGAAAAAATGGTGCGTAAGGCCGCGATGACGCTCCAGCTAGAAGCACTGTTAGACCGCACACCGAAACAGTTGTCTGGCGGTCAACGTCAGCGCGTTGCGATTGGGCGTGCCATTGTGCGCGATCCCAAAGTGTTCTTATTCGATGAGCCTTTATCGAACCTCGATGCCGAATTACGCGTGGAAATGCGTTTACAGATCGCCCGGCTTCATCAGGAAATGCGTAACACCATGGTTTATGTGACGCACGATCAAGTGGAAGCTATGACGCTGGCGGATAAAATTGTGGTGTTAAACAAGGGATATATTGAGCAGGTTGGGACACCGATGGCGCTCTACCATAAGCCAGAAAATCTTTTTGTCGCTGGTTTTATCGGTTCGCCGAATATGAACTTTCTACCTGGCGAAGTGCTACAGGTTGAAGGGAGCAACGTGAATATCTTGATCAATAAGCTCAATACACTTTCCGTTAATCTTGCTAACCACGGATTGTGCGTCGATCAGAAAATTACCGTGGGTATTCGCCCTGAACACCTGAGTATTGACCCGAATGGCGGGGACGTCAGCTTGTCGATCACTAGTGAGGTCACTGAAAGGTTGGGTAATGCTACCTATATTTTTGGTGCGTATTCTGGCGTTAATAATTTCAAGGTTCATTTGTCGGGTGATAATAATATTGTGCCTTACTCAACGATTCCGCTGACGTGCCGTAGTGAACATCTGCACTTTTTTGATGAAAATGGAAAACGGATTAATTAAAAATAAAATGTCTGTCATGGCGAGGATAACGCCATGGAAAACACCCTATTGAATAAGTGAAAAACTCAGAGAATTAGCTAAGCAGCCATTAATGGCTGCTTGGTTTATTCTGTGAAATTTATTTTTATCAGTGTCACTCTCTATTTTTAATCTGTACCTGGGTATTTATGTAATAAATACCCTTTAAGCGTGTTACCTCAAGGAGAAATGAATGAAAAAGAATAATTATTCAGGAATCATCTCTATATTGTTAATGCTGTTTATAGGGTTCATGTCAGCCAATCTGGCGAAAGCGGCGCAGCCGTTTGCTTATGGCGCAGATATTGGCTGGGTAAAGCAATTAGAAGATCGCGGGGTAAGCTGGCGTGATGATGCAGGAATGTCGCGCGATGTATTACAGATATTGCGCGATCACGGCATAAACGCTGTACGGTTACGCATTTTCGTTAATCCCGACCCCAGTGCGCTATGGCATAAAGATAATACGACCTGGACGATGCTTGGCTATACGGATAAAACCCGCGTGGTGGATGCCGCGCAGCGTGCCAAAGCGATGGGAATGCGCGTCATGGTGGATTTCCACTACAGTGATGTTTTCGCGGATCCGGGTCATCAAATAAAGCCAGCAGCGTGGGCGAACTACAATCTGAGTCAATTAACGACGGCCGTTTATAACCATACACATGAGGTGATGACTGCGCTTATTTCCGCAGGCGTGACGCCGGAATGGGTGCAGGTCGGCAACGAAATGAACCCGGGAATTTTACTCCCGGAAGGCAGTACCAGTCGGTTTGCTAATTTAACGCAGCTACTGAATGCGGGCTATGATGCGGTTAAAGCGGTCAGCCCTTCCTCTAAGGTGATCAGCCATCTGGCGCATGGAAATAATAATTCCAACTCTCGCTGGTTTTTTGACAATTTCCTCACCACGCACGGTGGGAAAACCGATGTGATTGGCTTTTCGTTCTATCCCTACTGGGAAGGGAAAAACTATTGGGAGCTCACTGGCGCTCTGGCGAGCAATCTCAATGATATGGCGAGCCGATATGGTAAGGAAGTCATGGTCGTTGAAGTCGGCGGTTTGGAAACCAACCCGACAGACAGTTACTGGACGATTAGGGATACGATTAATCTTGTTAAAGCAGTGCCGGGAAATAAAGGAATTGGGGTTTTTTATTGGGAACCTGCGGGTAATGCAAAGGTGTTACCGGACGGCTACGCTTTAGGCGCGACGACGCAAGTTTCAACCAATGTATTGCAATTTACCCGAGCGCTGGACGCGTTTGCCGAATCACAAATCAATTTCATCAATGGAACCCGCTATAAGATTGTTAATCGACATAGTGGCAAATCACTTAATGTTGTGAGCGGTTCGCATGAAGACGGCGCATGGGTTGAACAATACAGTGACGGCAACTGGGACAGCCAGCGTTTTTATTTTAACGCGATTGGCAATGGTTACTTCAATCTGGTGAATGTGAATAGCGGAAAGTACATTGATGTTAATTCCAGTGCCAATGAGGATGGTGCACAAATTCTTCAAATGTATAACACCGGCCATTTTAGCCAGCAATGGCTGATTTTGGATGCTGGCGATGGCTATTATAAAATCATGAATAGGAACAGTGGGAAGCTTTTGGATGTTAACAGCCGTTCAACAGAGAACGGTGCCTCCGGTATTCAATGGCATGATAACGGGGGATGGAATCAGCTGTGGACAATAACCGCTAATTGACGCTCTCTGGCCACGTAGTGTGCTTACGTGGCCACTTTATACCCGTCATACTTCAAGCTGCTTGTGCGTTGGCCGCCCTTACTCACCCCAGTCACTTACTTGTGTAAGCTCCTGGGGATTCGCTCGGTTGCCGCCTTCACGCAACTCGAATTATTTAGGGTATATTTGTAAGGATAGGAAAGATAAGGGAACGTATTATAAAAGGGCATCGTTGGGTGTGAAACTTTCGCGCCAAACCATCTCATAACCAATCTGTACGTGTTTTTTGTAATAGCGTCCTGCCACCAATTCTAAAAACAGATCGACGGCGGCTTCGCCCATTTCAGTGGGGTAAAGTCGCATTGTAGTCAAACTGGGATTGAGATGTTGTGCTGTGGGGATGTCATTCATCCCAATCACTTTTATTTGCTTAGGGATGGCAATACCTTTCTCTTGAATCGCCCGGTACACGCCAATAGCGATAATGTCTGTCGCCGCGAACACGACATCAGGCCACTCTTTTTGTTGCAGTAACTCATTCATCGCCTGATAACCGGACTCAATACAGAATAACTGACTGACCTTGCATCGTGACTCGTCGTAGATACCGTGTTTTTGCGTTACTTCCTGAAATACATGCAACCGGCTCTCATTATTTCCTATAAATGCGGGGCGCTGAGCACCGCTATTCACAATGTAATGTAATACTTCGCGTGCAGCCGCTTCTCGATCAAAAAGCACGGCGTCACATTGTTTATCGAGGGGAGCTGAGTCGATAAAAATCAGGTTTTTATTTAATGAAGAGATTAAGGCGATATCGCTATCGCTAAAGTGACCTACGCAAATGATCGCCTGCGCCTGAGCTAAAGTCTGGCTATTGGATGATAAATTGGTGGTGAATAGATTGCGTAACGAAATATTAAAATGGTGGCAGCGGTTTTCAATGCCAATACGCATTGCGGTGAAATAAGGGTCGTTAAGTTCTTCTGAGGGCGTAAGAAAGTGGACGACGGCGAGATTCAATAAATTGTCATTATCCATTTTGAAATGAGAGCGGACAACAAGCGAGTTCTCTAACCTTTTTTTCTGCTGCTTACGTTGTGTAGGCGATAAATATGCCAACTCATGGGCGATTTTCTTGATGAGTTGGCGCTTTTCTTTGGTTATGGACAGGCTGGGATCGTTATTAAGTACACGAGAAACGGTTGAGGCTGCCACCCCGGCTTTTTGAGCGATATCTGTAATCGTTGCCACAAAAAATTTTCCATAATTTGCTTATGAAAATGATAGTAGCCAATGCCTTATTGATTGAACATGCTCAGTACTCAAAAATGCGATGAAATCTTCAGTAATCGCTGCGTCACCTGTATGGCTGTATCCTCTCCAGATGGGGTTATCAGGGATGGGGTCTTGCGCGTGTTGCACTTGTGAGGTCATCAGAACGAGGAGGGCAGCAGCGGCAGGAAAACCGCTTATCAACTTATCGCCGATTGGGCGCGCTTTCCTGTTCTGGGGTGATACGGACGATATGAATAATCAGGTACAGCATTTCATCGTTAGAAATGTCGATGTTGAGCAGGTTGTGAATATAGTCTTTGATCAGTCGGCTGCATTTATAGGCATCAGGATATTCTTTGGTGACCTGCTCAAAAATAAAGTCATCGTTTGAATGAATCAGGCTATTTTCCAGCAGACGCTGAATAAAGAATTGCATATGTGTCAGGAAGCGTGAGTAGTTAATCGACTCTTTATCAATCACGATATGGAAGTTGTACTGAATGATATTAAAGATATCTTTCAGCATTTTGACCGACTGGAGCGTGTTTTCCATATTCTGGACGTCGGTTTGGGCGTTGACCAAATGGAACGCGATATTGCCCGCTTCCTCTTCGGGTAACTCCAGATTCATTTGCTGGTTAATGTCGTTGAGCGCCCGCGAGGCAATCGCAAACTCCTGCGGGTAAAATCGCTTTACTTCATAAAGCAGACGATTTTGTATGCTGATGCCTTTGCGATAGCGCTCAATCGCAAAGCTGATATGGTCGATCAGCGTAAAAAATACCTGTTCGCTCAGGCGACCATGAAGCTGTCGGTTCGCATCATCAATAATCTTATTCACGATATGAACATATTCTTCCCCGACGTGCTCAATCAGACGAGCAAATTCGCGTGGCGATGTGCCGTCCTTGAGAATAAAGGTCTTCTCAATTTTGGTCGGATCGAGAATATCGCCGGTTTTGCTGTTAAAACCGATCCCTTTCCCCATGACAATGATTTCGTTGTTATCTGCATCGGAAGATAACACCAGGCTATTGTTCAGTATTTTTATTGCTTTTATCGGTTCAGCCATCATGCGTTTCTTGAGTGATATCTGTGGGAGCGTCGGTAAAATAATAACTCATTTCTTCTCTTTCATGTTGCGGGGGCGTTTTCCCGCAACATGAGTATTCAGAGTGAGCTTATCCCTGTTTTAACCGCGTGTACTGGGGCGTCAGTATTAGGATTCCCCAGGAAATAGCCGTGCGCCATTTGATGCTATGACACCCTGATACCAGTAAAAACTTTTCTTTTTGATGCGGCGCAGATCTTTCAGATCGAACTCATCGCGGTTCACATAGATAAATCCATAGCGCTTACCGTAGCCCTGATGCGTGCTGACTACATCGATCGCCGACCATGGACAATAGCCAATAAGATCAACACCATCGCTGATAGCGAGCTGCATCTGTTCAATGTGGCGTGCAATAAAATCGATGCGATATTGATCGTCGATCGTCCCGTCGGCCTCAAGCTTATCCGGCGCACCCATGCCGTTTTCCGTAATCAGGATTGGCAGATGATAGCGCTCGTAGGTTTTACGCAGCGTTAAACGCAAACCAATGGGATCGATCACCCAGCCATAAGGCGTTTTATCGACGTGCGGATTCTCCGCCGCGCGATAGACGCCGGGTTCACCCAGCATGATCTGCTGATCGCCCGCGCGGGCGCTGACATCCGATGCATCGCCTTTACTGGCGGCAATGGTGGCGGTGGAGTAGTAGTTAATCGCCACGTAGTCGGGCTTGCCTGACTGTAGGATGTCGTCATCGCCGGGCAATGTCTCCGGCGCGAGACCGCGATCTTCCAGATAACGCCAGGCCAGCGCGTTGTAGCGGCCATGCACCGCGACATCCAGAAAGCTCCAGCAGCGCAGCGTTTCCCAGTTGTGCGCGGCGATGGCATCTTCTGGCTTGCTGGTGGCCTGATACATGGAGGTGGTGTTGATCGCCGGGCCAATCAGGCCGTTGGGCGCGAGTTCGTGGCACAACGCCATGACCTGCGCCTGTGCCAGCATCATGTGGTGGTTCTGCTGATATAGCACCTTTTTGGATGGCAACACGCCACCTTCCGGCAGGCCAATCGCGCCGGGGTGCAGAATCATGGTGTTCTGCTCATTAATCGTCAGCCAGTATTTCACCTTGTCGCCGAAATGCGTAAACAGCGTGCGGGCGTAGTGAACAAAGGCGTCAATCGTGGCGCGATTCTGCCAGCCGCCCTGTGCTTCCAGACAATAAGGCAAATCGAAATGGTAGAGCGTGACGACCGGCTCGATACCGTGCGCGTTCAGTTCATCAATCAGGCTGTTGTAAAACGCGATGCCCAGCGGACTTACTGCACCGGTGCCGTCGGGAAGAATACGCGTCCAGGCAATAGAGAAGCGATAGGCCTTTAATCCCAGTTCCGCGAAAAGCTGCACGTCTTCTTTAAAGCGATGGTAGTGATCGCTGGCCACGGTGAAGTCGGCGGTGTTTTCCGGGTGCAGGCATTTATCAATAATCGACGGGCTTTTCCCCTCGGCCTGCCAGCCTCCTTCGACCTGATAAGCCGAGGTCGAGGCTCCCCACAGAAAGTCCGCAGGGAAGTGTTTTTGCTGTTGGTAATGCATATGTTCTCTCACATCCGGGAAGACGGAAAAGGCATCGGGTAGGGCGCCCAATGCCGTGTGGGCGATTAGGCGTTCACTTTAATGATCGTATCCAGCGGTGCGATCGGCTGTGGTGCGGTACAGATGACGCTGGTGTAGTCATCGCTGTTGATGATCACCACTGGCGTAATCGGGTCGTAGCCCAGACGGGTGATTTCATGCAGATCGAAGCTAATTAGCCTGTCGCCCGCGCTAACCCGGTCGCCCGGTTTGATATGGCCGATAAAGTGCTTGCCGTTGAGATTCACCGTGTCGAGGCCGACATGAATCAGTAATTCCAGACCGTTATCTGTCCGGATACCGACGGCATGTTTAGACTCAAGGAACGTGATGATTTCGCCACTAACCGGCGCGACGACTTCTCCCTTGTCAGGAATAATCGCCACGCCCTGTCCCAGTAAACCCTGTGAAAATACGTCATCGTTGATGTCACTCAGTGCGACCAGCTTGCCGGACAAGGGACTCATAATCGCTTGCTGTTCCGCGTGACTTTCCGCTGCCTGCGGTTTTTTGGCGGTCTCTGTTTCCGAGGTAGATGGACCATTGGTGGTTGGTGCGTCGTCAGTTTCATCCACCGGATCGTCGAATCCCATGATCCAGGTGAGCGCAAACGTGACGACAATCGCAATGGCGCAGGTGATCAGCGCATGGACGATGTTCATCGGGTTTTCACCAATGAAGGCGGGCAGCGCCGCGAGACCCGGTGAAACGAAGGCATAGCGAACCAGCCCGGCCAGCCCGGCATAGATCCCCGCACAGCCCCCGCCGATCATGGCGGCAATCAGCGGTTTCTTCAGCTTCAGCGTCACCCCGTACAGGGAAGGCTCGGTGATACCCAGAAGTGCGGTGAAGCCTGCGGAAGACGCTAGCTGTTTCAAATTCTTGTTCTTGGTTTTAAACGCGACGCACAGCGTGGCTGCACCCTGCGCAATGTTGGAGGCCAGCATGCCGGGCCCGTTGATCATCTCAAAGCCGTTGCGAGTCAGCTGCGAGGTGGCAATTGGCGTCATCGCCCAGGCGGTGCCGGTGATCACCAAAAACGGTTGCAGACCGCCCATCAGCATCGGAATAAGCCAGCTCGCTTTTCCGTCAATGATCGCCGCACCGCTGGCGACCAGATCGTTGAGGAAAATCCCGAAAGGCCCAATCACCACCAGCGCGAGCGGCGCGGTAAACAGCAGCACGATCATCGGCTTGGTGAAAAATTTGATCATCGAAGGCGAGATCTTTTCGGCAAACTGCTCGATGTAAGACATGATCCAGACGGTAAGAATGATCGGCAATACCGATCCGGCATAGTCCGCCAGCCGCACCGGAATACCGATAAAGCTGATGGGGCCGCCGGAGGCCAGTAGCTGAGCTAGATTCGGGTGCAGCAGTGCGCCCGCAATCGTCATCGCCAGAATCGGGTTACAGGCGAACTTGATGGAGGCACCGTAAGCCAGCAGCACAGGCAGGAAGAAGAAGGCTGCATCGGAGATAGTGTCCAGCAGGCGATAGGTCGTGCTGTCAGCGGAAATTAGCCCCGTCAGCTTGAGGATCGCCAGCAGGGCTTTAATCATCCCTGCGCCGGTAATCGCCGGGATAACGGGCGTGAAGGTGGTGGAAATCACGCTAATGATTTGCGAGAAAATGCCGCCTTTCTTTTGCGGTTCTTTATTGCTGGCAGTGCGCTGGCCGTTCATCTCGCCAATCTCGTTCAAAATCGCGCGATAGGTGATTTGGACATCGTTACCGATGACCACCTGAAACTGACCGCCGCGGTCGACCACGCTGATGACGCCGGGGAGTTTGGCAATCGCGTCTGCCTGTACGGCATCGCTGTCGTTGAACTCAAAGCGTAAGCGGGTGGCGCAGTGGGTCAGCTTGCTGACGTTCTGCTTGCCGCCGCTTAACGCGAGGATGTCGACGCCAAGTTTTTGATAATTCATTTTTTGATAATTCATAGTTTTACCCTGTGTTGACGCCAATTAGGCCAAAAAAAAAGACCAAAATAAAAATGCACCTCTAAAAAAGAGGAAATGCATTTTTACTTTGGTCTTGCCTGCCGAAGCAGTAGCACGCCGCGATAAAAATAGGCTGGTGCAACTTATGGTGTTGCGCCGCAATATCAGCATGCGGCGCTGGAGTCATGCAATGTGGTCAGATGAATTAATTGATCTGGATCACAAACAATGTGGCTGCTTGCGATCCTTTTGCGCACGGTATCGCGGTTTTATCGCATCAATTTTACCGCCTCGCTGCTTTACTTCAGCAGCGCCTGCGCTTTTTCAACGACGTTATCGACGGTGAAGCCGAATTCTTCGAACAGCAACTCCGCCGGAGCCGATTCGCCGAAGCTCGTCATGCCGACAATCGCGCCATTCAGGCCGACGTACTTGAACCAGTAGTCCGCGATACCCGCTTCAATCGCTACGCGTGCTGATACCGCTTTCGGCAGCACCGCTTCACGGTAAGCTGCATCCTGCTTGTCGAACGCATCCGTAGACGGCATGGACACCACGCGCACCTTGCGGCCTGCGGCAGTCAGCTTGTCATACGCGCCGACAGCCAGTTCAACTTCAGAACCGGTGGCAATCAGGATCAGATCAGGTTGACCTTCGCTGTCTTTCAGCACATAGCCACCTTTCGCCACGTTCGCCAGCTGTTCAGCCGTACGTGACTGCTGTGCCAGATTCTGACGAGACAGGATGAGTGACGTCGGGCCGTCCTGACGCTCAATGGCGTATTTCCACGCCACCGCCGTTTCCACCTGGTCTGCCGGACGCCAGTTGCTCATGTTCGGCGTCACGCGCAGGCTGGCCAGCTGTTCAACCGGCTGGTGGGTCGGGCCGTCTTCGCCCAGACCGATGGAGTCGTGGGTGTAAACGTAGATGCTGCGGATTTTCATCAGCGCGGCCATACGCACGGCATTACGCGCATATTCCACGAACATCAGGAAGGTCGCGGTGTACGGCACAAAACCACCGTGCAGCGCAATCCCGTTGGCAATCGCCGTCATACCGAATTCGCGCACGCCGTAGTGGATATAGTTACCCGCGTGGTCTTTATCCAGCGAAACCGAACCAGACCAGATGGTCAGGTTGCTCGGTGCCAGGTCGGCAGAGCCGCCCAGGAATTCCGGCAGCAGTTTGCCGTAGGCTTCCAGTGCGTTCTGTGACGCTTTGCGGCTGGCGATTTTCGCCGGATTCGCCTGCAAATCGTCGATAAATTTCTGTGCGTCCGCCTGCCAGTTGGCTGGCAGTTCACCGCCGGTGCGGCGTTTGAACTCGGCAGCCAGCTCAGGGTACGCGCTGGCGTAGGCGGCAAACGCCTCATCCCAGGCCGCTTCCTTACGCTGACCGGCCGGTTTCGCATCCCAGGCGGCATAAATATCAGCCGGAATATCAAACGGCGCGTGCGTCCAGCCCAGCTGTTCGCGCGACACTGCCACTTCTGCATCGCCCAGCGGCGCACCGTGGGAGTCGTGCGTACCCGCTTTGTTCGGTGAGCCGAAACCAATCACGGTTTTGCACATCAGCAGCGACGGTTTGTCGGTCACCAGTTGGGCTTCACCGATGGCGCGTTTGATAGCGTCCGCATCGTGACCGTCCACGCCGCGCACCACGTGCCAGCCGTAGGCTTCAAAGCGGGCCGCGGTATCATCGGTAAACCAGCCTTCAATGTGACCGTCGATGGAAATGCCGTTGTCATCATAAAACGCAGTCAGTTTGCCGAGCTTCATGGTGCCGGCCAGCGAACAGACTTCGTGAGAAATCCCTTCCATCATGCAGCCATCACCCAGGAACGCGTAGGTGTGATGGTCGACAATCTCATGACCCGGGCGATTGAACTGCGCGGCCAGCGTGCGCTCGGCAATCGCCATACCCACGGCGTTGGCAATCCCCTGACCCAGCGGGCCGGTGGTGGTTTCCACACCGGCGGTGTAGCCGTATTCCGGGTGGCCTGGGGTTTTGGAATGCAGCTGACGGAAGTTTTTCAGTTCTTCAATCGGCAGGTCGTAGCCGGAGAGATGCAGCAGGCTGTAAATCAGCATGGACGCGTGGCCGTTGGACAGCACGAAGCGGTCACGGTTGGCCCAGTTAGGGTTGGCCGGATTATGGTTAAGATAATCGCGCCACAGGACTTCGGCGATATCGGCCATGCCCATCGGTGCGCCCGGGTGACCGGATTTGGCTTTCTGCACCCCATCCATGCTCAGCGCGCGGATAGCATTGGCAAGTTCTTTACGAGAGGACATGCTTGACTCCAAAAGTTATAGCTTGGCTGCCAGCAGCGTTTCCAGCTTTTGTTGATCGGCAGCGAACAGGCGAATGCCTTCCGCCAGTTTATCGACGGCCATCGGATCCTGATGGTGTTCCCAGCGGAATTCAGCTTCAGACAGCGGAGAGGGATGATGGAATCCTTCGGTTGACGGTGTTAGCTGACGTTCAACCGGCGCATCGCTGTTTTTCAACTGTTCCAGCAGCGCAGGGGAGATCGTCAGGCGGTCGCATCCGGCCAGCGCCAGAATCTGTTCCACTTTGCGGAAGCTGGCGCCCATGATCACGGTTTGGTAGCGGTGGCGTTTGTAGTAGTCATAGATATTACGCACGGAGATCACGCCGGGATCGTTGTCTGCCTGATAGTCGCTGGTGGGCTGCTTTTCCTGATACCAGTCATAAATCCGGCCGACAAACGGGGAGATCAGAAAGACGCCCGCTTCGGCGCAGGCGCGCGCCTGCGCAAATGAGAACAGCAGCGTCAGGTTGCAGTTGATCCCTTCTTTTTCCAGCTCTTCAGCGGCGCGAATTCCTTCCCAGGTGGCGGCGAGTTTAATCAGAATGCGCGAGCGTGGAATGTCTTTTTCCTGATACATCCCAATTAGTTTGCGTGCTTTGGCGACGCACATCCCGCGGTCAAACGAGAGGCGTGCATCCACTTCGGTGGAGATGCGCCCCGGAATGCTTTTCAGCACTTCTGCGCCGATGTTCACCGCCAGTCGGTCGCTGGCGTTGATGAGCCGCGTTTCCGAGCTACCGCCTTGCTGATTCGCATAGGCAATCGCGTCATCAAACAGCGGTTGGTATTGAGGCAGGGTGGCGGCTTTCAAAATCAAGGACGGATTCGTGGTGGCATCTTGCGGTGAAAATTGACGAATGGAGTCGATATCGCCGCTATCGGCGACCACCACGGTAAATTGTTTAAGGGCTTCGAGTTGGTTCATGAATGAGCTCCTTGATGTAAATAGAGAAATAGCAGCGCAAAACAGAGCCAACACACTGCACCATGAGGTCGTGGAATAATATGCGCTTTTTCCGATTGCTGCGGTTGGGCTGTCTCGACTGAACACTATTTTGCTGCACGGAAAGTCGGCTAAACGAACAGTAAGACGGACGGCCAGCCAGTTTGGGGATAACTGCGGGCCGTCAGACAGGATTACCGATGATTTTCCTGATGCTCGTAGTAGCTGATTTTCTCGACTTTTGGTGCGGATCCACCGCCTTCAAACTCGGCATCCAGCCAGGCTCCGACAATCTCTTTTGCCAGTTCGGGACCGATAACCCGCGCACCGAGTGCGATCACCTGCGCATCGTTACTTTTTCTCGCCCGCTGAGCGGAATAGGTGTCATGGCACTGAGCGGCACGAATGCCGTTGACCTTGTTAGCCACGATGCACATGCCGATCCCGGTGCCGCACAGCAGGATCCCGCGCTGGTGCTTACCGTCTTTAATCGCGTGCGCCAGCGTGTAGGCAACATCGGGATAGATCGGGTTTTCCCCTGTGGGATCGTAGCTGTAGTCGGTCACCGTCAGCCCTTTCTGCTGTAAATAATCAGTAATCGTGTTTTTCAGATCAATCGCGGCGCTGTCTGCACCAATTGCAATCGAGAGCATATCTATCTCCTGCCTGGCTGAGGGTCAAAGTGAGCCTGATATGTCGCTTTCGCTAAGTTGTTTATAAAAAAACATTAATAAACAGACGCTAACGAGAATCTCTCTGCCTGATTCCGTACATTTCCGGCCTTTTCATGGCTAAACATATACCGCTTCTTTCAAATGTTCAATGTGTGATTATTTGTTTTTTGTTTTCTCGGAGAGGAAATGGTGATTAAAAGAGTGATCTTGGTCACTTTTACGGCTTTTAAGGCGCTATTTTACCTTTTTTATACATATTTAGATCATGCTCACAATTTTTAAACAGAGAGATAGGCAAAAGACTAGGGCAAATATATCGTTCATATGTTCACAGTGTGTGTTAATGATCTAAATCTTTAGAGGGCATAACAATGTGTCAGACCTGTATGCAAACCATAAAAAAGACAACAAACAACAAAGGTCACACCGGGTATCGAATGACGAAAGAGGATGAAATGCAGGAACAGCCTGGCGTAGAGGCAATGACAGGGAAGGGATTGGCTATCGGTAGTAAGGGGGCTGTATGAGTAAAGTATCGGCTGCTGCAACGGCGGGGCAATCTGCCACAAAACCGTCCACCACAACACCATCTGCTGTAGAACAATCGGCCATTCGCAAGATCTCCTGGCGTTTGGTGCCTTTCGTCGGCTTGATGTTTTTCATTAACTTTCTCGATCGTACGGCTATTTCGTTCGCGGGACCGAATGGCATGAACACCGATCTTGCTCTCACCGTGGCGCAGTTCGGACTGGCTTCTGGCATTTTCTTCATTGGTTATATTCTGCTGGAAGTCCCAAGTAATCTGGCGCTGCACCGTTTCGGCGCGCGCAAATGGCTGTCGCGAATTATGGTGTCGTGGGGCATCGTGTCATTGCTGTTTACCTGGGTGAGCAGTATTGAAGGGTTATATATCCTACGTTTCCTGTTGGGGATTGCAGAGGCGGGCTTCTTCCCCGGCGCGATCTTGTTCCTCAGTATGTGGGTGCCTGCCCGCTACCGCAGCAAAATACTGTCACTGTTCTATCTGGCACAGCCGCTGACGGTGGTGTTAGGTGCGCCGCTGGCTGCCTGGCTGATTGAGCAGCACGGCCTGTTCGGCCTGTCCGGTTGGCGGGTTATGTTCCTCGGTGTCTCTGTTCCGGCCATTATCGTCGGTATCATTACCTGGTTCTATTTGGTGGATCGTCCGGCCGATGCCAAGTGGCTTAACGCTGATGAGAAACGCTGGCTGGTCAGTGAACTGGAAAGCGAGCATGCCACGAAAAGTCACAGCAAACACCCTAGCGTGATGACCGTGATGTTCAATAAACGCGTCTGGGTACTGTGCCTGATTTACTTCGGTTTTATTTACGGCCTCTACGCGCTGGCGTTCTTCCTGCCCACGATTATCGCGGGTTTCCAACAGCAGTTCGGCACGACGTTCAATGTCATGGATAAAGGGCTAATTACCGCGATCCCTTACTTGCCTGCGGCCATCGTGATGTATTTCTGGTCGCGTGATGCAACGCGCCGCGGCTGTCGTTCATGGCATATCGCCATCCCAGCCTTGACTGGTGCGATCAGCATTCCGCTGGCGCTATTTATGGAATCCCCGACGGCGACCATTGCGGTGATTACCGTAACGGCCTGTTCCATCTTCGCTGCGCTACCTAACTTTTGGACATTACCGACCCAGTTCCTGACGGGAGCGTCAGCGGCGGCGGCCATCGCACTCATCAATACCATTGGCAATGTTGCCGGATTTTCAGCGGGATACATCACCGGTGCGGTGCGGGGGGTAACGGGAACCTACGTGCTGCCGATGATGATTGTCGGTGGGTTGATGCTGCTCTCCGCCGTGTTGATTGTCCTGCTCAGCCGTTCGGATCGGGTATCGAAAGCCGTATCAGCCACACAGGAGCATTGATATGACGTATTTGTTCAACCAACCTTCCGCCTTTGCCCGAGAACTGACCGAAGGCTTTGTGGCGGCGCATGCTGACAAAGTGCGTCAGGTACCAGGCGGTGTGGTTAGAAGCACTCGCAGTCGTGAAGGTGGGGTCGCCATTGTGGTCGGGGGTGGCTCCGGTCACTACCCGGCGTTTGCCGGACTGGTCGGGCAGGGGCTGGCGCACGGCGCGGCGATGGGCAACCTGTTTGCTTCGCCATCGGCCCAGCAGATCTGTAGCGTTGCCCGAGCGGCACACAATGGTGGTGGCGTACTGCTGACGTTCGGTAACTATGCGGGCGATGTGCTTCATTTCGGACAGGCCAAGGCGCGTCTGAATGCGGAAGGTATCCCGTGTGAGCTGTTGGCGGTTACCGATGACATTTCCAGTGCGCCACTGAACGAATGGCAAAAGCGTCGCGGGGTAGCGGGCGATCTGATGGTCTTTAAGGCTGCCTCTGCGGCGGCGGAAGCGGGCTATGATTTGGCCGCCGTACTTGAGGTTGCCGAACGTGCCAACCAGCGCACCCGCTCACTCGGCGTGGCCTTCTCTGGCTGTACCCTGCCGGGCGCGGAACACCCGTTGTTCACCGTTCCTGAAGGAATGATGGCGGTAGGCATGGGGATTCACGGCGAACCGGGTATCCGTGATGTCCCTATTTCAACCGCTGATGAACTGGCTGAGCTGTTGGTCAGTTCACTGTTGAAAGAGGTACCGCAAGGCATCACGACGCTCTCCAGACAGCGGATTAGCGTGGTACTCAACGGCCTCGGCGGGGTGAAATACGAAGAATTGTTTGTAGTTTATCGCCGCGTATCACAACTGCTGGGTGAGCAGGGGCTGACGGTGGTCGATCCGGAAGTCGGTGAGTTGGTAACTAGCTTCGATATGGCGGGTCTATCACTCACATTGTTCTGGCTCGATGAGGAACTGGAGCGTTTCTGGCGTGCGCCTGCTGATGCACCAGCATTCCGTAAAGGCAGTATGTCTCCCGCCGAACCGCTGGCTGAACGGACATTTGCGGCAGAACTCGATGTGATCCCAGCCGCGACGGCGGCATCGAAAGCCGCGGCACACTGTGTTGCGGCGGCGTTGAACGCGGCGCGTGACATTGTACTGGCTAACGTCACTGAGTTGGGACGTATCGATGCCATTGCCGGAGATGGCGATCACGGTATAGGCATGGAGCGCGGGGTGATTGCCGCGGCGGAAAAGGCCGCGGAGATGCTGGAACGGCAGGCAGGCGCTGGCACGTTATTGCAACGTGCGGCAGACGCCTGGGCCGACCGCGCAGGAGGAACGTCTGGCGCAATCTGGGGTGTCGCGTTGAATGCGCTGGGAACGGTGTTGGGTGATGAACAACGTCCTGACGGTCGTCGCGTGGCGGACGGTATACGTCAGGCCAAAGAGAGCGTTATGCATTTCGGTAAAGCGAAACCGGGGGATAAAACGCTGGTGGATGCGCTCATCCCCTTTAGTTTGGCACTGACGCAACGAGTCGAAGCGGGAATGCGCTTGCCAGAAGCCTGGCAGCAGGCTGCGCAGTGTGCCCAACAGGCCGCTGACGACACGGCACAGCTGTTACCCAAAATTGGTCGCGCCCGCCCGCTGGCAGAAAAAAGCCTGGGAACGCCCGATGCGGGGGCGATATCGCTAGCCATGATCCTTGATGCGGTGTCAGCCGTGTTGAACAGCGATACGACGCCAACTCCTTCGCATCAGACGGCGACGCAAGCGGAGAGTGAGCGATGAGTTCGCGCAAATTAACGCTGGGCGTCAGCCTGAAAATGTATTTCGGCTATCAGCAGACACTCGACTGGTGCCAGAAAATCCATGAGATAGCCGAACAGCATCCGCTGGCATCACTGCCCTCAGTCCGGCTGTTTGTGCTGCCCGCCTTCCCGACGTTAGCGCCCGTAGTGCAGCGCTTTGCCCAGTCACCCGTTCATGTTGGTGCACAAGATCTGCACTGGGCGGATAACGGAGCCTTCACCGGAGAAGTGAGCGGCACCATGCTGCATGAAATGGGGTGTCGCTATGTCGAAATCGGACATGCCGAGCGTCGTCGCTATTTTGGCGAAACGGATGAGCATTTCGCGCTGAAAACGGCGGCGGCCTGGCGTAATGGGTTAACGCCTGTGCTGTGCGTGGGCGAGGAGACACGTGGCTCGACGCAACAAGCCATCGACACCTGTCAGGCTCAATTAGACGCTGCACTGAATCTGGCCCAGAAGCAAGAGCTGACGGGCGATCTGGTACTGGCCTATGAACCGCAGTGGGCGATTGGTAGTACGGAGCCTGCCCCGACAGCGTACATCAGCGAGGTCTGTCAGGCATTAAAACAGCATTTTCCAACACAGGCTGGCGTGCGTGAGGGACGAATTATTTATGGCGGCAGCGCCGGACCGGGATTGCTGAGTCAGCTTGGTGACGCCGCTGATGGCCTGTTTTTGGGGCGCTTTGCCCATGACCCGTCTGCGTTTAACGCCATTATGGATGAAGCCTTCACGCTCTGTTCGCAGGCGTAAGTGAGAGGAAATAAATATGGCAATTGGATTAAGTACCTATGCGTTCTTCTGGCGAGCCTCTTCCCGCGTGCCGAATCCGCTGGGGTTGGAAGCCATGCTGGAACAAACCGCAGAGTCTGGTGCGGGCGTTTTCCAGATTTGTGATTACGCGGCGGTGGAAGCACTCTCGTCTGCCGAGTTGGAAAAATTACGGCAGCGCGCGGTCGATCTCGGTATTCAACTGGAATTGGGAACACGAGGGCTCGCCACGGATCACCTGACACGCTATCTCACGATGGCTCGCGCGCTGGATGTCCGTTTTATCCGCACCATGTTCAACACAGCAACACATAAGCCAACACAAGACGAGGCGCTTGCTTTGCTGCGCCGCGTGCTGCCTGAGTTTGAGCAGCACAATATACAACTGGGATTGGAAACTTATGAGCAGGTAAGAACGCGCGACGTGCTGGCGGTTGTTGACGCGATCGACAGTCCGGCTCTGGGAATTTGTCTCGATCCTGGCAACTGTGTTGCCGCGCTGGAGTACCCGCGTGAGGTGATTGAACTAACGGCCTCGCGGGTAGTTAACCTGCACATCAAAGATTTTGCGTTTGCCCGTCAGGAAGGTTGGGTGGGCTTTACCTATTCCGGCTGTCTGCTGGGAACTGGCCTGCTGGATTACGGCGCGCTTCATCAGATCGTACGTCCGAACGAGCGAAACATTAATCAGATCGTCGAGCATTGGCTGCCGTGGCAGGCCAACGCGGAAGAAACGTGCCGTCTGGAAGATGCCTGGACGCGCCATAGCCTGAATTATCTCTACACGCGCAATCCCGATGCGAACCGTTCATCACACATTCTTTGAATATCCCAAATCCGAGGAGTAACAATCATGGCTGCTGAATTAAAAACCATTACTGTACTGGGCGCTGGCGGCAAAATGGGCATGCGTATCTCTGCCAATTTCCAGAAAAGTGACTATCAGGTGTTTTACTGCGAGAACTCGCCGCGTGCGCAGGAGCAAGTGGTTGCCGCAGGCAGAGAATTGTCTGTTGCTGAGCAGGTGATTCCTGAAAGCGATGTGGTGATTCTGGCTGTTCCTGATATTGCCTTGAAAGTGGTCTCTGAACTTGTTGTCCCGCAGATGAAAAGCAACGCGGTGTTGCTGACACTGGACCCGGCGGCGGCCTATGCCAATCTTATCGCCAAGCGTGATGATATCGATTATGCCGTCGCCCATCCGTGTCATCCTTCCGTGTTTCTGGATCGCTTCACGCCGGAAGAACATGCCGATGCATTTGGCGGTGTGGCCGCGCCACAGCACGTTGCCGCCTCTTATGAGGCGGGCAGTGACGAGCAGAAGGCCACCTTAGCTCGCGTGGTTAAAGTGATGTATGGCCCGGTGATTGACGTGCACTGGGTGACGGTAAAACAGCTGGCCTATCTGGAACCTACGCTGGTTGAAACCGTCGCCTGTATGGTTGGCACGTTGATGAAAGAAGCGCTGGATGAAACCATCAACACGATTGGCGTACCGGAGGCCGCGGCGAAAGCTATGCTTTATGGACACATTCAGATCGCGCTGGCGGTGGCTTTCCGCAGTACGAATCCGTTCTCGGATGCGTGTATGATCGCGATTGAATACGGTAAAGAGAATATCATCAAGCCAGATTGGAAGAAGATTTTCGACGAGAAAGAGCTCGATCTGGTGATTGCCAAAATGCTGAAGATTGATGCCATTCAGCGGTAATGTGTCACGTTGCTGGAGTCAGCCTTTTTGTCTGGCTCCGGCGCTTCTGCCTCTGTCCGTTTGCGCCACCATCAGGGATAATCTCGCTGGGCTTGAGCCTCTTCTCCCAGCGTGTAACAATTATTCATTGCGACGGTTTTCATCTGTAGACACAGCGTCTGTATAAACCGATCCCCTTGCGTAAGGAAAATGTGACCAGATGGAAAAACAATCAGGATCTCAGGAAAGCGAACTTCTGACTGAAATCGCCGTTGCTTATTATCAGGACGAAATTACTCAGGAAGAGATCGCCAAGAAATTCGGTATTTCGCGTATCAAAGTCGGGCGTTTGCTGAAACGAGCGAAAGAAGAAGGTATTGTTGAAATTACCGTGCGCTATCATCCGGTCTTCAGCACGCGTCTTGAACAGCAGATGCTGGAGCGCTTTTCGATCAAGCGTGCGCTGATTGCACTCGATCATCAGGATGAAGAGGAGCAGCGTCGGCAGGTTGCGGCACTGGTTTCCAACTATCTGGCGCTGTCGTTGAAAGACGATACCGTGGTCGCCGTTGGGCAGGGGCGTAATGTGGCGGCGGTCGCCGACCATGTGAGCAATGTGACGGAACGTAACTGCCGCTTTATCTGCGGTATCGGCGGAACACACCGTCCCGGTGATGCGATTAACGCCGACCATATCAGTCGCCGTCTAGCAAAGAAATTCGGTGGCAGCAGCGAAACGCTGTATTCACCCGCTTATGTCGAAAACCGGGCGCTCAAAGAAGCCTTCATGCAGAACGGCACCATTAAGGAAACGCTGGATCGAGCGCGCAAGGCCGATATCGCGCTGGTGGGCATTGGGGATATGAATGAGAACAGCTACATGGTTAAACTCGGCTGGTTCACCCCGCATGAAATTATTGATGCCAGCCTCAATCAGGGCGTGATTGGGGATATCGCCGGATATGACTTCTTTAACGCGCAGGGTCAGCATGTGGATACGGTGATGAACGAACGGGTGATTGGCGTGAGTATTGAAGAGCTACACAAAATCCCCTGTGTGATTGCGATTGCTTCTGAAAATACCAAAGCCTTAGCGATTCTCGGCGCGCTGCGCACCGGAGCCATCGATATTATCGCCACCAGTGCAGGCAACATTCGTACTATTCTGAATATGACGCAGTAACCTCTCTTTCTCTGTTGCGTGGTGTGTTTGCATCACGTGACGCCCCTCCCCGTTTTCTCTGAGTCTCTCTCAATTATCCCGCCTGCTGTCTTCGACGCTAGCTGAAAATTGAACAAAAAACCGTCAAATAAAATAACTATATTAACCAGCATTCCCCCTCAGTTTTTGCCATCCTCGGTAGTTTAGCCATACGCAAACACTATACTGGGTACTCTTGACCCTACAGATACAACACAACAAAACCGAAAAGGTACATAAGATGGATGAACAGCTAAAGCAAAGCGCCCTTGATTTCCACCAGTATCCGATCCCCGGCAAAATTCAGGTTTCCCCGACTAAACCGCTGGCGACGCAGCGCGATCTGGCGCTGGCGTATTCTCCCGGTGTTGCGGCTCCCTGTCTGGAAATTGCGGCAGATCCGCTGGCTGCCTACAAATACACCGCGCGCGGCAATCTGGTCGCCGTGATCTCTAACGGAACGGCCGTTCTCGGCCTCGGCAATATCGGCGCACTGGCCGGTAAGCCGGTGATGGAAGGTAAAGGCGTTCTGTTCAAAAAATTCTCCGGCATTGATGTTTTCGATATCGAAGTCGATGAACTGGATCCAGACAAGCTGATCGATGTGATCGCCGCGCTGGAGCCGACGTTCGGCGGTATCAATCTGGAAGACATCAAGGCACCGGAGTGCTTCTACATCGAGAAGAAGCTGCGTGAGCGCATGAAGATTCCCGTCTTCCATGACGATCAGCACGGCACAGCGATCATCTGTACTGCTGCGGTTCTGAACGGCCTGCGCGTCGTAGAGAAGAATATTTCCGATGTGCGTCTGGTGGTGTCCGGTGCGGGCGCGGCGTCTATCGCCTGTCTGAACCTGCTGGTGGCGCTGGGTCTCCAGAAGCACAACATCGTGGTGTGTGATTCGCGCGGCGTGATTTTCCACGGTCGTGACGAAAATATGGAAGAAACTAAAGCGGCCTATGCGGTGGAGGATAACGGCGCGCGCAAACTGGCTGACGTGATCCCGGATGCCGACATCTTCCTCGGTTGCTCCGGTCCTGGTGTGCTGACGCCGGAAATGGTGAAAACCATGGCACCGCGTCCGTTGATCATGGCGTTGGCAAACCCGGAGCCAGAAATTCTGCCGCCGCTGGCGAAGGAAGTGCGCCCGGATGCGATTATCTGTACCGGCCGTTCCGACTACCCGAATCAGGTGAACAACGTGCTGTGCTTCCCGTTCATCTTCCGTGGCGCGCTGGATGTGGGCGCGACCACGATTAACGAAGAGATGAAGCTGGCTTGCGTGCACGCGATTGCCGATCTGGCGCTGGCAGAGCAGAGTGAAGTGGTGGCATCTGCTTACGGCGATCAGGAGCTGTCATTCGGCCCGGAGTATCTGATTCCGAAACCGTTCGATCCGCGCCTGATCATCAAGATCGCACCGGCGGTGGCGAAGGCAGCGATGGATTCCGGCGTGGCGACGCGTCCGATCGAGGATTTCGATGCCTACATCGAAAAACTGACCCAGTTCGTCTACAAAACTAACCTGTTTATGAAGCCGATCTTCGCGCAGGCGCGTCAGCAGCCGAAACGCGTGGTATTCGCGGAAGGCGAAGATGCGCGCGTGCTGCACGCCACACAGGAGCTGGTGACGCTGGGTCTGGCGTTCCCGATTCTGATTGGTCGTCCGAGCGTCATCGAAATGCGTTTGCAAAAACTGGGACTACAGCTGACCATCGGTAAAGATTTCGAAGTGGTCAATAACGAATCGGATCCGCGCTTCAAAGAATACTGGAGCGAGTATTTCCAACTGATGAAGCGTCGTGGCGTATCGCAGGAAAAAGCGCAGCGTGCGGTGATCGGCAACCCAACGCTGATCGGGGCTATCATGGTTCACCGTGGCGAAGCGGATGCGCTGATTTGCGGCACGATTGGCACCTATGAAGAGCACTTCGATGTGGTTGAGAAAGTGTTCGGCTACCGCGAAGGCGTACATGCGGCGGGTGCGATGAACGCGCTGATGCTGCCGAGCGGCAATACCTTTATCGCTGATACCTACGTCAATGCGGATCCAACGCCGGAACAACTGGCAGAAATCACGCTGATGGCGGCAGAAAGCGTACGCCGTTTCGGTATCGAACCGAAAGTCGCGCTGCTGTCGCATTCCAGCTTCGGCACGTCGGATTCTCCGACGGCGCAGAAGATGCGTGCAACGCTGGCGCTGGTCAACAAGCTGGCACCGGAACTGGAGATCGATGGCGAGATGCACGGCGACGCCGCGCTAGTCGAAGCCATCCGCCGCGAGCAAATGCCGGACAGCCCGCTGAAAGGCTCGGCTAACATCCTGATTATGCCAAATATGGAGTCTGCGCGTATCAGCTATAACCTGCTGCGCGTGTCGTCTTCAGAAGGCGTGACGGTAGGGCCGGTACTGATGGGGATCTCGAAACCAGCACACATCCTGACGCCGATTGCTTCGGTACGCCGGATTGTGAACATGGTGGCGCTGGCGGTGGTGGAAGCACAAACTCAGCCGCTGTAAGTTATTTACATTAATACAGACAAACCCAGTCGATTGTTGGCTGGGTTTTTTATTCTCTCAGCTTATCGACCAAATAGTCGCTTAGCTAATATGAATCAATGGAATAATTTTCGTTTTGTGCCATGATCCCGTCTCGTCTTTAGGGGGGCTTCCCCGGACTCGATAAAAAACAACGAGCAACTATCGGTTATGGCAACACGCGCAGTGAACGAGAACACAGTAGAAAAAAACGGTACAGGAAAGCGTCTTCCTTCGCTGTTTGGCGGGTCGATGATTATTGCAGGAACGATTATTGGCGCCGGGATGTTTTCCCTGCCGGTGGTGATGTCGGGGGCCTGGTTTTTCTGGTCATTTGCCGTGCTGGTATTTACCTGGTTTTGCATGTATCACTCGGGATTGATGATACTGGAGGCGAACCTTAATTATCCGACCGGCTCCAGCTTCGATACGCTGACTAAAGATTTGCTGGGCAAGCGTTGGAATGTCATTAACGGCATATCGATCGCCTTTGTCCTCTATATCCTGACTTACGCCTACATTTCGGCGAGTGGTTCAATCATCCATCACACGCTTGCTGAGATGTCGGTTGATTTCTCTGCACGCATTGGCGGCTTCCTGTTTGCGCTGTTTGTCGCGTTGACCGTATGGTGGAGCACCGCGGCAGTGAGCCGCATGACTGCTTTTTTTCTGGCGGCGAAAGTACTGACCTTTTTCATGACGTTCGGCAGCCTGCTGTGGAATGTGAAGCCAACGGTATTGTTGAATGTGGCGGAACCGGCACCCAGCTATCTGCCTTATGTGCTGATGACGTTGCCATTCTGCCTGGCATCTTTCGGTTTTCATGGCAATGTCCCCAGCCTGGTGAAGCACTATGGCCGTGAACCGCAGATCATCAAGCGCTGCCTGTTTATTGGCAGTTTGCTGGCGCTGGTGATGTATACCATCTGGCTGATTGGCACGATGGGAAACATTGCCCGTCCTGACTTTATCGGGATTGCCGAGCGGGGCGGTAATATCGATGTATTGGTGCAGGCGTTGGGTGGGGTGTTGAACAGCCCTTATCTGGACGTGCTGCTCACTGTCTTTTCCAACTTTGCCGTCGCCTGCTCGTTTCTCGGCGTGACGCTGGGGCTGTTTGATTATCTGGCAGATTTGCTGAAGTTTGACGATAGCCGAATGGGGAGAGCCAAAACAGCGCTGGTGACCTTTCTGCCGCCAGTCATCGGTGGCCTGCTATATCCGAACGGCTTTATTTATGCGATTGGCTTCGCGGGGCTTGCCGCTACGGTGTGGGCGGTGATTACGCCTGCGTTGCTGGCTCGTGCATCGCGAGCCCGCTTCGGTAGCCCGATGTTTCGCGTGCGCGGTGGTAATGCGATGATTGCGCTGGTACTGCTATTTGGTATCGGCACCGCGCTGATACACATTCTTTCCAGCCTCGATCTGCTGCCAGTGTATCGCTAAGTCAGTATCGCCATCCTGCTTTGCCTGTTAAAAGCAGCAAACGCGGGATGGCGAGAGCTTCAGGTCATTATGGCTTTTTCGCCTGCTGCAACCACTTGTCCAGCTCATTAGCAAACTGCTGACGGTCCCGCTGGTTTAATGCGCTGGGGCCACCGGTTTGTATCCCGCTGGCTCGCATGGTATCCATAAAGTCCCGCATGTTCAGCCGTTCCCGAATGGTATCCGGCGTATAGCGCTCTCCGCGCGGATTTAACGCGATGCCGCCTTTTTCTATCACTTCCGATGCCAGCGGAATATCCGCAGTGATCACCAGATCGCCGGCTTCAACGCGTTGCACGATCTCATTGTCGGCGACGTCAAATCCTGCTGAGACACGCAGCGTGCGAATAAAGCGCGACGGCGGTACTTTTATAGTCTGGTTGGCAACCAGCGTGACCTGTGTTTGTGTGCGATCCGCCGCGCGAAATAGCACTTCTTTGATGACGTTAGGACAGGCGTCGGCATCGACCCAAATCTGCATGACTTATGCTTCCTTGTTGTGCGTGTGACTTTCTGCCAGCCAGTCTCTGGCCGGTAAAAAATCTTGATACAGCAGGGCTTCCGGGCTACCCGGTTCAGTCTGATGCTGGTATTCCCAGCGTGCCAGCGGTGGCATGGACATCAAAATTGATTCGGTTCGTCCACCGCTTTGCAGACCAAACAGCGTACCGCGATCCCAAATCAGGTTAAATTCCACATAGCGGCCGCGACGATAGAGCTGGAATTCACGCTCGCGTTCTCCCCAAGACAGATCTTTACACCGTTCAACAATGGGCAGATAGCCATCAAGGAACCCTTTACCAACGGCGCGAATGAAGGCAAAGCTGGTAGCAAAATCGGGCTCGTTGAGATCGTCGAAAAAGAGTCCGCCGACACCGCGCGCTTCGTTACGGTGCTTCAGGAAGAAGTAATCGTCGCACCACTTTTTATAGCGCGGGTACACATCGTCACCGAACGGCTGGCACAGGTCGTGAGCGGTTTGATGCCAGTGCACCGCGTCCTCTTTGAAACCATAATAGGGCGTAAGATCGAACCCGCCGCCAAACCACCAAACCGGCTCTTCTCCCGGTTTTTCTGCGATGAACAAGCGCACATTGGCGTGGCTGGTGGGGATATAAGGGCTCAGCGGATGAATTACCAGCGACACGCCCATCGCCTGAAAGCTGCGGCCTGCCAGATCCGGACGATGGGTGCTGGCTGAAGGCGGCAACGACTTACCGATGATATGAGAAAAATTTACGCCTGCGCGTTCAAAGATGCGTCCGCCGGACAGCACGCGACTGCACCCGCCGCCGCCTTCGGCACGCTGCCACTCATCTTTGGCGAAATCGGCTTCGCCATCGATCGCTGCAAGCTGCTGGCAGATATCTTCCTGTAAGCTAAGCAAAAAATGTTTTACCGCATTGACGTCAGACATAGTGGGCATCTCGTTTCTTTGGCGATGGGGCACAATAATAAAGGCGGGCAGTATACCATCAATAAAATCGATCCCCGGTCACCTGTTGTGTGATTCCTGACGGCGGCGCGCAATTTGAGATTGCGTCTGATAAAAATCACGCGATAATCACGATTTACCTTATTGCAAAATGGCGACTGTGATGGAAATCCGCATATTCAGGCAGGATGACTTTGAAGCCGTGATCACCCTCTGGGAACGCTGTGATTTGCTGCGCCCGTGGAACGATCCTGAAATGGACATCGAACGTAAGCTCAATCACGATCCCGATCTGTTTCTGGTCGCAGAGGTGAACGGCGAAATCGTGGGATCGGTGATGGGCGGTTACGACGGCCACCGTGGGTCGGCATACTATCTGGGCGTACATCCTGATTTTCGCGGGCGCGGCATTGCGAATGCGTTGATTAGCCGTCTGGAGAAAAAACTCATTGCCCGCGGCTGTCCAAAGATTCACCTGATGGTGCGCGAAGACAACGATGCTGTCATCGGCATGTACGAAAAACTCGACTATGAGATCGTTGACTGCATCACGCTGGGAAAACGCCTGATTGAAGATCGGGAATATTGATCGCTATTGCGTTGATGCTAAACCGCTATCCCTGAACCGTTTCTCCCTCCGAATTATCCCCCTTTTAGTAAAAGTGCGCCTCTGTTAGCGCACTTTTTTCATTTAACCTCAATGCGTTACTGTGATTTGTAATGATGTTGCATGCAGTTAGTTAGACTTTGCGGGTAATAGTTTTCATTTGTAAAACGATTCTCATTTGTATTATTATTTATTAATGTTTTCCGATCGGCCTTGACATGTTTTTTCGTGTTCCGATCTTGCTGACATTTTATCGCCTGGAAGATTGTGATTGCACGACTGACACCAGGAAGTTGAAGTTTAGAGATGGAGTTGGATAGTGAGTCGTGAAAATCTTCAGGGGGCTTTGCTGGGGGCGAACCGCACTGGCCGCAGCGTATTGCTGGGCTCTCGTCCTCTTGCTCATTCCTATCCAACCTCAGCGCTGACCGCCGATGTGCCTAACTGGCGTTCGCTGGCCTTTTTTGTGTTGTCCTGTGTGGCGCATGCGTTACTGGCAGTTTTCTTTCTATTGCACTATTCCCCAAAAGAAAACATTGAAGATATGGCAGGAAACGCGGGCGGCAGCATGCAGGTGACCATGATGGCTGCTGCGATGTCACAGGCTGCCGACACGTCGCCACCCGTAGCCGATCCTCCTGTTGCTCAACCGACTCCCGTCGTGATGCCGATTTTAACGCCGTTACCAGAACACCCTAATCCCGTAATTAAACAGCCTGTCATTGAGCGCAAACCCGTTGCGGAAAAAAAGCCGCCCGTGCGTGAGAAAAAACAGCCTGAAAAGAAACCGGAAGAGAAGCCGAAAGAACAGCTGCAGGCCAGAACGCAGCGGACACAACAGACCGAGAAGAAGAGTGAGTCTCCCGTAGCGACAGCGCAAACCGGTGATGCTCCTTCTCCGATGCCATCTTCGGTTGGGATGCCGGGGAGTGCAGCAACCGCTAAGGCTGGAGAAAGCGATAGCGGTCAGGCGGCTCGTGGGGCTGGGAAAAGCAATAGTCAAAATTTCAAAGCGCTACATCGCCGCGTGAATTATCCCGCTCGGGCAAAAGCGCTGGGCGTGGAAGGAAAAGTGCGCGTCAAATTCGATATTACCGGCAGCGGTACGGTCACTAACGTACAGATTCTGTCTGAAACGCCAGACGGCGTATTTGGCGATGACGTGATGAAAGACATGGCGCGCTGGCGCTATCGCACGGAGGCACCGGTGGAGAATCAGGTGGTTTCCATCGTGTTTAAACTGAATGGTCATATTCAGGTTGATGATTAGCAATACATGTTACATGCGGTAATTACAAAAATAATTTTATTTTTAAAATGATAAGGTTCACTGGGGATTTTGAATAAATGAATAAAAACGTCTATTTAATGATGCTATTGTCATTATTATCAGGGCCTGCACTCGCACAGCAAAATAATACCTCTGCCGATGAAAATCAGCAGAAAAACAAGACAGAAACCGAAGAAGAACAGCAGGGTGATTCCTCTTCGGCAAATGGTGAAGATACGATTTTAGTTCGCTCAACCCCGACGAGTCAGTCCATGGGGACGCAGATTATTAATGCTGAGCAGATTAAAAAGATGCCTACTGGAAACGGTTCGATACCGGAGTTATTAAAGAATAACGCTGCTGTGCAGTTCTCGAACACAGCGAATAGCAGCAATACGCCGGGCGAGTTGGCTCCAGAGAACGTCTCGTTCCACGGCGAGAAATTTTATAACAATAATTTTATGATCGATGGGCTATCGAATAATAGCAATATCAACCCCGGAGCCAATAAGGGGCAGCTAGATGGCGATCCTGATGGTTACAATGCGACAGATCTACCTGCGGGGGGGACACAGTCATTCTGGATTAACTCGGAGCTGATTGAGTCGCTGGAAGTATTTGATAGCAACATATCCGCTAAGTACGGTGATTTTACTGGCGGTGTGGTGGATGCCAAACTGATGGATCCTAAACTGGATAATGTATTTGGCAAGGTTTCTTACCGTACCTCGAACGATAGCTGGACGAGTTATCACGTTGATTCCAACATTAGCGAAAACTTCTATTCTGCTACTAACTTGTACTATCAACCAAAATTTAAGAAGCAGTTCTATTCAGCCACCTTTAATCAGCCGTTGAGTGATAAAGCAGGCTTTATTTTTGCCTATAACCGTCAGCAGTCAGATATTCCCTATTATCATCAGTATTTGCAACAGTGGGACGATCAGGAGCGAGTGAGTGAAACCTACCTGCTAAAAGGCGTCTATCTGGCGGATAATGGTGATATTGTTCGCATGATGGGCATGTATTCTCCGCACGAATCAAAATATTATAAACGAGATGTTAAAAACGGTTCGTTCACTAATACTGGTGGTGGTTACCGTTTTAATATGGAGTGGGAGCACAATGCCAACTGGGGGAAAGTGATCAGCTTGGCGGGATATCAGTCTGAACAAAATAAAATTGAACATGAGTCAAATTCTTTTCAGACATGGAATCGTTACAGTACAAGGGATAATTTTATTTCCGAAAAAATTGACTGGGTTAGTTCTATTCCTGCTGGTAGCTATCAAAATTCATTAATAGGCGGATCCGGAACGTTTGCAACAGAAAAAAGCACAATTACATTAAAGCAGGACTATGAGCTTAACCCTTTAGCAATTTGGGGAACCCAGCATCAGTTAGATTTAGGCTGGCAAGTTGATTCTTATAATACAAGATACCGCCGCTTTAGCGATGTTAGCTCAAGCCGAGCAAGACCAACTTTTGATAAAAATACAGTGTGTCAGGCTGGGGATGACTATTGTATTGCCGGGGAACAATATTTCAAAGGCCGGACTCTATATCCAGAACGTACCGTTGAGGGAAGTTATACTAATTACGCCGTTTACCTTCAGGACAGTATTTCTTTTGGCCGTGTAGAAGTGACCCCCGGAGTGCGTGCTAGTTATGATGATTTTCTGGAGAACCTGAATTTCGCGCCCCGTTTTTCTGCCTCTTATGATGTCTTCGGCGACCGGTCAACACGTCTGTTTGGTGGGGCGAATCGCTATTATGGCGCGAATATGCTGTCGTATAAGCTGCGTCAGGGGATTAACACGAATATTATTCAAAACCGTACGTCAGCCAGCGATCCATGGGTTTCCAACCCTGCAAGAATTGCGGGTCTTGACTACGATATTTCTGATTTAAACACGCCTTACAGTGACGAAATAACACTGGGGTTATCACAGCGTGTGATGAATACGGTGTGGACGGCAAAGTGGGTTAATCGTAAGGGAAAAGATCAGTTTGGTGCTGAATCAATGACCGTTGATGGGCAACGCTACCGTGTAATGAATAATGCTGGCCGGACGGAAGGGAATACATTGTCTCTGGAAGTGGAGCCAATTAGCCCGCACCGCTTCAGTTTTGCTGAAGTGAATTGGAAATTTGGAGCGGGTATCGCAGAAAATAAAGCTAACTCAATTGCTTATTACGATGATGTGAATTCAGATGAGAGTCGGGTGATTGTTGACAATAAGTTAATGTATAAAGGCGATATGGATGCCATGGACTTCAATACGCCCTGGACTGCCTTCCTGAATGTAGATACTTACTTCCCAGCGATTCGTCTCAACTGGGGGCAGCGCGTCGGCTATACCTCTGGTTACAAAGGGTATACTACCTTATCATCGGCGACGGTGTGTCCTGGCGGGAGCTCAGCGTGCGGCGCGGATCCTAGCTTTACAGGAAGCGCTATAGAGTATATCTCAACTCAATACGATGACTTTATCTCCTACGACTGGCGTTTTTCCTATTCACAACCGGTATACAAAACTCAGACGCTGGATATTACTTTGGATGTGCTGAACGTTTTGGATAACGTAGTAGAAACTCAGCAGAAGGTGAGTTCTACTAACAGCACTGTCACCTACAAACCCGGCCGTCAGTTCTGGCTTGGTGTCGCTTACACCTGGTAAATCCTATGCCCCGCCATACGTCACATGCTGACGTATGGCGGGGCATTTTGCATTGATGCATTCAGAAATTGCCTTACAGGCAAAAATAAAAACGAAAAGGTTGTTATGAACTGGAAGAAATGTTGCTGGTTATCGCTAACGGCTGTCGGCCTGTTAGCGGGGAGTCTGGTGAGTCAGGCCGAAGAAATCAAAAGTCCGCTGCCGGTTTTTAAAGATGGGACGCTGGCGAATGGATTTCGCTACATCCTCGTGCCGCTGGAAGGGCAGAAATCGCGGGTCGATATTCGCCTGATTGTTGATGTCGGTTCGATTGATGAGAACGACAACGAATCCGGCGTGGCGCATATCGTGGAGCACATGGTGTTCCGCGCCAGCGAGGCATTTCCTCAAGGCGTAAGTACCGAACTGCACAAGCAGGGGTGGGTACGCGGTCAGAGCTATAACGCCGTGACCAACTACGAGCGCACCATGTACATGATGAGTCCGCCGAAAGGGAATCGCGATCTGGGCACGACGCTACAGGCGCTGAGCCAGATGACGGGCCATGCCAAGCTGCTGCAAAACGATCTCGACGATGAGCGCAAAATTATTCTGGAAGAGTGGCGTGGCAAGCTGGGCGTAGCGGAACGCATGAATCAGCAGCGCGTACAGGCGATTCGCCATGACTCTCGTTATCCTTCCCGTCCGACGATTGGTACGGAAGCGTCGATTAACGACACGCCAGCCAGCGTACTGCAAGATTTCTATCAACGCTGGTATCACCCGTCGAATATGCGTTTGATGATTATTGGTGATATCACGCCTGCGGATGCAGAACGTGAAATTCAACGCTATTTTGCGCCGTTGCCACATGTCACTGTGCCAGCCCGTGATTACTATGAGCCGCTGTTGAAACCGCAGCTCAAAGTCGCGCGTTTACAGGATAGCCAAAGTGGCAGCAGCCAGGTGTCATTTGTCTATCGTTTCAATGATAAAGACACATTCGGTCAACCTGAATATCGCCACCGCTTGCTCACGCAAATCACGATGTCTGCGTTACTGCGCCAGGTTCGTCGACAACAGGCGGAACTGCCGCAAGACGCCAGTAGCCTGGTCGTGCGTAAATCGGATATTGGGAAAACCACGGCAGCGCTGGGCTTCTTCGCGAATGTGATGCCGGGTGGCCATGACGCGGCGATGTCTGCCGTACTGAAAGAAATTGAGCGGTTTAAACGCTATCCGTTAAACGAGCAGGATATTACAGAGATCATCTCTGACATTCGTGAAGTCGCGCAGCGTATGGCTAACAAGCAGGAAGTACGCGAGTTCTCCGATTGGGTTCAGCAGTTGACCATTGTCTGGCAGCAGGATCGTCCTTATGTCGGCAGCCAGCAGCGCGGTAAAGACGCGCTAGAAGCACTGGATACCATCACGGCAGAAGACGTGAACCGCCATTTGCAACGCTGGTTAGCGTCACCGGATACGTTGGTACAGTTTAGCGTGCCGGGCGCGACGCCGTTCACGTTGCCGACGCCGGATGCGATTCGTAAGTTACAGGCACAGTGGGCGGCCGCGACGCTGGCACCGTTACAGGCAGAAAAAGAGAAAGTCATCCCTGAACTGCCTGTTGTAACGCAAAGTGGGAAACGCACGGCGGTGAAGACCTTCGCCGCGCAGAAGGTCGAGCAGTGGCAGTTGAGCAATGGTGACCGCGTAGTATGGCTGCGTGCGCCAGAAGCGGGTAAAAAAGTCTACTTCACAGCCGTGAGCGACGCGGGATATTTATCGACGTCGACCAATCCGTGGCAGGTACAGCTGGCAAGCCAATTAGTCAACCAAAGTGGACCAGCAACATGGAGCGGTGAAGCGCTCAGTAACTGGAAAAAGGAAAAAGCGCTGTCTTTGGGCATCGCTCAGGAAGCGGATCAACTGACGGTAAGCGGGAATGCGCCAACGGGTGAGTTAGCAAACCTGTTAGCGTTATACCGTGAGCTGAATGTAGCTCCAGGTATCGATCCTGACGTGATGAAAGAGAGCATGATGGGTCTGGCGCGTCAAAAAGCCAATGACGATCAATCGGTTTCAGGAAAACGGGCCAGTGACATCGCCAAACTGCGTTTTGGTGAGCCAGCCTGGCAGCAGCCTGAAATTGCCGAGTTGAAGCAAATTTCAGCGCCGGCGCTGCTTTCACAGTGGCATAAAGCGGTGTTTGCCCCGGTAACCTACTATCTGGTGGCGGATATGCCAGCGGCACAGATTTTGCCGCAGGTTGAACGCTATCTAGCGACGATCCCACGTCAGCCTGCTGGCGAGGTGAAATCACATCTGGCGCTGCCGGGTAAACGCGAAGCGACATCGGCCATCAGTATCGAACCGCGTGCCGATATCCGCACCTGGAGTTTCACGCCGCATACGTGGACGCCACAGGCCGCCGTGCAGGTGAGCGTTGCCCGTAATCTGGCGAATAAGTATCTCAAGACCAGCCTGCGTGATGATGCGTTAGGTATTTACCGCATGCGTCTCGATAGCGAACTGGAAGATAAAAGACAGCGTATTGAAACGGAAGTGAGCTTCTCCAGCGCGCCTGAACGTGCGCAGGAGCTGTGGACGCTGGCTGAGAAAGCTTTTGCTGAACTGCCGACGAAGATCACTCAGCAGGATGTCGATGAGCAGAAAGCGCAGTTCATCCGTGCAGAAAAAGGGCGTCAGAGCGATCTCACAACGATAGAGCGCCGTCTGATCCTGAGCTACCGCCACTATAACGACCCACGTTATCTGAGCAGCGTATCCAAACTGGCTGACAGCATCACGCTGGAACAGGTACGGGCGATGTCGGCGAAGCTGTATAACCCGGATAACCGCGTGCTTTACATCACCTTGCCGCAAGAGGTGAAAGAGTGAAAAAGATAGCAGCACAGTTTGTCGATCTCTGCCGCCCTTTTTGGCGGGGAAAACAAGGCTTATTAGCTCTGTTACTGCTTGTTGCTGCCATCAGTATGGGATGGACCATCGTCTATCTCAACGTATTGCTCAATGATTGGAGTAAAACGTTTTACGATGCGCTAGGAACGTTTGATAGCAGCCTGCTGCTCTCTCTCATGAAAGAGTACGGCATCTATATCCTGATTTATATCGTGGTATTTGTGCATCAGGACTGGTTCACTCGCTGGCTGATCATTCGTTGGCGCAGTGCCATGACGGAAGAGTTAGTGAATAGCTGGTTGGCAAAGCGAGCGTTTTATCGGATGTCGATAGTGGGAAAAATCGATAACCCCGATCAACGTATCGCTGAGGATATCAGCTTATTTGTTGATAAGACGGTGAGTCTGGTGGCGTCATTTTTGGTTGTGACTGCCCAGCTGTCATCTTTCGTCATCATTCTCTGGGAACTGTCGGGAGTACAGCGCTTTACGCTGTTCGGTGAAGAGTGGGTAATCAAAGGTTACCTGGTCTGGGCCGTCATTATCTATACCGTGTTCGGCACCTTGATGACGCATCTGATCGGTAAGCGGCTGCACGGTATTAACTATGAGAAGCAACGTGCGGAAGCGAATTTTCGTGCGTCTTTGCTGCGTAAGCATGATAACGCGGAGCAAATTGCACTATATGGTGGCGAACAGCAGGAAAAAAGCCATCTTAAACGTCAATTTTCTGCGATTGTCTCTAACTGGTGGCGTTCAATGAATGCGGAACGTAATCTGGGCCTTTTCACCACAGGTTACATGCGTGTTAGCTTGATCGTGCCTATTTTTGCTGCATTACCGGCCTTTCTCAGCAAAACGGTAACGCTAGGTGGGTTGATGCAAATCCGCGGAGCGTTTGCTCAGGTGCATGGTGCGTTGAGCTGGTTTATTCGCATGTATCGGGAATTCATGGAGCTTTCCGCGAGCATGGAACGTCTGAGCCAGTTCAAACAGGAAATCAAACGCCATCAGTCTGAAGATGAAGTGGTTCCGGTCGGTGAACGTCTGCAACTGGATCAGCTTTCTTTCACCACGCCGCAGGGTTCTCCGCTGCTGCAAAAGGTGGACCTGAGCTGTGAAGCGGGTAGCTGGAGTAAGTTTTCTGGCCGCAGCGGGCTGGGAAAATCCACGCTGCTGCGTACGTTAAGCGGTCTGTGGCCGTATTACGATGGCCGCTGGCAATCGCTGGAAGGTCGCAGCTTGCTGTTACCGCAGCAGAGCTATCTGGGGCAGGGGACGCTGGCAGAGATTCTCTGCTATCCGCACCCGGCACTGGCTGACAGCGAGATGCTGCGTCAGACGCTCGATAGCGTCGGGCTGGGCGCGTGGCGCGATCGTCTGGATGAGCAACTGAACTGGGATCGCGTGTTCTCCGGCGGGGAGCGGCAGCGTGTTGCCTTTGCCCGCGCGCTGATTGCTAAACCCGATACGCTCTATCTGGATGAAGCGACGAGCAATCTGGATCATGACGCCGCCAGACAGCTTCTGGCACTGGTCAAGCTGGCGTTGCCAGCGTGTACCGTGGTGGCGATTACGCACCAGACGGAGCTGGACGATCTGTTCACGCACCGTTATGACTTAACGGATTTTGCCTCACAGCGTAGTTGATGTTCTTCGCAGACCTTCCGGCTCTCGGGAGGTCTGCGGTTCTGGTAGGTTTCTTGTCCCATGCCCCCTATAATCTTCCGCAGGATTATCCCGTCTTTACGGCACTTTTCGTCGCTCGCAGACTCCAATCCCCATCTTACTAAGGTGGCTGATGACGGAAGCCGTTCAATCTTGAGGAGTACATGCCATGAATTTTCGCCCGCTGGGTTTATCGCTGGTGTTGGGTTTACCGCTGTTGCTGACCGGATGCAGCACGCTTTCCAATTTCTCATGGTCGAGCCTGTCGCCGTTTAACTGGTTCGGCAGCTCGCTGGAGGTTACCGATGCAGGTGTCGGTGGCATTAATGCCGGTACGCCGCTGTCCGAAGGGGCGCTACAGAGCGCGCTGGATGGCAGTTATCAACTGCGTAGCGGAATGGGAACGTCGAACGGTCAACTGGTCGCGTTTTATCAGGCGCTGGATGGCAAAGAGGTGAAAATGATCATCAGCGGCCAGCCGAAGGGCAGCGTGCGCAAAGTTGAGGTCATGGATCCGGCGATTGGCAGTGCAGGCGGTGTGAAAATAGGTGATGTGTTTAGCACTACCTACAGCAAAGCGTTTGAATCCTGCCAGTTGGGACAAGGTGATGATGCGCAGAGCGTGGAATGTGCCGCCCCGCAGAGTACGCATATCAGCTACGTCTATTCTGGCGAGTGGAGCGGCCCGGAAGGCTTGATGCCACCCGACGATATCCTGAAAACCTGGAAAGTGAGCAAAATCGTGTGGCATGCGCAGGCGCGCAACTAAGCGAAGTTACGTCTCGTAACGGGCTAATTTGTTTTTACGCAAGGTAAAAGTCAGGCGGCTTCCGGTATGATAGCGGCGCCGCCTGATATCTTTTTCGGCAGCCATATTCGCCATAATGACCGTAGTAAACCATAACAACAAAAGAAAAAACTGACGCTTGAGGAAGCAGAAATGACACCAATTCAAAGCGGTATTTTATTGGAACACCGCCGTTTTGCCATTTTTATGGAAGCGATGATTCAGGGAGAGTTTGATGCTATCCGTCAGGGATGCAAAAAATTCTGTCAGACATTACAAGCGTTACAGCAGCAGTATCCCGATGCGGGATTAGGCGCGGTGCTGGCATTTGGCAACGATGTCTGGCGCGATCTGGACTGCAACCGCGGCGCAGCGGAACTTAAACCCTTTACACCGCTGGGCAACGGGCTTGCTCCTGCCACACAGCGCGATCTGCTGATCCATATTCAATCGCTGCGCCATGATGTGAACTTCACGCTGGCTCAGGCAGCGCTGGCCGCGTTTGGTGGGGCGATTCGTATCGAGGAAGAGACCCACGGCTTCCGCTGGGTGGAAGATCGTGATTTAAGCGGCTTTGTCGACGGCACGGAAAACCCGCAGGGTGATGCCCGTCACGCCGTGGCGATTATCCCTGAGGGCCAGCCGGATGCAGGCGGCAGCTACGTGTTTACCCAGCGTTGGGAACACAATCTGAAGCAGCTACAGCGTTTTAGCGTGGAACAGCAGGAACAGATGATCGGGCGTACGAAGCAGGATAACGAAGAACTGTCTTCCGATGAACGCCCTGTGACGTCGCATCTTAGCCGCGTAGATTTAAAGGAAGACGGCAAAGGGCTGAAAATTCTGCGCCAGAGCCTGCCTTATGGCACCGCGAGCGGGAAAAACGGACTCTACTTTGTCGCTTACTGCGCACGTTTGCATAATATTGAGCAGCAGTTACTGAGCATGTTCGGCGATCGTGACGGCAAACGTGACGACATGCTGCGCTTTACGCGTGCTGTCAGCGGCAGCTACTTCTTTGCGCCTTCTCTGGATCAGCTGTTGTCGCTGTAAGATCTGACGCATTTTCCTGATGCCTGCACCTGTGCAGGCATCCCTTATGCCAGCTTTCCCTTTTTCCACTTTCCTGTATCTGGCCGCACTTTCCTTTTCCCTCCTGCTTTTTCCTCTCATATCGCTCGTTTTGTGGTTATGTACTTTAGCGCTTAAAAATCCCGAAATGATATATATAAAGGTTATATGTTAACCGTCACTTCCCCTACACTGATTGACGCTGACAAGCGCATTCGATTCAAAAAACGGCTATGTAACGGCTCCGACAACAAAGCCTACCGAATAGGCTCTAACTCTGACAGGACATAAGATGAATCAAGTACAGGTGAAAGGCTGGCTGGTGAAAGGTTCTCTGGCGCTGTCATTGCTGCTGGGCGGGCAGAGCGCTGTCTCTGCTACCGAGCTGCTGAACAGCTCTTATGATGTGTCGCGTGAGCTCTTTGTGGCGCTCAATCCCGGCTTTGAAAAACAGTGGCTGTCGCAGCACCCTAACGATCCGTTGACGATAAAACAGTCGCATGCCGGCTCATCTAAGCAGGCATTGGCTATTCTGCAAGGCCTTAAGGCCGACGTTGTGACCTATAATCAGGTGACGGACGTTCAGATCCTGCACGACCGTGGTCAGTTGATTCCCGCAGATTGGCAGACGCGTTTACCGAATCATAGCTCTCCGTTTTACTCCACCATGGCCTTCCTGGTTCGCAAAGGTAACCCAAAAGGAATTCACGACTGGAACGATCTGGTGCGTGATGACGTTAAATTGATTTTCCCAAATCCGAAAACCTCCGGCAATGCCCGTTATACCTACCTTGCGGCCTGGGGCGCGACTAGTAAAGCTAACGGTGGAGACGAGGCCAAAACGCGCGCGTGGATAACGCGTTTTCTGGCGAACGTCGAAGTCTTTGATACCGGCGGACGTGGCGCAACGACCACGTTTGTAGAACGTCAGTTGGGCGATGTGCTGATCAGCTTTGAATCTGAGGTAAATAACATCCGTAATCAGTACGGTGCTGAGAACTACGAAGTGATCGTCCCGAAGGTCAACATACTGGCAGAATTCCCTGTGGCGTGGATTGATAAGAATGTGGAGAAGAATGGCACTGAACAGGCGGCAAAAGCCTATCTGAATTACCTCTATACGCCGGAAGCACAGAAAGTGATCACCGATTTTTACTACCGTGTGAATAACCCTGAACTGGCACAAACGCTAAAATCTCGTTTCCCTGAGACCACCTTATTTCGGGTAGAGGATCAGTTTGGATCGTGGCCACAGGTGATGAAAACCCACTTCGACACCGGTGGTGAACTGGACAAACTGTTGGCGGCTGGTCGTCAATAATGTCTTTTGGTTCGGGTAACCTCTTTTCTGGTTCCAGTAAACGGGTGCTGCCGGGATTCGCGCTGAGTCTGGGCAGCAGCCTTCTGTTCGTCTGTCTGATTCTGTTACTGCCTTTGAGTGCGTTGGTGATGCAGCTCTCTGAAATGAGTTGGGCGCAGTACTGGGCGGTGATTACCAATCCGCAGGTGGTGGCGGCCTACAAGGTAACGCTCCTGGCGGCGGGCCTAGCGACGGTATTTAATGCGGGATTCGGCCTGTTAATGGCGTGGATCCTGACGCGTTATCGCTTTCCCGGCCGAGCCCTGCTGGATGGGCTGATGGATTTACCCTTTGCGCTCCCCACTGCGGTGGCGGGGTTGACGCTGGCTGCGCTGTTTTCAACGACTGGCTGGTACGGCGCATGGCTGGCCGAATTCGGCATCAAGGTGTCCTATACCTGGCTGGGGATTACGGTTGCGATGGCGTTCACCAGCATTCCTTTTGTCGTGCGCACCGTCCAACCGGTGTTGGAAGATCTGGGGCCTGAATACGAAGAGGCGGCGCAAACGCTGGGCGCGAATCGCTGGCAGTGTTTTCGCTACGTCATACTACCGGAGTTAACCCCGGCGCTATTAACCGGCACCGCGCTGTCGTTTGCCCGCAGTCTGGGCGAGTTTGGCGCGGTTATCTTTATTGCGGGGAACATTGCCTGGCAGACGGAAGTCGTTTCGCTGATGATCTTTATCCGCTTGCAGGAGTTTGATTTCCCTGCCGCCAGCGCGATTGCCTCCGTCGTATTAGCCGCCTCTTTATTGATCCTGTTTGCCGTTAACGTGCTGCAAAGCCGTTTTGGTCAACGGACCCGGAGCGTGTAATGGCAGAGATACCGACTGTGACGCCACGGCGTCAACCTTATCCGATTCGGCAGGAGCGCAACTGGGCGAGAGCCGCGTTGATTGCGTTGGGCGTGATATTATCGCTCATCATGCTGGTCATCCCTTTAGTATCAATTTTTGCCGCTGCGCTATCGCACGGGCTGGGAGGCGTCTGGCGTAATCTGAGCGATCCTGACATGCTGCATGCCATTGGCCTCACGCTGCTGGTGGTCGCGATTGTCGTACCGGTGAATCTGGTGTTTGGTACGTTGCTGGCGTGGCTGGTCACGCGCTTTCAGTTTCCGGGGCGGCAACTGCTGCTCACGCTGATCGATATTCCTTTTGCTGTTTCTCCGGTGGTAGCGGGTTTGCTGTATCTGCTCTTTTACAGCACCAACGGCCCGGTTGGCGGTTGGCTGGATGAGCAGGGGATACAGCTGATGTTTGCCTGGCCGGGCATTGTGCTGGTGACGATATTTGTGACCTGTCCGTTCATGGTCAGGGAGCTGGTTCCGGTGATGATGAGTCAGGGCAGTCAGGAAGAAGAAGCGGCGGTATTACTTGGTGCGTCAGGCTGGCAAGTGTTCTATCGGGTAACGCTACCGAATATCCGCTGGGCGCTGCTGTATGGCGTGGTGCTGACGAATGCCCGAGCGATTGGCGAATTTGGTGCCGTGTCCGTGGTGTCAGGCTCGATTCGCGGTGAAACCTACACGCTGCCGCTACAGGTCGAATTGCTGCATCAGGATTATAACAGCGTGGGGGCGTTTACCGCGGCGGCGCTGTTAACCGTGATGGCGATATTGACGCTGTTCATCAAAAGCGCCTTGCAGTGGCGTGTGAAGCGGCAAATGAATAAACACTAACTTTACTCTTTTCTATCACTCACGCCGCATGCGTGGGTTTTTTTAGGACTCAACTTGTGACAACGCTTGAGCAGTGTATTGGCAATACCCCGCTAGTGAAATTGCAGCGCCTGACGCAGGGGTTAAACAGTGAAATCTGGCTGAAGCTGGAAGGAAATAACCCCGCCGGATCGGTAAAAGATCGGGCTGCGCTTTCCATGATCCAGCAGGCGGAGAATCGCGGTGACATATCTCCCGGTGACCGGCTCATTGAGGCGACCAGCGGGAACACTGGCATTGCACTGGCGATGATTGCGGCGGTAAAAGGCTATCGTCTGCGTTTGCTGATGCCGGACAATATGAGCTATGAACGTCAGACCGCGATGCGTGCGTATGGCGCAGAGCTGGTGTTGGTTAATCGCAAGTTGGGGATGGAAGGCGCGCGCGATAGGGCAAAACAAATGGTGTTGGCAGGAGAGGGGAAAACGCTCGATCAGTTCAATAATCCGGACAATTCGCTGGCGCACTTTCTCACGACTGGCCCGGAGATTTGGCAGCAGACGGCGGGTAAGCTGACCCACTTTATCTCCAGCATGGGCACAACCGGCACGATTTCCGGTGTCAGTCGTTATCTAAAGCAGCAGAATCAGGCAATCTGTACGGTAGGGCTACAGCCTGCGGAAGGCAGCCACATTCCCGGTATTCGCCGCTGGACGCCGGACTATATGCCAGGGATTTTTCGTGCCGATCTGGTCGATCGCATTCTGGATATGACGCAGGTGGATGCCGAGAATACGTTACGCCAACTGGCGCGTCAGGAAGGTATCTTCTGCGGCGTCAGTTCCGGTGGCGCGGTGGCTGGCGCATTGCGGCTTGCGGCAGAAAACCCCGGCAGCGTGATTGTGGCAATCGCCTGCGATCGCGGCGATCGGTATCTGTCCACCGGGGTATTTGACTGACGACTATTCCCGCTCCAGCGCATGAATCGGTTCCATCCGTGCGGCACGTCGGGCGGGGAAGAAGCCGAAGATAATGCCGATCAGGCTGGAGCACAGGAACGCGGCAATAATCGAGGAACTGGAATAGATCATCGCGAAATTGCTGCTGAACTGGGCGAATAGCACGCCGATAGCCAGCGACAGCCCCACGCCGATGATGCCGCCGAACAGGCAAACCAGCACCGCTTCGATCAAAAACTGCTGCATGATATCGCTGGTGCGTGCGCCAACCGCCATACGAACACCGATCTCTCGGGTTCGCTCCGTGACGGAAACCAGCATGATGTTCATCACGCCGATCCCGCCGACCAGCAGCGAGATCAGGGCAATCATCGACACCAGTAGCGTGAGCGTGGTGGTGGTTTTCTCGATCATCTGACGGATGCTGTCCGTGTTCATGATAAAGAAATCTTTCGTACCGTGCCGCTGCGTCAGTAGGGCGGTGATGCTTTTCTCCGCGACGTTCATATCCATATTGTCTTTCACCCGCACCGTGATGCTTTTCAGGTAGGACTGCCCGACCATGCGCTTCATCACCGTGGTGTACGGCACCCAGACGTTCAGGTTCTCATCGCTGCCGAAGCCTCCCTGATTCTTGCTGACGACGCCGATAATCCGCACGGGCAGCGAGCCTAGCAGAATGACTTGTCCAATAGGATCTTCGCCGTGGGGAAAGAGCTTGTTAAGCGTATTTTTATCAATCACGGCGTCCTGCTTCAGTTCATCGACGCTGCTACGTGGGAAAAGCACGCCGCGTTGCAGAGTGTAGCCACGCACGGTGAAGAACTGCTCGCCAACCCCGGAAATGCTGGCGGAAACGGCAATGTTGCCGTAGCGCATCGTTACGCTGGTGGAAATAGAAGGCGTAACGCTATGCACGTAGGGCTGCTGCGTCAGCGGCTGGATATCACTGGCGCGTAACGTCTGGATGGCGCTGGCATCCATGTCGCCGAAGTCTTTGCCGGGGAAAATTTCCAGCGTGCTGGTACCCATCGAATTGATGTCGGCCAGCACCTGTTCCTGTGAGCCTTTTCCCAGCGCGACCACCGAGACGACAGAGGCGATGCCGATAATGATGCCGAGCATGGTCAGAAAGGTACGCATCCGCTGGGCGTTCATCGCCAGCAGCGCCATTTTAAACGCGTCGATAAAGCGATCTTTGAACTGATTCAGAGCGGACGTCGCCGGAGAACTGGCGGCTTCCGTTGACGGCACGGCGGCCTCTTCGGGGCGCGTTTGCCGGTCGGCAAGCACTTCGCCATCGCGCAGTTCGATGATGCGCTGAGCGTGTTCGGCAATCGTCATATCGTGGGTGACGATCACGACGGTATTACCCTGCTTGTGCAGATCGCGAAGTATGCTCAGAACCTCGTTGCCGCTGTGGGTGTCCAGCGCCCCGGTTGGCTCATCCGCCAGAATAATGCCGCCGCCGTTCATCAGCGCCCGCGCGATACTCACGCGCTGCTGCTGGCCGCCGGAAAGCTGGCTGGGGCGATAGTGGAGGCGACTTTCCAGTCCTAGCCGAGTCAGCAGCTCTGCCGCCCGCTGACGGCGCGCCAGCCGACTTTTTCCTGCATAAATGGCCGGCACTTCAACATTTCCCAACGCGCTGAGGTCGCCGAGTAGGTGATAGCGCTGGAAAATAAAGCCAAAATGCTCGCGGCGCAGTTCCGCGAGCTGGTCGTTATCCAGTTCGCCAACGGCGCGTCCTGCCACCTGATAATCACCAGCGGACGGTTTATCCAGACAGCCGAGAATATTCATCAGCGTCGATTTTCCCGACCCGGACGCCCCGACGATCGCCACCATTTCTCCCTGATTGATGGTCAGGTTGATGTCTTTGAGGACCGTGACGTCCTGTTCGCCGTTGGAAAAGCGGCGGGTAATACCGGTCAGCTTAAGTAAGGATGTGGACATACGTTACATCCCCATCGGTGGGCCAGGATGCGTAGACGCGACATCGCCGGACGATGGGCTGACAACCACCTGTTCCCCGACGCTGAGCCCCGAACGGATCTGGGTACGAACGTTATCATTGACGCCAAGCGTCACCAGACGCGATTCCACCTTCTTGTTCGCATTCACGACCTGCACGTACCACATGCCGTCACGCGAGGTTAACGCCGTCGCGGGAACGACAATGGCGTTTTTCACTGAAGACAGCAGAATATACACCTGCGCCGTCATGGAAATGCGCAAGACGCCGTCAGGGTTTTTCACATCGAACAGGCCGTTGTAATAGATCGCGGTGCTGGATGATGAACTGGAACTGCTGCTCGAACTGGATGAGGTTGTGGTCGAGTCCGTGTTGATGGAGTCTGGCGCAGGCTCAATCGAGCTCAGCGTGGCTTCGTAACGGTTATTCGGTTCGCCCAGAATACTGAACCACACGGGCATGCCGGTTTTCACCTTGACGACGTCGGCCTCTGAGATTTTCACCTTGATGGTCATGGTGTCGAGATTGGCGACTTTGGCGATGGTCGGCGTCGTCTGAATCGCGTTGACCGTTTGCCCCGCTTCAACCGGAATGGCCACCACGGTGCCGTCCATCGGTGAACGAATCTGGGTATATCCCAGATTAACCTTAGCGGTGTTGACGGTAATCTGTGCCTGAATGATTTGGGCGTCCAGCGCGTCGATATTGGCTCTGGTAGCATCCAACGTTGCTTTTGCGCTGTCGTAGTCGGCCTGTGCCCCAACGCCACGTTTCATCAACATTTGCTGACGCTGCCAGCTTAATTCGTTATTACGCAATTCCGCCAGTTTGGCCGCTCGCTGCGCCTGAATGTTTTTTAACGCGGCCTCACCGTTTTTTAGCGTGTCCTGCTGAGTGAGGTCATCAATCTCGGCGATCAATTGTCCCTTTTTCACCTTATCGCCCAGTTCGACGTGCAGCGCTTTGATTTGCCCCGAGGCCTGTGCACCGACGCTGACCTGCTTCTGTGCCTCAATTTTACCGTCAGCGAGCACGGTCTGTTCGAGATCCGCAATCTCGGCGGCGGTGGTAAGCGCATTGGGCGCTGGCGATGGCTTATTGAAAAACAGATGAAGGACTACAGCAGCAGCGATAAGGCCAAGCGCGATCGTCGTACGGCGTCGTGTAAAAAATCGTGATTGCATCAGGGGAAGTCGTCCTTAATTCATGCATCTGAACGGGAATAAATAACGCAGGTGAGTAATTTACCCCGAGTCCGTAAAGGTAACGGTAATCTTTACTGAAAGAAATGGTAAGGATTAAGTAAATCTGGCTGCGAATATTCACGCCAGGCCTGAGAATACATCATCTATACCCATCATACTTCAAGCTGCGTGTGCGTTTCCTTCCAGCAACTTGAATACGTAGGGTATACCCGATTAATGAGGACAGGATATGAATATTTTACTGGTCGATGACGACGTAGAGCTGGGCGATATGCTCTGTGAGTATCTGAATGCGGAAGGGTTTTCAACCTCGCGGGTGCTGACAGGTAAAGAGGGCGTCGATGGCGCGATATCGGGGGATTACACCGCGATGATTCTGGATGTCATGCTGCCCGATATGAGCGGGATTGACGTGCTGCGCCAGATCAGAAAAACCCAGCAGCTACCCGTCATTATGCTGACAGCGAGGGGCGACAACATCGACAGAGTTATCGGTCTGGAAATGGGCGCGGATGACTATATGCCTAAACCTTGTTACCCGCGCGAGCTGGTGGCGAGACTGCGGGCGGTACTACGTCGCTATGACGATCAGCCGAGCACAAAGCGCGACGAGAGCCTGGCCGCCAGCGGCGATCTGGTGTTGAACCCTGCCACGCGTATCAGCGAATGGCGTGGGAAGCCGTTTGATCTGACGGCGTCTGAGTTTAATTTGCTGGAGCTGCTGTTGCGTTCCCCGGAGCGGGTGGTGTCAAAGGATGAACTGTCCGAAAAATGTCTGGGGCGTCGCCGTGAAGCATATGACCGCAGTGTGGACGTGCACATCAGCAATATTCGTCAAAAGCTCGGCGCCTTGCCGGGAAACACCATGACGATTGAAACCGTGCGCAGCGTGGGATACCGGATTCGCTGATGATGATTCGTGGACGACTTTTCTGGAAGATACTGCTCGGGTTCTGGCTGACGTTCCTCGTCATGTCTCAACTGCTGTGGCTGGCTTTTTCTTTTTACGGCGAGCGACATAAGCCGTTGGAAGAGATCGTGGTGTCGCGCATTGCGACGATGCAAACGGAGATGGTGGCGGCGGCGCTGCAACATGGCGGCTTGGGTGAACTGAACGATGTGATGTCGCTGCTACCGCAGCAAGAACAGCAATACATTTCCGTCACGGAATCGCCGTTGCCGCTGTCCGATCATGAGTTGGTTTCCGCCCCGCAGAACGCGTTTCTTGATGAGGCTTTTGCGCCGGATAAACGTGGTATGCCGCGTGCCTCGCACATTATCAAACAGGTCAGCGGCCCTGCCGGAAAGTGGTATCAGATTCGCTATGACGCTGAGCTGCTGCGCAGCGAATTTCGTCCCCCTCGGCCAGTCGAATTTCTCAACGTACCCGTGCCGTTTATCATTATTGCGGGGTTTGGTGGCCTGTTGTTCAGCTCGGTGCTGGCATGGAGCCTGGCACGTCCACTAAGTCAGATTCGTGCGGGGTTTGATCAGGTTGCGCAGGGCGATCTGAACGTGCGTCTGCTACCGGTGATGCATAAACGTCATGATGAAATCAGCGATGTCGCGCGTGATTTTGATTCGATGGTTGAACGACTGGACAGTCTGGCCAGCGCGCGTGAACAGCTGCTGCATGATGTCTCCCATGAGCTGCGCTCCCCGCTGGCGCGTTTGCAGCTCGCTATCGGGTTGATACGACAGAATCCCGACAATATAGAGAGTTCCTTGCAACGTATTGAGCGTGAAGCTTTGCTGATGGATAAGATGATTGGCGAGCTGTTGACGCTGTCGCGCACGGAGCATTCTGGTATTGAGGAAGCCTATTTCGATTTACTGGGGCTGGTGACGGCCGTGGTCAACGATGCGCGCTACGAAGCGCAAGTCACCGGTGTTGAAATCCTGCTGGCGGCCGATGAGGACGAAGACTACACGATTAAAGGCAATGCGGAGCTGATGCGTAGGGCGGTCGATAATGTGGTGCGCAACGCGTTACGTTTTTCTGCTCCCACGCAGCAGGTTTCCGTGTCGCTCATTGGCAATGAACATGAGTGGACGATTCAGGTCGCCGATCAGGGACCCGGCGTGGAGAAAAGTAAGCTCTCCAGCATCTTCGATCCTTTCATTCGTGTTGATTCGCCGCTGTCTGGCAAAGGCTATGGGCTGGGGTTGGCGATTACTCGTAAGGTCGTACTGGCGCACGGCGGGCATATTGAGGCGGATAATGGTGAGCCGTGCGGGTTAGTGATTCGCCTGTGCGTGCCGCGCTGGAAAGCCTGAAACGAAAACGGCACCATCCGGGTGCCGTCTCGTGCAAACGTAGTAAACCATCCGTAGAAGGCGGCTTACTTTTTGATACGGATAACCGGCGTTTCGCCGACAACAACCGTACCACTCAGTTTGGTCAATTCCTTGATTTCATCCATGTTGGAAATAACCACTGGTGTCAGAGTAGACTTCGCTTTTTCTTCCAGCAGAGCCAGGTCAAACTCGATAACGAGATCGCCTTTCTTCACGCGCTGGCCTTCTTCGGCGATGCGCTTGAAGCCTTCGCCTTTCAATTCAACGGTATCAATACCAAAGTGCACAAACAGCTCAATGCCGCTGTCAGACTCGATGGAAAACGCATGGTTGGTTTCAAAAATCTTACCGATGGTGCCGTCTACCGGTGCGACAATCTTGTTGCCAGTTGGCTTGATGGCAATACCGTCACCGACGATTTTCTCTGCAAATACGACATCAGGAACGTCTTCAATATTGACGATTTCACCGGACAGCGGGGCAATGATTTCGATGCTGCCAGTGTCTTTTTTGTCGTCAGAAACCAGAGACTTCAATTTATCGAACAAACCCATGATTCTCTCCTAAGCATTAATATTGGGCCAGCGTATACCCTAATCTTTCAAGTTGGTGTGGCATTGGTTTTCTTCGCTACCCCGACTGCGAATCTATTGCCTGTCGGGGTGCTGATTGCCACCTTGAAACCTATTAGGTAAAGCAGAATCAGCAGAGCGTTTTTTCTTTAATAAAGCGGCTCACCAGATTGCTTAACTCTTGTGCTGTCGGTTGAGCTAATGCCTGCTCCGCCAGCGCCTTCGCATCTTCGTAATTCGCATTACGGATGATTTTCTTGATGCTCGGGATAGAGATCGCACTCATGCTGAATTCGTCCAGACCCATTCCCAATAACAGTAGTGTAGCACGTTCGTCACCGGCGAGCTCACCACACATCCCTGTCCACTTGCCTTCGGCATGAGACGCGTCGATGACCTGTTTGATCAGAGTCAGGACAGCAGGGGACATCGGGTTATAGAGATGAGAAATCAGCTCATTACCGCGATCAACTGCCAGAGTATACTGGGTTAAGTCATTTGTCCCAATACTAAAGAAGTCGACTTCTTTGGCTAAATGTGGCGCGATAGCCGCGGCGGCAGGTGTTTCAACCATCACGCCGACTTCAATGCTTTCGTCGAAGGCTTTACCTTCTTCTCTCAGCTGTGCTTTCAGCATCTCCAGTTCGGCTTTCAGCTCACGCACTTCTTCCACGGAAATAATCATCGGGAACATGATACGCAGCTTGCCAAATTTTGATGCGCGCAGAATGGCACGCAGCTGAGCATGCAGGATTTCTTTACGATCCAGACAGATACGGATAGCACGCCAGCCAAGGAACGGGTTCTCTTCCTTCGGCAGGTTCATGTATGGCAGATCTTTGTCGCCACCGATATCCATGGTACGGACGATAACGGCCTGAGCGCCAACGGCTTCGGCAACCGCCTTATACGCCTGGAATTGCTCTTCTTCGGTAGGCAGCGAGTCACGATCCATGAATAGGAATTCGGTACGATACAGGCCGACACCTTCTGCGCCGTTACGCTCAGCACCCGCGACATCGCGCACGGTACCGATGTTGGCACAGACTTCAACCTGATGACCGTCCAGCGTGATGGCCGGCAGATCTTTCAGCTTAGCCAGCTCATACTTTTCAGCGTGATATTGCTGCTGAACCGCTTTTAATTCTTCAATTTTATCCGCAGTCGGATTCTGATAGATCTGGTTGTTTACGGCATCCAGGATCAGATAGTCGCCGTTTTTAACCTGCTGAGTCACGTTGGTCGTACCGACGATCGCAGGCAGTTCCAGCGAACGAGCCATAATGGACGTGTGGGACGTGCGGCCACCGAGGTCGGTGATGAAGCCCAGCACTTTGTCCAGATTCAGCTGCGCGGTTTCTGACGGTGTTAGGTCCGTTGCAACCAGAATGACTTCATCCTGAATATCGCCCAGATCGATGATAGGCATATTGAGAATATTTCTGAGCAAACGCTTCCCGATATCACGCATGTCTGCGGCGCGTTCTTTCAGATATTCATCATCAAGCTCTTCCAGTGCTTTAGCCTGGTTTTCGATGACGGAAAACGCAGCGGCGTCGGCGGAAGCATGTTCATCTTTAATCAGGGCTATGATTTCCTGCTCGAACTCTTCATCTTCCAGCAACATGATGTGGCCTTCGAAGATGGCTTCTTTCTCTGCGCCCAGCGTCTCGCCCGCTTTCTTCTTGATAGCTTCCAACTGTGCGGATGCTTTGGAACGGCCAGTCAGAAAACGTTCAATTTCCTGCTCCACCTGATCCGCAGAGATTTTTTTCCGGTTGATGAGAATTTCATCTTCTTTCAGTAACAGTGCCTTACCAAAAGCAATACCCGGTGATACTAATATGCCTGAAATCATAACCCTACCTTACTCGATTCTGGTGTTCACTAAAAAACTCGTCGGTTACTCGAGCTCAGCCATCAGCTTGACCAGGTGTTCAACCGCTTTTTGTTCGTCTTCGCCTTCCGCAGCGATAGTAACCACAGTTCCTTGTGTTAAGCCGAGTGTTTGTAATTTGAACAGGCTCTTGGCGCTAGCGCTCTTGCCGTTGGACGTCACGGTGATTTCTGAGGTGAAGCCTTTAGCTTCTTTGACGAACTGAGCAGCAGGACGAGTGTGCAGGCCATTTGGTGCGGTGATAGTCACTTCTTGCTGGAACATGCTTTTTTCCCCAACTTATGGATTAGATTAATGTTGTGGAACTAAAGTCTAGTTGATTCACTGAACTTTAGCCTGTTTGGTTAGCTCCTGATGTATGTTACAGGGGCGAGCCACGATGCGACAAGAAAACCGTCAAACGTATTTCCTGAATAAAATACCATCAAACACCGCAGCTTCCGCTACCCATTATCTTAACCTCAGTCGCAAAACGGCGATGTGGGCTATCGTGCGCAGGGGAAAAGCATGTGACGGGGCGTGGTATTTGTCAGATATTAATTTCACGCATCAAAATAATTGTTCGGTTAAATACTAAACCTGATGTAGAAAAGCAATCCACATGTGGTGGAAAGTTTGAACTGTGCCACAAAAAAGCACCTAAATAGGTGCTTTTTTTAACACATTGGTCACTTGTTGTTCGAGTGTGGCCGGGAGGTTATTGTTGCAGTTCCTGCTCGGTGAACAGGTCGGCAAAGAGTGCTGTGCTGAGGTAGCGTTCGCCGGAAGAAGGCAGAATAACGACGATAGTTTTATCTTCAAATTCTTTTTCTTTGAGCAAGTTCAGCGCTGCGGCAACGGCGGCACCGGAAGAAATACCCGCCAGAATGCCTTCTTCTTCCATCAAACGGCGCGCGGTGCTGATCGCCTCTTCGTTCGTCACTTTCTCTACGCGGTCAATCAGTTTCAGATCCAGGTTACCCGGAATGAAACCCGCGCCGATGCCCTGAATCTTGTGCGGGCCTGGCTTCAGCTCTTCGCCTGCCAGCGCCTGAGTGATGACGGGTGAATCGGTAGGTTCAACCGCCACGCTGGTGATGGCTTTGCCTTTGGTGTTCTTGATGTAGCGGCTGACACCGGTCAGCGTACCGCCCGTACCGACCCCAGAGATAAAGACATCAACCTGACCATCGGTATCTTCCCAGATTTCAGGACCGGTGGTTTTTTCGTGAATTTCCGGGTTAGCAGGGTTGCTGAACTGCTGTAGCAGCAGATAACGCTGCGGATCGCTGGCAACAATCTCTTCTGCCTTGGCAATGGCACCTTTCATGCCTTTCGCGCCTTCGGTCAGTACCAGGTTAGCACCCAGTGCTTTCAGCAGTTTGCGGCGCTCGATGCTCATAGTTTCTGGCATGGTGAGCGTGAGTTTGTAACCGCGAGCTGCGGCGACATAGGCAAGTGCAATCCCTGTGTTTCCGCTGGTCGGTTCAACCAGCTCAACACCTGGTTTGAGAACGCCGCGTTTTTCTGCATCCCAAATCAGGTTGGAGCCGATACGGCATTTTACGCTGAAGCTGGGGTTGCGGGATTCCACTTTAGCCAGAATGCGTCCGTTGCCGATACGGTTCAGGCGAACCAGCGGCGTATGGCCGATTGTGAAAGAATTGTCTTCGTAGATCTTGCTCATAGCCTGTCCTTATAACTGTATGAAATTTTTGCGAACGTAGAGAGAATACTCGTTCACACTTTTCAGTGAAGTAAAGAATTGCTATATCGTTATGTTCTTAAGAAATATCTTTTCATTACAATAGAAAACACTGGCCGTTATCAGCCAGTGCTTACTGTCGTTTCATGGCGCTTTTTTCGGCAGGGTTGCTGATAGATCGCGATAGCGATCCACCCACAGTTGCGTTGCACCGCATACCGCAACGGGCATGATGACCAGATTCAAAAAAGGCACCAGCGTAAACAGGCTGACCAGGGCACCAAACTGCATATTGGCGACTTTATGGCGACGTAATGCCTGACGCATCGTGGCAAAGCCCACTTTGTGGTTATCAAAAGGATAATCGCAGTATTGAATCGCCAGCATCCACGCGCTGAACAGAAACCACAGTACCGGTGCGACAGTTTGTCCAATGCCGGGGATGAAATAGAGCAGCAGTAGCACAATCGCGCGTGGCAGGTAATACGCCAGCTTTTGGACTTCACGCTTCATGATGCGTGGGATGTCTTTGGCGATGCCGAGTATGCCGCTGTCCGGCAACGTTTGTCCGGTGAGTTTTGCTTCCAGTTGCTCCGCTAACAAGCCGTTAAACGGTGCAGCGATAAAATTGGCGATCGTGCTGAATAGGTAGCTGAATACCAGCAAAATGGAGAGCACGGCCAGTGGCCAAATAAGGTAGCTGAGCCATTGCAGCCAGCTCGGAATGTGGCTCATGATCTGCGGAATCCAGTCATTCAACTGGGTAAAAAGCCACCAGAAAGCCCCGCCCATCAGTACGATGTTCATCAGTAAAGGCAAAATAACGAAACGCCGGATGCCCGGCAGTGAGATCAGGCGCCATCCGGCAAGAAAATAGTGTATGCCGCTACGAACCTGGCCTGTGGTGTTGCCATAAGACGATTTTTCGGAGGATGATGATTTTTCTGGAAACATGGTGCCGATAGACTCAGTCATTTGTTTGTTGAGGCATCATATCGGGATGAACTTATGCTGACTAGCCCGCATTTGGATGAAAAAACAGCAAAAAAGTGCGTTGTATCTATCTTTATTGTCATAAAGTACCGTGCAGGCTTGCACTTGTGTACTCAGGCAAATAGAGTTAGTAGTATAGGTATTTGCCGTGGTGGCAATGTTTTGTTAGAACAATTGGGATAGCAATGATGCAGGACTTGCGTCTGATATTAATCGTTGTTGGCGCGATCGCTATAATAGCGCTTTTACTGCACGGCTTGTGGACTAGCCGTAAAGAGCGCTCGTCCCTTTTTCGTGACCGCCCGGTTAAACGTGCAAAAAAAGCGCGTGATGAAACGCCGCTTGACGATCTGGATGAAGGCGTTGGCGAAGTTCGCGTGAAGGGTGCTCGCCCGCAGCAGAGTGAGCCTTCATTTGGCAGCGCTTCACTTGATAACTCATCATTTGATAACGCGTCATTTGATAATCCTCCATTTAATAACTCTTCACTTAATAACAACAGTGCACGCGAAGACGTTCGTTCAGAGGCGAAATCGCCGTTCGATCACCTGTCTCCCGTGTCTTCTTACGATCCTCTGCTGGATGAAGCCACGCCGGTAGATTCTCCGCGTGCGCAGGTACGTGGCGATACTCACCCGGAGGTTGTCACCCCTAGAGAAACCCCGATTTCTGAATCGAGCATTAACGCTCCGCGTGAGTCGTTTGCGTATGATGCCCCAGCAGCGGCTCCACAGCAGCCTGTTGCACATTCACTGCATGAAAAAGTTCAGCCCGCTCCTGCACAGCCTCAGCAACCTGTTGAGCCAGTTGAACCCGCAGCAGCAAAAGAAGCGGTTCTGGTGCTGCACGTCGTGGCGCATCAGGGCGGTGTCATCGGCGGTGAAGTGCTGCTGCAAAGCCTGCTTCAGGCCGGCTTCCAGTTTGGTGAAATGAACATTTTCCATCGTCATGTGAATCCTGCTGGCGCAGGCCCTGTGTTGTTCAGTCTGGCCAATATGGTTAAGCCCGGTTCGTTTAATGTCGATGCCATGTCCGAGTTCTCGACGCCCGGCGTGTCCATTTTTATGATGGTGCCGTCTTATGGCGATGCCAGTCAAAACTTTAAACTGATGTTACAGTCTGCACAGCGCATTGCTGACGATGTTGGCGGTGTGGTGCAGGATGATGAACGTCGTATGATGACGCCGCAGAAGGTTGAATCCTACAAAGCCCGCATTCGCGATGTGCTGAAAGCCAACGCCTGATAGCACTATCTATTTATGTGAAAGCATAAGTTTATGAATGCAGTGGGTGAGAGAAGCCTCCGTTAGTGGAGGCTTTTTTTATGCTTCAATCTGACCGTGGTCTAGAAGGGCAAGAAAAGGTGATACGTAGTGAGTGAAGCAAAAGGGTTAAAACAAGAGCTTGGGCTGATTCAGGGCGTGGGGTTGCTTTCTACTTCTCTGCTGGGGACTGGGGTGTTTGCGGTTCCCGCGCTGGTCGCACAGCTGGCACAGCAAGACAGTCTATGGGCGTGGCCGATCTTGATTTTGCTTGTTTTTCCTATCGCCATTGGCTTTGCCGCGCTGGGGCAACATTTTCCTAATGCGGGCGGGGCCGCGCACTTTGTTAACCTCGCTTTTGGGCCGCGTATGGCGCGGGTGACCGGCTGGCTATTCCTGTCCGTTATTCCGCTGGGTCTGCCTGCTGCCTTGCAGATTGCCGCCGGATTCTGGCAGGCTGCGTTTGGCTGGAGCGATCTGGGGCTGCTCTGCGTACAGCTGCTGACGCTAGGCGGTATCTGGCTGCTTGGCTTGCGCAGTGCGGGATCCAGCGCCAACATTCAGATCGTCATTGCGATGCTGGTGGTGGGGTTGGTTGCTGCAATCTGGTGGCAGGGTGATATCACGCCCGCGCATATTCCCTGGCCGTCGGTGAGTGAGTTGTCATGGTCTAACACCTTCGGCGCGCTGGCTGTGATGTTCTGGTGCTTCGTTGGCCTTGAGGCTTTTGCCCATATGGCGACGGAATTTCGGGCGCCGGAACGTGATTTTCCTCGGGCTTTACTGATCGGTATGCTGGTCGCTGGTGCGGTTTATTGGGGATGTACGGTGGCCGTGCTGCATTTTAAGGCTTACGGTGAAGGTATTGCCGCAACCGCCTCACTGCCGGGTATTGTCGTGCAGCTGTTTGGCGAACATGCGCTGTGGATTGCCTGCTTTGTCGGGTATCTGGCTTGCTTTGCCAGCGTGAATATCTACACGCAGGGATTTGCCCGTTTAGTTTGGTCGCAGGCATCGAAAGGAAGTGCATTAGCGAAGCTGTCTCCAGGGCAGGCACCAGTGAATGCGCTGTCAGTTGTAGTGGCCTGCTGTCTGGTATGCTGCTTGTTGATTTACTGGCTCAGGCTGCCGCTGGATATGCTGATTGTGTATGCGAACGGCATCTTTGTGCTGATTTATCTGCTGTGTATGCTGGCCGGATGGCGTTTGCTGAAAGGGCGCGCGCGCGCGTGATGGCGGCAATCGGGGGACTGCTCTGCTGTGCGCTGTTGCTGATGATCGGCTGGAAATCGCTGTATGCGTTAATCATGTTGGCTGTGCTGTGGCTATTCCTGCCGCGTAAGCAGGTCGAACTGATTTCCCACTGAGTCGTTTATTCTGAATTCCGTGACGTGAAATCTGGGTTTCGGGTAGGCGGGATAGGGAATTGAGCAACGCCCTGATGAGGGCGCTGCATCGATGATGACGGGGGGATTAGTCGTTTTCCGGCGCTGCGGCAGGCTTTTCTTCCGCAGACAGTTTCGCTTCCAGCTCGGTCATACGCTGTTCCAGACGGGCAATCTTCTCGCGCGTGCGGAGCAGAACCTGCGTCTGAATATCGAACTCTTCACGGTTCACCAAATCCAATCGGGTCAGCTGTGCCTGCAAGACCTGACGAATCTTTTTCTCCACATCATCACCCAATTCCCGGATACCTTTTGGCATAGATTCATGCACTTGACGGGCGATTTGTTCAATCTTCTTTGGGTCAATCATGTCGCTTTCCTGATTAGGTTATGTAAGTTATTACTATAGCAAGTGTAATGGGTATAAATGAAATCTGACATCTGCTTTGCACATATTCAGCATGGTTTTACTGTAATTCAGAATAGTTTTACTGTAATCCAGCATACGTTTTGCCCTATTTCCTGTGGCGGATCAATTGCCCTATCGAGGTATTAGCGTTATAGTAAACCCGCTTATTCTCAGGGCGGGGTGTAATTCCCCACCGGCGGTAAACCAGTACACATACTGGAAGCCCGCGAGCGCTCTCGCTGTTTTCTTCGATTTAATGATCGATTTTGCAGCGTGGGGTCAGCAGATCCGGTGTAATTCCGGAGCCGACGGTTAAAGTCCGGATGGGAGAGAATAACGGTATCTGTCGGGCTATATGCCCGCTCGCGTTATTTTTGTTAACTATTACTATGCAACCAGTAGTAGTGGTTACTCCTCAAGCTCGCCCTGATTCTGGTAATCCATAATAACATTGAGGTTTTTTACCATGAATCAGACATTACTTTCTGAATTTGGCAATCCTACCGAACGCGTAGAACGCGCACTTGATGCATTGCGTCATGGCCGTGGCGTGCTGGTGTTGGATGATGAAGATCGTGAAAACGAAGGTGACATGATCTTTTCCGCTGAAAATATGACCGTCGAACAAATGGCGCTGACGATTCGTCACGGCAGTGGCATTGTGTGCCTGTGCCTGACGGAAGAGCGTCGCCAGCAGCTGGAATTGCCGATGATGGTGGAGAAGAACTCCAGCCATTACCAAACGGCATTCACCGTGACGATCGAAGCCGCCGAAGGCGTGACGACGGGCGTTTCTGCTGCCGACCGCCTGACTACCATTCGCGCCGCGATTGCGGATAACGCCAAGCCGAGCGATCTGAATCGCCCCGGTCACGTATTCCCGCTGCGCGCCCAACCGGGTGGCGTGTTAACACGCGGTGGTCACACTGAAGCGACGGTTGATCTGATGACGCTAGCGGGCCTGAAACCGTCTGGTGTTCTGTGTGAACTGACGAACGATGATGGCTCAATGGCGCACGCGCCGGAAGTCATCACGTTTGCCAAACAGCACGATATGCCGGTACTGACGATTGAAGATCTGGTGGCTTACCGCATCGCGGCAGAGCGCAAAGCCAGCTGATTCACGCAGCGTATAGAGAAATAAGAAGGGCCGAGTAATCGGCCCTTTTGTATTTTATGGAGTTAGGTTTTTTAACGGCTAGCCGGTGCTTACGGCTTTCTTGCCAGCAGCGTGGCGAAGCGCAGCTTGATGCGATTACCATGCGCATCGGTCTTGTGTAGCTCACCCATATCCTCGTTGTATTTGAGGATCTCCCAATCGGCGTAATAGTCCTTCAGCTCGTTTTCTTTAAAGGTAAACGAGAAAGGCATCGGGCACGGGCGATCTTCCGTCGACATCGCGGCGATAATCAGGTTATAGCCGCCGTTAACGGTGCTGTCCTGCATATTGCTGATGATGTGCGGAATACGATCGCGTTCCAGAAACATCAGCACGACGGTCGACAGAATAAAGTCGTACTGCTCTTTGATTTCCGCCAGATTGATGTTGTAAACGCCCGCCCGGATGTTTTCCAGTGCTTCGCTCTTGATGATGTTATTCAGCGAATCAATGCTTTGCGCGTGCTTATCACAAGCCGTGACATCAAAACCGCGCAGGTTCAGGTACAGCGAGTTACGCCCACCGCCGCAGCCTAAATCCAGAGTTTTGCCCGGTTTGATGTGCTGCACGGCGTTGATCACTTCGGAATGGGTACGCGTCAGGCCGTATTTTTTATGGTAAAAATCTTCCGCCGAGCAGAAAAAGCTGAGCTGACATTCAAGATCGTCAGAAAACGAGACGATGCGGTGCCACGCCTGTGGTTCAACAAACGGTGGTTGGTTCTGCTCGGAGAACTGAAACGTCTCCAGCGTCTCGCCCTCTTCGGTCAGTATGGAGAAGGTCATTTCCCCTTTCAACACGGTCAGTTTTGCCCAGGTGCCTTCCTGCGTGTTGTGCTTTTCCTGAAACGCGGCAGGCAGCGTCTGGCTGTTCCATTGTGGCATCTTCTTATAACAAATGAGATCTTGCATCGTTACCTCGGTCTGTAAATTCTAAAAGCGATAGCCGTATTCTATTAATCCGCACGCAGGCTGACCAGAAAATATGTATTTTAAATGCATTATTTATTTTGCTGTCTCAGGCCGTAGTTTAACTCACCATGGAAAGCTGTCGCAGCAGTGGAAATGCTTCTTTCATCCGCTCACCACCGACCACAAAGGCGCGTAGCACCTGCTGACTATCCAGCGCTTTCGCCACCATCCCCTGTTCGTTCCATTCCTGCTGCCAGTGCAAATCACCGCTGGTGGTATCGCCAGCCATCTGTAAGGGAAATAGCGGCGTCTTTATTTTAACCAGCATCGGCGGCAGCGTTAGCATCTCGTTGGCCCCCAGCAGGTTTTTCGCCAGCGTAATCGCGCTGAGCTGAATCGGCTGAAGGAAAGGCAGGAGTTTACCGCCAATCTCTGCGCAGTCGCCCAGCGCATAAATCAGTGGATCGGTGGTCTGTAACTGCGCATTGGTCTGGATACCTTTCTGCACCGTTAACCCCGCCGCTTTTGCCAGTTGCGTGTTGGCTTGCAAACCGATAGCGGAGAGGATTTCGTCTACTTCGATAGATCGACCATCGGTAAATGTGGCCTGTACGCCGGTTTCGGTTTTCTCCAACTGTTGCAGGGTCGTGTTCAGCAACAGCGAAACGCTCTGCTGCGTTAGCGTGAACTGTAGGCGCGCGCTGACTTCGGGCGGCATCAACGCGGGCAGAATGCTGCTGGCGCAGTCAACCAGCGTGACCCGTTTTCCTGCGCGACCCAAATCCATCGCCAGTTCGGTACCAATGAGTCCGGCACCGAGCACCAGTACGCGTTTGGCCTGCCAGAGCCGACTTTCGTGGATACGATATTCCTGCTGACTATTGAGCGTCAGCATATGTTCGCGCCCCGGGATCGGCGGCACCATCGCGCTGGCACCGGTCGCGAACACCAGCTTGTGGTAATCATAGCGATCCGCGCCACAGACGACCTGTTGCGCATGGCGGTCAATGGCAGTGACGCGCGTATTGGCCAGCAGCGCAATGCGGTTTTCTTCGGCAAACGCGGTTGCCGACATTTTGGTCAGATCGTCGGCGCGCTGTTGCATGCTCATCACATGGCTCAGATCCGGCTTGTTGTACTCATCGCCGCTGTCGGCAGTAATCAGGCGGATAGGGCAGTGTGCATCCAGCTTGCGTAGCTGCCGGATGAGCTGGCGGGCAGCAAAGCCCGCGCCAATAATCACGATATCTTTCATCATCCTCTCCTTATCGAATCGGATTGAAAACGTCTTTGCCCAGCCCGCATTCTGGGCAGAGGAAGCTGTCTGGTACGTCCGACCACATGGTGCCCGGTGTGACATCCTGCATCGGTTCGCCGAGTGCCGGATCGTAGATCCACTGGCAGACACTGCACTGCATACAGCCGTTTTCTGACTGTGCTGTCGATTGTGGCGCAGCGACTTCATTGCATCCGCAGGATTTCTCGGCGGGGGCGCTCGCAGTCTGCGGGACAGCGGTGGCTTGCGGTGCCGCCGCGGTCTGTTTTACGGGCGAGATGACGCGACGGGTAGGCGTATTATCCAGCGGGTGCAGTGCCCACTGACGCGCGATTTCGCGACCGTGTTCGCGACAAATTTCCAGCGCGGAACCGTCAGGACGCCACTTGGTTTTCAACGCCAGCGTGGTTTCGAAACCAGCGTCCATCAGACGGGTTTGCACACGGTCTACCGCGCCGCCGTTCCAGCCGTAGCTGCCGAACGCGGAGGCTTTCTTGTTTTGGAAACGCAGACCGGTGATCTCTTCCAGCATGGCGGCGACCTTCGGCATCATCACGTTATTCATGGTGGATGAGCCGACTAACACGCCTTTCGAGCGGAAGACCTGTGTCAGGATCTCGTTCTTGTCGTGACGGGCGACGTTATAAATTTTTACCGCTACGCCGGGATCGACATCGTTGATACCTTGCGCAATGGCGTCGGCCATCATGCGGGTGTTATTGGACATGGTGTCGTAAAACAGCGTGATGCGATCTTCCTGATAGCTGTCTGCCCACTTCAGATACAGGTGAATGATCTGGGCAGGATCGTTGCGCCATACCACGCCGTGTGAGGTTGCAACCATCGACAGCGGCAGGTTGAAACCCAGTACTTCGTGGATCTTGGCGGTCACCAGGCGGCTGAATGGCGTCAGAATATTGGCGAAATAGCGTTGGCACTGCTCGAACAGTTCAGTCTGATCGACTTCGTCATTGAACAGGTGCTCATCGCAATAGTGCTGACCGAACGCATCGTTACTGAACAGCACGGCATCCTCGGTCATATAGGTCATCATACTGTCTGGCCAGTGCAGCATCGGCGTTTCGATAAAGATCAACTGCTTGCCGTTGCCGATATCCAGCGTGTCGCCGGTTTTGACCGTGTGGAAATTCCACTCAGGGTGGTGATGGTGACCGGTAATGGAATCGATCGCATTGTGGGTGCAGTAAATCGGCGTGTTGGGAATACGCGCCATCAGCTCAGTCAGCGCACCGGCGTGATCCTCCTCAGCGTGGTTGATCACGATGTAGTCAATCGTGTTCAGATCCACTTCCGCCATCAGGTTTTGCACAAACTCACGGCTGAATTTGTGATCGACGGTATCGATCAGCACGGTTTTTTCTTCGCGGATCAGGTAGCTGTTGTAGCTGCTGCCTTGCAGCGTCTTGTATTCGGTGCCGTGAAAATCACGAACTTCCCAGTCGCGTTGTCCAACCCAGTGGATATTGTTCTTAACGTGAATCGTCATGTTCTGAAACCTCAATAGTCGTATACGGGAATATGCTGTAGAGATTGCAGGAAGTGTGCCAATTTTTAATTAATTGATTTATAAGGTTTAATAAATATTGATTGTCAAAATGACATGCTTTATCTATTGTCTTAATGACACAGACTCTGTCATTAGGACACACCATGACACTCTCTATTAACGCCCTTGCCCGCATTGCCATCGAGCTGCAAATGGGGCTATCGAATCAGGATCGTTTCCAGCGCCTAATCAACAGCCTGCGCCAGTTGCTGCGCTGTGATGCCTCGGCGCTGTTGCGTTACGAGAATCAGCTGTTCCGCCCGCTGGCGATCGACGGTCTTGCGCCGGACGTACTGGGGCGACGCTTTCGCCTGTCCGATCATCCCCGTTTGGAGGCGATTGCTCGCGCGGGTGACGTGGTGCGCTTTCCTGCGGACAGCCAGCTTCCCGATCCCTATGACGGCCTGATCCCCAGTCAGGAAGATCTTAAGGTGCACGCCTGCGTCGGCCTGCCGCTGTTTGCCAATCAGAACCTGATCGGGGCGCTGACCGTGGACGGCATGGACCCTTTCCAGTTCGACCATTTTAGCGACGAAGAACTGCGGCTGGTGGGGGCGATGGCGGCGGCGGCGCTGAGTAACGCGCTGCTGATGGAGCGTCTTGAACGGCAATTGCCTGCGCCGGTGCGGGCGGAAAGTCCGGCGGCGGAAAGCGTCGAAGAAATGGTCGGGCTGTCGGAACCGATGCAGCGGTTGAAGAAGGAGGTCGATATTGTCGCGGGTTCCGATCTGAACGTGCTGATCATGGGGGAAACCGGCGTCGGCAAAGAGCTGGTAGCACGGGCAATTCATCGTGGTTCCAGCCGCGCAACACATCCTCTGGTATACCTGAACTGTGCCGCGCTGCCGGAATCGGTTGCGGAGAGCGAGCTGTTTGGTCATGTGAAGGGCGCGTTTACCGGTGCGATCCACCATCGAACCGGCAAGTTTGAGATGGCGGATAACGGCACGCTGTTTCTGGATGAGATTGGTGAACTGTCGTTGACGCTACAGGCGAAGCTGCTGCGCGTATTGCAGTATGGCGATCTCCAGCGCGTGGGTGATGACAGCAGCCTGAAAGTGAACGTGCGCGTGCTGGCGGCGACCAACCGCGATCTGCGTCAGGCGGTACTGGATGGCGCTTTCCGTGCCGATTTGTTCCACCGTCTGAGCGTGTTCCCGCTGTCTGTACCCCCGCTGCGTGAGCGCAGTCAGGATGTGGCGCTGCTGGCGGGGTTCTTCTGTGAACGCAGCCGCGTGCAACTGGGGCTGGCACGGCTGGCGTTGACGGCAGACGCGGGGGCGCAACTGGAACAGTACGACTGGCCGGGGAATGTGCGCGAGCTGGAACACGCTATTTATCGTGCCACCGTGCTGGCGAGAGCAGGACAGGAATCGGGCGAAGTGCTGTTAGGCCCTGAGCATTTCAATCTTGAACTTCCCTCCCAGCCTGTTCATGCGACCTCCGATTCATCGAGCGCTATCGACACGGCACCCGTGTATTTTATCAGCGGCGGCCTGCGGGAGGCAACGGACGACTATCAGCGTCGGATCATCCAACAAACGCTGGCGCGCCATGAAGGCAACTGGTCATCCTGCGCCAGAGAACTGGAAATGGACAGCGGCAACCTGCACCGCCTGGCAAAGCGGTTGGGCATCAAATAAAAAACGCCCCGAAAATCGGGGCGTTGGCACACGAAATATCTCCTAACTTCTATATCTCGTATTTAACTTAACCGCATTTCACGCACTTGGCGCTCTGAATCACCTGGAAGAAATCGTTGCCTTTATCATCGACCAGAATAAAAGCCGGGAAATCTTCGACTTCGATTTTCCAGATGGCTTCCATTCCCAGCTCCGGGTATTCCACGCAAGTTAGGCTCTTGATGCTGTTCTGCGCCAGAATCGCTGCCGGGCCGCCGATGCTACCGAGGTAGAAGCCGCCGTGTTTATGGCACGCGTCGGTTACCTGCTGGCTACGGTTGCCTTTTGCCAGCATGATCATGCTGCCGCCGTTGGCCTGCAATAAATCGACGTAGGAATCCATACGACCAGCGGTCGTTGGGCCTAACGAGCCGGACGGGTAGCCTTCTGGCGTTTTCGCCGGGCCCGCATAGTAGATTGGGTGATCTTTGATGTACTGCGGCAAGCCTTCGCCGTTATCCAGACGTTCTTTCAGCTTGGCGTGAGCAATGTCACGTCCCACGATGATGGTGCCGGTCAGGGAAAGACGGGTGGATACCGGATACTGCGACAGCGTTTTCAGGATCTCGGCCATCGGGCGGTTCAGGTCGATTTTAACCGCATCGCCTTCGCCCGTTTCACGCAGATGTTCAGGAATGTATTTACCCGGATTCTGCTCTAATTGCTCCAGCCAGACACCTTTACGGTTGATCTTACCTTTGATGTTACGGTCAGCGGAGCAGGATACGCCCATACCGACTGGGCAAGATGCGCCGTGGCGCGGCAGGCGGATAATCCGCACGTCGTGCGCAAAATATTTTCCGCCGAACTGTGCACCCAGACCCAGATCGCGTGCGGCTTCCAGAATTTCCTGTTCCAGCGCAACATCGCGGAATGCCTGACCGTGCTCGTTGCCTTCGGTCGGCAGTTCGTCGTAGTACTTGGTCGACGCCAGCTTAACGGTTTTCAGCGTGGTTTCTGCCGAGGTACCGCCAATCACAAATGCGATGTGGTACGGCGGACAGGCCGCGGTGCCCAGTGAACGCATTTTCTCAATCAGGAAGCTTTTCAGCTTACCCGGCGTCAGCAGCGCTTTGGTTTCCTGATACAGATAAGTCTTGTTGGCAGAACCGCCGCCTTTGGTGACGAACAGGAATTTATAGTCTTCGCCTTCGGTACTGTAGAGGTCAATCTGCGCGGGCAGGTTGGTGCCGGTGTTAACCTCTTTGTACATATCCAGCGCGGCGTTCTGCGAGTAGCGCAGGTTGTCTTCAATGAACGTGTTGTACACGCCCTGAGACAGCGCTTCGGCATCATTACCGCCAGTCCAGACGTTCTGGCCTTTTTTACCGACGATGATCGCCGTACCGGTATCCTGACAGGTCGGCAGAATACCCTTGGCGGAAATTTCGGAGTTGCGCAGGAATTGCAGAGCAACGTATTTGTCGTTTTCGCTGGCTTCCGGGTCGCTAAGAATATCGGCAACTTGCTGCTGGTGAGCGGGGCGGAGCATGAAAGAGGCATCGTGGAAGGCTTGCTGGGCCAGAAGGGTCAACGCGGCTGGCTCGATCTTCAGGATGTCCTGACCTTCAAACTGTGCGACAGAGACAAAGTCGCTGCTCAGCAGGCGATATTCGGTGTCATCTTTACTGAGTGGAAACGGATCTTGGTAATAGAAGGGTTTATTCGACATTTTTTTCTCACTTGCAATTGCATTAATTAGTAAATTTTCACCTTATAGGATTCAGCATCTTATTATTAAGGCGTATTACCGCAGCACTACAGGGATGTCTCGAATACAAAAGTAGTAATCACCATAATAGTATGGTTTTTTGTCGGGAAGTACTACTTTGGTACATCACAATAATAATGATGTGCGTGTTATTTTTTCCCCGTAGCAGACGCGTGGAACGGCGACACGGCATAGGTTTCCTGTGTGCGGACGCCACGTGAAACTGCACGTGATTTAACGTGAAAATATTCCTCTTTTAATTGGCTTAATTAAGTAAAGTAAATGGTTAAATTAAAAATAATAACCATTTATTCTTTAATGTTATTTAATGGCGATATAAAGAAACCGTTATTGCTTTTTATCGCTTCATGAAAAAACGGACCGATCACAAAAGCCACGATGCGGTGGCCGATGTGATGACTAATGTTATGTTGCCAATGCAGTGACGGAGTTATGGCGGCGCACTCTCTTGTTGGGCAAGGAGATTGTCGATCATCCAAAGCCCTGCCGGACCGGGGGGATGGGGCTTGGACCAGACAACGTCCACGTCAATCCACTGCGGCCAGCCCGGAACAGGCAGTTCCACCAGTTTCTGCTGGTCGTATTGCGCCACCAGCCAGCGTGGCAGAATGCTCCAGCCGTGCCCCTGCTGTGCCATTTCCAGCAGCATCAGGTAGGACGGCGCAGACCAGACGATCCCTTCCGGTTGCAGCCGATCGCTGCGTTTATAGGTATTGAGATAGAGCTGGCGGACGGTCGCCAACTGGCCGCGCGTCACGGTTTTTTCCGTTGTCAGCGGATGCGCTGCCGACACGAAGATGGCCATGTCGGTTTTAATCTGCAAACGTGCGGCGGCAATATCGGGTGGGTAATCCGTCTGAGCGCGCACTAGCCCGACATGCGCACGCTTCATTTGCAGCAGATCGATCACGTCATCACCTTCCGCAATCAGGCATTCAAATTCAATATCAGGAAAATGCTGGGCGAAACGCTGAAGCACGGGTTCGTAGTGGGGGGCTTGCCAGATATCGGACAATACAAACGTCAGACGGGGTTCGATATGGTCGGCCAGACGGATCGCCAGCCCATCCAGCTCTTCGCTGGCGGATAAGATCGCCTGTACGTGGGAAAGTACTTTTCTGCCCGCCAGCGTGAGCACCGGCTGGTGACCGGATCGATCAAATAACGTCAGCCCCAGATCGGCTTCCAGATTGGCGATGGCTGCGCTGATGGTGGACTGGCTTTTATGCAAGCGCCGTGCGGCGGCGGAAAACGAGCCCGCATCAACGGTGGTCACAAAAGCCAGCAGGGATTCCGGTGAATATCGCATTGTGCCTCTATCGTTTTTATCGATGGAATCTAACTGTACTCTACCACCTTATACGATGAAAATAAGGCCGTAATACGATGCCATCCATGGTCATGGCGAAAATTGACCAGCAACGTGCAATAAATAAAAGTGAATGTGTTATGCAGAACAAAACCAGCAAAACCTTACGTGAACGTGTATACCATGCGGTGGGCTTTGAACTGATCGCGTTGACGATCTGTGCGCCAGCGGGCGCCTGGCTGCTGAATAAGCCGCTCTTCGATATGGGGGCACTGGCCATCATGCTGTCCAGCGTCGCGATGATCTGGAATATGATCTACAACTCGATATTCGATCGCCTGTGGCCTGCGGATCGCGTTAAACGTCGGCTGCCGATTCGTATCGCTCACGCGCTGGGGTTTGAAGGCGGCTTTATCCTGATTGGTTTGCCGCTGGCGGCATGGATGCTGAACGTCACGCTGTGGCAGGCGCTGATGGTGGAGATCGGCTTCTTCCTGTTCTTCCTGCCGTACACCGTGGTGTATAACTGGGCCTACGATACGCTGCGGGAGCGCATTATGAATCGCCGTCGTCATGTTCAGCAGGTATCGACCAGTTCTCGTCTGCGGTAATGCTGCGTGTTACCGGTGTGTCAGCTTAAAGCTCTGATACGCCGGTAGCTCAAGCGCTCGCCATAAATACCAGGATGCCACCGTGCGATAAGGCTGACAGTGCAGGCTCAGTGCCTGTAACTCGCGCGGTTTCGGCATATCCTGCAAATCATAAACATAGCGTAACCCTTGCCGAATACCGAGATCGTCGAGCGGCATGATATCGGTGCGTTCCAGTGAATAAATCAAAAACATTTCGACCGTCCAGCGTCCGATCCCCTTGAGCGACGTCAACTGCTGAATAAGCGTGTCGTCATCCCTCTCTGCGGCCTGTTCGAGGCTGGGCACGAGGCCGCTCAGCGCACCCTGTGCGATGCCGTGCAGCGTATCCGCTTTGCGGGCGGAAAAACCGCACTGCCGTAGCGTGTCGGTGGAGCAGGCCAGTATCTGTTCCGGGGTGGGAAAGACATCGCCATGTACCCGCAGGAGTTTCGCGACCATCGCATCTCCGGCACGCGTCGTTAGCTGCTGATAGGCAACGGCACGCATCAGCGCCTCATAGGGTTCTCGATGTGGCGCGGTCTGATGGCGACAGTCGCCAATCTGTTCGATCAGGCTGGCCCAGCGCGCATTGATGGCGCTGAGATGGGTTTTGGCCTGCTGCGTGAAATCCAACGGCGGATGGGATGGCATAAACGGCTTCCGTGATGAGAATGCAAAGGGCAGAAAACGAGCATAGGAGATTGCTGCATGGCGCGCCATGTGGAAAGGGCTATTCGGATGAAAAAGCAAGACGTGGCGAGGGGGGATACACGCTGTCGTGGGAACGGCTAGAACGGATATTTCAGCGGCAGGTTATGCCGCTGTTACGCGTTAATAATACTCGCCGTGGCGATAGTCCCAGGTGGTGAAGGTATCAGACAGTAGCGACATCACCTTGTCCACATCCAGCCCTTTGCGTATCAGCGCCGGGCACGGATATACGCTCCGTCTCCCTTTCTGTTCCGGTATCAGCTGACCGTCTGTATCCACCATCGACACCATCACGCCTTGCTCATAGCGTGTGTCATGGGACTTATTCGGCTGGATAGATTTCACGTAATCATCGGCTTCGATAATCAGATCGGCAAAGGCACTGATCCGTTCACCGATACCTTCTACCTCGCCCCGGTTTCCTTTGCCTGACGGATTAGCTGAACTGGCAAAGGTTAATTTGCCGTACTTTTCCCACAGCTCCTGCGTGAGGATTTCGCTCGGTGTACCGAACTTAATCACGAAACAGCTGGTTTTGCGATCGTCCATCATCAGCGCTTTCGAGCCGTCTTTGGGGATACGCACTAATGCGCTGTCGTGCCAGGGAAGGATGCAGCCCAGCAGTACGTCGGCATCCCAATGGCGCTGATATAACTGCTCGATTTCTGGGTTTAGCTGCGCCAGCGCTTTTAACTGCGCGATAGATCCACACAGCACGACACCCGGCTTGCTTCGGCTGCGCTGTTTGGCATCAAATTTTCGTTCCAGCCCGGCCTTATCTGAAGCCATGATGATGTAACCCACCTTGGTGGGCGAAACGATGATTCCTCCATCGTGTGACATAATCTGCACTGCATCGTCATGCAAACCGCCATTCCAGTGAACTTTACTGTCGCTCATATTGCCCCCTGATTGCAGAGAAAAAAACCTGAGCCTCACCGTGTACCATGTATTCGCATCACAGGTTTGTTCAAAAAGTAACCGGTAATGTCGATGGAAATAGCAACATCGGGGCGCGCCGAATGAAAAAGCAAGAGTAGGACGTGTGCGTAAGGTCGCTTCGGTTTAGCGTTAGCGCATCGTATGACTTTCAGTAATAGTAAGGTTGGCAGTAATGCCGAGATTGGAGTGAGGTGTACAAATGCGTAACGATACGATGCTGAGTGATACGCCGTTTCAGGATGTTGACTCGCGCTGGCAGGCGGTAGTGACGCGCAATCAAGCGGCTGACGGTTGCTTTATCTATGCGGTGAAAACCACGGGGATTTACTGTGCGCCCTCCTGTGCATCACGTCAGCCCCGGCGTGAAAATGTGGTGTTCTTCGCGACGGCCGACGAGGCGCAGGCGGCGGGTTTCCGTCCGTGTAAACGCTGTCGTCAGGGAACGCTCTCGCGGCAGGAACAGCAGGCACAGCAGATTGCCCACGCGTGCCGGATGATTGAGCAGTCGGAGCATCAGCCGACGCTGGCGGTGCTGGCTCAGGCCGTGGGGATAAGCGCATTCCATTTTCATCGCGTGTTCAAAGCCATAACCGGTCTGACGCCCAAACAGTATGCCAGCGCCCATCGTCATTGGCAGCTGCGTGAACAGTTGGCTGATAGCGGCACGGTGACCGCTGCGATTGCCGCAGCGGGCTATGATGCCAGCGGGCGCTTTTATGCCGAAGCGGGCGCACATTTAGGGATGACGCCGACGGCGTTTCAGAATCGGGGAAAAGGGATGGCGATCCGCTTTGCCGTTGGCCGCTGTTCACTCGGCGAGGTGCTGGTGGCGGAAAGCGAGAAAGGGATCTGCGCGATCCTGCTGGGAGACGATCCTGACTCTTTGCTCAACTCGCTTCAGGAGATGTTTGCTAACGCACAGCTGATCGGCGGCGATGCGGCATTTGAACAACGCATGGCGCAGGTTGTCGGGTTTGTTGACGATCCTGCAATTGGGCTGACGCTGCCGCTGGATATTCGCGGCACGGTATTCCAGCAACGAGTCTGGCAGGCGCTACGGACGATTCCGGCTGGAGAAACGCTGAGCTACCGTGACGTCGCTGAGCGCATTGGATCGCCGGCCGCCGTGCGTGCTGTCGCGGGGGCTTGTGCCGCGAATCGGCTGGCGGTGGCGATTCCCTGTCATCGCGTGGTGCGGCATGACGGCGCGCTATCTGGCTATCGTTGGGGCGTCGTGCGTAAACGCGCCCTGTTGGAGAAAGAATTAGTGGAGAAAGACTTGGCTACGGATCCACAAGGGGAATCGTCATCGTGAATTTTGATTTATTTGCCGATGAAGCGCCGCGTCGCTGGACGGAAACGCTGGCTCCAGGCGCGCTCGTCCTGCGTGGTCGCGCCTATGACGATGCTCCGGCGTTGCTTACGGCGCTGAAGGCCGTCACCGCGCGAGCGCCGCTGCGGAATATGGTGACGCCGGGCGGCTTTGTGATGTCGGTGGCGATGAGCAACTGTGGGCCACTTGGCTGGGTGACGGATGAACACGGCTATCGTTATACCGCACAGGATCCGCTGAGCAGAGAGGCGTGGCCCTCTATGCCAGAGGTTTTTTCCCGGCTGGCACAGCAGGCGGCGAGCGAAGCGGGTTTTGCTGATTTTGAACCGGATGCCTGCCTCATCAACCGCTATGATGTCGGCACGCGCATGTCTCTGCATCAGGATAAAAACGAACGGGATTTTCATCAGCCAATCGTGTCCGTCTCGCTGGGGCTCAGCGCGACATTCCTGTTTGGCGGCATGGCGCGCAGTGATAAAGCGCAGCGTGTTGCGCTGACGCATGGCGATGTGGTGGTCTGGGGCGGAGAATCGCGGCTCTATTTTCACGGCATTCTGCCGTTGAAAAGCGGCATAATGCCGGAAGGGATACCTGATGAATGCCGTTTTAACCTGACGTTTCGTAAAGCTGGATAGGGGAACCACAGGGATGCTTCTCCGGTGGTCGCCCCGTATCTCTCAATGCTCAAACGATCGGCATCAGGCTTAAGCGCTGGCGCTTATTTCTTGCTGAACTTCATATAATCTAGGGCGCTTTCTGCCGCGATACGACCGGAGTTGAGCGCAAAGCCAAACGTGCCGCCGCCTAACAGCAGGTCATAGGTGTCACCATACATGCCGGCAGCATCATTACCCGTGACGTACAGGCCCGGAATAACCTCACCGGATTTATCGATTGCCTGCATTTTTTCGTCAATCTTCACGCCGCCGAGTGTGCCCAGCGCGGCAGGCTGCATTCTCACCGCATAGAATGGGCCGGTTTTGACTGGACGCAGGTAATCCATGTTTTTGTTAAACACGTCGTCCCGCTTTTGCGTCGCAAACTTGTTGTTTTCTTCCAGCGTATGCTTCAGCACGCTCGCATCAACGCCCATCTCTTTCGCCAGCCCGTCGATGGTGGCGGATTTGAAGACGAAGCCGCGATTTTTCTGACTTTCCTTCGTAAATTCGCTATCAAATTTCGTCAGCTTGGTATTGGCGATCACCCATTCGCCAATCGGCACGTCAATGCCGTCTTCGACGTAATGCTTACGGGAGGTTTCATCGAAAATGGAGTACATAATGCCGCCCGCTTTTGACAGCGCGTTGCCGGAGTGCGGCCAGATGATGACGTTGGATTCATCGGTAAAGCGGCGGCCGTGTTGGTCAACCCACAGATAGGGCTGACGCGCGGCGGCCAGCAGGTGAGAGTTCGGGGCGTAGTCTGGCAGGCCGGGGCGATAGGCTTGCAGCAGGCCCAGACCGTCCGGTTTGGCACCCGCTTTCCAGGCCATATTAATTCCGTCGCCGTCTTTACCGACGTTACCGACCATGATGGTGTCAGGGAAGGCGGCGTATTTTTGCAGCATCTCTTTATTGTTGGCATAGCCGCCGGTCGCGATGATGACGGCCTTGGCGTCTATCTGAACGGTGTTGCCGTCGCTATCCTGTGCGATAACGCCCGTGACTTTACCGTCTTTCACGACCAGATCTTTGCCCGCCGTTTTCACCAGCGTGGTGACATCCATGCTTTTAAACTGCTCGTGGAATGTCTTGATCAGGTGGCGACCGTGGCCGGGGCCGTCGATCACATGCCAGGTCAACATGCCGCCAGGGCCGCCGGGGCCGATGTATTCAAACTTGATGCCTTTCGATTTCACCCATTCAATCGTGTCCGCCGAGCGGTTGACGAAAGCGCGCACCACGAAGGGGTTAGCCATCCAGTGGCTGTAATCCATGATGGTCTTAAAGGCCATATCGGGCGTGACCACAATCCCCTGACGTTTCTGCAGGCTGCTGTTGGCGGCGAAGATACCTTCGGCAAAGTTACCCGTGCCGCCAACGATGGGTTGTTTTTCCAGTAAGACAATTTTCGCCCCTTTCTCTGCGGCGGCCATCGTTGCCGACGTGCCCGCCGCACCCGCGCCGATAATAACGATATCCGCGCTTTTTGGGATTTCCGGCTTTGCCGCGTCTGCCGCCTGCGCGGTAGACCAGCCCATCATCGAGAGACAGAGCGTCGCGAGTACACTTTTTCTGAAGCGTGTCATGATGTTTTCCTTAATGTCATTCGTATTCTTACAATGCAGTCGTGCTGCGTGTGGAGAACCAACGGGATTAATTTGCTTTAGCCTGTGAGTACGCGTCTTCCGCCGCTTCTTTCACTGCACCGCTGGTCATCGTGGCGCCGGACACGCCATCAACCTGAATGCTCTGCTTTTCGGTCATGGTTTTGGCGAGTTCGATGGCGGCTTCCCCGCCGACTTCCGGCGTTTCTTCCGGGGCATCAATCGTCGATTTGAGGACTTTCCCCTGCGCATCAATATCGAGCGTAACGGTGACGTCCCCGCCGATCCCCTGTCTTGCGGCGGAATAGGTGCCAGCTTTAAAATTCCCTTCTTGCGCAACTGCGGTTCCGATTGTGAATAACAGGCAGAGTGGAAGGACTCCTGAGCAGATTTTCATATCAATAGTTCCAGTAGTTTTTGAATGAATACGGTGAGTAACCAATTTATCTCCCATAAATAACGCTATCTCCCATGAATAAAGTGATGGCCGTCGTCGTTATTGAGGGGCTTGAATATCAGGCAGCAAATGGGTAAGCCAATGCCGAGTAATAAAAACAACAGGCTGAAGTGATTAAGGTTGAAGAGGATTTCAAACTGAGAAAGAAAACGTAATACCGGAAACGTCAGCGTCATACTGAGCATGACGGAAAGTAATTGGCTAATGGTCAGCAGATTATTACCGCTGTGATACGTACTGTTATTCAGGTTGCTAAAGGCCAGCGTGCTTTCTGCTGAATATAAGGTCGAGATCAGCACGCCTAACAGCATGGCGATGATGCCGATAAGCAGCATCGATTTCTCTTGCACGGCAACGCTCAGCGCGAGGATACACAGCGAGGTTACGCTGGTTGTCAGCATCAACAGTCGACGGTAGCCAATACGCTTTACCAGCGGTTCGAACAGCAGTTTTGACAACAGTGCACCGCTGGAAAAGAGCAGCAGAATCAGGCTGGTCTCCACGGGTTTACAGGCCAGCGTCGTTTGCAGCATTAGCGACAATACGACAGGAATTGATGCCAGTAATGTACGCGTCACGATGCCGCCAATAACGCCGACAGAAAAGGTTCTGATGCCAAACAGGGCGCGAGGGAATAATGCCGTCTCTGCAATGAGGTGCTGCCGATAGTAAATAAATACCAAGCCCAGCGTGCTGCAAGACAGGAATAGCATGACGAACGTTGGCAATATATTTTTCGTGGCGGTGGTTAACATGAAGGCCACGAGAAATAACATCAAAATGGGAAAGGCGACTTCATAGGCACCCGTGCGGGTTGTCTCTTTTATGGCACCAACAGGAATATATCGGGTTGCCAGGAAAAAGCAGAGTAAAGCCAGCGGGATATTAACGAGAAATATAGCCTGCCACGAGAGAAAACTAACCAGCATATTGCCGAAAACGGGGCCGATCAGGGTGCCGAGTAATCCCAATAAGGTCACCCGATTCAGGAAGCGTAATTTCAGCTTCTGCGGCGTGGTGCGCAATATCACGGTTCTGATGATGGGCAGCATGAGCGCACCGCCGATGCCCTGAATAAAGCGGAAAACGCTTAAGCTGCCGAGTGTGGTTGCCGTCATGCACAGCAGGGAACCGAGCGTGAAAATGGCAATCGCGATCTGGTAGGTTTTCCGTTCCCCTAGCCGTTCCGCCAGCCAGCTATTGGCCGGCGTAAACGCGACGACCGTGACAATGTAGGAGATCACGATCGTTTCCATATGCAATACCGGCTGGTGTAACGACTGGGCAATGGCGGGGATGGCGACATACACCATGGTGGTATCCAGGGATTGCATGAAAAAGGTGGCCGAGGCAATCCAGAATAAGACCCATGACGTATTCATTCAGGCCACCGTCATTTGTCCGGCATAAAGCACGAACAGTCGTAGCAGGAACACGCCGAACAGGCTCATGGCGGCTAACGTAATCAGCTGGCCTTTGCCGGAATGGGCGGAAGGCTTGCGCACCTGATTGGCAATGAATGGGATCACAATGCCGATGCCGATAATGCCAATCCAGAATACACCGCCCCAGAAACCCGAGAGCGCGGTCTGCGCGGCGACAACCTTTTGCCCGCCACCAAGCAGCAGCCCGATAAAGAACGCGAACAGCAGGAACAGTTCGGCATACACCACAGGTGTTTCTACGCGGTGGATGAAATGCAGGGAGCGTGAATGCCCCGACGTATTGCGACCCCATGCACTGGCCAGCAGCATGACAGCAATGCCGGAGGTGGTGCCAGATACCAGAAACAGGACGGGCAGAACGGGATTATTCAAGAGCGGGAACGATTTCAGCGCGGACAGCAGAAAGCCGGTATAGCAGCCGAGCAGGATCGCCAGTACCAGCAGCAGGTTTTCAATCACCGCAGCCCTTTTGACGATCGTCGTCGTTAACTTACGCGCTCGCGCAGCCAGAGCGGGCCGGTGCCAGACGGTCTCAAGCTGCGTCAGCCATCCATCATGATAAAGCGTGATGATCCATAACAGCATCACGACGAAATACACCTGAAACAGCATCACACCCAGCGACATGATGGAGGTCGGGTTGTAAAAGACCATCAAATACCAAAAGGTCAGTGGGCGAGTCAGGTGAAAAATCAGAATCACCAGCCCGAGGATCACGGCGAGCGGTGCCACGATGGCCGTGGCTTTGATGACGCGATTGCTGCCGCGATATTCGCTGGGAACGTAGTGCCTGAGGAGCATTGAGAGCGACACCATTCCCGCTGAAATGCCGACCAGAAGAAGATAAACGGCGATGGGCCAATCCCATACCAGCGTGTCGAACGTGAAGGCATTATGCATTGTCGATTGCTCCTCGTTTCCCCGGCATACGGTAGAGCTGGGGTTCTGTGCCCAAATAGACCTTGGAGCGGTAGGTCGCGTTGCTCGCGATCATCTTGGCAATGTTGCTTTCAGGATCGTTGAGATCGCCAAATACCAGGGCTTTGGTGGGGCAGATTTCGACGCAGGCGGGCTGCTTCCCGGCGGCCAGATTGGTTTCCCGACAAAAGTTACATTTGTCTGCCGTCTTCGTGACCGGGTTGATGAAACGCACATGGTAAGGACACGCGGCAATGCAGTAGCGGCAGCCCACGCAGCGTTTATCGTTGACGTCGACAATACCGGTGAGCGCGTCTTTGAAGGAGGCTCCCGTTGGGCAGACCGCAACGCAGGGCGGGTTCTCACAATGCTGACAGGATTTACGGAAAAATTGCTTAATGGCGCGCGTTTTCTCGACGGCAGGAATATCCACGGTTTGCAGTATATCCAGCCGAGTTACGCCATCGGGCACGTTATTGGTCTCTTTACAGGCCTTGATACAGGCTTTGCAGCCGATGCAGCGCATTTCGTTATGCAATAAACCATATTTAACCGCTAATTTACCCTGCGTTTTTTCAGGTTCATTTTGCGCTTGTGCGAGACCGATATGCCCACTAATGGCAATCGTTCCCCCCATATAAGCAATAAAACGACGGCGAGATAATTCTTCCATATTATAAATCTTCACATTGGGGTGATAGCCGCGCGAACGCCAGATAGGATTAATCCAGCAATAGCGTTAATATTTCGCAGTGTGGCGCTAATAGGGAATAGTGTTCCGTTATTACGATGAAAATAATCAGTAGGCCACGTTGTTATTGTGGTTTTATTGGAGCATGGGCATTAACGATTAATTGTGCGGTTGGTCACGTTTATTTTTTTGTAGGTCCGTATATAACAAATGTCGATTTGTTATAAATGCATTGTTATTTTTCTCGCTCGCTTAAGAAATTGTGTTTCTATTATATGGATGCAAACTGCTGTTTTTTTTTGTGATGAAAACGAATAATTGATGTGTGTCAGATTATCGATTTTTTATGTGAGTAATAAATGGGGGTAAAATGGATAATGACTTTTCTCGTAACAAATAAAAAACGTTAGTGCGTATTTAGCACTAACGTTTGTTTAACAAAATAATAGAGGGATATACTAAAAACCGTAAACGGGTATTAAGGTTTTAGGTGTTTATCAAGAAAGCCCACGGTAATTTTCATGATTTCAGGCTGTAGCCAATGCGGCCCGCCGTGCTCGGCACCTTTAACGCTGTAGTAGGTGGATTCGATATTTTTCGCCGTCAGAGCCTGGTGCAGTCTTTCGGTCTGGCGTGGAGAGACCGAGGTATCGTTTGTGCCATGCATAATCAGGAACGGCGGTGTGGTGCCGCTGATAAAGTTAATCGGGTTAGCCGCTGCTGCTTTATCGGGATAGCGGGTAATCGCGCCCCCTTCATTAAATACTGCGGTGCCGTTGACCCAGATAGCTTCTGTCGCGGAAGGTGATGCGTGTTTCTGAACGACATCGTCAGGGAAGCCTTCACCGACAAGCGTCAGGTCGGATAAGCCATAGAAATCAATGACGGCCTGGACATCGCTGCTTTGGTCGAGGTGATCACCTTTATCGTAGGCTTTTGAGCCATTTGTTACCCCTGAAAACGCCGCCAGATAGCCTCCTGCTGATGCACCGAAAACCGCAGCATGCTGGCCGTCGATACCAAATTTTTCGCATTGGCGCGCAGATAGCGAATAGCAGATTTTACATCTTCCAGCGGCGCGGGGAAAAGGACGGTAGGGGCGACACGGTATTCCATACTGGCAACCACATAGCCCGCTTCGGCAATGCTAAGGCGCTGTTGCAGATAATTATCTTTATTGGCGTTAATGAAGCCGCCGCCAGTAATGAATAATACAACCGGAAGCGCGGTTTTCGCTTCAGGCTGAAGGATATCCATTTTTAATGCGACGTTAGGGTAGCCACGCATCGATACCTGAGAATAAACGACGTCAGAGATTAACTTCACCGAGGTGGTTTCCTGCTTTACGGTGATTTCATGTTGATTCTGTGCCGCATTGATTGCGGTAGTACTCATCATTACCAAGGTTGCTAATCCTATTTTTGCTGTTTTCGAATAATCCATATCTTAAGTCCTTTTGTTAGAGAGATGTAAATTATTTGTCTTGTAATGAACGATGTCTTGTTTGTAAAAATAATATTAAAGAATCTTTATTAAAATGATTTGAGTATTCTTTCTGGGATTAATTATTTTCTCCTTGATAATAAGTTGACTATATCTGCTATTAACGCTATTTCTCATGAATTAAATGTGCATCTAATCACATTTGATTATTTACAAATCCCTATAATTGTCATTATGGGTGGTTATAAACGAGACAGTTGATGCGTAATATAAAACAATGTTCAGTATAAAGCGTGTGATTTATTATCAGGAACTCATCCGGGTCGGGAGTTTCACTAAAGCGGCGAAGGCGCTGAATATCTCTCAGGCGTTCTTGTCGCAGGAGATTGCGCGGCTGGAACTTGAAACGGAAAGAAAACTGATTAACCGAACCACCCGGCAGTTTTCTCTGACGCCATTCGGGAAGATCTTTGCTGACAAAATTCAGGGGATGATTAAGGAACATTATGAGCTAGAACAGTTCGTCAGCAGCTATGAGGAAAGCACGGATGGTGCGCTGCTGGTTGGCGTGATTCCGATTTTTAACCGTCTGGATCACTACAATATGTTTAACCTGTTTCAGAAAGCCTATCCCAATATCGATATCTCTTTCATTGACGGCGTTAGCACCGATTTACTGGAAAGGGTGCGCAATGGTGAGATCCACCTGTCTTTCTCGACGCCTTTTGATGAGTACCTGAACGATCCGTTGTTTCATCACACTATTTGTCAGATCGATGACATTGTTGCGGTGATGGCAAGGTCGCACCCGCTTGCCGACAGTAAGACGCTCAGCTTGCCGCAGATGGTAAAAGAAAAGCTGATCGTGCCGCAGAAAGGGACGGGAGAGCATGCTGCCGTTTCCAAATCTTTCACTCAACAGGGCATCAACCCCAGCTACTTTCGCGAATGCAGCAACATGGACATCATTATGGATCTGGTGATTAACCTGTCCGGCGTGGTCTTCCTCTGTTCGTCTGTCGCGAAAAGCCTGACCGCTTACGACGTCGCGGTTATTCCGCTGGAAGAGCAGCTGAAAAGGACTTTCGCCATTAGCTATCTAAAGCGCAGCACGAACATTCCCATGGTGCGTCTGTTTCTGGATTTCCTGCAAGACTACAACAGCGAGTCCGTTCGGTAGGGTATTTTCCTTGTTCAAAAGGCGCGGATGTCCAGCGCGTGTACCGCAACGGAGAACGTACTCCGCGTGCGTCCAATCCCTGATGCATTGACCGCCTGAACCGCCGCCTACCTTTTATCTCCTTACGTTTTATCCCCTCGGTGCACCTCGGTTTCTCTTCCCGACCTTCATGGGTTTTAGGTAAATGTTGCAAATGTGAATAAATGTGAGGTGATTCAAATTATCTCGATTAATATACTTGTATGGTAGTCAGCATAAACGAATGGCTACATGCACAGAAGGATAAGTAACGTGAAGATTGTCAGCGCTGAAGTGTTTGTCACCTGTCCGGGACGGAACTTTGTCACCCTGAAAATTACGACAGATAGCGGATTAACCGGCCTCGGCGATGCGACGCTCAACGGGCGTGAGCTGCCGGTCGCCTCTTACCTCAAAGATCATGTGTGTCCACAGCTGATTGGCCGCGATGCGCACCAGATCGAAGATATTTGGCAGTATTTCTACAAAGGCGCGTACTGGCGTCGTGGCCCGGTGACGATGTCTGCCATTTCCGCCGTCGACACCGCGCTGTGGGACATCAAGGCCAAAGCCGCCAACATGCCGCTCTACCAACTGCTGGGCGGTGCATCGCGCACGGGCGTCATGGTGTATTGCCACACCACAGGTCACTCGATTGATGAAGTGCTGGACGATTACGCCAAACATCGCGATGAGGGCTTCAAGGCGATCCGCGTACAGTGCGGCGTTCCGGGTATGAAAACCACCTACGGCATGGCGAAAGGCAAAGGGCTGGCGTATGAACCCGCGACGAAAGGCAATTTGCCGGAAGAGCAACTGTGGTCGACGGAAAAATACCTCGATTTCACGCCGAAGCTGTTTGAAGCGGTGCGTGATAAGTTTGGCTTCAACGAGCACATGCTGCACGACATGCACCACCGCCTGACGCCGATTGAAGCGGCGCGCTTTGGTAAAAGCATTGAAGACTATCGTCTGTTCTGGATGGAAGACCCAACGCCTGCGGAAAATCAGGAGTGCTTCCGTTTAATCCGTCAGCACACGGTTACGCCGATTGCGGTGGGTGAAGTCTTTAACAGCATCTGGGATTGCAAACAGCTGATCGAAGAACAGCTGATCGACTACATCCGCACCACGATTACCCACGCGGGCGGGATTACCGGTATGCGTCGCATCGCCGACTTTGCCTCGCTCTATCAGGTGCGTACCGGTTCACACGGGCCGTCGGATCTGTCGCCTATCTGCATGGCGGCGGCGCTGCATTTTGACCTCTGGGTGCCAAACTTCGGCGTACAGGAATACATGGGTTATTCGGAGCAAATGCTGGAAGTGTTCCCGCATAGCTGGACATTCGATAACGGCTACATGCACCCAGGCGAAAAACCGGGGTTAGGCATTGAGTTTGATGAAAAGCTGGCGGCCAAATACCCCTATGACCCCGCTTATCTGCCGGTTGCCCGTCTGGAAGACGGCACGTTGTGGAACTGGTAAGAGTGGAATAGGTAATCAGAGGCCAAAATATGAAAAGCATTGTAATACAGCAGCCGAATACGCTGGTGATTGAAGAGCGTCCTATTCCACAGCCAGCGGCAGGTGAAGTTCGGGTGAAGGTAAAGCTGGCCGGTATTTGTGGCTCGGACAGCCACATCTACCGAGGGCATAACCCTTTTGCCAAATACCCACGCGTGATTGGGCATGAATTCTTCGGCGTGATTGAGGCGGTGGGCGAGGGCGTGGAGGCATCCCGTCTGGGCGAGCGCGTCTCGGTCGACCCGGTAGTGAGCTGCGGCCACTGCTACCCTTGCTCAATCGGCAAGCCGAACGTCTGTACTTCGCTGGTGGTGTTGGGCGTGCATCGCGATGGCGGGTTCAGCGAGTACGCTGCCGTACCGGCGAAGAACGCGCACATCATCCCGGATGAGATCCCTGATGAGTTCGCCGTGATGGTCGAGCCCTTCACGATTTCCGCCAACGTGACCGCACAGGTGAAACCGACGGAGCAGGATGTCGCCCTGATTTATGGTGCGGGACCGATGGGCTTGACCTCGGTTCAGGTACTGAAAGGCGTGTTCAACGTGAAGGAAGTCATCGTCGTCGATCGCATTTCTGAACGTCTGGATATGGCATTACGCAGCGGCGCGGACAGGGTCATTAATAACGCATCGCTGTCATTAAAAGACGAGCTGGAAACGCTGAATATCAAGCCTACGCTGATTGTTGACGCTGCCTGCCATCCATCTATTTTGCAGGAAGCGATTACGATTGCTTCTCCTGCTGCGCGTATCGCCATCATGGGCTTTTCCAGCGAGCCTTGTCAGATCAGCCAGCAGGGAATAACCAGCAAAGAGATTTCCATTTTCTCATCGCGCTTGAATGCCAATAAATTCCCAATCGTGATTGAGTGGCTGAAAGCGAAACGTATCGATCCCGCAAAACTGATTACCCACCGGTTTGATTATCAGGAGGTTGTACAGGCAATTGAAGTTTTTGAAAAAGATCAAAAACGCTGCTGCAAAGTCCTGCTGACATTTAATGATGCATGACACGTTATTGGCAACAGGGGATATATAAAAGGAAAAACTATATCGACTACAGAATAATATAATGATTCCTTTTAAGTAATTATTTCTCTCTTAATCACTCCAGACCATTAATAACGGGCTGGAGTGGATTGCGACACCATGATGAACGGTAATTTTACTTACTGTGCTCTACCATAATTACAAATCGTCGAGAGTATATATGAATACGCAAATAGCATCTGGACAAGATAAGCCTGTAAGAAGTACCTCGGATTTAGTCAAGGCGGCGGTGTCCGGCTGGCTGGGCACTGCATTAGAATTCATGGATTTCCAACTGTATTCGCTCGGGGCTGCACTGGTCTTCCATGAAATATTCTTCCCTGAACAATCAGCGGCAATGGCGCTGATTCTGGCAATGGGAACCTACGGCGCAGGTTATGTCGCACGTATCGTCGGTGCCTTTATTTTCGGCCGGATGGGGGACTCCATCGGTAGAAAGAAAGTGCTCTTTATCACCATTACCATGATGGGGATCTGTACCACGTTAATTGGCGTGCTACCAACCTACGCACAGATTGGTATTTTCGCGCCCATCTTGCTGGTGACCTTGCGTATCGTGCAGGGGTTAGGGGCGGGGGCCGAGATTTCCGGTGCCGGTACCATGCTGGCTGAATACGCACCGAAAGGAAAGCGCGGGATTATTTCCTCACTGGTTGCAATGGGTACCAACTGTGGCACGCTCAGCGCCACGGCTATCTGGGCCGTCATGTTTTTTGCCCTCTCGAGAGAAGAGTTACTGGCATGGGGCTGGCGTGTACCGTTCCTGGCCAGCGTAGTTGTGATGATTTTCGCGATCTGGCTGCGTATGAACCTGAAAGAAAGCCCGGTTTTTGAAAAAGTGAGTAATGATGTCTCTGATGCTGAAGAGCCGTCACCTGCTCTGGTGGTTGAGCAAAGCGAGCAAAAATCAGTACTGTCCATGTTCAAAAGCAAGGCGTTTTGGCTGGCAACAGGATTACGTTTCGGACAGGCGGGAAATTCAGGATTAATTCAGACTTTCCTCGCGGGATATTTAGTCCAAACGCTGTTGTTCAATAAATCTATTCCGACCGATGCATTGATGATCAGCTCCATTATTGGTTTTATCACCATTCCATTATTAGGATGGCTGTCGGATAAAATTGGTCGCCGCGTACCGTATATTATTCTGAATATCTCGGCGATATTGTTAGCCTACCCGATGCTCTCTCTTATCGTTGATAAAGAGAATAGCGTTAACGTAATTGTCGTCAGCATTATCATTATTCATAACTTCGCGGTACTGGGATTATTTGCGCTGGAAAACATCACGATGGCGGAAATATTCGGTGGACGTAGCCGCTTTACGCAAATGGCGATTGCCAAAGAAACGGGTGGTCTGGTTGCCGTTGGTTTTGGTCCGGTGTTAGCGGGTATTTTCTGCAACATGACCGGTTCCTGGTGGCCGATTGTCGTGATGATGATTGCCTACTCAGTGATTGGTTTATTCGCGGCTATCTGTATGCCGGAAGTGAAAGACCGTGACTTGGATGCATTAGACGACGCGGCGTAACGTTCAGATTGTCATTGTGCGAGTTGCAGATGAGTTGACCTGTCTGCAACTCGAATTATTTAGGACACAGACGTATTTTTTGAATCACCTATCAGGGATAACGATGAGTATCAGTGAATTTTCTACGCTTAAACCGCAGGTTGTGGTGCCGCGTTACAACCGTAGCCAGCTAAAAACACGTATTGCGCATATTGGCTTTGGCGCATTCCACCGGGCGCATCAGGCGGTCTGTGCCGATAAGCTGGCGGCGGAGCACGGTAGCGACTGGGGCTATTGCGAAATTAACCTGATTGGCGGCGAGCAGCAGATTGAAGCCATTCGCCAGCAGGATTTGCTGTGGTCGGTTTCCGAAATGGCGGACAGCGGCTGGAATAGCCGGGTCATCGGCGTAGCGACTAGCGCGCTGCACGCGGAAGTCGAAGGCATCGAGGCGGTGCTGGAAGCGCTGAGCGCGCCGGATATCGCCATTGTGTCGATTACCGTCACGGAGAAAGGCTATTGCCACCATCCGGCGACGGGGCAGTTAAATAGTGAACATCCGCTGATTTGCCACGATCTGGGGTTACCCGCAGAACCACGCTCCCTGCCCGGTGTGATTCTGGCTGCGATCAAACGCAGACGGGAACGCCAGCTACCGGCATTCAGCGTGATGTCCTGCGACAATATGCCGGAAAACGGGCACGTCACGCGCAACGTGATCGTGCAACTGGCTGAGTTGCAGGATATCGAACTGGCGCGCTGGATTGAACAGCACGTCACCTTTCCGTCCACGATGGTAGACAGGATTGTTCCGGCTATTACCGAAGAAACGTTGGAGACAATTCAGGGACAACTGGGCGTAGTCGATCCCGCGGGGATCGCCTGTGAACCGTTCTTCCAGTGGGTGGTTGAAGATAACTTCGTCAACGGCCGTCCCGCGTGGGAAAAAGCCGGTGCGGAGCTGGTACAGGATGTTCTGCCGTTTGAGGAAATGAAGCTGCGTATGCTGAACGGCAGCCACTCGTTTCTGGCGTATCTGGGCTACCTTGCTGGCTATCAGCATATCAGCGAGTGCATGCAGGACAGTGAACTGGTCGCGGCGGCACATCATCTGATGCTGCGTGAACAGGCTCCGACGCTGCGTACACAGGGTGTCGATCTTGCTGCCTATGCGGATGCGCTGCTGGATCGCTATCGCAACCGTGCGCTAAAACACCGTACCTGGCAGATTGCGATGGACGGCTCGCAAAAACTGCCACAGCGGATGCTGGACTCGATCCGCTGGCATCTGGCACGCGGCAGCCGTTTTGATGCGCTGGCGCTCGGTGTGGCGGGATGGATGCGCTATGTGGGCGGCGTGGATGAGCAAGGAAAACCGATTGAAATTAGCGATCCGCTGAAAGATCTAATCGCTGAAACGGTGCAACGCAGCCCGGAAGGTGAAAGCCGAGTTACTGCGCTGCTGACGCTGACGGCGATCTTTGGTGAGGACTTACCGAAGAATCCTGTCTTTGTTGATGCGGTGACGCAGCATTATCTGACGTTGCTAGAAAAAGGCGTGAAAGGGACGTTGCAGGTAACGGACTGGTAATTTCAAAACCGATCGCGTTGGCTATTTTTGTGACCATACAGGGCAAGGGAAACACGGATGACCCCTTGTCCTACAATATCTCTATCTTACCGCGACAGGATTGCGGTAACCATGACACCTGCCATATTACGTTGAAGATCAACTAAAAATGACTTTCACCATTAGCGCTCTGAAGCACAGCGTTAATGTTCATATGGTTCGTCTGCCACATCCTCTTTTCCCTCTTGATGCATCCCTGTTCCTCCTTCTGCTATTTATGGTTTTTCGATAAATGTTGCAAATGTTAATAAATGTGAGGTGATTCAAGTTATCACTATTGGTGTACTTGTATGGTAGTAGGTAATGAGCGGATAGATGAGCTAAGTTGAACAGGTGCCAAACAGTTGCTGCGAAGTGCTGGTAGATATTCAGTCATGATGATGTCCATCGTGGAATGTTGGTCTTAGAAATGAGATGAAAAATATGCAAAGAATTAGTTTTGATGTCATGAAAGAGACTGTAAAGAAGGCATTTTTGAACGCGGGATTAAGCGAGAAAAAAGCGGAGGTTTGCGCACAGATTCACACAGAATCCAGTTGTGATGGAGTTTATTCGCACGGCTTAAACCGCGTATCCCGGTTTATTGACTATGTCAAAAAAGGTTGGATCGATATTCAGGCTGAGCCCACTCAGGTCAAATCATTAGGTGTGATTCAGATCTATGACGGTAATCAGGGGATTGGTGTCACCAACGCCTTGTTTGCGGTTGAAAAAGCAGCGGAGATAGCGCGTGAAAATGGCATAGGGATTGTTGCTTTACGCAATACCACCCACTGGATGCGTGGAGGCGCGTACGGCTGGAAAGCCGCGGAACAAGGTCTTGCCGCAATGTGTTGGACGAATACGGAATCGTGTATGCCTGCGTGGGGGGCTAAAAATACCCGATTAGGTAACAACCCTTTTGTGATGGCTGTGCCGAGAGAAAAAGGGCCGATCGTATTAGATATGGCGATGTCGCAGTACTCATACGGCAAATTACAGGTTACGCGGCTTAAAAACGAACGTCTGCCTTTTCCTGGCGGTTTTGATCAGCAGGGAAATTTAACCGATGAGCCGGGGCCAATTGAACAATCTATGCGCATCCTTCCAACCGGATACTGGAAAGGATCGGGGCTGGCCGTTTTGTTAGATGCGATGGCAGCGTTACTGTCCGCAGGCCATCCGACAAATGAGATTGATAAAATTGGTAAAGGCAGTTGCACTGGAGCCAGCCAGATTTTTATTGTTTTCGATCCAGCCCAGCTTGGCGGCAGTGAATTTAGCGAGCGTATGGCTGACAGCGTGGCGGATTATGTCAAGACATCCACGCAGGCAGAAGGCCAAACAGAGGTTTATTATCCCGGAGAACACTCAGCTAAAAATCGGCAAGAGAATCTTGTCAAAGGCATCCCTGTTGATGATGGCGTATGGGCTGAAGTCGTGGAACTGGCACAATAAGTGAAAAGATGATCATTGGTAATATTCTGCAATGCGATAGAAGCGGCGCTGAATGATCTGAGACAATGATTAAATAATGTTTGACTAATGGGTAAGGTAAATAAACCGTTAGTAATGATGTAAATGGTTTATTTTTCTGATAACTGAGAAGTGGGGGATTTAATTTTCGATATATTGAATTAGCGCATCTAGTATTTTTACATTCATGATTTTTCCTTTGGAGAATAGAAAGATATGTCAAAATATACCTTAACTTTCGAAAGGAAGTATTTTTATGCTCTAACACCGGGGTTATGTAAAAAAATAATACTGGGTTCACTGCTTTCCCTGGTTACCTTATCTTCCGTTGCCGCCAAAACATATGATTTCAACCTGAGCACTGCGTTAGCTCCGGATGATCCTGTTTATGCTGGATTTAAGGAATTTAAGAAAAACGTTGAAAAACGCACTGATAAAAAAGTACGTGTGAGATTATTTCCTAGCGGTCAGTTGGGAGCCGATGGGGAATTAATTCAGCAGGCTCAAGTTGGAAGTAATGTTGGCGTTCTCACTGACGGCGGTAGACTGGCGCAATTTGTGCCAGAGTTGGCAATACTGAATGCCCCCTTCTTATTGTCAAATTATGAGCAAGCTTCGAAATTTGTCACAACCCCCATATTTAAAGAATGGGAATCTCAGTTACAGGGAAAATCGGGCTTGGTCAGCCTCTCGTTCAACTGGTATCAAGGTTCTCGTATGATGATTACGAAAAAACCTTTCACCCAGCCAGCTGATTTAAAAGGTGTCAGAGTAAGGGTACCTGATGCGCCTATCGTTATTGAAACAATCAACTGCATGGGGGCATCACCAACGCCAATGGCTTGGTCCGAAGTGTATTCCGCCATTCAGACGGGCGTAGTGGATGCTGCCGAGGCGCACCCAACGGCGTTATACGGTTCCAAGCTTAATGAGGTAGCTAAATATATTACTAAAACCAACCACTACCACTTAATGACGTCGATTATTGTTGGGAGTAAATGGTTTGACCAACTTCCTGCCGAATATCAGAAGATTCTTCATGAAGAATCTTATAATGCTGGTGCATTCGCATCCCAAAAAATTATAGAGCAAAGTGCTGCCGTTTTAGAAAAAATGTCCAAAAGTGGCGTAAAAGTGGAAGAAATCGATCTCACTCCCTTTATAACTGCCTGTGCAAATGTACCTGATAAACTTGGCTTGGAATCCGCTCGCGACAGCCTGAAAACAGCGTTGGACACCAAATAAATTAGCTTGATTACCTCTGTGCCGATCCCGCCTTTTCGGCGGGACGTTGTGTGAGATATTTCAGATGAAAACACTGATTAAAATAGAAATAGCCATTGCAAAGATTATGTTTATCATCATGGTGATACTTATTCTGGTCGCGGCTATTGGACGAGCAGTGGGGTATCCACTGATATGGTCTATAGAGATATCAATGGTTTTATTCGCTTGGGTAAGTATGTTCTCTATCCATTATGCTCAAGCCAATCAACGTAATATGGGAATTGATTTTTTATCTAAGCGGTTACCTGAGACAATCCAAACTGGGATAGATTATATTAATAGAATTTTGATTATCTTATTTCTTGGTTTTGGAACTTACTCTGGATATCTTTTTACCTGGGATACACGAGCACATGTATTACCCATTTCAGAATTAAATCATGTTTTTTTAAGCGCGGCAGTTCCGACAGGGTGTTTGCTAATGATATTGACCTGTGTTGAGCAACTGATTGATAAAGTTAATACCCGTCGAGCATTATCTATTAGAGGGGATTTACCATGATATGGTTGACCGGTGTATTATTCGTCGTTTTCATGCTGATGGGCATGCCGGTAGGATTTGTCATTGCCATATCAAGCCTGGCCTATTTCTTCACGTCTGATTTTCTCCCTCTTGGTATCGCTTTTCAAAAGTTTGCCGCGCCGACACAGTCATTTCCGATGATTGCTGTCCCTTTGTTTATCTTGGTTGGAAATTTACTGACGCGAACAGGCATTACAGAGCGTTTATTGGATTTTGCGCGTTTACTGACTGGCTGGATGATCGGAGGGTTAGCGCAAATTAACGTATTACTCGCGATGCTTATGGGGGGCGTTGCGGGTTCAGCAGTCGCTGATGCGTCAATGCAGTCACGTATGCTCGGTTTCTCTATGATTGAGAGGGGCTACCCACGGGCTTACACGGCTGTCGTTATCGCTTTTGCATCATTGATCACGGCTACATTACCTCCAAGCATCTTGTTAATTTTGTTTGGATTTGTGGGCAATGTCTCTATCGGTAAATTATTCCTCGCTGGCATTATTCCCGGTTTTTTACTGACGATAACCCTGATGATAACGAATTACATCATGGCTCGTCGTATGAAAATCCCACCAGAAACGTTGTCAAAGCCGACGTTCAAAGAGGTTGTGGTTAGTTTTCGTCGCGGCTTTTGGGCGTTGATGTTCCCAGTCATTCTCATCGTAGTGATTCGTTTAGGGTTGTTTACTACTTCAGAAGCGGGGGCATTTATCGTTCTCTACGCCATTATTATTGGTGGTCTGGTTTATAAGGAACTCACGTGGCAAGGAATGCTTGAGACATTGACTGAAACGCTAAGCGATCTGGGTATTGTCATGCTTTTGGTTATGGCTGCCTTTATTCTGGGACATATCAGCGTATTGGATCAATTGCCTCAGGCAATGACTGAAATCATTACCGATTTTACAGAAAGCCCTACTGGTATCATGCTACTGATTTTTGCCTTGGTACTCATTATTGGGATGGTTTTGGATGCGAGTCCTCTGGTATTGCTGTTGACGCCAATATTACTGCCCATCGTGACAGAAATAGGCTATGACCCTATTCATTTCGGCATTATGTTTATTACCTTAACGTTGTTGGGAGCGAATACACCGCCGGTTGGTATTTGTATGTATACGGTCTGTGGTATTTTAAAATGTGACACCGTACATTTTATGAAAACTTCAGTGCCGTATTTATTGGCATTCCTCATTTTCGTCGCGGTTCTCTTTTTATTTCCGCAAACGGTAATGTTCTTGCCTAATTTACTCATGCCGTAGTGTGATAGTCGTTTAATTATGTATTTTTGAAATAGAGGATAGGCATCTAAACCAGTCGAATACAGTCGGCAACTGAACGATATGCTCTTTGGAAACGTCCGGCTGCGGGTCTCCTGTGAAAGATATTCTGTTCCTCATTATCCCCAGCCACTGACTCATGTGAGTGGCTGGGGCGTAAGGTAAGCGAACAAACGTGCAGTTTGAGGTATGACAGACAAGTATGGCGGGTATAGTCCCTAATTAACATGTATCATAAACGGTAAATTTCTCGGGTAAGCACAACGGCATGGACACCTCTTTTCAGATCAACAACAACGAACCAGTCAACCAGCAAATTTATCGCGTACTGCGCAAAGACATTGTGGAATGCAATATTCCGCCGGGTAAGCTGCTGTCTGAAAAAGAAATTTCTGTGCGTTTTGACGTTTCCCGCCAGCCGGTCAGAGAGGCTTTTATCAAGCTGGCAGAGGCCGGACTGGTGCAGATCCTGCCGCAGCGCGGCACGTTTGTGATGAAGATCTCCGAGCAGCGCGTGGCAGATGCCCGCTTTATCCGCCAGGCTCTGGAGTGTGCGATTGCGCGCCGGGCGGCAGAAATGGTGACAGAAGAACAGTTGCTGACGCTGGAGCACAACTTACGCCGTCAGGAACTGGCTGCGCAGAATGATCAGGTACGCGAGTTTCTCAGCCTTGATGACAGCTTCCATCAGTTGCTGACGCAGATTGCCAACTGTCCGCTGGCGTGGGAAACCATCGAGTCGATTAAAGCGACGATGGATCGCGTACGTTTTCTCAGCCTGAGCCAGGTTTCACCACCGCCCAGCCTGATCCAACAGCACTACCTGATTTTTAGCGCCCTGAAAGCGCGCGATCCTGATGCTGCCGAAAAAGCGATTCGTGAGCATTTGCAGGAAATGATCTATTCGATCACGCCGATTGCGCAACAGAATAGCGACTGGTTCGAGCACGCCTGAACGCGTTGATTTGAGTGTGTTGAATAGTGGCTTCCCCGTCTCCGGTGGAAGCCATTTCACAGAAGACTACCTGAGCGGCTGCGGCAGAGTAATCACCCACAGTTCGTTATCGGCTTCTGGCTTCTCTAACGGTTTGATGGCTAACGTCGTCTCGACCGCTTTGCCATCTCGCGTCAGTTTACCATCGGCAGTAACCTGATAGTCGTCCGCCTTATCTTTCGCTTTCACCGGGGATTGCAGCACGGATTGCAGGCCAAAATCGTTGTCGTTAATGACAGCCAGCGTTTGCTTATCGACCAGCGCCAGACCTTCCACTTTCTCCTGCTGCCAGCCGAGCTTACGTAGATCCACCAGCTCCTGCTTACTCGCCAGCGTAATGCCGCGTTTTTCCAACTGGGCGAGATCGTCAAACTCCGGCGATTTGCCATCGGCATCGAACGGCGTCAGGTCACTTGCCTTGCTGAGATCGACCAGATAGATGCGGTTCTGCATTTGCTTGTCTTTATCCGCGCCTTGCTCGACCAGTAAAATACGCTGATTATCCAGCGCGACGATATCGCCGATCTTGGCATCCTTCGCTTTCTTATAGCTGTCGATGTTGATGGGGTAGCCCACCATGCGGCTGGTTTTGGTTTCCGGGTTAAACATCACCAGACGTGTAAACTGCGCTTTGTTTTTGCTTTTGCCGTCGATATCCAGCGTGCTTTGCACGGCCATGACGATCGTGCCGTCCGGCAGGCGGGTCAGCCCTTCAAAACCCCGATTCGGCTGACGCCACTTGATGATATTCGGTAAACCGCTGGCGACCGAATGCTCGCTGCCCGCAGGCGTTGGCCCGAATTTTTGCAGGATTTTCCCGCTGGCATCAACGTGAATCAGGAACGGACCGTATTCGTCACACAGCCAGAAGCCGCCTTTGCCGTCCGGCGTAATCCCTTCGGTGTCCAGACCGCGCTGGCTGGTGCTGAGCGGTTGCAGTGCATCGTTCAGCGCCACTTCGTTGGTGGTGCCGATAATGTCCGCGGGCAGTGGCAGGCCGGTGATATTGCCCTCGGCATCGTGCAGTGGACGGGCGTTGATCGCCTCGGCGGCTTTCGCGCTGACCCGAATATCCATCATCAGCGGTGCGTAGTCAGGACTGGCGAAGATCTTGGCTTCTTTCTCGCCGACCAGCGGCGCATCGGCATTTGGGCCGCGATCGGTGACGGTGGTGAACATCAGATCGTCGCCCTGTTTGCCGGTGAAATAGAGACCGGAACCAATACCGACAGGCAGGCCGTTGGGGAAGTTCTGGGCGAATTTGCCCTGATACGCAACGCGTTCGCTGGCTGGGAAGGTGACGACATAGCGCGTCACTTTTTCTCCTGCGGCCTGAACGCTGAACGGCAAAAATCCGGCAACCAGCAGTGCTAACAACGTATGTTTCATGCTATTCCCCATCAAATGTCATTCTGGTGGTGGCTACGGTGCGTTGACCGTACCGACTATCGTGGACGAAGGGCTGTTTTCCTTCTCTTTCTCTTTCTCTTTCATGCCACCCGGATCGGGCCGCGGGTAATCATAATCAATGCGCAGAGGATGCGCGTACTCGCTGTTCCACAGTTGTGTATAAAGCATGTCTACCCGCTGTGCCATCGCTGGGTTCTGAATCACCATCTCCAGATTGCGCGAGTTATCCAGATAGCCGCCGCTCCAGTTGCTGGTGCCGATCCAGGCTTTCTTGCCGTCGATGGTCATGATCTTACTGTGAATCACGCGAGCAAAAGGAATGAAGCCGCCGCTGGCTTGCGGTATAGACACCGTTTTTATCTGGATGTTGGGTAGCAATGCCAGGCTTTTCAGATAGGCGATATTCGGCATTTTGGTGCTCCATTCGGACACCATCAGCTCGATCTGGACGCCGCGTGCGGCGGCGGTGCGAATCGCGTTATCGATCACCGCGTAGTACGGGCGCGTTTTATCCGGGCCGTAGGAGAGCGGGACGTAATCCATCACCTGAATGCGAACCAACTGCTGGGCTTCGGCCAACAGGCGGGGAAGTTCTTCTTCGGAATCTATCACGCCAGCGGGATTAAACGCTTTGGGGCTGGCAACCAGATAGTTGCCGGAGCGGTCAGCGGGTTGCGTTGTGGCGGGCAGCGGCGCAACGGTTTCGCCTTGGGTCAGTCGCGCCTGTGCCTGCCAGTCTTGTTCAAAAATAGCGCTAATCTGAGTCACCACACGGGGATCGTCGATCAATAATCCCGTTTCGTGAATGTGCTCCAGCGCTCGCCAGTCAAGATTCTGGCTACCCATGTAAGCCTGTTTGCCATCAACCAGCAGGTATTTGGCATGCACAATACCGCCGCTCAGGCGTTCAAAAGGAATCACGCGCAGTTCCAGATTCGGAATCGTTTTGAGCTGCTCCAGCGTGTCCTGCGTGGAAATTTTTAGCCCTTTTTCTTCAAGCAGCAGGCGGATTCGTACGCCGCGTTCTCCGGCGGCACGCAGATGCTGTAAGACGTTATCAAAGCGCGTTCCCGCCTGATTCGCGACATAGAATTGACCCAACTCAATGGTGTGTTGGGCATGATCAAACAGCGATATCCACACCGCATCGCTGGGGCGTAGATCGGGGACGGTCAGCGTGGTTTCCACCGGGGCGTCGTACACTAATTCATAGCCGGGAATGCGATAGCCGCTCGCGCTGGCGTCCGCATAGGCTGACGTACTCACAATAAACAATACGCCTCCTGTCAGCAGTGTGTTGATGTAATGCTTCCAGCGTCGCCCCGAACTCGTGAAGCCACCACGATTAAGCATAGCGCTTCTCCGCCATTGCTTTGTCTGTCACGGCACTGTCTGTCATGGAATTGTGCGCTACAGCTGGGCCCGCTTTCTGCTGGCGAGTATGCGGCATTCCGGCGCGAATCAGCAGGACTTTCAGCATTTCATTGATGTGTTCCATTCGGCTTTGTAGGAAATTATTGCCCAGCAGGCAAACCAGCGCGATGGCGATCCCCAGTCCGGTCGCGTACAACGCGGTTCCCATTCCGGCAGAAACCTGGCTTGGGTCGGAGATGCCAGCGGCAGACAGCGCTTTGAAGGTTTCGATAATCCCCATGATGGTACCCAGCAGCCCCAGTAACGGTGCTGCGGTGACGACCGTTTCCAGAATCCATAGTCCACGCGACAGCTGCGGCTTACTTTGCAGATATTGTGCGTCGATCAGGTCGTTAAGCGCATCGCGGTTTTCTGCCTGATGTGACTGCGCCAGCACGGGCGTGACGACGGCGATGGGCAGACTAGGGCGCTGGGTCAGCGCGCCCGGCAGATCGTGAACGTGGCGAATATCCGCTGTCAGGGCGCGTTCCAGCCGTTTGGCCTGCCGACGCGTATAGGAAAAGTAGAGACTGCGTTCGATGATGATCATCAGGGCGATCACCAGTGAGGCGTACATGACGTAGAAAATAATCTCGTGCAGCATATCGGCGTTCATGACCTGATCCTTCTATTGCCTTGTTGGGCGTTGTTTGTGATGAGCGCCAGCGCCGGAAACTGCGCTGGCGTATGACGTTATTGGATTAGAACGTGGCTTCCAGTGAGGCGCTGAAGGTGCGTTCTTCCCCGACGTTGTAAAACGGTGTGCCTGCCGATACGCCGTTATACGATCTTGAGTTGAAGCTCACTGAACGTGCAGAGTCGAGATACTCTTTGTCGAACAGGTTGTTGACGCAAAAGCGTAAGGTGGCGCTTTTCACGATCTTCTTATCCACTGGCAGATAGACACCGGCGCTGAGATCGAAAACGGTACGTCCACCGATCTTCTCGTCATTGGTCATGTCGCCGTAGAACGATCCGACATAGCGGCTATTTACACCGGCATAGTAGAGGCCATCGTCATAGCCCAGTCCGAGGTTGAGCATGTTTTTCGGCGCGTTGGCGACCTGCTTGCCCGTGGTGGGAAGCTGGCTACCGCTGGTGGCGAGATTGTTTTTCTGCTCGGTGTCTGTATAGGTGTAAGCCGCAAAGTAGTTGAAGTTATGAGGCAGTTTGCCGCTCCATTCCAACTCCAGACCTTTGTTTTCTACTTTCCCGGCGTTGATCATTTCGTAGTCGCCATCGGCGTTACGGCTGGAGATTTGACGATCGGTAAAGCGGATAAAGAACAGCGAGGCGCTCAGCAGCATGTCCTCATTCTGGAAGCGCCAGCCGAGTTCCTGATTCCAGCTCAGCTCAGGTTTGGTATTGATGGAATCGCCAACGTTGTACAAGACGTAGTTGGGCGGGGTACGCATATTGCGCGTGATGTTATAGAACACCTGATTTTCGGTATTGATGCGGTAGGCTGCATTAAAGCTGGGCAGGAATTCGTGGTACTTTTTGTTCTTTTTCTCTGCGACGTTATACAAGCTGCCGAGGTTAGTCCCGTCACGCTCTACGTGCTGATAGGCCAGACCGCCGGTGAATGTCCATTCCGGAGAGAAGAACCAGGTGTCCTGAACCCAGATTTTGTGGGCAGGTGTGACGGTAAACTGGTTACGGCCTTGAACCACTTTCCCGTTCGCGTCGGTGATCTGATCCGCGTCGCCGGGTTTGCCGGAGATGTTAGCCGGCGTGCCGTCGCTCTTAATCGGAATAAACGGCTGCGTTTGACGCTGGCGGGCACGCTCGAACCAATAGCCGATATCCAGGCTATGCTCGTCGCTAAGATCCCATTTCAGCTTGGTGGTGATACCCGGTCGCCAGGTTTCCGTCCATGACGGACGGTAGTAGGTGTTGGAGGTCAGATTGCTGAGATCGTAGTTACCCGCGCGGTCTGACGTCGCAGATAACACGCTGGCATTTCCGCTGCCGAAGCTGCCGCCGTTCGTCGAGAAATAGTAGGGCTGTAACGTCAGCGCCAGATTATCGCGCAGCTGCAATTTCTGCGTGAACGTGACATTCAGCGTTTCAAAGTTATTGCGGTTGAGTTTGTAGTATTGGGAAATCTGTCCACGGCTGTTGTAAACCGGCGTCGTGGCGTAATCCATCTTACGCCCGTTTTGCTCGAACTGCCGTTTGCTCAACGTTGAGTAGTTGATGGTATCTTGCTGATTGTATTTCACAATCAGGCTGCTGCTGTGGCCATTTTCATGTTCATACAGGCCGTTCCATTCGACTTTATCGGCACGGGAATAGCCTGCTCCGCGCCATTTGTCGGAGTCGGTATACGAGTAGGAGAGCCAACTGCTGAAGCCGTTGTGTTGACCGGTTTCCAGACGTGCGAAGGTCTTGCTGAGGTTGTTGCTGCCGAACGTTTGCTTAACGAAGCCGCCAAATTCTTTCGCCGGACGGTGGGAAACCAGCCCGATATTGCCGCCGCTAGCACCGATGTGCGGGCCATCCATTTCTGATGAACCTTGGGTAACGAAGATCTGTTCCAGGTTTTCCGGATCGCCCATGCCGTTCGGGTACACGGCGTAGTCGCCGGAGTCATTGACGGGAATGCCGTCGGATGACAGGCCGACCTGATCCGCACTCATGCCGCGCATGGTATAGCTGACGCCACTTAAGCCGCTGGCGTCGTTGCTGCTGACGTTCAGGCCTGCGGTGTATTTCAGTTTATCAATGGCGTTGCCTGCTGCGGGCATCTTATCCAGCGCGTCTTTTGTCACGGTCGAGCGCGATTTAGCGCTGTCTTCTTGAACCATTAAGCCTGCGCCGAGCGGTTGTCCCTGTACGTTGATCGTGCCGACATTTGTTGCTTCTTCCGCCAGCGAGGATCCTGCCAGTAATACGCCGACGACGGACAAACATACCCCAGAAAGTTTGAACGGTTTCATTTCACAATTCCATTATTATCAGTGGTTTATTAATCAACATGTTGTTGACGTTATTTTTGATGATTCACTCTCTTGCTCAGGTGCGGAACACTACTGCGCCTGATAATCGAACGTGGCTAAAAAGCGTTTTGTGTTTTGTCCTGCAAAGGCGTCGGCGGGAAAGGCTCGAACCTGTTTGATGCTCTGTAGGCTGGCTTGTGCCGCCCGATTCAGCAGCATGCTGCGTGCTTTGCTGCTGATGCCGGAATCGATGACGCGTCCTGTGCGATCGACCTCCAGCCAGACTTCAACGCGACCTTCGGGACGTTCGAGTGACGCCTGACGTCCGGTTGGATAGCGCTTGGTTTGTTCAAGCTGCGCACGCAGCGCCTGCGCATAGCTATTTTCCAGCGCGGCGACATTTACCGACGGCGCGGAAGGGGCAGCCGGTGCCGGGCGCTTGGCCGGAGCTTCCGGGCGTGGTGTCGTCGGCTTGGCTGGCGTGGGTGTTGGCTTAGGTTTAGTTTCCGCCTTGGGTTTAACCTCTGGTTTAGGCTTCGGCTTCACTTCCGGTTTCGGAGGCGTAACCGGCGGGGCTTCTATGATCGGATCGGGGTCATTAACCGGCGTCGGCTCAGGCTCGGGTTCAGGTTGTGGCACCGGTTCTGGCTCAGGGATCGGTTCTGGCTGGGGAATCGGTTCCGGTTCAGCCAGCGTGAGCGCCATGGCCGTTTCGTCGTAATGCTGCTGAACTTTCAGCGGTGGCTGTTGGCTGGCGAAGAACAGGCAGGTGGCAAAGACCGGCAGCGGCAACCAACTGATGGCGTGGCGTGAGCGATAGAGCTGATACATGTCACAATTTCCGGGTAGCGATAGAAATGGACAAGAACCCACCCTGACGCAGGGTATCCATCACGGCGACCAGACGCTCAACCTCGACGCTTTTATCGCTGTTGATAATGATGGTGGTTTGCTGATCTTGCTGCTGCTGTTGCAGCGTCGTAACGAGATCGTTCAGGGCCATCGGCTGTCCGTCCAGCTCAAGATGATCCTGTGCGCCAAGCGTGATGATCGCTTTTTTCTGCGGCTTAAGTTGCTGTGCGCTGCCTGCGGCGGGGAGCTGCGTTTTCAGGCCTAGCGCAGGAATAACGTTCATGCTGATCAGCACAAAAAAGACCAGCAGGAACATCATCACATCGATCATGGGAACCAAATCGATGTGGGCTTTTTGCTTCTTGGGTTCGTTCCAGTTTCTCATTACTCACTTCCCTACAGGCGCGAATGTCTGAATGTCTGAACAGGGCAATTCGCGTGGCGCCGAAACAAAGCAGCCAATATAGGTAGGGTTTGTTTAATTTTTTTTACATTTATGTGATTAATTTTTCATGTGGATACGTTTAAGTGGTAATTCTTTGTCAAAAAATAAGTTTTTTTGATGTTTTTACATCATTTATAACAAGGGAGGAATTCCCTGGGAAAGGGAGAGGTACATAGGGCAGGGGCTAAGCGAGAGAAATGAATGGCCAGCACAGTCGCTGGCCGGATCGTTATCTCTTTCCGCGCGGTTTCCTGAAAGCGAAAAAGAGTTGTAGCGTATTGCACAGCACCAGAACGGCGGTGATGACGAAAACCCAGCGGAAGCCCATCAGGGCGGACACACCGGAACCCACCAGCGGCCCCAGTACGTTGCCTAAATACATGAATGACTGGTTATAGCCGAAGATGCGGCCTGTCACCTGCTGGCTGCTGTATTTGACCAACAGCGCCTGCACGGTTGGCATTAGTGCGCCGTCGGCAAAGCCCAGCAGAAAGCGCAGGATGCCGAGCTGTGTAGGGCTTTGTACCATCGCCATGACCAGGAATAGCAGTACGCTGATCGCCAGTGCGGCTACCAGGACGCGATGTGCGCCGATCCGGTCGCCTAAACGGCCAAGTCGCGGGGCGGATAGCAGGGCGGACACGCCGGGAATCACGGCAATCACGCCGCTGATAAAGGCAATATTATCGGTGCCGGGAGCCAGATCGCGGATGAACAGGGTCAGGATAGGGCTGATGGAGCCGTTCGCCATCTGGATCATCATTGTCGTAATGAACAGGCAGATGATGAGCGCCGGATACGGCAGCGACGCGAAGACGGCTTTTCCGCTGAGCCGATTCTCTTTGGTGACCTTAACCACGCTCTCTTTAATCGCAAAAAGCGTAATCAGGAAGCTGGTAAACAGCATGCCACCGGTGATGAAAAAGACGATGCGTAGTCCGATATAGTCGGCCATAAAGCCGCCGAATAAGGGGCCGAGAATGACGCCTGCGATCTGTCCGGTCGATAGCATGCCCAGCGCCCAGCCGCTTTTTTCACGCGGAACCTGTGAGGCAATCAGCGCCATCGCATTGGGAATGTACCCAGAGGTTAGCCCCATGAGCGTGCGCAGGATGAACAGGTGCCATACGTTGGTTGCCAACCCTTGCAACGACATCACGATCGCCATGCCGAGTGCGGCGCGCAGCAGCATGAGCTTTCGCCCTTTACGGTCGGCGAGGCTTCCCCACAGTGGCGCAACGGCGGCTGAGACGAGGAAAGACGAACTGAAGATCAAACCGGACCACAGGCTTAGCGACTCGTGCGAGTGAACGCCAAGCTGCTCAATGTACAGCGGCAAGAAGGGTAATATCTGGCTCATGGCCAGCCCGGTGAAAAAACATCCCAGCCAGGCAGAGAAGAGGTTAAGTTTCCAGGTTTCCATGGGGGTCGGAACGGGCCTTCATCAGCGAATAACCAATGGCGAAACCGTGGTGACTGTGCGCGAAAAAGTGTGCTAACCGACAGTGAATGGCGCTCAATTGATAACGGACAGTGACTAAAATTTCGTCTTTCATCATGAGCATAGCATAGCCAGCGGCGTATTGGTCACTGATGGTAATGATTCGCAACAAAAGAAAATCAGCGTGGGTATCGGGTGGATTGGGGGAGGGGGGCAGGTGAATTTTTTGTGTGACTTACGTCACAAAAAATGTGCTTTTGCTCAACAAGGGTGTACAATTCATCACCATAAAGCGGGGCACTGCCATTAAGACAAGTCATCGCTAAAAAGTCATTCCATCGCGTCATTAAAATAACGAATTAAGTCAAACCAAGGTGAAAAAAGTGCGTAATTTCTTTAAAAAAATGCTGGCGGCTTACCTGAATACCTATAAAGACGTGCCGCCAGGCGCACTGTTCTAAGAATCTGTGCTATGCATCGCATGAAACAGGCCGCCAATATGGCGGCCTGTTTTTTTATGGGGCCGACTTATTTTGAGAATCAACGTAACGTGGTTCTGAGCCGGTCCCTTTTCTGTGGTGATATTACTTCGTGCTGTAGACCGGAACGGCCGTCACTTCTGGCACGGCTTCGGTCAGGTAAGCACCCGCAGCGCTGCTTCTGACTTCATTTTCATCAATAAAGCCATAGAACACGCCCTGCGACGCGGAAGCACCGCGAATTTCCGCATCTCCACGCATCTGCGCATTGCCTGACAGCACAATGCCACGCTCAAACGCACCCGGCCCCATGAAGACCGTATGCAGCCGCGCGTTATCGCGTACCACGGTATTGCCCTGTAGCACCGTCAGGCCGCCGACAACGGCGCGTCCTTCCACCGTTCCGCTCAGAATCGTTGCACGATCTTCAATTCTGGCGTTATCCCTCACTGTCCCGCCGATGACGCGAGCATAAGGCCCGACGTACGCGGTAGGGGCAACATTGGCTGCGTTGGATACCCAGCCGCCGCCGTTGGCGTGACGAGAACCGTTAGCGGTTGGGTTCGGTGCACCAGGCTGGCTGCCTTCCGGCCAGACGCCGGTGAAATCAGCCATCCACGGATAGCGGTACAGGGAATAATAAGCCTGATCCCACTTGATCTTCTGCATTTGCGACGGTGTGCCCATGACCACCATGTAAATGCCGCGATCGTCCTGGCGGATCGTGAAGTTTTTCACCGTGGCAGACGCGCCGCGCTGCAATTCACTGTAGCGAGAAACGCCGTCCGAACCGACAGCGACAATCCCCCAACGCCAGTCGGAATTAGGCTGCGGCATGGTTGCCGGATCGTTTTTCAGCCCAGGGAAGCGGGTAATGGCTGATTTACTCTGCACCATGCCACGGAATTTGACGGTGATTTTCGTCGCGCCACTTTCCGGGATCAGCCGGACGATGTTGTAGCCTAACTGCTGCGGTGCCTGATCGAACGGTACGGAGAAGCGACGGAGGCTGGCGCTGGCGCCAACAACTGGCTCAAGCGCCGTGGTTCTCAGCAGACGGTCGGCGTTATTCTGGTTGGGTTGCACCGCACCATAGCCGCCGTAGGTTGAACGATAGAAACGACCACGATCGAAACCGTCTGGATCGACGTAATCCCAGTTGACGTTGTGCATTGCCCAGTCGCCGAAGACGTCGTTGAATTCAGACTGGCTCCAGCCCATGTTGGTGCGCAGAATGGACAGCGGATCGGCAGTAGACTGGCCACTTTCGCCCCATTTCGGCGCTTTTGCCCACATATCGTTGATGGCACCATAGCCAAAGCGATTCTTCAGGTATTCCATGAACTGCCAGTTGCAGTAACGGTTACGCGTTGAACCCAGATAAATATGCGAATAGTTGACCTGCATTTCCGAACAGTGTGCCGACGTACCGCGGAATTCATCCATCTGGTGGGTCATCCAGTTCGCGTGGGATTCCCAAATCCAGCCAACGTAGTTATCGCCTGAACTCTGGAAGCCGCCGGTTTGCCCTTGCAGCGCATGGGTAAATTCGTGCGCCAGCCCCCAGTTATCCTTGAGTGACGCTGGACCGATCCACATCCCCATGCTGCCACCGCCCGCAATACCTCCGCTAAGCCCAAAGGTCGGGTCGATGTGAATATTGGCTTTATATTTCACGCTCTGTTTGCAATAAGGCTCGGGGAACTCAATTTGTTTAATAAACTTATCCCAAATTTGTTCCAGCTTTTGCCCAGCGGCAACCGCATCATTACGGTTAACGTCGTTATTATTCCAGCGGAAGGCAAAGTGCTCAGTCTGGTATTTCACGGAAGGCATATCGGTGATGGAATTATCCACCTGCCAGTTGCCCGCGACACAAGCCTCAGCGGCGTTTGCCGTATTGACCATCAATGCGCCACTTAAAACGAGTAGACAGTTTAGCGGCGTGAGAAGTGTTTTTATTTTTGGCATAAATCCTTTTCCTAGCATGACTGTTGCTAATCAGCCTTATTATTTCACGAGAGAGAATTCCTCGTTGATATATAAGACCCCATCCCAAGGCCATCATGGCCTATTTTGCTTAAGTAAAAAACATATCGGCCTCTGTAAGAAGAGGCCGACTGGATTATAGATTAATTTTATCTTGTTACCTATTTCATTTTAAGTTTTGGTTATGCTCGAGTTTCCTAAAATAAACATGTTTATTGGTGTAATACTTTATTAACCAATAAAGCAGGCTGGCGGCCAATAGCGAATTAAATGCTGGCACGCCCCACTCAAAGGCTAATCCGACGATAGCACCGGCAATGCTGGAAATAATAGCGGGCCAGCCAATCAGCGGCGTTTGCGCACTGTCGGGTAATAGGCCTTCGGCACGACTGGTTTCGAGCAATACTTTGTGGGTGCGCAAAATATAATAATCAACCAGCATTACCCCGATAACCGGTGGGAACAGTACGCCTAATAGCGTCAGGAAATCGATAAAGCGATCCAGAATACCGGCAACGGAAAGCAGTGTGCCGATGAGTCCAATTACCAGCGTGATCGAGACATAGCGTAGTTTCTTCCCCGTGACGCCCTCTATCGCATTGGCAATTCCCAAAGAGGAGGAATAAAGGTTGATATCGTTCACACGCAGTGTCGAAAATATCACGGCAATCAGCCCGATGCCGCCAACTGCCTGAGACATAATCGTCACAACGTCTGCGGTATTGAGCGCGCGGGCAATAATGATGGCGAGGCCGTTTACGATAAACTCCCCGACGATAATCGACAGCATCGTCATCCAGAAAACGTGTTTCCCTTTTTGGGAATAGCGCGTCATATCGGGAGTAATTAAGCTGGCGACGATACAGCCGCCCACAACCATTGTTGCGCCAGCGCTAATAGAAATGGCTTCACCATTAGGTGCAGAAGCGATCAGTTCAGCAATATTGTGGCCGGAGAGCGTCATGATGGAAATATAGCCGACGACGATAACAAACATCGGTACGGCAATTTTGGCGGTGAAGCGTAATGCTCTGAAACCGAAGGCAACCAGCAGCGTTAGCGCCATGCCGGACAGCGCAGCAGACCAGCCAAAGCCGAGCTTATCCGCCATCGCAAAGTTAAGCGCTTTGGCGAATACGGCATTCTGGACGCCAAACCAGCCGATGAGGCTGATGGCGATCACCAGCCCAATCAGGACGGAGCCAATACGGCCAAAGCCGCACCAGCGTGCGAGCAGGCTGCCCGACATCCCTTCTTTCATTCCCGCATAGCCCAGCCCCACGGTCACTACGCCAAAAATGGCACTGCCAATAAAGATGGCGAGAAACGCCTGGCCTATCGTCATGGAATGGCCGAGTACCGCGCCTAACATAAATTGGTCTAGCGCGGTTAGCATGCCGATGTGCACTAATGCCACATTGAAAAAAGGCAGCCGGACACTCAGCGGAACGCGACTGACCGGGTAGTCATCTATTTTTTTCATAGGGATATATGTGCTTATATAAACTGAATGCCTTTCGTGATGAGTGAACGGGGAATATAACCGTCTACACCAAGGTTTCGACAAAATGCTTCAAACTGAGGTAGAGAGTGCGTGTCGGTTTTTTGGTACATGTTATAGACTCTGTTTTCTATTGTTTTCGGCGAGACATTCATTTTTCGGGCAATTTCCTTATTTGAAAAACGCTGCAATAGCAGAAATATAATGTCGAGTTCTGCCTGTGTAAAAACATCGGTAGCGATTTCCGTTTGTAATACGGTGGGTTTTTGCTGATTGATATAGACCAAGGGAGAACGCGAATCTAACTGTCTGGCACTCCACATGGTTCCAATACAGACCTTGTTTCTATCAAAAATAGGAATCTTTTCGCTAACACAAGGTGTGAGTGTTTTTTTGCCATACCAGTAATGTGTTTCGATCACCGTCACCCGTTTCTCACTATTTTCTGTCAGCCTGTCGTGTTCTTTTAAATCATCGGAGAGTTCTGCCCAGCTGGCAGGGAATTCATCATCAAAGCGCCCCTCGATATCAAATTTTTCCGGTGTGCTTGTATAAAAATAGGCTGCCTTGTTCATGTAAATATGCCGTGATGATAAATCCTTAATACCCCATGGCTCGCTTAAGGACTCGATCATTGTAATCAAATTATGAATGTAGTCAGTCATGTGTTCCGCTGATGGTGACATTCCACCCTCCTTGAGGATGTATTAAATAAATATTAATATTTGTCTTTGGTTAATAGTGTCTTGATCATTATTATCTTGCTAATTTATTAAATTTCGATCGATTGCCTATCATGATTGTTTTTGTCAGGCAAGGGTGTTTTTTGCCTTTTATGGTTTTCTATTCTTGTGCTATAATTTTACGCCACGACGTTTTACGCTAATTATATGTCGATAGCGTCACAAAATTAAGCAAATATTCGCCGCACCAGGGAAATAATACCGAATCCTGTAAAGGATGGTATTTGGTCTTACATCAAAAAATAAAAAATACATTATTTACACGTTACTCACTGACTCTTAAGCATTTTTATATCGTTAATTCCTCTGTCTCCACATCAAGGTGCAGAATCTCGCCCGGTTTATGCCAGCGAAATGCATTACGCTTTCGCTGGCATCCTTCTCCCGTTCATCCCCTTTGCCTACGTATGTTGCAACCTATGCAAAAAGGCGACATTGTTACGGCCTATCATGGCATGGCTCCAGTCTCTCATGACGTTGCTCTGACGGACTGCTCGATAGCGCGCCATGTTGCCATTCATATTTTTCTATTCACGTTTTCTATTCACATATAGAGGCCGGGGAGCGGGTTGCATGTCGTTAAAAGCCTTACGCACGTTAGTCGCAATTGCTCAGTATGGATCGTTTGCCCGCGCGGCTGAAGCCGTGTGTCTGACGCAATCTGCCGTCAGCCTGCATGTCCGCAGTCTGGAAGAAGACTTCAAGGTGTCGCTTTTCGATCGCTCACGCCGCATTCCGGTACTCACGGAAGCCGGACATCGTGCGGTGGAGCAGGCGCGGGACATTCTTGCGCAGTATGACGCTATTGCTGCCGAGTTAGGCGAGGGTGGGGAGTTGGCCGGACGCCTGCGAATTGGCGCGATCCAGACTGCGCTGGCTGGCGTTTTGCCCGCCGCGCTGGCCGCATTGCGTCGTGCTCATCCACGCCTGCGTGTTCTGGTGAATTCGGGGATGTCGGCAGAGCTGGCAATTCGCATTGATGCTGGTGAACTGGATGCCGCCGTGACTACCGAGCCGGTAAAACCGTACCCAACCGGTTTGGTGAGTACGCCGCTATATCAGGAAGGATTTTGGATTATTGCGCCACCGACGCTGGCGTCTCTGGATGCCAGACAGCTTCTGCAAGATCATCCTTTCATCCGTTTCGATCGTCGTGCCTGGGCTGGGCGAACCATCGATCGCGAGCTACGTCGCCAGCGGCTGCGGGTACAAACTGATATGGAACTGGACAGTCAGGACGCGATTATGCAGATGGTCACCAGCGGGCTTGGCGTGGCGGTGATTCCGCTGTCCGAACGGGAGATGAGTCGTTTGGATAATCTGGTGTGCATCCCCTTTGGCGAACCTCAGCAGCAGCGGCGCGTTGTGCTGCTGGAGCGCGAAGACCGTCCGGCAGCGCGCCTCGCTGCGGCGCTGGCGGAAGCGATCCGAACACAGTCTGGTGACGATGCCATCCATGAGAAATAATTGAGCTAACGTCGAGTTAATCTCGTTTTTTTCTCATCAGAAGTCTCGCTATGGTAGTGCCTGTTTCTTCAATTCAGGTATTGAGTCATGGCGTCCAACCCGCAATCCTTCCCGCTTTCACCTTCTGCGCCGTGGCGTGTCAGCTTATGATCATCTCACTCCTTCTGGCGCTGTTACCTATCGCGCTACTGATCGTGCTGGGATCGTGGCTACGCCAGCGATCTTTTCTGGCTGCGGCATTTTGGCCACAGGCTGAAAGGCTAGGTTATTACATTCTACTTCCCGCACTATTTCTGCATGGGTTGGCGACAGCGCGTCTGGATGGTGTGCCGGTTGCGGCAATGATCCTGACGCTGGTGTTCTCAACGCTGGCTGTCTCTGTCGGGGTGATCGCAGTTCGTCGCTTATTGCCCGTTGATGATGCGGCATTCACCTCGGTATTTCAGGGCGGCGTCCGTTTTAATAACTACGTTGGCGTGTCTGCCGCCGCTGGGCTGTTTGGCGCACACGGCGTCGCGCTCGCGGCCGTCGCGAACGCGGCGATTGTGCCGACGGTCAATATTCTCTGTGTCTTGGTCTTTGCCCGCTACGGCAATGCCGGGACGCCGTCATTCAAGAATATCGTGCGACTGCTGGCGCTGAATCCGTTGGTGGTGGCCTGCGCTATTGGCATTACTTTGCAGATGACCGGATTAGGTTTGCCGCCGGGGATTGAGCCGGTAATGAAATCATTGGGACAGGCGTCGCTGCCGCTGGGGCTGCTGTGCGTGGGCGCTGCGCTGGATTTCTCTGCCGCGCGTAGCTGGCTGCGGCCTGTCGCGATGGCATCATGCGCGAAATTTGTTGCGATGCCGCTGGTGACGATTGCTGCCTGCCACCTCTTTGGTCTGTCTGGCTCTGCCGCGATTGCCGCACTGCTGTTTCAGGCGCTGCCGACGGCATCGTCGTCTTACATCATGGCTCGTCAGTTGGGTGGTGATGCACCGTTGATGGCGGGCATCATTGCGGTTCAAACACTGGTAGCAGGCGTCGCGCTGCCGCTGGCCGTCCTTGGGTTGAGCGGACTGTTATAAATTCCTCGTATGTTCTTTTTGTAACAATGCCGTGTTAACGGTATGGTGATTTATTCTTTTCTATCTATTTGTATTTTAAGTAAATTAATCATTTCGTTGAAATGACAATAATAATGCGTATAGTTATCATTTACCTTTCTGTGCAAATGTTGACAAGAAACGCCTCAGCATCTCGCCAAAATCACCATCAGTTAACCGAGGATATACCATGTCTTTTAGAGTTACTCGCGCCGGAAAAACGCGCGTTTGTGATTCTTCGCTGGCCGGAGTAAAACCATTCGGAGTCTCTCTTCTTGCCCTGTTGATTTCAGCCTCTTTCCTGCCTGCTCAGGCCGCTGCCGAAGAAAATCCTGCTTCAGGCGATACGCTCGTTGTCAGCGCGAACGCCAATGCTAACGCCGAGGCTAGCGACCCGCAGGATTACAGTGTGAAAGTCACTAACGCCGGAACGAAGATGACGCTGACGCCGCGTGATATCCCGCAGTCTGTGAGCGTTATCAGCCAGCAGCGTATTGAAGATCAGGGCTTGCAAACGATTGGCGAGGTCATGGCGAACACGACCGGTGTGTCCTCTAAAATTATTGACTCCGAACGTGCGACGTATTTCGCTCGTGGTTTTCGTATCACTAACTACCTGTTCGACGGTATTCCGACGGTCGTTAACGAAATCTGGGATTTTGGTGATTCAGGCTCAGACACGGCGATCTACGATCGTATCGAAGTGGTACGCGGGGCGACGGGGCTAATGACCGGAACGGGCAACCCTTCTGCCGCCGTGAACATGGTGCGCAAACATGCGGACAGCCGCGAGTTCAAAGGCTCGGTATCCGGCAGCTACGGCTCGTGGGATAAACAACGGATGGTGGCCGATCTGTCTGCGCCGCTGACGGAATCCGGTAATGTGCGTGGACGCGTCATTGCGGGCTATCAGGATAACGACACCTGGCTCGATCGTTACCACAACCGCAAAAAATTCCTCTACGGCGTGATCGATGCTGATGTCACAGATTCCACCACGTTGTCGCTTGGTTATGATTATCAGGAAGCCAATACCGATAGACCAACGTGGGGCGGGTTGCCGACGTGGTTCACTGATGGCAGTCGTACACATTTCAGTCGTAGCTTTAACTCCGCACCGAACTGGAGCTACTCCGATAAAACCTCGAGAAAAGTCTTTGCCGATTTGACCCAACGTTTTGATAACGGCTGGCAGGTACGTATGAACGGGACGCATGGTGAAACCAACTTCGATTCCAAGCTGATGTATGCCAATGGTTTCCCAGATAAAGATACCGGAATACTTGTCGATCCTTATAATCCAACGACTAGCATTGCACCCGCCGTTGGTGCTTACGGTGGCTGGAATAAAGGCACCCGTAAAGTCGATGCGATTGACACTTACGCCTCTGGTCCGTTCGAGCTGTTAGGGCGTCAGCATGAGCTGGTGGTCGGCGGTAGCTATACTCGGCAGCGTAATCAATTCTCTAATGCCCAATCGACGATAAGCCCTGCGGATATGGGTAATTTCTACAACTGGAATGGCAATATTGCCAATCCTACATGGGGGTCTTGGGTGGGTAGCACTTTTGTGCCGGGGCTCTGGAATAATGATTATGAGCACTCAATCACACGACAAAAATCCCTCTATACCTCAGCACGATTCTCGTTAGCGGATCCATTGCACCTGATTGCTGGCGCACGTTATACCGACTGGAGCATCGTTGGAACGACAGGAAATACCAGCAATAATCGCGTCACGCCTTATGTGGGTCTGGTGTATGACATCGACGACACCTGGTCGGCGTATGCCAGCTATACCGATATCTTCCAGCCGCAAACGCAGAAAGATATTAATAAAAAATATCTGTCTCCGACGACGGGTAAAAACTACGAAACGGGTGTTAAAGGGGACTGGTATAACAGCCGCCTGACGGCATCGGTATCCGTTTTCCGCATTGAGCAGGACAACGTGGGGCAATCAACGGGGATCGCGATTCCTGGCGGTGGTGGAGAATTTGCCTATCGTTCAGTTGATGGTGTCGTTAGCAAAGGGATCGAGTTTGAAGTGAACGGCGCAGTGACGGATAACCTGCAAATGACGTTTGGCGGTTCGCGCTATGTCGTTGACGATCAAGATGGTCAGTCGGTTAACCCAGAACAGCCACGCACGTCGTTCAAACTGTTTACCCGCTACCAGTTGCCAACGCTGCCGGCGTTAACCGTTGGTGGCGGAGTGAACTGGCAAAATGGCATCTGGCAGGAAGGCTCTGGCCCGCAAAACACCACCCTGCGCGCCGAGCAGGGCAGTTACGCGCTGGTTAATCTGTTTGGCCGCTATCAGGTGACCAAACAGCTGGCGGTACAGGCGAATGTCAACAACCTGTTTGATAAAGAGTATAGCGACTACCTTGCACCTTATGCCGTGTATGGCACGCCGCGCAGCGTCTCAATGACCGTTAACTATGCTTTTTGACGATCGGCGCTTTCTGATGATCGATAATGCTGTCTAAATCTTAAGTAAAAGAGCATCCCCCACCGACAGCATCGGCGGGGGATTTTTTCAACGAACCAGCGATGGCCGTTTGGCGTTAAACGACCAGTTGGGGATTAAAAACTGCATACCGAGCGCGTCGTTACGGTTTTTATCCGGTAGTGACTGATAAAGCCGGTGCGCCTTCTCCACCCGTTGCCTGTTCAGCGTAATCCCTAATCCCGGCCCTTCCGGCAAGTGCAAATGGCCTTTTTCAATTCGTGGGGCTTCATGCGTGAGCTGTTGTCCATCCTGCCATATCCAGTGGGTATCAAACGGCGTGATGCGTTCGCCCGGTGCGGCTGCACCCAGATGCGCGACCATGGCGAGCGAGATATCGAAATGGTTGTTGGAATGGCAGCCCGTAATCAACCCCCATTCTTGACACAGCTGCGCCACGGTATTGGCATGGCGCATGGTCCAGAAATGCGGGTCGGCCAGCGGAATATCGATAGCGTTCAACTGGAGCGCGTGGTTAAGCTGACGCCAGTCGTTAGCGATCATATTGGTTGCCACGGGAATGTTGGTGGCGCGTCGGAATTCGGCGAGGGTTTCCCGGCCAGAATAGCCGTTCTCTGCGCCGCACGGGTCTTCCAGATACGGTATTTGCCCCTGTAGCTCCCGCCCCAAGCGTATCGATTCATCCAGAGACCAGCTGGCGTTGGGATCCACGGTAACCCGCGAGCCGGGGAAGTGACGCAGCAGCGCTTTTACCGTCTCAACCTCTTTTTCGCCCTGATGCACGCCGCCCTTGAGTTTGAAATCGTTAAAGCCGTAGAGATCGCTGGCGGCTTCCGCCAGACGGATCACGCCGTCGCTGTCCATGGCTGCCTGATGGCGCAGATAAAACCAGTCATGTTTTCCGGTTTCGCCGGGTAGGTAATTCATGTCGGTTTTCGTGCGGTCGGCGATGTAAAAGAGGTATCCGAGAATCGGAATCGACTCGCGCTGCTTACCGCTGGCCAGTAGTTCTGCGACCTGAAGGTTTAAGAATTGCCCGGTCAGATCCAGTAGAGCGGCTTCCGTCGCGGCTACCGCGTTATAAAATTTCTCCGGGTTCATCTGTGGAATGTGAATTGCGGTGTTATCGCTCTGCCCGCTACTCAGGTTGCGCTTATCGCTTTTAAACAGCGTGCTCAACGTCGTGTTCAGCTTGAGTAATGAGGTTCCCTCCACCTGCGGAATAAAATCGTTGAGCACCGCGATCGTGCTGGAATGGCAGGGGCATTCTCCTACGCCGGTATTGCCCGCGCTGTCTGTCAGCGTCACCAGAATTCGGGTGAAGTAGCAGTTGTGCGCACCGCCAATATTCAAAAGCATGCTGTCATATCCGGCGACCGGAATGACCTCCATTTTTTTAATGATAGGGCTGTCAGACATTTCGATGCTCCATAGGTTTGAATGAACTAGGCGGCGTGGTATGTGTGTTACGCAGCAATAAGAACAGACCGGTCACGACGGAAACCGCAGTCAGGGAATAGAGCCCGCCCGTTGTGCTGCCGGTTTTTAATTCCAGATAGCCAAAGACGGTAGGCGCGACGAAGCCCCCGAGGTTGCCGATGGAGTTGATCAGGGCGATCCCCGGTGCGACGATGGAGGCAGGCAGGTTGCCCTGCGGCATAGGCCAGAAGAAGGTGGCGCTGACCTTTGATCCAATGCAGGCAACGATCATGGCGAAGAAGCCGAACCACGGCGATCCGATCGTCGCCATAAACGTGCCGCAGGCGGCAATCAGCATGGCGACGCCCAGCGCTTTAGGTAAGTGCTGGCGATGTTTATCGCTGAATTTACCAACCAGGTTGATGGCGATAATGGCGCACAGCCAGGGGATGGCGGTAAGCAGCCCGATACCGAAACTGCTGAATCCCTGAATGCGTTGGATAATCTGTGGGAGCCAGAACACCAGCGTGTAACCCGTCATCGTCATGGTAAAGAAGATGGCACAGTAGAACAGCGTTCTGCGGTCCGTCAGTAAGCGCAGTTTTCCGGTATTTTCCTGCTGTGCATCGCGTTCTATTTCTTCCTGCTGTAGCTGTTGCCCGAGCGCCTGCTTCTCTTCTGCACTGAGCCAACTGGCTTTATCCGGGCTGGATACCAGCACAAAAGCCGCAAGGATCCCGACCAGAATCGAGCCTCCGCCTTCTAAAAACATCACCCATTTCCAGCCTGCGATGCCGAGAAAATCATGCATCATCAGGATGCCTCCCGTTATCGGGCCGGAAAAGAGAAACGCCCCCGCGCTGGCACTGAGGATCAGCGCTGTTGCGCGGCCGCGCCAGGCGTTAGGTACCCAAAGCCGAAAGTAATACAGTACGCCGGGGAAGAAACCTGCTTCGGCCACGCCGAGTAAAAATCGCAGGACATAAAACTGGAGTGGGGTGGTGACGAAACCCGTCACGACCACGACCGCGCCCCAGGTGATCATGATGCGTGTCAGCCACACTCGCGCCCCGAATTTCTTCATCATCAGGTTACTGGGGACTTCAAACAGCGCATAGCCGATAAAGAAAAGCCCTGCGCCAAGGCCAAATGCTGCCGCGCTGATGCCAGCATCGGTCTGGAGTTCTGCTTTTATAAATCCGATGTTTGACCTATCTATCTGATTAATAATCAACATAATGGCCAGCATCGGGATAATACGCTTGAAGAATTTGGCAATGGCTGAGGCGAGATGCGCCTCTCTGGTGCGGTTAGATGATTCGGTTGTTGTCGTTGTCATTTTTACACCTCGCGTAGGTAGGTTACGAAAGTGTTATAGAAAATGAGTGAAAGGAATAACCATGTGCAGATGCCCAGCATGTGTTGGGCTACTCCACAGTGGCGGCGAAAATGAAGGCGGCCAGCGCGATTAGGAAAAAGTGAGGAAATATCACGTCTGCGACGGCGGTCACAGCCTGACGGGGGAAGCGTATCAGGCATTGACGCTTTTTATTCGTTTGCTAAGGTAATGGAAAAAACACGCTATTCACTCACCATCATTACCCGTCAGGAAGACTGAGAATGATCTCAACGCAATACATCAGCAGAGTCGCACTGGTTCACGAAAAGGTGGATTCATTCGAGGTCTATCCGTTTTCTATTCCGTCGATTCGCTCGCTGGATAAACTGGAACTGCACCCGAAAGTCACTTTTTTTATCGGCGAAAATGGTGCGGGAAAATCCACGCTGTTGGAAGCCATTGCGGTTTCGATGGGATTCAACCCGGAAGGCGGCACCCGCAATTTCAACTTCGGCACCCGTACCTCGCACTCCAGACTGTCGAATTTCCTGCGGGTGGCGAAAGGCATCAAGAAGCCTAAGAACGGTTTCTTTTTACGCGCGGAGAGTTTCTTCAATGTCGCGACGGAGATTGAACGGCTGGATAGCGAACCTGGTTTTGATCCGCCGGTGATTGACTCCTATGGTGGTCATTCGCTACATGAGCAATCCCACGGCGAATCCTTTATGGCGCTGCTGCTCAATCGTTTTGGTAAAGAGGGGATTTATCTGCTCGACGAACCGGAAGCGGCGCTGTCGCCCAGCAGGCAATTAAGTGCGATCGCCCGCATGCACGATCTCATCCGTGAAGGATCGCAGTTTGTTATCGCGACCCACTCTCCGATTCTGATGGCGTATCCCGATGCCACTATCTTTCAGTTCGGTGAGGACGGAATACAGCAAGTCGCGTATGAGGATACGGAGCACTACCAGATCACGCGTGCTTTCCTGAATAACCCTGAGCGCATGCTGCGTGAGCTGATGGCGGAATAGGGGTTAACATCACTTCGGGGATAAGCGACAATTAAGTGTGATATCAAGACGGGAAACCGTCTTTTCTTTTGGAACCGACTTACAGGGATTTAAGAAATGAAGTGCCTAAATTGCGATAACGATGCGCGTAAAGAGTCCGGCCTGTGTTCAGCGTGTGAAGAAAAAGAACAACAGAAGATTAACGGTATTCTCTATCTCCCGGCGTTGGGGATTATTCTCTCAGTCATTACTACGCCGTTCTCGCTGTACGATATTATCAATTCGATGATTATTCACTTTAAGAACACTGGATTTCTCGGCTATTACGCGTTGGCCTTGGTGTTTTTCCTGTTTGCCATGTTTGTGCTGGAAATTTTCACCGCAATGACCTTCTTCCGACGTAAAAAACAAACGCGGAATGTCATGGTGGCCTACTACTTCATTAGTGCGCTGCTGGTGGGGTATATGACATTGCTACCGGCTTACTTGTTTAATGTCCAGCTCGATACTGGCGATATTCGCGCAATAGCCTCTTCGTTCTTTGGTATTGCCGTCTGGATTCCCTACTTTCTGTTCTCAAAAAGAGTTCCGCTGGTTTTTAGCCGCTAGCGAATAGGGGAGCGGCTAACAAATAACTTTAGCCGTGAGTGAATAATGCGTGTGCCGCCGGTGTTTGGTAAAAACAGAGGCGGCCTCGACTTTTCCCTCAACCCGCTATAAATAGCTCAAGGTAAAATTCGCCGTTGCCATAAAATCGCCGGACTGAATCAGATCGTCGCGTATCTTTTCGATGCGGGCTGAAAAGGGAATAGCGTTGTCTCCGCTTTGCAGAACAATGTTGTCCGTGCTGCTGTTGATGCCGACCAGTTTGTTCGCATGATAAATGCCAACCGCGATGCCTTTGGCACCGGAAGGCGTATCCAGCGCCAGCCGCTTGGGTAATTGTGGTTCTTCTTTGCCTGAAAAACGGATAGTGACGTTTTGGTAGGTATCCAGATTGCAGTCCGTGAGGTTAATCGTGAAGTCATGCCAGTCGCCGTAGCGATTGGCTTTTAAAGTGCGCTCAGAGACTTCACTCATGTCTACCACAATCGCCTTGCTCTCCGTACTCACATTGCAGGCGGCATTGACGACTAAAACGTGAAACGTCACTTCATGGTCGTCCAATGATGACATCTGTTGTGCGATGGACGTTCCCGACGGCAGAGCCAAGATGGCGAGTGTGAAAGCGAGTAATGCACCGCGTGGCCTGGCTTTCATTACCGTGTTGTCATTTTTTATCATCGTTGCGATCTCGCGTAGGAAGACAGATTAATGATAATTAAACCGCAGAATAATATTTTTCTCGGTATCGCCTACCACGGCGGGGCCGGAGGCATAGAGCTTGGCTGTATAACGCCGTTCAATCATGCCGCTTGATGCCGTTAAGCCATCAACCAGACCGATGAACTGGTTAAACGTCACGTTATTACCGCTGCGCATATCTTCGATTTTTAATGTGGCACCATTCCCCATATTCATGCCGTCTATTCCGACGAGTGAATTTCCCCGCGACGAGGCATCAAAGTTGATGTCCAGATCGAAACCCTTTCCGCAGTCTTCTCCACCGTCGGTCGATACGTTGATGTGGAATTCCGTTTGCGCCAGCGCATTCGCTTCCGTACCTGACCACGCTCTCACCGTACCAAAGTCGACATAGCTATCGGGCGATACGTTGATATTTGCCGCGCACTGCATAATGTCGATGCCGTGTAGTCCAGACAGGCTTAGGCCATAGTTGCTGTCGGGTTTGTTGTTTATGCCCAGTTCACCGTCGATCTGGAAGACGCGCAGCGAATCGACTCCCGCCGTGGTATCGGTGATATTTCCCGTTTTTTCGAGGTAGAGCTGCACCGTGACATTTAGCATGGTGGGATTGGTGGGCGGCCTTGAGCCGCTGGGACCCGGCGAGATCCACTGCCCTGTGGACACGCGAGAGGCGGTGGTGCCGCCGTTGGTAATCACGCCGAGATCCTGACCGTTATAGATGATGCCAATTCCAACGCCTTGGCTGATGACCTTGCCTTCAGGGTTGGGATAGAAGTAGGACATCTCGCCCTGCGGGCGCACGGATTTATATGCCCAGCAGGCCAGGCTGCGGGTATAGGGTTTTGATGTCCACAGACGGCTGCCAATCGGCAAGGTCGCAGGGATTTTTAGCGTACCAATATCCTCATAATCGTTTACTGGGCCGGTCACGGTGCCCAGCCGGCATTCCAGCGCGCTGGCGTTAAACGTCGTTAAGCCGAAAAAAAGCGACGCGCAGAGGGCGACATGGCGATGTTGACGAGCAGCTAACCAAGACATAGTGGTTCCCTGTGGCTTATTTACGAATGACGGGCTGGCACTGGTTTTGTACGCAGGTAAAAGGCAACTCCAGATGGCCGCCGTAGTCATTGACGTAGTACAGATAGAAGCGATTGACTGCACCGTCATTCACCTCAACCGACAGCGTTGAGCGTGGCGCGACCATAAAGGCGTTTCCCTTCAGCAGGCTGGTGGGGTTGGCACGCGTCGCTTTGGGCTGTTTCAGGATGCCGCTGACCGTGATGTAGTACGGCGTGGGGTTTTCTACCTGAAAGGTGTTTCCCGTTTTGCGGACGATCAGTTTTTCCTGCCATATTTCGTCTTTGGCTGGCTTTACGCCACGGGGGCGGAAGAACACCTTAATTTCAGACTGAATGGCTATCTGTAATACGTTGGGCTTGTCCGTCTTGGGCGGAATTTCCCGGACGTTAAGGTAAAACAGCGATTCGCGGTCGGTTGGCAATTGGCTGATTTGTTCTGTTTTGACCAGACGGATCAGGCTATATCCTTTTGCTTCGATGCGCTGTAGCGGCGGCAGCACCATCAGCGGCGTCGTCACTTTATTGTGCCGATCGTCTGTCAGCCAGGACTGCGCCAGAAACGGGTTCTCCGCGTTTTGGTTCATCAACATGACCGTCGCTGATTGCTCCTCATCGTTAAAAATAACGCGGGTGCGATCGAGGCTCAGGGCGCTATAGGCTGCGGGCATCAAAAACAGGCAGCCGATGAGGAATCCTGCTGCTCGCTGATAAAATGTGTGTTTCATAACGTACTCTCCAGATTTTTCTCTTTCTTCGCGCCGCTTATTTACAGGGAAGCAGCAGGGCATCAAGGTGATTTAAGGTGGCGGGTAGGGTGATGGCGCACTGTGTTCTGCCCTCCCAGATGACGGACAACGTTTCGTCAGGCGACACGCCCGTGATGTAGGCCTGCCCGCCGTTGGTGATCATGGCGATATCGCGGCCTTTCTTGTTTTTGATCTGGGCGGCGAACGGGGGATTTTTGCCATCGGCCAGCGCGACGTGCGCCATAATTTTTGCCCCGCTCACTACGTCGAATTTGCGGTAGCCGATGGCGCCTTCGGTCAGCGTGCCCTGAATCACCGTCGTCACCGCTTCAATGTGTTGCGGTAATTTCTGTACATCAATGCGGGTCGATACGTCGTAGTAGCTGCTGGTGCCAGCAATCACGGCCAGGCCATAGCGGTTAGTCTCGACCTGACTACCGGTGAACGGCACGCCCGCTTGACCCGCATCGACCATGATGCGGGTGCCGCCCTGATTGCCTTTCGGGTGTGCTGCGACGCCGTGGCGGGTGGCGGTAATCCCGCCGCGCAGTGAACCGTTCAGGTAGGTATAGCGATCCTGCTGCCAGGCGACGCCCACGGTGGCGTCCGTCATCGGTGCCAGATGGGTATAGTTGCCGCTCAGATAGGTATTCTCTTTGCTGTCATGCCGGGTGCTCAGGTTCCAGGTGCGGCGCGGATCGGCGTTATTGGAATAGGTCAGCGCCTGATTGCTGCCGTCGTTATAGCGCCCCATGCTGTAGCTCAGGCGATCTTTCTCTCCGAGCGGGATAGAAAAGCTCAGATACAGGCTGTCATCGGTACGGCGGTTGAATTCGGTGCGATAGACCGAGAGATTCGCGGCAATGCCTTTAACTGCGCCGATATCGAAGTACTTGTTCAGTGAAACCCCGTAGCGATCCTGCTCGGCTTCATTCCAGTAGGTTTGGCGCGTATAGGTAATGTAGGTCGATAGCCCGCTCAGCACGGAGGATGATTCCCGCGTCGCGAAGTTTTTGGAGAGCGTGATGGTGTAGCGCTCTTTTTCATTGCGATAGCGGCTATCGAGATTCAGCGCATAGAGATACTGCGCCATGCTCATGTAGGTCTTCTCTGAAAAACGGTAGCCCGCGAAACTGATCTGGCTATCGATCGAGTTGAAGTATTTAGACCAGTTAAGTGAGAAGGCATGCCCCATCTGCGATGCGGACGTTGCCGGAAGCGTCGCGCGTGACTGTGTGATATCTGCCGACAGCGCGCCCAGCAGGTAAAGGTTTTTCCCTATGCCCGCCGACCAGGACTGATAGCCATCGGACAATATACCGCCGCCGTACACCGACCACGCGTTGGATAATCCCCACGAGGCTTCGGCGGCAGAAAAGGCTGGGCCTTGCAGACGGTGGTTGGTATTCGAAGGTTTACCCGCGGCGAGTTTGTACTGCACGTGTCCCGGTCGCGTCAGGTAAGGCAGGTTGGCCGATTCGGTCTGGAATGTCGTCACCGTGCCATCTTCTTCCGTCACGCGGACATCCAGCGTCCCGCTGACACCGTTTTTCATATCCTGAATGGCAAAGGGGCCAGCAGGCACGGTGGTTTCATAGATCAGCCTGCCATTTTGTGTGACGGTCACCGTTGCGTTTGATTTAGCGACACCGCGAATTTCGGGCGCGTAGCCGCGCAGCGAAGGGGGAAGCATGTTCTCGTTATTGGCTAATGACACGCCGGTAAAGCGATAGCTATCGAACAGATTGCTGCTGAAATACATTTCCCCCAGCTTGAGATCGGCTGAAAGCGTTGGCAGCGGACGATAGGCATAAAACTGATCCCACGAGAAGCTATCGCGATTCGCGTTGCGCGATTTTTGCAGAAAATAGCGGTAATCGGCACGGTAACGCCAGGCTCCCTGATTAAATCCAGTGGTGCCGTAGCTGCTGAGATAGTGTGATGTGCCTTTGCCGTTGGTATCACGGCGCACGTTTCCGACGAGGTTGTAGTCCAGCAGCGCACCGCCGATGCCGTGGTCCCATTGCTCGGGGGGAATCCAGTTGCGATCGCTGTACGCTAGCCAGGCCTGCGGGATCGTAATATTTAGCGTTCCCATGCCTATCTGGTTAGAGACGGTGACGCCAGCAATAGGCGTCAGATCGACACATGCGCCGTTATTCCATAATTCGGCTTTGTCACGCGCCTCTTTTTTCAGCGCCAGTTTATCGACGAGTTCGGGTGAAAGGCAGGCGGTTGGCTGAGCGCGATGATTGCCTTCTGGCAGGTAGCTAACCATTTGCTGTTGTATTTCACGCGCGTTGACTTTTATTGATAAAAGATAGGTACCGGGTGTGACATATTCGGGATCGGAAAAATGGCTAAGATCAATGTCATTACGATCGTCGACATCCAGTACGTTAACGTTAAATTCCGTTGCACTGAGCGATGTTGTATTCAAAGAAAAAATAAAAAAACCGTAACGAAATAACGCGGGTTTTATTTTTTCTTTGAACGTAATATTTTTCATTGCCATAGGAATAGGTGCTTGAAAACATGTCGCGTTGTGGTTATCCATTCATATCAATCGATATGAGGAATAATATGGGTATAGGGGAGGTGTCCTCCCCATTTGATTATCGATACCCTGTTGTTAGCGCAATAGATTGTTAGCGCAATGGGATTTTATTGATAGGACACAACAAAATTAGCCGTGCTGGCGAAGGAACCTGTTGTGATGACTGGCGATTCCCCTTCCTGTGGTGTTGGCAGTTTTGCGACATAAGACGTGAAGGAGAAAATATTATCTCCATTTGCCAGCGGCGTAGCAGGAACGGCTGGTGTGGTTCCGTCGAATTTAATTTTTTCGCCGACGCGTTCTACGGCAATACCCGCACCGGTTGCACTGCCGTTTAATGCCAGCAGTTCATTATTGGTTCCAGATGCTACGCCGCCGGAGAAAACAATTTTGGCGCTGGTGGCGGTATCCAGACTGCAATCTTTTAATGTGATATCAAACGGTTTGATTTCTGACGTGCCGCCGTTTTCCAACACCGTTTTGCTGATTTCGCCAAACTCGATCGTTTGGTGCAAATCATCCTGAGATACTGAGCAGGGAGTATCAATAATTTTTCCTTTAAACGTCACCGATCCATTATGTGAATCTGCGGCATGTGCGCCGACAGAAAATATCACGGAGATGAGGGATGCCAGGGTGATCTTTGATAATTTCATATTATGCTCTCTCGGTTGGTTACTTTATTTAAAAAATGAGCATGACTCGCCTGAATGTTCACACATTCATGTATAACGAGTAATGCCTTCTCTTTTGTAATGTCTTTTCTGACTGATTGGTGGCTTTTCGTGTTTCATGCGGAGAATATATTTCCGCTTGCCTAACCAGCGACGCTGAAACTGGATGTATCGTAGTGTTGAATGATTTTGTGGTCAAATATATTGAATTAATTACTTTTATTTAGATCAAATGTTTTAAATTTACGTTTATTTAGTTTTTTATTCTGTTTTTTTGTTTTCATGTTCCAGGGGGAAATTATAAGCTATAAATATAATTATCAAGATAGTTCATTTAATTCAATGTGTTATTTGTTATTCTTCGTCTTTAGTATGTGTTAGTACGGAATATCTATTGGTTTGTAAAAATAATGAAATGTCTTTTTATTTACATAGTTCTTAAATGAAGAGTAAATAATCTTTGACAATAAATAGGTAAGTTTTTATCCTTGCCTGAGATAGAGCCTGTGAATAGAGATATATAATTGTTTTTGATTTTATAGATAACGTATTTTTTTTGTTGTGGTATGGTGATTTTAAGACTATTCCATAGGTTTTATCATCATAAATAATGTATCTATCAGGCTGATTATAACAAACGAATAGCGCTTCTTAATCTCGATGGAAAAGCATGTATGGTTTATTTGATTAATGATCAAATCATTTTTAATGAAGGAGAAGGAACGCTTGCATGGATAGAACGTGAAAATGAAGCAATCTCTCTGAGCTTTCCTATTTCTCGATTGCTCTGTTTGCTCATTGAGAATCAGGGGGTAACGCTAAGCCGAGATTTTTTGTTAAAGGAGGCACTAGAAAAGCACGCGCTTTGCCCTTCTCTTAATAATCTAAACAACTATTTATCTCTGTTAAGGAAGGTATTACGCGAATTTGACCTGGCGGATTCGATTGTGACTATTCCTAAGCTAGGTATTGTTTTTAACGTGGAAAGCATTGTTTCCTATCTGGAGGCGGATAGGGGAGGAGGTGAGAAAGAAACATCACATCAGGCGGTAGAAGGGAACGTAGAAGAGAAAGTGGAAGATGATGTTTATAAAGAAAAAAAACCGTTCTCCATAAAACACCACGCCATATCTGAGCCCGTAAAAACACAACAATACACCCGGTTTCTTCTCATCTGGATAATGATAGTGGGGGTTATTCTGTTCGCGTTAGGTAACGCAAACCGTTTCCCGTATCGGCACCTTGTTGACGTGAAGATGAGCGGGAAATGCGATCTTTTCTATTTATATGACAGCGTGGGTTATCCACTACCTACCGACTATGAAAACCTATGTTCAGAGAACACATTGTTCTTCCTGTCGAAAAAAATTGTCATCTCTGGAATGCTGGATAAGAAAAGTGAAATCGTTATTTCCTGCAAGAAAGACGGGAGTGGATGTATAACTTATGTTAATAATTAAAGTCAGAAAGAAATTTTTTTGCACCACATTGGTGCTTTTTATTTCATTTTCTCTGGGAACCCTTTTTTATTTAAAAAGCAATTTATACCGAAACCCTCTGATATGTCAGGGTGAAGTAAAACTCTACGCAGAAGATCAGAACATCAGAAAGGAATATGACGTCTATTTTTATTTAAATAAACAAAATAGAGCGCTGGTTTTAGTCAACGGTTTTTACATCGGCGAGGATGGTGTGCCGCTGACGATTCGGCGTACGTTCAGCTTTGATTCTGTTTGGGAAGGGAATCGTCTGGTGGTGAACAATATCGCGATGAATAAAAACGGTAATGATAACGCTCCCGATGAGGCAATCCCTATTCTGGCTGAAAATGATGTCATCCAGTTCGAAATGTTGACGAAGCATTCCTACTTGATTAGCACCGTCCAATCAAAAATGGCATGTAACATCCGGGACTAATGTGTATTGACGCAGTATGTACACATTAATCGCTATTTTAGATGTCATGCCATTCTGGACGTACTGTTCATGTGATTCACAACACGCGTTGTATGAAATCATCAATATCTTCAATTGCCTGCTGAAAATCGGCAGGGGATGGATTAATAATCAGGTGATCAGAGTAGCCGTTTAACAGCGCGTCCAATTGGCGAGAAACGCGCTGGATATCGGTATTTTTAAAGGTACCGGACGCGACGCCTGATGCAATAATCTCTTCCAGTAAGGCAGACCATTTTCCTGTCATGACATGGGCGAGTTCAGCGTAAGCGGTATTGTGAACGGCCAACTGCCATAGCGATCCATACAGATTCCAGATGACGTCCGTGGTATCCGGCAGGTAATTTTTCACTAGCTCATGCAGTTTCTCTTTCGGCGGCAATGTGGCGATTTCTGCCGCGACCTCTTCCAAATCCGCCAGCATGAATGCCGTTAGCGCCTCAATCGACAGCGTTTGCCAGTCAGGAAAGTAGTGATAAATATGGCTGCGCGAAATACCAACGTGTTCCGCCAGTTCGCGCGTCGTCACTTTCTCTATGCCTTTCTCAATAAACAGCTCGATTGCGCCATCAAGGATTTTGTCTTTTAGCGCTTTCGTCGTCTCTTTCATTACTGTCCCCGCGTTGACTTTGAGCAAGTGCTCAAATACACTTTTTGCTTCTTGAGCAACCGCTCAAGTATAACTCTGTTAAATACGATTCTCATGCAAACCCATAATATCAGCGAACCGGTCAAGGTTTCGCATAGTGCTGCTGTCACCCTTAAAAAACTTGGCAAGCTGCATGGCAAAAAACTGATTCTCACCCTGCTGCTAGTGGTGGCAGAGAATGTGACTTATCTGCTTTACCCCTTGATGGCAGGCTTCGCCATTAACGCGATTCTGAACGCTCAGCCTTGGCATGCAGTGCTGTATGCGCTGATGGTTTTCATTATGTGGGCGATTGGCGCTGCACGGCGCAGCGTGGATACCCGCACGTTTGCCCGTATTTATGCGGCACTGGCCGTACCGGTGATTCTGGCGCAGAGAAAGGAAAACCATAATCATTCAACTATCGCGGCGCGCGTAGCGCTCTCACGCGAGTTCGTGGATTTTTTTGAAATTCACCTCCCGGTGTTGATCACGTCGCTGGCGTCGATCACCGGTGCGGCGGTGATGCTGCTGGTGATTGAGTTCTGGGCGGGCGCTGCCTGCATCGTGATTCTGCTGTTTTTTTCCCTGTTCCTGCCAAGTTACACGCGAAAGAATGAAGCCTTGTTTGGCAAATTAAATAACCGTCTGGAAAAAGAGGTTGGCTTTGTCAACAGCGCGACGGCGGCTTCATTGACCAAGCATTACCATGTGCTGGCCGGGCTGCGCATTCGCCTGTCGGATCGTGAGGCGCTGGGCTATCTGGCTATCGGTGCCGCCGCTGCGGTCCTGTTTTCACTGACGATTGTGTATATGACGCTTAACGGCGGAACCAATGCGGGGCATATCTATTCGGTGATGACCTACATGTGGATGTTTGCCATGAGTCTGGACGACGCACCCAGCCTGTTAGAAAAATACTCGCAGCTAAAAGATATCGGTAAGCGCGTGGATACCGGCGTGGTGTAAGTGAATCGCGGGGGCGATGAAGTCAGTAATACGTCAGTTTCCCGTTGAATCAGCAACCCAGCGATGTCGCTGGGTTGCTGAATCCGTGTTCGCGACGGCGTTCTGCTACGCCTCTTTCAATGGCAGTGTCGTCATGCAGGTCTGACTGTCGTCATAGGTTGCAAACGGTGAACTTGCCACGCGTCCCTGATAGGTAACATTAATCGTTCCTTCAATATTGCGCGGTAACCATACGCCGACAAAGCCGTTCTGGTGACTGTTTAGGGTTTTCTGCACGATAACATTGCCCGCTTTATCCGTGATTTTTACGTCAAATGCGGTATTAGCAAGCTCCCCCTGACAGCCGGATAAACTGTGGTTAAAGCAAGGGTGGGTTTGCTGAATATAGGGGGCGAATGAAAGATAGAATTTATTTCCCAGCGGATAGCTATACTGCTGCTGCCCATCGGATAATTTCAGTGCTTTGCTGGTAATCGACGCGCTGTAGGGTAGCGGTCTTGCCTGCGGCGATTGATCGATAGCATCGACGATCTGCTCGACCGTTTTCCCCGCCAGCCCTTGTTTAGCCAGAAACGCGTTAGCGTCAGCTGTTGCTGCAAAACCTGAACCGCTTAATGTCAGACCGAGTAGCGCCGCTATCATCTTTAGCTTCATCATCATTTCCCCTCAATAGAGTCATCATCTGGAATCACAGGCTATGACGTTACACCTTCCCCCTACGGGAAGGTCAAAAGACGGGGAGTATAGAAAGGTAAATTAAGGTATTTACTGATTTTTTATTGATTTTGGTCAATTTTAAATCAGGGTTGGCGGCGGAGATATCAGCGCTATTATTGATGTGGCGCATGAGTCAGGTGTTCTTAGGTCTCACTTATTGACCTGACCAGTAAAACTCGATGCGGATCCCGCTTGGCTCATAGCACATCATATGCATGGCTGGGCCACCACTAGCCAGAGCGGGCGCGAATTCAATGTTGATGTTATGCGCTGATAATTTCTCAGCGATCTCAAACAGCATCGCTTTGCTATCAACCTTAATGGCAAGATGATGCAAGCCGATATGATTTTTTCGATCAAACTGAACCGGCTCGCTGGTTTGTGCCTGCCAAAGTGTGAGCATTATCGTGCCATCGCTGACAAAAATGGCGGGATAATCCTCTTTTCGTTTTACCTCTTTCCATCCCAGAAGCGTGGTAAAAAAGTGCGCGCTTTCTTCCAATGCTGATACCGTCAAACCAATATGGTGAACGCCTTGGGTGAGTGGTGAGTTCATGGTTACTTCCTCAATGAGAGATAAAGTTAATAGTGGCTGCTTTTTCGTCGGCTTGCTTTACCGATGTGTGATAGGCACCGAGTGATTACTGAGAAGGATGAGGGAAGGCTAACTGTCTCACGTGCCGGCGATAAACATCCTCGCCGCGGGTTAGGCCAATAAATTCCGCTCTCACGATCATCCCTTCGATAAACGTCATGATAGCTTCGATTTTGTCTTCTTTTTCTGGTTCTTCGGCAGTGAATATCGATAGCAAGAATGACTTGATCCAGGTTTTATGGCGCAGGGCCAGAGCTGTAATGGCTTCATCTTGCTCTTTAAACTCAGCCAGCGCATGCATGAACATACACCCTTTAAAGTTAACGGTTCGGAACCAGGAAAAATGCCAGTCCATCACGGCATCCAGACGACTTTCCGCATCGTTAGCGCCAGCTATCACGCTAGCTAACCCTTCCTCAAAGCGCGTATGTCGGCGAGCCAGCACGGCTTCAATCAACTTATTCTTTGAGCCGAAATGGCGATACATGGATGTTTTAGAGACTCCCGCCTTATCTCTAATTAAATCAACGCCAACGGCGGTATAGCCAAATTCATTAAACAGCGCTTCCGCGATATCTAAAATGTGCTCTCTCTTGCCCATTATCTCTTTCATCGTTTTTCTTCATCAATGATGGAGTGTTTTTATGTGTACAGATCTGTACACATAATCTAGCACAGCAATTTCATAACATCATTTTTTATCGGGGGATGGGCTATGAAGAGACTCAGAGGAGGTGGTCTGACTCAGGGATGAGTCAGCGTTTTGATGTAGTGGCTAACTCACCGGTATGAGGAGGCTTCAGCTATTTTGTATGGAGCTGTTTTTCATGGAGCCGCTTTGCATGGGGCCGTTTTATATGGAAATAGCATGAAGCTCGCTCGCGCTACACCTTTGCACCATCGCGACAATCACGTGGAACAGTTCATCCTTAGCTTGCTGTTCCGTAATAATTCCTTTAACGGCGGCATAAGATAGTCCTTCGGCGGAACCGAGCATGGCCCGCAGCGCGGCATCATGAAGAGGTTTACCTGCGCAGAATGGGGCAAAGAGATCGCGGCATTTTTCCGTGAAGCTGGCATCGTACTCCTGCCTGATTTGTTCAAGCTCGGGAGTTCCGGTAAGTGCCGCCATGACATTAGGCATTTCACGGCCCTGAAGCAGTACGCAATCAATGTACGAGGTGGCAATCACCGCAGCCAGCTTATCGAGCACAGGCTCAGTCTTACGGATCATGTCATCCATAATTGCCGTCTGGCGAGCATCATATTCCTTATAAAGTGCAGCTAACAGCCCCGAACGGTTAGTAAAGTGATCGTAAACCACCGGTTTTGTTACACCTGCCTGTTCCGCCAGGTGTCCAAGCGTCAGCGCTTCAGTGCCTTCCTCTCGAATAATCTGCCAGGCGGTTTTGATCAGCTGTATATGGCGCTCTTCTCTTGATAAACGCTGTCGTGCCTGTGGTTTAGACATTGGCGATATTATCCTGTTGACATTTTTATGTACCAAAAGTAACTTACCAATAGTAGGTTACTGTTAGTATATTAGATTATCGCTGACATCGTTCTATAGCAATAGGGAGTACTCGGAATGCATGCATTACTTGTCGTTTCTCATCCTGTTCATACTTCACTAACGCACAGTGTCGCTACCGCGATTGCGCAAGGGATCGCTGGGGCAAACCCAGAAAATACGTTTGAAATCGCGGATCTTACACAGGAAGGCTTTAACCCGGTGTTTTCTGAGTCAGATATGGCGGCTTTTCAGTGTACAGGTGCAACACCGCCTGACGTCATTGCTGAGCAATCGCGTATTGATAACGCAGATGCACTGGTGCTGGTGTTCCCGATTTACTGGTGGTCCATGCCGGGGCTGTTGAAAGGGTGGATCGACCGCGTGTTTTCAAACGGCTGGGCCTATGAAGAAACCGCCGATGGGAATGTGATAAAGAAACTGGGACATTTACCGGTGCATCTTGTGGCGCTGGGCGCAGCTAACCAGAGAACATTTGAAAAGCGTGGTTACGCGGACGCCTTTCATGCACAGATCGATCACGGGATTTTTGACTACTGCGGTGCTTCAGTATTGACGTCTGAAATGCTACTGATGCCGGAGTTGGGAACGCCAGAGGCGTGTATCGATGCCGCACGCCATATTGGTGGCCGCATTTTCCAGTGATCGTTATTTTAAGCCATAGATAACCAATCCTATTTTTAAAGTAATAATATCTTTTAAGCATGCCGCTTTAATCTCTTATTTCTTCTGGCCGGATGGTAGATGGCTGATTACCGTTCGGCCAAACGGATGATATGTTTTTAGCCTCATTTCCGCATACTTTGCGTATCGTCATCAATGATGAGCTAGATCGTAAACTCATCCTCGCTATGAAATCAGAGAATAAAGGGAAATATATGAATTCCGCTGAGTATATTAGAAATATTTTAGAAATTATGATGATGCCTTTGGCCGCAAAAGCATTATGCGTTGCAGCGGAAATAGGGATAGCCGATAAAATAGGAGAGCAGGGGATAACCATCGCTGAATTGGCAAGGGAATGTCAGGCGAGTGAAAAGAACATTTTTGATATCATCAAGGTGCTTGAGGTCTTTGGCTTTTTTGAAGTGAAAGATGAAAGTATTATTAAGAATAATGCACGTTCTACGCTGCTGATGTCGGATAACATCAGCTCAATGAAACATTTCTGTATGCTGTTCGGCAATGAATACTATCAGGGGTTTGATGGACTATTGCATACGAGCCGAACAGGGGAATCGGGATTTAAGCAGGTCTTTGGGTTGACACTATATGAGCATCTGGCGCACTCCGCATCACGAGCAGACATTTACGATCTTGCCATGCGGGATTTATCTCGCCCGGTGGGATATGTGCTGGCTAAAGAATATGAGTCTCTTTTTACAGCGGCTGGCAGCGTTGTTGATATTGGCGGCGGTAGTGGCGTTATTCTGACTGAGCTTATAAAGCAGTATCATCATTTAACAGGCTGTCTTTTCGACATGACCGGTGTCTGTACCAGAAGCGAAAAGCGTGTCGCACAGCACTATCCTGAATTGAAAGAAAGAATGGTTTTCACTCCCGGCAGTTTCTTTGATGCTATTCCATCTGGTTATAATATCTATCTGCTTAAAAACATATTGCATAACTGGAACGACGAATTCTGCCTGAAAATATTAAAAGCCATCGCGCAATCAATTGGGCATTCAACGTTATTAATTATCGAACCTTTGCTAGAGCATGAGGAAACCTCACCAAGGTTATTGATGAATGCGCTTTTTCAATCCGTCATCTGCCAGGATGGCACGCGATACAGAACGTTGAAAGATATGGAGGATATTCTGGACGTTAAGTGGATTAATCATCGTTGGTACAAAGAAATTAACCACTGGCCATACGGTCGTTGAGATTAAATTAAACGCGGTGCCGCAGAGGTGAATATTGAAGGTGCTCTATTCTTCTGTGTTCTCCTTATGCTTTTCTAATGACTACTGTTATTAAAATCATGTTATTAAAAACAGTATTGACACCGTTTTTAAAATCCGTAGATTGGTTACTAACAGCAGTAAAGTTTCAGTCTGCTGTGATGTTAAAGACATCGAATATGTTCTTTAACACGTATTTTGCGATACAGGTCACGAAGTATTTTTGTATGGGGAATCGATGTTGAGAAAAGTTCATGTTCTCACTCGATGATGCTTTAAGGCCACGTAGTCAGTACCGACAATCGCAAAAATGGGGTGAAAGCGCGATGATGTAAGGCCATGATTTTGTTTTTATTGGTTGCGATGAAGTATTGATTTAGTGATGTGAAGGATATCGCAACGGGAGTAAGGCCACGCATCAAAGAGTCTATATCGCGATGGGGGATGTACTTGTTAACCTGCCATATCTTTGAATGGTGATAAGGTTGGCAGACTGTTTAAATCAGTAAATATAGGGAGGTTTAGCTCATTTTAGTACCCAATATTATCTGTTATAAACGTGTACATTTGAAGCACTACCAATAGTAGTAAATGTTATTAAGTCAATGAATGTTAAATCTTAAATCTGTAGTACCTTAAAAGCCCTGGCTAATACAGTCAGGGCTTTTATCATTTGGGACCGTTGCTACATCAAGCTGTTATTTCAGGTGTTTTTGCAACTCCGCGCCTGCCTGCTCCAGCGCGCTGGGGGTGGCATAGCGTGTTATTGTGCGCGAACTCGCACGCCCGCAAAAACAATCACCATTGCTGATACCAGCAATAATCCGCTGCCAGCAAACACACCGCTGGCTCCGTTGAGGTCAAATATCACCCCGCCACCCGCTGCGCCAGCCCCGATCGCAAATTGGATCGATGCCACCAGTAAACCGCCCGCGCTTTCGGCTTCGTCTGGTACGGTTGTCGCAAGCCAGGTTGACCAGCCCACAGGAACCAGACCAAACGCAAATCCCCACATTGCCACCAGCAGACCATCCAGTATCGCCAGATGTCCAAAGGCCGCCATGGTCAGTGCCAGAACGCCCATCACAAAGGGCACGAGTGCCAGCGTCAGGCGTAAGTTTCGCGCCAACAGATAACCGGCAATCGAAGTACCGACAAAATTGGCGAGGCCAAAGCCGAGTAAAATCAGGGAAATATTTTCGACGCTTGCCTGCCCGACGGTTTCCAGGAACGGGCGCAGGTAGGTAAAGAACGCGAAATGTCCGCTGAAGATCAGCACGGTTGCCAGCAGCCCACCGATCATGCCCGGACGGCGCAGCACGCGAAACAGTGTTCCGAGGCTGCCGCTGCTTTCCGGCTTCATCGATGGCAACACCCACAGCTGCCAAAACAGCGCCACAACGCTTGGCAGAATGCAGAGAATAAAGACGTTTCGCCAGCCAATCAAACTCCCCAGATAGCTACCAAGTGGCGCGGCAACAACGGTGGCAATCGAGACGCTGGAGAAGATCACCGCGAGTGCTTTTGGCACTTTATCCTTAGGCACAAGACGCATCGCCGTAGCGGTGGACATAGCCCAGAACCCGCCAATGGCAATTCCCAGCAGTAAGCGCCCGAATAGCAGCACATGCAGATTGGGAGCAAACGCCACCAACAGGCTGGAGATGATTTGCAGCACCGAGAAAAACATTAACACCCAGCGGCGGTCGATACTTTTGGTCGCCGGCGTGATGAGCAAGCCGGTCACCAGCGCGACTATCGCCGTCGCAGTCACCGCCTGGCCTGCCATTCCCTCCGTGACGCCTAGACTTGCTGCCATCGGCGTTAATAAACTGGCTGGTAGAAACTCAGCCGTAATCAGGCCAAATACCCCCAGTCCCAGTGAATAAACGGCTCGCCAGGCGGGTTTGGTGGGCGCGATGGCCTCACTTGCCGCTATACATGAATTCATCTGTTGCTCTCTCGTTAGAAAAATGTGACAACCGTCACGAAGCATAGAGCGTTCCACATGGACGATCTATGACATATACTCTTCACTTATTGATTATTCGTCCGGGGTTGTCGTCATGACCGTTCAGTCACCCGATTTGATCAGCGAGCTTCTGCGTGGGATGCGTCTTTCCGGGGTGACATATCGTCGAATTGAAACCCACGCTCCCTTTGGTGTGGCGTTCCACTACGTGCCTGGCAAGGCGCAGTTTCATTTTGTCAGCCAGGGTACAGCGCTGCTGCGCATGGAGAGTGGCGCGACGTTTGTGCTAAAAAGTGGGGACGCGCTGTTTATCCCCAACGGGAATTCGCATGCGTTGCTCTCTGATGAAAAGGCTGACGTCACACCGGTGTCGGCATTTCCCAGCGAACCGATTTGCAATTCGGTGTGTGCGATTGACTGCGAACCCTGCCCAGACACCGAAAACACGGTGATCTTCAGTGGATGCATGGATTTTGAGCTGGGTGGAATGCAGCCGCTGATCAAAGCGATGCCGGAAGTCATGATGGTGAGCCGCCTGATGTCGACCTGGCCGGAAATCCATCCGATTCTTGCGGCCATGGAACGTGAGTCGATGACGCGTCAGGTGGGCTTCGCCGGCATTCTGGCGCGACTGGCTGATGTGGTCGCGGCGCTCATCGTGCGCGGATGGGTTGAAGCTGGCTGCGGTAAAGCAACGGGCTGGGTGCAGGTATTGCGTGACCCGAGGCTGAGCCGGGCGATTTACGCGATGCATCAGAATCCGGGCGTCAACTGGAGCGTCGCGGAACTGGCAAAAGAGGCGGGCACCTCCCGTTCCGTCTTTGCCGAGCGGTTTCTCTTCGCAACCGGAACTACGCCCGTAAAATATCTCAGCGAACTGCGCATGCGCTTAGCTGTCCAGTACATCCGTCATGAACATCAGCCGATTGAAACGGTGGCGCTACGTCTGGGTTACGGATCGCTGGCGGCGTTCAGTCGCGCATTTAAACGCATCGTAGGCCATGCACCGGGAACGCTGCGAGAAATCAGTCAGGTTTCTGAGGAGGTTTAATGGGGAACAGAGTTAGGGATCGTATTGGAAGCGAACGTGCCATCGTAGCGATCGTGGTTGCTGTCGGTGGTATCAAAAGCGTCTGGATTAGTTTTTCAGGGGTGGCCAAAAGCAAAAATCAGCCGCTAAGTTGATTATTTGAGGCAAACCCATCGGTCTGCCTTTGGTGTAAAATATTGCATAGATGAATGTATTTTAAATAGATTTTTATGGATTTATTTCATAGGGGATTTTTAGAGTAACTGTAAAGTTACAATATCCAATTTCATTAAAAGTATACCTTTTTGTTGATTGGGATTTAAAATCTATATTTATATTTAGAAGGTCCGATATGCGTTTGCAGTTATATAATCCATATCCCTCTCCTGGAATATCCGAATTAATGGCTGCATTAGCTCTGAATCCCTTTGTTGTGAGGCTATGAATTTCAGAGTTTTCAACTACAGGGCCAGGTGAAGAAATTTCTAGTAAAATATAGTCACTTTTGTTAGTTGTTGAAATATTTATTGATGAGCCACTTGGGGAGTATTTAAAAGCATTTTGGAAAATAAGGTTTATTAATTGCTCAAAGAATGTAATATAAGTGGATATGGCTATTTTTTCATCAAAGTCAGTCTCTATTTTTATTCTTTTGTCCTGAAGTTTATTCTTCATTTTTATTTTTATTCTTTGTATTTTTGATGGTATTTCTAAAAGTCCGACGGCATTATTGTTTTTTGCTTCTTCTAGATTTTCAAGTAAGCTGATATAAAGCCATGAGTTGAAATCTTGAAAAACCTCGTCAAGTTCTTCAAGTTCCGTTCTTACTTTTTTTATTACAGAGTCACTGTTTTCATATTTTTCAATAGACAATCTCCCTTGGATAGATTGGAATTTTTGTTGAAAATCTCTTGAGAGATGTCTATATCTTTCGAATATCTGTGCCCATTCAACTGAATTAGACATATGCATACCTTCGTTAGGTTATTTGAATGAATTAAAAATAAACAATGAACTTGCTATATTTATTGCTTTAGTGGAAATAGCTGCAACTTCAATAACACCCTTAATGTCTACATTCTTTTCAGACTTTAAAATTATTTCTTGTATCTCATTTTTTGAAATATCTGTGCTTTCTCCTAAATATTTCAATAATAATACATTTTGTGTAAATGCTTTTTGTACTTTTGTGATTTTTGATTCGCTTAGATCTAAATGAACTAAACGACTTCTAATAAATTTCCACCTTTGTTTTGGTGCTATAAATATTTTAGTCAAATTACTGAAGTTAAGCAAAAAATCATCAACGCCCCAATCTCGCTGAAAAACTGCATCTAGAGAAGTAAAATGTTTCCCTGTCTTAGGATCTAAAAGTCTAGCGGGGCTTCCTGTGAAGGCCACTACCACATGTAAGGGATTTAATTCGCGTAGGTCTTGTATTACACCGATCCCGTCCAAACCTGGATATGCCAAAGTTCCAACACCTTCGATATCGCAAAATATTAAATCGAAAGTTTTAAATTGGTATGCTATCAATTTCTTTTGTGAAATTTTTGTGTTTGTTTTATGATAGTCTTTAAATATTTTAACTGTGTGACCCTTGCTCTCTAAAGTTTGGACCCAAGGAAAATCATTATCATCAATTATCGCGATCTTTAATTTACTTGGTTTGTCAAAAAAATTTTTCATATCAATATCGATATCATCAGGATATATTGTCTTAGCCCGCAAAGATGACATGATTATGTAGTAATATATTTTTATTTTGTTCCACATTTTTATATCTCTTTTTGTTGTATATGGTAAGCGTTGAGTATCTTTTTGCTGCTCTATCAGTGAAATGAATATGCACCTACTCTACAAGCTAACAGTTAATGTTTCGCTAGGTGAGATGTAGATTTTGACCTTCCCCAAGGAAATGCGTAATTGATACAATTACGATAGCAATGATTTTCGTGGCATTCAATACAATTAAACATTATGTAAGCATCATAGCGAATCGAACTATTCATTTTTAGTACTGATTATGTCCCTCACTATGCGTAAGGCTCAAGAACACCTCTCAAATCCCCCAAAACATAAGATTAATAGCATCCTTGATCTCATTCGCATACTCGCCAAGATCCGCAATAGCCTCACCAATCACCTCAGTCGTCATCAGCCGATAATGGTCGTTGTCAATGCGGATCAGAGGGAACCACATCTTATTCATTTTCTCAGACAGGTAATGCGATCCAATAAGTGGGATGACCATGCGCCGCTTTGGTGTCTCGACAATATCGCTTTACATATCGACAAACGTTTTGTAATGACTGGAGCGTTTACACGATCACCAGGTTCCTGTTTTCATCCGCAAAAGAACCATTCTTTGCGATAAATCGGGCGGCGTTTTCCATCCCTTCACGGTTTTCCTTCTTCCACGCTTCAGTCTTTATGCGGAGGGCTTCTTTGCCAAGGGCGTCATTCACCAGCTCGGAAATATTAACTCCGGCAGCACTCAGAATCTGATAGCCATCTTTGTCCACGGCAATGCTAATCCGGCGTTTCATGGCCGTGTTCCTCTTTAACCAAGCGCTTTATGTTTTGCAGGGATCTTAGCAATAATGCTGGCAGGGTCTAGAGAAAGTAAACGGGCGATATGGATAAATTCTACGATATCTAACCTTCTTTCCCCGTTCTCAACCTTAGCGATAAACGATTGAGGACGATCCAGCGCTAGAGCCAGGTTTACCTGTGTGATCCCTTTGGCAATGCGTGCTTCACGTAATGCCTTGATAACGATTTGATATTCATCAGAGTAAACAGAAGCCATCGATTCAACCCCATAAAATTTGGGATCAAATATCAGTCGCTCACTGCTTTATCCCAAAACGGGATAAGTGATTTTTTTGTATTGATTACTTAATGCTATCTTTCTGTATTTTATGCGCTATTTTTTCTAAAACAGTGGAAGCGTCTACAGATAGCAGGTGAGCGATGTGGACAAATTCAACAACATCCAGCCTACGTTCCCCATTCTCGATTTTGGCTACAAAAGACTGAGGTCGACCTAAAGCGTTCGCTAAATTTTCTTGGGTCATGCCTTTTTCGATTCTGGCCTCTCGCAGTATTTTTATAACTGATTGATATTCATTTGAATAAATCGATGCCATTTTGGTGACCTTGATAGATATCCTAAAATCGAATATCAACCATTTCCTTTTTTATCCCAAAATGGGATAATTGGAGCAATTCATCACAGGGAGAGGTCGATAAATGGATAAGCACAATTGGCATCCGGCAGACATTATTGCTGGTTTAAGGAAGAAAGGAACAACGTTGGCCGCGGTATCAAGAGCATCTGGATTAGCGTCTTCAACACTCGCTAATGCTTTAACGAGACACTGGCCGAAAGGTGAGAGATTAATTGCCTGCGCATTGGGAAAGCGGCCTGAGGAGATCTGGCCGTCACGCTATCAGGGGATGGGCTCGAATCATGGGGAAGGGGAGGCGGGATAGATAGCACTCGTAGAGAACGAGACCCAGTTCAGAACCCAATCCCCAAAAGCAAAAAACCAGCCGTTAGGCTGGTTTCTTTAAATTAGTGGTACTCGGACTCGGACAAACGCGGGAGGCGTTGAACAGCGCGCTTGTCGCGCTGGCCCTGAAAGGGTGAGCCGCTTGCGGCGAATAATCGAATGGTGTTCGATGAAGAGTCCACGCGCCAGAAACGAAAAACCCCCGCCAAAGGCGAGGGTTAAGAATTAGTGGTGCCCGGACTCGGAATCGAACCAAGGACACGAGGATTTTCAATCCTCTGCTCTACCGACTGAGCTATCCGGGCAACGGGGCGCATTAAACCGTATTGGCCACGTGGCGTCAATGGGTTTCTGTCACAAAGCGGAGCGCCTGCGCTATTTTCAGGCAATTGTATTATTTGCTAGCCAGTTTCTGGCGATCCTTTCAGCACGCTTAGCGCGGTAACGTTTCTTCCTGATTCGCGTGGCATGTTTCGTTGCACTTTTTACCGTGTTGAGTGCGGGCTGGATTGTTGAATTTGATGAAGAATAATGCCATTATTGCGCGGTTTTTAACGTCTCGTTCACCTGAACGCCCCTTTAAGCGTAGTTAGCGTTAGCTAAAGAGGATCGCCGATATGTCAGATTCATTGCTCATGGTGTCGCATGCTCGCGCCAGTTCGTTGATGACGTCGCTGTGCGTTTCTTCTTATCACCGCTGCGCAGTTTACTTTTCTCCCCGTCGATTATCCTCCTTCACCATGCGGTGAAGCGTTCGTTCGCTCGCTGTTAGGCATGAGTAAAAATAGAGTACGCCTCTGCTTTTACTGATGTCTATCGGATGGTGCTGGCTCCAGTTTTTCCATTCTTAGCCTACAGTTTACCTGTAGGGATCATACGCTTGTCGTTATTGATTGGCATTGTGATTGGTCGGGATTGTTATCCCTGAACGGTGTCTTCCAGGCACGTACACTTACCTTTAACCGTTTGGGTTGGTTACATGAAACAGTTAAAAATTGCGGCGAATGCAGCGGTTGGCACCCGTTTAACCACAACGCGTGAGATTGTCGCGTTGAGTCAGACTGACTTCACGGATGTGGCGGCGGTCGTGGTTTCTATTGAGGAAGCCCGTAGCGGCATTTTGTCGATATTGCAGCACACCGGTTTTAGTATTCCGGCGTTTGTCGAAGAGCCTGATGAAGATAAAGAGTTAGATGTTCTGCCTGCGGGTAGCGAATGGCTGATTCTCGATGACGAAGGCGAGCACGCCAACGTGTTAGAGCGAGCGGCGAAAGCTTATCAGGACGCGCTGCTGCCGCCGTTTTTCGATACGCTGACCAAATACGTCAACATGAAAAACACGACGTTTGCCTGTCCGGGGCATCAGGGCGGCCAGTTCTTCCGCAAGCACCCGGCGGGGCGTCAGTTTTTTGAGTTTTACGGTGAGAACGTGTTTCGTTCGGACATCTGTAACGCAGACGTCAAACTGGGCGATTTGTTGATTCACGAAGGGGCGGCGAAGAAGGCGCAGAAGCACGCTGCGCGCGTGTTTAATGCCGATAAAACCTATTTCGTGTTGAATGGCACGTCCTCGGCGAACAAAGTGGTGACAAATGCGTTGCTGGCACGCGGCGATCTGGTGCTGTTTGACCGCAACAACCATAAATCCAACCATCACGGTGCGCTGATTCAGGCGGGCGCGACGCCAGTTTATCTGGAAACTGTGCGCAATCCGTTTGGCTTTATCGGCGGCGTGGATGCGCACTGTTTTGATGAAGCCTATCTGCGTAAGCTGATCGCGGAAGTCGCGCCGGAACGTGCCAACGAGCCGCGCCCGTTCCGTCTGGCCGTCATCCAGCTTGGCACCTATGACGGCACGATTTATAACGCGCGTCAGGTCGTCGATAGCATCGGGCACCTGTGCGACTACATTCTGTTTGACTCCGCCTGGGTCGGCTACGAGCAGTTTATCCCGATGATGGAGCAGTGTTCGCCGCTGTTGCTGGATCTGAATGAGAACGATCCGGGGATTTTCGTGACGCAGTCGGTGCATAAACAGCAGGCGGGCTTCTCCCAGACCTCGCAGATCCACAAGAAAGATACGCATATCAAAGGCCAGCGCCGTTTCTGCAACCATAAGCAACTGAATAACGCTTTTATGCTGCACGCCTCGACCAGCCCGTTTTACCCATTGTTCGCCGCGTTGGACGTCAATGCCAAAATGCACGAAGGGGCAAGCGGGCGTCGTATGTGGATGGACTGCGTGAAGCTGGGCATTGAGGCGCGTAAGCAGCTACTGACGCGTTGTTCGCTCATCAAACCGTTCGTGCCTGTGACGGTGGGCGGGGCGCTTTGGCAGGATCACGATACGGAGACCATCGCGCAGGACGTGCGCTTCTTCAACTTTGAGCCGGGTGAGAAATGGCATGCGTTCGAAGGATACGCGGAGGATCAGTATTTTATCGATCCTTGTAAATTACTGCTGACAACGCCGGGTATTGATGCGATTAGCGGCGATTATACTGAATTTGGTATTCCGGCGACGATCCTTGCCAACTACCTGCGCGAGCACGGCATCATCCCTGAAAAATGCGACATGAACTCGATCTTGTTCCTGCTAACGCCAGCGGAAGACGCTGTAAAAATGCAGGAGCTGGTGAATGCGCTGGTGCATTTCGAAACGCTGATCGCCCGCGATGCGCCTCTGAGCGAAGTGCTGCCTAGCCTGTATCAAAAATACAAAGAGCGTTATCGCGGTTACCGGCTGCGTCGGCTGTGTCAGGAAATGCATGATTTTTACGCCCAGCACAACGTGAAAGATCTGCAAAAAGCGATGTTCCGCAAAACCGAGTTTCCGTCCGTGGTGATGTTGCCGCAGGATGCCAACAGGGAATTTGTGCGCGGGAATATCGAGCTGATTCCTATCGACGAAGCAGAAGGACGTATCGCAGCAGAAGGCGCATTGCCGTATCCGCCGGGCGTATTGTGTGTCGTGCCGGGGGAAACCTGGGGCGGGGCGGTACAGCGCTATTTTCTGGCGCTGGAAGCGGGCATTAACCTGCTGCCGGGCTTCTCTCCGGAATTGCAGGGCGTTTACAGCGTCGCGGAAGAAGATGGCAGCAAGCGTCTGTACGGTTACGTGGTAGAAGAGTAATTACATTTCTCTTCAGACCGTTGACAAACCTATTTACCGAATTAGAACGGGAGTAACGGAATAGAAGAGTAAAGCGTTTGCGCCAGGGATGGCGCAAGCCGAGCGTACATGGACGTATTCACAGCGTCTTTACGATCTATCCGTTATTCCCGCTCTACGGACTTTGTCAGTAATCTCAAATTCAGGCTCGGAAACGAGCCTGAATTTTTTCTATCTTAACCTTAACGCAGGCTGGATTCCTGCTGGTTGGCGAGCTTCACGGCTTCTCGCTGCTTTTTCAGCCCGCGCCAGCCGATAATCAGCATGATCGCCAGTACCGGAATTGTCGCAACCGTCCAGGTACCGTTCGGGTAATCAAACGCCATCAATCCCAATACGCTCACCAGAAAAGCCAGCGTCAGCCATGATGTCACGGGCGCACCGGGCATTTTGAACGCCACCGGCTTGGCTTTCCCCTGACGAATCGCTTTACGCAACTGCATCTGACACAGAATGATGAATGCCCAGGAACAGATAATGCCGAGCGAGGCGATATTCAGGACAATCTCGAATACCTGCGACGGCACCACGTAGTTCAGCACCACGCCGATAATGTGGATGCAGACCGTGACTAAAATACCGGTATAGGGTACGGACTGGTTGCTCATTTTCGACAGGAAAGCGGGAGCCGATCCACCCAGCGACAGTGAACGCAGAATGCGGCCCGTCGAGTACAGACCGGAATTCAGGCTGGACAGCGCAGCGGACAGCACCACGATATTCATGATCGTCCCGATATAGGGCACGCCCAGCTTGCTGAAGAAGGTCACGAACGGGCTTTGTCCTGTCTGATAGGCGTTCCACGGCAGCAGGCAGACCAATAACGCGATAGAGCCGACGTAGAACAGGCCGATACGCCAGATGACGCTGTTGACCGCTTTCGGCAGTACTTGCTCTGGGTTCTTACATTCGCCTGCGGTTGTCCCAATGATCTCGATACCGGCAAAGGCAAATATCACCCCTTGAACCAGCACCAGCGCAGGCAGAATGCCGTGCGGGAACAGGCCGCCGTTATCGGTAATCAGGTGCAGGCCGGGCGTATTGCCATCCAGCGGGCTGCCCGTGCCGAGATAGACCGTGCCGACCACCAGAAAAATGGCGATGGCCGCGACCTTAATTAGTGCGAACCAGAACTCCATTTCGGCAAACCACTTCACACCGATCAGGTTCATCAGCGTGACGATGGACAGTGCTCCCAGCGCGAACAACCACTGTGGGACATCGGCAAACGTGCCCCAGTAGTGCATGTAGAGCGCGACGGCGGTGATGTCGACAATTCCCGTCATCGCCCAGTTGAGGAAGTACATCCAGCCTGCCACGTAGGAGGCCTTTTCACCCAGAAACTCACGCGAGTACGACACGAAGCTGCCGCTGGTGGGGCGATGCACGATCAGTTCACCCAGTGCGCGCAGGATGAAAAAAGAGAAAATGCCACAAACCAGATAGACCAACGCCAGCGCTGGCCCTGCCATTTGCAGACGCGCACCTGCGCCAAGAAACAGCCCGGTGCCGATGGAGCCGCCAATGGCGATCATCTGCACATGGCGATTGCCGAGACTTTGGTGATAACCCTTTTCGTGGAGACGTTGCTCGGCGGCATGACGCTCGCCATGAGGGGAGGAATGTTCTGTCATTGGTGTCCGTGCTTTCCTGTCTATCACGCATCTTGTGGTGACGCGTTCGCTATTATTATTTCGAATTCAACTGGTTATGTTTTTGCTTGAGGCGTTTTTTTTATAGTGCGCTGGGCGCGGTGAGCCGCATGGCAGAAAACAACGGCAGCGATGCTACCTTTTCCTGTGTGCTGTGGCAAAAAATGGAGAGAAGGAAAGTGTGTCAGAGCGTGATGCGTGGGGGAATGTGGGACGTTAGGCGGGAAACACCCTTCACCGCCCCGGTTATATGATAAATACCGGAGCGGGATGCCGCGCAAAAGGTGATGGGTTACACGCCGATATCTGCGCGCGTCGGCCCCTGAAAATGGATGGCGTTGATATGGCAACTGCGCGGCTGGATGAGCACGAAACGCATGGTTTCCCATATCGAGCGGGCGTTCAGCAAATGCTCGCCCATTTTTTCCCCACTAGCGGGATTGTCGTCAAAGCTTGTGACCTCAAAATCTGGCGGATAAAACCCCGTTACGCGAATGTTTTCCTGTGCGACATGATGTGCCAGATTCTGGCTAAAACCGCTCATACCGTGCTTGGCGGCGAAGAAGGCGGGGTGGGCGATAGAGTCGTGGAACTGCGGGATACCGCAGACGGAAACCATCGCCAGAATGTCGGCACGCTGTGAACGACGCAGGCTTGGCAATAGCACTTTGGTGAGCAGGATAGAACCGGTCAGGCCGGAGTTGATGGTGCTGACGATATCCGTATCGGTGTCTTCCTCCCCCAATGCGCCTTCCAGCCATTGGGCGGCGCTGAGCACCAGAATATCGACGGGCGTGCTGTCTCCCAGCAGCTGTGCGGAAAAATCTCTGACCGAATCAGGGTTGGCAATATCGCACTGATACGCGCGTGCCGTGCCGCCTTCCTGATGAATGATGTCGACGCTGGCCTGGGCATCGGCCAATTTGCGGGCGCAAAGATCGACCTTCACCCCTTCGCGAGCCAGCCAGACGGATACCGCTTGTCCAAAATCGCGGCCACCGCCGGTGACAATCGCGCGTTTACCTTCCAGCATCATGTGTTTCCTTGGCAACGTGTGTTCTTCCGTTGCTGCGTATCCGGTGATAGGGCGGGACGCAGCATAGATGTGTTCGTTAGGTTTTCTGTGAAGCTGCCTGTGCGGCGTCTTCTTCCGCCTGCCGTAAAATGGCTTTGGCGACCCACTGCGTGACATCCTGAATGCCATCTTCTTCCAGATGCCAGATATCTTTCAGCACCAGGAAAACTTCCGAACCATAAATAAGCGATAAGGCATAGATCACCCGCTGTTGTGCTTCCGGCGTGATTTTTCCTTCCAGCGGTTCAGTGGCAATCTTGAGCAGGCGTTTACGATTGCCGCGCGTCAGCGTATCCGTATGCAGGCGATTAGAGCGGCGATCGGCCCATTGTTGCAGTGACAGATGCAGTGCGGCACGCAGCGCACCTTCATGTTCCAGCATCCTTGGGTAAGCAAAGCGCAGCAGTTCGGCAACGCGTTCGCTGGCATCCGGCTGTGTCGGGTGCCACGCCAGAATCGGGCCAAGGCTTTCGCCGACAACGGCTGAAACTAACGCACTTTGCGTCGGAAAATAGCGGTAGGCTGTCGCGCGTGAAAGCTGAGCCGCAGCGGCAACATCCGTAATGGAAGGGAATATGCCTTGATCGAACATATTCATGGCGGTATCAATTAGTAAACGACGGGTTTTCGCCCGTGTTGATGTCAGTTTTTCATCCCGTTCAATCACATAGACCTCATTGCATTTTCGGGCCGGACGCTATCGGGCAGCACGGCGTTGTCGCCTGAACTATAGCAAATTGAGTGATTCTTGTGCCACGTCAAGCTTTCTTACTGTTAATGTAATGCCATACATAACATTTTGAGACTTTTGTCTCATTTGGGTATTTAATGGTTTGTCTTTGTGATACTCAAGTCTCAATATGGCGATAAATTAATCTTGTTTGTTTTTGGTTTCTTGTAATTATCACTTATATCAATCTGTTAATTGTTTCGCTAACGGTGGGAGGGATACCAAGTGGGAAGTGAAATTGGCAGCGTTTATATTGCAAGTACTGCGGATACTAAAGGAAAAGAACAGATTTACGTCCGTGATCTGATTGCCGCTACGGGCTTAAAAACCGTCACGGTCGATCTGTCAACGACACTGCCGTCAGCCGATACACGGGTGTCAGAGGCGACAGATATCAGCGCCGCAACGGTGGCCTCTTACCATCCGCAGGGCGCATCGGCGGTGTTTTGCCATGACAGAGGGCAGGCGATTAGCGCGATGGCCGTTGCGTTTGAGCACTTCATGCTGTCCCGCGATGATATTGCCGGGGTGCTGGGTCTCGGCGGCTCCGGCGGAACCGCGCTGATTACGCCCGCGATGCAGGCGTTGCCGATTGGTATGCCGAAGCTGATGGTGTCGACGATGGCCTCCGGCGATATCTCCGGTTACATCGGTGCCAGCGATATCAGCATGATGTATTCCGTTACCGATGTGGCGGGCCTGAACCGCATTTCTCGTCAGGTTCTCGGCAACGCCGCGCACCAGATCGCTGGTGCTGTGACGTTTCATATTCAGGAACATCATGACGATAAGCCCGCGATTGGCCTGACTATGTTTGGTGTCACGACGCCGTGCATTCAGGAAGCCAGTGCATTGCTGGAAGCGGAGTTTGACTGTCTGGTCTTTCACGCGACGGGCAGCGGTGGGAAAGCGATGGAAAAGCTGGTGGACAGCCATTTGCTTACTGGCGTGCTCGATCTCACCACGACAGAGGTGTGCGATTTACTGTTTGATGGCGTGCTGGCCTGCGGGCCGGAACGGTTTGATGCGATAGCCAAGACGCAAGTGCCTTATGTGGCGTCCTGCGGTGCGCTGGACATGGTGAATTTTGGTTCTCCCGCCAGCGTGCCGGAGAAATACGCGCATCGCCTGTTCTACAACCACAACGCGCAGGTCACCCTGATGCGGACGACGATAGATGAAAATATCGCGATGGCGCGCTGGATTGGGGAGAAGCTGAACCGCTGTGAAGGCGAGGTGCGCTTCCTGATTCCGGAAGGCGGCTTCTCCGCGCTGGATGCACCGAATCAAGCATTCTGGCACCCGGAAGCACGCGACGCGTTTATCAGCACGCTGGAGAGCGTCGTGCAGCAAACGGCAAGACGACAGATTATTCGTCTGCCTTTCCATATTAACGATCCTTTATTTGCCCATGCCGCTGTTGATGCGTTTCGGGAATTAGTGAAATAAGAAAGGAAAAAGTATGAAGTCAGGCATAAATCGCCAGGAACTGCTGGCAAAATTCCGCGAAATGATCGCGCGTCGCGAACCGATTATCGGCGGTGGTGCAGGAACGGGCCTTTCCGCGAAATGTGAAGAAGCGGGCGGTATCGATCTGATCGTGATCTACAACTCCGGGCGCTATCGCATGGCAGGACGCGGTTCGCTGGCTGGCCTGTTGGCTTACGGCAACGCGAATGAGATTGTCGTGGATATGGCGAAAGAGGTGCTGCCCGTTGTGAAGCACACGCCAGTGCTGGCGGGCGTAAACGGAACCGATCCTTTCTGTCAGTTTGATAAGTTTTTGGATGACCTGAAAGCGCTGGGTTTTTCTGGCGTGCAGAACTTCCCAACCGTTGGGCTGATTGACGGTAATTTCCGCGCCAATCTGGAAGAAACCGGTATGGGATATGCGCTGGAAGTGGACATGATTCGTCTGGCGCATGAAAAAGACATGCTGACCACGCCTTACGTGTTCAGTGCGGCAGATGCCGTCGCGATGACGAAAGCGGGGGCGGATATTATTGTGCCACATATGGGGTTAACCACCGGCGGTAACATTGGCGCGGAAACCGCGCTTAATCTGGCGGATTGCGTGCCGTTGATTAATCACTGGGCGGATGAAGCGAAATCCATCCGTAAGGATGTGATTGTGTTGTGCCACGGCGGGCCGATTTCAACACCGCAGGACGCACAGTTCATTATGGATCACTGCCCGCAGTGCGATGGTTTTTACGGCGCCAGCTCTATGGAGCGGCTGCCGACAGAAAGCGCATTAACGGCTACTACACAGCAATTCAAAAAAATTAAGCGTTAACAGACTTTTTTGGCTCTATACCTAGCCGACGTTCTAAAGCAGGAAGGAAGGCGGGTAAATTTTGCGCCAATATCAGGGAATACGGCCAGCACATGCTGGCCGTAGTTTTTTGTGTATTAAACAGAGGTACTAAATAGCGTTTTAGGTCGCATCGGCAAGAAAGTCATTGTTATAAATGCTATTTTTCACAGTGCAGAAACTTCGGAGAAATAGGTATGACATGGCGTATTACGATAGGGTTGATAACGAACTTACTACTCAGCTTTGCTGTTATGGCAAAAACGGGCATTGGGTTTCAACAAATAACGTTAGCGGATGAGGCCACTAACAGGCCGTTGGACGTCGCCGTATTTTATCCGGCTTCATCACCATCGCAGACGACGACCATTGGTGAAAATATTGTTTTTCCCGGCATCGCCGTGAGTAAAAATGCCGTGCCTGAGTCCGGTGAGCATCCTTTGATTGTCGTTTCACACGGCTACGGCGGGAGCTGGTTCAATCAATTTTGGCTGGCGCAGGCGTTGGTTAAACAAGGCTATATTGTCGCCGCGCCCAACCACCCCGGAACCACCTTTAAAGATATGCGGACCGAGAAGGCTCAGGAATTGTGGCAACGGCCTCATGACCTCAGTCGCGTGATTACGGCATTACTCGCCACGCCAGAGAAGACGGGGCAGGTTGATGCGAAGCGCATTGCCGCCGTGGGTCACTCGCTGGGAGGATGGACGGTGCTTGAGCTGGCTGGGGGGCGCTTTAGTACGGAGCAATTTGAGAAGGATTGCCTGACGCACGCTGGGCTGGCGTCCTGCAAGGTGTATGAAAAGATGCAGGTCGCAAAAAATGCCGCATCGCCTGCGCAGCTTGATAAGTCGTTTGCAGATCCACGCGTCAGCGCGGTGGTATCTCTGGATATGGGGCTGGCGCGAGGGTTTACCGCAGAGAGTCTGGCGGCAATAAACATTCCTATCTTGATTATGGCGGCGGGGTATCCCAATGAGGAATTACCCGCCATGCTGGAATCCCACGATCTGGCGCAGAAGCTGTCGCCTGCGCATTCAGCGTATAAAGAAATTGCCGACGCAACGCATTTTAGTTTTATGCAGCTTTGTAAGCCAGGTGCTGTTGAAATCATCAACGCCGAGAACCCGGGCGAGGGCATGATTTGTCTCGACGGCGGTGAGCGTTCGCGTGAGCAGATCCATCAGGAAGTTGGGAAGGATGTCAGCGATTTTCTTCAGGCGGCGTGGCGGAAGCCGTAGTCTGTTCCTGAAGTGGGTACTGACTACGCCAGACGCTGGGGCTCATCCCCGTTAGCCGCAAAAATTCGCGGTTGAAGTTTGATTTAGTCTGAAACCCGCTGGCCAGCATGATATCCGTGATTCGGTCATCCGTTTGGCTGAGGAGGCGCTTAGCCTCCTCGATGCGGTATTCGTTCATCACCTGCGAGAAATTACGACCGTGAACGCGGTTGATGGTTTCGGACAGGCGTCTGAGCGGTATGCCCATGCGCCTGCTCAGACGCTGAAGCGTCATGCCCGGATCGGTGTACAGCGCGTGAGTGCGGATGAAATCATCTAACGCTTTCGCGAGCTGGTGTTCGTCTTCGGTGGCGGGTACGGCTTCAGGCTTCTGGTCAGGCTGCGCGACAACCCCTGCCTGCGGGGACGTGCGGTATGTGACGATCAGCAGGGTCAATATCGCCAGCATGACGATGTGGAATGCGGTGATGATGGTCGCCGCGCTATTGCCGCTGTAGAACGCGATATCCAGAGCAATGACGGTGTCGATAGCGCCGGAGATAAGCACATATAGCCCGGCGATAAACGGCGCGCTTTTCCATCTGGGTGATGACGTTTGCAGACGGCGAGCGCGGTAAATCAGCGCCGCCCCATAACTGAAGTAAATACTCACCAGCATCAGATCGATAAGCGGAACGGTTGTTCTATTCTGGATAGCGCCTGCGCCAAGGATGAGTAAAGGCGGTAACAGATGCCAGAGAGAACGTCTGCGTCTGTGGGGTACGTCCTCAGATGCCTTGTCGCCGTGGGGGAAAAGGCACAGCCATAGCAGCGGCGGAATCGATGCGGCAATCGCGGGTTGAATAAACGCGGGTAAGGCAACATGACTGCCCCAGCGTAACGCCACCAGCGTCAGGGCAAGACAGCTTACGACGATGAGTACCGCTTCTGCCAGTGCGCTGCGTTTTTTGGTGTTCTTGTTTTGAGAAGGGTTGTGAATAGCCAGAATCTGGATGCGAAAAAACAAAATAACCAGCAGAAGTGCGGTAATAAACGGTAAAGGAATCGCGGTCATTGTGTTTATCAACAACGTTATTGTAGATATCTGGTCTGATGAAACCGCGCTACCGGAGTAAACCCGGTAGCACGGCGTTCTGTGGTGCGCGTGAATTAGCGGCGGTAATTTTTCTGTGCCGTGTTCACTTTGTACAGATAGCGACGTGATTCACCAGACGGGTGCTTCGTCGTCAACGTTTGGTAGACATCGCTCGGTGACATGTTGTTGATAATGCCCACGGCGCGATCGCGATCGCTGGAGAAGACGCGCAACACGCTGCCTGCGCCACCGTTATATGCGGTGATGACGGCGTAGCGTTTCGACGTCGGGTTCTCAATGCCTGCCAAATAGCTGTTCTTCAGAATCGACAGATAGGCGGTACCCGCGTCGATGTTTTGTTCTGGATCGAACAGATAGCTGCGGCTTGGCTGTCCCCATTTCCCTTTCATCTTGAAGACATCGCGTCCTGCGCTGTGTTGCACCACCTGCATCAGACCCAGCGCATCGGAACGGCTGACGGCGTAAGGGTTGAAGCTGGATTCTGTCTGCATAATCGCCAGAATCAGCGACTCTTCAATACCGTAACGTTCGGAGGCTTTACGCACCAGCGGCAGGTATTTGTGCGCACGCTTATCCAGATGGTTAGGGACAAGCTGCATCGTGACCGACCAGATAACGTGCATGCCGGAGGTGCGTTTTTGCAGACGATTCTGGAGCAGGTAATCCGCAAAGCTGGCGGCACGGCCTTCCCAGCGGATTGGCTGTCCGGTGTTATCCAGCACCTGTCCGTATAGCAGCGGTTCGCGGCTGATTTGAATATCGTTAGCGTCGGAATACAGATCGGTGTTACTGGCGTCATCGCCCATCAGCAGGGTCGTAATAATCGCCTGGCGCAAGCTGGCAACGGAATTGGTTGCCGAAATGGTTTCGATCGTGATTGAACCGGCATCAAAGTTGATGTGGCTACGCGTCTTATATTGATCGGTGTATTTGACGTAGTCTTTCGGGCCGGCGATCAGTACTTCATTCATTCCCCAGATATTTTCGATGTTGTTGGCGAACTGGCCCATCAAAATATCGAAGGCGTTGGTATCCTTGAGAAACTCTTCGTCGTTGGCATTCCCTTTGTTTCCTGAACAGGAAACCAGCAGTGGTGCAATCACCAGCAGAGCTAACATTTTCTTCATATAACAAGCCGTGTCGGAATGGGGACGTAAACGGGCCCGAAAGCCCGCAATCTCAGTGGCTCGGAGGCGTATAGCCTTCGATGTGTACGTCCTTCCCTTCAAACAGGAATTTGATCATTTCCTGTTCCAGCAGCTTACGGTCGTCAACATTCATCATGCTGAGTTTTTTCTCGTTGATTAGCATAGTTTGCTTGGTTTGCCACTGCGCCCAGGCTTCTTTGGAAATTTCGTTATAGATGCGCTTGCCCAGGTCGCCGGGATAGAGCTGGAAATCCTGCCCGTCGGCGTCGCGTTGTAAAAAAGTACAAAAAATCGTTCTGCTCATGCTTCTTCCTCATCAATTTCGCAGGCTTTCAAATGTGTTGACTGCGGGTGAGCCAACTCCCTCAGCAAGCGTTCTACCGGGGCGGCCAGTCCGACAGACGGCGGCTGCGCTAAGTTATACCAGAGACCTGCACCGTCATCCATGCAGGACTGGTTTTGTGAGCGGTCGGTCTGCGATACGTCCAGCCAGAGCGGAACGATATCCAGATGAAAATGGCTAAATGTATGGCGGAACGCGACAAGCTGTTGCAATCCATCAGGATTCAGACCGCGTTGTTGCAGCCAGAGTTCCAATTCCCGACGTTCGCTGAACTGTGGAAAGCAAAATAGCCCGCCCCACAGGCCGACGGCAGGGCGCTGTTGCAGCCAGACCTGAGAACCCTGTTGCATCAGCAGGAACCAGCCGGTTTTCTCCGGCAGCGTCTGCTTCGGTTTCTTGCCGGGGTATTGCGCCCAGCTGTGGTTGGCATAGGCAATGCAGCCGGTGTTCAGCGGGCACAGCTCGCACTTGGGGCGGCTGCGGGTGCAGACCATCGCACCGAGATCCATCATTGCCTGATTAAACTGGCTGACGCCCTCGGCTGGCGTGACGTCTTCACTCCGCGCCCACAGTTTCTTTTCGACCTCTTTCTTGCCCGGCCAGCCGTCAACCGCGTAGCAGCGTGCCAGTACGCGCTTCACGTTACCGTCGAGAATGGGGTAATGCTGGCCGAGAGCGAGCGATAGCACCGCGCCGGCGGTGGAACGCCCGACGCCCGGTAATGCCGCGACTTCATCAAAGGTGGTGGGGAACTCGCCGCCGTGACGTGACACGATAGTTTGTGCCGCTTTGTGCAGGTTGCGCGCGCGGGCGTAGTAGCCCAGCCCGGTCCACAAGTGGAGCACTTCGTCCAGCGGCGCTGCCGCCAGTGCGTTTACGTTCGGAAAGCGTTCCATAAAGCGTTGGAAATAGGGAATAACCGTGGTGACCTGCGTTTGTTGCAACATCACTTCGGATAGCCATACTTTATAGGGAGTTTTCTCAAGCTGCCACGGCAGGGTTTTGCGGCCATAGCGTTGATACCAGTCCAGCACCTGATGGGCGAACTGTTGCGCTTGCATCATAAAATGGGGTCACTATCCGACAGATAAAAAGTTTGACAGCGATTCCAGCACAGAGTGAATGTGCTGTAAACCGGAACTTTCCGAGGCAGTGGGCTTGCTAAACCACGGTATCCTTGCATAATGCGCGTTTCCTTAATGAAATCGGACAGCAAGTAAGCACTCTTTATGATTAACAACGTCATTTCACCGGAATTTGATGAGAATGGGCGCCCGATGCGCCGTATCCGCAGTTTTGTCCGCCGTCAGGGGCGTTTGACGAACGGGCAACAGCTGGCGCTGGATAACTACTGGCCGGTGATGGGCGTGGAATATCAGACCGAGCTGGTCGATTTTAACGCGCTATTTGGTCGTGACGCGCCGGTAGTACTGGAAATTGGGTTTGGGATGGGCGCCTCGCTGGTGACGATGGCGGCACAGCATCCTGAGCAGAATTTCCTCGGCATCGAAGTTCACCTGCCGGGCGTGGGAGCGTGTCTCGCTGCCGCACAGGAGGCGGGAATCAGCAATCTGCGCGTGATGTGTCACGATGCGGTCGAAGTGCTGATGAATATGATCCCGGATGGCTCGCTGTCTATGGTTCAACTTTTCTTCCCAGACCCGTGGCATAAAGCCCGCCATAATAAACGCCGTATCGTCCAGGTACCTTTTGTCCAACTGGTACGGAGTAAGCTGAAAGTCGGCGGCGTGTTCCATATGGCAACAGACTGGGAACCTTATGCGCAGCATATGCTCGAAGTGATGACCTCTGTCACCGAGTACCGTAATCTTTCCAATAATAATGAGTACGTTGAGCGGCCGGAGTCCCGTCCGTTGACGAAATTTGAAGCGCGCGGCCAGCGTTTGGGGCATGGCGTGTGGGATCTGATGTTTGAGAGGATAAAATAAAATGGCACAAGCTCGTAGCCGTCGTTTACGTAAAAAGCTTCATATCGATGAGTTTCAGGAATTAGGTTTTTCTGTCAGCTTCCGCTTTCCAGAAGGCACTAGCGTAGAAGATATCGATCAGTTGATGGATAAGTTCGTTGACGACGTCATTGAACCACAAGGACTGGCATTTGAAGGCAGCGGTTATTTGCTCTGGGAAGGCCTGATCTGTCTGCAAAAAGTTGGTCACTGCACCGAAGAGCATCGCCAACTGGTTAGCCGCTGGTTGGAAGAGCAGAAACTGACGGACGTGAAAGTCAGCAACCTGTTCGATATCTGGTGGGATCTGCCAGAACACCTGCTGTAATCCTTGGTCTTATCAAGGCATGCCTGAGCTGATTCTGGCTCAGGCGTTATCCGCCTCCTCAACGGGCGGATTACCGCTCTCCCGCTACTGCCGTTGTTTTCTTCAGGAGAAAATATGTCGCGTAAAATAACCTTGGGTTTATTGATGTTGCTGTCCTGGCAAGCGCAGGCAGCCTACCAGTGCAACGTGAACCCGCAGGACGACATCATTATCAGTCCGCAACACGTACAGGTCGTGGGTGCCAGCGGCAATTTACAACTCTCCCCGCAGGGCGATATCGTCCGTAACGGTACGCCACTGACCCTGAATGCCGAACAGCGCCAGAAGGCCAAAGCCTATCAGGCAGATTTACGCCAGCAGCTGCCGTGGATCGATCAGGGCGCGCAGCAGCATCTTGAAAAAGCGCGAGTCGCGCTGGATAACGTGATCGTGCAGGAGCTTGGCAGCGACAGCAATGTGCGCAATCGTCTGACTACGCTGGATAAACAGCTCAAGCAGCAGATGAACCGAATTATCGAACACCGCACCGATGGCCTGACGTTTCACCATCAGGCGATTAAGCAAGTTGAGCAAGATGGCAAACAGCTCGTGCAGCAAAGCATGGGCGGCGTCTTGCAGGACAGCCTGAACGAAATGGGCGTGAAACAGATGTCCAGCGGCGGCAACCCGCTACAGGCGATGATGGGCAACCTCGGTGGTTTGCAGAAAGCGATTCAGGCCGAATGGAACAATCAGGAACTGGAGTTCCAGCGCTTCGGCAATGACGTATGTAGCCGCGTCACATCGCTGGAAAACCAGCGCAAGAGTCTGTTGCAGACGCTGAAGTAATTGTTCAGCGTTCTTGTGCATGCATTAAAGAAAACCGGGCAATGCCCGGTTTTGCGTTTATGGTGCCGGAAACGTAAAACGACGATGGATAGCTTCCAGCTCGTCGAGGATCTCGCCGTCCAGCGTCAGGTTCTGGCTGTCGAGGTTGGTTTGCAGCTGTTCCAGTGTAGTCGCGCCTAGCAGCGTACTGGCGACGAACGGCTGCTGACGCACAAACGCCAATGCCATTTGAGCCGGATCCAGACCGTGCTTTTGCGCCAGCGCGACGTACTCGGCAACCGCTGCTTGAGCCTGCGGGCCAGTATAGCGAGTAAAGCGGCTAAATAACGTGTTGCGTGCGTTAGCAGGCTGTGCGCCGTTCAGGTATTTCCCCGTCAGCGTACCGAATGCCAGTGATGAGTAGGCGAGAAGTTCCACGCCTTCATGCTGGCTGATTTCCGCTAAGCCGACTTCAAAACTGCGGTTCAGCAGGCTGTAGGGGTTCTGAATCGACACGATACGCGGCAGGTCATGCTTTTCCGCCAGATGCAGATAGCGCATCACGCCCCACGGGGTTTCGTTGGAGACGCCGACGTAGCGGATCTTACCGGCACGCACCTGTTCATTTAGCGCTTCCAGCGTTTCCAGCAGTGTCACGACCGATTTGTCTTCAGTATATTGCGGTTTGTCATCCGTATACTGATAGTTCAGCTTGCCAAAGCAGTTGGTCTGGCGCTGTGGCCAATGCAACTGATAGAGATCGATATAGTCGGTGTTCAGGCGTTGCAGACTGGCATCCAGCGCGGCACGGATGTTTTTTCTGTCCAGCGCCTGCTGTGGCCGGATGCTGTGATCGTTTCCGCGCACGGGGCCGGAGACTTTACTGGCCACAATCAATTTCTCGCGTCCGCCACGGGATTTCAGCCAGGAACCGATATAGCTCTCGGTTAACCCCTGTGTTTCCGGGCGTGGAGGAACGGCGTACATTTCTGCTGTGTCAATCAGGTTAACACCTGCGGCAATGGCGTGATCTAACTGAGCATGAGCGTCTGCTTCGCTGTTCTGTTCGCCAAAGGTCATCGTACCAAGACCCAGCACGCTCACTTCTAAAGAACTATGGGGAATACGGTGATATTGCATTGCCAGCTTCCTTATGTCTGAAAATAGCAGGCGCCTTTCCCGTCATTTCCGCATGATTTGCTGCGATTCCAATGAGTTTGGGAAAACACACCTGAATTCGACTATAAACGAAGCCGTGGCGAGTGGGGAAGCGGGATTTTGCCGGAGAGCATAGCCCGATGAGGAATATCGGGCTAACGTTGCCGTTAGCGCTGCACGATCTGGGAGATCTGGTCGCTGTTGATTTGTTTCTGATTACCTTGCTCATCGGTATAGCTGAGCAACCCGGTATCTTTATCCAGGACGGGTTTTCCCTGCGTCAGGAGCATTTGCCCCTCTTTTGTCGCCATCACGTAGTCACTGGAACAGCCTGCCAGAGTGAATAATAACGCCAGTGTGATTGCCATTTTCATCCGTACTTTCATCATATTAACCCGTTCATAAATGCCAAAATCTAAGGTGAGTCTAGCAAATGGTTGCGGGGGATAACGTAGGAATAATGGAAAAAATGTGTTTGGAGGGAATTAATATTGTGTAATCAGGCGGCTGGTCGCCGCCTGATTAGGCCATCTAGCGTTTTGATCGCTCGTTATACGACGATCAGTGCGCTGATTTTTCTTTTTTACTGCGCAGCAGGTTCAACGCCTCGACGGACATCGAGAAGAACATGGCGAAGTAGATGTAGCCTTTCGGTACGTGAACGTCGAAGCTTTCCAGAATCAGGGTGAACCCAACCAGGATCAGGAACGACAAGGCCAGCATTTTGACGGACGGATGGCGTTCGACAAACTCGCCGATAGGGCGCGCAGAGAACATCATCACGAGAACGGCAATAATGACCGCTGCCATCATAATAAACAGATGGTCAGACAGGCCGACAGCAGTGATCACTGAATCCAGGCTGAAGATAATATCCAGCATCATGATCTGCACAATTGCGCCAAAGAAAGAGTACACCTTGGAAGTATGGTCTTCTGAACCGCCTTCGACGGTTTCGTGAATTTCCATACTCGACTTCCAGATCAGGAAGAGTCCCCCGAAGAACAGGATCAGGTCACGTGTGGAGATTTCATTGCCAGCGACGGTGAACAGCGGGTCGGTCAGACGCATGACCCAGGCAATAGAAGCGAGCAGTCCCAAACGCATTAACATCGCCCCCATCAGCCCGATGCGGCGAGCTTTGTTTTGCTGGGCTTTAGGCAGTTTGGCGACAACCAGAGACAGGAAAATAATGTTATCGATCCCAAGAACGATTTCCAGAATAGTCAGCGTTCCCAATGCTAACCATGCGTTCGGATCAACAATCCAATCAAACATTATATCAATACACCTTAAACGAAACGTAAACGATATTATACTCTGCCAGCTCGGGGCGTAGGCAAGCGAAAGTGTGATGTCGTGAAAATATACTCGTCATACTTCGTATTGCAGCCGTGTGCTGGCGTCCCTTTTGCTCTGGTTTTTTACTCTGGGTTGACGTCAGGCTTTTCCCAGAACGATTCCCTTGTCGCACGATTGCTGCGTAATAGAGTGCGGCGTATGAGGCTAGTGTACGATGAAGCGGGGCGCTGATGAAACATCGTGCTAATAGAACATCGCGCTAATGAAATTCAGCTGCTGAGCTGCATAAAGTGGCGTGCCAGTAGCGGTGCGGTAAAGGTTTTTTTCAGATAGAACCCGCGTGGCAAGGTTAGAATCGGTTGACCAAATTCGCCAATTGCCTCGGTTAATGCCCGGCTATTTGCCGCTTTGGGGCGTAGCTGTAGCACTTCGCCATGTCGGGCGGTGATGCTTTCTACCCGGCCAAGCACGATCAGATCCATCAACTCTTCCCAATCGCAGCGCAGCTGTTCCTCTTCTTCTTCATTGGGGCTCCAGATCAGCGGTGTGCCAATACGGCGTTCCCCCAGCGGAATGTGCCGCGAGCCTTCCACCGGAATCCACAGTACCCGCGCGAGCTTGTGTCGTACGTGGCTGCTTTCCCACGTTACGCCGCTGTTGCCTGTTAATGGTGCGACGCAGACGAACGTGGTTTCCAGCGGTTTGCCCTGTTCATCAATAGGAATGGTTTTGAGTTCAACGCCGATGTCGGGGAAATCCTGCTCGGGCTTGCTGCCTGCGCTTGCACCCAGAAAACGCTCCAGCAAGATACCAATCCAGCCTTTATCGCGTTTCAGGTTAGCGGGAAGGGGCAGGCGGGCGATGTCCGCTAATTCCGCGAGATTATAACCCGCGAGGGATTGCGCGCGTTCCAGTAACGTGTGCTCACTTGGCGGCGCAGTCGTGTGAACCGTGGGTGAATTCATAGCGTATAGCTCGATATTTTTTCGCTCAAAAAAAACACAATAGATAGAGAGTACCAGTGCACAGCCTGCAAGACTGTGGAGAAAAACAATAATAGCATGATTCGTAGTGCTTTTTTTTAGTGTGATGGCGATCACTTAACACCGTTTTGCAAACTGTGCACGTATAGCCACCGACAATAAACAGGATCTTACACTAGGTTATCCACAGATTTCTTGGATAACCCACATAAACATGAATTACTGGTTCTATTTACAGCCTTGACTCCTGACCTTTTTACTGTTTTTGCCTATTTATTGCCTGACTTTGAGTTATTACCTGTGGATAAAATCGGCATAGTGCGATCTTTCGCCAATCTTGCGTTGTATGCCATTTGAACAAAAAACAAGGGGCTGCTGTTTCACGTAAGATTGTTTGTAATTTAATGAATAGAAAGCATTAATTTTTAATTCGCATTAATATTTTTTCTTCATGAGAAATGAGTTTTACTCACTTCTTCATGGGTTCTGCACAAAGATGTCCACAGAAAAAGTGAATAAATTGCCGATTCTGGTCTTCACATGTTTATAACTTTGATCTTATCTGTGGGTTATCTTACTTTTATTCGTATCACATGCTTTCCAAGCAGTGGTTTACCACCTGACGGGAGTGTGAAACAATCAGGTCATCTTTGCATTGATGTTTATCGAGGTAGTCGGTGATCGATGATGATGGCTACCGCCCAAACGTTGGTATTGTAATTTGTAATCGGCAGGGGCAGGTGATGTGGGCCCGGCGCTATGGTCAGCACTCTTGGCAGTTTCCGCAGGGGGGATTAACCCCGGTGAAAGTGCTGAGCAGGCGATGTACCGCGAACTGTTTGAAGAAGTCGGGTTAAGAAAAAAGGATGTGCGCGTATTGGCATCTACCCGTAACTGGTTACGCTATAAATTACCAAAGCGTTTGGTGCGTTGGGATACAAAACCGGTCTGTATCGGCCAAAAGCAGAAATGGTTTTTGCTACAGTTGATGTGTAATGAGTCGGATATCAATATGCAGAGCAGCGGCACGCCGGAATTTGATGGCTGGCGCTGGGTGAGTTACTGGTATCCGGTACGTCAGGTCGTCTCTTTTAAGCGAGATGTGTATCGTCGCGTGATGAAGGAATTTATCAATCCGGTGATACTGCTTCAGGAGAGTGTTGCGGCTCGGGTGGTTACCCCATCCGGTCCTCGGCGAAAAAGAGGGTAATTCAGGCACATTATGCTCACGCGCTTGCGAGAAATTGTCGAAAACGTTGCGGCAACGGCACGCCTTAGTGATGCGCTGGACATTCTGGTCAATGAGACCTGTCAGGCTATGGACACGGAAGTCTGTTCCATTTATCTGGCCGATCACGATCGTCAATGCTATTACCTGATGGCAACGCGCGGGTTGAAAAAGCCGCGCGGGCGTACGGTTACGCTGGCGTTTGGGCAAGGTATTGTCGGGTTGGTCGGGCAACGTGCTGAGCCCATCAATCTGGCCGACGCGCGTGCACACCCCAGTTTCAAATATATCCCCGCTGTGAAAGAGCAACATTTCCGCTCTTTTCTTGGCGTTCCCATTATCTACCGTCGCCACCTGCTGGGCGTACTGGTAGTGCAGCAGCGTGAACATCGTCAGTTTGATAAAAACGAAGAATCGTTCATGGTGACGCTGGCCACGCAGATGGCCGCTATTCTTTCCCTTTCACAGATAAAAACGCTCTTCGGTCAATACCGTCAGACGCGCGTTAAGGCGCTGGTGGCTGCACCCGGCGTGGCGATTGCCCCCGGCTGGCAGGATTGTACTCAGCCTTCTCTGGAACAGGTTTTCCCCGCATCGAGTCTGGACAGCGAGCGTGAGCGCTCCCGTTTAACGCAGGCGCTGGAAGAGGCCACGGCGGAATTCCGTCGCTTCAGCAAGCGGTTTAGCGCCAGCGCGCAGAAAGAGAGCGCGGCGATTTTCGATTTGTACTCGCACTTGCTGAACGATGCGCGGCTCAAGCGAGAACTCTTTCAGGAAGTGGATGCGGGCAATGCCGCCGAGTGGGCCGTGAAGCTGGTGATCGAGCGCTTTGCCGCACAGTTCACCAATTTGCAGGATACTTATTTACGCGAACGGGCGGGCGATCTGCGTGCGTTGGGGCAGCGGCTGCTGTTCCATCTCGACGATAACGCGCAAATCATGGGGCAATGGCCTGAGCGCTTTATCCTCGTGGCGGATGAATTAACCGCCACGCTGCTGGCGGAACTGCCGCCGGAGCGTCTGGCGGGCGTTGTTGTCTATGACGGTGCCGCGAATTCGCATGCGGCGATTCTCGTCCGTGCCATGGGCATTCCGACGCTGGTGGGCGCAGACATCCAGCCCGAACTGCTGCATCAGCGACAGCTGATTATCGACGGCTATCGCGGCGAGCTGCTGGTCGATCCTGAACCCGTGCTGGTACAGGAATACCAGCGTCTGTTGACGGAAGAAAATGAGCTGACTCGCCTGGCCGAAGGCGAGATGGAACAGCCTGCTGTACTGAAAAGCGGCGAACGCATTCAGGTCATGTTGAATGCGGGGCTCAGCGCTGAACACGAAAAACGCTTTATCAATCAGGTTGATGGGGTGGGTCTGTATCGCACGGAAATCCCGTTTATGTTGCAAAGCGGATTTCCGTCTGAAGATGAGCAGATGGCGCAATATCAAAGCATGTTGGCGCTTTACCCTACGCGCCCCGTGATGCTGCGCACGCTGGATATCGGCGCGGATAAGCCGCTGCCCTATCTACCTATTAGCGAAGAGAACCCGTGCCTTGGCTGGCGCGGCATTCGTATTACGCTCGATCAGCCTGAAATCTTTCTGATTCAGGTGCGCGCGATGCTGCGTGCCAACGCACATATTGGCAATCTCAACATCCTGTTGCCGATGATCAGCAGTCTGGATGAAATCAGCGAAGCGCGTCGCCTGATCGATCAGGCCGCGGGCGAAGTAGAAGAATTGCTGGGCTTCCCGCAGCCCAAGCCGCGAATTGGGATCATGATTGAAGTCCCGTCGATGCTGTTCCTGCTCCCTCATCTGGCTTCCCGCATCGATTTTGTTTCGGTTGGTACCAACGATCTGACGCAGTATCTGCTGGCGGTAGATCGTAACAACGCTCATGTGGCATCGCTTTATGACAGCCTGCATCCTTCCATGTTGCAGGCGTTGAATATGATTGCCGTCGAGTGCGAGCGGCACAATATTCCGCTTTCCGTGTGTGGTGAAATGGCGGGTGAAGCGCTTGGTGCACTGCTGCTAACCGGGCTGGGGTATCGCTCGCTCAGTATGAACGGACGTAGCGTTGCGCGAATTAAATACCTGCTGCGCCAAATTACGCTGGCGGAATCGCAGGCGTTGGTGAAGCAACTACTCGGTGCGCAGAGTGCGACGGAAGTCCGACAGTGGGCGGCGATCTTCATGGAAGAGCGCGGATTGGGCGGCTTAATTCGAGGCGGACGCTAATCCGTCGCGGTGCGGTATTGACGGATATATCAAGATTTAATTGCGAGTAAATGTTTAACAACGACTCAATGTTTTACAGAACTTTTCCCCTTCGCGATCAAAGAGCGTGGGCGCGTATGCTATGATTCGCCACCGCGGTTCGCAGGAACAGATTCATTCTCCTGCCTTTTGCCTATCAATGACGATCCCAAAAGTAGGGATAACACAATAAAATATGTGGTGAATGATGACGACAAGCTATCTGGCGTTTCCTCAGTTTGATCCCGTGATTTTCTCAATCGGCCCGCTGGCGCTGCACTGGTATGGGCTGATGTATCTGGTGGGTTTTGTATTTGCCATGTGGTTGGCGGTGCGTCGGGCGAATAAACCGGGGAGTGGCTGGACCAAAGATGAAGTCGAAAACCTGCTGTATATGGGGTTCCTTGGGGTCTTCGTCGGTGGGCGTCTGGGCTACGTCCTGTTTTATGCCTTCCCGTCATTTCTTGAAAACCCGCTCTATCTTTTCAAAGTCTGGGATGGCGGTATGTCGTTCCACGGCGGCTTAATGGGCGTCATCTGCGTCATGCTGTGGTTCGCTCATCGCACCAAACGCCATTTCTTCCAGGTTGCTGATTTTATTGCCCCTCTGATTCCTTTCGGGCTTGGCGCTGGCCGACTGGGCAACTTCATCAATGGCGAACTGTGGGGACGCGTGACGACGGATACGCCGTGGGCCATGCTGTTTCCTGGTTCGCGCGGCGAAGATATGGCGCTGGCCGTCAGTAACCCGCAATGGCAGGCGATTTTCAATCAGTACGGCATGCTGCCGCGTCATCCTTCCCAGCTGTATCAAATGATGTTGGAAGGAGTGGCGCTGTTTATCATTCTGAATATCTTTATTCGTAAATCTCGGCCGATGGGCAGCGTTTCAGGGCTTTTCCTGATCGGTTATGGCATGTTCCGAATCATTACTGAATTCTTCCGCCAGCCGGATGCGCAGCTGGGGCTGTTCGGCGGCCTGTTCAGCATGGGGCAAATCCTGTCTCTGCCGATGGTGATCGCTGGTATTCTGATGATGGTCTGGGCCTACCGCCGTCAGCCTGCACAGCAATAATCCGCCGTCCTTCTTTAATATTTTTGGTGAGGTAGTATGAAACAGTATCTGGATCTGATGAAAAAAGTGCTTGAAGAGGGCACGCCGAAAGCCGACCGTACCGGCACGGGCACGCGTTCTATTTTCGGCCATCAGATGCGTTTCAACTTGCAGGACGGGTTTCCGCTGGTTACCACCAAAAAATGCCACCTGCGTTCGATTATTCATGAGCTGCTCTGGTTCCTGAACGGCGATACCAATGTTGTTTATCTGCATGAAAATAAAGTCAGTATTTGGGATGAATGGGCGGATGAGAACGGTGATTTGGGGCCGGTTTACGGCAAACAGTGGCGTTCGTGGGGCGCTGCCGACGGTCGTGAGATCGACCAGTTGAAGAATGTTCTGACCCAGTTGAGACAAGATCCAGATTCTCGCCGTATTATCGTGTCTGCCTGGAACGTGGGTGAGCTGGACAAAATGGCGCTGGCACCGTGCCACGCGTTTTTCCAGTTCTACGTGGCGGATGGCAAACTCTCTTGCCAGCTTTATCAGCGCTCGTGCGATATTTTCCTCGGCCTGCCGTTCAACATCGCCAGCTATGCGCTGCTGGTGCATATGGTGGCACAGCAGTGCGATCTGGATGTTGGTGATTTCGTCTGGACTGGCGGCGACACGCATCTGTACAACAACCATCTGGAACAGACGAATCTACAGTTGAGCCGTGAACCGCGCGCGCTGCCTAAACTGGTGATTAAGCGCCGTCCAGATACGTTGTTCGACTATCGCTTCGAGGACTTTGAAATCGAGGGATACGATCCACATCCCGCCATCAAAGCACCGGTTGCGATCTAAAGCTTCTCCCATGTTTTCGAGGGCCGCGTAATGCGGCCCTTTTTGTTATTGCTCTTCGTGCAACGGACCTACTGCTTCCTGAATGGATGGTGCTGGGGAGTTTTTAATCCCATCTGCTGCGATAAACATGAGAGTAAATAATTCTTCCTCACTGGTAATTTGAATTTTGCGGCCTGCATGAGATTTCATCTGTCGAGATGACACTGTTGCACGGTAATCTGTCGGCTCTTTATTCATAACCACCTCGCAAAATGACGATTTATTAGCCACATTGTCGCGCATTATTTACTCTTCCTCAATGTGCTATCTCCGATTTGAATACGATATGAACCAGTTGAGTAAATCATCTGCCGAGCGAAAGAGGATAGATTTATCTCCGCTTACATCTAAAATTGATGACTTTTGATATAATAATCAGCAACTTTTTCATTGACTGGGCTTTGAATATAAACGCCTTCACCTTCCACCTTGATAAGAAAAAATAGGATGATGACCAAACAATAGGTCAACATTTTCCCATCCAGAATAGAACCCCTTTTTGAGAAATTCTGAAGTAACTCAATGCTTAATATATGGTTTATTGTGTTGAATGAACAAACACAAGCCCCGTCGGGTTTTGTTGTTGGTATGTCAGAATCGATCTTAAAGATAAACCCGAATTCACTATCAGCGTAAAGACTCATTTTTGCCAAACGCCAGTCAATATCGAAATCGCTTTCTCTGGCAAAAGCAATGCACCAGTCAACATCATCCTGATTCATTGGGGAAACTGACATACCAAGGTTAACCGTACTAAAGTAACGATTTGCCACTTCCAGAGTCGAGATCCCATTTTCTCTCACTGTTATTGATTTCATTTCGATCTCCTCATCCTGAGTTCGATTCCTCCTTGTCACCGGCTTACTCGGGGTGTGACATTACCTCCTTCACCGCGTGGTTTCTCCTGCTATTCCCTCGTTTTCCCTACCTCCCCGCACGCTTTTTCTGTTGTTACACCGTTGCAGTAAAACATTGCGAGTCGCCGCGTATAACGTAGTTAACATGCTGTTTTTACAGAGAAGACTCACTATCCTTACGCCATGAAAACAGGGAATCGACAACGGCGAGGGTTCACCTTGCTTGAATTATTGGTGGTGCTGACGATTGTGGCGCTAATGGCGGGTGGCGGTTTGCATGGCTGGATTCAGTATCAACAGGCAATCCGTCTGGAACAGAGTGCGCAGCAACTGCTGGACTTTTTGAGTCGGGTTCAGGCGAATGCTTACTGGCATAACGAAACCCGCACGGCGAAGCTCATACCACAGGGAGAGTTATGGTGCATGGTGGCGGGGCAGAATGAAAAACAGGCAGAGGAGACGTGCCGTGAGAACCATCCGGGGCAATTCGTTCGCCGTACGCAGGATGTTGTGTTGGCAAAGTTCACAAGCAACGTTTTTACGTTCTTTGGCTTGCGTAACGCGGCACAGGCCGGGCACATCTCGTTGTCGAATTCTGCGGGTCAGCTACGCCTCATCATCTCGGTGAGAGGACGGATACGTTTGTGCAGCGAGGCGCAGGTTGTCCTAGCGATTCCCTTATGCTGAAACCGCTCGTGTTGAAACGAACAAAATTGAGGCAACCAAGGCCGAGGTGTAAGCAACGTGGATTCACTCTGCCGGAAATCCTGTTAGCACTAAGTTTAGGTAGTCTGATTATGCTGTCGGCGGCGCAGTTGTATCCTCTGCTGCGCAGTCAAAGCCAGGGCAGCGCACAGCTTTTCCGGCTGGAACAACTGTTCAGTCAGGTGGCGATGGGGGTTGAGAAAGATATCCGTCGGGCTGGTTTTTGTGCGGGAACCTGTCAGGGAAAGGCAATTAGCATAGGGAAGTATCCGGGCGAGGCGGAAAACAGCTGTCTGAATGTCTCTTACGATCTGAACCGAAATGGGGTTTGGGATGGCGGGGAACAGCAGGATGCCGAGTCTTTTGGCTATCGCTTGCGCGGTCGGTCGTTGGAAATTCAGAGTGGGGCGCATAACTGTCAGGGCGACAGATGGGAGAAGCTGTTTGATCCGCAAGAGGTGGTGCTCACGGTGTTCCGGTTACAGCGCCTGTCTGCACAAAATGATGCGGCGTTATATGAATTACAGCTCGCTGGTTATTGGGCCAAGCGTCCTGCCGTTCGGCAGCATACCTCCCGCCTTATTCTTGGTCGCAACCAATGAGAAAAGGACATCAGGAGGGAAGTGGAACGCTGGCTATGGTGCTGCTCATCGCCATTATCGGCCTGCTGTTGATGTCTGGTTTACAGCGCCAGCTTGATGCTGCCATCCAGGTGGGGAACGATGAACGGCACTATCTGCGAGCGTTCAATCAGGCATTGTCCTCGCTGAACTGGGGAAGGGGACAGCGTTGGGGAACGCTAACGGAAAACTGGCAGTGTCAGCGGCTGTCGGCAGAACAGCTTGTGGTGTGCCTGCGTGCGGCCTCGGATGGGGAGCAAGGATTACTGCGTGGCGAAGGGGCTCTCCCCGCTTCAGCGCGGCCGTTGACGTTGTACCAACGAGTGTCCTTTTCGGCACTGTCGTCGGGTCAGATTGTGATTCAACCATTGGGTAACGGCTGGCTGGATTTTTGTCCTGATAAGGAGGTGACACGCTGTGATGCAACTGAATAGCGCACTGAAAAAGGGGATTGTGAGCCATCAATCTGGCTTTAGCCTGCCGGAGACACTGGTGGCGGCGCTGCTGTTTGCCGTGTCGCTGATGGGGCTACTGCAATATCACCAAATCTTGCAGCAGTCATTTCAACACCAGTTGCAGCAGCGTCAGGCCTGGCGATTTGCGATGCAGCAGTTGGAGGCCTATGAAGCGGGTGTACGATATAATCCGTCTGATATTGATAATACCGCGTCTCTTGCGAGTAAAAACTGGCAGTTTAGTGTGTCAGAGCAGCTCCAGAATGGAGAATGCCGTCAGGTAACGGCAAGAGTCATGACGCCACGTCGCTATCAGGCTACACTAAACCGTTGGTTTTGCCTGTCATCGCCTGTGGGGTAGGCATACTTGGGTAAACTATGAACTATAAATCGTAAGCCGCGGCGAGCAGGAGCCAGAATGTTTAGAATCTATCACTCTAATCAGTTAGATATCTTGAAAAGACTGATGGTTGAGCTGATAAAACGTCAGCCGCTCGCGGATCCCTTCCAGCAGGAAGTGATTTTAGTCCAAAGCCCGGGGATGGCGCAGTGGCTGCAAATTGAACTGGCTGGACACTTCGGGATTGCAGCCAATATTCAATTCCCGCTGCCCGGTGTTTTTTTGTGGAATATGTGTCGCCATGTGCTGCCGGATATCCCAAAAGAAAGCGCCTTCAGCAAGGATGCGATGACGTGGAAGCTTATGCATTTGCTGCCCGATTTGTTGGCTCAGCCTGACTTTGCGGCCCTTAACCACTATTTGCAGGATGACGATAACCAGCGCAAGCTGCATCAGCTTGCCGGACGCGTAGCGGATCTTTTCGATCAATACCTGATTTATCGCCCGGAATGGATCAAGGCATGGCAAGAAGGGAAACAGGTTGACGATCTCGGCGGGAATCAGCTGTGGCAGTCCGCGCTGTGGCGCGCTCTGGTGGATTACACGCGTGAACTGGCGCAGCCCGAATGGCACCATGCGATTCTGTATCAACGCTTTATTACTGCGTTAGAACAGGCAAAAACGTGCCCGAAAGGCCTGCCGCCACGCGTTTTTATCTGCGGTATTTCGGCGTTACCCCCTATCTATTTACAGGCGTTGAACGCTCTGGCGCGCCATATTGATGTGCACCTGCTATTTACCAATCCTTGTCGCCATTACTGGAGTGACATTCAGGATTATAAATTTCTGGCGAAGCTAAAAGCCCGCAACCGCCGCTTACATCGCTTTGATGGCGAACAGACTGATGAAACCCGCCCGCTCTTTCGCGATCCTTCACACGCAGAAGCATTGTTCAATGACGACGGTAAACAGTCGATTAATAATCCGCTGCTGGCATCATGGGGAAAGCTGGGGCGCGATAACCTTTATCTGCTGGCTGATTTGGATAGCGTGCAGGAGATCGACGCTTTTGTTGAGTCGGATGGCGAGAATCTGCTGCAAACCTTGCAGCGCGATATTCTTGAGCTGGAAGACCACGCGGTAGTGGCCGTCAGTCACGAAACGCAGAACACCAGCATGCAAAAACGCCTGCTGGCTCTCGACGATCGTTCGATCGATTTTCACGCTTGCCACAGCCCGCAGCGTGAAGTTGAAGTGCTTCACGATCGGCTGCTGGCCATGATGGCTGACGATCCTGAACTGATGCCGCGCGATGTCATTGTGATGATGGCGGATATCGACAGCTATACGCCGTTTATTCAGGCGGTGTTTGGCAACGCGCCAGATAACCGCTACCTGCCTTTTGCCATCTCCGATCAGCGTGCGCGACATGCGCATCCCGCCTTGCAAGCGGTAATCAGCCTGCTGGATTTACCGACGAGCCGTTTTACGGCGGAACAGGTTCTGGCATTGCTTGAAGTGCCCGCGCTGGCTGCGCGTTTTGGTATTCAGGAAGAAGGGCTACGGCGTCTGCGCCTGTGGGTGGTGGAATCCGGCGTGCGCTGGGGACTCGATGACGACAACGTGCGCGATCTGATGTTGCCGCCAACGGGGCAACATACGTGGCGTTTCGGCCTGACGAGAATGCTGCTGGGCTATGCGATGGACAGTCAGGTCGGCGACTGGCAGGGCGTGCTGCCTTATGATGAATCCAGCGGATTGATTGCGGAACTGGCCGGTCAACTGGCCGAACTGCTGATGCAGATTCACCACTGGCGTCAGCGCCTGTCTCAGCCGCGCGTGCTTGTCGACTGGCTACCGTTATGTCGAGAGCTGATCGAAACCTTCTTTGAAGCTGACAGTGAGACAGAAGCGGCGCTGGCGTTAGTTGAAAAACAGTGGCAGTACGTGATCGGTATGGGCACGATGGCGCATTATCCGCAACAGGTGCCAATCTCCCGGTTACGTGATGAACTGTCGCGGCGTCTCGATCAGGAGCGGCTCAGCCAGCGTTTTCTTGCTGGTTCGATCAACTTTTGTACGCTAATGCCGATGCGTTCCATTCCGTTCAAGGTCGTGTGTTTGTTGGGCATGAATGACGGCGTTTATCCTCGAACGCTGCCACCGCTCGGGTTCGATCTCATGGGGCGGAAAATCAAGCGCGGCGATCGTAGCCGACGTGATGATGACCGCTATCTGTTTCTTGAAGCGCTTTTGTCGGCGCAGCATAAACTCTACATCAGCTATATCGGGCGCTCGATCCAGGATAATACGCGTCGCTATCCTTCCGTATTGGTCAGCGAACTGACGGAATATATCGCGCAAAGTTACGTCCTGCCGGGCGATGAAGCGCTGGATATCGATAGCAGCGCGGAGCGCGTGGTGAAGCACCTTTGCCGCGAACATAGCCGTATGCCTTTTGATGCGAATAACTTCCTGTCTGCACCGCAGCCGTTGAGCTTTGCGGCCGAGTGGCTGGCTGCGGCGAACCGAAAAGGGGAGGCTCAGCCTGATTTCGATCGCGAAGCGCTGTCCGCAAGAGCGAGTGATAGAGATGTCAGCCTAGACGATTTGAAGCGTTTTTATCGTCATCCTGTGCGAGCCTTTTTTCAACTGCGGCTTGGCGTGAGTTTTATGCTGCACAGTGATGAACTGTTGGATGAAGAGCCCTTTGTGGTTGATAGCCTTAATCGCTATCAATTGAATAGCGAGTTGCTTAATACCTTGATTAATGAAGGCGATACCGAAAAACTGTATCGCCGTGCCAGAGCCGCGGGTGAGCTGCCCTATGGTGCGTTCGGCGAAATTTACTGGCAGGAACAACAGCAGGAGATGGCGCAGTTGGCTGCGCGTGTGCGTGATGAATTAACGCCGTCGCTGTCGGTGAGCCGGGAAGTGGATATTCTCCTCGACGGCGTGCGCGTCAGCGGCTGGTTGAATCAGGTGCAGCCGGATGGCTTGCTGCGCTGGCGTCCGGGCACGCTTTCCATGAAGGATGGTATGACGCTGTGGTTGGAGCATCTGGCCTACTGTGCAACGGGCGGTCAGGGGGAAAGTCGACTGTATGGGCGGGAAGAGACGGCGTGGCGCTTTGCTGCCTTGTCGGAAGCGCAGGCCAGAGAACATTTGTCTGTCATGCTGGATGGCTATCGTCAGGGAATGAGCAAGCCGCTGTTATTGCTCAATAAAGCGGGGAGCGCCTGGCTGGCTGAATGTTATGATCGCGAAAGCGATAGCCTGCGGTTGGATGAGGAGGCGCAGAACAAAGCGCGCGCCCGTTTACTGCAAGCCTGGCAGGGAAATATGGGAATGCGGGGTGAGGGTGAAGATTATTACCTGCAACGCATCATCCGTGAGTTGGATGAAAAACGAATGAATGAGGTGATTGAAGCGGCGCAAATCTGGCTACTGCCACCGTTCCGCTCTAATCTGGCGTGATGAGTTTGTTTTGGGTAATGCCCGAGTCGATTTCGAGGTGCGAGAAGATAACGCACTGCAACGTGAAAAGTGATGGATATGAGGTTGGAGAATTGCATGCGTAAACAGTGGGTCTGGATTACCGGGTGGTTTCTTTTATTCACGTTCTGGCTTCCGGCGAGTTGGGCTGAGACGGGCTGGCAGCCGCTGGCTCAGACGATTCGAAAAAGCGAAAAAGATCCGCGGCAATATCAGGCGATCAAACTGGATAATGGAATGACCGTTCTGCTGGTTTCCGATCCGCAGGCACCCAAATCGCTGGCATCACTGGCGCTGCCTATTGGCTCGCTTGACGATCCCAATAATCAACTGGGATTAGCGCATTACCTCGAACACATGGTGCTGATGGGATCGAAACGTTACCCAGAGCCAGAAGCGCTGTCCGAATTTTTGAAAAAGCATGGCGGTAGCCACAATGCCAGCACGGCGTCTTACCGCACGGCGTTTTATCTGGAAGTGGAAAATGACGCGCTGCGACCAGCCGTAGATCGGATGGCGGACGCGATTGCGGAACCGCTGCTCGATCCGGTGAATGCCGATCGTGAGCGTAATGCGGTCAATGCGGAATTAACGATGGCGCGTTCGCGTGACGGTCACCGCATGGCGCAGGTGGGGGCAGAAACGCTGAACCCGGCGCATCCAAGCGCACGTTTTTCGGGGGGGAATCTTGAAACCCTGAGCGATAAACCTGGCAGCAAACTGCATGATGAATTGGTGAAGTTCTATCAGAAATACTACTCCGCCAACCTGATGAAAGGGGTGATTTACAGTAATCAACCTCTGCCTGAACTGGCGAAACTGGCGGTTGATACCTTCGGGCGCATTCCTAATCACAACGCCAGCGTTCCTGCGGTTACCGTTCCTGTGGCGACGGAAAAGCAGCGCGGCGTAATGATTCACTATGTTCCTGCCCAGCCGAGAAAACAGCTGCGCATTGAGTTTCGCGTCAGCGATATTAGCCAGGAATTTCGCAGCAAGACGGATACCTACATAAGCTATCTGATCGGCAACCGCAGCCAGAATACGCTCTCTGACTGGTTGCAAAAGGAAGGGCTGGTTGAGTCTATCGGTGCGGGTTCTTCGCCGATCATTGACCGTAACGGCGGCATGTTCGCTATTTCAGCCTCGCTGACCGATAAAGGTCTGGCACAGCGTGATGAAGTGATCGCTGCGATATTCCGTTATCTGCAACAAATTCGCACAGAAGGGATTCAGCAGCGCTATTTTGATGAGATCGCGCATGTTCTTGATCTGGATTTCCGCTATCCGTCCATCAGCCGTGATATGGACTACATCGAATGGTTGGTTGATACCATGTTGCGTGTGCCGGTCGAACATACGCTGGATGCGCAGTATGTTGCCGATCGCTACGATCCGAAAGCTATCGCCGCACGACTGGACGAGATGACGCCGCAGAACGCGCGCGTCTGGGTCATCAGCCCGAATGAGCCGCATAATAAAGTGGCCTATTTTGTTGATGCGCCGTACGAGATGAATAAAATCCCGTCAGCCACATTCGCAAAATGGAAAACGCTGGGGCAGAAAATGTCACTGTCGTTGCCGACGATCAACCCCTATATCCCAGATGATTTCTCCCTGATCAAAGCCGATAAGGCGATCACTAAACCGACACTTCTGCTGAATCAGCCGGGGCTGCGCGTGCTGTATATGCCAAGCCATTACTTCGCTGATGAGCCGAAAGCGGAAATCACGCTGTTCCTGCGTAATCAGGAAGCGCGCAGCACCGCCCGTAATCAGGTGCTGTTTGCGTTAAACGATTATCTGGCAGGTCTGGCGCTGGATGAACTCAGCTATCAGGCTTCGATTGGCGGCATCAGTTTCTCCACCCGCAGCAATGATGGTCTGGTGATTAGCGCCAATGGCTATACCCAGCATTTGCCACGATTGCTGCTGACGTTGGCGGATGGTTACGCCTCCTTTACCTCGACGGAAGCACAGCTGGAGCAGGCAAAGTCCTGGTACATACAGCAATTGGATGCGGTAGAGAAATCAAAAGCCTTTGAACAGGCGTTACAGCCGGTTCAGGCGATATCGCAATTGCCTTACTTTGAGCGCGCAGAACGTCGTAACCTGCTGAAGGATATCCGTTTACAGGATGTGGTTAACTACCGCAAAGACCTGCTGCAAAAAGCCACGCCGGAAATGCTGGTCGTTGGCAATCTAGCACCAGAGCGAGTTACCGATCTGGCGAACACGCTGAAGGCGCATCTGAAGGCTGGTGGCGAAAATCTGTCGCGCAGCGATGATGTCAAAGTCAGTAAGTCGCAGCTTGCTAATCTGCAGCGCCCGGGCAGCAGTACGGATTCTGCGTTAGCAGCGGTGTATGTACCGACGGGGTATTCGGAAACGGAAAGCATGGCGTATAGCTCGGTGCTGGGGCAGATCGTTCAGCCTTGGTTCTATAGCCAACTGAGAACGGAAGAGCAACTGGGTTACGCGGTGTTTGCCTTCCCGACGACGGTCGGCCGGCAGATGGGCATTGCCTTCCTGCTGCAAAGCAACAGCAAACAGCCTGCTTATCTGTATCAGCGTTATGAAGATTTTTACCTGAAAGCGCAAAAACGACTGCGTGAAATGAGTGAAGAAGAGTTCACGCAGTATAAGCAGGGCGTGATGAATGAACTGAACCAGCGTCCGCAAACCTTAGGTGAAGAGGCTAGCCGACTGCGTCGCGATCTGGATCGGGAAAACTTCGCTTTTGATTCACGCGAGAAACTGCTCGAACAAATCAAACCGCTGACGGTCACGCAACTGGCAGACTTCTTCCAGAAGGCGCTGAAGCCTGAAGGGCTGGCGATTCTATCGCAGGTTTCCGGCAGCCATCATGGTAAAGCCGACTATGCTGCACCGAAAGGATGGCATACCTACGCGGATGCGTCTTCATTGCAGAAAACGCTACCGCGTGAGAAAGCGCCTACGATGATCCCTGCGCCAGCAGAATCGACAGCGGTCGGTAAGGTTTCAGCAGAATGAAAAATGCCGCGCCGCAATCATTAGACGTTATGACGTTGCCGCTCCTCGGGGAGCGGCTGATTGAGGCGTCGGCCGGAACGGGGAAAACCTATACGCTGGCTGCGCTTTACCTGCGCCTGCTATTGGGGCTGGGGAAGCAAGCCGCGTATCCACGTCCACTACTGGTCGAAGAAATTCTGGTTGTGACCTTTACGGAGGCTGCGACCGAAGAGTTGCGGGAGCGTATTCGTGCCAGAATTCACGCGTTGCGCATCGCCTGCCTGCGTAAAAGCGCGCAGGGTGAAGAGGCGGAGAAGCCTAAAGATGCTTCGCTAGCGCAGTTGCTGGCGGAGATTTCGGACCACCGCGATGCGGCCGACGTATTGCTGGCGGCCGAACGACAAATGGATGAAGCGGCGATCTACACGATCCACGGCTTCTGCCAGCGTATGCTCAGTACCAATGCGTTTGAATCCGGCGTGCTTTTCGAACAGGTGCTGATAGAAGATGAACAGCCGCTGCGCCGTCAGGCCTGCGCTGATTTCTGGCGCCGTTATTGCTACCCGCTGCCAGTCGAGGTTGCACGCATTGTCGGTCTGGAGTGGAAAGGACCGGAAAACCTGTTGGCCGATCTGGCGCCTTATCTGCATGGTGAAGCGCCTGCGTTTCGCTTGCCGCCAGAAGAAGACGAAACGCTGCTGAGTCGACATGAGAAGATCGTGGCGACGATCGATGCGTACAAACAACGCTGGCTGGCATCAGCCGCGGATCTGGAAGCGCTGATTAGTGCTTCTGGCGTCGATAAACGCAGCTACAGCAGTAAGCATCTTCCCAACTGGCTACAGAAAGTCACGCTGTGGGCAGAGCAGCCGACGCTGGATTACCAACTGCCGAAAGATCTGGTGAGATTTGCCCAGCAAACGCTAATCGAGAAAACGAAGAAAGGCGAGCCGCCTGTCCATACCCTCTTTGATGAGACCGAACGGCTGCTTGAAGCGCCGCTGTCGCTGCGCGATTTAGTCATTGTTCGCGCGCTGTCGGCGATCCGCGAGTCGGTGAGTGAGGAAAAACGACAGCGAGCAGAGCTGGGGTTTGACGATCTGCTGAGCCGTTTGGATGTTGCGTTGCAGGAGTCTGGTGGGGAACAGCTTGCCAGCGCCATTCGCGAACGCTATCCGGTGGCGATGATCGATGAATTTCAGGATACCGATCCTCAACAGTACCGTATTTTCAGAATGTTGTATGTCGGGCAGTCGCAGTGTGGGCTATTGCTGATCGGTGACCCTAAGCAGGCTATTTATGCGTTTCGCGGTGCGGATATTTTTACCTACATGCACGCACGCGGAGAAGTCGCCGCGCATTATACGCTGGGTACGAACTGGCGCTCGTCGCACCAGATGGTACATGGCGTTAATCGTCTGTTTGAACGCCTCGACTCTCCTTTTATTTTTCAAAACATTCCTTTCCTGCCGGTCAAGCCTGCTGAGTCCAAGCGCGGTTTGGTGTTTGAGGTTGCAGGGCAGCCTCAGCCTGCGCTGCAATTCTGGCTAACGGGTTCGGAACCGATTGGCGTAGGAGATTATCAACAACAGATGGCGCGTCAGTGTGCGGCGCAGATTCGTGACTGGCTGGCGGCCAGTCAGCGCAATGAAGCCTGGCTGGTTACTGATGACTCCCGCCGTTTGGTCAGGGCATCCGACATGAGTGTGCTGGTGCGTAGCCGGCGTGAAGCCTCGCTGATTCGTGACGCGCTGAGCCGTTTGTCCATTCCTTCGGTTTATCTGTCCAATCGCGACAGCGTATTCAGCACGCCGGAAGCCAGCGATATGTTGTGGCTGTTGCAGGCGGTGCTGGCACCGGAACAGGAGCGCACGTTACGCAGCGCGATGGCGACGGCCCTGATGGGGCTGGATGCCGAACAGGTTGATGCATTAGGGCAAAGCGAAGCTGCGTGGGATGCGTTGGTAGATGAATTTGCGGGTTACCGTGCTCTGTGGCGTCAGCGCGGCGTACTGCCGATGCTGCGTGCGCTGATGAGCCGACATCAGCTGGCGGAGAACCTGCTGGCGAGCGCGGAGGGTGAGCGCCGCATTACCGATATTCTGCATATCGGTGAGTTATTGCAGGATGCCTCCGCAACCCTTGATAGCGAACATGCGCTGGTGCGCTGGCTATCACAGCAGATTGTTCAACCTAATCCGCAGGCAGAGAATCAGCAGCTACGTCTGGAAAGCGATCGTCACCTGGTGCAGATCGTGACGATCCACAAATCGAAAGGGCTCGAATACCCGCTGGTATGGCTACCTTTCATCAGTAACTTCCGCGTGCAGGATCAGGGGATTTATCACGATCGCGAAAGCTATCAGGCCGTGTTGGATCTGCAAAATAATGAAGAAAGCCAGACGCTAGCGGAAGAAGAGCGGCTGGCGGAAGATTTACGTTTGCTGTATGTCGCGTTAACCCGTTCTATCTACCACTGTAGCGTAGGCGTTGCGCCGGTTCAGCGGTCGCGTAAGAAAGATGGCAGCAGCGATATGCACCAGAGCGCGCTGGGCTATTTACTCCAGCGCGGTAAAGAAGCTGAAGCTGCCACGTTAGTCAGCGAGCTGGAAGGCATGGTTGGCGACGGTGTCGCATTAACACCGTTACAGGCGATGGAAGAACAGCGTTGGCAGCCGGATAGACCGGAACTGGCCGAGCTGCGGGCTCGCCACATCGAACGCCAACTGCGCGACGGCTGGCGAGTAACCAGCTATTCGGGGCTTCAGCAGCATGGGTCTGCCAGTGCGCAGGATCTGGTGCCGCGTCTGGATATCGAAGCGATAGGCGAGCGTCAGGAAGCGGACGAAACCCAACTGACGCCGCATACGTTCCCGCGCGGCGCGAGTCCGGGAACGTTTTTACATAGCCTGTTTGAAACGCTGGATTTCACTCAGCCCGTTGAGGATGACTGGTTAGCCGAACAGCTGCAGCTACAGGGATTTGAAGCGCACTGGCACCCGGTGTTAAAGGCGTGGATGGATACGCTTTTGCATACGCCGCTTAATGAGCAAGGGATCGCGCTATCGGCACTGGAGAACGCCGATAAGCAGGCTGAATTACAGTTCTATATACCGATTGGTGCGCCAATACAGGCGGCGCAGCTCGATCGGCTGGCGAAACATCACGACCCGCTATCTGCACGTTGTCCGGCGCTCTCTTTTCAGCAGGTGAAAGGCATGCTGAAAGGGTTTATCGATCTGGTGTTCCGCTGGGAAGGGCGTTATTACCTGCTGGACTATAAGTCCAATTGGCTCGGCCCTGATGCCAGTGCGTACACCCAAACTGCCATGATGCAGTCGATGGCCGAACATCGTTATGACCTGCAATACCAGCTCTACACGCTGGCTTTGCACCGTTATCTGCGTCATCGCATTGCGGATTATGACTATGAGCGCCATTTTGGCGGGGTGTTTTATCTGTTTTTACGCGGCGTTGAGGAATCTCACCCTGGCAATGGCATCTTTGCCTGTCGTCCCTCTGCTGAATTTGTTTTCGGGCTTGATGCGCTCTTTAAGGGAAAGACGTCTGACGATGCTGATACAGGAATTCCCCCATGATAGCGTTACTTGAAATGGCACTGGCGCGTCGGTTACTGCGTCCGCTGGATGTTCAGTTCGCCAGAATGCTGGCGGATGAAGCGCAGCCCGATCTGCTGTTGGCCGCCGCCTGCCTGAGTGCACATTCGGGCGCGGGGCACGTGTGTTTGCCGCTGGAGAACTTGCAGGCCCAGACGCTGTTTGACGGCCGCGAGCCTGAACTGGCACAACAGCTGCTCACGGAGGCAGGGCTAAACACGGTTGCCGCATGGCGTCAGCGTTTACTGGCGTCCGATGCCGTCAGCGACGGCAGTCAGCCGACGCCGCTGGTGCTGCAAGGAGAAAAGCTGTATTTACAGCGTAGCTGGCAGAGTGAAGGCCGCGTGGCGCGGTTTATCGCCAGCGAACGCGATACGTTCTCCGTCGATGAACCAGCGATCCGAGCGGTTTTGGATCGGCTGTTTCCTGACGCAGGCGAAGAGGTTAACTGGCAGAAGGTGGCCGCGGCTGTCGCCTTGACGCGCCGCATTGCGGTGATTTCTGGCGGGCCGGGGACGGGGAAAACCACGACGGTAGCCAAATTGCTGGCGGCGCTAATTGAGCTGAATATGGGAGAAACGTTACGTATTCAACTGGCTGCGCCGACCGGGAAAGCGGCTGCGCGGCTCACGGAGTCGCTGGGACAGGCTCTGCACCGTCTTGAGGTGGATCCTTTGTTGCGGGACGCGTTTCCGCAGGAAGCGACAACGCTGCATCGGCTTTTGGGGGCGGTGACAGACAGTCAGCGCCTACGTCACCATCAGGACAACCCGCTACATTTGGATGTACTGATTGTGGATGAGGCGTCGATGGTCGATCTGCCGATGATGGCAAACGTGATCGCCGCGCTTCCGCCACACGCCAGAATTATCTTTCTGGGTGACCGCGATCAGCTGGCGTCCGTCGAGGCGGGGGCGGTGTTGGGCGATATCTGCCGTTTTGCCGAGGCTGGCTATAGCCGTGTACGGGCGCAGCAATTGCAGCGGCTGACGGGTTGTAAGCTGGATGAAAGCGGCCCTGAAGGGCAATCGACGGTCAGTGACAGTATTTGTCTGTTACGCCGGAGCTACCGTTTCGATCCGCATTCCGGGATTGGACAACTGGCGCTGGCGGTGAACGGCGGTGATGATGCTCGTGTACGCGCGGTGCTGAACGGCGAGTTTGCCGACATTACCTGTAGCCCGTTAACCGAGGCTGAAGAGTATCAGGTCATGCTGGCACAGTGCGTCGAAGGGTATCGTGATTATCTACAGCTTGTGGCGGCGGGAGCCACGCCGGACGCTGTGCTGCTTGCCTTCCAGCGCTATCGCCAGCTGTGCGCATTGCGCGAAGGGCCATTTGGCGTAGCAGGGCTGAATCAGCGCATCGAACAGGCTTTGCATCAGGCTGGGCTGATTCAGCGCAACCGTAATCCGCTTAACCGTTGGTATCCCGGCCGACCGGTCATGATTGAGCGTAACGATGCCGCATTAGGCCTGTTCAATGGGGATATCGGTATTGCCATGATGGGAGACAACGGAGAACTGCGCGTATTTTTCCCGTTGCCAAATGGTGAAACCAAAGACGTTACGCCAAGCCGTCTGCCGCCGCATGAAACGGCCTATGCCATGACGGTGCATAAATCGCAGGGATCGGAGTTTGATCATACGGCGCTGGTGCTGCCGAACCACTATTTACCGGTGCTGACGCGGGAGCTGGTGTATACCGCCATCACGCGTGCACGCCAGCGTTTGTCACTCTATACCGACGTTCGCATTCTCTGCCGGGCGGTGAAAACGCCAACGCAGCGCTATAGCGGGTTGGAAGAGAGAATTAGCGCACTGATGAATGGCGACACACCTTAATGCATTTGCGTTATAGACTGACGAGGCCCACGACAGGCCGAGTCGGTAAGGGCAGCCAGCGTACATGAAGTTTGACGTGTGGCGGATAGAACGTCAGGTGGTTAGAACGTCAAATGAATAGAACGTCAGGCGGATTCGCGTTCAATCAGTGAAAAACCGATATCCATGATGGGGGAGGGCACGCTTTTCCCCTCAATTTTTTCTGCCAGCATTGCCGCCGCGTCGGTGCCGATCTTCCAGCGATCGACTCTGACCGTGGTAATGGTCGGTGTGCTGTGTGCAGCGAAATCGAGATCGCCAAATCCCATGACGGCCAGTTGCTTCGGTACGGCTAATCCTCTGGCGGCGGCTTCGATCATCACCCCCTGCGCCAGCGTATCGGAACTGCAAATAATGGCATCAAAATCCTCGCCACCGGCGAGCAGATCGCTCAGCCCTTGTCGCCCTAGCGCCAGCGTCGCAGGCCACGGGGCGATGGCCTCACGTACATAACCATTTGGCTGTTTTTGTATGACGTCGTAAATCCCTTTCTTACGCAGCCCGGCACGTGCGTCTTCAGTCCACACCAGACCGAAGCGCGAATGTCCTTTACCCAGCAAATAATGCCCGATGGCGTTCCCGATGCTTTCATGAGAAAAACCGACCAGCATATCGAGCGGTGTCGGGGTGAGATCCCAGATTTCGACGACGGGGATCGTGGCGTTGAGCAGAAGACGTTTGAGCTCGGGCGTGTGGTGAATACCGGTGAGAACGATGCCGTCCGGGCGACGAGAAAGCAGGGTAGCGACAATCTCTGCCTCGGATTCATTGGTATAGCCAGCGACGCACAGCAGCATGTGGTAACCGCGTGCGGCCAGCTCATCGCTGATCGCCTGAACGGTATCAACGAACATGTTGTTATTGATTTGCGGCACCACGACAGCAATCAGCTTACTGCGTCGGGAGGCGAGTCCACCCGCTAACATATTAGGGATATAGCCCGTAGCGCGTACCGCTTCCATCACCTTATTCACGGTTTCTGCACGAACAATCTTCGGATTGTTCAACGCGCGGCTGACGGTCATGGGCGAAATGCCTGCGGCACGCGCCACATCTTCAAGCGTGGGAGCACGTGGCGGCATGCTGCTGGCGTTCTTATCGCGTTTCAATCACGGGTTCCCTTCTGAGGCTGCGCGCACATTCACATGTCGCTGGATTATCGTTGATGGCACATCGGTTTACCAGTCGCCTGTGTTTCTGACAACCTGCCGGATTGTCTCGCTTTTTCGGGCTGGCTGGGCTGTATTCCCGCTGTATCCTCTTACTTTTTTTGGTGATTGCGCAATCATTAATTTTGTCTCTCGATGAACAGTTTTATCGTGATAATGATTATTATGTGATCTGAGTTGCATGTTTTTTCTTCATTTATCGCTATCTTCCTTCTGTTTATGAATGTTAGCGCAATCATTTTACGAGGTGAGACATGACCATCAGTGCAAATTCAGCAGCGGTTAGCTATGCAAAAGTCACGAACGTCAGAACGGCTGCCGAGTCGGGCGATCGAATCGAATGGGTAAAACTCTCTCTGGCGTTTTTGCCGCTGGCAACGCCGGTGAGTGATGCGAAAGTACTGACCGGCAGGCAGAAACCGCTAACCGAAGTCGCCATTATTTTTGCGGAAATCCGCAGTCGTGATGGGTTTGAAGGGGTCGGGTTCAGTTACTCCAAGCGGGCGGGCGGACAAGGAATTTATGCCCACGCGAAAGAGATTGCCGATAATCTGCTGGGCGAAGATCCAAACGATATCGATAAGATCTATACCAAGCTGCTATGGGCTGGCGCATCGGTTGGCCGCAGTGGGATGGCGGTGCAGGCGATTTCTCCGCTCGACATCGCGCTGTGGGATATGAAAGCCAAACGTGCAGGTCTGCCTCTGTCGAAGCTGCTGGGCTCACACCGTGATTCTGTACAGTGTTACAACACCTCCGGCGGCTTCCTGCATACGCCATTGGATCAGGTATTAAAAAATGTCGTGATCTCCCGTGAAAGCGGTATCGGCGGGATCAAACTGAAAGTCGGCCAGCCGAATACGGCGGAGGATATCCGTCGCCTCACGGCGGTGCGTGAAGCGCTGGGAGATGACTTCCCGCTGATGGTGGATGCCAATCAGCAGTGGGATCGTGAAACGGCGATTCGGATGGGCAGAAAGATGGAAGCCTTTAACCTGATCTGGATTGAAGAACCGCTAGATGCCTACGATGTGGAAGGTCATGCGGCGCTGACGGCGGCGCTGGATACGCCGATTGCGACTGGCGAGATGCTGACCAGCTTCCGCGAGCATGAACAGCTGATCCTCGGTAACGCCAGTGATTTCGTCCAGCCGGATGCACCGCGCGTGGGGGGAATTTCGCCTTTCCTGAAAATCATGGACTTGGCCGCGAAACACGGTCGTAAACTGGCACCGCATTTTGCGATGGAAGTGCACTTGCATCTGGCGGCGGCCTATCCGATTGAACCCTGGCTGGAACACTTTGAGTGGCTGAATCCGCTCTTCAACGAGCAGCTAGAGCTGCGCGATGGGCGCATGTGGGTATCCGATCGTCTGGGGTTAGGATTTACGCTGAGTGAACAGGCAAGGAAGTGGACAACACTAAGCTGTGAGTTTGGCAAACAGCCATAAGCGGATGAAAACGTCGTGAGCGAATGAAAACAACGTGGCCGATTTTACGATCGGCCACGAGAAGCGTTATCGAGCGGAATAACTCAGAGATCCAGCACCAGAATCTTCGAGCGACGCTGGTAGTTATACAGCGCCTGCTTTTTCTTCGGCAGCATTTCCACTTCGGCGGGTAAAAAGCCGCGCTCCTGGAACCAGTGGATACTGTGCGTCGTCAGCACGAATAGTTTTTTCAGACCCTGCTGACGTGCCTGAGCAGCAACGCGCAGTAACAGCATATCGCCGCGTGATGAACTGCGGTAATCCGGGTGAACCGCGACGCAGGCCATTTCGCCGATGCTTTCTTCCGGGAACGGATAAAGTGCGGCGCAGGCGATAGTCAGGTTATCGCGTACCACGACGGTGAATTTGTCGATTTCCATTTCCAACTGCTCACGCGAGCGTCTGACCAGAATACCTTGCTCTTCCAGCGGGCGAATCAGTTCAAGAATACCGCCAATATCATTGATGGTTGCACGGCGGACCTGCTCGGCGCTTTCCATCACGATCTGCGTACCGATGCCGTCGCGTGAGAACAGCTCTTGCAGCAGCGCGCCGTCGTCCTGATAGCTGATCAGGTGGCTACGGCGTACGCCGCTGCGGCAGGCTTTGACCGCGCCGCGCAGGAATCGGACCGTACCTGAATGGTAATCACCAGCCTGTTCCAGAGCATCAATACGCTGCTGCGCATCGTCGGGGAACAGTTCGGAAATGATGTTGCCTTCTGCATTGGTCACGCCCTGCGAGGAGCAGAAACCGATCATCTTTTCCGCTTTCAGCTTAATAGCGAGCTGGGTCGCGACCTCTTCCGAGGTTAAATTGAAACTTTCACCGGTGACTGAAACCGCAACCGGGCCGAGCAGCACAATTGCACCGCTATTCAACTGGCGGTGAACGGCTTCTTCATCAATGCGGCGAATACGGCCGCTGTGGCAGTAGTCCACACCGTCATCCACGCCAAGCGGCTGCGCGATAATAAAGTTACCGCTGACGACATTAATGTGGGCACCTTGCAACGGCGTGTTGTTCAGGCTCATCGACAGCCGGGCGGTGATGTCCAACTGCAACATTCCTGCCGCCTGCTTGACCAGTTCCAGCGTGGTGCTGTCGGTGATGCGGGTATTTTTATGGTAGAGAGGCTCGTAGTGATGCGTTGTCAGGTTGGCATCGATCTGGGGGCGAGCGCCATAAACGACGACCAGCTTGATCCCCAGGCTGTGTAGCAGCCCGATATCATTTACGATGCTAGAGAAGTTGGCATGTTCAATGGCTTCGCCACCTAACATGATGACAAACGTTTTACCACGGTGGGCATTGATATAGGGAACTGAATGGCGGAAGCCCTGAACCAGTTCTGTACTCCGTTCCTTCACTGTGAGCCCTCTTTGCATTTTTATTCGTAATTTCTGTATTTTTATTCTTTATGACGTAAAAGGCAAGAGGAAGTATTAACCAGAAAAGCGAGTGTTAATGCTTCAAATTTATGATATCCGCCTGTTATAAGGCCTGCACAGGATTTTTGCATGACAGCGTGGAGCAGATTCGTTAAAGTTTTTGACAATTTTTACCTTTATTCATTTTTTAATGGCCTATCTCGTGCATTCTCAACACAACAATGCAGGATAGCGCACAGCAATCAGATCGGAGCGGCATGTCTCATTCGAATCATCATCTGACTCGACGGCGTCTATTACAAAGCGCAGCAGCAACCTGGCTGTTAAGCGTAAGTGGTGTAGGAATAGCTGCGACGACGCAGGTCGTGGCCGTGCGCGTCTGGCCGTCCTCCGCCTATACCCGCGTCACGCTGGAATCCAATCACCCGCTGAAATATAAACAGTTTAGTCTGAGTAATCCTGAACGCATCGTGGTGGATATTGAAAATGTTCATCTGAACAGCGTACTGAAGGAGATAGCCAGCCAGTTTAAGTCAGATAACGACCCGCTGATTAAAGAAGCGCGTATCGGCCAGTTTGATAAAACCACGGTGCGCCTGGTGTTGGAGCTCAAGCAGCAGGCGACGACCAAAGTCTTTACGCTGGAGCCAGTAGCGGAATTCAAGCACCGACTGGTGCTAGATTTGTATCCCGCCGCAGGGCGCTACGACAACGAAGACGATCCGCTTCTGGCTCTGCTGGAGGATTACAACAAAGGCGATCTGGAACGTACGCTGCCAGCAGAAGCGCCGAAAGCCGGGAAAGCGGGGCGTGATCGTCCGCTGATTATTATGCTCGATCCCGGTCATGGCGGCGAAGATCCCGGTGCGATTGGGAAGAATAAAACGCGCGAGAAAGATATCGTGCTACAAATCGCTCGCCGCTTGCGTAAGCTGATCGACAATGAATCCAACATGAAAGCCTATATGACGCGTAATGAAGATGTGTTCATTCCGCTGCGCGTACGGGTGGCGAAAGCGCGCAAGCAGCGTGCCGATCTGTTCATTTCGATTCATGCGGATGCGTTTACCAATCGAGCGGCAAGAGGATCGTCGGTTTTTGCCCTCTCGAAAAAAGGGGCAACCAGCACCGCTGCCAGATTTTTGGCAGAGACCCAGAACGAATCGGATTTGATCGGTGGCGTGAGCATGAGTGGCGATCGCTATCTGGATCACACCATGTTCGATCTGGTGCAGACCGTAACGATTGGCGATAGCCTGAAGTTTGGTAAAGAGATCCTGACCCGCTTGGGCAGGGTGAATCGTCTGCATAAAAACAGCGTCGATCAGGCCGGGTTTGCGGTATTGAAAGCGCCGGATATTCCGTCTGTTCTGGTTGAGACGGCATTTATCAGCAATCTGGAAGAAGAACGAAAGCTGCGCACCAGCCATTTCCAGCAGCAGATTGCCGAATCCATTTTTGCAGGAATTAAAGCCTATTTTGCCAGTCAGGCTGAGCGGTAGTTGATGTTATCGATGTAGCTCGTGCGATGACCGCGCCTAGCTGGCGCGGTTCAGAGGGAAGATATCTGGGGCATGGTACGTAGAAACAGGATGTTCGTAGAAAATGCAGCGAAAATTGGTAGTGCAGAAAACAAAAAAGCACCCGTTAAGGTGCTTTATCGCGCAGTTCTTAATTTAAAGAACTTTAATTGGTTGCGGGGGCCGGATTCGAACCGACGACCTTCGGGTTATGAGCCCGACGAGCTACCAGGCTGCTCCACCCCGCGTCCGTAATGACTTATTTTTACTGCTTTCACATCTCTTGATGGACTACTCACATCAATTGGTTGCGGGGGCCGGATTCGAACCGACGACCTTCGGGTTATGAGCCCGACGAGCTACCAGGCTGCTCCACCCCGCGTCCGTACTGACTTATCTCTACTGCTTTCACATCTCTTGATGGACGACTCACATCAATTGGTTGCGGGGGCCGGATTTGAACCGACGACCTTCGGGTTATGAGCCCGACGAGCTACCAGGCTGCTCCACCCCGCGTCCGTGGATGCGCACTATACTCTCCATGAGCATTGATGCAACCTATTTCTATAAAAAAACGCGGTATTGGGTTGTCAGGTGATTGATTTACCGCCTAATGGGTTGTTTTGTGACCGCGGCGTGGCGATAAGCAGAAATCCTGGCTTTTGTTACGCGGTGTGCCGAACGGCATACGCTCGAACCGTGGATTTATATGCTGTCCCATTCCTTTCTCGATAGCCGTTTGTTATCGTTCGACGGTAAATTTTTTGATGTAAAAAGCGAGCGCAAAGATGAAGGGACGGTGGGGAAAATACGTGCTGACCGCAGTGGTCATTGCCATTCTGGCGGGGTGCCAATCCAGGCCAACCGATCGCGGGCAGCAATATAAGGATGGTCACCTCAACCAGCCTCTGGAATTGGTGAATGAACCTAATGCCAAAGGAAAACCGGTCAACGCACGGGATTTCATGACCCAGGTCTCTGAAATTCGATCGGCGTCACCTAGTCTGTACTCGCGCAATAATACGACCTTTCAGGCGATTGAAAACTGGATGATGTCCGGTGCCGATACCCGCGAACTGAGCAAATTTGGTCTGAACGCCTGGCAGATGGAAGGCGTTGATAACTTTGGTAACGTGCAGTTTACCGGTTACTACACGCCGGTGTTGCAGGCGCGTCATACCCGTCAGGGCGAATTCCGTCATCCTTTATATGCTATGCCGTCAAAGGGCAAAAAGAACCGCCGACTGCCAGATCGTGCCGGAATTTATTCAGGCGCGCTGGATGAGCGACTGGTTCTCGCCTGGACCAATTCGCTGGTTGATAACTTCATGATGGAAGTGCAGGGCAGCGCCTATATTGATTTTGGCGATGGACGCCCGCTGACGTTCTTCGGCTATGCGGGCAAAAACGGCCACGCTTACCGCAGTATTGGTAAGGTGCTGATCGATCGTGGTGAAGTGCCGCGTGAAGAGATGTCGATGCAGGCTATCCGCAAGTGGGCGGAGCAGCACACCGAGTATGAAGTGCGTGAACTGTTTGAGCAGAATCCTTCCTTTGTGTTCTTTAAGCCAATGATGTCTGCGCCCGTCAAAGGCGCAAGCGCGGTGCCGCTGGTGGCGAAAGCCTCCGTCGCCTCTGACCGTTCGCTGATTCCGGCAGGTACGGCTCTGTTAATGGAAGTGCCGCTGCTGGATAACGTTGGAAAATTCACTGGCAAGTATGAAATGCGCCTGATGATTGCGCTGGATGTCGGTGGGGCGATTAAAGGCCAGCACTTCGATATGTATCAGGGCATTGGGCCGGATGCAGGGCACTCGGCGGGTTTCTATAACCACTATGGCCGGGTCTGGGTGTTGAAGAACGCGCAAAGCAGCCCGACGAACAGTTCAGGTTCTTCACTGCTGGTTAATTATCAACAAAATTGATTCTTCTCTGAGGTTGTCATGGCGATTAAACGTTATCCACATCTTGCGCACTGGGGTGCGTTTACCGCTGTGGTTGAAGACGGCAAGCTGATTCGCTGCGAGCCATTTGCCGACGATCCGGCACCGTCCGCCATGCTCGATTCCATCGTGCCGCTGGTGTATTCCGACCGACGTATCCGTCGGCCTTCGGTGCGTCGCTCCTGGCTTCAGAAACGCGAAAACAGCGACAGAACGCTGCGTGGTCGGGAAGATTTTGTTGAAGTGGATTGGGACGTCGCGCTCGATCTCGTTGCGCAGGAGAATCGCCGTATCCGCGATCGCTACGGTGCGGATGGCATGTTTGCCGGTTCTTACGGCTGGTCGTCTGCTGGGCGCTATCACCATGCGCGTTCTCAGGTGCGACGCTTCTATTTCTCCGGCGGTGGCGCGGTCGATCAGCAGGGAAATTACAGCTGGGGTGCGGCGCAGTTCTTCCTGCCGTACGTGATTGGCACCTTTCATCCGCTGACGGGCAAGGTCACCGAGTGGCGCAGCGTCGCCGAGCATTGTGATATTTTCCTCGCGTTTGGCGGTCTGGCGCTGAAAAACGCACAGGTGGCATCCGGTGGGGCCGGGCACCACACGCTTAAGCCCGCGCTGGAAGCGCTGGTGGCGAAAGGAATTCCGGTCATCAACATCAGCCCGATGCGCGATGACTGCCCTGAATTTGTGAATGCCGAGTGGATTCCTATCCGTCCGAATACCGATGTCGCCTTGATGCTGGCACTGGGCTATGAGATTCAGCGTTTGGGCGCTGACGATAAGGATTTCCTGCAACGCTACTGCGTCGGTTATGAACAGCTGAGTGACTATTTGCACGGTCGCGGCGACGGCGTGGTGAAAACCCCCGAATGGGCCAGCGATATCACGGGCATTCCCGCCGAGCGTATCCGGCGTCTGGCGCAGCAGCTGATTGGCGTACGCAGCTTCATTACCTGCTCTTACTCCGTGCAGCGCGCCCATCGTGGCGAACAGCCTTACTGGATGATGATTGCGCTGTCTTCCATGCTGGGACAGGTGGGATTACCGGGCGGCGGATTCTCCTTCGGCCACGGTTCGATGAACAGCGTCGGCAACGAGCGTATTTCAACGCCTGCGCCAGCGTCTCCATCAACCCCGAACGCAGGGAAGGCGATCCCCGTGGCGCGTATCGCCGATATGCTACTGCATCCGGGAACGCCTTATACCTTTCAGGGCGAAACCCATACTTATCCCGATATTCATCTGATTCATTGGGCGGGCGGTAACCCGTTTCATCATCACCAGCAGTTGAACCGTTTGGTGGACGGCTGGCGCAAGCCGGATACGGTGATTGTGCAGGATATCGTCTGGACGCCAGCGGCGCAGATGGCGGATATCGTGCTGCCTGTCACCACGACACTAGAGCGTAATGATATCGGCGGCTCATCCCGCGATCGCTTTATCTTTGCCATGCATCAGGCGATTGCGCCGCAGCATCAGGCGCGTAATGACGTGGATATTTTCAGCGAATTGGCGGAACGTCTGGGTTATGGCGACGTCTTCACACAAAATCGCAGCGAGCAGCAGTGGCTGGAACACCTTTATGATGAATGCCGCTCAAGGCAGCGAGATGCCGCTGACCGTTGGCCGTCATTTGAAGATTTCTGGCAGCAGGGACATGTAGAAATCCCGATGGATGAAAAGCCGTTTGTGTTCTTTGAGGATTTCCGCTGCGATCCACAGCAGCATGCGCTGAGTACGCCAAGCGGTAAAATTGAACTGTTTAGCTCTGCCATCGCTAGCTATGGCTATGCGGATTTTGCGCCGCATCCTGAATGGCAGCCTCCCGTTGAATGGCTGGGTGCCAAAAGCACGGAAGAGTGGCCGCTGCATTTTATTTCCATTCAGCCGTCCGATCGTTTGCACAGCCAGTTGGCCGCTACACCGCAGGTTGCCGCGAATAAGACCGCAGGAAAAGAGACGCTTTATATGCACCCGCAGGACGCGGCTGCGCGGGATATCGTCGATCGCTCGCAGGTGGAAGTCAGAAATGCACGTGGCCGCATTCTGGCGGGCGTACAGATTACCGACGGCGTCACGCCGGGCGTGGTGATTATGTCCACCGGTGCCTGGTTTGAGCCCGGCTTCGGCCAGAAAACGTGGCATCCGGTTGAACAATCAGGAAATGCGAATGTACTGACGCTGGATATCGGCACGTCGCCGCTGACGCAGGGACCGAACGCCATGAGCTGTCTGGTGGATGTCGTACGGGTTTAGCGCTATCCTGAGCCGCTTTTTCTCGCGGTTTTATTTTCCTGTGATTTTGTTTTCGTAAGGTTGGTTGAATGAGTACGCAATTATCCGAAGCCTATTTGCAACGCTTCGGCGGTACCGCGCGGTTATATGGTCAACAGGCGCTGGCGCTGTTTTCTCAGGCTCACGTTTGCGTGATTGGTATTGGTGGCGTTGGCTCCTGGGCGGCTGAGGCGCTGGCACGTACCGGCATCGGCGCGATCACGCTGATCGATATGGATGATGTGTGTGTCAGTAACACCAACCGTCAGATTCACGCGCTGCGTCAGCACACCGGACAGTCGAAGACAGAAGTGATGGCCGAACGTATTTTGGCGATCAACCCGGAATGTCGTGTCACCTGCGTGGATGATTTTATTAGCGCGGAAAACGTGGCCGAGCTGCTCGACCAGAACTTCAGCTATGTGATTGACGCTATCGACAGCGTGCGCCCGAAGGCAGCGCTGCTCTCCTACTGCCGCCGCTATAAGATCCCGGTGGTGACAACCGGTGGTGCGGGCGGGCAGATCGATCCGACCCGTATTGAAGTCGTCGATCTGGCGAAAACGATTCAGGATCCGCTAGCCGCCAAGCTGCGTGAGCGGTTAAAGCACGATTTTAACGTGGTGAAGAACAGCAAAGGAAAGCTGGGCATCGACTGTGTGTTTTCCAGTGAGCCGCTGGTGTATCCGCAGCCTGACGGTTCCGTTTGCGCGTCGCGTAGTACGGCTGATGGGGTGATGCGTATGGATTGTGCGTCAGGCTTTGGTGCTGCGACGATGGTCACCGCAACCTTTGGGTTTGTAGCGGTATCTCATGCGCTGAAGAAGATGATAGCGAAAAGGGAAAGAGCGTCTGCGCCGCAGAAATAAATAGCGCGAATACCGCTATTGGTCCGCAGCCTCTTGTTCAGCAATCTCCTTGATTCTGGCGGCCAGCGCCGCCAGTCCGCTTGAACGCGAAGCGCTGAGCTGTGCGCGAAGCCCCAGCTTATCGAACAGCGCCAGCGGATCCTGCTGCAATAGCGCTTCTGGCGTTTCCCCCTCTACGGCGGTTAACAAGACCGCCAGTAATCCCCGCACAATGCGCCCGTCGCTGTCTCCGTAAAAGTGCAGCCTGCCGTCTTCCTGACGTTGATAACCCAGCCAGACGCGATTTTCACAGCCGGATAATGAAATCTCCTCGGTTTTTAGCTCGTCTGGCAACGTTGGCAACGCCTTTGCCAGCAAAATGAGCTGCCGATAGCGATCTTCCCATGCGCGGCAGGCATCGAAGCGCGCCAGCAGGTCGGCGACAGTGGTGTGGTGGCCAAAAGGATGCGGGGTGTCAGTTATCTGGGTCATGGTTTAGTCGATCAGTAATTCAAGGGCGTTGCCCACTGCGGCGATCAGCGCAGCAACATCTTGTTGGTTGTTATACGGGGCAAACGAGGCGCGGAGCGTACCGCTGACACCGAGCGCGTCCATTAATGGCTGCGCACAGTGATGTCCGGCGCGCAGTGCGATGCCGCTTTCGGCTAGCAGCGTAACCAGATCGCTGTGGTGCACATCGGCAATATCAAAGGACAGCACGCTGGAATGTGGGCTACGGAAGCTGCGAAAGCCGGGGAACTGCGCTAAATACGTTTCGGCAAGCTGCGCTAACTGCTGGCTATGCTGCTCTGCGGCGTGCCAATCCAGCGTGCTCAGCCAGTCGAGTGCCGCAGACAGGCCAAGCACGCCAGCAATGTGCGGCGTTCCCGCTTCAAAGCGCTGTGGAATCGCCTGCGGTTTGAAATCGTCAAAGGACACCTGCGTCATCATCTTCCCGCCGCCTTGCCATGGCAGCATGCTTTCCAGCAAGGCGGTTTTGCCGTACAGCACGCCAATCCCGGTTGGGCCATAAAGCTTGTGTCCGGAAAATGCGTAGAAATCGATATCCAGTGCCTGCACATCAGGTGGGCAATGAACGATGCCCTGCGCGCCGTCAACCATCACGACTGCACCATAGCGGTGAGCCAGTGCAATCGCACGCGCCAGATCGGGCTGGCCGCCTGTCACGTTTGACATCTGTCCCAGCGCCAGCAGGCGGGTTTTTGGCGTGATCAGCGTGGCGAGCTGTTCGATATCCGGTAACCAGTCCGCGCCTATCGGTAACTTCACGATATTCGCGCCCGTTTGCTGCGCCACCATCAGCCACGGAATGAGGTTAGCGTGATGTTCCGCTTCGCTCACGACGATCTCGTCGCCCGGTTGAAGGCGAGGGCGTGCATAGCTTTGCGCGACCAGATTGATCGCTTCCGTCGTGCCTCTGGTCCAGACAATGGAACGCGGGTCGTCTGCATGGAGTAACGTAGCGACTTGCTCACGAGCGCCTTCAAAACGCTGGGTTAACGCCTGCGCGCCGCGATGCTGGCTGCGATGCACCGTACCACTCTCGCTACCATAGAACGCCTGTACTGCATCGATGACGGGTTGCGGCTTCAGTGCGGTCGCGGCGCTATCAAGATAGACAGTCGAATGCTGGAGAGCGGGGAACTGTTGGCGAAAGGTGGCGGGGTTAAACGGTGTCATGAGCATCCTCTTTTGGAGGGCAGATCCTGTCCCATTTTGTCGAGAGAGACAAGTTTAGGACTATGCCTAATGCGATTTTATGGAAAAAAAAGCAACTATTGCTACGCTTTAAAGTGTTAATTTTCAGGATTTCCTGATGAATAAGGTTAACTAGAAAACATTTAAATACATTGAGGGTTAACTATGAAGAATAAAATCTCTATTTTTGCCGCTATCGTGATGGCGTTTTCTCTGGCAGCCTGTTCCAGTAATTACGTCATGCATACCAATGACGGGCGTACCATCGTCGCAGAGGGGAAACCGAAGGTGGATGATGAGACGGGTATGATCAGCTATACCGATGCCTACGGTCAGCAGCAGCAAATTAACCGTGATAATGTGAAAGAAATGGCGAAAGGGAAATAGTACCGTTTGCCTATCATCACACGTTGCCTGTTAAGCTGTGCCAGATGCTAGATCAGCGTGCCATGGCATTCAGGCGTGAATCGTAAGCAAAAAAAAGCACCGCAATTTGCGGTGCTACACAAAAAATCACTTTGGACAGACAGGGTAAGTGTACAGGAAGTGAATAGGGTAGACTCGCTACCACATCTGCAAAAGGCAGACAAACAAATAGCAAACACAACATCACAACCACAAGCCAAAAGCACCTCAGGTCACCCCTCCGCACTTTTCGTTCCGGCCCAGGAAGTTGCGCTAATATAGGTATTTGCTGGTACATCCTCAACGGACAAATTATAATGTCTCGGATTACAAAAACTAATATATGTACCCATCATCTTTTCGTTGTGGAGAGGTTGGTCGCTGTCGATTATTTTGATCGTGTAGACAGCGGATCGGCTGGGGCGATTTCCGATTGTCGCTTTTCTGCAGCTTAAGCGTTATTGGGTACGAATGTGCCTGATAAATCGCTGATTTAGCGTAAACCAAAAGATTTCATTCATGTCAAAACGTCTCCCTCCGCTCAACGCATTGCGCGTTTTTGATGCGGCGGCCCGCCATTTAAGTTTTACCAAAGCGGCAGAAGAACTGTTTGTTACGCAGGCTGCCGTCAGCCACCAGATTAAGTCACTGGAAGATTTCCTGGGGCTTAAATTATTCCGCCGTCGTAATCGCTCCCTGCTACTGACGGAAGAAGGGCAAAGTTATTATCTTGATATCAAAGAGATCTTCTCCTCTTTGAATGAGGCAACCCGTAAGCTGCAATCCCGCAGCGCCAAAGGCGCGTTAACGGTCAGCCTGCTGCCCAGCTTTGCCATTCATTGGCTGGTGCCGCGCCTTTCGAGTTTTAACTCCGACTATCCGGGGATTGATGTGCGTATTCAGGCGGTGGATCGCGATGAAGATCGTCTGGCGGATGATGTGGATGTCGCGATTTTCTACGGTCGGGGAAACTGGCCGGGGCTGCGGGTAGAAAAGCTGTACGCCGAATATCTGTTGCCGGTTTGTTCGCCAGTGTTGCTGACGGGGAATCATCCGTTAAAAACGCCGGACGATCTGGGTGCACATACGCTGCTGCACGATGCGTCGCGTCGTGACTGGCTGTCCTATACGCGCCAGCTTGGCGTGCAGATTAACGTGCAGCAAGGACCGATTTTCAGCCACAGCGCGATGGTGTTGCAGGCGGCGATTCACGGGCAGGGCGTCGCACTGGCAAATAATGTGATGGCGCAGACGGAAATCGAAGCGGGGCGACTGGTGTGCCCGTTTAATGATGTGTTGGTCAGCCGGAATGCTTTTTATCTGGTATGTCATGACAGTCAGGCAGAACTGGGTAAAATAGCCGCCTTTCGCCATTGGATTCTGGCGCGGGCAGCCAGCGAACAGGAAAAATTTCGCTTCCGCTATGACAACGGCACGCGCTGAAGCCGTGTTGCTGGCTGATTAACCGAATAACTCACGTAGATAAACCATGCTGGTCGCTACGATGATAGGCAACAACGATTATAGGTAAATACGATGAATAGTCGTTTCATGCTGGTGTTTGCTGCTATCAGCGGCTTCACTTTTGTCGCGCTGGGCGCGTTTGGCTCTCATGTTCTCAGCAAAACGCTGGGCGCAACGGAGCTGGGCTGGTTGAAAACCGGCCTTGAATATCAGGCATTTCACACGCTGGCGATTTTGGCGCTAGCGGTTGCGATGCAACAGCGAACCAATCTGTGGTTTTACTGGAGCAGCGTTTTTCTGGCGTTGGGAACGGTACTCTTCAGCGGAAGTTTGTACTGTCTGGCGCTTTCTCATCTGAAACTGTGGGTTTATGTGACGCCGATTGGCGGAGCCTGTTTTCTGGTGGGGTGGATATTAATATTGATTGGCGCACTGCGTCTGAAGAGAAAGGCTGAACGCCATGAATAAAGTCATTTTGTATTGCCGCCCTGGGTTTGAGAAAGAGTGTGCGGCGGAAATAACGGAAAAAGCCACGCAGCATAATGCTTTCGGCTTCGCGCGGGTTAAAGAGAACAGCGGCTACGTCGTATTTGAATGCTATCAGCATGAAGATGCCGAACGTCTGGTCAAAACGCTGCCGTTTCATGAGCTGATTTTTGCGCGCCAGATGTTCGTGAGCGGTGAACTGCTACGCGACCTGCCGCCAGAAGATCGTATCACGCCCATCGTTGGTATGCTGACGGGAGCGATTGAACGTGCGGGAGAGCTGCGCGTTGAAGTTCCCGACACCAATGAAAGCAAAGAGCTGATGAAGTTCTGCCGCAAATTTACCGTGCCGCTGCGCGCGGCATTGCGCGAGCACAAAATTCTGCTGGGCTATGAAAAAGCGGATCGCCCGGTGCTCCATGTGCTGTTCATTGCGCCCGGCTGCTGCTATGCCGGTTACTCTTATAGCAATAACAATTCACCGTTTTATATGGGGATCCCACGCCTCAAATTCCCTTCTGATGCACCAAGCCGCTCGACACTGAAGCTGGAAGAAGCGTTTCACGTCTTTATTCCTGCCGACGAGTGGGATGAGCGTCTGGGCAGCGGCATGTACGCGGTGGATTTAGGTGCCTGCCCCGGCGGCTGGACTTACCAACTGGTTAAACGCAGCATGATGGTTTATGCGGTAGACAACGGCCCAATGGCACCGAGCCTGATGGATACCGGACAGGTGATGCACCATCAGGCGGATGGTTTCCGCTTCGAAGTACCGCGTAATAACGTGTATTGGCTGGTGTGCGATATGGTGGAGAAACCGGCGAAAGTCACCAGCCTGATGAGTGATTGGCTGATCAAGGGCTGGTGTCGTGAAGCGATATTCAACCTGAAGTTGCCGATGAAGAAGCGCTATGAAGAGGTATCGCAGAATCTGGCCGTGCTGCGTGAGCGCCTGAGCGAAAATGGCGTTAATGCTGAAGTGCATGCCAAGCATTTGTACCATGACCGTGAGGAAATCACCGTGCATGTTCGTCGTTTCTGGAGCGCGGTGCCCGGCCGTCGCGACGAGCGATAGTCTCGAGCTGGTGCGTATCTGAGGTCACTCAGGTACGCATCCGTATTTATCTGCTAGTGAGAATGCGGCTGAGCGCTATTCTGCACCGGCAGCCTCAACTGTTGAAGATTGCCATTAAGCGTTAAATCGGTGCGCAGTGTCGCAACCTGACGACTGATCAGCGCCATTTCTTTATGCTGCTCCAGCTTCTTACGCCACTTCTCCGGTACGGTATCCAATTGCTGATACAACGCCTCCAGACTCCCTGCCTGTTGCAAAAGCTGTGTGGCACTTTTAGGGCCGATTCCTGCGACGCCCGGAATCTTACTGCTGCTAATGCCTGCCAGCCCCCAGTAGTCCGTAAGCTGCTGCGGTGACACACCAAATTCCTGTTCGATAAACGGTAGATCCAGCCAGCGTTTCTGAAAGTAATCTCGGATCTGAATGTATGGTGCCAGTAGCTGGCAATACCCTTTGTCAGTCGACACGATCGTTGCCTGATGACCTGCGGATGACAGCTTGGCGGCCAGCGTAGCCGCCAGATCGTCGGCTTCATTGCCGGAGCTATGCCAGCTTGCTACGCCAACGGCGGCAAATGCTGCTTTAATCTGCGGGAGTTCCTGCTTCAGATTATCCGGCATTGGCGTGCGTCCTGCCTTGTAGTCCGGCAAGAGTTGGTGGCGCCAGCTGGTATCGCGATCTTCATCATCAAAGACGGCGACAGCATGCGTAGGCTGACTGTTTTGGATGAGTTGATGCAGCGCATGTTGGCATGCTGTGATACAAGGCGAACCTTGTACCGCATGAATGCGACGTATCAGATTGAGCGCGTCGACAATCAGCAAATGGACGGGCATCGCGTAATTCCTGATGTGATAAGAGGGGGAAGCCAGACTTCCCCACAGAGGTACGATCGAGCGGTAAACCGTTAGGAGCAGATTTCGTAGCAGGGGATATAGGCACTGCCGGGCAGCTTCATGCGCTGCTGTGCGACAAAGCCCTGTAGCAGCGTATCCATGCTTTTCATCATCTGCGGGTCGCCGTGAATTTTGTACGGCCCACGTTGCTCAATCGCCTGAATACCGACTTCCTTCACATTACCAGCCACAATGCCGGAGAACGCCCGACGCAGCGCGGCAGCCAACTCTTCAGCGGGCTGATTAGGGTGCAGGTTGAGATCGGCCATATTTTCATGTGTCGGCTCAAAAGGCAGTTGCAGATCGGGTGCGATGCGCAATGACCAGTTAAAGCTGTAGGCATCGCCCGTGTGGCGTCGGCTTTCTTTCACCTGCGGCATCGCTTTCTTCATCTGACGGGCGACTTCTGCGGCATCATTAATGATGATCGAGTAGTAACGACGCGCCTGACGGCCCAGCGTGCTAACAATGAATTCGTCCAGCACGCGGAAATAGTCTGCACTTTCCTCCGGCCCGGTCAGGATAATCGGCAGCACCTGCTCGCTGTTCTCCGGGTTCATCATAATGCCCAGCAGATAGAGGAACTCTTCCGCCGTTCCGACCCCGCCGGGGAAAATAATGATGCCATGTCCGATACGGACAAAGGCTTCCAGACGCTTTTCGATATCCGGCATGATAATCAGTTCATTGACCAGCGGATTCGGTGGTTCAGCGGCAATGATGGACGGTTCAGTCATACCGATGAAGCGTCCTTCTTTATAGCGCTGCTGCGCGTGACCGACGGCGGCACCTTTCATTGGCGCTTCCATCGCGCCCGGACCGCAGCCCGTACAGATATTCAGTTCACGCAGGCCGAGCTGACTGCCTACCTTGCGGCCGTACTGGTATTCGATTTCATTAATCGAGTGACCGCCCCAGCAAACCACCATGTTTGGCTCTTCCCCGACGTGGAGCGCTCTGGCATTACGCAGGATAGAGAACACCAGATTGGTAATATGGGCGGAATTTTCCAGATTCAGGTTCTGATAGCGGCCCGCGCTGGCAATTTGGCCATTGACGAACAGAATGTCGCGCAATACGGCGAACAGGTTAGCCTGCAAGGCTCGAATGATGTTGCCGTCGACGAAGGCGTCTTCCGGCGGGTTCACCAACTCCAGTTTGACGCCGCGCTCGCGGCGCAGCACGTTGATATCAAAATCTTCATAACGAGACAGCAGCTCTTTGCTGTTATCTGTCTGGCTACCGGAATTCAGTACGGCGAGGGAACAGTTGCGAAACAAACGGTAGAGATCGCTGCTGGCTGTGCTTTTCAGCATGTCCACTTCCAACTGCGATAACAAATCCATCGATCCCAATGGGCTGATATGTGTAATCAATTTTGCTCCTTGAAACGCAATATAATTCGCGATGCCATGCTGGCTGCCGAGAGCACGTTCCGTTGTTACACGCTCGACGTTTCAGCAGCACGGCACGAATGTCATTCATTTTAGACACCATACGGAACGCGCATGCGTTAAATATCGCGGCCTAAATGAAACCTACTTGAGCACCGTTCAGACGTTATGGATCTTTTGTTGTCTGGCACACCACCTTAACGCGCTGCCATCATTTTTTCCAATGTTGGCAGAAGTCTGCTGCCTAACTTGCGTGACGCTACGCATATTACCGTGCAAGCCTGCGATTTATCGGTCGGTTACTGGCGCGGCAGGCGTCCATTTGGCGCGTTAAACGGGGTATTGCTGCGCCATGGATTGATGTCCAGCCCGCCGCGGCGGGTATAGCGGGCATACACGCTGAGTTTTTCCGGCTGGTAGTAGCGCATGATGTCGTTAAAAATTCGTTCCACACACTGTTCGTGAAATTCGTTATGATGACGAAACGAGACAATGTAGCGCAGCAGCGCTTCACGGTTGATGCGCTTGCCGCAGTACTGAATCTGTACCGAGCCCCAGTCAGGCTGATGGGTGATCAAACAGTTGGATTTCAGCAGGTGGCTGACCAGCGTTTCTTCAACGACAGGCGCGTCCTGTTCGTTGTGCGCCAGATAGTCGGCGTTGAAGTCGTAGCTGTCGATCTGAATGTCCTGGTCGTCGATGCACTCACCTGTGAATCCCGCTATCGGCTGGCCTTCAAGCTCGCTGAGTTTGAAAAGCGTGATGCTGACATCCCCCTGTGCGCAATGCGCCAGATCCTTGGCTAACGTTGCGCGTACGCTTTCCCAACTGTCGAATGCCGTCTGATTAAAGCTGTTCAGATACAGCTTAAAACTTTTTGATTCAATCAGATTCAGGCTTTCCGCATTGAGATGCATTTCACCAACGGCCACCTGAGGCACGCCGCGATTGTTCAGCCAGGAAAGCTCATAGAGCGTCCAGATATCCGCGCCATGAAAAGGCAGGCTGTCAGGATAAATGCCGAGTGGATCGCGGTTCAGGCTACGTGGCACGGGTTGCAGAAGTGCGGCATCATAGCGGTCATGATAGGGGGTGGGTTTGCCCAGTGTCAGCCCGCTTAGGGCCTGATGCTTGTCATAGACGGACATGCTGTTACCTTGATGTGATAAGCGTGATAGCGAATAGTGTAACCTGACTAAAAGAGTGATGAGAAAAATTATGGAGCATGAGGTTGTTTCAGCGCTGACGGCGTTTACCCAGCGCTATGTTGCCTGCTGGCAGCAGGAAAAGGGGAATTTGCCCGCCAGTGAAGCACTTTACGGTATACCTTCCCCGTGTATTATCGAAAATCATGACGATACGGTTTACTGGTTGCCGCAGCCTTTTGTGCCTTCAGCCGCATTGGATGGTGTGGAACGTGCGCTGGAAATCAGCCTGCATCCTGATATTCATGCTTTTTACACCGCGCAGTATGCCGGGGATATGACGGCGCAGTTTGATTCGCTATCGTGCCAGCTGTTGCAGGTGTGGAGCGAAGAGGATTTCACCCGGATGCAGGAGAATCTGATTGGTCATTTATTAACGCAGAAGCGCCTTAAGCTCACGCCGACGCTGTTTTTAGCAACGACCGATTCAGAGCTGACAATGGTGTCGCTGTGTAATGTTTCCGGGGAAATCATCCTGGAAGAATTCGGCACCAAAAAACGTCAGACCTTAGCACCAACGCTAGCGGCGTTTCTTTCTGGCCTTAATCCATTAGCGGTCTAATGGTTAATCGAATTTCACTTTCTGCCTTGTGAGAGATCTCTTACATTCTCTGTAAGAAATGTCTTATCTTTAATGTTGAAAATATGTTTCATTTTTATTTTTTCATTATTAATTAGTTAATTATAACAAAAATCTGTAGGGTCACTTAAGGGGCGTTGAGAAACACTGTCAATTACCCCTTGCTGAAAGCTGACAATTAATACATCTTATTACTTAAGTTAGTAACCGGTTACAGTGTGTGTAACCGTTACTATAGGTAACAAAATAACGTTACTGCACTCGGGTTATTTTCAGGAAGAAACATTGTTTCAGGAAGAGGCATTGTTTTAGGAAGAAACGCTGTTTTAAGGATAAACACTGTTTTAGGAAGAAACAGTCGCTTCAGGAAGAAGCGTTGTTTTCAGGAAGAAGAACAGTTTTCAGGAAGAAACATGGTTTCAGGATGAAATCAGGGACACCTCCAGGAAGGAGACCGAGAGCCGATTAGGAATATCGGTGGGGCAGGAGCCTAAAGGGATTGAATCACGGAAGATACAGGATGGAAACGTCAGGAAGAAAGTGGGACGCCAGCAAGGATTGTGGGTTAGGACGACCAAAAAGGAAAAGTTTTCACGGATGAGCAGGGATGCAAATGTGTAGCGGGATAGCTATAAAACGAACCGGGGGTACTGAGCAATCAGTACCCCCAATTTTTTGCCTGTATTATTTTTTCCTGTACTACAAGCGCCTTTCCCCTGAACGCAGGGATGTCGCGCTAGCGAATCAGCAATGCGCAAAACGTAATACCTAAGTCATCGCTGAATATTGACGTTGAATCAGCGTTCATAATTTGCACTTAGTCTGAAAATTTACTAAATTAGCTTTTTAGTAAATTATCGGACTATTTAGCAAAGGAAAACGCAGTGATGAAATTCAATGTAAAAATGCTGTCAGTCACACTTGGCCTGTTTACCAGCCACGCTTTCGCACACACCGTCTATGAAAATGCACGGATTTATACCGTTAACGATCGGCAGCCAACGGCGTCCGTTCTGGTGGTGGATCAGGGCAAAATTGTCTACGTCGGTGGAAATGATGGGGCAAAGCCATTCAAAGCAACGGCTACCGAGTTGGTTGATTTAGAAGGAAAAACGGTACTGCCTGGCTTTATTGAAAGTCACGCCCATCCAGCAACGGTCGCCGTGATGGAAGCGGGTGATTTTGTGTATGTTGACGGCGCAGCAACCCTGCCACAGATTCTTAGCCAATTAAAAGCGTATTTGGTTGCACACCCGAAAGCTAATTATTTGTTGGCGCAAGGATTTAATGTTGCCTCGCTGGGGTTGCCGTCAGGGGGGGTACCGACTGCCGCTGATTTAGACTCGGTGTCTGAGAGCGTTCCGATCGTGGTCTATGACAGCGGTATGCATGCGGGGTGGGCGAATAGCGCTGCGCTGAAGGTCGCCCACGTCGATGCAAGCACGCCCGATCCTATTCCGGGTAAGCATTATTTTGAGCGCGATAACAAAGGCAATCCTACCGGTTTTATGCACGAAAGTGCGATGCACAATGTTGTCGATGCACAGCAATTTAACGCGGTAGAAAACGTTGCCGAGAAACTCCAACCGATTTTAAAGACCTACCACTCGCTGGGTTTTACGGCGATTACCGATGTCGGCGATACGTTTAGCACGACAGTGGCTGCCATTGCCCGCTTAAACGATCAGGGAAAGTTGAAGGTATATTATCAGCGCGGTTATTTTTATGATGCGGCCAAATCGACTGAACAAAATATTGCCAGCCTTAAAGCTCTGCGTGAAAAATATCATCAGGGTAATTTGTCCATGAATCTGTATAAATTATTCATGGATGGCACGATTGAAATGGATTCTGGAGCGATGTACCAGCCTTATCCCAACGGTAACGTCGTCGAGCCATTTTTAAGCCAGCAGCAGATTAACGACAATGTCGCTGCGGCGTTGAAAGCGGGCTTCTCTGTGCATGTACACGCGATAGGCGATAAAGCCCAGCAGTCGATTTTAGACGCCTTTGAGGCTAACAAAAAAATTAATCCGCAACTGGCTCGCGTGATTGCCCACAATCAGGTGTTTGAGCCGCAGGGCGTACAGAAGTTTGCCGCCATGAAAGACAATCTATTCCTGCAAACGACGCCAAACTGGACGGTGGTCAATGAAAAAGATGAGACCAAAACCAAAATTGGTCAGGATGCCTACAATCATCAATATCTGCTTGGACAAGCGGCACGGGAGGGCGTAGCGGTAACGTTCGGCTCTGACTATCCTGCGAATACCTTTGATGCAGTGAACCCGTTCAGTCAAATGTATCATGCCACCAAACGCAGCCAGCCAAATGCTGGCTATCTCCCCCCAACCGAGGCGGCAATGACGTTCAGCCAAAGCTTGCAGGCTTACACGATTAATGGCGCGAAGCAGCTTGGTATTAGCGAGATAACCGGCAGTCTTGAGGAAGGGAAAAATGCCGACTTTATTATCGTGGATACCGATGTTGGCAGCGCAGGGCTGGAAAAACTGAAAGATACCAAGGTGTTGGCAACCTATTTCAAAGGGGAAAAAGTGTACTAACGTACATCGCACCCAATACAGTTCGTATCCAATACAATTTGTATCCACTATAGTGCGGCGGCATGGAAGGCCGTCGCCGAATGACTTCCTCGGAAGCTGGCAAGTATCAGTGACTGGGGAAGTGGCAACGCTGAGTCGAGCGGTTGTCGTTCCCAATAGCGCAAAGCCTATGGATGGGACGGGTAATTCTATCAATGCCTCTGTCACCCGAAATATGTTGGGTAGATAATGCAGTGAGTGGATTTTATTACCCTGGCGATTTTAAGCGATTAGCCCATTTGTAGGATATTTCATATGCATCGATTAGATGAGTTAGGCAGACAACTCAATCACCTTGATAACTTGTTTCAGCAGTGGATGAAGAAGTTAGGCTTTAATCAAAACGCCTTTGCGGTGCTGCACTCTTTGGCGGTATCTCCAGATGGAAAATGCACGCAAAAATATATTTGTGAGCGATGGAGCCTGCCTAAACAAACCGTGTTTAGCATCTGCAAGTTATTCAAAGAACAAGGGCTGATTGATATCACCGAAAGCGAACATGACAAGCGGGAAAAGATCTTGACGCTGACGGAGCTGGGGAAAAAGCGCACTCAACCGATTTTGACGCAATCGCAGATATTAAGTGAGCGGGCTTTTGGAGCGCTGGGTCAGGAACGAACGCAGCAACTTTTCTCCAATTTAGAGGGATTTTGCACGCTGTTTGAGCAAGAGATGTAGAATGTGCCTGGGGGGAGTGAGTAGCCGAGGTGTCTTTTCACTGGCGATTGGGTCAGGTTGATATCAGTGCTATGCTTTGCCGCCATTACTGTTGGCGTCAAGGGCGAGAAACCGCATGAGTAGAGAGAACCAGGTTCGTCAGTCATTATTCGATATTGAGCGCGCGTTGCGGGAAAGCCCTTTCTGGCAGGTTGTTCCGCCGGAAGAGGAAGCGTTTAACAGCACGGAGCCCTTCAGCCTCGATACCATGAAACCCGAAGAGTGGTTGCAGTGGGTCTTTTTGCCGCGCATGCATGCCTTATTGGACAGCGAGCTAGCACTGCCCGCTGAGCTGGTTTTGCTGCCTTATTTTGAAGAAGCGCTGGAAGGGTTACCAGAAGAGACGGCGGCGGTTCTGTTGCGTATCGGGCTGCTTGATGAGCTGTTCCGCCCGGATGCACAGGATGGCGCCGCGCACGATGCTTGAGATTATTTATCAGGATGAGCATCTGGTTGCCGTCAATAAACCCAGCGGCTGGTTAGTTCATCGTAGCTGGCTGGATCGCAAAGAAAAAGTCGTGGTGATGCAGACCGTGCGCGATCAGATCGGCCAGCACGTGTATACCGTTCATCGTCTCGACAGGCCGACATCCGGCGTGTTGCTGCTCGCGTTGTCCAGTGAGGTCGCGCGTGCGTTATCCCAGCAGTTTGAATCGCATCAGATGCAGAAAATGTATCATGCCGTTGTGCGGGGCTATGTGCTGGACGATGGCGTGATCGATTATGCGCTCACCGAAGAGTTGGACAAGATCGCCGACAAGTTTACCAATCCTGATAAGGCCCCGCAGCCTGCTGTCACGCATTACCGTTCCTTGGCGCAGGTCGAGATGCCGGTTGCCATCGGCCGTTACCCAACGGCACGCTACAGTCTGATGGAGCTGAAGCCGCAGACCGGGCGCAAACACCAGCTCCGCCGCCATATGTCACATATCCACCATCCGATTATCGGCGATACCGCGCACGGCGACTTGCGACACAATCGCGGTATGGAATCGCATTTCTCCTGCGGCAGGCTCATGCTGCATGCCAGCGAGTTGCAGCTGAATCATCCGGTGAGCGGGCAGCCATTGACGTTGCAGGCGCGTTGGGATGCGCCGTGGCAGGGGGTGATGACTCAGTTTGGCTGGCAGGGGATTCTCCCTGAGTTTGAAGGGGTTGAGTTTCCTGCCGACTCAGGTCAGGATAGCGAGCATTTCGTCGAGTAATAGCGGTCTTATTACCACCGTCTTATTTTTGTATTACATATATCGAATTAAAAAGGGAGTCAGAAGCATGGCGCAGATTGGTATTTTTGTTGGTACGGTCTACGGGAATGCATTGCTGGTGGCCGAAGAAGCCGAAAATATTCTCAGAGATCGTGGGCACGAGGTTAAGGTCTTTGAAGATGCGACGCTGGAATCCTGGCTGGACTACCGCGAGCAGACGGTTTTAGTTGTCACGTCGACGACGGGACAAGGCCAGTTGCCTGATTCTATTGTTCCGCTTTACGCCGCACTGCGTGACAAAGGTGGTTACCAGCCTGCGCTGCGCTATGGCGTGATTGCGCTGGGTGACAGCAGTTACCCGAATTTCTGCGCGGGTGGTCATCTGTTCGATGCGCTGTTGCAGGAAATTGGTGCTAAGCGCCTGGGTGATGTTTTGGAGGTTGATGCCGTCGAGCATCCAGAACCGGAAGTGATTTCATGCCCGTGGGTTGAAGCATGGGCGGATTTAGTTGACGCACAGTGATGCCGTGCTGAAATGACAAACGGGAGCCTGTGTGCTCCCGTTTTCGTTTGCGGCCTGTGGAGATCATCGCCTTAGCGATTCTTGGTCAGCTTCTCTAAATCCGCTTCGATTTCGGTAATTTTGTTGGAAACGACGCTTTCCAGATGACGCAGATCGTCAAGGATTTTGCGTTTCAGATCGACTTCAACCTGTTCCTGCTGGCAAATCTTGTCTAATTCATCAATCACATAGCGCAGATTTGGGCTGATCTCGTTGATCTCTTTGTAGCCCTGTCCAGAGTTATCTGCGACGATGGTTTTGCGCTGACGCGGATACTTGAACTTCACGCTTTTAGCGAAAAACTCGCCCTTATCTTTACGAAAATAGATCTTCAGGATGTCGTTGTTTGCTTCCTGACGTAGGCTATAGCGATCGATATCATCGGGATTGGTAATGCCCAGGCTTTTTAGATTGTCATACATAGCGTCACCTTCTCGGTTTTTTAGATAGTCCTGATTATCATGCCAGCGAGAACCTACGCTGTTTATACCCGCCATACCGAAGTATTTAGGGAACATATAAATAACTTATCGTTCGAGCATAAAAAAACGGCGGGTGATTAACCCGCCGTTTCTAGTTTAGTCGATGGAGCGTAATAACTCATTGATTCCCACTTTAGCGCGGGTTTTCGCATCCACTTTCTTCACAATGATTGCACAGTACAGGCTGTGGCTGCCATCTTTGGACGGCAGGTTGCCGGAAACCACAACGGAGCCAGCTGGGACGCGGCCATAGTGGATTTCACCGGTTTCACGATCGTAAATACGGGTGCTTTGGCTGATGAACACGCCCATGGAGATGACGGAACCTTCCTCAACGACAACGCCTTCCACAACTTCAGAACGCGCACCGATGAAGCAGTTATCTTCGATGATGGTTGGGTTAGCCTGTAATGGCTCCAGAACACCACCGATGCCGACGCCGCCGGACAGGTGAACATTTTTACCGATCTGAGCACAGGAACCTACGGTTACCCACGTATCGACCATAGTGCCTTCATCAACGTAAGCGCCGATGTTGACGTAAGACGGCATCAGCACGGTGTTACGTGCGATATAAGCACCGCGACGTACGCTGGCTGGTGGTGCAACGCGCACGCCTTCACGCTGGAAACGCGCTTCATCATAGTCAGCGAATTTCATAGGTACTTTGTCGAAAAAGCGTGTTTCTCCGCCTTCGATAAGTTGGTTATCGTTAATACGGAAAGAGAGCAGTACGGCTTTCTTCAGCCACTGATGGGTAACCCACTGGCCATCGATTTTCTCTGCAACGCGCAGAGCGCCGCTATCCAGCAGGTTGATAGCCTGATTGACGGCTTCACGCGTGACGGTGTCTGTGTTTGCCGGAGTGATTTCAGCACGGCGCTCGAAAGCCGTCTCAATGATGTTCTGTAATTGTTGGTGCATCCTGATTTCTCTTTCCTGATTGTAAAAATTAACTCAATGGTACTTTATCGTTTGGGTTAAGGGCTTCTGTCAACCGTTCTTGCAATTTAAGGCGTAAATCCGGCTTTAATGCCCGCCTGTCGCTGTCGGCCAGAATGAAAAGATCCTCTACCCGTTCGCCGATCGTGGAAATGCGTGCGCCGTGCAGCGACAGGTTGAGATCGGCAAAAATCTCACCGATACGCGCTAGCAGTCCCGGTTGGTCAAGCGCGCTGAGCTCCATGTAGCTGCGTCGGTCCGTATGTGTCGGCAGGAAGTTGACTTCCGTTGGTACGCTGAAGTGGCGCAACTTGGGTGACGGTCGGCGCACACGCGGATGTTGATAGTGCCGATGTGTCAGCGCCTGTTCCAGCGCGTGGCGTATCATTTCATGCCGATCCTGCGCCAGTGGGCTGCCGTCCGGTTCCAGCACGATGAACGTATCCATCGCCATGCCGTCGCGGCTGGTAAAAATCTGTGCATCGTGCACGCTGAGGTTGCGTCTATCCAGTTCACCGGCGACCGCCGCGAAAAGATAAGGCCTGTCCGGACTCCATATAAAGATCTCTGTACCGCCACGGCTGGCCTGATGGCTGATCAGCACCAGCGGTTTGTTGACATCATGCTCCAGCAAGTGGCGCGCGTGCCAGGCAAGCTGGTTTGGCGAATGGCGCAGGAAATAATCGGCCCGACAGCGGCTCCAGATGTGGTGCAGCGCTTCTTCGTCAATATTGTCCATACGCAGCAGCGCCAGCGCCTGCAAGCGGTGATGCCGGACGCGTTCGCGTAAATCTGGTGTATTTTGCATGCCGCGGCGCAGCTGTTTTTCCGTCGCGAAATAGAGTTCACGCAACAGGCTCTGTTTCCAGCTGTTCCACAGCGTTTCATTGGTGGCGCAGATATCCGCAACCGTCAGGCTCACCAGATAGCGCAGACGGGTTTCGCTCTGTACTTCCGTAGCAAATTGCTGAATGACGGTGGGATCCTGAATGTCGCGACGCTGTGCGGTGACGGACATCAGCAGGTGGCAGCGCACCAGCCAGGAAACCAGCTGAGCTTCACGCGAATTCAGCCCGTGTAGCGCGGCAAACTCCAGCACATCCTGCGCACCCAACTCAGAGTGATCGCCCCCGCGGCCTTTCGCGATATCGTGGAACAGCGCGGCCAGCAGCAATAATTCGGGTTGCGGCAGGCGAGGGTAGAGCTCGACGCACAGCGGATGCTGTGGCCGCGTATCCTCGTCCGCGAAGCTTTCCAGCTTGAGCAGAACGCGGATCGTGTGCTCATCCACCGTATAAGCGTGAAACAGATCGAACTGCATCTGGCCGACGATGTTCCCCCACAGCGGCATATATGCCCACAGCACGCTGTGGCGATGCATTGGCAGCAGCGCACGGCTTACTGCATGCGGGTGGCGCAGAATATTCATGAACAGCTGGCGCGCTTCTGGGATGGTGCAAAGCGGGCTGGCGAGATGGCGACGAGCATGGCGCAACTGGCGCAATGTGGTGGAGTAAATACCGCTGATGTCACGGTTGCGTACCATCAGGTAGAACATGCGCATGATGGCTTCCGGTTTTTTGATAAACAGGTTTTCATCGCGCAGGTCCAGCAGATTGCCGCGTAGCTGAAATTCATCGTCAATCGGGCGGGGCTTTTCACTCGCGTCCAGCGCCAGAATCGCTTCGTCAAAGAGCTGCAACAGCATCTGGTTCAACTCGCTGACGCGACGCGTCATACGGTAGAAATCCTTCATCATGCGCTCGACTGGCGTGTTGCCTTCCCCCTGATATTGCAGCAGCTGTGCGACGTTCAACTGCCTGTCGAACAGCAGCCGGTTGTCGTAACGCGGTAGGATCAGATGCAGGGCGAAGCGGATGCGCCACAAAAAGCTTTGGCACTCGTTCAGCTCTTTACGTTCCGCCTCGGTGAGAAAGCCGAAACCGACCATTTCATTGAGCGACGTCGCGCCAAAGTGACGTCTCGCGACCCACAACAGTGTGTGAATGTCGCGTAACCCGCCCGGACTGCTTTTGATGTCGGGCTCCAGATTGTAGCTGGTGCTGTGGTAGCGCTGATGGCGTTCCTGCTGTTCGGCGATTTTTGCCGGGAAAAACGTGTCTGACGGCCAAAATTCATCACTGAATACGTTTTTTTGCAGCGAGAGAAATAGGGCGACGTCGCCGCATATCATGCGGGATTCGATCAGGTTGGTGGCAACGGAAATATCTGCGCGTCCTTCCTGTAAGCACTCTTCCAGCGTTCTGACGCTATGGCCGACTTCCAGCTTCAAATCCCACAGTAGGGTGATGAATTGGCCGACGCGCTGGGAATGTTCTTCACTCAGCGCTGTCTGGCTCAATACCAGCACGTCGATATCGGAAAGCGGGTGTAATTCACCGCGGCCATATCCGCCTACGGCGACCAGTGAAGTTTGCGCGATATTTTCAAAGCCGTAGAAATACCATAGCCGCTGCAACAGACGATCGATGAACAAGGTTCTGGCATCAATCAGCTTTTCTGCGCTGACGCCGGAACGGAATTCTGAACCGAGCCAAAGCTGAAACAGTTCCAACTGCTGTTTTAACGTCTGACAATCGATCATGTCATCCGCGTAGGTCAGCGGTGAAGCGGGCAACTGTGCGGGTGCAATGGGGTCTATAGGGCTGTTTGATGAGGCAGCGTCAGGTGGTGTACTGTCTGGCGAAAAGCGGTTATCTGTCATAGCGCAGCCCATAAAAAAACGCAGAGCGCGTTTTTCAACGTCGCTTGCGGCGGCCCGAAGGGGGGCGTGCTTTCTGCACGCCATAAAAAAAGCCGGCATCTGCCGGCTTAGTGTTTACTGTTCATGCGTGATGATGTTGGGGATGGTTTCATCCTTTCGCAACGTCATTATTTCGCAGCCGTTATCGGTTACCACAATAGTATGCTCGTACTGTGCCGACAAGCTGCGATCTTTGGTTTTTACCGTCCAGCCGTCTTTCATCGTACGGATACGGTAATCACCGGCATTGAGCATAGGCTCGATCGTAAATGCCATACCCGCTTGCAGCACTACGCCACCGTCGTCCGCATCGTAGTGCAGAACCTGTGGCTCTTCGTGGAAGCCCTTTCCGATGCCGTGACCGCAATACTCACGCACTACGGAGAAGTTATTCCCTTCCGCAAACTGCTGGATCGCTTTGCCCAACGAACGCAGGCGAATGCCCGGCTTAACCATTTTCAGTGCCAGATAGAGGCTTTCCTGCGTGATACGGCAGAGGCGCTCACCCAGAATGGTGGGTTTGCCGACGATAAACATTTTTGAGGTATCGCCATGGAAATCGTCTTTGATTACGGTGACGTCGATGTTGACGATATCGCCGTCTTTCAAAATGCGTTCTTCGCTAGGAATGCCGTGACACACCACTTCGTTGATGGAAATGCAGACGGATTTCGGGAAACCGTGGTAGCCCAGACAAGCAGAAATGGCCTGCTGCTTGTTGGTGATGTGATCGTGACAGATTCTGTCTAATTCAGCAGTGCTCACGCCCGGTACCACATGAGGTTCGATGATTTCCAGGACTTCGGCAGCCAGACGGCCAGCTACGCGCATTTTTTCGATGTCTTCAGGAGTTTTAATTGAAATTGCCATTGATGATTGTCCGCAGGTGCCTGTTAAGCACAAAAATTAAGAGCGATAACTAATAACTTATGTTACCAGCCATGCCGCTGGCTTGCCAAACTATCATTCTGATTTGTGGACGATTGAATAACAAATGTTGGTGTCGCTGAGGGATTTATGGTATAAAGCGCGCCGATGATCCGGCTGGATATCGGTTATACGGTATTCAACCACATCGACTAAACTCACTTTGTGTAAATAACACACACATGTCGGCACGTTCGCCGGGGTGCTCCTGAGGTGTTTCACCGGATGGGGTCGGCGCAATGGGACATGTGGAGGCATAACCCCATACTTAATTAATAGAGGTAATCATGGCAACTGTTTCCATGCGCGATATGCTCAAGGCTGGCGTACACTTTGGTCACCAGACCCGTTACTGGAACCCGAAAATGAAGCCATTCATCTTCGGTGCACGTAACAAAGTTCACATCATCAACCTTGAAAAAACTGTACCAATGTTCAACGACGCTCTGGCTGAGCTGAGCAAAATTGCTTCTCGCAAAGGCAAAATTCTGTTCGTTGGTACTAAGCGCGCAGCAAGCGAAGCGGTAAAAGATGCAGCCAACAACTGCGATCAGTTCTTCGTGAACCATCGTTGGTTGGGCGGTATGCTGACTAACTGGAAAACCGTTCGTCAGTCCATCAAACGTTTGAAAGATCTGGAAACCCAATCTCAAGACGGCACGTTCGACAAGCTGACCAAAAAAGAGGCGCTGATGCGCACTCGTGAACTGGACAAGCTGGAAAACAGCCTGGGCGGTATCAAAGATATGGGCGGTCTGCCAGACGCGCTGTTCGTTATCGACGCCGATCACGAGCACATCGCAATCAAAGAAGCTAACAACCTGGGTATTCCGGTATTCGCAGTGGTTGATACCAACTCCGATCCAGATGGCGTTGACTACATCATCCCTGGTAACGATGACGCAATCCGTGCAGTTAGCCTGTACCTGAGCGCTGTTGCTACTGCTGTCCGCGAAGGCCGTTCTCAAGATCTGGCTGTGCAGGCAGAAGAAGGCTTAGTAGAAGCTGAATAATAAGTCTGGCTCGTTGAGCCCTTATTAACCAGGTAGTACTAGTTTGGTTAGGGGCCTTTTTATGGCCCCTTTTTCACTTTTAAAGCTGTTTGGTCGTGACGACCAGGCAGAACAAATCTTCCGAGGATTTTAGAATGGCTGAAATTACCGCATCCCTGGTAAAAGAGCTGCGTGAGCGTACCGCTGCGGGCATGATGGAATGTAAGAAAGCGCTGGTTGAAGCTAACGGCGACATCGAGCTGGCAATCGAAAACATGCGTAAATCTGGCGCAATTAAAGCAGCGAAGAAAGCAGGTAACGTTGCTGCTGATGGCGTGATCAAAACTAAGATCGACGGTAACTACGCTGTGATCCTGGAAGTTAACTGCCAGACCGACTTCGTTGCTAAAGATGCTGGTTTCCAGGCATTTGCTGACAAAGTGCTGGACGCTGCGGTTGCAGGCAAAATCACTGACGTTGACGTGTTGAAAGCACAGTTCGAAGAAGAGCGTGTTGCACTGGTTGCGAAAATTGGTGAGAACATCAACATTCGTCGCGTTTCCGCTCTGGAAGGCGAAGTTCTGGGTAACTACCAACACGGTGCGCGCATCGGTGTTCTGGTTGCCGCTAAAGGCGCTGACGAAGAGCTGGTTAAACACCTGGCTATGCACGTTGCAGCAAGCAAACCAGAATTTGTTAAGCCAGAAGACGTGTCTGCTGAAGTGGTAGAGAAAGAGTACCAGGTTCAGTTAGAAATCGCGATGCAGTCTGGCAAGCCGAAAGAAATCGCAGAGAAAATGGTTGAAGGCCGTATGAAGAAATTCACCGGTGAAGTTTCTCTGACGGGTCAGCCTTTCGTTATGGATCCAGCTAAGTCTGTTGGTCAACTGCTGAAAGAGCACAACGCTGACGTGACTAACTTCATCCGTTTCGAAGTGGGTGAAGGTATTGAGAAAGTTGAGACTGACTTTGCTGCTGAAGTTGCAGCAATGAGTAAGCAGTCTTAATAGCAAAAAAAAGAGCCGCCAGTTGGCGGTTCCTTTTTATCCAGCCCAAAGAGTTTTCGTTTGCTTGGTTTCCTGCATTCAGATAGGAGCCGAGTGGAACAGTTTTGATTTTTACAATCCCCCAATACGACGACAGCCTGTAGGATAAGAACACCATGGCAACCAATGCAAAACCCGTCTATCAACGAATCCTGCTGAAGCTCAGTGGCGAAGCTTTACAGGGAACTGAAGGTTTTGGTATCGATGCGAGCATTCTGGATCGCATGGCTCAGGAAGTGAAAGAACTGGTTGAGTTAGGCATTCAGGTCGGTGTGGTTATCGGCGGTGGTAACCTGTTTCGTGGCGCGGGTCTGGCTAAAGCGGGTATGAACCGCGTTGTGGGCGACCACATGGGAATGCTGGCGACCGTCATGAATGGTCTGGCAATGCGTGATGCGTTGCACCGTGCCTATGTGAACGCTCGCCTGATGTCTGCTATTCCGCTGAATGGCGTCTGTGACAACTACAGCTGGGCAGAGGCGATTAGCCTGCTGCGTAATAACCGCGTAGTGATCTTCTCCGCCGGAACAGGCAACCCTTTCTTCACCACGGATTCTGCGGCTTGTCTGCGCGGCATTGAGATTGAAGCGGATGTCGTATTGAAAGCGACAAAAGTCGATGGCGTCTATTCTGCCGATCCAGTGAAAGATCCTTCAGCGACGATGTACGAAACGCTAACCTATCAAGACGTGTTAGAACGTGAGCTGAAAGTCATGGATCTTGCGGCGTTCACGCTGGCACGCGACCATAATTTACCAATCCGTGTTTTCAACATGAACAAGCCTGGCGCACTGCGTCGCGTTGTCATGGGTGAAAAAGAAGGGACGTTGATTAGTCAGTAATAACGGCTCACGCCAATTATGGGGTACTATACTCCCCAGTATTGCGCCATACGCCAGCCGCGCGCTGGCATTAATTATTCACCGGGTCATGTATTGACATGGCCTGCCAGGCAACCAGTTTTCAAGGGTTCACAACGTGACTAATGAAATCAGAAAAGATGCTGAAACGCGCATGGACAAATGTGTTGAAGCGTTTAAAAACCAGATCAACAGAATCCGCACCGGCCGTGCATCACCGAGTATTCTTGATGGCATTCAGGTTGAATACTATGGCAGCGCAACGCCACTGCGCCAACTCGCTAACATCGTGGTAGAAGACTCCCGTACGCTGGCGATTTCGGTATTCGATCGTTCGCTTGGTCCGGCAGTTGAGAAAGCGATCATGGCTTCCGACCTCGGCCTGAACCCGTCTTCTGCTGGTACCGTAATCCGTGTTCCGTTGCCACCGCTGACGGAAGAGCGCCGTAAAGACCTGATCAAAGTGGTTCGTGGCGAAGCAGAGCAGGGTCGTATCTCCGTACGTAACGTGCGCCGTGATGCTAACGACAAGTTTAAAGCACTGTTGAAAGACAAAGCGATCAGTGAAGACGAAGAACGTCGCGCTCAGGACGACGTGCAGAAGCTGACTGACAACTTCATTAAGAAAGTTGACGTTGCTCTGGCAGAGAAAGAAGCGGAGCTGATGGAGTTCTAATCAGCCTGTTGAATAGTGCGTCGCAGGGAATCTGTGGGCTTGCCCTCTTTTTTCCGGCGGCGCTTTATTTTATGGTTATACAAGGAATGGGTGAAGGCTAGCCCCTCTGGGTAGTAAACAATTTTTTGCTGTGTATGTGCCTGCGGCTGTCGTGACTGTGATCGATAGCAGAGATATATCATGGTAATCGTCTCAGACTCGTGTACCTTCCTGTCATCAAATCCGGTTATTCAGAGCATTTTTAATGAAGCAACTGACAATTCTTGGTTCCACTGGCTCTATTGGCGTCAGTTCGCTGGCCGTCATTAAAGCCAATCCCGATAAATTTGCCGTACGCGCGTTATCCGCCGGGTACAACGTCAAGTTGATGCTGGAGCAGTGCCTCACTTTCCAACCCGCCTATGCCTCAATGGCTGATGAAGCCTCAGCAACTGCCCTGCGCCAGCAGTTGGCGGAATATGGTTGCAAAACGGAGGTGCTGGCTGGCGAGCAGGCCGCGTGTGACCTTGCTGCATTAGAGGGGGTCGATCAGGTCATGGCCGCGATTGTGGGTGCGGCGGGGTTATTACCAACACTAGCGGCAATTCATGCCGGAAAACAGGTGTTGTTGGCGAACAAAGAATCACTGGTTACCTGCGGACGTCTCTTTATGGACGCCGTGGCGCAAAGTGGCGCACAGCTTTTACCGATTGATAGCGAACATAATGCGATTTTTCAGAGTTTACCTGAGCAAATTCAGCGTCAATTAGGCTACGCTTCATTGTCGCAGCATGGGGTCGAACGTATTGTTCTGACCGGTTCTGGTGGGCCGTTTCGTGAAACTCCGGTGTCGGCGCTGGCAGACATGACGCCAGATCAGGCGTGTGCGCATCCAAACTGGTCAATGGGGCGAAAAATTTCGGTTGATTCTGCCACGATGATGAACAAAGGGCTGGAGTATATCGAAGCGCGCTGGCTGTTTAATGCTTCTGCCGAACAGATGGAAGTCATTATTCATCCGCAGTCCGTGATTCACTCGATGGTGCGTTACCGTGATGGCAGCGTTCTGGCGCAGTTGGGATCGCCCGATATGCGTACGCCGATTGCCCATGCAATGGCTTATCCTGAACGTGTGGCATCAGGTGCAAAAGCGTTAGATTTTTGCCAGATTGGCGCGCTGACATTTTTGGCACCGGACTATGCACGCTATCCTTGTTTACAGCTCGCTATTGATGCTTGTAATCATGGTCAGTCGGCCACCACGGCATTAAACGCCGCAAATGAAATTGCGGTAGCGGCATTTTTGCAGTCGCAGATTCGTTTTACGGATATTGCCGCGGTAAATCGCCATGTTATTGAACAACTTACATTACCAGAACCCAGCAGCGTTGATGATGTTCTGTTTATCGACCGCTGGGCCAGACAGGTCGCAACACAGGCCCTGACACATTACGCGCGATAGCGGGATAGCGCCGTGGCACAATTTGTTCATGTGCGGTGGAGGTGGTATAGTCTGCGCCACTCAATGGTTGATTATGCGAAAGTTGTTTAATCGACCGTGAAGCTAAGCCGTGATCGTTCACGGCTTTTTTTGCGCTAACGGGGTCTGATGTTACGGAAGGACTGTTGTATTTCTTGCTTGAGGAAATAAGTACGCGTTATGCCGTCCGATAATCAAAAAAATACTAACGATCTGCCATCCGCCGGGCCGCGGCATGTTGCCATTATCATGGATGGCAATGGTCGCTGGGCAAAAAGCCGGGGGAAAATGCGGATTTTTGGCCATCAGGCTGGTGTAAAGGCTGTGCGGCGTTCGGTCAGTTTTGCAGTGAGCCAAGGGCTGGACGCACTGACACTTTACGCATTTAGCAGTGAAAACTGGAACCGTCCGGCGCAGGAAGTTTCCGCACTCATGGAACTGTTTGTTAGAGCGTTGGACAGCGAAGTGAAAAGCCTGCACAAGCACAATGTTCGCTTGCGGGTGATTGGCGACATCGGCCGCTTCAGTCCGCGTTTACAAGAGCGAATCCGCCGTTCAGAAGCACTGACGGAAAAGAATCAGGGGCTCACACTGAATATTGCCGCGAATTATGGCGGCCGTTGGGATATTATTCAGGGAGTACGGCAACTTGCAGAGCAGGTGCAGGAAGGCATTCTGCGCCCTGATAGCATTAATGAAGCGTCATTATGTCAGTACATCTGTCTGCATGATCTGGCTCCGGTTGATTTGGTGATCAGAACCGGTGGAGAACACCGCATCAGTAATTTTCTTCTGTGGCAAATCGCTTATGCTGAACTTTACTTTACTGATGTCCTCTGGCCTGATTTCGATGAACAAGTCTTTGAAGGTGCGCTGAATGCTTTTGCACAACGCGAGCGCCGCTTCGGGGGAACAACACCTATCGATGCTGATGCATCCTAGGGGGAACTTTTGCTGAAGTATCGCCTGATTACTGCTTTTATTTTGATCCCGATTGTTATTGCAGCACTGTTCTTGCTGCCTCCTCTGGGATTCACGCTTGTTACGCTGGCTGTCTGTATGCTGGCGGCATGGGAATGGGGTCAGTTGGCAGGGTTTGCCTCTTATGGTCAACGCCTGTGGCTCGCGATCCTGTGTGGTTTCTTGCTGGCGCTGATGCTGTTATCACTCCCGGCCTATCATTATTCCGTCCATATTCCGCAAATCAGTATTGCGCTCTGGTCATCACTGGTGTGGTGGGGTATTGCGCTGCTGTTGGTGCTGTTCTATCCGGCTTCCGCTTCATTCTGGCGTCATTCGCGTACATTGCGGTTGGTGTTCGGTATCATGACGATCGTGCCGTTTTTCTGGGGCATGGTCGCGCTTCGTCATTACAATTACGCGATTAACCCATTTGCTGGGGCATGGTGGCTGCTGTACGTCATGCTGCTGGTATGGGGCGCGGACAGCGGTGCCTACATGTTCGGTAAACTGTTTGGTAAGCGTAAACTCGCACCAAAAGTTTCGCCGGGCAAAACTTGGGAAGGCTTTCTCGGTGGCCTGGCAACCTCGGCGCTCATCTCTGTGCTGTTTAGCCTGTATGCGCCATTAACGGTAGCGCCATCGACGTTGTTGATTTGTTCTATTGCCGCTGCGCTGGCCTCGGTGTTGGGTGATTTGACGGAAAGTATGTTCAAACGCGAGGCGGGCATCAAAGACAGTAGCCATTTGATTCCGGGGCACGGTGGCGTGCTCGATCGTATCGACAGCCTGACTGCTGCGGTTCCTGTGTTCTCTTGCCTGATGCTGCTGCTGTTTAAAGTGGCTTAGAATGAAGCGGTAGAGCTATTTATGCTGAGTTTTCTCTGGAATCTTGCCGCGTTTATCATTGCACTGGGTGTGCTAGTCACTGTCCATGAATTTGGGCATTTCTGGGTAGCGCGCCGCTGTGGTGTGAAGGTCGAACGCTTCTCCGTCGGTTTCGGACGTGCGCTATGGCGTCGTCGCGATCGTACCGGTACAGAATTCGTGATTGCGCTGATCCCACTTGGCGGTTACGTGAAGATGCTGGATGAGCGCGTCGACACCGTTGCGCCAGAATTTCGTCACCAATCATTTAATAGCAAAACGGTCTGGCAGCGTGCGGCTATCGTTAGCGCGGGTCCGATTGCCAATTTCCTGTTTGCCATTGTGGCGTACTGGCTGGTGTTTATTCTCGGCGTACCGGGCGTGCGTCCAGTAGTGGGTGAAATACTACCCAACTCCATTGCTGCGCAGGCGGAAATGTCGGCGGGAACGGAACTAAAGTCCGTTGACGGTATCGAAACGCCTGATTGGGATACTGCACGTCTGGCCCTGATCGGTAAAATCGGCGATAGCGATGTTGTGATCGGAACCGCACCTTTAGGCTCTGACCGTGTCGTTCAGAAAACGCTGGATTTACGCGAATGGCAGTTTGAGCCTGATAAGCAAGATCCTGCCGCCTCGCTCGGGATTATTCCGCGTGGTCCGCAAATTGAGCCGGTACTGCATCAGGTGCAGGCTGGGTCGGCGGCGGAAAAAGCAGGTTTGCAAGTCGGAGATAGGATCGTTAAAGTCGACGGGCAGGCGCTAGCGCAATGGCGTGATTTTGTTATCGCTGTGCGTGACAACCCCGGACAATCTATTGCTCTGGAGGTGGAGCGCAATGGCTCAACCGTCCCGTTGACGTTAACGCCAGACAGCAAATCTGTGGGAAGTGGCAGAGTTGAAGGGCTGGCAGGCGTTATGCCAAGTGTGACGCCGCTGCCTGAAGAATACAGGACTGTGCGCCAGTATGGGCCGTTCAGTGCGATCTACCAGGCAACAGATAAAACCTGGCAACTGATGAAATTGACCGTCAGTATGTTAGGGAAACTGGTTATGGGGGATGTTAAGCTGAACAACCTGAGTGGTCCCATTTCGATTGCTCAGGGCGCAGGAATGTCAGCAGATTATGGATTGATTTATTACCTGATGTTTTTGGCCTTAATCAGCGTCAATTTGGGGATCATCAATCTGTTCCCTCTGCCGGTATTGGATGGTGGACACCTGCTCTTTCTTGCGGTTGAAAAGTTGAAGGGCAGGCCGGTTTCTGAGCGTGTGCAGGACGTTAGCTATCGCATTGGTACAGTGTTGCTGATGTTGTTAATGGGACTCGCACTTTTCAATGATTTCTCTCGTCTCTAGGCGCGGGATTAGGTTAGGAAAAACGCATAACAACGATGGCGATCAAAAAGTTGCTCATAGCGTCGCTGCTGTTTAGCAGCGCAACCGTATACGGTGCAGACGGGTTCGTAGTGAAGGACATTCATTTCGAGGGCCTGCAAAGGGTTGCCGTCGGGGCGGCATTACTCAGTATGCCAGTCCGCGTTGGTGATACCATCGGTGACGATGATATCGGTAATACCATCCGTGCCTTGTTTGCGACCGGAAATTTTGAAGATGTTCGTGTCCTGCGCGATGGCGAAACGCTGATTGTGCAGGTGAAAGAACGCCCAACCATCGCCAGCGTCACGTTTTCCGGCAATAAGTCAGTCAAAGACGACATGCTGAAAGAAAACCTGGAAGCCTCTGGCGTGCGCGTCGGTGAAGCGTTAGACCGCACAGCGCTCACCAGCATCGAAAAAGGACTGGAAGATTTCTACTACAGCGTGGGCAAGTACAGTGCGTCGGTTAAAGCCGTTGTCACGCCACTCCCGCGTAACCGCGTAGACCTGAAGCTGGTCTTCACGGAAGGTGTTTCCGCCAAGATCCAGCAGATTAATATTGTCGGTAACAAAGCGTTCAGCTCCGACGAATTGATCTCTCGTTTCCAACTGCGTGATGAAGTGCCGTGGTGGAACGTGGTCGGCGATCGTAAATACCAGAAACAAAAACTGTCTGGCGATCTGGAAACTTTACGGAGTTTCTATCTGGATCGCGGCTATGCGCGTTTCAACATCGATTCCACACAGGTGAGCCTGACGCCAGATAAAAAAGGTATCTACATCACCATCAATATGACGGAAGGCGAGCAGTACAAGCTGTCCGGCGTAGCGGTGAAAGGCAATTTGGCTGGTCACTCTGCGGAAATCGAAGGATTGACGAAGATTGAACCAGGTGAACTCTACAACGGGACGAAAGTGACCCGGATGGAAGAGGACATCAAGAAGCTGCTGGGTCGTTATGGCTATGCCTATCCGCGTGTAGTCACGCAGCCGGAAATTAATGACGCAGACAAGACGGTGAAATTAAACATCAACGTTGATGCTGGTAACCGTTTCTATGTGCGTCATATCCGCTTTGACGGTAACGATACGTCTAAAGACTCCGTTCTGCGCCGTGAAATGCGTCAGATGGAAGGTGCCTGGTTAGGCAACGATCTGGTTGAGCAGGGCAAAGAGCGTTTAAATCGACTGGGATACTTTGAAAGCGTTGATGTAGAAACGCAGCGCGTTCCTGGCGTAGCCGATCAGGTTGATGTCACGTATAAAGTCAAAGAGCGTAATACCGGGACATTCAACTTTGGTGTAGGTTTCGGTACAGAAAGTGGCGTGAGCTTCCAGGCTGGGGTCCAGCAGGACAACTGGCTGGGAACGGGTAACTCCGTTGGTATCAGCGGGACTAAAAACGACTACCAGACGTATGTTGAGCTGTCACTGACCGACCCGTACTTTACCGTCGATGGCGTTAGCCTCGGTGGGCGCATATTCTATAACAAATTTGAGGCGTCAGACGCCGATCTGTCCGACTACACCAACGTGAGTTATGGCGTTGGCAGCACCTTGGGCTTCCCGATTAACGAGAATAACTCACTGCGTGTCGGTCTGGATTATGTACATAACGATCTGTCGGATATGAGACCGCAGGTGGCGATGTGGCGTTATCTGGACTCGGTGGGCGTTAATCCATCCGTGGTTCAGGAAGGGAATAAATCTAGCGCTGACTTCAAAGCGAACGATTTCTTCCTGAATACCGGATGGTCGTATAACAATCTGGATCGCGGCTACTTCCCGACGAAAGGCACACGTGCGTCTGCGAATGCCAAGATTGCGGTGCCGGGTTCGGACAACGAATACTACAAACTGACGTTTGATTCGGCGAGCTACTACCCATTAAGCGACAGCGGTAACTGGGTGGTGATGGGCCGTACGCGCGCAGGTTTTGCGGATGGTATCGGTGGCAAAGAAGTGCCGTTCTACGACAACTTCTATGCGGGTGGTTCTAGTACGGTACGTGGCTTCCAGTCGAATACGATTGGTCCTAAAGCGGCGTACTACAAGTGTGCTGCGGGAGCGACGTCTTATTCCAATTGCCCGATTGATTCGACCAATCTGGATGATGCCGTTGGCGGTAACGCGATGGCGGTATTGAGTGCGGAACTGATCGTGCCAACACCGTTTATCAGTGATAAATACGCGAGTTCCGTACGTACGTCCTTCTTTGTGGATGGCGGTACGGTATGGGATACCAACTGGAAAAATACACCTGCAACCATTGCCGCAGGCGTGCCGGATTACAGCAAGGCGAGCAACTTCCGTGTTTCCAGCGGTATCGCGTTGCAGTGGATGTCTCCGCTTGGGCCATTGGTCTTCTCCTATGCCCAGCCGGTTAAAAAGTACGATGGAGACAAGTCGGAACAATTCCAGTTTAACATTGGTAAAACCTGGTAGTGTGACGTCCGTAGGTCGTATGCAGGGAATGTCGCATCGTTGCTCACTGGCATGAATGCTGGAAACAGCTGATGCCATGGCGCGATGCACATCATTAAAGTGTTAAGACACAAATTTAGGTTAGGTTGAGGAGTTTATAGTGAAAAAGTGGTTATGTGCCGCAGGCCTCGGTTTAGCATTGGCTGCTTCAGCCAGCGTTCAGGCTGCCGACAAGATTGCCGTTGTTAACGTTTCCAGCATTTTCCAACAGCTGCCGCAGCGTGAAACCGTTGGCAAACAGCTGGAAAACGAGTTCAAAGGCCGTGCTTCTGAACTGCAAACGATGGAAAACGCCTTACAGACCAAGATGCAGAAGTTGCAGCGTGATGGTTCTACCATGAAAGCGAGCGATCGCAGCAAAATGGAAAAAGACGTCATGGCGCAGCGCGAGCAGTTCTCGACTAAAGCGCAGGCTTTTGAGCAGGACAACCGTCGCCGTCAGACTGAAGAACGTAACAAAATCCTGAGCCGTATTCAGGATGCGGTGAAAGCCGTTGCAACCAAAGAAGGTTATGATGTTGTGATTGACGCTAACGCTGTTGCGTATGTCGCCAATGCGAAAGACATTACTGCCGATGTGCTGAAACAGGTTAAATAATACATGTATTCAATTCGACTGGACGCGTTAGCTCAACAGTTGGATGCACAATTACACGGTGATGGCGATATCGTCATCACCGGTGTTGCTTCTATGCATTCAGCAAAAACTGGGCAAATTACGTTTCTTTCCGACAGTCGTTACCGTGAGCAACTGGCCGGGACGCAAGCGTCAGCGGTCGTGCTGACGGAAGCGGATTTACCTTACTGTCAGGTTGCGGCGCTGGTAGTGAAGAATCCCTATCTTACCTATGCGCGTATGGCGCAACTGCTCGATACGACACCGCAACCAGCAACCGATATTGCGCCGAGTGCGGTTATTGCTCCAGACGCGACGCTGGGCCAGAACGTGTCCATTGGTGCAAATGCCGTCATCGAATCTGGCGCACAGCTGGGTGACTGTGTTGTCATTGGCCCTGGCTGTTTTATCGGCAAAGATGCCCGCATTGGTGCCGGTACGCGTTTATGGGCAAATGTAACGATTTATCACCGCGTTGAGCTGGGTGAGCATTGCCTGATCCAGTCGGGAACCGTGATCGGTTCTGACGGCTTTGGCTATGCCAACGATCGCGGCAACTGGGTGAAGATTCCACAGTTGGGCACGGTCAGAATTGGCGATCGGGTTGAGATCGGTGCGAGCACAACCATCGATCGTGGTGCGTTGGATGATACGGTCATTGGTAATGGTGTTATCATTGATAACCAATGTCAGATTGCGCACAACGTTGTGATTGGCGACAATACCGCGGTAGCGGGTGGCGTCATTATGGCGGGGAGCTTGAAAATTGGTCGTTATTGCATGATCGGCGGTGCCAGCGTGATTAACGGGCACATGGAGATCTGCGATAAAGTGACGGTAACGGGAATGGGGATGGTCATGCGACCAATCACAGAACCTGGGGTATACTCTTCGGGCATTCCTTTGCAACCCAACAAAGTGTGGCGCAAAACTGCAGCGCTGGTGATGAATATTGATGAGATAAGCAAACGGTTGAAAGCCGTTGAACGAAAAGTCGATAACGTTTAATCACTCGCGTTTTATTTGCGGCCTGCCTGAAGACACCTAATTTAGGGTCTGCGCAGGCCGTGTTGTTGATGGCATCAGTTTTTATGGACAGGAAGAGTATTTTGACTACTGACACTCATACTCTGCATATTGAAGAGATTTTAGAATTATTACCGCACCGTTTCCCGTTTTTGCTGGTTGATCGGGTACTGGATTTTGAAGAAGGGAAGTTTCTGCGGGCGGTAAAAAACGTCTCTTTCAACGAACCCTTCTTCCAGGGCCATTTCCCGGGCAAACCGATTTTTCCCGGCGTGCTGATTCTGGAAGCCATGGCTCAGGCCACTGGTATTCTTGCGTTTAAAAGCGTAGGTAAACTGGAGCCGGGTGAGCTGTACTATTTCGCCGCTGTAGACGAAGCGCGCTTTAAGCGCCCCGTGCAGCCTGGCGATCAAATGATCCTTGAAGTTGAATTCATCAAAGAGCGTCGCGGCGTTGCGCGCTTTAAAGGTGTTGCCAAAGTTGATGGCGAAGTGGCCTGTGAAGCGTCAATGATGTGTGCTCGACGTCGGGAGTCCTGATAACGTGATTGATCAAACCGCCTTTATTCACCCTAGTTCGATTGTTGAAGACGGTGCCATTATTGGTGCTGGCGTTCATATTGGCCCGTTCTGCTATATCGGTTCTCAGGTTGAGATCGGTGCGGGGACGGTGCTGAAATCACATGTCGTCGTCAATGGCGTCACTAAAATTGGTCGCGACAACGAAATTTATCAGTTCACGTCAATTGGTGAAGTGAACCAGGATCTCAAATATGCCGGGGAACCGACCCGTGTTGAGATCGGCGATCGTAACCGCATCCGTGAAAGCGTCACGATTCATCGTGGCACGACACAGGGCGGCGGGTTGACTAAAGTCGGTAGCGATAACCTGTTGATGATCAACACGCATATCGCACATGACTGCGTAGTGGGCAATCGTTGTATTCTGGCGAATAACGCGACGCTGGGTGGCCACGTTTCCGTCGATGATTTTGCGATTATCGGTGGGATGACGGCTGTGCACCAGTTCTGCATCATCGGTGCCCACGTCATGGTTGGCGGATGTTCCGGTGTGGCACAAGACGTGCCGCCGTATGTGATCGCGCAGGGTAACCACGCCACGCCGTTTGGCCTGAATATTGAAGGTCTGAAACGTCGTGGATTCGAAAAAGACACCCTGCACGCGATTCGTAACGCGTACAAGCTCCTCTACCGCAGCGGTAGAACACTGGACGAAGTGAAACCGGAAATTGAAGCGCTGGCGGCTGAACACCCGGCTGTGCAGGCGTTTACCGATTTCTTTGCCCGTTCGACTCGCGGCATCATTCGTTAATCCATGTCATCACGTCCTTTGACTATTGGGCTGGTCGCCGGAGAAACTTCCGGCGACATCCTTGGCGCAGGTCTGATCCGGGCGCTTAAAGAAAAGGTGCCTGATGCGCGGTTTGTCGGCGTTGCCGGGCCACGTATGCAGGCCGAAGGCTGTGAAGCCTGGTACGAGATGGAAGAGCTGGCTGTCATGGGCATTGTTGAGGTGCTTGGACGACTTCCCCGCCTGCTGAAAATTCGGCGAGATTTAACCCAGCGCTTTAGCGAGCTTCAACCCGATGTTTTCGTCGGCATTGATGCACCTGATTTCAATATCACGCTAGAGGGCAACCTCAAAAAGCGCGGTATTAATACCATTCACTACGTCAGCCCTTCCGTATGGGCATGGCGTCAAAAACGCGTTTTCAAAATAGGTAAAGCGACCAATCTGGTGCTAGCTTTCTTGCCTTTTGAAAAAGCGTTTTACGATCGTTTCAATGTACCTTGTCGCTTTATCGGTCATACGATGGCCGATGCTATGCCGTTGCATCCCGATAAGCTGGCTGCACGTGCGACGCTGGGTATTGCGCCCGATGTGCCTTGTCTGGCGCTGCTGCCGGGCAGTCGCGGTGCAGAAGTTGAAATGCTTAGCGAAGATTTTCTCAATACGGCAGTGTTACTACGACAGCATTTTCCGGATCTGGAAATCGTGGTTCCGCTGGTCAACAGCAAGCGCCGTGAACAGTTCGAGCGGATAAAAAGTAGCGTGGCGCCCGATGTACACGTACATCTGCTGGATGGGCAAGCGCGAGAAGCCATGATTGCCAGTGATGCCGCTTTGTTGGCATCGGGTACGGCAGCGCTGGAGTGCATGCTGGCTAAATGTCCGATGGTTGTAGGGTATCGCATGAAGCCCTTTACCTTCTGGCTGGCGCAGCGCCTGGTCAAAACGCCGTGGGTGTCTCTGCCGAATTTACTGGCGGGACGTGAACTGGTGGCCGAACAGCTACAGACTGACTGTACGCCGGACAAGCTGGCTGCTGCGCTGCTGCCGCTGTTTGCCAATACGGAAAAAATGGCTGAGTTACGCGCGACGTTTGTGGATTTGCACCAGCAGATCCGCTGTAACGCCGATGAGCAAGCGGCTCAGGCGGTATTGGAATTAGTGAAGCCGTGTTAATAAGACCATGAGTGAAATATTTGTCTATCCGCAGGCGAGTTGTATCGCTGGCGTTGATGAAGTAGGCCGCGGCCCTTTGGTTGGTGCGGTCGTGACGGCTGCGGTGATTCTTGACCCGACTAGGCCAATTGTCGGGCTGGCGGACTCCAAAAAGCTGAGTGAAAAACGTCGACTGTCGCTCTATGATGAAATCAAAGAGAAGGCATTGGCGTGGAGCCTTGGCCGTGCGGAGCCGGAAGAGATTGACCAATTGAATATCCTGCATGCTACCATGCTGGCAATGCAGCGTGCGGTTGCTGGCTTGGCTGTCGTGCCTGATTTTGTTCTCATTGACGGCAATCGTTGCCCGGCTTTGCCGATGCCCGCTCAGGCGGTCGTGAAAGGGGATAGCCGTGTGGCAGAAATCAGCGCGGCCTCGATTATGGCGAAAGTGACTCGCGATCGTGAGATGGTCGAGTTGGATCAACGCTTCCCTGCTTATGGTTTTGCCCAACACAAAGGTTATCCAACGGCTTTTCATCTGGAGAAACTGGCCGCACTGGGTGCCACTGAGTTTCATCGTCGGAGCTTCGCGCCAGTCAGACGTGCATTAGGTCTGGCGTAAACATCATCATTAACTCTCGGTATGGCGTGGGCACGCAAGCGTGCCGTTGCCATGCTGACTAATCGATAAATTCTGGGATCTGGAGATGGCCGAACCACGTTTTGTTCACCTGCGTGTTCACAGTGACTATTCCATGATCGATGGGCTGGCCAAAGTCGGTCCGCTGGTAAAAAAAGCGGCGGCACTCGGCATGCCAGCGCTGGCGATTACTGATTTTACCAACCTGTGTGGGCTGGTTAAATTCTATGGCGGCGCGCATGGCGCGGGAATCAAGCCCATTATCGGCGCAGATTTCTGTGTCGAAAGCGACGAGTTGGGGGATGAGCTCGCGCATCTCACCGTCCTAGCCATGAATAATGCTGGCTACCAGAATCTTACGCTGCTGATTTCCCACGCTTATCAACGAGGTTATGGCGCTGCCGGGCCGACGATTGACCGGGATTGGCTTGTTGAACATCAGGAAGGGCTGATTTTACTGTCTGGCGGCCGCCGGGGTGATGTCGGTCGGTTTTTGCTGCGTGGTAACCAGACGCAGGCCGAGCAGTGTCTGGCCTTCTATCAGGAACACTTCCCTCAGCGTTACTATTTGGAACTGATCCGCACGTCCCGCCCCGATGAAGAAAGCTATTTGCACGCCGCCGTCGAACTAGCGACGAAGCACGGGGTGCCCGTGGTGGCAACCAATGAAGTGTGTTTTATCAGCACCGATGATTTTGACGCTCACGAAATCCGCGTGGCTATTCACGATGGCTACACGCTTGACGATCCCAAACGTCCACGTAATTACAGCCCACAGCAGTACATGCGTTCCGAAGAAGAAATGTGCGAGCTGTTTGCGGATATCCCTGAAGCACTGGCGAATAGCGTTGAAATTGCCAAGCGCTGTAACGTAACGATTCGTCTGGGTGAATATTTCCTGCCGCAGTTCCCAACGGGCGACATGAGTACGGAAGATTTTCTGGTTCAGTGCTCGAAAAAGGGGCTGGAGGAGCGTCTTGAATTCCTGTTCCCCGATCCGGAAGTGCGCGCTGAGCGTCGGCCTGAATATGATGAGCGTCTGGATATTGAACTGGGCGTTATCAACCAGATGGGATTCCCTGGCTACTTCCTGATCGTAATGGAATTTATTCAGTGGTCGAAGGATAACGATGTGCCTGTTGGACCGGGACGTGGTTCCGGTGCGGGTTCGTTAGTGGCCTATGCGCTGAAAATCACCGATCTGGATCCGCTGGAATTCGACCTGCTGTTCGAACGCTTCCTCAATCCTGAACGTGTTTCCATGCCTGACTTTGACGTCGATTTCTGTATGGAAAAACGCGACAAAGTCATCGATCATGTCGCGGAAATGTACGGGCGTGATGCGGTATCGCAGATTATCACCTTCGGTACGATGGCGGCGAAAGCGGTTATTCGTGACGTAGGGCGCGTGCTTGGGCACCCTTATGGGTTTGTCGATCGTATTTCAAAGCTGGTGCCGCCCGATCCGGGCATGACACTGGAAAAAGCGTTTGCTGCTGAACCGCAACTGCCGGAAATTTATGAAGCCGATGAGGAAGTTAAGGCCCTCATCGATATGGCACGTAAGCTCGAAGGCGTAACGCGTAACGCCGGTAAACATGCGGGTGGGGTGGTGATATCCCCCACCAAGATTACCGATTTCGCGCCGCTATATTGCGATGCGGAAGGCAACCATCCGGTTACCCAGTTCGATAAGAACGACGTGGAATATGCCGGGCTGGTGAAGTTCGACTTCCTTGGTCTGCGTACGCTGACCATCATCGACTGGGCGCTGGGGATGATTAACGCCCGTCGCGCGAAGCAAGGGTTGGAACCGATTGATATTGCGGCGATTCCGCTCGAAGATAAGAAAAGCTTCGACATGCTGCAACGCTCGGAAACCACAGCGGTATTCCAGCTTGAATCGCGCGGCATGAAAGATCTGATCAAACGTCTTAAGCCCGACTGCTTTGAAGATATGATCGCACTGGTGGCGCTGTTCCGCCCTGGTCCGCTGCAATCCGGCATGGTAGATAACTTCATCGACCGTAAGCATGGCCGTGAAGCGATCTCGTATCCTGATATCGAATGGCAACACGAGTCACTCAAGCCTGTTCTGGAGCCGACCTACGGCATTATCCTGTATCAGGAACAGGTCATGCAGATTGCGCAGGTTCTGGCGGGCTATACGCTGGGCGGCGCGGATATGCTGCGTCGTGCGATGGGGAAAAAGAACCCGGTCGAAATGGCGAAGCAGCGTGGTGGCTTCGAAGATGGTGCCAAATCTCGCGGTGTGAACGGCGAATTGGCGGTTAAGATTTTCGACCTGGTGGAAAAATTCGCTGGTTATGGCTTTAATAAATCTCACTCCGCGGCCTATGCGCTGGTGTCTTACCAAACACTATGGCTGAAGGCGCACTATCCGGCAGAATTCATGGCGGCCGTAATGACGGCCGATATGGATAACACGGATAAAGTGGTCGGTCTGGTTGATGAATGCTGGCGGATGGGGTTAAAAATCCTGCCTCCGGACATCAACAGCGGGCTGTATCACTTCCACGTTAATGACGATGGCGAGATTGTTTACGGCATCGGTGCGATTAAAGGCGTGGGTGAAGGTCCGATTGAGGCGATTATCGAAGCGCGTAATCAGGGCGGCTATTTTAGAGAGCTGTTTGATCTCTGCGCACGTACCGACATTAAAAAGCTGAACCGCCGCGTGCTGGAAAAGCTGATTATGTCTGGGGCGTTTGACCGTCTGGGGCCGCATCGCGCTGCGTTGATGAATTCATTGCCTGACGCGCTGAAGGCTGCCGATCAGCATGCGAAAGCAGAAGCGATTGGTCAGGTGGATATGTTCGGCGTGTTGGCTGATGCCCCTGAACAGGTTGAGCAATCCTACAGTACGGTGCCACCGTGGCCGGAGCAGGTGGTGCTGGATGGTGAACGGGAAACGCTGGGGCTGTACCTGACCGGCCACCCGATCACGCAATATATTAAGGAAATTGAACGCTATGCCAGTGGCGTACGTTTGAAAGATATGCACCCGACGGATCGGGGTAAAATGACCACTGCCGTTGGGCTGGTGTTGGCGGCCCGCGTCATGGTCACCAAGCGGGGTAACCGTATTGGTGTCTGTACATTGGACGATCGTTCCGGTCGCCTTGAGATAATGCTGTTTACCGATGCATTGGAAAAATATCAGCATTTACTTGAGAAAGACCGTATCCTTATCGCCAGTGGACAGGTCAGCTTTGATGACTTCAGCGGCGGGCTTAAAATGACCGTCCGAGAGTTAATGGATATCAGTGAAGCGCGGGAAAAATACGCGCGCGGGCTTGCTATCTCGCTGACTGACAGGCAAATTGATGACCAGCTATTAAACCGTCTCCGCCAATCGTTGGAACCCCACCGATCGGGGACGATCCCAGTGCATCTCTATTACCAGCGTGAAGATGCGCGCGCCCGACTACGTTTCGGCGCAGCATGGCGTGTAACGCCTGCCGATGCGCTACTGAACGAGCTGCGCACATTAGTGGGTAATGAGCAGGTGGAACTGGAATTTGACTAATATAGGAATACTATGAGTCTGAATTTTCTTGATTTTGAGCAGCCGATTGCAGAGTTGGAAGCGAAAATTGACTCGCTGACCGCAGTCAGCCGTCAAGACGAAAAATTAGATATTAATCTGGACGAAGAAGTCCAGCGCCTGCGTGAGAAGAGCGTTGAACTGACGCGCAAAATCTTCGCCGATTTGGGTGCCTGGCAGGTTGCGCAATTAGCGCGCCATCCACAACGTCCTTATACGCTTGATTATATTAAGCATATCTTTACCGACTTTGATGAATTGGCTGGCGATCGTGCCTATGCCGATGATAAAGCCATTGTTGGTGGGATTGCTCGTTTGGATGGGCGTCCGGTGATGATCATTGGTCATCAGAAAGGGCGTGAGACCAAAGAAAAGATTCGCCGTAATTTCGGCATGCCTGCACCAGAAGGCTATCGCAAAGCGCTGCGCCTGATGGAAATGGCCGATCGCTTCAAGATGCCGATCATCACCTTCATCGACACGCCGGGAGCTTATCCGGGCGTGGGCGCAGAAGAACGCGGTCAGTCTGAGGCTATCGCGCGCAACCTGCGTGAAATGTCGACGCTGCGTGTACCAATCATCTGTACCGTTATCGGCGAAGGGGGTTCCGGTGGTGCATTGGCTATCGGCGTTGGCGACAAGGTCAATATGTTGCAGTACAGCACCTACTCGGTGATTTCACCGGAAGGTTGTGCGTCTATCCTGTGGAAGAGCGCAGATAAAGCGCCGCTGGCTGCCGAAGCCATGGGCATTATTGCGCCGCGTCTGAAAGAGCTGAAACTGATCGATACCGTGATTCCTGAGCCGTTAGGTTCGGCGCACCGTAACGTCCCAGCGATGGCAGAGTCTCTGAAAGCACAGCTGCTGGCCGACCTGCTCGACCTCGACGGCCTGACAGAAGAAGAGCTGTTGAACCGCCGCTATCAGCGTTTGATGAACTATGGTTACTGTTAAGTACAGTGGTTACTGCTGATAAGGTGATTGTCTGATTGATGTGTTATCAATCAGGCGATTCTGGCGTTAGTTTGAAAATCCGTTGTCAGAAATGACAGCGGATTTTTTGCTATGAGGGTTTGAAGCATGCTGAAGCTGCTTGATGTCCATCACATTGCGGTTATTGCCTCTAACTATGAACGCAGCAAGGCGTTTTACTGTGGTGTGCTAGGGTTTACGTTGAACAACGAAATCTACCGTGAAGCGCGGCAGTCGTGGAAAGGGGATCTCTCGCTGAATGGGCGTTATATCATTGAGCTATTTTCTTTCCCCCACCCACCTGCGCGCGTGAGCCGCCCGGAAGCCTGCGGCCTGCGCCATCTGGCTTTTGCGGTAGCTGACATTGAACAGGCTGTTGCCTTGCTGGAACAGGCTGGCGTTATTTGTGAACCTGTCCGGATCGATCCTGAAACGCAGCAGCGCTTCACCTTTTTCTCCGATCCTGACGGCTTGCCTTTAGAACTGTATGAGATCTGATACCGTGGACTGCACCGAACCTGATGATCGATTGCTCCAGACGATCGCGACGCAAACAGCCGGATGCGGATCGATCCTGCTGGCCTACAGCGGTGGTCTGGATTCTAGCGTGCTATTGCATCTGCTGGTGGCTCTGCGTCAGCGCTCTGAGCTACCCATTCGTGCGGCTTATATCCATCATGGTTTAAATCCGCTGGCCGATAGCTGGGCTGAACATTGTCGTCAGCAGTGTGAACGCTGGCAGGTGCCGTTTACCTCGCTGTCGGTGACGGTTGAAGCGCAAAACGGCGGTATCGAAGCCGCGGCCCGAACGGCACGGTATCAGGCGCTGCGAGCGCATCTGCAAGATGGGGAAACCTTGCTGACGGCGCAGCATCTTGATGATCAGAGCGAAACGTTTTTACTGGCGCTTAAACGCGGCAGCGGGCCTGCCGGATTATCTGCGATGGCGGCTCAAAGTACGCTCGGTCATCATCGTCTTGTGCGTCCGCTGTTAGGCATTTCTCGCTTGCAACTGGAAGCCTATGCGCAGCGGAATCAGCTTGACTGGATTGAAGACGACAGCAATCAGGATGAACGTTTCGACCGCAATTTTCTACGTCGTCAGATCTTGCCGCGATTGACGCAGCGCTGGCCGCATTTCTCCTCCGCCGTAGCGCGTAGCGCCCAGCTTTGTGCCGAACAGGAACAGCTGCTAGATGAGCTACTGGAGGCGTCATTGCAGGCGTTATGCCAGCCGGATGGCGCGCTGAGTATTGACGGTCTGGTAACGCTAAGCCCAGTGCGTCGTTTTGCACTCCTGCGTCGCTGGCTGGCGCAGCAAGGGGCGATGATGCCCGCGCGTGAACAGCTACAGCGACTCTGGGATGAAGTCGCAACGAGCCGTCAGGATGCGGAACCGGTATTGCAACTGAATCAGATGCAGGTTCGTCGTTTTCGTCAGCATCTCTATCTGCTGCCGCTGATGCCGTCACTCAAAGACCCTATTATCCCGTGGCAGTCGCCGTCATGCCCGTTGTCGCTACCCGATAATCTGGGCACACTGTCACTGGCCGATAGCGGCGTGGCGGTTCGCGCGCCGGAAAACGATGAGTCGGTGAGTATCCGTTTTTCGACTAGTGGAACTGTGCATATTGTCGGCAGAGCCCACGGGCGACAAATCAAGAAACTCTGGCAGGAGCTGGGCGTTCCGCCCTGGTGGCGTGACCGTACGCCGCTGGTGTTCTACAACGAGCAACTGATTGCGGCAGTGGGACGATTCGTCACGCGAGAAGGGCAGGCGAGAGAAAATCAGCCGGTATGGCGCATTGTTTGGGAAAATAAGTTTGGAAAAAATAAGCCTGAGGACAAAAACTGAGGGAAAAGCCTGACGCTGAGGCAAGCGCTGAAATAAAAACGGACAACCTGTGTTGTCCGTTTCGGAAGCATTGATTCAGCGTTTGCCGCTGAATGAAAGGAGAAGTCTGTCAGGATTCGCTGACGACGACCTTACCGATTTCAGGATGACTGAAACTGACGATGTGGTCGAGACGTAGCTCGCGCGTTGTGCCTGAGGCTTCAATCACCAGATATTCGACCTGCTTACGTGAGATCATATCACTGGCTTTACCGGTCACAACTTCACCATTGCGTAGTTCCAGCGTCAGCGTCAAACTCTGCTGACAGGTGGCTTCCAGGCTGTCGTAATCATCACAGTTGATGGGTTGATATTCATTACTCATTGACATAATCACTCACCAATAAGTTAGCGGCGGCAAAAGCGGCCTGTTCCCTGACGGAGGATGGCAACGCATCATTCGCGGCAATGCCATCCAGGGTTTTTAAAACACAACCCAGCGAATCGGGTATATAGCCCAGATCGCCACTGGCGATCTCTGCGTATAAGCGACGTACTAATTCACAGTATTCTTGCACTATATCCTCCCTTGAAAGCTTAGCTCGGTAGATATTCATGCATCATCACTAGCTACGGTGCGCGATGTTGTAAGCCTACGAAGATAAACTCTATTTATCAAACCGACTATAGCATAGGCACTAACAGGATATCAGTAGTCCTTAGAGGCCTAATCTATCGGTTACGTGGCAGATATCACCTTTACTGTGAGGATGGCGCTAACTCAAGTAAACTAGGAGGGAATAAAGACGAGGTTACTGATGGCATTAAAAGCAACGGTTTACAAAGCAGCAATCAATATTGCCGATATGGATCGGAATTTTTTTCACGACGCGAACCTGACAATAGCGCAGCATCCGTCTGAAACCGAGCAGCGTATGATGCTGCGGCTTTTAGCATGGATTTGCCATGCTGATGAAAACCTGCGTTTTACCAAAGGGCTCAGCGCAGATGATGAGCCGGAAATCTGGCGACGTAACGATACGATGGAGCTGGAACTGTGGATTGAGCTAGGCCTGCCGGATGAAAAACGGCTCAAGAAAGCCTGCAATCAGTCCCGTTCTGTGGTGTTGTACGCCTATAGTGAACGTGCGGCACAGGTTTGGTGGAGTGCGATATCGAGTAAGGTCTCTGGGTACAAGAATCTGGCTATCCGTTTTCTGGATGATAATCAGCTGGCTCAACTTGCCGGACTGGTTCAACGCACTATGTCATTGCAGGCAACGATACAGGACGGCACGATCTGGTTGTCTGACGATAAGAATAGTCTGGAAATAGCATTTTCTGAGTGGAAAATTCCTCAGAGTCAGGGATGATAACAGATTGGATATATTCCAGATCGTTGAGTAAGAACGATAAAAACAGGGCAGAGACGGCAGGAAAATAATGATGAAAAAACTGGCTATCGGTGTGCTGTTGATTGCAGGGATTTCTGGGTTGATCGGGTGTCATACCCGCTCGCAAGTTCAGGAAGAACCCCTTAAACCAATGGCACAAAGTTATCGTGGCGTTTTACCCTGCGCGGACTGCGGAGGGATTGATACGTCACTATTTTTGGAAAAAGACGGGACTTTTGTTCTTCGCGAACAGTATCAAACGACCCGAGAGGACAACAACACGTTCGCTTCCTATGGGCAATGGCGACGTACCGCGGACAAGCTGGTGTTGACGGATAGTTCGGGCGAAAAACGTTACTTCCGCCCGGTTGATAACTCTCTTGAAATGCTGGATCAGCAAGGGCTGCCTATCAATTCTTCGCTTCCTCGCCAACTGACGGCAACCGAGCAGGCATTGCCGGATACGCCGATGTCGATGAAGGGCATGTACCGCTATCTGGCGGATGCAGCGACGTTCTCTGACTGCGCAACCGGAAAAACGTTTGTGGTGGCGAATAATGCCGTGCTGGAAAGGTTGTACCTTAGTACGACGGCGACGGCGGGGGAACCAGTGCTGGTTTCCTTTACCGCGCATTTCGCCGTGATTCCATCAATGGAAGAAGGTCAGATGGTGAAAGCGGTGGTCCCTAACAGCAGTGATAACGCCCGCATGAACGCGAGGGCAAACTGCGATACACAGATAGACTAACGCAGCGTTAAAAAGAAAAGGCACTGATTCCAGTGCCTTTTTCGTATCGATTACGCGCTAGAGCATTTTCTTTAGCTGGTAAAGCCAATCCAATGCCTGACGTGGCGTGAGCGCATCAGGATCGATGGCTTCCAGCGCTTCCATTGCTGGTGACGGTTCGTCATTACTCAGCAGCGCTAGCTGTGCGCCATCGATATGGCTGGATGACGCATTATTCGATAGCGTTTCCAGCTCCTTCAGCTTCTGGCGTGCGCGCTTAATCACTTCTTTCGGTACGCCAGCCAGTGCGGCGACGGCAAGACCATAACTTTTGCTGGCTGCGCCATCTTGTACGCTGTGCATGAAGGCGATGGTATCACCGTGTTCGAGCGCATCTAAATGCACATTCACCACGCCTTCCATTTTTTCCGGCAGAGTGGTCAGTTCAAAGTAGTGCGTTGCAAACAGCGTCATCGCTTTGATGCGGTTCGCCAGATTTTCGGCACAGGCCCAGGCCAGCGACAGGCCGTCATAGGTGGAGGTTCCGCGACCGATTTCGTCCATCAATACCAGACTGTTTTCCGTGGCATTGTGTAGAATATTCGCTGTTTCTGTCATTTCGACCATGAAGGTAGAGCGGCCGGAAGCCAGATCGTCGGCGGCACCCACACGAGTGAAAATACGATCGACGGGGCCAATGACCGCCTGATCCGCAGGCACAAAGCAGCCGATATGCGCCATCAGCACAATCAGTGCGGCCTGACGCATATAGGTACTTTTCCCGCCCATGTTAGGGCCAGTGATAATCAGCATACGACGCTGTGGTGCTAGCGATAGGGGGTTCGAAATAAACGGCTCACGAAGCACCTGCTCGACAACGGGATGACGACCGCCCGTAATTTTGATGCCGGGCTTATCGCTCAGCGTCGGGCAGACGTAATTCAGCGTATCGGCACGTTCGGCCAGATTCGTTAGAACGTCCAATTCTGCCAACGCGGCGGCGCTTTGCTGAAGTTCGGCCAGATGGGGCAATAGCAGATCGAAAAGCTCATCATAGAGCGCTTTTTCCAGCGCCAGCGCTTTGCCTTTCGAGGTCAGAACCTTGTCTTCGTACTCTTTCAGTTCGGGGATGATATAGCGTTCAGCATTTTTTAGCGTCTGGCGGCGGACATAGTGGATCGGTACCAGATGGCTTTGGCCACGGCTGACCTGAATGTAATAGCCGTGTACGCCATTGAAGCCGACTTTCAGCGTATCAAGCCCCAGTTTTTCGCGTTCGCGAATTTCCAGACGATCCAGATAATCGCTTGCACCGTCAGCCAGCGCTCGCCACTCATCCAGCTCTGCATGGTAGCCCGGCGCGATGACACCGCCGTCACGTACCAGTACGGGCGGTGCTTCGACAACGGCGCGTTCCAGCAAATCACGTAGCTCATCAAATTGCCCAATTAGGCTGACCAGACGACGAACGGAATCGGTATCCAGTGGCGCAAGCTGCTCACGAATATCGGGAAACTGCTGGAAAGCGTGGCGCATACGTGCCAGATCGCGTGGGCGTGCCGTGCGCAACGCGAGCCGTGCCAGAATACGCTCCAGATCGCCGACCTGTCGCAGATAGGGTTGCAGATCGGGCGTAATGTCCTGCAATGCACTGATGGCCTGCTGGCGCTGTTTGAGCGCATCAATATCGCGGCTGGGCATATGAATCCAGCGCTTCAGCATTCGGCTGCCCATGGCCGTCACGGTGCAGTCCAGTACGGCCGCCAGTGTATTTTCCACGCCGCCGGACAGATTCTGCGTCAGTTCAAGGTTACGGCGGGTGGCCGCATCCATGATGATGCCGTCTTGTTGGCGCTCCATGGTAATCCCGCGGATATGCGGCAGTGAGGTGCGCTGGGTGTCTTTTGCGTATTGCAGCAGGCAGCCAGCGGCCCGCAGTGCGAGCTTGGCCTGCTCTACGCCGAAACCGGTCAGATCGCGGGTGCCAAATTGCAGATTAAGCTGCTGGCGTGCGGTATCTGGTTCAAACTCCCACAGCGGACGGCGGCGCAGTCCGTGGCGATTTTCGATCAAATCCATGGACTCAAAGGATTCAGGATAGAGTAACTCCGCCGGATTGGTGCGCTGTAACTCAGCCGCCATGGTTTCCCGATCGTCCGGTTCGCTCACGCGAAAACGTCCTGAGCTGATATCCAGGGTGGCATAACCAAACCCCCGACCGTCCTGCCAGATTGCGGCCAGCAGGTTATCCTGCTTTTCCTGCAATAGCGCTTCGTCACTGATGGTTCCTGGCGTGACGATACGTACAACTTTGCGTTCTACCGGACCTTTGCTGGTAGCGGGATCGCCAACCTGTTCGCAGATAGCGACGGATTCGCCCATTTGCACCAGTCTGGCAAGGTAGTTTTCAACGGCATGGTGAGGAACGCCCGCCATCGGTATCGGTTCTCCTGCGGAGGCGCCGCGCTTCGTCAGCGAGATATCCAGCAGTTGAGAAGCCCGCTTGGCATCGTCATAGAACAGCTCGTAAAAATCGCCCATGCGGTAAAACAGCAGGATTTCCGGATGTTCAGCCTTTAACCTAAAGTACTGCTGCATCATGGGAGTGTGGGCAGTGAAATCCTTGTCGGTAGAATCTTTCATAGTGATTTTACTCAGTCTTAACGCTTTTGTTCGTTCAGGTGATGGCGCTGGGTTTGATGAAAAACCTTGCTGATGGCACGTCACCTGAGCATTGAAATGGAATGCCAGAAGTATACTGACTGACGGATGAAAAACATCACCCGCGAATGCGCTATCTTACCACTGGTGGCCGTTATTTGGCGTCAGACGACGTTACCAGACTGGGACCGGGATGCGTATGCGATTTTTCCTCTATTGTTCAGGCGCGCGAGGCGGCTCGCAAGTTTGCCTAATGTATTCATTCAATAAAGTGAAGGCTGAATACAATCGAATTGTTCTGGCTGTCGTGATACGAAGCCATAACGCGTAGCCATCAGTGCCGATATATGTGGCAGTTACTGGAGCGGGTAACTCAATTTATGAATACAGCCTCATCCTTCCCCGGCAATCAACATGGTCAGGCTAAAGTGAAGCGGCAATATGCGAAGCTATTTAGGTTAGCCTTGTATTGGTTTTTTAATATAGCCAATAATCAGGAGGTATTAACAAGCATGTGGAACTAAAACGCGTGTTATCACATATTTAATTATTAATATTTGTCAGTATTAAATTTAACTGTATTCTTGTTTTATCTTCAATGTCACCTAAAAAATCCAGGTAAAATAATGTTAGAAACAAACAGATTGATTTTGCGACAATGGCGTGATGATGATTATCCTATTTATAAAAAACTGGTTTCAGATCCTGACGTTATGAAATATTTTCCAGCAATGCTTTCTGAACAGGAGTGCTATAGTCAAATCGAAAGACTAAAGAATATTATTGCTGTTAGGGGATGGGGCTCATGGGCTGTAGAGTTAAAATATTCCGGTGAGTTTATCGGTTTTGTTGGCCTACATGAACAAGATGCTCAGAGTGGTATTCCCCACGCGCCATTGATTGAAATCGGTTGGCGTTTATTGTCCCAGTATTGGGGGGAAGGTTATGCGACTGAGGCAGCAAAAAGAGCCCTAAAATTTTCTTTCGATGAGCTTCAACTTTCGGAGGTTTATTCTTATACAACATTAGCTAATAAACAATCACAGAAAGTTATGATTAGGATTGGAATGAAAAAAACTGGAGAAGAATTTATTCATCCTAGCTTTGAAAAACGTCGTGACCTTGAACGTCATACGCTCTATAGAATAACGAGAGAGCAATGGATTAAAATAAATTAAATCAGTGCGTTATTTTATGGAAACTAATAACATTCCTTTTAAAAAGGATATTGTATATGTTTTATGATTTCGATATTTCTATTGATAGACGAGAGAGTAATTCACATAAATGGGCTGATGAGGCCACACATAATGCGTTTCCGTTATCATTAGCGGACATGGATTTTATGGCGTCACCTGCTATATTGAATGCACTATCAAATAAAGTTAAACATGGGGTTTTTGGTTATTATCAGGTTCCAGATATATATTATCAATCAATTATAAGTTGGTTTGAAAGACGTTATCACTATCACATTAAAAAAGAATGGATACTATACACAACGGGTATTTTACCCGCAATATCAGCAACGCTTAAGGCAATAACCCATCCTGATGATAAAATCATTGTTATGGAACCAGCATACAACCGATTCTTTAGCAGCATAACAAATGCTGGATGCCACAAAATTTCCACTGTATTAAAATATTCGAAAGGTAAATACACCATCGACTTCAACGATCTTGAACGATGTGCAGCTGATACGTCGACCAAAGTGCTTTTGCTTTGCAATCCACATAATCCGACAGGGAGAGCATGGTCGAGAGACGAATTAATTAGAATAGGGGATATTTGTTACAGGCATGGTGTAATAGTCATTTCCGATGAGGTTCATTGTGATTTAGTTTACAAGGAAATAAGTCATGTTCCTTTTGATAGCATACCTGAAAATGCCAATTGTCTCTCAATCATATGCGTTTCACCGAGTAAAGCATTCAACCTTTCCGGCCTGAAAATAGCTAATATAATTATTAAAAACATCACAATTAGATCCTGCATAGAGAAACAGCTTAGAATAAATGATGTTAGTGATATTAATGTATTCGCAATTGATGCTCTTATTGCTGCATATAATGAATCAGAACAGTGGCTAGAATTTTTAAAACTTTACATTCATAATAATTATATTTTACTAACTACGATGTTTAACAAATACCTTCCATGTTGTACTGTCACTAATCTGCAAGCAACATTTCTATGTTGGATCGACTGTTCGTTCTTAAGTTTAAGTAGCGATACTATTTGCAAAATACTTCGTACAGAAGCTGGTGTAGTTGTAAACAGTGGATCTCTATATGGAGAAAGTGGAAACGGATTTATAAGAATTAATATTGCTTGCAAGAAAAAAGACCTGTCTATAGCCTTGTTAAAAATAATTAGAGTCTTAAGGAAGTTGAAAAGCAAAAAGTCCATATGAATATTTACTTTAAACATTCACGCTCAAACCGAGTATACTCATCCTTATACATAAATGAACAAAGTAACATAAATAAAGTAAAAATAACAAGAACAATGATTGTGGCTTCAATACCCATTAAACTTAGCATATATCCAGCACCTAGACTACCTGCGCCTGCACTTAACTTAATTAAAGTCCCACTTATTGCTGATATTCTTGCTGCTAATTCTAAGGGCATTTCTTTTATAGTGAAAATATTATAACTAACATTCCACACTCCGCCCAAAATCGCCTTGAGAACAAATAGGGAGAAAATTCCAATAGGAGAATCGATAATAATAAAGCCAGAAAAAATAGCAACTCTAAAAATATTTACATATAACACAATAGTCCGTAATGGAATGTTGTCTATCAGTTTTTTAGACATCAGACTACCAACAATCCCTCCCACGCCAAGACCTGAAAGTATCAGCCCAGTAACTTCGAAACCAGCATTCTTCTCACTCAATGAGAAAATAACTGACAAGTATAATACAGGGTGAAGAAGGTTATTAATTGAGGTTAGCATTATCATTAAGGAAAATAATTTATTATTTTTTAGCCATTTAATCGCATAAGAAACATCATCCTTTAAATAAACTTTATTTTTATCTTTAGATAGAGATTCTTGAATTTTTATTTTTGACAGTAAGAAAAGTGAAAAGATAGAAATAATACCAACTATTAAATAAGGAGTGAATAAATTTATTGAAATTAAAAATCCACATAACACAGGTGCCAGTAATTGTACCGATCTCGTGCGTATTTCATATGTAGATAATGCACTAGTTGATTGTTTGTTATTCAATAATGACTTAAGTACAACAGGTTCAGCCACTTCAGTAAATACCGTAAATACTCCAAAGAAAAATGAAATAGAAACTATAAATACTAAATTTAATTCTTTTGATAGAAATAAAATTAAAGCGAGGGAAAATGCAATAAATAACCTTCCAAATTCACCTATTTTTAATGTTTTAATTTTACTTCCTTTTTCAATAAACGTTGATGATGCTACTTTAACGATGATAACAGGAAGAAAAAAAGAAAAAATACACCAACTAACCTCAATAGGAGAAAACCCTAGTGCAAGCACTAATAAAGGTAGAGTTATATGAAAAACCTCAATACCTAATAATGAAAGAGCAGAACTCCCAATAAAGAAACCAAAAATATTATTCATGATATACCTTTTTATTTTATATAATTATAATTTAAATTTTTTGAAAAAAAGAAGAATCCCATCCTCTCAGTGCATCACCATCTATCAGGTGAAACTCATAATCAACATCCTGCTTAATCGCACACGATGCAATAGATAAAATATCATATATATTACATCCCATTGAGGATAAAAGATTATAGACGTCCTCCCATCCAGCTACATCTCCTGATTCTATTTTCTCCTTTAGGGCATAGATATTATTTTTTTGAACGTTCCCAGAAGCGAATGATAGTACATTTGACCATGCCTTATTAAGGCTGAAATCATATTTAGGATGTTGATTTTCTAAATAACTTCTCATATTAGCGCTCCACTTTTGCCGGTCCATGTTGATTAGCGGGGAACGGTGAAGCGGCGTTCATAAATTGTTTTACACGTTCCAGTAACTGCCACATGTATCGATTTTGGTGGTTTCGCGTTATTGTTTCATGTAACGACAACCACAGCAGTTCTATCGGGTTCAGCCACGGCGAATACGTTGGCAGGAACAGCAACCTGAACTTCGTGTTTTTCTCCTTGTTTGTTTTCATTCTCCTAAAAAACTATGCTGATTTTATAGCGCCCTGCTACAGCATTAAAACTGCTTGAGTCACATTTTTTACATTTTTATGACGGTAAATTATGGCCGACGATATGCTATACTGAATATTCTAATTAACCTTAATTAAGACTATGCATTACAATAAGTTACAAGCATTTACTCTACAAGGAATACGTAATGATGCATGTACATGATCATGCGGTTTTTTACACGCTCAGGACTTACTTTTAAACGGCATAAACGCTTCAATAGAGAAGCTATTGACTGTTGGAGGATGTTTTTATTCCTTAATGCTTTACCTCCGAAGATGTCTGGGGGGCTCTCTTGTTAATCAATTTCCGTCCCAAAGAAATAATTTTTTTAGCACCACTAATTAATTAGGATGATGATTATATTCCATGTATTTCAGTCTATCTAACATGTACCGATATAGTTCTCATGTTATTTAATTCAATTGGAATGATTATCCAATTTTGGTTGTTATTAAGGGTCACGTTACCGAAATAAATGACGAGTCTGGGTAATATCAGCACATAAGTGAGATATCATCAGGGAGAGAAGACGCGGAAAATGAACTCACGACGCCGGATATATGCGTGTGACTGCTTTGTCAGAAAAAGATTTCTCGTGTTTGCACTGGGTCGATGTCCATATAAATTATTTAGCGCCTGATGGTTTGAGCTACTCGCCATAGTGGTGTTCCCGCTATGTCTATTGGTTCCCTGTCACACAGGCAGAGTAGCGGTTCTGCTGTCTCACGGCTAACAAGGCTATTCTTGAGGAGCATAAATATTTTTATGAGGTAGTTATGCCCACGAATGCTGGATAAAAAACATGGTCTGCGCTCACCGCACCACACACATCGGCTGCCCTGAGACGGGTTCGGCGTGGATCTCCGCATCAATGCTGAACACCTGCTGTAGTAATGCCGGTTTCATTACCTCGTGCGGTGAACCCTGCGCCATCACGCGTCCACCTGCCAGCATCACCAGATGATCGCAGTAGCGGCTGGCCTGATTCAGATCGTGCAGGACGGTCACCACCGTTTTACCCGCCTGATTCAGTTCACGTAGCAGCTTCATTAACTCGACCTGATGATTGATATCGAGATAGGTTGTCGGCTCATCGAGCAGGACGACGGGCGTATCCTGCGCCAGCAGCATCGCCAGAAACGCCCGCTGACGCTGCCCACCGGACAAATCGGTTAACCGTTTGTCGGCGAGGTCGACGATGTGCGTTTTCTCCATTGCGAGCTGCACGCGTTGTCGATCGTCCTGCGATAACCGTCCCCACAGTGATAGCCAAGGGCTGCGCCCGTAGGCCACCATGTCACGTACGGTGATCCCCTCTGGCGTCAAATGCTGCTGCGGTAACAGCGCCAGATGGCGCGAGAGCTGGCGGGCGGAGAACGCAGAGAGCGGCTTGCCGTCGAGCTGAATAACGCCGGATTCCGGGGTAAGCAGCTTGGCAAAGCACTTCAGCAGCGTTGACTTGCCGCAGCCGTTGGGGCCGAGCAGGGCAGTAATTTTTCCGGCGGGCAGCGACAGCGACAATCCGTCAAGAATACGCTTGTCGCCATAGCCCGCCGTCAGGTTTTGTGTTGTCAGTTCCATTTAGCGCATTCTCACGAGAAACCAAAAAAACCAGGGCGCGCCGATAATGGCAGTGAGCACCCCTGCGGGTAATTCCATCGGTGGGTTCAGCGTGCGCGCCAGCAGATCGGCAAGCAGCAGTACCAATGCACCAGCAACGGCAGAAGTTGGGAGGAGCCAGCGATGCCGTCCTCCCAGCAGATAGCGGATCAGATGCGGCACCACGAGGCTGATAAAGCCGATAGGCCCGCACACGGCCACGCTGGTTGCGGCGAGTGCGACGGCGAGCGTTAACCCCCAAAACTGAATGCGCCCGATATTCACGCCCAGCGTGCTGGCACGGTCGTCGCCCAGCGCGAGCAAATCCAGATCGCGGCAAAAGCGCAGGCTGAGCGGAATCAATACGCAGAGGACGGGCAGCGCGACCATCACGAATGACCAGTCGCGCCCCCACAGGCTACCCGTCAACCACAGAAGCGCGTTGTTGATATCCTGCGGGCGGGAGATAATCAGATAGTCGGTGACGCTTGCCCAGGTCGCGGACAGTGCGACGCCGATGAGTGCCAGCCGCATTGGGGATGATGTTCCCGCGATGAGTCTCAGGAGCAGCAGCCCGGCGATGCCTCCGATAAACGCGATCAGCGGTAGCCAGATCACGGGCAGCGCGGGCACCAGCATCAGTGCGCCGACGGTTGCCAGACTCGCCGCGTGGTTCACGCCGAGAATATCCGGCGATGCCAGCGGGTTACGCACAATTCCTTGTACCAGTACGCCGGAAATAGCCAGTGCCGCGCCGACGAACAGTGCCAGCAGCACGCGGGGCAAACGGTATTGGGTCAGTACATAATGATGTTCGCTGGTGCTGTGCCAGCCGCTCATCAACGCCGACCACGGCAGCGGAATCGCGCCCATGCGCAGCGACAGAATGCTGGTGGCGAGTAGCAGCAGCGTAATCGAGATGAACACAATAATGGGGCGCATTATCCTCGCCTCCTTGCCAGCCAGACGAAACAGGGCGCGCCGATCAGTGCCAGTACTGCACCAGCAGGCAGTTCGCCCGGCCAGGCGAGCGCACGGGCAAGCAGATCGGCCAGTAACATAAACGCCGCACCCATCAGCATGCTCATGGGGAGCAGCTTTCTTTGGTCGTAACCGATCCAGAAACGCGCCAGATGCGGTATTAACAGACCGATAAATGCGACCGGACCGGCGACGCTCACGCAGGCACCCACCAGAATCAGCACGGCCAGATTGAGGATTAGGCGCAGACGACCTAAGTTGACGCCCAGCGTATGGGCGCTCACGTCACCGATGTTCAGCAGATTAAGCTGGTTAGACAGCAGCAGGACAACCGGGGTGACGGTGATAACAAACGGGAAGAGTTGCCAGAATTCGACCCAGCGCGCGTGCGATACGCCACCCGCCAGCCAGTAAAAAATGCCATAGGCGTGATCTTCCGCCAGCAGAAGCGTAATCCGCGTTAAGGCCATGCACAGCGCAGAAAGCGCGACGCCTGCCAGAATCAGTCGATTGCGATCGAGCGTTTGTCGCCAGCCGCCGCCTGCGGCCATCACCAGCAGCCAGCACAGTCCGCCGCCGCAGGCGGCAACAAAGGCGATTGGGTAACCGGAGAGTGAAGAACTGAATGCGTTGGTCAGTGCCATCGCTAGCGCCGCGCCGCTGTTGATGCCGAGCAGAGAAGGAGAAGCCAGAGGATTATGGGTCAAGGTCTGAAGCAGGGCACCGGACAATGCCAGACTGGTGCCGATCAGAACGGCAACCAGACTGCGTGGCAGGCGCAGGTTGAGCACCAGCGCCTCGGGTAGCGAAGAGGACGATCCCGTTACCAGCGCCTTGAGGGCACTCAAGGCGGGGATGGGGATCGCGGAATAACAGAACAGGCTAAGCCAGAACACGCCCAGCAGTGCCGCTATTGGCAATCCCCAACGCCAGAATGGATGAAAACTTTGCCTCATTGCTCGCTGCTGACGCTAACGGGCTGATGCTTAAAAATCTTCACCGTATCGCTGCCGATGCGTTCCGCCGCAAAAATACCGCGCATCCGCGCCCAGGCATTGCTGTCAACGGCGGCAATCTGCTGTTTTTGCTGCGCTTCCAGCAGGTTCCAGAGCGCATCCTGCTGCCAACGTTTCACAATACTTTCTTCGCGATAGTGCGTCACGATCAGCCACTGTGGGTTAATCGCCAGCAGCTGTTCCAGATTGATGGAAGCCATCGGGGCATTGTTAATCGGTTTCGGGACGTTCAGGCCAAGTGCGGCCAGCACGCTGCCGGTGTAGGCATCGCTGGAGTACAGGTTAAACTGCTGCTCGCGTGAGGTGCCGAAGACTACATTGGTGCCTTGGGGAAGCTGGGCTGCGTAGGCTTTCATCACCTCGCGATGCTGGGCCAGACGAGCCTGCATCACGCTGTCTTTCCCCAACACCTTGCCGATGATCTCCGCTGAGTGCAGGTTCTCTTCATAGGTTTCGTTGCGCGACTTCAGCAGCAGCACCGGTGCAATCGCTTTCAGCGCCGTGTAAATGCCGCTATGACGGCTGCTGTCGGCGATAATCAAATCCGGCTTCAATGCGCTGATGGCTTCCAGGCTCGGCTGCGCGCGCGTGCCTACGGAATGCCAAGGGCTAAGATGTTCGCGGACTTCTGCCAGAATCCGATCGGGATCGTTGTCATCGGCGATGCCGACCGGGCTGACGTCTATCGCTGCCAGCGCATCGGCAAAAGACAGTTCCAGCACCACAATACGCTGAGGCGGCGTGTCGAGCGTAAAGGAACCTTGTTCATCCTGTACGGTTACCGCATTGGCGCGGCCCAGTCCGAACAGACAAAGCGTGGTAATCAGTGCAACGCGAATTAGAGCAAACATAGCGTAACCCCATAATGGTCATTATCGTGATCGAATAAGTCATGATCGTTAGTCAGGCCGGGCAGTTGCCCGGCGAGAGCGTATGGCGATCAGAATTTCAGTGAGCCCTGCATATAGAAGGTGCGGGGCTGACCGGCATAAATCCCTTTGTTGTTGTCATCGCTGTTCGAGCGAGTGTAGTAATCGTGGTCGAACAGGTTTTTCACACCAAAGGCCAGATTGAGATCGGAGAACTGCGGACCAAAGTCATAAGCTGCGCGTGCGCCCCACAGCATAAAGCCGGGGAGTCGTCCGGCGCTGCCATCGGCGCTTTCGGCAACGGTGTTAGCGTTATCGGCGAACTGGCTGGATTGGAACTCGCTGTTCAGGTTGAACGTCCAGTTGCCCGGCTGATAATCGACGCCAAATCCTCCCCGGTGTTTTGAAGAGAAGGGCACCTGATTACCGTAGGTATCACCTGCTTCGCGAATTTCCGCATTCACATAGGCATAGCGCGCATAAACCGACACCGCGTCTAAGTGGGGTGACAGCTCGGCGAGGTGATAGCGTGCCTGTGTTTCCAGCCCGGAATGGCGGGTTTTTCCCCGCGTGGTGACGGTGTTGTTGGTCTGATTGGAGTCATACTGGTTATTGAAGTTAACCAGAAAAACGCCCATTTCTGCCGTCAGCGCGCCGTCGTCGTAGCGGGAACCGACTTCCCAGGTGCGCGCTTTTTCTGGTTCCACTTTGCCGCTTTGAGCAGCCTTGCCAATTCGGCTGTACTGTACGGTGCCGAATGATCCTTCGGTGTTTGCATAAAGATTCCAACTCTCGTTAACGTGGTAGAGCACGTTCAAGGCAGGCAGCGGTGCGTTGTAGCTGACCGCTTCGCCCGTGCCTTTCAGCGTATTGTCCTGATGAGATTTGATGTGCTCAAAGCGCATTCCCGGCGTAATCGTCCAGTTGCCGATATCAACACGGTCGTCGATGTACCAGGCGTGCGCTTCTGTACCCGCACGGGTTTCGCGGTCGATAGGGCTGCTGGCGCTTGGCAGCGTCTTGCTGGCGGTGCTGGTGAAGTAACGCACCTCATGGGTGGATTCGCTGACATAACGATAGCCGACGCCCACTTCATGAGCGGAAGATCCGAGGGTAAAACTTTGGCTGTAGCGCGGTTCGATGCCACGTACCCAATATTCGCGTGGCGACAGGGTAATGATGGAATTCTGCTCCAGATAGCCACTGCGCAGCGTGCGCGTGTAGAAGCCCTGAATATTGAATTTGTGCTGCTGATCCGGCTGGTATTGATAGCCCAGACTGGCAAGCTGACGACGCCCCCAGAAGCGATCGTACGGGCGCGTTGACTGCCAGCGGTCCGCATTGTAATCGGCACGCGACAGGCCGCCCGGCATATCGGCGCTGCCATCGTAATATTGCAGCAGGCTGTTAAACGTGTGCACGTCGTTTGGCGCGTAGCGGCTTTTCAGCATCACGTCGTCAATGCGTGTCGCGCTGTGTTCGCGCCAGTCGCTGCCGCGGGTGCCGGAATAGAGCAGCGCCGAACCTAAACCGTTATCCGCCGTGCCGCCAACCAGCAGGTTGTGCGTTTCTTTCGGGTTGTGCTGTGAAGACGTCGGGCTGTGTTGACCTTCTATGCCAGCGCTCATGCCAAATTCTTTTGGGATCGCCCGGGTGACGAAGTTCACGACGCCGCCGACGCTCTGTGGCCCGTAGCGTACGGCACCGCCGCCGCGCACGACATCAATGGCGTCCATATTGCCAAGCGAGATGGGCGCGAGGGAAAGCTGTGGCTGACCGTAAGGGGCAAACGGCACCGGAATGCCGTCCATCAGCACGGTGGAACGGCTGGCAAGGCGCGGGCTGAGACCGCGAATACCAAAATTCATAGCTAGATCGTGGCTGCCCGTGCCGTTATTTTCCGGTGCATACACGCCTGGCATACGGTTTAAGACATCGCGCATCGTGGTGGCACCGGTCTTGGCGAAGTCCTCACGACGGATCACATCGCGTGCGCCGGCGTGTTCAAAGACGTCATTTTCACGCGCCTCCCCCAACCAGTCGCCAACGACCGTCAGCGTTTCTTCCGCTGCCGCAGGGATCGGTTCCAGCGTCCAGGCGTTATCGCCCAACGCCTTCAGTTGCAGACCGCTACCCGCTAGCAGGGCTTTTAGACCGCCGTCAATGGTGTAGTCACCGTGCAGGCCGTTGCTGCGTTTACCCTGCGTCAGGCTGGCATCGACCGACAGCGTAATCCCGCTGCGGGCGGCATAGTGGTTGAGTGCTTTGTCTAACTCGCCAGCAGCAATATCGTAGCGTGCGGTGGCGGGAACTGTCGCGGCGTGGGCCATCCCTGTCGTGAGACCGACTGTCGACAGCAGGCTGAGCTGTATCGCCATGGCTAAAGGGGTTGCTTTATGAAAGGCGCGTAAGAGCGTCATAACATCTCCATCATCATTTTTGTTCTATACACCTAAGTCGAATGAGAGGGAGAAAAAGGACAATTAAGAATGATAATTTTTTTCGTTATCGTTTAGTGTGCGGGAAGGATATTGACCCAGTAGCGAGTAATGTACTGAATTTTAACAGGAAGTGTTTTCTCGATGACCTGTAACACCGTATCGGTATTTTTCAGCGGGAAGGTGCCGCTTAACCGCAGCGTCACGACCTCTGGGCTACAGCGTAGTACGCCGTGACGATAGCGCGATAGCGTCGCTATCACCTCGCCGAGCGGCTTATTGCTGAAACTGAGAATGCCCTGCGCCCAGTGGCTGTCTTCTTCCTCTGCGGATTGGATTTCACCCAGAAACCGCGCGCTGAAGCGCAGGCTTTCTCCCTGACGCACGATGCGCTCTTGGGTCGGATCGTTTGCCAGTACGACTTTCACCGCATGGTGTTGCACGCTCAGTAGCGTGCTGTCGGCTTCCTGACGGACCGTAAATTCAGTGCCGAGGGCGGTCAATTGCCCGTGTCGTGTTTGCACGTAGAAAGGGCGACTGCTGGCATCCTGCCCGGTGGTAATCGCGATTTCGCCGTACCAGAGGTGAATACGCCGCTGCTGTAGATCGAAGCGAACATCGACGGCGCTGTCGGTGTTCAGCGAAAGCAACGTTCCGTCTTCCAGACGCTGCTGACGGATTGCCCCTTTCGCCGTGGTGTAATCGGCGCGAAGGCCCGTTCCTGTGTCGGAACGCCAAAGCTGCCACCCGCCACCAACGCCTAACAGCAGTAAAAGGCCTTTCATCACTCGGCGGCGTGCAAGCTGCGTATCCTGAAGGGCGCGGTGGGCGATGTTGCCGGGCACAACGTTCATCTGATTGCGCAGCGTTTCTACCTGCGACCAGGCCCACTGGTGATCTCGATTTTGCTCATACCACTGCTGCCATTTCTCGGTTTGCTGGGGGCTCACGCGTTCGTCGCTTAGTACCGCGTACCAATGTGAGGCAGCGCGCAGCGCCTGACGCTGGGAATCGGTCAGCGGGAGACTCACAGCCCGTGCTCCAGACGGAACAGCAGGCAATGCTCCGTAGCTTTGGCAACGTATTTTTTGACGGAGCTGACGGAGACATTCAGCCGTGTGGCGATCTCGCCGTAGGCCATGCCATCAAGCTGGGAAAGTAAAAACGCCTGTCGTGCTTTGTGCTTCAGGCCATCGAGCATGAGATCCACCTGTTGGAGCGTCTCAAGCTGCTGTTGCTGGATCTCCGGTGAGGGCGCAAGCGCCTCTGGCAACTGCGCCAGCCTATCCAGATAGGCTTTCTCCAGCGCATTGCGGCGAAAGAGATCGACCATCACGCGCTTGGCGACGGTACACAGGAAGGATTTTGGATCGCGGATTGCGGTCAGCGACTCGCCGTTCATCACGCGCAGGAAGGTGTCCTGAGCAATATCATCGGCGTCAAAAGAGGATTGGAGCTTGCCCGTTAGCCAGTGCTTCAGCCAGCCGTGATGCGAACCATAGAGTGATTCAAGCGTCAGTTCAGCAGAGGGAGTGGCGTGGTCAGATATCATGGGCAGAAATAGAAAAAACGTATCGACGGTCAATGATAGGGTACTATGTTAATATGATAATGGTTCTCATTACAATTAAATCACAGAGCGGTAGCGATAAGAAAAAAGTGATAGAAAGCAACTGACTGTTTTTTAAGGTAAATAGGAAGGAAAATAGAAAAGCAAATAGCCATGTCGCCTTTGCCTGAGAGTCGCTGCGGAGTCCGACGGTTACGGGTATCTTAAAATAAGAATTATTTGAGATATCGATACATTGTCGATAGGGGTTGTGTGCTATGTTGGATTTCTCATAATGATGATACGTCACTCCGATGAAAAAAAGCCTGCTAGCCTATTTTCAAACGCTCTATTTTAAGCGCGGTTTTTTCCTGATTTTTTCTGCTTTTTTTTGTCTTTTTTCCGCCATCTGTGCACTGGTGCTTCTGGTATATGCGGCAGTGACGTTAAAACAGTTTGAGCATGATGTGGTGAGTTTTTCAGATGTTGCTATCGGGCATGCAGAAGAAATAATGGCGCAAGCCACCAGAGTGCTGGATGTGTTTGATCAAAATACGCTTCGTTCTTGTTCAAATGAACATATGGAGCAACTCAGGCGCACCTCTTATTCCAATGATTATGTACAGGATGTGATTTATATTGAGGACAATCGGCCCCGTTGTTCTTTGATGTTAAGTAATATAAACCGCTCTCCACTGCTTTCGCCCGATCTTATCTATAAAAATAAGTATCGGGTCTGGTATAACGCCGATAATACACTTAACAGATATCGCCAGATGATTTATGTCGGATCGTCAAATTATCTTATCGTTCTCAATCCGAATTCCTTTATAAATATCCCCTCTTATAGCCATAATATAAAATATGCCTTTGTTGAAAAAGACAATGGCGTGGTAATTATATCGAACGTATACATTTCTAATATCGCTTTAATTCTTTCTGGCGAATCTTCCGCTACAAATCGATTTTACAGTGACAATAAATATTTTCTTTTAAAACCCATGCCAAATGGTAATATTTTATTAGTGGTTAATGCTGACGAACCTAAATCCTATCGTTTTGCTTTTATGTTGTTTCTCTATTTTATTCCCATTTTCATGGTGCTTTCTCTACTTCTCGCGGTTCTTGTCTCCAGAACAGCGCAGGCAATTAAAAATCCTTACCATCTATTAAATAATGCGCTGAGGCAAAAAGAGTTTGAATTACATTACCAGCCGATTATTAAATTGGGTACCGCGCAGATCGTGGGGTGTGAAGCGCTGATACGCTGGCGTCATTCGGACGGTCACCTGATTACGCCGGACTCTTTTATTCCCATGATTCGTCAGGTTGGGTTAATGAAAGATTTAACTTTGTTCGTCATTAATGAGGCGCTACAAACGGCCAACATGCTGAGAAATAGTTACCCTGAGATGTTTGTTTCTATCAATCTTGAGGCGGCAGAGTTCGAAGATATGTCCGTTTTCAATTATCTCGTGGAGCAGATTGCTGTATACGATCTTGATGGTGCTAATGTTAATGTCGAATTAACCGAGTCCTCCATGATTGAACCCCAGAAAGCGGCTCCGATGGTGGAGCTGTATCAACAACAAGGCATTGATGTTGCCATTGATGATTTTGGTACCGGCTATTCCGGACTGTCGTATCTTGAGCGGGTAAAAGCCAATAAACTTAAAATCGACAAATCCTTTGTTGGAAATATTAGTGACCATTCACCGACCGATATTGTGCTGTCTCATATTGTCAGCATGGCACACTGCCTTAATCTGCATATTGTTGCTGAAGGGATTGAGACTCCGATTCAGGAAGCCTATCTGAAAAGCCTTGGCGTCGCTTATGCGCAGGGCTGGTTGTATTCCAAAGCGCTAACGCAAGACGCATTGATTACGTTTCTGGCGGAAAAAGGTGAAACAGGGTCGGATGCGTCGTAAAGTCACGATAAATGCGGCTTCACTATCAAAAATACGCATAAAAGGATAAAATGTCGAAAATATGGTAGTTACCTAATGATATTTATTACTTTTTTATTGTGAATTTTTCAGGAGTTTATCATGCAACAGTTACCTCATTGTCCAAAATGCAGTTCTGAATACACCTGGCAAGAGGGCGAAATGCTTAACTGCCCTGAATGCGGAAATGAGTGGTCCGCAGCAGGCGACGCGGCGGCGCAGGATGACGTTTTAGTGGTAAAAGATGCCAACGGTAATCTGCTGGCGGATGGCGATACGGTAACGGTCATTAAAGACCTGAAAGTCAAAGGCAGCTCAACGCCGCTGAAAATCGGCACCCGCGTGAAGGGCATTCGTCTGGTCGAAGGCGATCACAATATTGATTGTAAAATCGACGGTTTCGGCCCGATGAAGCTGAAGTCCGAGTTTGTGAAGAAAAACTGATTCGGATGTAATAATGCGCGCGTCGGTCTTCTATTTGAGCGGCGCGCGGCATTTTTTCACCTCTGGCTGGTTTTTTCACATCAGACAATCCTTTACCATAGCCTGTATTGATTTCTTACCTGGCTATACGGATATCTGATGCGTCATTTGGCTCGTTTTCTCCCTCTGCTCGTTTTGCTCTCGGCCTGTAGCAGTCAGCCGGCCCCTCCTCCCGCAGAAGCGCCTTCAGGTAATCCTTTTAAAGGTGGCTTCCTGCTTGAACCCGCACACAATGTTCATCCACTAGGTGGTGATTTTGCGACTAACCCGGCTACCGCGCGGTTTGTCGATAAAATGGTGCTGGAGCACGGTTTTAACCGCCAGCAGCTGCATGATGTGCTGGTGCAGGCGAAAAGTCTGGATTGGGTGATCCGTCTGATGGATAAACAAGCCCCGACATCGCGACCACCTTCGGGGCCGAACGGTGCCTGGAACCGTTACCGCAATCAGTTTATTACGCCAGACAACGTGCAGAACGGCGTGGCGTTCTGGAATCAATATCAGGATGCGCTACAGCGCGCTCAGAACATTTACGGCGTCCCGCCTGAGATCATCGTCGGCATTATTGGCGTTGAAACCCGTTGGGGAAGGGTCATGGGGAAAACGCGCATCATTGATGCCCTGGCAACGCTGGCGTTTGATTACCCACGACGTGCCGATTACTTTGCGGGCGAGCTGGAAACCTTCCTGCTGATGGCGCGTAAAGAAGGCAACGATCCGCTCAGTCTGCGTGGCTCTTACGCTGGCGCGATGGGCTATGGGCAGTTTATGCCATCATCCTTCAAGAACTACGCGGTAGATTTCGACGGTAACGGACATACCAACCTGTGGGATCCGGTGGACGCGATTGGCAGCGTAGCCAATTATTTCAAAGCGCACGGGTGGGTGAAAGGCGCGCCTGTGGCGGTGCAGGCAAACGGTCAGGCTCCGCTGCTCCCGAACGGTTTCAATACCCGCTACTCGCTCACGGAACTTCAGGCCGCGGGATTAACGCCACAGCATTCGTTGGCGGGATACAGTGAAGCCAGCCTGCTGCGGCTGGATATCGGTACGGGTTACCAATACTGGTATGGATTGCCGAACTTCTACACCATCACGCGTTACAACCACAGCACGCATTACGCGATGGCCGTATGGCAACTGGGTGAGGCCGTAGGCCGCGTGCGACAGAATCAGAATTACTAAGATATCTGCTGTTTGGTGTTGGTAGCCCTATTCGCTGGGTCTGTCTCTTACCTAATGCAGGGACGTAAGTGGGGTTGGCCGTTATCTGGCGTAAAAAATTATGCTGAGGAGATAGCAGGCTTAGGATGAGCCGCATGGATGCGGCGAAAGCTTGCGCCACGTCGGGAACGTGTCGCAAGCGGTCCTCTAAGCCTGATACCGACGAAGGCACCGCTTTAGCGGCATAATTTCCGCCAAAAGCCGGGGTTCATAGGGGGCTGGCGTAGCCCCCTATGTCGGGCGCGTGCTACGAGGTAGAATGAGAATAGCGGTATTGTGGCGCACGAAACGGTCTCTGAGCCGGCATAAAGATGTGACTCCAAGACTCTTAATCCTCCTTTTGCCTCAAATTTTCCCTGAATCACCCTCAATACAATCCGCATAGACACCAGCAGTGCCCTCATCGGACTATTCCTGCGTAGGGTTCTTCCTACTATGACGTTGCAAACCGAGGCGATGAATGACGACGATGATGGTGGTGTTTCTGCTGGCTGGCGTGGTGAAAGGCGTGATTGGTCTGGGATTGCCGACCATCGCGATGGGCTTGTTAACATTGGTGATGCCCGCGGCCAGCGCGGCGGGGCTCTTGATCGTTCCTTCGCTGGTAACCAACATCTGGCAACTTGCGTGCGGCCCCGCCTTTCTCAGCCTGATTAAACGGTTTTGGACGCTGTTTACCGGGATCATTATTGGGACGTTCTGGAACGGTCTGCCGGCGCTAACCTCATCATCGTCATGGACGAGCGCGGCACTCGGCGGCATTTTAGTGGTTTATGGCCTGTGGGGCATCGTAGCGACGACGTTGCCGCAGCCAGGTCGTCACGAAGTCTGGCTGTCGCCGCTGGTGGGCTACATCACTGGCGCTATCACGGCGGCAACGGGCGTCTTCGTCATTCCCGCCGTGCCTTACCTGCAATGCCTGCGGCTCAATAAAAACGATCTGGTGCAGGCGCTCGGGCTGGCGTTTACCGTCTCCACGTTGGGGTTGGCGCTACAGCTGATGCAGGGGATGGGGCTACAGGGCATCAATCTCTGGCAGTCGATGCTAGCGCTGATTCCCGCGCTGCTGGGCATGATGATAGGGCAACGCCTGCGCCACGCGATTAGCGAAGCGGTTTTCCGGCGCTGCTTCTTCATTGGGCTGATAGCACTGGGCGGATACATGGCCGCACGCGGGCTGCTTTAACCTGCTGTGTTCTCTGTCGTAATAAACGTCACGAAATCCTGAACATAGCCGGGCAGTGCGGAAAACTGGCGGGCGCAGACCACCAGATTACGCGTTGCCCAGTCGTCTGACAGCGGGATCGTACGAACCGCCAGCCGTTCCATCATGCGCTGTGCGGCATGTCGCGGAAGAATACCAATGCCGATACCGCTGTGAATCACCTGCGTGACGGCGTCGAAGCTGGCAAGACGCACGCGATAATTGAGGCGTTTTCCTAGCCTTTTGGCATGTTCGTCGATGTGTTCCTGCAAAGCCGCGCCTTCGCTAAGCCCGATAAATTCGGCGTCGGCAATGGCGGAAAAGGTGAGCTGTTGTGCGTCAGACCAGATGCTGTCACGGGGAACGACAACCACCAGTTCGTCCTGACGAAATGGGCGCGTTTCCAGCCCGTCGAGCGGCACGGAATCGGCCACAATGCCAAGGTCGGCGGTTTGATTGCGAATCGCATCGACGATATCGCGACTGAGTTTTTCGTTCACCGCTACGGATATCTGCGGACAGACCACCAAGTAGCGGCCCAGCAGGGCAGGCAAATATTCATTCAGCGCCGCAGAGTTGCACAGCAGCGGAATATGACCGCGCAGCCCTTTGCTGTACTGGTGTAATTCGCTGCGCATATGGTCTACCTGACGCAGGATAATGTGGGCATGGTGCGCCAGCGAAAATCCTGCGTCGGTGAGCGAGACACCCGCCTTTGAGCGCAGTAGCAGCGCTACGCCAAGCTCATCCTCCATACCCCGGATTCGCTCACTGGCGGCCTGCACGGTCAGGCTGGACGCCGCTGCGCCACCGGTAATGCTGCCTGCTTTCTGAATATTGAGAAACAACCGGAGATCGGTTAAATCGAATCGCATAGGGGAATCTGTCTCGGAGAAGCCGATACCCCTATTATGGTCATGAGTCAGGGCGACGGCAATCGTCCAGCCTGCGACTTACTGAAACTCCACGCGATTTCTGCCTTTTTCCTTGGCCTGATAAAGCGCAGCATCTGCGGCACCATAGAGCGCATCGAAACGGGTTTTCTGTGGGGCCCAACTGACGCCAAAGCTGGCGGTGACGCGCTGTTGCGGCAGTACGCTGAGCGGCATTCTGTTGAGATCCTGATGCAGGCGGCTGGCGAGTGAAACGGCCTGCATGAGCGTGTTCCCTTCCAGCAGGATGGTGAACTCTTCACCGCCGACGCGACCAATACTGCTGGTGGTATTCAGCACGTTCTGCACGCGTGAGACCAGATCGCAGATCACGGCGTCGCCGGTGGGGTGACCATAGGTATCATTCACCTGTTTGAAGTGATCGATATCCAGCACGATAAGCGCGGCCTGGTTGCGCTCCAGCGCGTGGTTGATGCGTTCAATAATCGCGCCGCGGTTATACACGCCGGTCAGCGGATCGTGGCTGGCTTTGTACTCCAGTTCGACGGCTAGCTGATTGAGCTGCGCGTTCAGACGGTTCAGCTCTTTCTCCGCCCGGTCGCTGCGTGAAATCAGGCGGTGCGACTCGCGTACCAGCCGCTGATAGTGATCGGTTAATGCCAGCAGCGTGTCGCGATAGACTTCTGCTGGTCTTTCCTGCTGGTTAGCAATATTGCGCGCGGCGAGCAGAATGTCGTATTCCGGTGTAAACAATTCAATTGTGCTCATGATTATCACTCAAAATGGTGCTGTGAAAGGTCAGGGCAGGGAAATCGATGTGAAGCTCTTCACCAAATTCTTCCGCAATGTCGTCGTCTTTGTCGTAATACCAATACAGTGCAATCGAGAGCGTCTGTTCCGCAGCCTGATTAAGCAGGTTGAATAAACTGAACAGCATCTTGGTGCTGGAACTGTTGAAATAAATAAGAGAAACGTGAATTTCGATGCTCGGCAGTGCTTCATCCGGCGGCATCGTTTCGGCGTAGGCCGTCAACGCGTCCAGATACGCCTGAATCTCGGTGAGTAGCGGGCGATAAAACGCCGCGGCGTTCTCAGGGTAAGATTCGCCGGAAAGATAAAGACGGTGTGTGTCAAAGTGAAAATCAACCGTCGGGGTACAGGATGTCCCCGAAATATGGAGGTTGTTTAGGGTTGTTATATTTTTCATGTTAAATGATTGCCTTCAGATAAAACGTAGATAGCCCCGTTGATGCATCGGCCCGAAACGTAAACTGGAGTGGCTCACTGGCATCCCGCGCGACGGTCAACAGCCCCATATCCGCGCCTTTGCTTGATGACGGGGTTTCATCACGCAGAGAGACTTTGTAGGCGAGTCGGATTTGATCAAGCGTCATGCTGCGCAGCGGTTCAAGACGTCCTCGCAGCGCCTCGACATCGTCGGGGTGTACCGGATTGGCACACAACAGGAAGTATTTCCCATTTTCGTAACCCAGACACACGGAGCCATGACGGACTTCGACGGTGTGATCGCGCGCGGTTAACGGTGCAGCGGAATAGCGGGTAATGTTCTGCACCATTTCGACGAACGTAGAGAACAGTCGGCGACGGATGCCGGCAGGAAGCTGCTTTTTCTCCAGCTGTAGCCGCATGGTTTCGGCCAGTGAACTGATGATGTTTTGTGAAAAATAGCCCACGTAATACAGCGTGATGTCATGCTGGTGTGAGGGCGAAAAAAATTCAGTGTATTTGATGTTTGGCATCATTCTGTCTGCCTGATTAAACAAAAGTCGAACAATGTCGGAAGCCCCAAAATGTTAAATCGTCTCGCCGGGTCTGATCGCCCTGGTAGATCTTGTGTGCCGACAGAAGCTGGTTAGCCAGTTCGCGCATCGGCTGGTGTTGATGGTGCTGGAGGTACTCCTGTAAGCGGCGTTTACCAAACATAATCCGGCGTTCCCCACCGATTTGATCCGTCAAGCCATCCGTGGTGGTGAAAAACATATCGTTATCATGAAGCGGTAATTCATAGCTCGACCACTGGTAGTCATAAGGCGTTTCGGTGTAGCCAATCCCCATACGATCGCACTGGAGTGGTATCAGCTTTCCGGTATCGCGTTGCAGCATGAAGGCGGGCATGCGTGCGCCGGAAAACGTCAGCGTGTTTCGCGTCATATCGCAGAACACCACCATTGCGTCGCAACCGTCGTTAGAGGGTGAAAGCTGACGTGCTTCGTCACGCTGCCCCAGCGTATCTTTGATATGACGGTTGATCGTCTGTAATAGCTGCGCTGGCAACATCGGGCCGTGCTGTGTCAGCGCCTGTTCCAGCGCGGAAGAGAAAATCAGGGTCATGAATGCGCCGGGTACGCCGTGCCCGGTACAGTCTGCGACGGCGGCAAGCCAGCCGTTCTGATAGGTTTTAAAGGCATAGCAGTCGCCGCCGACACAGTCTCTTGGTTCCCAGGCTAGACACCAGTCGGCAAGCGTGCGGGACATCGCCTGCGTTGACGTTGTCAGCATCGCTGTCTGAATCACGCTGGCATATTCGATGCTCTGCATAATCTGCTGATGCTGGCGCAGGTGCATATCGGAGACGGCCTTGATCAGATCGATGCCTAATCCGATACCGATATAACGCCCGTTCTCGGTGATCATAAAGCCGTCCGTCAGCGATTTATCACCGGTAATCACCGTTTGATCGGCGACGTCGTTCAACGACGCCAGCGCATCGACAATCAGCGGATTTTTATCCATAAACGCGATGCAGCTCTTTTTGTCGTACAGCTCGCGATAAAAAGGCCGGGCCATCTGCGAGAGAAAAATATGGCGGTTGATGAGGCCGAAAGGGCGTCCATCCTCCACGACAGGCAGGCTGACCCATTCTTTATTCTTACTGAACAACTGCAATACGGTGGCATTGTCGGTGTCAGGAGAAACATCCGGCAGAGGAATACAAAGATCTCGCGCCACCGGTGTACCCCGGAGGAGTAGTCGGGCGCAAGGAACGGGCATGGCGATCATGGTTAATCTTTGGGCGGATTTATCTTTAAGTCAAAATACCTGCCCTTGATGACCAAATGATGACAATGCCCGTTTTCGGTAAGGCTATTGCGCGTCCAGTACGTTAGCCATGATCTGATTTTGCCAGTCGAAATACGGATTAAAGGTCAGGCGTACATGGGTTTTGCCATTTTCCACGTATCCCCAGTCGGAATACCACAGCGTACTGCGATCCTGACAGGTTTTCAGGTCATTCAGGGGTTGGCCGTTGGCGCAGATGACGATTGCTCCGGTTTTACCGTATTCCTTATTGTCTGGTGAGAACAGCAGCGACATGTGCGAGAACTGGCTGATGCGCCAGTCGGGCAGCGAGCCTGTCCGCACCAACACGCGTGAGGAATGGATACCAGCAGGGCGATCGCCATACCAGATCAGACGGCTGCGCGGGTGGGTAAACTGTTTATCGAACGTGTCGACAAGGTAAGTCGTATCGACGACGGAATCATGTTCCGCCAGCACGATTAATACCGGTTTGTCATAAGGCTTTTTGGCAAGCTCTGAACGCACACCGCTGCTGGAATAATAATATTGGGCGAAACCGTTGGTCGGCACGCGCATATAGCGGGTTGCTAACTGTTGTGGATAGCCAGGGCGCGGCGGCATCAGCCAGTCGGTAAACACGGACAGCACCGGTGCCATGAAGGCGTATTTTTCGTTGGACTTAATTGCGGGGGAGAACAGCACCAGCCCTTTGATTTCAGGGTGCTGCAAGGCGTATTCCAGTACCAGATTGCCGCCGGTGGAAAAGCCGCCTAGATAAACCTCATCGACCTCTTTGCTGAGGATGGCCGCCTGCTCGGCGACCACGTTGCGCCAGTCATCTACGGTAACGTGCAACAGATCGGAGGGGCGGGTGCCATGACCCGGTAGCAATACGGTTCTGACCAGAAAGCCTTGTTCGACCAATTTTGGGGTGATGTCAGTGAATGAACCGGGGGAATCGCCCAATCCGTGCACTAATAAGATGGCTTTCTGCGGCTGGCCGAGGGGGCGGGTTTCACTGGGCGTATTCCAACGTAATTCCAGCTGTTTATCCGTGGTTTGAAAGGCACGTCGTTCAGCGACCCAGCGCGTGGTGTCTTGCTGGTAACGCTCGAATGACGTTTGCCCTAATGGTGCGATGTCGCGCGGACTGCTGTTGCATCCCACCATGAAAAGTACGCCGATGAGGGCGAACAGGCCTGCCATCACCCGCTTCCAGACTCCCCACGAACCGAACCGGAATACGCTTATTGTCATTTATGCTCCTTGCCTTTTGGCAATATCAACCCAATCGCTAACGGGATAATGGCGTTTCGACAACACTATATCTGAAATCATTTAGCATGCAGATTGCTCAACGTGCGGCGTTGTATGGCTTCATGTTATACTTCAGACAACTCTGGCGTTTTTTCTGTCTTTTGGTCAGGCCAATATTGCGGTGGCCAATGTTGAATAAAGGGATGGCGGTATGCGTTTATATCAGCAGATTGGCGACAATCTTCGCGCGGAAATTCTGAAGGGAAACTATCAGATTGGCGACCGCTTGCCTCCCGAGCGTGATATTGCTGAAACCTACAACGTCAGCCGCAGCGTGGTGCGTGAAGCCCTGATCATGCTGGAGCTGGAAAAGCTGATTGAGGTGCGTAAAGGCTCTGGTGTTTATGTCATGCAACTGCCAAGCGCGCAGGGAAAAGACAGCGTGGTGGACAGCGGCTATGGCCCCTTCGAGCTTATGCAGGCGCGTCAGTTGTTGGAAGGTGAAGTTGCGGCGTTTGCCGCGATGCAGGCGACTAAGAGTGACATCCTAAAAATGCGGCAGGCCATTGAACAAGAACGGGCATCGCTTGAGAACGGCAGCGTGGATGAAAGCGCCGATGAGCAATTCCATTGCCTGCTGGCGCAGTCTACCCAAAACAGCGTCTTAGCCAATATGGTGTATGAGGTGTGGCAGGCGCGTAAACGCAGCCCAATGTGGCAGGGCATTCACTCCCATACCGACGATTTCAGCTATCAGCGCCAGTGGCTGGACGATCATGAACAAATCCTGCGTGCCGTGTCTCGGCGCGATGTGAACATGGCGCGTCAGGCAATGTGGCAGCATCTGGAAAACGTAAAAATTAAACTGCTGGAAATCTCGAACGTGGACGATCCGGCCTTCGACGGCTACCTGTTCGAGTCTGTTCCTTCCCGTCTGGAATCCTGATTCTCCCTTTATACCCGTCATACTTCAAGTTGCATGTGCGTTGGCTGCGTTCACCCACCCGAATCACTTACCTAAGTAAGCTCATCGGGATGTCTTCTCTTGCCGCCTTCCTGAAACTCGAATTATTTAGGGTATATGTCCCTGTGTGAATTTCTCTCTGGCATCGCATTGGTGTACGGAGAGAAAAGATATCAGACCAAATAACCCATTCCTGACTCTCTTCCTTATGATTACAGCCAGAATACGCATGATGTTAGTCCAAAATGCGAATTTTTTGTGTAATTGGTCAATCAATTCGTGAGTTTCGTTTGACAGCCTGTCCCGGTGAGGTAGGCTTTTCCTATTCTCGACGACAATTAACAAGCTCGACGAAAACTCACTATCTTGACGAAAATAAAAGGGTAACTCGGTATGGAACAAACCTGGCGTTGGTACGGCCCGAACGATCCTGTCTCACTGGATGATGTTCGGCAAGCCGGAGCGACCGGCGTGGTGACGGCATTGCACCACATCCCCAATGGCGAAATCTGGTCAGTTGAAGAGATTGAAAAGCGCAAAGCCGAATTGAAGGCGAAAGGGCTGGTATGGTCGGTGGTGGAAAGCGTACCGGTTCATGAAGAGATCAAAACCCAGACGGGGAACTATAAGCAGCATATTGCCAATTACCAGCAATCGCTGCGTAACCTGGCGCAGTGCGGCATTGATACGGTGTGTTATAACTTCATGCCCGTACTGGACTGGACGCGAACCGATCTGGAATATGTATTGCCGGATGGCGCAAAGGCGCTGCGTTTCGATCATATTGCCTTTGCCGCCTTTGAACTGCATATCCTTAAGCGTCACGGTGCTGAAAAAGATTACACGGTGGATGAACAGGCACAGGCTGCCGACTACTTTCGTGCGATGAGCGAAGAAGATATCGCACGCCTGACAGGCAACATTATCGCCGGGCTGCCGGGATCCGAAGAGGGCTATACGCTGGAGCAATTCCGTGGCCGTCTGGCGGAATATGATGGTATCGACCATGCGAAACTGCGCGAGCACCTTGGGTATTTCCTCCGTGAGATTGTGCCTGTTGCGGAAACCGTTGGCCTCCGCCTTGCCATTCATCCGGACGATCCACCGCGTCCGATTCTTGGGCTACCGCGCGTGATGTCGACGATTGACGACATGCGCTGGCTGAAACAGACGGTCGATAGCCTGCATAACGGCTTTACCTTCTGCACAGGATCGTACGGCGTACGTGCCGATAACGATTTGGTGACGATGCTGGAAACGTTCGGCGATCGCGTGCATTTCACCCATCTGCGTGCCACCTGCCGGGAAGATAATCCCAACTCGTTCCATGAAGGAGCACATTTGCAGGGGGATGTGGATATGGTGGCGATTATCAATGCCATTCTGGCGGAAGAATTGCGGCGTCAGAAGGCGGGCGATCGCCGTCCGATCCCGATGCGGCCAGATCACGGGCATCAGATGCTGGACGATCTGAAAAAGAAAACTAACCCCGGCTACTCGGCAATTGGGCGGTTGAAAGGTCTGGCGGAACTGCGTGGTGTCGAGCTGGCGTTGAAACGCACGCTGTTTACCGAATTGCAGCAAGGGTGATGAAATGAAACAGACCGTGCTTAGTTGCACGGTCTGTAGATGACTGATGCGTCAGGACCCCAGAGGGGGTATTAATTTATATGTGAATTCTGCCAGCAGAATTACAGAGCTTTAACGTTTGAACGGCTGACTTTGCAGTTCTTGGTATCCCACTGCTCGTCATGTTTTGTTGGTGTGCCTTTGCCTTTTTCTACACCAGTAAACTCTTCACAGATTTTAGGTTTACCTGCTTTGTAGTTTTTAATACGCAAATCGCGGATTTCAGCGACATCACCAAAGTTACGGTTTACGCCAGCGATGCTGTCGATGGTGCCGTTAACAGTTGCGCTGATGATGGTGAGGTTACGTGGGCCACCGTTGTTGGTGCAGTCACCGCAAGAGCGCCACAGTTTGCCGTGTTGGCCAGTCAGGGTGAAGTTGCCCTGTACGATAGTGTGACTGTTCTTGGAGTTCTGTTGCAGCACTTTGTCCGGCTTGCCACCAGGGCCATTGGTGGTGTTATGGGCAACACCGCCGACGATGGTCATGGTTTTACCCAGGTTGGTTGCTGCATCTTCACAAACGTCTTCCCAGATCACGTTTTCAATACGGCAGTTGCCTGACTTACAGTGGATACCGTCAGAACCGCCTTTTTCAGAGATGCGCAAGTTCTTAATGGTGGCATTTTCCAGCGTGATAACCGGAGGCTGTTTATCACTGTCGCCTTTACAGCTCAGGCCCAGAGTAATACCGCCACAGTCGACGGTTTTATCTTTAATTACCGCTCCCGCTTTACATTCTGGGCTGGCTGCCTTAAGCGGCGCTGCACGCAATGGCGCTGGTGCCGTTGAGGCCGCATTCGATTTCAGAACGCTATTATTACCGCTAACGGTATCCACCCAATACCAATAGTCTGACTGTGGATTGGCGGTTAAATCGGTAAAGGTTCTGTCTGTGGAATTGAGCTCTGCAATTTTTTCGCTGCCTGCCTGAGCACTACTGGTGCTGCGATACACATCCTGGCGAACCACATTGCCAGCATCGGTAGACCAGCTTAAATAAGTGGCGTTGTCTTTTTTCAGCAGCATCAACATGGTGTCATCAGCTTGAGCCTGAAAAGAAATAGCAGCGGTGCATAAAAATATCGGTGTTAAATACTTAAACATGTGTTTTTCCTTGTAAATTAAACGGATATTTTTTCTCTTTATTTATTCCAAATAAAGAGGGAGTCCTTGCGCATCGAAAAGGATTATATAGCAGGGAATATGAAATGAATAATAATTCGAAGAAATTGTTGAGATTAATCAGGTTATTTAATTTAGCCTGTTATTATTTTATTTTTAATTTTATTTCTCGTTTATTATATTCTGTTTAATTATTTCTTTGGGATTAATAAATACTCGGAAGGTTCTTATTAAAAAAAATAAGAAAAGTGAAGGGTGTAGCGAGGTGAAAATCTTATCACTCGCCTACGGCTGTGCGTGATGGGATTCGGTTTGTTTCCACGTTTCGTTGATGTGCCATTTACTTTTCTGATGATAATTTAATCATGCATAAAACTGGATGCTTCTATTAATAAACATTGGCAAATTTTTATGTAAACGGAATTTTATTATTCTACATATTCATATGCGACAGTTTTTAGTTTCTATAAAGACGTTTCATTTTTCTTAATTAATAAAAATGAATGCGCCATTCTTTTTTAGTCACAAGAAATTGCGGATATCTATAAGGGAAGGTTTGACATGGAATATCAATCAGGCAAGCGGGTTTTATCACTATCATTAGGGCTTATCGGGCTGTTCAGCGCATCAGCATTTGCTTCTGACTCACGAACGGTGAGTGAGCCGAAAGTACCGTCTTCCTGTACGGTGCTTAAAGCGGACAGCAGCACGGCCACCAGCACTATTCAAAAAGCGTTGAATAATTGTGGGCAAGGAAAAGCGGTAAGGCTGAGTACAGGAAGTTCGTCTGTCTTTCTGAGCGGCCCGCTTTCCCTGCCTTCGGGTGTCAGCTTATTAATCGACAAAGGGGTGACGCTGCGGGCAGTGAATAACGCCAAGTCTTTTGAGAATGCCCCGTCATCCTGTGGCGTGGTTGATAAAAACGGCAAAGGTTGTGATGCGTTCATTACCGCCACGAGCACGACGAATAGCGGAATCTATGGGCCGGGCACGATTGACGGGCAAGGTGGCGTGAAGCTTCAGGATAAAAAGGTGAGCTGGTGGGATCTGGCTGCCGATGCCAAAGTGAAAAAGCTAAAACAGAATACCCCCCGGCTGATTCAGATTAATAAGAGCAAGAATTTCACGCTGTATAACGTTTCCCTCATTAACTCTCCGAACTTCCACGTCGTGTTCAGCGATGGTGATGGTTTCACCGCCTGGAAAACGACGATCAAAACCCCGTCCACCGCCAGAAACACCGACGGGATCGATCCGATGTCATCAAAAAACATCACCATTGCCCACAGCAGTATTTCGACGGGCGACGATAACGTGGCGATCAAAGCCTATAAAGGCCGTGCCGAGACGCGCAATATTTCCATTTTGCATAACGAGTTCGGAACGGGACACGGCATGTCGATCGGCAGTGAAACGATGGGCGTTTACAATGTGACCGTTGATGATCTGAACATGAATGGCACTACAAATGGTTTACGCATTAAGAGTGACAAATCGGCTGCCGGGGTGGTCAATGGCGTTCGGTATAGTAATGTGGTCATGAAGAATGTGGCGAAACCGATTGTGATTGATACGGTGTATGAGAAAAAAGAGGGAAGTAATGTGCCTGACTGGAGCGACATTACGTTTAAAGATATTACGTCCCAAACCAAAGGCGTAGTCGTGCTGAACGGCGAGAACGCGAAAAAGCCGATCGAAGTGACGATGAAGAACGTCAAACTGACCAGCGACAGCACATGGCAGATTAAGAACGTCACCGTTAAGAAGTAACGCGATTAAAAAATCGTTCTGTCATAGCAGCGCCGCGCGGGAAACCGTGCGGCGCGTATAACAAGAGCGGATTTAACGCTCACGCAGCGCTTCATTGACCTTATTCAGCGGTTTAATCAGATAGTCCATCACGCTTTTTTGACCGGTTTTTATCTCCACGCTGGCGACCATGCCGGGCACGATGGGGAATTTTTCCCCGGCATTGTTGGTCAGCTCCGCCTGCGTGGTGCGCACATAGACTCGATAATAAAACTGATCGCGCCTGACTTCGTCCTGAAGGGTATCCGGCGACACGCTTTCGACTTCGCCCGTTAAATTGCCGTAGATAGAAGCATCATAGGCGGTGATTTTTACCGTGGCGGGCAAACCCGGCCGGATATAAGCAATATCGCGCGGGTTGATGCGGGTTTCGATCAGCAACTGATCTTCCAGCGGTACAATTTCCATCAGCTTGCCGCCCGGTTGCAGCACGCCGCCCACGGTCGTTACCTGAATGTCTTTCACAATTCCGCGTACCGGTGACGTGATGGTGGCGCGTTTGAGCTGGTCGGCTTTTCCGCTGACCACTTCCATCTGGGCTTCCAGATCGGCGTTGTTTTTGACCTGTTCTTCCCGCGCCCGTACGGCATATTGGTTATTAGCTTCGTCGATTTTGCCGCGAATTTCGCTAATTTGACGGCGTAACCGAATCACCTCGACGGCGCTGGCGGCACCGCGCTGCACCAGCGGCTCCGTCATCCGCAGCTCTTGTTCCACCAGCCGCATAGACTGTTGCAGATTGGCGACCGTTTCATCGCGATTGCGCAAGCGTGATTCATAAAGCTGACGTTCACGTGCGGCCAGCGCTGGCTCTTTCAGGGTTTCTTCGCTGAAGGTTAGCGGCGCGCCGCTGAGCTCGGCATGCAGGCGTTCGGCGGAGGCGCGCAGCGTCTGCACGCGGGAGAAGGCTTCGCCGTAGACGGACTGGAAGCGGTTGATGTCCAGCTGTGCCAGCACCTGACCCTTCTCGACGACGTTACCCTGCTGCACATAGATCTGCCCGATAATCCCGCCATCCAGGCTTTCAATCACCTGTGCGCGGGTCGACGGCGTGACTTTGCCGCTCCCGACGGAAACCTCATCCAGCACGGCGAAGGTGGCCCAGATAAAAAATGCGATCAGCCCCAGCAGGCTGAGCCAGATAATGGCGGAGACGCGTCGCCCCTGGCGTTTCAGGTCATCATGGATGGTGATGCTACTCATTGTCTTTCCCCTTACGCCACGCTCTGTGCGGTATCTGCCGGTTTGCTGACCGCTTTCAGGATCTGATCGCGCGGGCCATCCGCCACGATGCGCCCGCCATCCATGACGACCACGCGGTCAACCAGCTTTAGCAGCGCCGGGCGGTGTGTCACCAGCACCAATGTGCGGCCCGTGAGCCAGCTGCTTAGCTGGTGGATAACGTGGCTTTCCAGCTGTTCATCCATCGACGCAGTGGGTTCATCCAACAGCACGATTTGGGGATTACGTAACAGCATCCTGCTAAGCAGAATCATCTGTCGCTGCCCGCCGGATAAACCGCGCCCGCCTTCATGAATAATGCGATCCAGACTGGAGGCATCCTGTTGGATTAGGCTAAGCGCACCGCTAATGCGCAGCGCCTGCAACAGTTCCTGTTCGGTGGCGTGCGGGTTGCCGAGCATCAGGTTTTGTCGCAAGCTGCCGAAGAACAGGCGCGATTCCTGTGACAGAAAACCCAACTGGCGGCGAACATCGGCCGGATCGATCTGGCTGATATCCACGCCATCAATAATGACCTTGCCGCGCGTCGCGGTGGCCTGATTGGCAAGCAGCTTGAGCAGCGTGGATTTCCCCGCGCCGACCTTACCCAGCAGCGCCACTTTTTCGCCCGGTTTGATCTCCAGCTTGCCGACCTGCAAGGCAGTATCGCCCTTTTCAGGGTCGTAGCTGTATTGCACGTTGTGCAGTTGGAAGTGCCCTTGAAGGATCGGACAATGCGCCATTTTGCCGTCTTCCGGCCGATCCAGCGGTTTTTGCAGGAGGTCATCCAGCCCGGTCATGGCGGTTTTCGCATGCTGCCAGCGGGAAAACACCATTGTTAGCTGCATGAGTGGGGCGATGGTGCGGGAGGAAAGCAGGCTACAGGCCACGAGCGTACCGGTGGTGATATCGCCCGCCATCACCAGATAGCAACCGAAGACCAGCATGCCAGCATAGGTGAGCTGTTGAACGGTCGATGCCCAGCCGCTGAGCCGTGCACCCCATACGCGCTGCTTCATTCCGATAGCGGCGCTGACTTCGTGAGTTTGTTCCCACTGGCGCTGGAAGTAGGGTTCGGCCTGCAACGCTTTAATATCTTCGATCCCTTCGATGGATTCGACCAGCACCGCATTGCGCAATGCGCTTTCACGCATCCCTTCTTTGGCGAGCTTCGCCATCGGCCATTGCAGCAGCAGGCCGGGAATGACAATCAGCGGGATCGCCAGCATGGGAATAAACACCAGCGGGCCGCCGATCATCGCCATGATGCCGAGAAACAGCAAGACGAACGGCATGTCGGCTGCCGCCCCGACGGTCGTCGAGGTCAGCAGTTCGCGCACCTGATCGATTTCCCGCAGCTGTGAAATAAACGAGCCGGTAGATTTCGGTCGAGCCTCGTTTTTTATCGCCAGCGCGCGGGCAAACAGCATTCCCGACACGTTGAGGTCGATGCTTTTTCCCATCAGATCGGAGACGATGGTACGTGATAAACGGATGGCATACTCTAATGCGGCGGCCAGCAGCACGCCGAAAAACAGTACCCACAGCGTGGGGATCGACTGCGCCGGAATCACGCGGTCATACACCTGCATGGAGAACAGGATCCCCGCCAGTGCCAGAACATTACCGACGATAGACGCGAGAGAAATTTCCCCAATCTGTCGTTTTGCGCCGCGAAAGTGTTGCCAGAACCAGTGTTTGCGGTACGGTTTGACGAAATCATCGATGCGGGTATCGCGGCCACGTTCCGCGATGCCGACCAGCACGATAATCCCCTGACTGTGTTTGATGAGTTCTGTCAGTTCGGCTTCGCGTTGCAGGTCGCCGCCGTCATTCAGCCAGTAGGTGGCGATGCCTTCCTCATTCAATGATTCGATGACGATCACGCCGCCGTCATCGGTTTCCGCCAGTACCGGTAAGATTTTGTTGCGCCAGCGGAGCTTCTCCGTGTGGCGTAGGCTGATGCTCAACCCCATCAGGTGGCTGATTTGTTCTAACTGGCGGGCAATCGGCTGCTGTTCGTACCAGCGCATCTGCTGGCGTACCGACTGGATATCGACCACCTGCCCATAGTGGGCGGCGGCGCGAGCCATGGCGGCAATCCAGATCTCCGTTTTCGTTGCTTGTGTCATTGATATTCCTGCATGTTCTTATCCGGCAGGCAAGCCGGCTTACAGCGACGGTAACGTCTCGCCACTGGCTTGATGACGCTCAATACCCAGCATATCCAGCAGATTATCGACGGCAGCGGCGTAGTTAACTGTCGCCTCCCAGCCGTCGTATAACGCGCCGATGCGTGAGGTTTCGGCCTGCAACACGTCTTGTTCCACGCTGAGCAGGTCGTTCAGGCTGCGCTTACTGAGCTTGTACTCATCCTGATAGACGTCGCGGGTGTAGGTTGCGCTAGTGATTTGCTGCTGGCTGGCTTTTTCACGCTGCTGCGCACCAATGAGATCGGCATAGGCCGTGGAGGCTTTCTGGTTCATATCCAGCTTTGCCGCTTCGACTTCAGCCTGCGCCGCTTCGCGCGTGCCTGACGCGGCATCAACGCGTGCGCTGACGGCACCGCCCTGATAAAGCGGGGCTTCTACCACCAGCTGTAGCTGATCGTCCCAGTAATTACGCCTGTCGGTTTCATAGCGGGTGCGGCCCGCTTGTACGGCAATGGTGGGGAAGTGTTGCGCTTCTGCCTGACGAATCCGGTGGCGCGAGGCTTCTTGTTTGGACTGTGCGCTTAGCACCGCATTACTTTGCTGGTACGGGAGTGCCTTGAGCGTAATCTTTTGTTGCAGCAGTGCGTGTGGCAGATCGGGCAGGGCGGTGGGGAGAACGCCGGTCAACACGCTGAGCTGCGCCAGTGAGGAGCGCTCCAGCGCACGGTACTGTTCCAGCGTCGCTCTCATACCCGCGATGCGGGTTTCTGCTTGCAGGATGTCGGATTGCGTACTGAGACCAGCTTCGGCACGGAGCGTCGCGATGTCTTTTACCACGCTGAGTGATGTGATATTGCGTTCGGCCGCCAGACTCAGTTCCTGATAGCGTTTGATTTTCAGGTAGGTAAGCAAGGTTTGCTGACCGACCGTGGTCATGGTGCCGTAGAGCTGATAGCGATAAGCATCTGACAGGCTGTGCTGTTCATCAATGCTGCCGCCCGTCTTACCGAAATCGTACAGGAGCTGTTTCAGCGTAAGACCCGCCGTAGAATTGTTGCTCATCGTGCCGCCGGTATCACTCTGATCTGACCGACCAACGTTGCCGCTCAGACCGATTTGCGGGAACCAGGCGCTTTGTGCCACGCGCAGATCGGCTTCGCCAACGCGAATTTGTGCCGAGGCCTGTGCAATTTGCGGGTTGCGTGCGAACGCGCGGAGAATGGCCTGCTTGAGATCCAGACTATCGACCTGCTGCTCTGTCGGTGCGGCTGACCAGTCAAACGTGACGGCCTGCGCGAACGTCGGCGAGCTATAAAAGAAGGAAAGGCTGGTGCAGGCCAGTCCGAGCGCCAGCACATAACGCGGCGTGTGAGTCAGAAAAAATGTGTCCCTGATAAACAATCTGATAAAAGATGGTGTGTACATCAATTGCCCCTGTTTTCATTACTCTTTGTTTTAGTTCCTTTAAAGGAGGGAGAGGGCACGCTGGCAAAATGCGTTAATATCCCTTCCGCTTTCCCTCTTCGTCATATTTCTATGCTGCTGTTGAGGCGATTTCGTGCGCGATAATGGCGCTTTTTTATGCTATCTCGTAGCACGCGCCCGACTCGGGACGGCTCAAACGCCGCTCGCCCCGAGACCCCAGGCTTTTGGCGGAAATTATGCCGCTGGCGCGGTTCCTTCGTAGGTATCAGGTTTAACGGACCGCTTGCGACACGTTTACTCGCCCCATAAATGGGGCTCGCCCTTCGGGCCAGCACAAGTGCTGTTCAAAAACGTCTCTGACGTTTTTGTCCGACGTGGCGCAAGCTTTCGCCGCGTCCATGCGGCTCATCCTAAACCTGCTATCTCCTCAGCATAATTTTTTACGCCGGATAACGACAAAATCCGCGTTGATCTCCGCATTTGTGTATAAGCAGCGGCTCTTGGTAGAGCCGGCGCTTAAAACACCGTTACACCATATTGACGAGCAGGCCTTGTTGCACCAGAACATCTCCCAGGTTGTTGGCGTTATCCAACGATGAATGATGGTAGACGTCGAAACGCTGACCCTCGATATCGCGCTGTCCTACCGTGCTCCAGACGCCTTCGCCCGGAATCAGGTGAACCTGATTGCCTTCTCCCCCGACGATCAGTAAGTCGTCTTCTGGGCGGTCGGTGACATTCAGAGCGCGGTCGAGATCCAGCGTGATGCTGTTGGTGCCGTTTTGGCCTAAATCGAAGATCTCCACGTTGTCGATTTTCAGCCCCAGCGCGGTAAGGTCCAGATTGAGATCGATGCCATCCAGAACCAGCGTATCAATGCCGTTGCCGCCATCGATTTGGGTAAAATCGAGCGTTGAGAGCGTGATGAGATCGTCGCCTTCACCGCCTTCGACATCCTCACCTGTTTGCACACTGCCGTCGGCAAGATTGATGACGACACCGCCGATGGCATAAACGCTGTCTTCCACTTCGGTACTGGCGCTATTGTCGATGGTGTTCGTCTCGCTGAGCGCGGCAGTCGCCACTTTCGAGCTGACATGAAGGGGTTGTACCTCGGCAGTTTCCCCGGTATCGAGTGGTTCACTGGACAGCGAGGCCTCCTGCGCAAGGCTGCTATCGTCAACGTCCAGCGCCATCATGCTCATCAGCGGTAACCCGAGGGAAATACCGGAGGTTAATCCGGCGGATACGCCGGTGAAGTTACCTGCCTGATCGGTGACGGAGGCTTCAACCGCTGTACCCAGCAGCGCCGTCAAAATCGTGCCAACGTTCAGGATGTTGATCCCCAGTAGTGAACTGGTGAAATGCGCGCTCCACTTGCCATCGGCACCGACGGTGCCCTGTAGCGTCTGGCCGAGCAGCGTGACGGTCACTTTGGCACCTTGCTGTACGTAGCGTGATGTTCCGCTGACGGTGATGCCGTTTGCCAGCAGGCCAACGGTGTTGCCGATCAGCGATCCCACTGCATCAATGCCCAACTGCGGCAACTGGTGCGTTTTCACGATCACATTGCTGCTGGCGTTGTTGGTGTTGCCATAGCGGTCGGTCACTTTGACACCGACGGACAGATTGCCATCGGCGATGTTGAGCAGGTTAGCGCTCGGTACGCTGATGCTCCAGGTGCCGTTGCTGGCGACGGCGGCGTTAAGCACGAGTCCGCCTACGGTCAGCGTGACGCTACCGCCTGCCGCGTTGGTTGTGGTTCCGCTAATGATCTGGTTTATGCCTGCTTCAGCCAGATTCAGGTAACCATCCCCGCCAAATAGTGAACCAAGGTTGACCGTTGGCAGCGTGTGAACGCCCACGCCGATGGATGCCCCCGCGCTGGTGCTTTTTCCTGCGGCGTTGGTCAGAGACGCGCTGAGGGAAAGCGTGCCGTCAGTCAGATTGTTGAGATCGAGTGAAGGCAGGCTGACGGACCAGCTACCGTTGCTTTGCACCACGGCAGAGTAGGTCTTGGTACCCAGTGAGATCTGGATCGTTGAACCTATCGCATTGGTACTGGTTCCGCTGATGAGCTGACCCGCTGCTGCCTCGACGGCATTGAGCAGGCCGTCACCGCCAAAGAGCGGATTGATGGTCAGCGTCGGTTGACCGTTAATCGCCACGCTTACGGTACCGGTTTGCGTGCCGACGTTACCCGCCGCATCGACCAGACGAACGCCGACGTTAGTGACGCCATCCACAAGGGCTTTCAGGTCGAGACTAGGAACCGGCAGGCTCCAACTGCCGTTTGCACCGACCGTTGTGGTGTAGGTTTTGCTGCCCAGCGTGACGTTGATCGCGGTACCCGCTGGCACATTGGCCGTGGTCCCGCCGATGAGCTGCGAACTCAACAGACTAGGAAGATCCAGTACGCCGTTGTTGAACAACGGGTTGAGCGTGATTGTCGGTGGCAAGATGGCGATGTTGAGGCCAGTGCTGACGCCCGTGCTGTTGCCTGCCGGGTCGGTTACTGTGGCACTGACGGTGAGGTTACCGTTAGCCAGCCCGGATAGTTGCAGCGGCGTAATGCTGGTGCTCCAGGTGCCGTCACTGCCGACGGTTGCGTTTAGCGTCAGAGTGCCGATGCGTATCACAACGGACGATCCCGCGACGGCGTTAGTGGTGGTGCCGCTAATCGTCTGTGTCAGCGCCGCTTCTGCGGCATTGAGGAAACCATCACCGCCAAACAGTGAGCCAAGGCTAATCGTTGGCAGGGTTTTGGCAATAATATTGATAGCGTTATTGACCGTGCCGATATTGCCGGAAGTATTCGTGACCGACACATTTAGCGTGGTGTTGCCATCGAGCAGCGTGCCGAGATCGGACGGCAGCAGCGTCAGACTAAACGCGCCACCCGACCCGACCGTAGACAGGAAGGTTTTGCCGCCAAGGGTAACTGAAACCTGCGATCCGGCGCTGGCATTGGTGACCACGCCACTGATGGTTTGCGCCACCAGCGCTTCTGCCGCGTTGATGAAGCCATCGCCGCCAAATACCGGGTTCAGCGTAATCACCGGCTGGGCGAAATCGAACTTGATGCCGGCAGTGCCGCTGGTGGTATTGCCGACGCTGTCTGTCGCGGTAGCCGTCACGGTGAAATCGCCGTTGCCCAGACCTTGCAAAATACCCAGTACGCTCGGGGTGACAGCGGCACTCCATTTACCATCCGTGCCGACAGTAGCGGTGGCGACTTGTGATCCCGCAATGCTAAGCGTAATGGTTCCGCCTGTCAGACCGGTAGCCGTACCGCTGAGGGTTTGATTGACCAGCAGATCGGCCAGATTGAGCACGCTATCGCCAAAGACTGGATTCAGCGTAATACTCGGCAGATTCTTGATGACTGTCGGGACGTTGATTATCTGACTAGCCGTGTTGCCCGCGTGATCGGTGACTGCGACGCCCAGCGCCAGCGTTCCGTCCTGTAGGGCCTGCAAGTCGAGGGCAGGGACGGATAAGCTCCATGCTCCGCCTGCACCGACGGTAATTCCAGTGTAAACCTTGGTGCCCAACGTCACGGCGACCGTTGCACCCGCGGCGATATTCACATTGCTGACCACGCCGCTGATAATCTGGCTGGTCGCGACATCAGCCGCATTCAGCGCGCCGTCCGTGAAGGCCACAACGGAGTTAATGACCGGCAGCGATTTCAACACGTCAATGTTGACCAGTTGATTCTTCACGTTGCCTTGTGAATCGATGATGTCGACGTTAACCGCCAACAGACCATTGCTCAGGCTTGTGAACAGGTTCGGGGGAAGGGCGATGCTCCAGGCTCCGTTGGCCCCGACGGTGCCTTCCACCATCGTGTCTAACACGGTGACCTGTACTTTCGCGCCCAGATAGTTGCCCGTTGCGTTACCGCTGATGACCTGTGTGACCAGCGATTCAGCCAGATTGAGGATACCGTCGTTACCGAAGATATCATTAATGCCTGCGCCGAGCGTTTGGTTCAGTGCGACGTCCAGTGTGGCATCAAGGTGCGCAGTGTTGCCGGCGGTATCCGTCAGCGTGACGCCGATGACCTGTGCTCCGTCTGTCAGGCTTTGCAGATCGGCGGATAGGATTGGAATACTCCAGTTGCCGTCAAGGCCTACAGTGGTGGTGCCCGTCAGAGGTCCTGCGGTTAAGGTTACTGTGGCTCCCACTTCTCCTCTGCCGGTAATCGCTGCGCCAGCCAGTGCTTCAGCCAGCGTCAGGATATTGTTATCGAACAGCGTGACGCTGAGTAGCGGGATGTCGGTATCAACGGTAACGACCTGCGTATCGGTGGTGGTATTGCCCGCACTATCTGCAAGCGTCGCGGTAATGGTGTGGCTGCCATCCGCGAGCAACGCCAGATCGGCGGCGGGAACGTTGACACTCCAGGTTCCTGTCACGGAAACCTGAGCCGTGTAGGTTTTGCCATTCAGCACCACGCTGACGAGTTGCCCAGCCTCCGTGGTGGATGCCGTCCCTGTAATCGTCTGTGCAGTGCTGGCTTCTGCGCCATTCAGCACGTTATCACCCGCAAAAGTGACGATATTCAATGTTGGCGGAGTGGTATCGACCAGCACCGTTTTGGTTTCGGCGATTAGCGGTATGGGTAGTACGGTGGTTGCCGAGACATTAACACTACCATCGGTCGTGAAATAGTCGCGGGCGGAAATAGTGGTTTCCCAGAGGCCATTGCTGTCGGTTATGATCGTGCCAATAATGGGTACGCCCCCGATTGATACGACTATTGTGCTCATCGGCGCAATGCCAGTCACTCGCCCAGAGAGGGTGAGATTACCGTCCATCTCGGCGGCGTTGATGATATCGTCATCTGCAATAGAGTCGATTACCATCGTCATGGAAGGCGGCGTCAGATCGACATTGAAGCTTACACTGGCTTGCGTTGCCGGATTACCGGCTTTATCTGTTGCATCGGCGGTAAGGGTATGTGTCGTGCTCGCCAGCGCTTGCAGCGCGCTAGACGGAATATTAACGCTCCACGTACCACCAGTAAGCACTTTCGTTGTGTAGTCGACGCCATTCAGCCTGACGGTGACGTTTTGCCCGACCTCTAGTCCGGTCGATGTCCCGCTGACCGCCTGCGTGGCGCGGCTTTCTGCATAATTAAGGCCGTCCAGACCCGCAAAAGTGGTAATGGAGACAGTGGGGGCAGCTTGCACGGCCAGGATTGCCTGAGAATTCAACGTGGCGCTGTTGCCCAGGCTATCCGTTGCCGTAATGCTGATAGTGTGGGTGCCGTCAGCAAGCTGGGAAAGCTGGGTTGGGGTTAGCGTTGCGGTCCATATACCTCCGCTAAGCTGTACGACAAGCGGCTGCCCTCCCAGTGTGACGGTCATGCTGGCTGCATCCCCCGCGCTACCGCTTAACGTCCTGCCTGCAAGCGTTGCGGCTTCAGCGATATTCAGATAACCATCGTCAAACGGCGTATTCAGCGTAATGGCAGGTGGGGTGAAATCGCTGGTAAAAATGATCGGTGCTGAGCCTACGTTGCCCGCCGCATCAACGGCGGTCACCGTGATGGTATGCTGGCCGTCGACCAGTGAGTTCAACGCATTCGGCGGCAGCGTCACCGACCAGTTACCCGCATTATCCACCGTCGCGGTGTAGCGAATACCGTTGAGGTCGATCTCCAGTTTTACACCTTGCCCACTCCCGCTAACCTGCGTACGGCCAGAGAAGGTGAGTGCAGAGGCCGCCTCGGCGCTGCTCAGGATATTATCGAGACCAAAGGGAACCACATCGATAAGCGGGGCTGGCAGCGTCTGCGCCGAACTCACATCGAGCGAGGCGCTGGTATTGGTGTTGCCCACCCAGTCGGTGACCTTGACGCTAATGCTGTAGTTGCCTTCGGTAAAGATCGCCAAATCGGCAGGGCTCAATTCTCTGGACCAGCCGCCTAATCCGTCAGCGACAGCGGTAAAGGTGGTTTCTGCCTGCGTGGTTTTATTGGTCACCGTCACGATGACTTCCTGACCCGTGCTGGTAATACCTGTTTTACCGGTTAATGTCTGGATGGCCTGAATTTCAGTCGTGTTAAGGACACCGTCGCCAAACGGCAGGTCCAGCGTTGCCACGGGCAGAGTGGTGGTCAGCACATTCGCCGTGGCCGCTGTGGTGCTAGTGTTGCCTGCGGTGTCGGTCACGATGACGGTGAAATTCACCGAGCCATCCGGCAGATCGATCAGCGTCTGGCGATCCAGCGATAATGACCAACTACCGTCGGCATTCACCGTCGCGGGGAGGCTTGTGCCGTTAATGCTGACCGACACAGTTTGCCCCACGTTGCTGGTGAGTCCTGTTTGCCCGGATAGCGTCACGCCCGGCTGCGCATCGGCCAGACTCAGTTTGCCATCGCCGAATGGGGTATCCAGCGACGCAACGGGAACGCCCACAATGACGCTGGTGAAGGTTCCGCTGCCTGAACCGGTATTGCCTGCATGGTCCGTGACGGTCACGTTGATGGTGTGTGTCCCATCACCCAGTGCAGCGAGATCGGCGGCGGGCAGCGTCACACTCCACTGGCCGTTTGCCGCTACGGTCGCGCTGTAGGTGGTGGTGATCGTACCGTTGGTTACCGAAACCGACACGCTCTGGTTTGGATCGATGAATCCTGTGGTTCCCGTCAGCAACTGATCTACCGTGCTTTCTGCCTGATTGAGCACGCCGTCAACAAACGGGGTGGCGATACTGACCGCGAAATTGGTGTTGATGACGACATCCAATGTGCCGCTCGCACTGCCGGTATTGCCTGCGCTGTCTGTGACTGTCGCGCTGACCTGCATGTTGCCATCAGCCAGAATGCTCAGTGCATTAGCCGGAATCGTAGCGCTCCAGAGTCCTCCCGCGAGCGTCACGCCTGTCGTGGTGTAAGTTCCTATCGTGACCTGAATGGTTGTCCCTACGGGCAGATTGGTGTAACTGCCGCCAATCGTCGTTGCCGTCGCTAGTTCTGCGACAGTCAGAACATTGTTGTCATAGAGCGAATCCAGCGTCAGCGTCGGGAGCGACTGCGTTTTTAGCGTGATATCAATGCTGGTAGTGCTGGCATTCCCTGCGCCGTCGGTCACGCTGGCCTCAAGGGTTTTCACGCCGTCGCCCAATGCCAACAGGTCGTTCGCTGCAATGGCGATTTGCCAGATACCGTTGCTATCAGCGACAACGCTATACACTGCCGTACCGACTTTGATCGTGACCAGAAGGCCGGCTTCGGCCTTGCCGCTCAGCGGTAGTCCGGCCAGTGCGTCCGCTAAACCGATATCGCTGGTGTCAACCAGCATGTCGATGGACAGCAGCGGTGGGAGGGTATCGACCGTAAACGGATGAGTGGCTGTGGCCGGGTTCTGTGCAATGTCGCTGACCGTCGCAGTAACATCCTGATTGCCCTGTGGCAGATTTTGCACATCGCTAGCGGGAACGGTGGTGCTCCAGCTACCGTCAGCGCCAACGGTCGCCAGATACGTTTTGCTATTCAGCGTCACCGTGACGCGCTGTCCCACCTGAACATTCGTCGTTGAGCCAGAAATGAGCAGGTCGGATTGCGTGTCCTGCGCGCTGATGACATCGTTGCCAGATAGCGTCGTAATGGTGATGGCTGGCAGGTTAGTCGCATCGGTGATGACGGTAATGCTATGCGTCGCTGAATCGGGGTTGCCGCTCACGTCTGTTACGCTGGCACTCACGGTTTGTTTGCCATCAGGGATGGTGCCAACATCCGTTGCAGGAACCTGTACGCTCCAACTGCCATCCGCACCCACGGTGGCGAAATAAATTCCACCGTTGAGAGTGATGGTAACTTGCTGGCCCTGTTCCACATTCTGACTGCTTCCGCTGATGATCAACGGCTGGCCCGATTCGGCCAAATTGAGGTAATCATCGGTCGACAGCGTGGCTATCGTCAGGGTCGGTGCTTGCGCAGGATCGGTATCCAGCGTAATTGAATGGCTGACGGTGCCGGTATTACCTGCGGCATCGGTCAGAGTGGCGGTGATCGCCGTGATACCGTTCGGCATGTTTTGCAGGTCGCCGGCGGGCACGGTGACACTCCAGGTACCATCGGCCTGCGCCAGCCCCTGATAGATCTGTCCATTGATGGTGACGTTGACGATGATGGGGCGACCGCTGTCGTTGACAGGAGAAGTACCGCTGATTTCCATCGGCAGCAGGCTTTCCGCGATGTTGATGATATCGTCGATGCCAATCGGATTGATGGTTAGCACCGGTGGGGTCAAATCAACCAAGGCGCTGCCCTGAACGGTGGAGGTATTGCCTGCCGCATCGCTGACGGTCACGAAAATGTTGAGGAGGCCGTCTGCCAGCGTAGTCAGAACGCTCGGTGGTAGTTGCAGGTTCCAGTTGCCATTGTTGTCCACCGTGCCGGTATAGACGGTACTGCCAATGGTGACGCTGACCGTTTGCCCAGCTCCGCGCAGGCCTGTCGTGCCGTAGAGTGTCTGCCCGGCCTGTGCGTCGCTGAGGTTCAGATAGCCGTTGCTGAAAGGCATATGCAGCGATGCCACCGGAGGATTATGGATACTGACGCCCAGCTGTTGCGTACCCGACAGGGCATTGCCCGCCTGATCGACCGCCGTCACATTCACCGTGATGATGCCATCTCCCAGCACTTGCAGATCGCCAGACTGAATGGTGGCGCTCCAGGTGCCGTCTGACTGCACCTGTACGGTGTAGGTTTTTCCATTGAGGATGACGTTGACATCCGTGCCCGGTGCGACGTTGACGGCACCGCCGTTAATCGTAATGCCGTTTGTCGCTTCCAGCGCATTGAGCTGGTTATCCCCGGTGATTGGCGCAATAGACAGCCCGCTCGCATTGGTATTTACCGTGACGCTGCTGCTGGATGTCGCGGTATTACCGGCGACATCGCTCACACTGACGGTAATCGTCTGGCTGCCGTTAGCCAGCAGTGCCATGTCAGCATCCGAAATCGTGGTGCTCCAGCTTCCATTCGATAGAACCTGTGCGGTATACGGCTTGCCATTGAAGCTAATCGTTACCGTCTGGCCTTGCTCAACGTTTTTACTGGTACCGCTGAGCACCTGGCTGACCCGAACTTCCGCCCCGTCAATAATGTTGTTGCCAGCGAACGTACCAATCGTGACGATCGGTGCGTTGAGCGGGCTGGCATCGACGACAATGGTTTGCGTTGTGGTCGTGGTATTGCCTGCGGCATCGGTCAGGCGTGTCACTACGCTGTAATTGCCATCGGACAGGTTGCTCAGATCGGCTGACGGAATGGTGATGCTCCAGGTGCCGTCACTGCCGATGGTGCCGCTGTAGGTTTTGCCATTCAGCGTGGTGGTGACCGTTTGCCCCGCGCTAGACGGTGAGGCGGTGCCAGTAAGTAATTGGTCACTCTGCACCTCGGTGCTGTTCAGAATGTTGTCGGTTGCAAAGCTGGCTGCCGATAAGGTAGGCGGTGTACGCGCCACGGTAACGTTACTGGTTAGGGTGCTGCTGTTTCCGGCTGCGTCACTGACGCTAACCTGCAATGCAGTGGTGCCATTCGGCAGATTTTGCAGGCCATTCGCAGGCAGAGAGATCGTCCAGTTACCTGCCGTATCGACGATCCCTGTGTACGTCACGCCGCCGAGTGTGGCGATGACGGTTTGTCCTGGTGAGGCGATACCGGTTGTGCCGCTGAGTGTCTGAGTCACGCCCGCTTCTGCGGCATTGAGTATGCCGTCGCTGAACGGCGTGTTCAGCGTCAGCGAAGGGCTACTGTGGGTGAATACATCGATGGTACGGCTACCGCTTAACACATTCCCCGTACTGTCTATCGTGGTGACGGTGAGGGTTGACGTACCATCGGTTAATGCGCTGACGTCCGCCGCAGAAACGGTAATGCTCCAGGTGCCATTCGGCTGAACCACCCCATCGTAGCTTTTCCCGTTTAGCATAATTGTGACGGTGGTGCCCGCCGTCACGTTCTGACTACTGCCGTTGATGGTCAGATCTTGTGCCGCTTCGGCTTGGTTCAGTTTGTCATCGCCCGCGACGGTATCGATGGCGATACCGCTCAGGGAGGTATTCACCGTAATCGTCTGGCTGAGTGTTGCCGGGTTACCGCTGACGTCGTTGACGCCGATCGTGACGGTATGCGTGCCTTGTGCCAGATGAAGGAGATCGACAGACGGTACGCTGACGCGCCATTGGCCGTTGCCATCAACCGTTGCGGTATAGGTGTTGTCGCCGAGCGTCACGGTCACACGCTGCCCAGCCTCAACATTCAGGCTGCCGCCGCTGATAATTTGCGCGACGTTGATTTCGCCCCCGTCGATGATGTTATTGAGCGCGATGGCGTTGACGGTGAGCAGCGGCAAATTGGCCGGATTGGCATCCAATGTTAATGACCCGGTACTGGTGGTGCTGTTGCCTGAGGCGCCGGTCAATGTTGCCGTCACGGTGTAATTGCCGTCTGCCATAGCCTGAAGGTCGGCGGCGGGAATAGTGGTACTCCAGCTACCATCAACCTGAATCTGCGCCTGATAATTTTTATTGTTGACCGTGACAAGGACGGTGCGCCCGGCTTCTGACTGTAGCGCATTACCTGAGATCGTCTGATCGTTCAGGCTTTCGGCTGCGTTGATGATGCCGTCGTTGGTCAGTGGTTTCAGCGTAAGAAGAGGGCTAACCGTGTCGACGGTAACCTCTCTCGTGCTCTCTATGCTGTTGCCAGCAATGTCAGTTGCTTCTACATGGATGGTCTGTACGCCGGATGGGAGGGATTGCAGGTCGGCGGCGGGAAGTGCCGCACTCCAGTTCCCCTGATTATCTACGGTTGCTGCATAGGTTTTGCCGTTCAGCGTGACGATGACGCTTTGGCCCCCTCCGGTAATCCCGGTTTTCCCTGTCAGGTTCTGCCCGCTGGCGGATTCGATGATGTTGAGTATGCCGTCACCGAAAGGCTGATCGATCGTTGGCTGTGGCAGATTATTGATATGAATATCAATATCGCGGCTGGCGGTGACGGGGATATCACCGGGGTTAGCGACGCTGGCGGTAATGGTTGCTGTGCCATCCGGTAAGGCAAGCATGTCGCTGCTCTCGATCGTGACGCTCCAGCTGCCGTTTGCGGCAATCGTGCCGGTATAGGTCTTGCCATTGAGCGTAACGGTGACGCTTTCTCCCGGCGTGACGTTGACCGTCGAACCCGAAATAGTCAGCGGCTGTGAGGCTTCGAGGCGGTTAATCTGGTTATCCAGTGCGACAATGCTGATGGAGATACTGTCATTGCTGGTATCGATAGAAGACCAGATTTCATGATTCCCCGTGTTCCCTGCCAGGTCGGCGATCTGGGCAGAGATAGATACCGTTCCCTCGCTGAGTTCCGCCATGTGCTCAGCCGGAATTTCTACACTCCAATTGCCACCACTCTGGATGGTAGCAAAGTAGAATTTTTTGTTGAGAAGAATGGTGGCGACCTGGCCGGTTTCAACATTCGAACTGCTGCCTGTTAGCAACTGACTGACCCTGAGATCGGCCGCGTTGATAACGTTATTTTCATCAACAAAGGCGTTAACGAAAATCGTCGGCTGGAATGCAGGATCTGCACTGAGTTCAATGGATTTCTCGACGCTGACGGTATTCCCGACTGCATCGGTTAGCGACGCGGACAGTTTGTAGCTGCCATCGGCCATGCCGCGCAGGGCGGCCGTAGGTAAGTTGATACTCCAGTTGCCATCGCTACCGACAACGCCGGTATAGAATTGCCCATCGAAAGTGATCACGACAGTGCGACCCGCTTCGCTGATTGAGGCGGTGCCGTTGACGGTCTGGTTGCTTTGCGATTCGACCAGATTGATGGTGTCATCGCCGGCAATGGTGCCGATGGTTAGGGTAGGAGCCGTAAAGTCGGTATGGCTCACAAATGAGTGACTAGCCTGATTACCTGCTGCATCCTGCGCGGTCACCAATAGCGTATTGTTCCCTTCCGGTAACTGCTGGAGATCGGCCGCAGGGACGGTGACTTTCCAGTGACCTGCCGTATCAACTGTTCCCGTATAAGATTTCCCGCCGAGGGACAAGATGACGGTCTGCCCCGCACCACTGATGCCGGTGTGGCCGGTAATCGTCTGGCTGACCAGCGCCTCTGTACCGTTCAATGAACCGTTGCCGAATGGGGTATCAATCGTCGGTTGCGGCAGGGTGTGAATGTGAACGCCGAGCGTGTGATTGTCCGTTATGGCACCGCTTCCCGCCACATTGACGCTGGCGGTTACGGTGGCATTGCCGTCTGACAGAAGCTGGAGATCGGCACTGGGGATTTGCAATGTCCAACTGCCGTCCGCGGCAACGGTGGTGGTGTAATTTTTCCCGTTCAGCGTCACGGTCACCGTCTGCCCTGCGGGGACATTGGCGGTATTCCCGCTGATCGCCAGCGGTTGCAGGGATTCTGCACGGCTTAACAGGTTATCGCTGGCGATGATGTTGATGGCGATGCTGTCGCCAGACTTATCGACGTTGATATTCTGGCTTCCGCTCGCAGTGTTGCCCGCTTTGTTACTCACGTTAACGCTAATGCTGTGCGCGCCATCCGCCAACAGGGCGATATCTGCGGTTGAAACGTTGATGCTCCAGACACCACCGGATTGCACGGTGGCAAGATAGGTTTTCCCATTCAGGCTGATGGTGACAACTTGTCCCGCCTCAACGTTGGTGGTGGTCCCGCTTAACTGCTGGCTGACTTTTGCTTCCGCGCCATCAATGACGTTATCGTCCGCGACATTATTGATGGTAATGGTCGGCGCGGTGGTTGCACCGCTGTCAATGGTCAGCGGACGGGTAACCGTTGTGGTGTTGCCTGCGGCATCGGTTAGCGTAACGGTCAAATTCTGGTTACCGTCCGCGATAGCGACCAGATCGGCCGTTGGCAGCGTGATGCTCCAGTTTCCGTCGTTGCCGACGGTGGTGGTGTAGGGTTTGTCATTCAGCGTAACGGTGACCGTGCGACCCGCTTCACTGAACGATGCCGTTCCGTTGATCACTTGATCGACGGCCAGTTCTGCGCCATTGAGGACGTCATCCTGAGCAATTGCGGAGACGGTGAGCGTCGGCGGCGTCGTATCCACGGTGATATCCTGCGTGACGATGGTTTCGTTGCCTGCGATATCGCGGACGACGATCTCCAGCACGCTGATGTTGTCCGAGGGCAGACTTTGCAGCACGTCTTTAGGGATCGTAACCGTCCAGTTCCCGTTGGCATCCACCGTTCCGGTAACGTAATTCCCGCCAATCGTCAGGCTGACGGTTTGGCCCCTGCCGCTAATCCCGGTTTCTCCGCGGATGACCTGATCCTGCGCGGCTTCGGCTCCGTTTAATACGCCATCGACGAAAGGCGGTGTCAGCGTAATGGAAGGGAGCGTGTTGATGTGTACATCCAGCGTGTGGTCAACGGTGACGGTATCACCACTGATTCCCTGTACGCTGGCAGTAAGGGTATTACTGCCGTCTGACAGCAAAAGCAGGTCGGCGCTAGGGATGTCCAAAGACCATTTACCGTCTGCTCCCGTTGTAGTGGTGTAGGGTTTTCCGTTCAACGTCACGGTGACGGTTTGGCCTGCGGCAACGTTGGCCGTTGTGCCATCAATTGTGAGCGGCTGCCCAGCTTCCACGGCATTCAGGCGGTTATCAAATGAGATGATGCTGATGTTGACCGCTTCGGCGTTGGTGTCCACCGTGATGGTTTGTGGCGGTAGCGTGGTGGTGTTGCCCGCTTTATCCGTTAATGACGCCACCAGATCGTAGGTGCCGTTAGTCAGCGCCTGAATATCACCGGAAGGAATGAACACGTTCCAGGCACCGTCGCTCTCTACGGTGGTGGTATAGGTGATGCCGTTGAGTGTCACCGTCACGGTCTGACCGACATCCGACAGGGAAGCGGTTCCGGAGACAAACTGTGAAGATTGCAGTTCGTCGGCGGTGATCAGGTTGTTGCCGGTAAACGGCGACAGGGAGAGCTCTGGCGGTGTGGTATCGACAATAATGGTGCGGTTGACCACGGTGACATTACCGGCGATATCGCTAATCGTGAACGACATAGCGTGCTCGCCCTCGCTCAGTGCGCGAAGATCTGCGGCAGGTACGGTCAGGGTCCAGGTGCCGGCGGCATTAATGGTCGTGGTATACGTTTTTCCATTAAGCGTGATGCTGACGTTCTGGCCGACTTCACCGGTTCCGTTGAGGATCTGGCCGTTTGCCAGCTCTCCGACGGTGAGGTAGTTATCGCCCGTGAATTTATCAACGGTTAAATTCGGCGGCAGGGTATCAATGGTGAGATCGATAGTTTTCTCATGGATGACGCCGTTCGCACCCGGCACGCTCACTTTTAATGCGTAAACGCCGTCTTGCAGCCCGGTAAACGCGTCTGCTGGCAGAGTAAATTGCCAACTGCCGTCGGCGGCAATGGTGGTAGTGTAAACCACGTCGTTCAGCGTGATAGTGACGGTTTGCCCCGCACTGACGCCAGTTGTTTTCCCGCTAAGAACATGAGGTTGGCCGATTTCCGTACGGTTCAACCCATTGTTTCCGGCAAAGGCATCAACGGTTAAGGGTTCTGGCTGTGGTGGCGGTGTGGTGGTGTTGTCATTGCTTGATGACGAAACCGCGACGGCGACCCCTGCGACAGCGGCTCCGCCGACGGCGACCGCACCCAGAACGCTGCCCAGCGTGGTTGCAGATAACGCACTGGTGGTTGTGCTACCAATCAGTAATGACGTCATATCGCCCAGCGCGGTGTATTCTGGCGTAATGGCAACGGCTTCCGCTGCGAGTGTGGTTCCTTCTGCCGCCGCTGCGCCGGAGAACTGTGCATGGATGAGTCGGGCGCCATCATCAAAAACCAGCTCGCTGTGATAACCGGCGGCATCCAGAGTAAAGAAGCTTTCATAGCGGACGGTGGTACCGTCTTTCATGTGCAAGATAAGATCGTTGCCAACACGCTCATAGCGAGACACCACGTCTGGTGTGCCAAAGATTCTGACGGTGCTGCTTTCCAGCAATTTGACATTTGTCGTTCCCTGAGGAACGGTGTTGATGAACTGACCACTATGACGCGACAGGATATTTGCATTTCCTGCAATAACATTCATATCTGACATGAAATAGCCTCTTGCTTATCTGCACCATTGTCTTAATACCTCTCACGGCGGATCGGGGCCGCAACGGGAGACGTATGGGGATATGCACCACCAACAACAAAAAAGAGGGGCGCTAAAGCTGACCTGGTTCAGAAACAAAAAGCAGTAGTTGTCACATATGGTTAAAAATATTGCTGTGTATCCCTCTGCCATGGGGATTAGGTTATCGGGATCATATTCACCCAATTCTTGATATTTATAGGTGTGGCTTAACTAAAAATCCAACTTTTTTGAAATGTTTTGAAAATAAAAAATATGACAATATTCTTACGCATTAAATGGCTTATCGGTATTTATCCCCTTATTTAATTACTATCGCGATAATTATCATATTAAATTACCATCACTTAGCACGTCTGGTGGCCTGGTAATGCGTTTTTTTCTCACATTCGCGTGTGTCTGTAAGGGCGCGTTCGTTGTGAAGATGAGGCTTTTATCTATATTTGTTGTATCAGTTTGTGTTTATTTCTATTAGCGAAAATCGTGGGTGTTAAACGAAGCGTGTTGCCAGAAAAGTGATAACAAAGTGTGATGATTCATCATATTTTCTTATGCGTTGTACTGGCAATACTGGGCGTGGATTTTGAATAGCTGCCATCTGGCGTAACGCTGGACATGAGAATTATTCTTGATATCACGGTCATCCCCATTACACTGCGGGCGATTGTTTTCATCAGAGAGACCAGGTTGTTATGGAGTTGCTCCGCATTGTTTACCAGCAGTACCGTTGGCCATTTCTGGCCGTTATCCTGTTAAGTTTGTTGAGTGCCGCGCTGGGCATTGGGCTTATTGCCTTTATCAACCTGCAATTGATTGAAACGGTCAATCAGTCGTTGAGCGTATTGCCGCAATTTCTGGGTTTGCTGCTGCTCTTGATGGGCGTCACGCTGGTGTCGCAATTGGCGCTGACCACGCTGGGGCACCATTTTGTTTACCGCCTGCGTGGGCAATTTATCAAGCGTATTCTGGACACTAACATTGCCCGTATCGAACAGATCGGCAGTGCGCAGCTGCTTGCCAGCCTGTCCAGCGATATTCGCAATATCACAATTGCGTTTGTGCGTCTGCCGGAGCTGATTCAGGGCATTGTGCTTACCATCGGCTCGGCCGCTTATCTGGCCTGGCTCTCCCCTAAGATGCTGGTGGTGACGTCCGTTTGGATTGCGATAACGCTCTGGGGCGGCTTTATGCTGGTTTCCCGCGTATATCGCCACCTTACCCAGGTGCGGGAAGCGGAAGATCGTCTCCAGAAAGATTACGAAACCGTGATTAACGGGCGTAAAGAACTGATGCTCAACCGTGAACGGGCACAGAAGCTGTATGAAGATATTTATCAGGCCAATGCGCAGGATTACCGCCAGAACGTGATTCGTGCCGACACCTTCCACCTCAGCGCGGTGAACTGGTCGAACATTATGATGCTGGGCGTGATTGGCGCAGTCTTTTTCATGGCAAACAACCTCGGCTGGGCGGATACCAACGTGGCGGCGACGTACTCACTGACGCTGCTGTTTTTACGCACGCCAATGCTACAGGCCGTTGGCGCACTGCCGACGCTGCTGAGTGCGCAAGTCGCGTTTAATAAGTTGAAACGTTTCGATTTGGCAGATTATCAGGAACCGTTCTCCGCTGCGGTTGCCCCTGCCGACTGGCACACGCTGGAACTGCGTGATGTGGTGTTTCGCTATGACGATTCCGGCTTTGAAGTCGGGCCGATCAATCTGGTGATAAAACGTGGTGAACTGGTATTTCTGATTGGCGGGAACGGGAGTGGAAAATCGACGCTGGCGATGCTGCTGACGGGGCTCTATATCCCGGTTTCCGGCTCGCTGCTGCTGGATAACCGCCCCGTTACGGCGGAAACGCGCGAGGATTACCAAAAGCTATTTTCTGCCATCTTTACTGATTTCCACCTGTTCGGACAGATGATGGGGCCGCACGGAACGGAGCCGGATACGGCGCTGGTCGATAGCTGGCTGGATCGCCTGAACATGCGGCATAAGCTGACGCTGGAGAATCATCAGGTGATGAACTTACAGCTTTCTCAAGGGCAGCGTAAGCGCGTGGCGCTGCTGCTGGCCGTCGCCGAACAGCGGGACATCCTGCTGCTGGATGAATGGGCGGCCGATCAGGATCCGCAATTCCGCCGCGTGTTCTACCTTGAGCTGTTACCGCAGTTGCGCGCATTGGGGAAAACGATTGTGGCGATCAGCCATGACGATCACTACTTTGAACATGCCGATCGCCTGCTGGAAATGCATCAGGGAACACTGTCAGAACTGACGGGCGACGCGCGTGAACAGGCCTCGCAGGATGCCGTGGCGCAGATTAGCCGGTAACGTAAATCAGCGCGGCGGAATGCCGCGCTGTGAGGGATCACACATCATTAACGTGAAGTCTGACAGGCATATATTAATTCGTTGAATTCTGGGGCAGAATAAGCGCCAATGTTGGCAGGCTGCTAACAGAGTGGACGTTTTTTACTTACAGATCAGGCACCTGACGTATCTGGTCTGCCACTTAACTCAATAAGTTGGTATATGTTATGAAAAGGATGTTTAACGCATTATTCGTTGTTGTTTTTGTTTGTTTTTCGTCTCTGGCAAATGCGGCAGAAAACCTACCTAACATTGTCATTCTGGCAACGGGCGGGACGATTGCCGGTTCCGCTGCGGCCAATACGCAAACCACGGGGTATAAAGCGGGTGCGCTGGGCGTAGAGACGCTGATTCAAGCGGTGCCAGAGCTGAAAACGCTTGCCAATATTTCCGGTGAGCAGGTTGCCAGCATCGGCAGTGAAAATATGACCAGCGATGTTCTGCTGAAGCTGAGCAAGCGCGTGAACGAGCTGCTGGCTCGCAGCGATGTTGATGGCGTGGTGATTACACACGGTACGGATACACTCGACGAATCGCCTTACTTCCTTAACCTGACGGTGAAGAGTGACAAACCGGTGGTCTTTGCCGCCGCGATGCGTCCGGCAACGGCAATCAGTGCCGACGGCCCGATGAACCTGTACGGTGCGGTAAAAGTGGCAGCGGATAAAAACTCTCGCGGTCGCGGCGTGCTCGTCGTGCTGAACGACCGTATTGGCTCTGCTCGTTTCATCAGCAAAACCAACGCTTCTACGCTGGATACCTTTAAAGCGCCGGAAGAAGGCTATCTGGGCGTGATTATCGGTGACAAAGTTTACTACCAGACGCGTCTGGATAAAGTTCACACCACGCGTTCCGTATTTGACGTGACCAACATCGATAAACTGCCAGCCGTTGACATTATTTATGGCTATCAGGACGATCCAGAATACATGTATGACGCGGCCATCAAACACGGCGTAAAAGGCATTGTGTATGCGGGTATGGGCGCAGGTAGCGTATCTAAACGCGGCGATGCAGGTATCCGTAAAGCGGAAAGCAAAGGCGTTGTTGTTGTACGCTCCAGCCGTACCGGCAGCGGCATCGTACCACCGGATGCGGGTCAGCCGGGTCTGGTTGCTGATTCTCTGAGCCCAGCTAAATCACGCATTCTGCTGATGCTGGCGCTGACGAAAACGACGAATCCTGCGGTGATTCAGGATTATTTCCACGCATATTAATCGGCCGATCGATTTTTAGTGTGATAGCCCCGTCTTTAAACGCGGGGCTTTTTATTTCCTGTCATTCGATTTTGACTTTTAGTTATTCAACTTTTCGTTTCCACTGAGAAGTCACTTCCCTCTCTGTTGATTTTATCGGTATGATTCAACCCACGACAAAGCAGGTAATCACCCCTATTTATCTTTGATACCCGAAATAATTCGAGTGGCGGGACGGCCTACGCGCGTCCAGCTTGAAGTATGGCGGAGCGGGTGAATTAAAGAAGAAGGATACGTCATTATATGACACACCCCATTTTTATGGTTGGTGCCAGAGGCTGTGGGAAGACCACTGTTGGGCATCAACTGGCGCAGGCGTTAGGATATGACTTTGTCGATACCGACCTGTTTATGCAGCAGACCACCAATATGACGGTGGCTGATGTGGTTGCGCAGGAAGGATGGCATGGGTTCCGCCAGCGTGAAAGTCTGGCACTTCAGCAGGTGACGTCCAACCGCTGCATCATCGCGACAGGCGGCGGTATGGTGCTGGCGGAAGCCAATCGGCGCTTTATGCATGATAAAGGCACCGTCATTTATCTCCATGCGGATGCCGAACTGCTGGCCCAGCGGCTGGAAGAAAACCCGCAGGATAACCAGCGGCCGACGCTGACCGGTCGTCCTATCGCCGAGGAAATGGCTGATGTACTGGCCGCGCGCGAGGCGCTGTATCGCGGTGTCGCGCACCACGTCATCGATGCCTCACAAACGCCAGAAGCGATTGTGGCAAGCGTGTTGAAGGTACTGCGCCCGTCGGCAGCATAGGAAGGTGGAGCGGACACTGGCAAAATAATCACCAGTCAGTGTTACCGAACACCAACTTTCAATGAATAGATCGTGACAGTGGCTCGACTCTCCTTTTAAGATGAATTTCCTGAATTTTTTCGATGATAGGTGCCGCGCTATGCTGAATGTAAATGAGTATTTTGCAGGGAAGGTCAAATCAATCGGTTTTGAAGGCGACAGCATTGGCCGCGCCAGTGTCGGCGTCATGGATGCGGGTGAATACACCTTTGGAACCGGGCAGCCGGAAGAAATGACGGTGATCACCGGCGCATTGAAAGTACTGCTGCCAGGCGCACCGGATTGGCAGGTTTTCACACCGGGAGAAACATTTTTCGTTCCGGGAAAAAGTGAGTTCAACTTACAGGTGGTCGAGCCTACCTCTTATCTGTGTAAGTACCTGTAATTTCTATTCTCTCTCTGTAGAGTAGAGCATTCTCGCCGCGTTATTTACGACATAACGCGGCGTTTTATTATGGTAGTCCTGCCTCATTCCCCTTGTTCCCTCCAACGCGGTTAGCGCCTTTCTCTGCCATTCTTCCCCTGATGGTAATAAATAATGCTGCAAAAATGTTAAGTAGCTCAAGTAATGAACGCAAAGGTATTTAAAAGGTATTATTAATTGGTATTTTAAAGGTGTACCTTACTCAGTCATGAAGGATGTAAATATGAAAACTACAGCAAAGCTGTCGTTCATGATGTTCGTTGAATGGTTTATCTGGGGAGCCTGGTTCGTTCCGCTTTGGCTGTATCTGAGCAAAAGCGGATTTACGGCGGGTGAAATCGGCTGGTCGTATGCCTGTACCGCAATTGCCGCGATTTTATCGCCGATTCTGGTGGGATCGCTCACCGATCGCTTCTTTGCCGCGCAAAAGGTGCTGGCAGTACTGATGTTCGCCGGAGCGATACTGATGTACCTGGCGGCGCAGCAAACGGAATTTATGTATTTCTTCCCGCTGCTGTTGGCCTATTCGTTGACCTACATGCCGACTATCGCACTGACTAACAGTATCGCTTTCTCGCATGTGGCCGATGTAGAACGGGATTTTCCTCGCATCCGGGTATTGGGAACCATTGGCTGGATCGCTTCCGGGATCGTCTGCGGCTTTCTGCCGACATGGCTTGGATTTAGCGATATTTCGCCCACCAATATTCCGCTGCTGATTACGGCTGCCAGCTCCGCGTTGCTCGGCTTCTTTGCGTTTTTCCTGCCCAATACGCCACCAAAAAGCACAGGCAAGATGGATGTTAAAGTCATGCTGGGGCTGGACGCGATTGTGTTGCTGAAAGACAAAAACTTTCTGGTGTTTTTTGTCTGCTCCTTCTTATTCGCGATGCCGCTGGCGTTTTATTACATTTTTGCCACAGGCTTCCTCACCGAAGTCGGCATGAAAAATGCCACTGGCTGGATGACGCTGGGCCAGTTCTCTGAAATTTTCTTTATGCTGGCGCTGCCGTTTTTCACCAAGCGTTTTGGTATTAAAAAGGTATTGTTGCTGGGGCTAATTACGGCGGCTATCCGCTATGTCTTCTTCGTCTACGGCGACGCTTACCACTACTTTACATATGCACTGCTGTTCCTCGGCATTCTGCTGCACGGCGTGAGTTACGATTTTTACTATGTGACCGCCTATATCTACGTTGATAAAAAAGCGCCGGTGCATATGCGTACGGCCGCGCAGGGGTTGATTACGCTCTGTTGTCAGGGCTTCGGCAGCCTGTTGGGATATCGTCTGGGTGGCGTGATGATGGAGAAACTTTTCGCCCACGGTGAACCGGTGAACGGCCTGACCTTTAACTGGACCGGCATGTGGCTGTTTGGTGCGGTGATGATCGCGATTATTGCGCTGATCTTTATCCTATTTTTCCGTGAATCGGATAAGACGATCTCGACCATTGATGTAGACGGTGCAAAAAACAAGCATTTCAGTACAGAGGAAAGCAAATGAAACAAGAACGTATTCTCGGTGCCTTATACGGCCAGGCTTTAGGGGATGCGATGGGCATGCCATCGGAACTGTGGCCCCGAACGCGCGTGAAAGCGCATTTTGGCTGGATTGATCGCTTTTTACCCGGCCCGGCGGAGAATAATGCAGCGTGCTATTTTGGCCGTGGCGAGTTTACGGATGATACCTCGATGGCGCTGAGTCTGGTCGACGCCATCATTGAATGTGATGGCGACATCAATGCTGATGCGATTGGCCGCCACATCCTGAAATGGGCGGAATCGTTCGATGCATTTAATAAGAATGTACTCGGCCCGACCTCTAAAATTGCGTTGAAGGCGATTCGACAGGGCACTCCGGTCAGCGAACTGGAAAATAATGGCGTCACGAACGGCGCGGCGATGCGGGCGTCTCCGCTAGGCTGCCTGCTGCCTGCACACGATCTTGATGAATTTATCGATCAGGTGGCGCTGGCATCCAGTCCGACGCATAAATCCGATTTGGCAATTGCGGGAGCGGTCGTCGTTGCCTGGGCTATTTCCCGGGCGATCGACGGTGCCAGCTGGCAGGAGATTGTCGATGCGTTGCCGTCTGTGGCGCGCCACGCGCAGGAAAAGCGTATCACGACGTTTAGCGCCTCCCTTGCCGCGCGTCTGGAGCTGGCGCTGAGTATCGTGCGCGGTGCAAACGGTACGGAAAGTGCCAGCGAGCAGCTTTATCAACTGATTGGTGCGGGAACGAGCACCATTGAATCCGTTGCTACCGCCATCGCAATGGTGGAACTGGCACAGACCGATCCAAATCGCTGTGCGATTCTGTGCGCCAACCTCGGCGGGGATACCGACACTATAGGGGCGATGGCGACCGCAATATGCGGTGCGCTGCACGGGGTCACGGCGATTGATGCCGCGTTGAAGCAGGAGCTGGATGACATTAACCAGCTTGATTTTTGCCGTTATGCCAGCCTGCTCCAGCAATATCGCTCAGCACGGGAGGTGTGATGAAGGCCAGCGAACTTGCCGCAAAACTGGATGGGCTAACGACACGTCAACCGCTGACCATCATCGGGGCGGCGGTGATTGACGTGATTGCCGATGCTTACGCCCTGCCGTATCGCGGGTGTGATATCGAACTGAAGCAGCAAAGTGTGAATATTGGCGGCTGTGCCTTGAACATTGCCATCGCGCTTAAACGCCTTGGGATAGCCGCACAAAACGCTTTGCCCGTCGGGCAGGGCGTGTGGGCGGATATCATTCGTCATAGTCTGGAAAAGCAGAATATCACCACGGTGGTACAAACCGATTCGGGAGACAACGGCTGGTGTCTGGCGCTGGTTGAACCGGACGGTGAACGGACTTTTATGTCCTTCAGTGGGGTCGAGAACCAGTGGAGTGATAGTTGGCTGGCGTCGTTATCCGTCGTATCGGGGAGTTTGGTCTACCTTTCTGGCTATCAACTGGCGGCACCGTGCGGTGAACGTCTGGTGAGCTGGCTGGAAAATTTACATAACGTCACGCCATTCATCGATTTTGGCCCACGTATTGCCGATATACCGGCAAGCCTGATGGCTCGCATTATGGCGCTTCACCCTGTGGTTTCCCTTAATCGTCAGGAAGCGGATGTCGCGGCGGATCTGCTCGGCGTGTCGGCTGATGTACAAACGCTGGGGCGAGCCTGGCAGGAAGCATTCCGTGCACCGGTGATTATTCGTCAAGACAAAGCGGGAGCGTGGTATTTCGATGCGGCTTCTGAGGGCATCGTTGCCCCGTTCCCTGCAACAGTGGTGGATACTATCGGGGCGGGGGACAGCCACGCCGGCGGGACGCTGGCTGGTCTGGCCGCAGGGTGGTCGCTGGCTGAGGCTGTCACGTTGGGGAACGCCGTTGCGGCGTATGTCGTGAGTCACCGCGGCGGAGACTGTGCGCCGACGCTGGCTGAACTGCGTGCGCGGTTACTCCTCACAGACGAAAACGTATAGATCGCTGCGACAATAGCTGATGCTGTACTCAATGGGCCGGTTCTGTGGGTCGAGCGCAATTTGCTTGATGACCAGAACCGGTACTTTATTATCAAGCTGGATGTGTGACTGAAACTCGGCATCGGGCATACGGGCGCTGACGCGGCTGCGGGTACGCTGCGGATTAATGTTCTGGCTACGAAAATAGTCATAAAGCGAGACGCCGATATCGTCAGCGTCAGCGATCAAATCAACAGGAACATACGATTCTTCAATCGAAACGGCGTCCTCATCCACATAGCGAATACGTTTTAACAGAAAAACGGGAGTGTCTGGCGCAATAGCCAACTGCTCGGCCACTTCCTTGCTGCTTTTTACGATCTGTTTGTTCACCCACAGCGTATTGGGCTTTTTGCCCCGCAGCACGACTTGCTGTGAAAATCCACGCGCCTCTTTCAACGAATATTCGAAAATATTATTGATTTGTGTACCGTAGCCGCGTACGCGGGTCACCACGCCTTCTTCTTCCAACGTCTGCATCGCTTTGCGCACGGTAATGCGTGACACGCCAGCCAACTGGCTCAGGTCACGCTCTCCCGGCAGAATATTGCCATGTTCCAATGTGCCGCTGCGCACTGCATTTTTTACCGTTTCGGCAAATTTTAGGTAGAGTGGGGTATTGTCTGTTGCCGCAAAGCGCTGCGTAAGCTGTTCTATTAACCGAGTATGCGCGTGTTCCATTCTTCTCTGATCCTGATCGGCCTGCGTAGAGGTAATAATACCATTGGTCTTATTACCTCTATACTGGAAATGGTAATCGCGGCGTTGCCACACAAAATAATCTATAACTGATAATTTTTAGCATGTTTGTCTATCACGAAAACGTCATCTCTTCTTTTAACATTCATCATTAATTCCATATATGAGTTATTTTATTTAAATGGTGTTTATTAATTAATAGTGTAAAAATATGTTCTATTTATTAGGAATAATCCCATGATTGTTAAAATACAACATATTACGGCATTCACCGATAATATTATGTTATGGGTGTGAATAAGTTTTTTATTCTTTTTATTTTCTTTATTTTGGCTTGTTATGTTGGTTTGTTGGTTGGAATTCCATTTGATGTCTTTTTTTGTATAAGGGCTTGGTTGAACGTAGTAATTATTCCGCTGAGTTTTAAGATAAATGGCGGCTGTGGAATGTGATCGCATTCAAGTTTTATTTTGCTGTGCCGTTATGGATAGTATAACTATTCTATGCGAAGAGTATTTTATGCTGAAAACGACTCGTTCCCGCATCCTTGCGGCCTGTTCAACAATTGTTGTACTTTCACTTATTATCAATACCTTTCTTAATTACACCATCGCCAATAACGCTAATAAGGCATCGATCCAGAATACGCTGAATGCGGTAGCCACTAGCCATAGTATTGCTATTAGCGACTGGGTTGCTTCTAAAACGCTGATGATCTCTGCGTTGCACGACCGTGTCATAACCGATGAAGATCCGATTCCGCTGTTTAAACAGATTGCGGCATCCGGCGGACTCCTGAATGTGTACATGGGGTATGCCAATGGCACGGCCAAGTTTGCCGATTCTGGCGGTATTCCACCCGATTACAACCCTACTGTCCGGCCCTGGTATCAGCAGGCGGTGAAAGAGGGCAAACCGCTAGTGACTGCACCCTACGTTGATGCGGTGACGAATACGCTGGTGGTTTCTTTCGTTACTTCCGTGGTGGAAGGCGGAAAGGTCAGAGGCGTAGTCGGTAGCGACGTCACGATGAAAAGCGTGATTGAAAACGTCAAAGCGATTAATCCAGCCAAAGATAGCTTCGGTGTTCTCATCGAGCGCAGCGGTCTGATCATCGCTCACCCGGATGAAAAACTGACGCTGAAAAATATCACCGATATTGCCCCTGGGATTGATCTGAAAGACATTCTTTCAGCCGATAGCGCTCGTGATGTGGATTTTTCTGGCTCGACAAAGCTCGTGGTGGCAAAACCGATTGCTGGCACAAACTGGTTCATGCTGGTGGCGTTGGATAAAGCCGAAGCGACAGCGGGCATGCGTTCTCTGCTGTCTACCTCTGTCATCACGCTAGTCGTTATCGCGCTGCTGGGTACGCTGGTGATTGGTTTCATCATTGCGTCTGCGCTCAAGCGTCTGCTGCAAATTCGCGACGCAATGGATGATATCAGCAACGGTAATAACGATCTGACCCAGCGTCTGCCGGACGAAGGGCATGATGAAGTGGCGCAAATTGCCCGCTCGTTTAATATCTTTGTCGACAAGATCAGTCAGGTCATGATGCAGATTCGCGATATCAGCGCATCGCTTCAGGTGGCGGCGGATGAAATCTCGGCAGGGAACAACGATCTTTCTGCGCGTACTGAATCTGCGGCATCAAGTATTCAGCAAACCGCAGCCTCGCTGGAAGAAATTTCTGCGGCGGTCACACAGTCGGCAGGTTCTGCACAGCAGGTTAACGCGAAAGCACTGCTGCTGTCGAAAGATGCGGGTACGGGCGGAAAAGTGGTGTCCGATGTGATTGTCACGATGGAAGAGATCGTGGTCGCGTCTGGCAAAATCGGCGATATCATCGGCGTGATCGATGGCATTGCATTTCAGACCAACATTCTGGCGCTTAACGCCGCAGTAGAAGCAGCACGTGCGGGTGAACAGGGCCGTGGTTTCGCCGTGGTTGCCGGTGAAGTTCGTAGTCTGGCACAGCGCAGCGCGCAGGCTGCAAAAGAAATTAAAGAGCTGATTGAATCGACGGTTTCTAGCGTGACGTCTGGCTCTGTGCAGGTTCGTCAGGCTAGCGACACGATGAATGAAATTGTCGGCGGCGTCTCTACGGTGAGTTCGGTGATGTCTGAAATCACGCATGCGGCAGATGAGCAAATGCGTGGCATCAACGAGATCAACAAAGCGGTCGCGCAGTTGGATTCGATGGTGCAGCAAAACGCCGCGCTGGTGCAGGAATCTGCTGCTGCGTCGGGGGCGTTGCAGTCACAGGCTGAAGAACTGAACGCCGTTGTCGGGGCATTCCGGGTCTAACGGGTTCAGGCACTAAAGAGGTATTGCCCGCCGAACATTGGCGGGCAATCACCGACTCCATTAACGATCGACTGTACTAAAAATCGACAGCATTAACGTTGGGCTTCTCCGCCCAGTGCTTCAATCAGATTCGCAATCAATGCCGCCAGCTCGCTGGTCATCAAAATAAAATCGGCATCAAACCGCTGAGCAAAATCTTCCCGATCGATATCGTCGTTTTGTTCCCGCAGCGTATCAGAGAACTTCAAGCGTTTTACCGAACCGTCCTCGGACAAGACCAACTGAATCCGTTCCTGCCAGTCCAGCGCCAGCTTGGTGACCAGTTTGCCTGCTTCAATGTGTACGGCGATTTCATCGCAGACCAAATCCTGTTTTTTACAGCGGATAACGCCGCCATCTTCCAGAATGGCTTTCAGCTCTGCTTCATCCTGTAGCGCGAAACCTGCCGCCGGCTCACCGGAGCGAACCCACTCGGTCAGCGTCAGCTCGATAGGGTTTTCCATCGTCAGCGGCACAACGGGCAGCGAGCCCAGCGTTTTACGCAGCAGCGCCAGCGTATCTTCCGCTTTTTTGGCGCTGGCGGCATCGACCATAATCAGGCCGTTAACCGTATCGATCCACAGCCAAACCTGACTGAAACGGCTGAATGCACGCGGCAGCAGGCTATGCAGCACTTCATCTTTCAGCGAGTCTTTTTCAGTTTTTTTCAGCTTGCGGTGCTGCTCCGCTTCCAAACGTTCAATCTTGGCCTGAAGAGTTTGTTTGATGACCGGGGACGGCAGGATTTTTTCTTCTTTGCGGGTGCAGATAACGATTTGCCCATTAACGACGTGCGTTAAGGCATCGCTATGGGAGCCCATCGGCGATACCCAACCCGTTTTCATCATATCCTGACTGCCGCACGGGGTGAACGCGAAAGCGCTGAGCCGTTTTTCCAGTTCGTCCGCAGACAAAACGTTATCTTTGGACAGCACGCTGTCCCGGCTTAGGCGGTAAATCATTAAGTTCTTAAACCACAACATGGTGTTATCCCTGACTGGGCGCGCAGGTTTGCACGCGGGTTTGTAATGTTGCGCGCATGATAACGAATTCGAGGCGGTTATGTGGAATAAAATACCGGGATTCGGAGGAATACCTATCACGCTTTGAATGGCAGCTGATTGGTTTCTCTGGTTATACCCGTCATACTTCAACTGCATGTGCGTTGGCGGCACGACTCGAATGATTTAGGGTACTTATCCATATAAGAACGTTTTCAGGTCGGTGGTAAATTGCCTCGGGCCTATTTACAACACGCGGGGAGACATCATGAGAATCGGTATCGATCTAGGCGGGACGAAAACGGAAGTCATTGCGCTGGATGACGAAGGGCAGGAACGTTTTCGGCAGCGTATGCCGACGCCAAGAAATGACTACCCGGAAACGCTGCGGACTATCGTCACGCTGGTGGAGATGGCTGAAAAAGCGACTGGCTCTCGCGGCAGCGTCGGCGTGGGGATCCCCGGTACGCTGTCGCCGTTTACCGGTAAGGTAAAAAATGCCAACTCCACCTGGCTCAACGGTCAGGCGCTGGATCTTGATCTTGCCACGCTGCTGAATCGGCCCGTGCGGGTTGCCAATGACGCAAACTGTTTCGCGGTTTCAGAGGCCGTTGACGGTGCCGGGGCTGGGAAGCAGACCGTCTTTGCCGTCATCATCGGAACCGGCTGCGGGTCGGGTATTGCGCTGAACGGTCAGGCGCACGTCGGCGGCAACGGTATTGCGGGCGAGTGGGGACATAATCCGCTGCCCTGGATGGATGACGATGAGCTGCGCTATCGGCAGACGGTTCCCTGCTACTGCGGTAAGTCTGGCTGTATTGAAACGTTTATCTCCGGCACCGGATTTGCCGTGGATTACCAGCGCCTGAGCGGCCAGCCGCACAAGGGTGAGGCAGTTATTTCCTTAGCGGAGCAGGGCGATCCCATTGCAGAACTGGCGTTACAGCGCTATGAACATCGTCTGGCAAAATCGCTGGCGCACGTGATTAACCTGCTCGACCCTGATGTCGTGGTGCTGGGGGGCGGAATGAGCAACGTTGCTCGCCTCTATCAGACCGTGCCGGAAAAAATTAAACCGTGGATCTTCGGCGGTGAGTGCGAAACGCCCGTGCTTCAGGCCATACACGGCGACTCCAGCGGGGTACGCGGAGCCGCCTGGCTCTGGCCGAAGACGAAGTAATTGCAGATCGAATGATGGCTACACGGCGTACTGCGGCGCCAGTCGGCTAACGCCCAGCCCGTTAATTTTCTGCACTTTGATCTGTACCGGAATACGCTCTTTCATGGCTTCGACATGGCTAATGACGCCGATGGTTTTACCGGAGGCGTTCAGGTTATCAAGGGCATCCAGCGCGATATCCAGCGTCTCGGCATCCAGCGTGCCGAAGCCTTCATCCAGAAACAGAGAGTCGATGCTGGCTTTGTGGCTGACCAAATCGGATAGCGCCAGCGCCAGCGACAAACTCACTAAGAAGCTCTCGCCGCCGGACAGCGTACGCGTATCACGCTCGGCGTCCGCTTGCCAGGTATCCATCACCAGCAGTTCCAGATCGTCACCGGGTTTCCGTTTCAGCATATAGCGCCCGTGCAGGCGAGAAAGCTGGAGATTGGCGAGATAAACCAGATGATCCAACGTTAACCCCTGAGCAAACTTACGGAATTTATGCCCGTTTTGTGAGCCGATGAGCGTATTAAGACAGCTCCAGTCGTCATACATTTGCTGACTTTGGGCGATCTCATTGAGCAAATCCTGCTGATTCTGGCGCTGTTGTTTATCGTCAGCCAACTGACGCTGGAACTCGCCTTGCTGCCGCAGGTTGGTTTTCAGCGTTTCATCCAGCGCTGTCAACTGCTGCTGTATCGCTTCTTGTGTGGCGTCTTCCGTCAGGGAAGCGGGGCGCTTTTGTTGATGGGCGAGCAGCTCCCGTTCAGCCTGCTGGTGAAGTGCCGCCGCCTGCTGCAAACGCTGATACAGTTCTTCCTTCCACGTCTGCAACGTCTGGCGTTCCTGTTCATCAAGCAGCGCATTGAGGAATGTGGTTTCATCGGCGAAAGTGCTTTGCTGCAACGCCTGAGTAAAGCGTTCGGTCGCACTCTCATGCTGGCGTGTGCTCTGTTCATACTGCTGTTGCGTGCTAGCCAGCTCTCCCGTCAGACGGCTTAACGTCGTTTCGGTTTGCTGACGAGCTGACAGGGCTAGTCTGAGTGCATCGTCGTACTGCTGGCTGGTCCGCTGTAGCTGTTCGCGCACGGTAGCGATCTGTCTATCCCCAAACAACGCCAGCCGCTCTTGTTGGCTCGCGTTGAGCAACGTAAGGTGCTGTTCCAAGTGCTGTTGCTGCGTTTGGAACTGCTGTTTTGCCTCTGTCACGCTACGATTCAGATGCTGAAGATCGCTTTCCAGCGTGGCTAATAGAGGAATTAAGCGAGATTGCTCCTGCTCTTTGGTTTTCCAGTCTTGCCACTCGTTCTCGCGTTGAGCCAGCCAGTCATTCTGGGCATCTGTTTCCGGCAGAGGAAGGTTTAAGGTTGCCAGCGTCTGTGTGATTTCCTGAGTGTGCTGCGTGATCTGCTGGTGCACGTTTTGCAGCGATTGATCGATTTCTTGCTGCGTAACGTTTAGCGAGGTTTGCTGCTGGGTATTCAGCGCGATTTTCTGATCGAGTTCCCGCTGCAATGCCTCTGCGGCAGTCAGTAAATCCTTACTTTCCTGCCACTGTTTTTGCAATTGCTCACGTGCGGCAATCTGCTGTCGAATAGCCTGTTCTTCAGCTTCATTTTGCGCAAGCCAGGCTGCGACTTCATCTGGCTGTTCCAACGTGTAGTTAACTTGTAAGCGCTCACTGACATCTTGCCACTGTTGCAGCAGGGCGTGATGTTCGCTATCGAGCTGATCGATCTCCTGTTGCAGCTGTTCCCGCTGTTGCGTTAGCGAGACCAACTGTGCAGTCGTATTCGCCAGCGCTGTCGTTAACTGGTTCACGTCCTGCTGTAGCGCCGTCAGGCGCTGTTGGGTTTCAGACGGTTGCAGCGCCTGATAGCGTTCGATAGCGGGATGCTCAGTTGAACCACATAGCGGGCACGCTTCTCCAGCCTGTAGCCGCTGGCGTTCGGCTTCCAGCTTAACGATACGCTCTGCCTGCCGATGCACCGTTTCCAGATCGACCAGATGCTCGCTGCGCTGTTCATGCTCAGACTGCTGCTGTTTCCGTAATATTTCTGACTGGCTGATATGCCCTCGTACCTCATCCTGTTTGGCGACGTACTGTTGCTTGCGAACATGCAGACGCTGGAACTGGTCGCTGATTGTCGCGAGCCGTTGGCGTTCAGCACGTTGGTCAATACGTTGATTAAACTGCTGTTGCAGGGCGGAAAGCGGCTGGTGTGCTTCCTGCTGTTGCCGTGTCTCATCGTGTCGCATGAACTGCTGACGGACTGCATCAACGACCGTTTGTTGTTCACGCAGCTGTGCCGTCAGGGTTACCGTCTCTTGCTGTAGCACTGCCGATTGTGCAGTATGTTGCGTCTGTTTTTGCTTTAGCTTCTCTTGCTCGTCCTGAAGCTGGCGCAGTTGGCGAAACTGGGTGCGCCACAGAGGAAGTTGTTCTCCCCACTGCTGATGATGTGCGTGTTGCTGGCGGTAAGACTGGATCTGTTCAAGCTGCTGTTTAGCCTGTTGCTGTTCCGCCGCCGTCTGGGTTTGTTTGCTTTCATCGGCGTGCAGACGAGCCTGCGTTTTTGCCAGTTCGTCCTGTTGCTGCGCTTTTTGCTGCTCCAACGTGGCAATGCGATGGTCAAGTGGCACAACCTGTTCGTTGATCACCTGCTCTTGCTGCTGCCGTACCCGTTTGTGCTCACTAACATCCAGTTCTGCTTTTTCTTCCTGCTGGCGTAGCGCGGTTAACGTCACCTGTTCGGCGGCCTGCTTCCCGGTCAGTTGTTCAATACGCTGTGCCAGCGTGAGAGATTCCTGTCGATAGCGCTCTCGTTCCTGATGTAGCGGCCTCAGTTTTTCTGCCGGTTCGCTGTGAGTTAACCTGTCTAGCTGCGGTTTAGCCTGCTGAATGGCGGATTCGGCGCTCGCATGTTGCGCCTGCGTATTGGTTTTCTGCGTGTGCTGCTGCGTCAGTTGCTCAAACCAGCGCAGCGTAGTCAGCGCTTGCTCACGTTCGACGTTGCCCCGTTGCTCTTGCTGGAGCAGCTCTGCAAGCTGTTCTTCCACCTGCTGACGCTGTTCGTCGGTTAAAAGTTGAATGCCTGATGCGCGTGCCTGTAACGTGCTCAGTGCGACGTTTGCCTGCTTGTGTCTGTCATAGACGCGTTCGGAAATCAGGCCGTAAATGTCCGTTCCAGTTAGCTCTTCCAGTAGTTCTGCCCGATCGTCTGATTTGGCGTTGAGGAAGGCGGCAAACTGGCCCTGAGACAGCATCATGGATCGTGTGAAGCGGCCGAAATCCAGTCCGGTGAGCTGCGTGATCATCTCTTTCTTATCATTGAGCTTTTCACACAGAATCTTGCCGTCTTCAATGAGGGCGAGTTCGGCCTTGGGAGACTGCAAATTGCCGTCTGGGGCGTTTCTTGCCCGACGCTGGCTCCAGAAAGCGCGATATCCGACACCTTTCACCTCAAACTCGACTTCGGCAAGGCACTCTGCGGTGTTACGCGTCATCAGGTCATTCTGGCTGGCGGAAAGCAGGCCAAGCCGTGGTGTTTCGTGGTACAGCGCCAGACAGATCGCATCCAGCAGCGTGGTTTTCCCCGCGCCGGTCGGGCCGGTAATGGCAAATAAGCCGTTGCTGGAAAATGGCTCCTGCGTGAAGTCGATCTTCCATTCGCCTTTCAACGCATTAAGGTTTTTTAAGCGCAGACTGAGAATCTTCATTTGGCCGTCTCGCTATTGTCCAGTTCATCAATAACCTGATTAAACAGCGTGCGAACACGCTGTTGGCGGCTGTCTTCCATGTCTGTCTCCGTTGCCAGACGACGTTCAAAAACGTCATGTACGCTCAGTTCGTTCAGCGTTTCCTTGTCCTGTCGAGTAATCGCCTGCAGGTGCTGTTCACGCGTGCGGCGCAGTAACAGCACCTCCACGGGCAGGTTCTCGGTCATCGTCTGAATGCGTTTTTGCATGTCGCTCAGATAATCCTGCGTGTTGATCTCGATATCCAACCACACGGGCTTATCGCCCTGATAACTCTTGAAGGTGGCCAGCTGTTGTTCAATGTCGCTCAGGCTACCTTTAATCAGCTGCATCGGCTGAGTCATGGGAATCGACAGGATGTCTATCTGCGGAGGCGTTTGCGGTGACGCATCAGGTGCAAAACTCACCAGACAGACGGATTTCTCGCTGTTTAGCTCATCAAAACTCAACGGAATGGGCGAACCGCTGTAGCGAATGTGCTCGCTTTGGGTCACGCGCTGCGGGCGGTGAATGTGTCCGAGCGCGATATAATCCGCAGGGGGAAAAGCCTGTGCAGGAAAGGCATCGAGCGTACCAATATAGATATCGCGTACGGATTCTGAGGCGGTTGCGCCAATCGTCGTCAGGTGCCCAGTTGCGATAATCGGCAGCGGCAGGCCAAGTTCGTCGCGTTTTTGACAAGCCAGTTGGTAACACTGCTGGTAGTGCGCGGTAATCGCTTCCTGTAGCGCTAGCTGTTTTTCATCCCCGGATTGCCCGGCTTTGCTGGTCAACACATCACGCGGACGTAAAAACGGAATCGCGCAGAGCAGGGCTCCGGGCTGCTGCTGACGGTTTTCCAGCACGAGCACCTGTTGGGCTGGATCGTCGCAGGCGCAGGCAATCACCCGCGTGTTCAGGCAGGCCAGCAGCTCGCAAGATTCATTTAGCATCGAGACAGAATCGTGGTTGCCGCCGAGAACGATGAGCTGGCAGCCTGTGCGCTGTAGTGCGACCACGAAGCTATAATACATTTCTCGCGCATAGCTGGGGGGCGAACCGTTATCAAAAATATCGCCAGCAACGATAATGGCGTCGACCTGATGGTGTTCCACCTGAACAATAAGCCAGTTCAGAAAAGCCTGATGCTCAGCAGCGCGGCTTTTGGTATAAAAATATTGTCCTAAATGCCAATCGGCCGTGTGGATAATGCGCATCGTGTTCTCTCGATATTCATGCCGCGTGGCGGTGGATGACGTTGTCATTATTTATTATGTGAAAGGGTGTGTCGTCGCCATGGTGCTTTGTCGTCGTAATGCCATGATTATATATAGCAGGGATGGCGGCTGTCGCGGTGGAATCAGACGTTTGGAAAGCGGCTCGAAAAATCGGATGTACGCGCTGTAACAATCGTGCAGAGAGGTCCGTGCGTTTTTCATAAATCTGTCATAAAACTGACGCATAATGCCTCCGCCTGCTAACAGCGACGATGATTAACGACAGGATTAACAATGGCAAAACGCATATTAGTCGTGGAAGATGAAGCACCAATTCGTGAAATGGTCTGCTTTGTACTGGAACAAAATGGCTATCAACCCGTTGAAGCTGAAGACTATGACAGCGCGGTAACGCAATTGTCGGAGCCATTCCCGGAGCTGGTGTTATTAGACTGGATGCTGCCAGGCGGGTCGGGCCTGCAATTCATCAAGCATATGAAGCGCGAAGCGCTGACGCGTGATATTCCGGTGATGATGTTAACCGCGCGTGGCGAAGAAGAAGACCGCGTGCGCGGGCTTGAAGTAGGAGCGGATGATTACATTACCAAACCGTTTTCCCCCAAAGAGTTAGTGGCGCGTATCAAAGCCGTTATGCGCCGCATTTCACCGATGGCGGTGGAAGAAGTGATTGAAATGCGTGGCCTGAGCCTCGATCCTTCCTCACATCGCGTGACGACCGAAGAGCACGCGTTGGACATGGGGCCGACAGAGTTTAAACTGCTGCATTTCTTTATGACGCATCCTGAACGTGTTTATAGCCGGGAACAGTTGCTGAATCACGTTTGGGGCACTAACGTTTATGTTGAGGATCGTACTGTCGACGTCCATATTCGTCGCCTGCGTAAAGCGCTGGAAACCAGCGGACATGACAAAATGGTGCAAACCGTTCGGGGAACGGGCTACCGTTTTTCAACGCGTTACTGAGGTGATCGTAACCGGAGACACATTAACGTGCTAGAACGTTTATCCTGGAAAAGGCTGGCATTGGAGCTAGCTTTTTTTTGTTTGCCCGCTTTACTGCTGGGGCTGATTTTTGGCTATCTGCCCTGGTTTCTGCTGGTCGCCGTATTAGGCTTACTGTGCTGGAATTTTTATAACCAGCTAAAACTCTCTTATTGGCTGTGGGTTGACCGCAGCATGACGCCGCCGCCCGGCCGCTGGAGCTGGGAGCCGCTTTTTTACGGGCTCTATCAGATGCAGTTGCGTAATCGACGCCGACGTCGGGAACTGGCGCTCCTGATCAAGCGTTTTCGCAGCGGTGCCGAATCTTTGCCCGATGCCGTGGTGATCACCACCGAAGAAGGAACGATCTTCTGGTGTAATCATCTGGCGCAACACCTGCTGAATTTCCGCTGGCCGGAAGATAACGGTCAGAATATCCTCAACTTATTGCGCTATCCCGAATTCACGAATTACATGAAAGGACAAGATTTTAGCCGTCCTCTCACGCTGCAGTTGAATAATTCCCACCATGTTGAATTCCGCGTAATGCCCTATTCCGAAGGCCAGTTACTGATGGTGGTGCGTGATATTACGCAAATGCACCAGCTTGAAGGTGCCAGACGTAACTTTTTTGCCAACGTGAGCCATGAACTGCGTACGCCGCTGACGGTGTTGCAGGGCTATCTGGAAATGATGCAGGAAGAAACGCTGGATGCGGCGCTACGCGGAAAAGCGCTGAATACCATGCAGGAGCAGACCCGACGCATGGACGGGCTGGTCAAACAGCTGCTGACCCTGTCCCGTATTGAGGCGGCGACGGCAATCGACCTGAATGAAAAGGTCGATATTCCGTTGATGTTGCGCGTATTGCAGCGTGAAGCGCAGACGCTGAGTCAGGGACGTCATGAAATCGTCTTTCGTGTGAACGAAAGCCTCCGCGTGTTTGGTAATGAAGAACAGCTGCGCAGTGCGGTATCCAATCTGGTGTATAACGCGGTCAACCATACGCCAGCGGGAACGCGTATCGAAGTCTGCTGGCAGAAGATCCCACAGGGCGCGCAATTTCAGGTCAGCGATAACGGACCGGGCATTGCGGCCGAGCACTTGCCGCGCCTGACGGAACGCTTTTATCGGGTGGATAAGGCGCGTTCACGACAAACGGGCGGCAGCGGGCTGGGTCTGGCGATTGTGAAGCATGCGCTCAGTCATCATGATTCTCGTCTGGAGATCATGAGTGAGGATGGTCTGGGCTCACGTTTTGTCTTTACGTTGCCGAATCGGTTGATTGTCCCTGCCTCTCTGGCTGAAAATACGGTGAAACCTTCAGCCTGACGGAAGACGCTATCTATGACATCCGCCACTCGTATTGCGGGCGCTTTTTTACTGCTGCTCAGCGCGTTGTGCTCCGCACAGCCTCGTCAGATGCTGGCGGGTAACCTCTCCAGTGCGGGGTCGGATACGCTGGCTAACCTGATGGCCTTTTGGGCGGCGGATTTCAGCCAGCATTACCCGAACGTGAATTTACAGATTCAGGCCGCCGGTTCGTCCTCTGCGCCGACGTCTCTGGCATCCGGTGCCGCGCAGCTTGGGCCGATGAGCAGGGCGATGAAGGCCAGCGAAATTGAGGCGTTCGTCCAGCACTATGGCTATCCACCGTTGGCGGTGCCGGTGGCAATGGATGCGCTGGTTGTGTTGGTCAATCAGGATAACCCGCTACCCGGGCTGAACTTGTCGCAGCTGGACGCCATCTTTTCAATTACGCAGCGCTGCGGTAACCACCAGCCGATAAAACAGTGGGGCGATCTCGGCCTGCACGACAGCTGGGAAAAGCGCACGTTGCTGCGCTATGGACGAAACTCTGCGTCGGGAACCTATGGGTTCTTTAAGCAAAAGGCGCTATGCCGTGGCGATTTCCTTCCTCAGGTTAATGAGTTGCCGGGTTCAGCGTCTGTCGTACAAGCGGTTGCGGCGTCAACCGATGCCATCGGCTATGCCAGCGTGGGGTTTCGTACCAGCGGCGTGAGAATGCTGCCGCTAGCGGCACAAGGCACCGACTACATCTACCCCTCGACTGAAAATATCCGCAGCGGTTTGTATCCCTACACCCGCTATCTCTATATCTATGTAAACAAAGCGCCCAGCCAACCGCTGGAAGCGCTGACGGCGGCATTTTTAGATCGTGTGCTGTCCGAAACGGGGCAAGCGCTGGTGAATCAGGATGGCTATTTGCCACTGCCGGAAGAAACGCGTCGTCAGGCACGTCAGCTGATTGGCCTACCGCAATAGTTCCTCTTTCCACTACGAATTTGTGATGTTTTCACGTCACATGAATTTTCTTCATGTGACGTGAAAATTCTTCCATTGCCCTGTGATTCGTCACGTGACAGGATAGTTTTAAGTTTAGACGTCCAGATGGCTAAATAAGATTAAATGTAACTATCCCTCTGGGCAAATATTTCATATTGAAACTATCTGTCAGTACGCTTCTTTCCCGAAGATCGGTGCTGGCAACATGTCAGGAGCGACATATGGCGAACACCTTATCCCCTTTCCGTGCAGATATTGTCGGCAGTTTCTTGCGTCCAGCAGCGATTAAGGAAGCACGTCTTCAGCATCAGGCGGGCGAGATTGATGATGCTGCGCTGCGTAGCATTGAAGATCGTGAGATCCTGCGAGTAGTAGAAAAGCAGCGTGAAGCGGGCCTGCAGGTTGTGACGGATGGTGAACTGCGCCGTGCCTGGTGGCATTTCGATTTCTTTGCCGACTTGAACGGCGTGGAGCGTTACGAAGCCGATCACGGTATTCAATTCAATGGTATTCAGACCAAATCCCATGCGATTCGCGTCGTGGATAAAGTGAGTTTCAATCCCCAGCATCCGATGCTCGATCATTTCCGTTACCTGAACAGCATTTCTGGCGATGCCGTCGCTAAAATGACGATTCCAAGCCCTAGCGTGATGCATTTCCGCGGCGGCCGCAAAGCGATTGATGCGACGATTTATCCCGATCTGGCGGACTATTTCGACGATTTGGCACAAACCTGGCGCGATGCGATTCACGCATTTTATGATGCAGGCTGTCGCTTCCTGCAACTGGATGACACCGTATGGGCCTACCTGTGTTCTGACGATCAAAAACGCCAGATCCGTGAACGTGGCGAAGATCCGGCACAGCTGGCGCGAACCTATGCAGATGTGCTGAATAAAGCGCTGGCTGATAAGCCTGCGGATCTGGTTATCGGTTTACACGTCTGTCGCGGTAATTTCCGTTCAACCTGGATTTCTGAAGGCGGGTACGAGCCTGTGGCAGAAATTCTGTTTGGCGAAGTGAATGTTGATGAGTTCTTCCTGGAATACGATACCGAGAGAGCCGGTGGATTTGAGCCGCTGCGTTTTGTGAAGCCAGGCCATCAGCAGGTGGTGCTGGGACTGATCACGACGAAGAACGGTGAGCTGGAAGAGGCAGAAGTCGTGCAGGCGCGTATCGCGGAAGCGGCAAAATATGTCGATCTCAGCCAGATTTGCTTAAGCCCTCAGTGTGGCTTTGCTTCAACGGAAGAGGGCAATAGCCTGACGGAAGAGCAGCAGTGGAATAAGCTGAAGCTTGTCGTGGATATCGCCAATCGGGTGTGGTGATACTGATGAGGTAGCGCTATCTCTGCAACAGATATACAGAGGCTGGATCATACGATCCGGCCTTTTTTGTGGCCGTTATTCGTCTTTCCACTCACGGCATTTTTGTGAAATATGTTTTTTTTATGATCTAACGACGCATTTTATTCCATTTTTTGTCAGTTTTATTGCAATGAAGTATCGATAAATGCGCAAATCATGTGTTATGCAAATCAGGATAAACCAATTTATATTCTTATTTTTTTGCATAGTTAGGCCATATACTCTGGTTTTTGGATCTCTGCTTGTCTTTTTACGCTATAAACGTTTTACTTAGCACCCAATATGGCTGTGCAAAAAATAACTCCTCTATGCCCGCCATCTTTCGCGTTTCCAGAGTGTTGGTGTCAGCTTCGAGCTAGCCCTTTGTGAATGGCTTCTGGCGGCGATAAACAGCACCGTTTTCTTTTTATCGATTTGATACAGGCAACACGACATAACTATGAGTCATCGTTTAACTTCCAAAGATATCGTGGCATTAGGTTTCATGACCTTTGCTTTGTTCGTGGGGGCAGGAAATATTATTTTCCCGCCGATGGTGGGATTGCAGGCGGGAGAGCACGTTTGGACCGCAGCGCTCGGCTTTCTGCTAACGGCGGTTGGTCTACCGGTGTTGACCGTGATCGCGCTTGCCCGGGTTGGCGGTGGCGTTGATGCGCTGAGTTCGCCGATTGGTAAAAAGGCCGGTGTTGTTCTGGCGACCGTGTGCTATCTGGCCGTTGGGCCACTGTTCGCCACACCGCGCACGGCAACCGTGTCGTTTGAAGTCGGCCTTGCCCCTTTGGTCGGCAATGGAGCCTCTCCGCTGCTGATTTATAGCCTGGTTTATTTTGCCATTGTGATCGCGATTTCCCTGTATCCGGGCAAACTGCTGGATACGGTCGGGCATGTGCTGGCACCGTTAAAGATTATTGCTCTGGCGGTACTGGGTATTGCTGCGGTGCTGTGGCCTGCGGGTACGCCAATTCCCGCGACGGAAGCGTATGAGCAACTGCCGTTCTCTAATGGTTTCGTCAACGGCTACCTGACGATGGATACGCTGGGCGCGATGGTCTTTGGTATCGTGATCGTCAATGCGGCGCGCTCGCGCGGGGTGTCAAGCCCTATGCTGCTGACACGTTACACGATGTGGGCAGGATTAATTGCCGGTATTGGCCTGACTCTCGTCTATTTGAGCTTGTTCCAGCTTGGTTCCGTCAGTGGCGAACTGGTGCCGCAGGCGCAGAACGGCGCTGAAATTCTCCATGCCTATGTGCAACATTCGTTCGGTAACATGGGAAGCAGCTTCCTGGCGTTGTTAATCTTTATCGCCTGTCTGGTGACGGCGGTGGGGCTGACCTGTGCCTGTGCGGAATTCTTTGCGCAATACCTGCCGTTGTCTTACCGCACGCTGGTGTTTGTGCTGGGCATCTTCTCAATGGTGGTGTCTAACCTGGGTCTTAGCCATCTGATCCAACTTTCTATTCCTGTACTGACAGCGATTTATCCGCCATGTATCATTCTGGTTTTATTGAGCTTTACGCTGCGCTGGTGGAATAGCGCTTCACGTATTGTGGCACCCGTCATGCTCGTTAGTCTGTTATTTGGCATGATTGATGGTATAAAATCGTCGGCTTTCAAATCGCTGTTGCCAGAGTGGAGCCTCAACCTGCCACTGAGTGAGCAAGGGTTGGCATGGTTGCCACCGTCACTGCTGATTTTGCTGGTCGCGGTGATTTACGACAGAGTGTGTGGTCGTCAGGAAGTGACGGTACATCAATAATATCGTTAATTCCTGATAGCGCTGGGGCGGTAGGAATATCGTACTGCTCCGGCCCAACGTTGGGTTTCTGCACCACAGGTATTTGCCTGTGGTTTTTCTTTTTGTAATGTTTTTCTTTCTATAAGACAGGGTTGCTTATCAATGGAACAACCATCTTCCAAGCTCAAGCGTGGGTTAAGCACGCGGCATATTCGCTTTATCGCCCTTGGCTCAGCGATCGGAACCGGTCTTTTTTATGGTTCCGCGAGTGCGATCCAAATGGCTGGCCCCAGCGTGTTACTGGCTTATCTTATCGGTGGGGTTGTCGCGTATATCATCATGCGCGCCCTGGGTGAAATGTCGGTACACAACCCGCAGTCCAGTTCGTTTTCTCGCTATGCGCAAGATTACCTCGGGCCATTGGCGGGATATATCACCGGCTGGACCTACTGCTTTGAGATGCTGATTGTCGCCATTGCCGATGTGACCGCGTTTGGCATCTACATGGGTGTCTGGTTCCCTGCCGTGCCGCACTGGGTGTGGGTTCTGAGCGTGGTGCTTATCATCGGTGCCATTAACCTGATGAATGTGAAAGCTTTTGGTGAACTGGAGTTTTGGCTCTCTTTCTTCAAAGTCGCCACCATTATCATCATGATCGTGGCCGGGATCGGCATCATCATCTGGGGTATTGGCAACGGGGGGGAACCGACGGGGATCCACAACCTCTGGAGTAATGGCGGGTTCTTCAGTAACGGTGTGATGGGGATGATTCTGTCGCTGCAACTGGTGATGTTTGCGTATGGCGGCGTGGAGATTATCGGGATTACGGCCGGTGAGGCCAAAGACCCACAGAAGTCTATCCCTCGCGCGATTAACTCTGTGCCATGGCGTATTCTGGTGTTCTATGTCGGTACGCTGTTCGTCATTATGTCGATTTACCCGTGGAATCAGGTAGGCACCAACGGGAGCCCATTCGTGCTGACATTCCAGCATATGGGCATTACGGCAGCAGCAGGTATCCTGAATTTTGTTGTGATTACCGCGTCGCTGTCGGCGATTAACAGCGATGTCTTTGGCGTTGGCCGTATGCTGCACGGGATGGCGGAGCAGGGGCATGCACCGAAGGTGTTTAGCCGCATTTCCAAACGCGGCATACCGTGGGTAACGGTCGTTGTGATGATGATGGCGCTGCTGGTCGCGGTGTACCTGAACTACATTATGCCCGGTAAAGTTTTCCTGGTGATTGCTTCACTGGCAACCTTTGCGACGGTGTGGGTGTGGATCATGATTCTGTTCTCTCAGATTGCGTTCCGCCGCCGTCTGAGCAAGGATGAAGTGAAGGCGCTGGCGTTCCCACTGCGCGGCGGTATCGCGACCTCCGTGTTCGGTATTATCTTCCTGTTTTTCATCATCGGTCTGATTGGCTACTTCCCGGACACGCGTGTGTCGCTGTATGTCGGTATTATCTGGATAGCGCTGCTTTTAGTGGGCTATGTCTGGAAGAAGAAGCGTCAGAATGCGGTAGCGGCACAGAATTAAGTTAGTCGCTTGCATCAGAAGAAGCGCTCCGACTGTCCGTTGACAAACCTATTTGTCGAATGAAAACGGGAGTAACGGAATAGAAGAGTAAAGCGTTTGCGCCATGGATGGCGCAATTCGAGCATACAGGGACGTACTTGCAGCGTCTTTACGATCTATTCGTTACTCCCGCAATACGGACTTTGTTAGCAACCTATGCGCTTCCATTGGAGCATTTTTTGTGCCTATTTTTACGCTTCCGGTGTAGTCATTTTCTGCGCCATGACCCGCATATCGTGGCCGGTTGGGATTTGATGAATGCGGAGATCGAACTCCGGTAAGATCGCAAAGATATGGTCGAAAATATCAGACTGAATGCTTTCATAATCGACCCAGGCTGTTGTGTTGGTAAACGCATAAATCTCCAGCGGTACCCCTTCTGACGTTGGCGCAAGCTGCCGCACCATCAGCGTCATCCCCTTATGAATACCCGAATGGGTGCGCAGATAAACCTGAAGGTAGGCGCGGAACGTGCCTAAATTCGTCAAACGCCGGCCGTTCAGCGGTGATGCCAGGTCGGAGTCGGACTGGGCGTTATGCTGCTCCAGTTCACTCTTCTTGTTCTGAATATAAGGCGACAGCAGCTTGCTGCGCAGCAAGCGTGCCTGCTCGTCTTCCGTCATAAAATGCACGCTGGTGGTATCGATATTGATACTGCGCTTGATACGCCTGCCCCCAGATTCGGACATTGAGCGCCAATTCTTAAAAGAATCGGAGACTAACGCGTAGGTGGGAATGGTGGTGACGGTATTGTCCCAGTTTCTCACTTTTACCGTTGTTAGTCCGATATCGATAACGGCCCCGTCAGCGCCGTATTTCGGCATTTCGAGCCAGTCTCCCAGCGTTAACATGTCATTGGCGGAGAGTTGGATGCCCGCGACCAATCCCATAATCGGATCTTTGAACACCAACATCAGGACGGCGGCCATTGCGCCTAACCCACTGATTAGAATCAGCGGCGATTTCCCGATGAGCAGTGATACCACCATAATACTGATAACGATGGTGGCGATCAGTTTCAGACTCTGGAAAATACCGCGCAGCGGCAGCTGGCTGGCGACTTTGGTTCGGGCGGAAACGTTGAGCAGCACATCGAGGAGCGAGAACAAGGACAGCAGCGCAAAAACCATGATCCACACCTGGGAACAGATGATGAGCGCTTCACGGGTTTCACTCTGAGAGGGAAGCCACACAAAGACCTGAATATTCAGGATCACCCCTTGTAGCAAGAAGGCTAGCCGGTTAAACAAGTTGTGTTGCGTCAGCGCCTGTTTCCACCCGCGCCCTTCGGTTTTCCCCGGCTTATTGAGTGAGCGTAGTACCATTCTTTTCAGCACCACCTGATGAAAAATCAGGTGGATGACGGCAGAAATGAGCAATATCAGCCCAAGAACAATCAGTAACGCAATGAGGCTAGCGTGTTGTATTCCAGCTTCTCTCAGCCATAGCGCGAGATTTTGTTGCATGCGTTCTCCTTTTATTCCAGTGAATCTGTCGTGCATTAACACGATGTGGCTTTAAGGCTAAGGATTTAGCGCCCCTAGTCAACCTTTTGTATTATTTAAGATATCGCCGGGAAGAGGCGGTGAGAGGTGAAGAAGAACAGAGGGATAAATTGCGGGCAAAGAAAAAGCCAGTCGCATCGCGACTGGCTTGGCCATCATATTACCATGTTGGCAAGATGAGGAATTACAGCTTGTCTGCGTTCTCAGACAGGTATTTCGCTACGCCGTCTGGTGACGCGCCCATACCGGATTTCCCTTTTTCCCACTGCGCCGGGCACACTTCGCCGTGCTCTTCGTGGAATTGCAGGGCATCAACGGTACGCAGCATTTCATCAATGTTACGGCCCAGCGGCAGATCGTTCACCACCTGGTGACGAACTACGCCGTTTTTGTCGATCAGGAAAGAACCACGCAGTGCAACACCGGCTTCTGGGTGCTCAATACCGTAGGCCTTCTGGATTTCGCGCTTGATGTCAGCAACCATCGCGTATTGCACTTCGCCGATGCCGCCTTTGTCCACAGGGGTTTTACGCCATGCGTTGTGAACAAACTCGGAGTCGAAGGAAACGCCAACCACTTCTACACCGCGTTTCTTGAACTCGGAATAGCGGTGATCGAAAGCAATCAGCTCTGACGGACAAACGAAGGTGAAGTCCATCGGCCAGAAGAAGATCACGGCAGCTTTACCGTTGATGTGCTTCTTCAGGTTGAAATTTTCGACGATTTCGCCACTGCCTAAAACGGCAGCTGCGGTGAAGTCTGGGGCTTGACGAGTTACCAGGACCATAATTACTCCTGTAGATAGCGGTTAATGATCGGATGATATAAAAAACAGCGAGTAGTATAGGGACTCTGCCTGAGTGAATACAGGCAAAGAGACCAATTAATGAGATAGTTTCTGCCTATTGAACTCATCGCTATTTCCTTTCAATGGGGTAGATTAACCCTTTTGATGGAAAGGACAATACGCCGCGTAGAAAAACGGAAAAGTCGCGATCTTACAGCTGCTGCGTTTTTGCTAATTGCATCATCCGTGGATAAAACTGCCAGAAGAGTGTTTCAAATTGGTGATAGTGCTGCTCGATATCCTGAAAAGAGCCGGACAGCGCAGCCAGTTTCGGACGGCGTACCGACATTCTGTGCAGCACATCGGCGATAAACGGCAGCTCTGCGTAACGGGTCATCCAGCGTTCCGGCCACAGATAGCGATTCAGATTCTGAAAGCGTTCCGGCGTTTGCGCCAGATGCGGCTCGATTTGTGATTGCGCCTCGTCGATAAAGGCCTGCAAGGGCGTGTCCGGCACCAGCTGTAACCAGTGACGCGCAAGATAGTGATCCCACAGTACATCCAACGTAATGGGCGAAACGCGGCGGAATTCATCGCTGAAATACTGACGCGCCTGTTTGACTTCCGGCAGGCTGTCGGTCAGCGAATCAACGCGACGATGCAGACGAATACCCGCGACGATCTCGTCAGCGTAGCTGTCCTGCGGGTTGCCGCGCACGAAATCCGCCATCAGATTACCTAATAGGGAGCTGTCGGCCAGCGTGGCCAGGTGGAGGTGGGCAAGAAAATTCATCGTGACAGTATATACCTTTTCTATTGGATATAATGCATTCCACGACTCAGGTGCTTATTTCTTGCAGCCATGCGCTTGCGGCTCTAGACTAGGCCGCCCATTTTTAATGTATTACAGCTAAGTGAATTGCCATGCGTGTTACCGATTTTTCGTTTGAACTTCCTGAATCATTGATTGCCCATTATCCACAAGCGGAACGCAGTGGTTGCCGCCTGCTATCGCTGGACGGGCCGACGGGAAATTTGACGCACGGCGTGTTTACCGATTTGCTGGATAAACTGAATCCCGGCGATCTGCTGGTGTTCAACAATACGCGCGTGATTCCTGCTCGTCTGTTTGGTCGTAAAGCCAGCGGCGGCAAACTGGAAGTACTGGTTGAGCGTGTGTTGGATGACCATCGGGTGCTAGCACACGTTCGGGCGTCAAAAGCGCCGAAACCGGGTACGGAACTGCTGCTGGGCGATGACGAAAGCGTCAAGGCCACGATGACCGCTCGCCACGATGCGTTATTCGAGCTGCATTTCGATGATGCTCGCGATGTTCTTTCGATCCTGAATGATATCGGCCACATGCCTTTGCCACCGTATATCGACAGACCTGATGAAGATGCCGACCGTGAGCTTTATCAGACGGTGTATAGCCAACGTCCAGGCGCCGTAGCGGCACCGACGGCGGGCTTGCACTTTGATGAGCCGATGTTGGCCGCGCTACGCGAGAAAGGCATCGACATGGCGTTCGTTACGCTGCACGTAGGGGCGGGGACTTTCCAGCCTGTACGCGTCGATACGATTGAAGATCACATCATGCACGCCGAATATGCTGAAGTACCGCAGGATGTTGTCGATGCCGTGCTCGCGTGCAAGGCACGCGGAAATCGAGTGATCGCCGTTGGTACTACCTCGGTACGTTCACTGGAAAGTGCCGCGCAGGCCAGCCAGAACGCGGCGATCGAACCGTTCTTCGGCGATACCAAAATTTTTATCTATCCGGGCTATCATTACCGCATTATCGATGCGCTGGTGACCAATTTCCATTTACCCGAATCGACATTAATCATGCTGGTATCGGCCTTTGCCGGTTACCAGAATACGATGTCTGCCTACCGCCAGGCGGTGGCAGAGCAATATCGTTTTTTCAGCTACGGTGATGCGATGTTTATTACGCACAATCCGATGGCCGAACAGGAAAACGTGGGCTAAACCCACTTTCCACATAATAGGAACGCCACAGACCACGCTCTGTCAGGCGTTAATACATCATTACCATCAGACTGTTTTTCTGATGCTGGGAAGCGTTCTATAATTTGGATGTGGATTAATTTGTATACTTGTCAGATATTTACAACTGATAGCGATGGATGAAAACTTTCTTCCGTGTCGCTCTGTGCCAAAAATGTGACAATTCCGCTAAATTGTCTCAGGTGCTCAGTGCTCAGGTGGGCGTACTTGTTAACCATTTCCAACTTTTCCCATCCTCCCAATTCTTTCAGGGTCATCAGCGGAGTTCCGTTCTGCACATGCCAACTTGCCCATGTGTGGCGCAAGTCGTGAAATCGGAAATCCGCTATTCCTGAAATTCTTAGCGCGTTGCAAAAGTCAGTGCGGTTTATCTCGACAATCCTAACGCCGTTAGCAGAAAATACATAGTCAGAATCACGTCCGCATGCGTTGATGATTTTCACTGCATCATCATTAAGCGGTAGTGGGCGGGCCCTTCCTGACTTTGCGTTATCAGCCGTAACAATAGCGATCCGTCTCGACAAGTTAACACTGTCCCATTTAAGAGAAAAAATCTCTCCCTTTCTTGCCCCGGTTAGCAGTGCAAATGACACAACCCTTTTCATCCAGTCCAGTCGTAAGGATTCTATCAAAGCTCTCGCCTGACTTTTCTCAATCCAGCGAACCCTGACCTTTGGTTCTCTCTGCATTGATGTGTACGGCATGTTCCTGATCCATCCTGACTTCACCGCGAGTGAGAGCGCCCGTATGATGAATGCCCTATATCGGTTTCTCGTCGCATTCGACAGCTTACAATTCTTAGCTGTAGAGTGTGTCGGGAGTTTGTTTGTTATCTCCTCTCCGCTGATAGACGATATAATTCGGCCATCAAAGACGGTTAACCAATAACGGGCATAAATCTGTTTGTTCTCAAAGCAAGACTGATCTTCTGCATCCCTCAGAGCGAGAATGATCAACTCCTCAAACGTCCTATCAGCAATCTTCCCTATTCTCGCCACTTGCCATACTTCATGCTTCAACTTGTCGTGATATTCTTGAGCCTTTGCTCTTTCCGTGGTGCCAGCAGATCGCCTAATTCTTTCCCCATCTGGCGTTGATATGTCAACCCAATACGTTTTCCCTCTCCTGTAGATCGGCATTTTTTTGACTCCTTACCGACCACAGCCAGCCGGATAGCATTGTTCATGTTACGGGGAAATTTTTCCAGACTTTCTTTATTAGCCCTCCACATGCCACCAACCTTAAACATGTTGTACCGATGAGGGTTTCTGTAAATCGTGCCAGGGGAAATTTTTAGAAGTCTGGAAAGCTCAGAAACGGTTAAATATTCTTCCATTCTTCCTCACTTAGTTTCAGCATCAATGACGCGCACGAAATAGCTCAGCCAAAGCTTTGCACTGAATGAATTAGGTGGAAGGGCGGTTATGCGTTTAGCGTGTTTGTCGAGAATGCGTGTGATAATCGGATCGTGGTTTTTTTTCGGCTGGTCTGCTGTCGCGTTGATGATTTCAGAGCGACAGGCTTTAGCTACGCTTCTAATAGCGTTCTCCGTTTCTGTTTGCATATCGATTACCAGAAAACACGGAACAGCGCGGCGGCGAATACAGCAACTACGACATAATCGAGAGGGTTCATTTTTTGCCTCTCAGGGATTTGCAGAATCCAATAATCCGACAAATCATATCCGGCAGGCACAGAAAAAATCCGATGCTGCTAATAATCAAATTAACGAGATTGCCCTCGTTGCCGTGTACGTAAATGCATGCAATAAATACTGCTGTAGCTAACGTGAGCAGCCATGTTGGAATAGGGATATGAATCATACGATGCTCCATAATGCGTATAGCGCCCAGAAAAAAGCCGCTACAAGAGCGGCTATGGCGAGTGTTGCTGCTGGGGTTGGGCGTTTCATGTATTGTGCATCTCCTTTCTTTGCCTGTTTACCATTTGAATAAGCGTGTTGTTTTTCTGATTTAGTTGGCACATTGGGCAAAGTTGAACGACTCCTTCATTCTGGTTCCAGTTCAGATTATTAATTCTATCCCCGCAGCGAAGGTCACTACCATTAGGGTTTAGTTGAACCCTGCACCCATGCACTTGTTCAGTTTTGAATATCATCTTCATCTCCAAAAATAAGCCCCGCTAATGCGAGGCTGGTTAGTCGTTGTTGACCGGAGCGCAGAGTAACGTTGCAGCCGGTCGTTTCTCGTGAATTAACGTTATCCAGTTCTGACACTCGTTAAACGTCATAACGCGCTCAGAAACGGGTAGAGCATCGCAGTAATCTGAGCCACACGCGCTAACGAGTAGAATGAAGCCGATAATCATGCTTCACCCTTACCCGGATGGGTAGTCGGTTCCTTTACATTTTTCGCATCAGGATGATGCAGGCTCTCTATCTTTCGAATCAGCCCTGCGTGTAGTTTTGGGTGAATGCTATTGCACAGAGATTTATATTTGATAGCCATTTCCATCTTTACCTCATACCATGCCTGATGCGCTTCTATTGGTGTGCGAAAAGTACCGAGATTTATCGTTCCTCCGCAACCATCGTTAACCTTTGAAAAGAACCGTCCGCTTCTCTTGTGAAGAAAAGCTCCGATAGGCCAGTCGTCGCCACGATTAAAGCTCATAGAGGAAAATGCATTTAGATGCATGGGAATGTATAGACACGCAGCAGGGGAATACTCTTTATTGCCAACAACAAGCAAGTCTTTATCCAGGTGCCATCCTTCCACGTATTTATCTCTCCACCATGAAAGAAAATCGCTAAACATGATCCAATTTGGTGAAACATGGCATCCATAATATGTCCGCATTTCTTCATGGTAAGAGTCTGAGTAGCAACGCTTAAACATTGAAGACCATGCAGCGTAAGCCCTGTGGTTTATTACCTTTCCAGAAAATTTAGCTGATGTACAAAATGGGGAGTTATTTATGCCTATGCCGAACAACGGCTTTGTGTTTTTTGCCCTCCGTGGCATGCCTTCCAAAATGCTATCAATCTCTTTTGATTGGCGCATGAGTTCACCTCAACAACAACGGTTGATAATGTGATTAATGTATTGGATGGGTTATTTAGATTTGTTGCCAGACTGGAGCATTGCGGCGCGGCAGGCGTTCCATATCTCCGTAGCTTTGCTGTTAGGGTCATCGAACATTTGGCAGCACATTTCGTATATCGCATCGGGACAGTCATCCGGCACTACAGGCAGTGGTGGTGCGGTGAATAGCTCAGGAGGATGGGGAAGAGTTTTCCGCCAGTTATCTGGCAATTTCCCATCGTAGCATTCACCGTCTGCGCAATTCTCACATAGCCATCGACCGTCTGGCGCAACGAATAAATCAACCCTGCGATGTCCTGACACTTCGTCATCGCAGTTATTGCAGATATGCCAAGCCTTATCGTTGCCCACAGGCTCTTTCGCCGCCCTATCATAAGCCGCCAGTCTTTCTTCCAGTCGCTCACGCTCAACGCGGAGCTTGCCGATAGTCACCATTAAATCCTGATTCTCTGCATTCCTTTCGTTTGCGTACTTCTCCAGTCTTTCCCGTTCGGCGCTGGTGAGGGGGGGCTGTTTAAATAGCGGAATCACACGACGCATGTCAGCGTTCGGAGTGATGGGGTTTACTGTAAACAAATAGCCGCAACCACGCCGCTCGACATCACGTAATTCCTGCGCATCTGTCCACGCTACAGGATTCTCCGCCGCCTCACGTCGCTGTAGGAGTTCGCCAGCCATTAACTTGACCTCTTCGACAGATAATACCGGCGTATTTCCGTCAAACGGGTGACCATTCGCTACAGATTCCAGCCTTTCTTTGCTCAATAAATCAGTCATTGTTTACTCTCCGTATCTAGCCTAACGCCATTAATGCAGTAAGCGCATGGGACCGTTTTTTCTGGATCATCAGACCCTCTGTAAGTCCGACCGCGAAAACAATACGGACATAAAAACCTTCTGCCGATTTTTGAGATTCGAATGCGTCCGAACCCACTCCCAGATTCGACGCGCTCCATTACCCCTACGTCAATTAAACCCTCTAGCAATGGCCCAACTTTGACGGGGGTCATCGGATCATCATCCCAGAGCGCAGATTTCCTAAACGGGCTCACATAGATTTCCCAGCCGTAGACGACAGCCGGGTGGATAAACTCTGCCTGCCTCTTGTTGATACGCATCTATTCCCCCTCAACCGGTAGGCCGGCAGCTTTCATGGCAGCGTCGATTTGCTCGCGTAGCGATGTAGCGTGTTCCTCTGCCCAATCTTCCGAAACGACCTGGGCGACAAACAGTGCATGGCTTCCATAAACGAGCGGAGTGCGCACCTCGACGTAGTGAGAGACAAGCCAATCCATGCGGCGCTTATCTGCCCGCTCTGCTGCTAACTGCCGCTCAAGCGCTGCGACTTTGCGCTTATTCTCTTCGTTCTCGACGTTAAGAGATGTCGCGGCTTCCCAATTCACCAGACCGTCTTGCTTAGCCTCTTCATACGCGCTGCGATAAACCTCTGTCAGATCCCGCAGGTTTCTGTGTGCAGCAGCCATTGCGACAAAGGTATCGGCCATCATAGCTTCCGGTTCACTAATCGGTTTGTTGGTCATGCTGCACCTCGCCTTTTGTGCATTTATCGAAAACATCACGCGGAATCCACAGAATTAAACCAACCATCTTTTGTGCGTTACATGCATCAACCACGTCAGCACATTTAGTGCCAAAGGTTATTTCCGTGCATTTCTGCCGCTTATTAGTTTTTGCTTCGAAAATGCAGTCAATGAGTCTCTGCTGCCTAACACCATCGTGATTAATCATCGCTGTGAGTTGCTCTACACCTTTGCTCATACCTTCCCCTCCCGCAATTGTTGGGCGCTATTTGTTAGCGACACGTAACAATCGCCGAAAGTCAGGTTTCCGCCGCGCTGCATATCGTCACGTGCTTTATCAACCGCCTTTGCCTCTATCTCACGCAATGCGGCGTCGGTGGCTGGGGCTTCTCTCTTGTACAGGTATCTGCATTCATATAAATTCGAGTGTTCATGAAGAATATTGAGAAGATTTTGCTTAAGAAATACCTTTTGATTTCCCGGCAAATCAGACTTATCAATTGTTCTCTTAAACCTTTCTATCAGTGTGCTCCTTCTGTTTTTATTTCCCTCTTTGCTTCGATATTGGGTTTCGACCATATTTCCTATTTTTGGAATACTTTCTTTCAACGCCACATTCTCCGCAGCCAACTCGTTATTTCTTTTTGTCTCTTCTCTCAATACATGATGAGCTTGAGCAATGGATTCAGTTGCAGTATTTAATGCGGATTGCAACGCATCCCGCTGCCGTTCGAGTTCTGCGTAATCGGTATATTTAACGTAATCGCCATTTTCATTGACATGAATAATGCGTTCTTGAAATGGAGCTGGTTGATATCGGTTAACCATGATACATCCCCTGTCTAATTCTCTTTTCATCATCATCGCGGCAGAATTCATCGCAATAACTACCTGTATTTATTTTTTCGAAGCAGTAGCGACACGTTCCCGTAAATACTGGTGGAGCAGGGCGGTTAGCTAATGCGTGCTGAATTGTGAAATCAGTTAAATCATTTGCTGCGTCGGCAATGTCAGCCATGATTACCTCAACTTGGTTTATCCGGATACATATTCGCCTCGAGATATTAATTCTCTGCGCTCTATGGCTTCGGCGATGTGCTTGATTTTTGATAGACGGCTGGAAGTTGCGAAGGATTTGTACGAAACGCGAATCTGAGACATTCCTTGTCTTTTTGGTATTGATAGCTTTGGCTTACTCTCCATTTCATACAGAAAATCTATTTCGCTATTGTTCATTATCTTTGAAACTTTCACTGAAACGATGGTTGAGTGCTCATCAATCCTTTTTGCAATTTTATTGAATTCACCTAATTCCATCTTGAATATTTCAGCCAATTCACTTCCTGTCATTGGTCTGCCGTGTTTCTGTAACTGCCAGATTATTTTCTCCTTCATGCCTTTATTTGGGGAATCCCTTCCGCCTCGGCGATAGAATGGGGTGCGTTTCATTTTTTATGCCTGCAATATTGATTGCTTAACTTCCTGAACCAGAGATAAAAATTGATTTCTTCTTTCACGTAGAGAATCAATTTCTTCAGCGCATTCGTCTCGCGTCAATCGCCATACCACCAATTGCTTTTCCTCTGGAAAATCGGCGCAGTAACTGACGAAATCAACCCAATCACGGCCTGTGCAATCCAGATGCCCGACTAGCTGCCAGCGATATGATGGGTCGAAACTGCCGCGTTTCAGTGTTGCGTAATGAGTGGGGGCAATAACGGATTTAATTTCTATCACCCCATTATCACCAACTAACCCATCTGGGCTATCTCCGTATGTGACCAGATCGAAAAATCCGCCATTATCCACGTCGATGAAATTCATCTCTTCGTAGAGCATTCTCGCCACAGGCTCCTGTTCGTGGCCTCGCTCCATGTGTTCATTAGAGAAGCTGAATTCCGACTTGCATCCCTTAATTTGCTCCAGTGCAATCTGGAGAGCGTATCGCTTTGCTGGGTCGCCAAACGCTTTTCCTGCGTTAGCCATGATTAGCCCGAAATTAGACGCTGTCGCCTTACCTACTCGCAACGCTTCCCATTCTTCTGTGTTCTGCTGAATATCATGCCAAATCATGCCGCAGCCTCCCTGCATTCGTTGATGAGCTGCTGACGGTGTTCTTCCGACATATCCATGCGCTCAAGCACCTTGCGTAAGTCTCCGTCTCGCTTATATGCTGCTTTTGCGTTGTTCCATGCCTTTGTTGCAGACGGCGTTAATAGTTGCTTGCTGACTCGTGTAGGGCTTATACGCAATCCCTCGACAGAGCTATTGCCGAACCGTACTTTAGTATCAACGTAGACAGTGACAGCCACGCCGCACCAGTCCTCAATGTATGGCGAACCGGTCAGCGCTTTCATAGTCTTGCTGTTCGTAGCATTGAGAATCATCGGCTTTAGCTTTTCGCCAGGGCGTAGTTCTTTTTCTACGAAGTGGGCGGTGTTGAATACATCCTTTGTCTTTTTGGTTTTGTCGGATTCAAGTGCCACTCTTGCGATGGTTAATACCGTTGGCTCTACTATGTCGGCGCTACTCAAATATGGAGAGTCGAACGCTTTCCGGTAGTGCGTCTTTTGCTCGCTCATTACATCAATCTCCTGTTATCCAATTCATGAAACCCATTCACCAAAAAAATCACGCTCATATGTCGGATTTTCCGCAGCAGATAGCGCTAGTGCACGCTCCAGAATGACGCAGTGGCGCATGAGTTCGTATTGAACGCCAGATAGGTACTCTTCAAACGCCGCGGAATCAACGTATCCACGGACGGGATGCGATTCCGAAATCCATGGCGCTTCTTGGCAGAATGATTTTTTAATAACATCCTCTAGTGCGCCGCTTAGGTCGTTAAATTTAATGCACCTATATTTATTGTTAAGCCGGCACAGCACTTCGTTTTCTAGCCACTCCTGCTCGTCCTGATTTTTATCCAGCATTGCGACGTATGATTCAGTTAAATCCTCAATCATTTGCTGATGGGTTTTCACGGTTCAAGCCTCCTATTCAGAAAGTCGATGATTATCTGAATCAGAGATTTATTTGGTGGCGGGGTGGATGGTGCAGGTTTAAATGAATCTCCCGTCAATATATTTTTACGAGAGTGCTGTATTGATTTAATACCGTCGAAATCGAATTTAGGACGCACGATGGGTGCGCCCGCGATAGCTAATCCCATCGTTGACTCCTGATTAATTAGATGTGTTGTTGAAGTGTGCGTTAGCCATACTTTCCGCATCATCCATGCTTTTTGCTTTAAAAACTAGCGGTCTATGTATCGGTTGATTTTTTACAGTAGCTAATCTTATTCTGTCTTCTACACTGAATGCCCCAGATGTATCAGCGAAATACACCGCTTTTTGTACTCCTTTCGGATGGTGAAGCGTCCATCCAGAAACATATAAATCGTTTTTATTTTCAGTTAGAATTCTCTTTACATCTTCAAGGTGTTTATTTTGCAGTTTTGCAAGTTTTTTCATCACGTGTTCAGGCATTAAAACCCCGCAGTAAGCACCAGCAGAAAAATCAAATAACTTTTCTGTAACTATCTCGTATTCGATATCTTTAATTTCACTCATAACTCTCTCCTGTTTATTCATAACTATGCCGCCTAATAGCAGCATGGGTATGAAAGCCGCTTTTACACGGCTCTAAGTTTATTTACGTAATTCATGCAAAATGTTGGGCTTGCATCAAACCATTTTGATTTATGCTGCATTCTTTGACTTGGTGGGTAATATGCTACTGTTCCTTGTGGCGTCCTGAATATCAGAGTGTTTTCGCCTTCTTCGAATGTCACGAAATTTCTTTCAAAGAAACGTTTAATTCCTTCATGTGCGGCATTCCTTGCTTGTCTTTTTCGTTCCTTTAAAAATGGCTTCAAATCTTTCCAGTATTCAGATAATGAGTCGTTATCATCATCACACATCACTCACTCCAATTAATAAATAACACTGAGTACAGCGACGAGAATCAAAATAATAATAGCCAGAAATATTCCCATCACTGCGAAATAACGCTTATATTCGCTGATTAACTCGTCGCTCATAGTTTCCCCTGAGTGTTAGCCGTCGCCGTAGCCGTTGCCGTAGCCGTTGCCGTAGCCGTTGCCGTTGCCGTTGCCGTAGCCGTAGCCGTTGCCGTCGTAGCCGTTGCCGTAGCCGTTGCCGTAGCCGTAGCCGTCGCCGTAGCCGTAGCCGTAGCCGTCGCCGTTGCCGTTGCCGTTGCCGTAGCCGTAGCCGTCGCCGTAGCCGTAGCCGGATTGCGTGGCTGTTAACGTCACAGATTCGGCGTCACATGTTTTGATCGCCATCATGACCTCACAATTTTTCGTTTTGGACACGCATTAGATGAACAACGGTTAACTCATGAGTGAGTAGGTCGGATGTTTTACGCAGTCGTGTATCAGACGTTGGTCCGGATATAGCTAATTGCCCCAGCCCATCAGTAGTACCCCAACACTCAATAACAGCAGCGTTTGAAATACTCAGGTAGTCTCCAGATTTGGCTACGTTACCAACCACAATCCAGCCTCGTTGTAACGTGACGATATAACGGGCGCCATTTTCAATCGGGCATGATGATTCAGTTTTAGCTCCGCCGAATAATGACGCCAATTCTTTGGCTTGACCGATAGTTAATTCATTAATGTTCATTTTGATTTCCTGATTTTAGGTAATAAAAAACCACCTTTCGGTGGCGTTATTCTCTGGTGTCGGCTGGGTTAATTAACTTCTTCGTACTCAATAGTTACCCTGACGAGATAGCGCTTAGGGTCTTTCATGTCAGGGTCAGAATTCGACTCGCGCATCGCCGCAGGCGTTCCGCCGTATGATTTATGATTGAGAGTGTTAATAATTAGTGAGCCGTCCATGAAATCAGGCTTACCGTCAAATATTGCATGTTGCTCTAATATTTCATGAACCCACATACTCACCCCTTACGCATCTTCTGATGCGATGATGTAATAAAAAAGCCACTCTAGGCGGCTTAGTTGTCTTTGTGATGATTTAGTGCTGATACTCTAGGCCAATAATATTTTGGCCTTGCTCTAGATCCCGGTTTGGGGCCAACACAAACAATATAACTTTCCTCTTTTCTCGGAATTCTTGAAGCATCAAGGTAGTTACTAAATTTTGATTTTCTAACGCTTACTTCCGCAGGAATCAACTCAACAACTACGCCAATTTTTGTTTTTGTAGACCCATTTGATGAGCTAGTCCACAAAACCTCATCACCTATTTTAAAATTCATCTCACCCTCACTTAATAATATGCGTTGCGTCTTTACGGTTATTACGATGCCCTGCGCTGTATAGCGCCACTTGCGGCAAGCAGCACGAACCGGAATACTCAGGCTCACTACGTTTCGGTAATTCAACGCGAGTTAATTTCGCCCACGCCTTGCTAATTTTCTGCGCCAGTTCCCGATCTGCGTCTTTCTGTGCGAAGAACGCGCCAGTACGCAAATACTTTCTACGCTTGGCGTTATCTTTAGCTGGCTTAACGATGATTGTTGTCATTGCTGCGTTCCTCTTTCAGTAAATCCATACGCTCGTTTGAGATGATTCATTGCCAGCCACCATCTTGTTTTGCAGTGATGGGCAACAGCTTGTTTTGCCACTTCCTTGGCATCCTGAAATTTCTCTTTATCTATTTTCATGATTACCTCCGGTAAGTGCTTTGGTGGAGTGGTGGCCGGTGCTGATTTCCGGCAGGTCTTACTGATTTTCTCGGCCTCTATCAAGTCCACGCTAGTAGCGTGATTCGTGTATGTCGCCTTACTGATATGCCTACTTCACCTTGCCCCTACTGGTCGATTACCTACGCGCCATGGCGGGCATCATTCTCCATCTACTCACAAGATTGCAGCGCATCAGCCTGCGCATTCACCACTCCCCAAAGCATTCACCTTGGTCTTCCAGACATTCCGGAAGAATTCCCATTCATGTTAAAGAGCCCGACATCATGTCGTTGTTGCTTAGCGTCCTGCTGTGAGATAAGAATACTCAAGGTATTTATTATTGTAAATACTCTCGGTATTTATTTTTTAAGATAAATATTCACAGTATTGATTTTTAAGTGAATTTATTTTTCAAATGAGATTAGTGTGTAGGTGATGGGGTGCGATCGATACCGGGGTAAATGGAGATTAGTTTAAGATGAATTATATTGATATCAGTTGGTTATCGTGATTTTTAGGTGCGATCGATACAAGAATGTAAGCCCGGCTACACGCCGGGTTAGGGGAGATTGGCTATCTTCGCATCTACAACAACACCGATAATTCGGCAGTTGCCGTTAATTGTGATTAATGGGTATTGTGGATTTAGCGGCTTTAAAAATTTATGACCAGCGTCTTCAACATACTTCTTAAACGTCGCTTCGTTCTCGCCATCCAGCTTTGCAACAACCAGCTTGCCGTTAATGGGTTCAACCTCTGGGTCAACGAGGATTACCATCCCTTCAGGGATGCTCAGGCCAACAGGTGAGGTCATAGAGTCGCCTTTTACATCCAGCCAAAACGAGCTATCAGAGCAATCAACAGTGGTTCCGTACCACCGATCAATAGCTCTGCGGTGGTAGGGTTCAATAGCCTCTGACCACTCTCCGGCGCTTACCCAGCTAATGACCGGATACTCACCCTTCGGATCGTGAATCCCATGGAACGCAACATTGGAATCAACTGTGCTCGCGTATGATGCTGCGTCCCGTGCGAGTTCAGGACTAAATTCTGATATCGGTATCTGGAGTATTCTGGAAAACCCCGATGCGACAGGTACATTAAGCGCGATCCTGCCGTTCAGGTAGTGACCTACCGCACCCTGCGATATTCCTAGCTCGTCAGCAATAGTGTATTGCGTAACGTTCAATTCTTTTTTCTTCGACTGATACAGAGCCTTCAGCTTTCTAGCCGCCTCAAGCTGTTCTCTCGTCAGTGTCTTTTTCGTTTCCATTCTCACATTTTAATAGCAAAGGTAATCAAACAAAAATACTCAGGATATTTACATAAATAATTACCTGTAGTATTCTTTGTCTGTAATTAACAGGGAGCAACCTATGAATCGAATGACTCTTGAGGATTACGCCAAGATCCATGGGCAAGCGAAAGCAGCAAAAGATTTTGGCGTGATTCAGTGCGCAATCAGTAAAGCCATCAGAGCGGGCAGGAACATTTTCGTCACCGTTCAACAGGATGGAAGCATTAGCGGGGAAGAAGTTAAACCCTTCCCAAGCAGCAAGAAATAGCCTTACCGCTCTTTAAACCCGCTGATCACGCTCTGGACGGTCTGGAGCATCAAACAAAGTGGCACCCCACGGGATGCCTGTATTCAGAAAACAGGAAAATAGTAACGAATGGAACGCGCAAGATACAGAAAGAAGGCTCAACGCATTGAGTCTCAATTACTAGGGAAACTGGCCGTATTCGGTCAATCAAAATTCGCATCATTGATGGGTGTTCATGAATCGACAGTAAGCCGGATGAAAGAGAGTTTTTTCAGTCAGGCGTCGTTAGCACTGGCGATATTGGAATACGGCGTTGATGACAACGAGATAGTGGAGTTAGCGCGGAGATTTGCTGCTGTGCTGACAAAGAAAAAATCCCCACTGGCGGGTGAGGATTCTGAACAGATAACTATCGATTTCTGAGGTAAATAATGGCACGAAAACGAAGATTTTTCAAGCGAGAAGAGGAGCGAACGCATCCTGATTCACCTGATGGATTGGTCGTTGCCGCCGTAAATAACAAGCCGTTCGCTGAGCGGCTTATCGGTGTTTTCAGACTGGCTAAAGCAGGGGTGAAGAAAGATGAGCGTCGCTAGGATATCAGACTACCAAAAACCTCGCCTTGAGGTTGTGGAGCATCGCGTGGCTGACACTGATGACGGTTTCATGCGCGTTGCCAACGAGCTTACAGACAGTATCCTGATGGCTGACTTAACAGCCAGGCAGTTGAAAGTAATGCTCGCCATCATGCGCAAGACCTACGGATTCAACAAAGCGATGGATCGCCTTACCAATACGCAGATAGCAGCCATGACAGGCATACACCACACGCATGTTTGTGTCGCTAAGCGCCAGCTTATTGACAGGAGTTTCCTAATTGGCAGCGGTCAGCGGGTTGGGATTAACAAGCATGTCTCCATGTGGGATATGAAGAGCATTAGCCAAGTCAGCGAAACATTAGCTACATCGGCTAATAAAACATTAGCCAAGTCAGCTAATACCCATTTGCCAACTCAGCTAAACACAAAAGACAATATTCAAAAGACAATAAATACAAATACCCCCTTACCCCCTACGGGTGAAAGTGCGAAGGGTGCCAAACCTTCAAAGCGAAAATCACCGCCAATCAAATACGATGATTACCTGAACGCCTACAACGATGCTGTGGGTGACAGGTTGCCTCACGCTGTAGAAGCCAATGACGAACGAAAGCGAAAACTGAATGCCCTGATTAAATCTTTGGCTACACCAAATCTCGATGGATTCAAATCCTATGTCAGGGCGTTTATGGCTGCTGCTAGGCCGTTCCACTTTGGCGAGAATGATCGTGGTTGGGTTGCGAATTTTGACTACCTGCTGCAAAGAAAAACGCTGACGAAAATCAGGGAGGGTACGCTATGAGACAGGATATCGAAGCCAGTGTAATCGGTGGTTTACTGGTTAGCGGGTTAACTCCTGATGCCAGCGAGGTTTTATCTACCCTGACTGACGAATGTTTCTCTGTGCCGCTCTACAGGGATATCTATCGGGAAATAAAAAATCAGGCGATCACTAGAAACCTGATTGACGGGCTGATGGTCGCCGAGGCGATGGGCGAGGGTAACTTTGCCAACGTCATGGAGGCGGCAAGCAAGTTCCCAAAAGCCGCAAACCTGAAAGGCTACGCTAGGATGGTTCACGGGTACCATCAGGTTCGTCAGTTTGTTTCGCTGATCGACGAGGCCAAATCATCAATCGAGCAGGCCAACAGCCACGAAAAAGCGCTGGCGGTGATAGCCGAAACGATGGGGAAACTTCCGTCATTGGCATCTGACGCTGGCGACATCGTTCCTACTCATATCGGCGATCTGATGGACGATTACACCGTTATGCTGGAGAGTCGCCTGAAGAACGGCGAACAATCCACGGCGTTACGCGTTGGGATCGATGAACTAGATGAGATCACTGGCGGTATAAATCCGGTGGATTTTGTCGTTGTAGCTGCGCGTCCCGGAATGGGTAAAACGGAATTCGCGTTGAAGGTTTCTCGTGGTGTAGCTGAGCAGCCTTACCCAAACAGCGATAAAAAACGTGGCGTCCTGATTTTCAGTATGGAAATGGACTCAAGCCAGATTATCGAACGTCAGATTGCTGATGCCGGAAATCTCCCCGTATCCAGTTTGCGAAAACCTTCACGTATGGGTGACGAGGAATGGGGAAGGGTATCTAGCGGTATTGGTTTGCTCTCTGGCCTTGATGTTTGGGTTGTTGACGCATCGTCGCTGAACGTTGAGAAAATCCGCTCTATCGCAGAACGACATAAGCGCTCTCACCCTGAGCTTTCGCTGATCATGGTCGATTATCTTGGCTTGATAAAAAAGCCAACGGCAGAGCGAAATGATCTAGCAGTTGCGCACATTTCTGGAAGCCTGAAGCGCATGGCGAAAGAGTTAAAAACTCCGGTTCTTTCCCTCAGCCAACTATCCCGCGATGTTGAAAAGCGCCCAAACAAGCGTCCTGTTAACGCAGACCTGCGCGACTCTGGAAGCGTTGAGCAGGACGCCGATAGCATCATCATGCTTTACCGTGATGCCGTATATAACCCTGATTCATCAGCCGCACCGTATGCAGAAATCATCGTCACAAAAAACCGATTTGGACAACTCGGAACGGTCTATCAGCTTTTCAAAAACGGTCACTTTCTCCCAACCGATCAGGATCAGGCGAGAGAGACATGCTCAGTTAAACAAAATACCTCAGGCCAGAAACGTTACGCCAAAGGCGCTGACGTTTAGTCGGTCAAATCAGGGGGAGTAGAACAGTGAAAGTAAAATGCACGATGTCATCAATTCCGGGTTTTGACGTTGGCGGACAATATCAAGTTACCGGCCCGGTTTTTGGTCATGCTTACGGGGTAATCTCAGATAGAGACAAGGCAGGAGATGATCCGTGGGGAATGGGTTCAGATCTGACCATTCGCAGCGACTGTGGCGCAGTATTCGCACAATTTGAGGGATTAGCTAATGAGTGAGTGGAGCGATTACCGCTGGATGGTTAAAACAATGGCAAAAGATAACGGCGTGACCCTGAATAGCATCGCTAAGCATGTTGGCGTCTCTCATCGGTGTCTGAACCAAATAATGCAAGATGGGCCATCGGAGGAACAGACGGAGCTTATCGCGGAAGCGCTTGGCTGTGCAGGTTGTGATTTGATAGAAATTCTCAAACAGATTGGTGAGTTAAGCGAGAAATATCAATGATATATTTCTACATCACAGAGCTATAAGCCCGCTGATAATCGCTGCGGGCTTTTTTATGGGAGTTAGGAAATGAAAAAATCAGCGTTAGATAAAATGAAATCTGAGTATAAGCCACACACTATCATCCTCCCTAGTTACTGCCCGGTAGCAATATGCTCAACAAAAAGCATAGCCGAAGACATGGCGAAAGCACGGGGATATAAAGATTATCGCATTGAGAAAACCACAATTAGCGATGTGAAACACGTAATTTTTGGATAAGGATTAAACGATGAGCACAGAGCAGATGCGCAGTGATTTTGAGAAAATGAACCCCGGCGGCCTAGCGAAGTGGGATAACGGCAGTTACGTATCAGAAATGGTTCAGTCAATGTGGCGAGCATATCAGCAGGCATGGGTAGACAGCAGGGCCGCGCTAGTGGTGGTTCTCCCGTCAACAGAGGGGTTTAGTATCTACAGCAAAGAAACGGCTCAGATAGCGATTGATGGCTGCGTCGAGTTCATGTTGGAAGCCGGTATAACTGTGAGGGATGAGTGATTGCAAATCGAAATGGTCAAAAATGCCGGTGGCGTTTTCTGTCCAGCTTTCGAACATGACTTACCCCGTCTGACTAAGTTCAAAAATGGCGAGATGTACACCGCCGAATTCAAGTTAACCAGAAACCCAGCCTTTCACCGCAAAGCTTTCGCCTTTTTCAACTTCTGCTTTCAGCACTGGAGCGCTGACCGGGCAGGCCTTGAGAACATGGACGAGGCTACACAGTTTGACCGCTTCCGAAAAGACCTGACGATACTCGCCGGGTTCTATGAGCAAACGGTAAGGCTAAACGGTGATATCCGCACAGAGGCTAAGAGCCTGGCATACGCGAACATGGATCCAGACGAGTTCGAACGCTGTTACAGCGCATTAATCAACTCCGCCATTAAACACGTTTTCGCCGGAACGAGAGACGAAAACATTCTCAATAGGCTACAGAATTTCTTCTGAGGTCAACATGACAACACGAAAAATAATCAGTGACTATTTTCAAAATCACAACAGAGCGACATTCACACAATTGAGGCTGTATTGCGACAGTGTCGGGTGGGAGGGGAGAAACGTTGCGTTTGCAATTAACGACATGATTAAGCGGGGTGAACTGGTGAGAACCGGAGAGCGTGGGATCTATCAGTACCTGCCGGCTGGAGATTTGAAAGAATCGATACGGTTAGGGCGTCCGGTAAAGACCACGCCGCGCATCCCGATGAATTCAGCTATCCAGCGTTTCGACCAGTTGTTGCGAGGTGTGCGGGGATGACGCTCAAATCAAACACTGCACCTAATGATAAGGATTGCTGGCGGACACCTCCTGAGATATTCCACGCGCTTAACGCTGAGTTCTGCTTTGTGCTGGATGCCGCAGCAAGCGTTGATAACAGCCTATGCAGGAATTTTATCAACGAGTATCAGGACACTCTCATAACGCCGTGGAATGAAGTGATTCCAGATATCCCCGGATACGCATGGCTAAACCCGCCGTACAGCCATCCGATGCCATTCGTGCAGAAGGCGGCAAAGGAAAATGCAGAGCACTGGACTGGCTGCGTGATGCTGCTCAACGCAGATTGCTCAACGGGCTGGTTCCTGGAAGCGATTAAGACGGCACACGAAGTCAGATTCATCACTGGTGGAAGGCTGGCGTTCCTGAGCGCATCATCTGGTAAGCCAGTATCCGGTAATAATAAAGGCCAAATGATTGTTATCTGGCATCCGTGGCCGCGAACGCATCTCCAGTTCTCAACAGTTGAACGCGATCAATTGATGGAGTTCGGAAGGAAAAGACTGGAGGCCAAGCATGGCGCGGCAGCTTAGCCCGACACAAAAAGCACTCGACAATCTGATATTCCAGCCAACCCGTCGCAGTAGAAACAAAACCCAACCAATTCCGCCAGCAAGCCAGGTGACGACATTTGATTATGTCCACGGCCTGCTAACGCGGAAATTTGACCGAATGAGGGGGAGAAGTGCTGCTAACACAAGATGAAATCACTGCATATCAAAAATCATGCATTCAGCGCTCGTGCGTAGTCGGCTACGAGGGTCAATCACTATTTGCTAATTGCAATGCTGATTTGATTGATGACGAGACGCATGTTTGTGCTGAGTGCGCCGAGGAATTACTGAAACAGGAGAAAGATAATGGCTGAATTACGTGCTGGTGGGCTGGCTATCATAGTCGGCGGGAACCCGGAAACTCTTGGTGTTGTCGTCACAACGGAGAAAATAGTTCATCACGGAGAACGGATTTCTCTCCCAGATGGTAGGCGATTCTATAACGCCGGATCTACTCGCTGGCTGGTGCATTGCGATCGTCTTGTCACAATGCTATCTAGCGGATCCACGCTTAATGATTACTCATTTATGTTTTCTCACTGGTTAATTCCAATTGATGGTGATGACTTCACTCATGAAGACGAGAGAGAAAAGGAGCTTGTGAATGGCTGAACGGCAAAAGCCGAAGCCAAAGACCTGTAAGTGCTGCAAAAAGAAATTCACCCCACGCAACACCCTTCAAATAGTCTGTAGTCCATCCTGCGCAATTCAATACACACGACAGCAATCAGAGCGACTTGCCCAGCGCAAAGCCGCCGATGACCGTCGCCAGTTGAAAAAGCGCAAGGCAGATGTGAAGCCGTTAAGTCACTGGATGAACATGACCCAGCGAGCATTTAACGATTACATCAGGGCCAGAGATGAGGGTTGCGGTTGTATCAGTTGCGGCAGTAAAACGGCGGTGAGTTACCACGCAGGACACTACAGGACAACGGCAGCGGCATCACACTTAAGATTCAACGAGGACAACGTAGCGTTACAGTGTGCATCCTGCAACGTCCATCACTCCGGCGCTATCACCCAATACCGTATCAATCTGATAGCAAAAATCGGCCTTGATCGCGTCCTAGCGCTTGAAAGCAACAACATCCCACATCGTTACACCCGTGAAGAACTGGAATCACTGAGGTCGCATTACAGGGCTTTAACGCGGGCGCTAATCAAACAACGAGAGGCAGCATGACTGACGCAGCATTTTTCGCAGCCTACCTCATCGCTGTTACGGCATTCCTAATCTGTGGGTGGATAAAGCACAAAATGTTTAAGCGGAAAATCGGCATAAAAATTCGCGCCATTCGATATGCGGAAAAATACCGAATGCTCAAACAATTAACGCGAGGTTAGCAGCATGACACATCAAATCCCAGCATACGCAACATCAGAGCTTATTCAGCTCGAACGTGAAATAGCAGAGCATGAGCAAGCTATAGCGCGGAAGAACGAGCAGCGGCGGGAGATCATTAATCGGTACTCGCTGAATAAACCCACGAATCTGGAAGAGGTGGTTGGGAATGCCTATTCAGAAATGGCGCGCCGAATATTCTCGGTGGAGGTTCAATCATGCCGAGATTAATTGGCTACATTCTAACTCTCTTCACCCCAATCACTCCATATCCAGCACCTACACATATCCAGTCATGGGATGCTAATCCGAAGCGGAGGAAGAATGGCAATAGCTGAGCTGAATCTTACCGATGACCAACATAGATGGATCAATGGCTGGTTAGAGTTGTGGGGCGCGTGGGTATATTCAGGTCGACTGGAGAAACGACAAAGCAGCATGATAGCGCAATTTATGGAAAGGGTAGAGCCGAGCAGGGTGATGAGCAGGCCCATGTGTAACGATGATGACGGGATGTTGATTTCTCAGGTCGTAGATTCCGTCATGCGCATTGACACAAGGGCGCTCGGTATTCTTCTCAGTTACTACGCTCACGGATCATCTAAGCGAGCCATTGCATCGTACTATCACAAGGCTGCAAGGCCACGCAAAATCGATAAAGGAAGATTGGGTGAAGGGTGGCGTAAGCCATCAGAGGAAACTCTACGGAAGGAAGTTGCTCAGGTGCTGTCTGCCAGTCTGTATATTCTCTATACCCCTCTACAAAATGCGTTTAAAAGTCGTAAACGTGTCGAGAAAATTAAACATGTTGCATGAAATGGCTTGACACCGTTTACCCATTTACCCATACTTAAACCTAAGATGCCGTTAGTGACTCTTAAGTTGCTGCGGCAGTATTTTTGGTGGTGAGATAAACGAGGCGGCGCTCACCATTTAACCGTCAAGCGGGTATGTTCATCTTCGGATTGCTACTCCCGCCATGCAGGCTGAGAGGTCTGCTCACAACAGGTAAGCTCATTGGCGTGACGGATTCATAGTCCAACCCACGCAGCAGTATTACTCCCCAGTAATGCATTCAGTGAGCTGACCGTTGTGGTGAATGCGCAGGCTGATGCGCGGAAAGAAATGCCCCTTCGACACACGAGGCGAGTTCACATACTGAATTTCAGTCAGTAGCCGGGGTCGATAATCTGGATTTCAGTGCCAGACGCCACACACATTCAAGCCCTTGCAGAAATGCAGGGGCTTTTCTATTTCAGGCTGCGCTATTGCGTGGCCTTTTTTATTTCTCACAGCAAACGGGAGAATCCCTTTGAAGATACCTGAATTTCTTAAAGCGGGGTTCGTTAGCTCATCCCCGTGGCTGCTTGCGCTGGTGTTCCTGTCATGGGCTGGCGCTGAAATTAACTCCCGCATTAACTCTGCTGCATATGCATACCCTCGCTCTGTAGTCTCATACGGACTCATCAATGCAAAGAGCGATGATGACGTGATCTCCACGGTAGAAACGTGGAAGCGGGATGCTTGGGGTGCTCAGATTGGTGCACTGCGGGTTCTCTGCGAAAACGACCGTGACTATGTGAATGGTCTCGGTGGTTCTGACGTGGGTGCGAGAGTATGCAGGATTACAAAATGAATGATCAGCCGGGAAATGTAGTTACTCAACTTTTCGCGTGGATCGCCGCAGTTGGATCCGCTGCCGGTATTGCTACTCAGGATTTGATTTTCATTTTCTTTGGCGCTGTTGGTGCTGCCGTATCTGTCTTCTCGTTCATAAGCGGACGCATCGATGCTTACAGAGAAAGAAAAGAAGATGAGCGGCGCACGAAGATGTTATCTGACTATCTATCATCAAAGAATCCTAATCCGGAAAGTACCGAGTCAGTTGCTGAGCTTATGAAAAGGATTAGTGACTGATGAATTCATCTCTACGAAAAAAGATAGCCGGCGCTGCTGCTGGTGGAGCTATCGCCATTGCTACTGTATTAATTCAGTGGCATGAAGGGCGTTCATACACCGTTTACTATGACGTCGCCGGCGTTCCCACAGTATGCGACGGAATAACTGGCCAAGATGTGAAGATCGGGAAAACTTACACAGCAACAGAATGTGACGCGTTACTCGTTAAGCACATCGCGCCTGCTGCTACTGCTGTAGATAAAGCCGTAAAGGTTCCGATGACTGATATGCGGAAAGCCGCATTGATATCGTTCACATACAACATCGGTATTGGTGCGTTAAATCGTTCAACGATGCTGCGTAAACTGAACGCTGGCGACACATCCGAAGCATGTGACGAGCTAAAGCGATGGGACAAAGCAGGTGGTAAGGTCTGGCGTGGATTAACTGACCGCCGAGCGGTGGAGCGTGAGCTATGTCTATCAGGGCTACAGTAATCGCCGTTCTTCTTGCTCTCATTGCTGCGCTGTCATTCGGTGTCTACTACTACCACGACGCATACAGCAAAGCCGATCACGATTTGAGCCAGGCGAAAGAAACCATCACCGACATGCAAACCCGCCAGCGTGATGTTGCGGATCTTGATGCTAAATACACTGGAGAACTCGCAGATGCTAAAAGCAAGCTTGATGATTTGCAGCGCTGTGTTGCTGCTGGCAAGTGCGGGTTGCGCGTCAACGTCGTCAAGCAAGCCACCGCCACCCCCGGCATGGATGATGCAACCGCCACCCGACTTACTTCAGACGCTGAACGGGATTATTTCCTTCACAGAGCTGGAATCGAAACCATCACAAAGCAACTGACCGGCCTGCAAGAGTACGTCCGTGATCAGTGCTTGAAATGAGGATGCAGCATGTACGGTAGCAGCTTTGACGGCATGATCATCATATTCGCGGTTATTTGCGCCGTGGCGGGATGGGGAGTTATCGAATTCTTGTTATGGCTGCTGGGACATATCTCCGTTTCATTCTCATAAAGAATCCTCCCGACAAGGATCAGATTGTGTAACCCCGTAAGGAGTGTGATCACATCTTGGCGGCCCGGAAATAGACGGGAAGTGGCGGCGCAACGTCGAGAGACGCGGCAATGCTGCGAATAAACCAATACCCCCACCCGAAGGAATAACCATGCAACCTCACCAACAACGCGTAGTTGACGAACAAACCGATCTGGAAGACAAGATAACCAAACTGAACTCATTCATTGCCCAAAGCCCAATCTTTGCCGGTCTGGATGCGACCCAGCAGGGATTATTGATGGCGCAAGTGGGTGCGATGAGTTCATATCTGGAAATTCTGAATCTGCGCATCGCTTCTTTCTGACGAAATCCAGAGCATTCTCCCGAGGGTGCTCGATATTTCGAATGTATAATCAATGCGTGGCTAGACAGGCCAGTCGAAAAGCGGCATCGTCACCGCCTGCCATGCATTTATCGATGACGACAACTTAGACGAGGTTGGGATGGAAAAGCCATCTGGAAGGGAATTGTATTTTTTTAATCAAATCCTTCAGTTAAAAAAAGAAAGAATTGCTGGGTCAGATATCAGCGATGATCAGATTTTAATGGTTCACTCTCTCATTGAGCGCGGCTACCTGTCTGTGGACTTCTATGACGCAGACAATAACGGCGGATACCATAGCTTAGAGCAATACTACTCTCTCACCGAGGTTGGAAAGTTGGCGCACGCTGAAGAGTGGAAATTGCGCAAGTCACCCAGTAGCAGGCGAGGTTGATATGAGCAATGAGTGGGATGTTATTTATGATATCCAAAGGATGTCATGGACCGCATATGAAAAGACAGGACTTACTACAGTAGGTCGGTTTGAGCGATTCGGACACAACGGCAAGCAAGCGGCTATTGATTATGCGGAAAAGATGGCTGGACTGGCGAAAGTTAATGTAAATCACAGTACTGATAGCGCCGAAGAGCAGTGGAAAAGAGCTAACGCCAACATACAGACAAAAATCAAAACATCGATATTATAATATTCTGCAAATGCTGCCTGAATGGTGGCATTGACAGAGTTTTATATAGGTTTCATCCCATGCCGTATCGGTAATTCCCGATGCGGTATTTTTTTATCTAGAGGATTGTTCTAAATGACCGAATCAACAAGCGGAATCGTAGGCACAGCATCCAGCATTCAACCATCACTCACTGCACAGCAATCAACTCGTCTCGAACTGTTGCGCCTCGTCATGAACGACACGGCAGCAGCACAAGCGGCAATTGAATTTGTCGGTGACGACTTGCTTAAGCTGGAGCTGTTCAAAGACCAGTACAAGCTGGCAACGACTGAGCGTGAAGTTGTGGCCCGTACATTCAAGGCGATTCAGGACGCTAAAGAAGCGCTGACACTTTTCTGAGAGGGTAACTATGGCGACTGAGAAAAACAAAGGCGGTCGCCCATCGGCCTATCGTGAAGAGTTTGCCGAGCAGGCGAGAAAATTATGCTTGTTGGGCGCGACTGATAAAGGGCTTGCCGAATTCTTTGAGGTGAGCGAAGCAACAATCAACAACTGGAAACTCGTTCACTATGAGTTTTTAGAGTCCATAAAAAGAGGCAAGCAAATAGCCGATGGCGAGGTTGCTGATCGCCTCTACCAACGAGCTATGGGGTTCATTGCTCCAGACGTGGATATTCGCGTGATTGACAACAAGATTGTTGAAACGCCGCTTGAGAAGCATTACCCACCAGATACCGCCGCTGCGATCTTCTGGCTCAAAAACAGGCAGAAGGATAAATGGCGCGATAAGCAAGATCATGAGGTGACGGGTAAGGACGGCGGCGCTATTAAAATTGAAACCTCACCGATGGGTACGCTATTCGAAAAATGACAACGATTAACCCTAACTTTCGACCGTTCATTAAGGCGCATCGCTATAAGGTCGCTAAGGGCGGTCGAGGTAGTAGTAAGTCATGGTCAATTGCGCGACTTATTGTTGAAGCGGCAAGGCGTCAATCAATCCGCATCCTGTGTGCGCGTGAGTTACAGAACAGTATCAGCGACTCGGTGATCCGTTTGCTTGAGGACACGATAGAGCGCGAAGGCTACACGGCTGAGTTCGAAATACAGCGCTCAATGATTCGACACCTCGGCACGAACGCTGAGTTCATGTTTTACGGCATCAAGAATAATCCGACAAAGATAAAGTCTCTCGAAGGCGTTGATATTTGCTGGGTTGAAGAGGCGGAGGCGGTAACAAAAGAGTCGTGGGATATCCTCATCCCAACGATTCGTAAGCCTGGCTCTGAAATATGGGTGAGTTTCAACCCAAAAAATATTCTCGATGATACCTACCAACGGTTTGTTGTTACGCCGCCTGATGACATCTGCCTGCTCACGGTCAACTACACGGACAATCCGCACTTTCCCGAAGTTCTCCGTTTGGAAATGGAGGAATGCAAGCGGCGCAATCCAACTCTGTATCGTCATATCTGGCTGGGTGAGCCAGTAAGTGCAAGCGAAATGGCAATCATCAAGCGTGAATGGCTAGAGGCTGCTACTGACGCGCACATCAAGCTTGGCTGGAAAGCGAAAGGCGCTATCGTTGCTGCGCACGATCCGTCTGATACAGGGCCAGATGACAAGGGGTATGCGATGCGTCATGGGTCAGTGGTTAAGCGCATAGCTTCACCTCCTGCACCGTTGGATGTCAACGATGGTGCTGATTGGGCTACTGATTTAGCGATTGCCGATGGAGCAGATCACTTCTTGTTTGACGGTGATGGGTTAGGCGCTGGCCTGCGCAGGCAAGTAACTGATTCATTCACTGGCAAGAAAGTAACAGTGACGATGTTTAAGGGGAGTGAATCGCCGTTTGATGAGGATTCCCCGTATCAGGCTGGCGCATGGTTCGACGAGGTGGTCGATGGTGACAACATCCGAACCATTGGCGACGTGTTCCGCAACAAGCGAGCGCAATTCTATTACACGCTGGCTGACAGGCTTTATCTGACGTATCGGGCAATAGTCCACGGTGAGTACGCAAACCCTGACGACATGCTGAGCTTCGATAAAGAGGCGATAGGCGATCAGATGCTAGAAAAGCTATTTGCTGAACTCACGCAGATACAGCGCAAGTTCAACGGAAATGGAAAGCTGGAGCTTATGACGAAAGTCGAGATGAAATCGAAGCTAGGCATTCCGTCGCCGAACTTAGCTGACTCCCTGATGATGTGCATGCATTGCCCTTCTGTAGCGATAGAACCGGACTATTCAAACTATTCAATCCCCTGTGGGGTAGGCTGATATGGCAGATAAAAAACAATCAACTGACAAATTGGCTAAGTGGCACGTTCAGGCCAGAACAAACTTTGATAAAGCATGGTCTGGTAGTCAGAAGGTGCGCGAGAAGATTGTCGAGGCGCAACGGTTTGTTCGTGTCGCTGGTGCGCAGTGGGAAGGATCGACGAACGCCGGATATTCATTTGAAGAAGGGCGATTCGAGCACTACCCACGATTTGAACTGAATAAGGTTGCGCGAGAGTGTGATCGAATTATCAGCGAGTACCGACAGAACCGAATTAGCGTAAGGTTCAGGCCGAAAGATGGGCAAGCGTCGGATGAGCTTGCGGAGAAGATGAACGGCAAGTTCCGCGCTGATTACTCGGAAACGTCAGGTGGTGAGGCGTGTGATAACGCATTCGATGATGCTGTAGTTGGCGGGTTCGGCTGTTTCCGCATGTGTGCTGACTATGAAGACGAAATGGATCCGTCAAACGAACAGCGACGCATTAGCCTATTGCCCGTGTACGACGCGGCAACCTGCGTGTTCTTTGACCTCGACAGCAAGCAGTATGACCGTAGTGATGCAATGTGGGCGCTTGAGATGTTCTCTATGACGCCAGCAGCATTCAAGGCCGAGTATCCAAAGGCTTTGATGGCAAGCATGGATAAGAGCGACGTAGGAACGCAATTTGACTGGTGTACGCCAGATGCTATCTATGTTGCGCGTTACTACGAGATTCGCATTGAGAAAGTCACGCTAACTGCATACCGCAATCCGATCACGAACGAAACAGCTACATACGATAGTGACCAGATAGCCGAGGTCATTGACGAGTTAGCAGAAGGTGGATTTGACGAAATCGGCAAGCGTGATGTTAAGAAGCGCCGAGTTTACTGTGGGTTAATGGACGGCGCGGAATGGTTGGAAGAGCCTAAGCGCATACCAGGTGAACACATCCCGCTAATCCCTGTCTACGGCCGTCGCTCATTCGTTGACAACATGGAGCGCATCGAGGGTCACGCAGCTAAAGCTATGGATGCCCAGCGGTTAGAAAACCTGATGGTATCGATGATTGCCGATAACGCCACTCAGGCTGGCGGTGATGGCATTCCTATCGTTGATGTTGAATTCATACCCAGCCCGTTAGCTCCGCATTGGGCAGAGCGTAACAAGAAGCGCCCTGCGTATCTCCCGATGAAGAGCATGCGCTCTAAAGACGGTCAGGTAGTGGCACAGGCAGAGGTCAGCGGATACACGCCACCTACCCAAATGCCACCCGCGTTGGCTGGCCTACTCCAGTACACCGGAACGGCCATCCAGCAAATCACCGGCGCTAATCAGATGGAGAACATGCCGAGCAATGTGGCCTCGGAAACCGTCGATTCTATTTTCAATCGTATGGATACACAGTCATACGTCTACATGGACAACATGGCTAAGTCTATGCGTCGTGCTGGTGTGGTCTGGTTGAGCATGGCTCGCGAGGTGTACGGCAGTGATGCGCCGATGCGTGTAGTCAATGAAGACGGTAGCGATGACATGGTGCTACTGAATGGCTCGGTAGTTGATCGTCAATCGGGACGAGAGGTGGCGCTAAACGACTTATCGCAGGGTAAGTACGAAGTGACAGTGGATGTTGGTCAGTCATTCGCTACTCGGCGTGATGCCACAGTGAAATCGTTGCTCGACATGCTATCGCTGTTACCGCCTGGCACACCGAAACACGACATCGTTACCAGCATGATTCTGGATAACATGGACGGTGAGGGTATCAGCGACCTGAAAGAGTTCAACAGAAACCAAATGCTACTGTCTGGCGCTGTCAAACCTAAGACACCGGAAGAGGAGCAGATGGTTGCACAGGCTCAGCAGGCTCAACAGGAACAACCAGATCCGGCAATGGTTCAGGCTCAGGGTATTCTTATGCAAGGCCAAGCCGAGTTGCAGAAGGCGCAGAATGAGCAGCTATCGATTCAGGTCAAAGCGTTCCAAGCGCAGACCGACGCGCAAGTCGCCGCCGCTAATGTGGTTAAGATTCTCGCGCAGGCGGATAGCCGGCAGAAACAAGACATTCGCGAAGCCCTCAAAATGCTTTCAGACTTCCAGAATAAGCAGGGAGACAATGCCCGCGCTGACGCTGAATTAGTCCTGAAAACTCAATCGCAGGGACATAACCAGCAGATGGATGTAACCAACGCGCTTCGATCTGCACAAACGCAACAGCCTCAGCAGTAACCCAACCAAATCACCACGCCAAGCCGTCACTAAGAGGCACGGCATTCTATTGCCTTCCGATGGGCATAACAGTCGAGTAAATCAGGGGTAATCATGGAACAACAGGCAGAAAACCAATCACCGGAAGTGGAAATCGAAGAGCAATCACCTGAGCAAATTCCAGATGATGCAGGTCAGCAATACGAAGTCGATGACGAGCAAGGTCAAGGCACCGAGCAACAGCCAGACGATGAAGGTGATGACGAAGAAGAGTTCTATTTCGGCGATAAAAAACTGGAATCGCCTACCAGTGACGAAGGGAAAGATCCGGCATTGGTTCGGCATCTGCGTAACACCATCAGGGAGAAGGAGCGCGAGCTAAAAGAGTTGCGCACCAAATCTCCGCAACCGCAGCAGCAATCCCCAACGCAAGCGCCACGCATGCCTCAGTTGTCTGATGATGGCATTGACTATGACGAGGCTGTTTTTCAGCAAAAGCTCAGCGCATGGTCAGAAGAAAACGCCAAATATCACACATCACTGGCACAGCAGCAGCAAGCGCAACAGGCCGCACAGCAGCAGTATCAACAGCGCCTGCAGCAGTATCAGGAGCGCGTCAAAACGGTGAAGGTTCCCAACTACCAACAGGCGGAAAAGCTAGTGATTGATGAAGTGCCTGAAGCTATTCAGGCTGCTGTCATTCAGTACGCAGAGAAGCCGGAAATGGTAGTGATCGCCCTCGCCAGAAACCCCGAGTTACGCAAACAGTTTGCCGAAGCTACCGACCCCGTAGAGCTAGGCCGACAGATTGGAATCATTGAATCAAAGGCCAAAACTATGCCGAAAGCTAAATCTACCGCTGGCACCGTTCCCGCAGTAAAGGGTAACAACGGTGCCGAGTTAAGCAGTCTCGAAAAATTGCATGCAAAAGCGGAGCAAAGCGGTGATTACACCGAATATCTGGCCGCAAAACGCAAAGCTAAAAAATAACCTATCGGAGCAATATAAATGGCTAACCAATTAGCAAAAGACCTAGAAATCCTGTTTGAAGAGTACGTGGAATCATTCGAAGCATCCTGCGTCGTATCCCGCAACGCTAAGAAATTCCGTCCCGGCGACACTGCGATGCAACGTGCTGGTGATGTGCTGTACCGTCCGCAGCACTACCACATGAACATCGAGGAAGGCTTAGACCTGACTGGCAAAACGCCTACGGATCTGGTTCAACGTCTCGTCCCATCCGTGTTCAAAGAACCAAAAAACATCTTGTATACGCTGGATGCGCGTGAAATGCGCGACCCTGAGCACAAAACGGAGGCGGGTCGTGCTGCTGGCCAACGACTGGCGGCACAGGTTGACTCTGACCTGATTGCCACCGCCTCACTGCGCGCAACAAACGTTGCTACCGTCGCCGCAGCGTCTGCTAACAAAGGGAAAGACCTGTGGGATGCCGCCGCGCAGATTGATGCGACGATGACGGCTATCGGTGTACCGCAGGGTATCAACCGCCGCAGTTTCTGGAACGCATTCGACTACAAAGACATTGCCAGTGAGTTGGGCGGTCGTGCCTACGTTCAGGGCGTAACCCTGTCAGCGTATGAGAAAGCGCAGATCCCCGCAGTGGCATCGTTTGACAGCTATAAAACGGATATCTCAGGCCGCGTACCAAACGGCACCGCAACAGCGTTAACTCTGGGTGCTGCTCCTGCGCACAAAGTGACGGCTAAAGACGCTAACGATATGCCCGTCGATAACCGTCAGGGTGTAATCACTCTGTCTGCTGCTGGCTTGCAGGTGGGTGATGCGTTCACTATCGCAGGCGTTAATTCCGTTCACAACATTACTAAAGATGACACGGATCAGCCGCAGGTATTCCGCGTGCTGGCTGTTAGCGGTGTCACGGCAACTATTACCCCGCAGATTTTGCCACCGAACAATGCAGACGTAGCGAGCCGTCCATACGCGAACGTTAACGCGAATGCGGCAAACGGTGCGGCAATCACGCTGCTTAACACCAATTCAGCGCCAACCAACATCTTCTGGGCTGATGGCTCCGTTGAGTTGATGTACGGCAAGTTGGCATTCCCTACCGGACAGGGGCCGCAGGTCATGACCGCAACGACTGAGCAGGGCGCAACGCTCATCATGTCGTATGCGTTCGACCACATCAAAGGCACCACTACGGCGCGTTTCACCACGCTGTACGGTTGCTCTGTGCTGGTTCCTGAGTATGTCGGGATCGTGTTTGGTAAGCAGTAACAGTTAGGGCTTCGGCCCCTTTCTTTTTTTTGGAGAGCGCAATGCCAGAAATCATGCTTTATAAGCGCGGGACTACCATCAAATGCGGTCCGTTCTCGCTGGATTACATCATCGTTAGCGAAGAAGAAATTGAGGATAAATTAACTCTTGGCTGGGTAAAGAATCCTGCCGAAACTGAATCGCCAGAGCCAGAGCCAGAGCCAGCACAGCGCAAGAAGCCGGGACCTAAACCAAAGGTGGCACAAGATGGCGCGAACAAAGGGTGATTTAGTCCTCAAGGCGTTGCGTAAGGCCGGGCTGTACTCAAACGCCACGCTAACGGATGCTGAACCACAAGCCGTTGAGGATTCAATTCAAGACCTTGAAGACATGATGTCTCAGTGGCAGGCGGTGGGTATTGACCTTGGCTATCTGTTCGCTGATGTGGAAAACGGTGAATTCCCGCTACCAGATGACGACTCAGGCATTCCGGCATGGGCATATGACGGCGTATCGCTGAAATTGGCAGTTCAAATCTGCATGGATAACGTAATCCCGCCATCAGACGCACTACTGACCGCCGCCGATACCGCATATCAATCAATCTGCATCGCCCTAACCACAATCCCCGCATTGCAGCGACGTAACGACATGCCAGTAGGTGAGGGAAACCGATCCGCGTTTACGTGGGGCCGATTCTACATCGAGAAAGACACGCCTAATAAGTAGGTAATCATGCCAATCCAACAGCTTCCGTTAATGAAGGGTAACGGTAAAAACTTCCGCGATGCCGACTATGTTGATCTGCTTCCGGTCAATATGCTGGCGACACCTAAGCAGATGCTCAATTCATCGGGATATCTCCGCTCATTCCCCGGCATAGACAAGCGCGGTGACGTTGCAGGTGCATCGCGTGGTGCTCAGTTCAACACCGCTCAGAATGCCGTCTATCGCGTGTGTGGGGGTAGTCTGTATCGCGGTCAATCGGTAGTGGGTGCGGTGTCTGGCTCAGGTCGCGTGAGTCTGGCCTACGGGCGCGCATCACAGGCGGTTGCTGTAGGCGGTCAACTGGTACTGTATCGCTACGATGGCACCGTTAAAACGATGGCTAACTGGCCCGTGTCGAGCACATACACACAGTATGATTTAGGCTCTGTGCGTGATGTCACTCGCCTACGAGGTCGTTATGCATGGTCTAAGGATGGTACGGATTCTTGGTTTATCTCTGACCTTGAAGATGAATCACATCCTGACCGCAACAGCGCAGAGTACCGTGCGGAATCACAGCCTGATGGCATTATTGGCATGGGGAACTGGCGTGATTTCATTGTGGCATTCGGAACATCGACTATCGAGTATTTCTCGCTGACTGGAGCAACAACGACAGGTGCGGCGCTCTACGTGGCTCAGCCATCACTGATGGTGCAAAAGGGTATCGCTGGCACTCACTGCAAAACCAAGTTCGCCGACTCATACGCATTCATAAGTAATCAGGCAACGGGCGCACCATCCATTTACGTTATCAACTCAGGGCAGGCTCAGCCCATCGCTACTGCTTCGGTGGAGAAGGTTTTGCGCGAATACACCGCCGCCGAACTTGCGACCGGAGTAATGGAAACGCTGCGCTTTGATGCTCACGAATTGCTGATTATCCACCTCCCGCGGCATGTGTTGTGCTTCGAGACGGCATCGAGTGAGAACGGGCCGCAGTGGTGCATTCTTAAAACTGGCATGTTTGATGATGTTTACCGTGGTATTGATTTTGTCTACGAGAACAACGTTATTTCTTGTGGTGACAAAAACGAAGCGGTGACCGGGAAACTTAACTTCGCATCGTCGGCACAGTATGGGAAGCAGCAAGAACACTTGCTCTACACGCCAATGTTCAAGGCAGATAACGCGAGGTGCTTTGATTTTGAGCTTGAGGCATCGACTGGCGTTGCTCAGATAGCCGATCGTCTCTTCCTGTCTGCGACAACGGACGGGGTAAACTACGGACGTGAGCAGATGATTGAGCAAAACGCACCGTTTATCTATGACAAGCGCGTGTTATGGCGGCGTGTTGGTCGTGTTAGAAAGAACGTTGGCTTCAAGGTACGTGTAATCACTAAATCACCCGTAACCCTCTCAGGCTGTCAAATCAGGGTGGAATAAATGGCTGATCCCTCTCTTAATGTGCCTGTCGTCGTACAGGCACAGCGTATTGACGCAACTCTGCTTCCTAATATCTTCTCTCTTCCGTACCAACTTTATGTAATCCAACAGGGTAGTGACTTCGGTAGCGTGGCTGGTAAAGCCAACCAAGCGGGTAGCGGAGCATACGATGCTCAGGTCAGGAATGACGAGCAGGATGTGATACTGGCAGACCATGAACAGAGGTTAGATGCTGTCGAGGAAACGTTATCCGACCATGAGGTGCGCATCACCGAGGCAGAGGCGACACTCGTTGACCACGAAGGCCGAATCACTGCAAACACCAACGCTATTTCATTGCTAACTGTTCGCGTCACAACAGCAGAAGGCCAAATCGTCACTTTGCAAAGTGATGTCAACTTTTTGCTTGATGAAGTGGTGGATGTTCAGGCTGATATAACCGCTCTTGATGGTCGAGTTAACGCGGCTGAATCTGATATTGACGAGCTACAGGCTGACTATGTATCAAAATCTGCAACAGCAAACCAAATGGTGCAGGGTGAAGGTGGATCATTGCTTGTCGGCGATGTCGTATCACCAACGGCAGATAAATTGCAGGTAGAAGGGAATGTCAATATTTCCGGCGTCTACAAAATTAATGGTGTTCAGGTAGTCGGACCACAACAAACCGGATGGACGCAATCAACAGGGACGCCAAACCGTTCCGCATTCAACGCGAATCAAACATTCAGTATCGGACCATTGTTCAACATTCTACAGATTCAGGGCATAGCTGATGCTCTCACGTCTACGCGCCAGCGTGTTAAAGCGCTTGAAGACGCATTACGGGAGCACGGACTGATTAACTAAGGTTTCCACATGCTAACAAAAGTTGATGCTCTCACCGGGCGGGGATTGATGCGTCTGTGGGGTGTGGATGATTGGGAAGACCCCGGCGCGGAGTATGCAGTATGGGATGATTGCTGTGTGTTTGCCCTTGTACCGCAAGACGGATTTGTGGACATTCACATGGCGATGGATAGCAAGCGCTGGCGGGATTGTCGCAAAGCTGGTGCGGCGATTTTGGGTGTCGTCGGTCATCACAGTTTACGCGCAATCATCCTTCCTGATCGTCCCCACGTATGCAATTACGCCTCACGTATGGGTTTCGGGCGACGAACGACAGAAAACCTAATCACCAAATCGGGAGCTTCGGCTCCTTTTTTTATTATGTGGCGCGAGCCGGGAGAATATCATGGGCGGAGCGATTAGCGGTATCGGCGGCGCAGTGAGTGGGGTAATCGGCGGTATTGGTGCAAGAAAAGCGGCAAAGGAGCAGAACAAAGCCCAAGACCGAGCTATTGCAGCATCACAAGCGGGTTATAACAGTGCTGTAAGTTGGATGTCTCCATATGAAGAGGCTGGACAATCTGCATTGAAAGGCTTGCAAGGCATCGCAGGTCAACCAATAGACAGAAATAATCTTCTTTCAGAATATTTCAATTCTAATGAATATAAGATGCTGAATGATCAGGCTAGATATAGCGGTCTGAATGCAGCGGAAGCAACCGGAGGACTTGGTTCTACTGCAACCGGTAACATGCTCTCATCCATTGCGCCCATGCTAGGTCAGAACTATCTCGCTGACATGAACGACCAGCAGCAAACCATGTACGGGCAACTGATGGGACTAACCAACATGGGCGCTCAATCTGCTAACGCATTGGGCAACTTCGCTGTTGGGCAAGGTAATACGATGGCTACCCTACAGCAGCAATTGGGACAGATTAAAGCTGGCAGGGCAGCATTACCGTGGCAGGTTGCCGCCAGCGCAAATAGCAGCATGGCTAATGGAGCCGCTCAGGATGTTAACCAGTTTACCAGCATGATAGGCGGGATGATGGGCGGAGGGTCGTTCTGATGGCACAATTCGGCGGCATTTCGGGGCTCGGTGCTCCGATTGATTATTATGAAACGATGATCCCAGACTTTCGCGCTGAGGCATTGCAGGAGACGCAGAATCGATTAGGTCAGCAACAAGTGATCGGGGCGCAGATGCAGAACCAGCAGATGCAGCGACAAATCAGCGAGGAAGCGCAACTAAGACAAGCGCTCCCGGAGGCGATTAACGATCCGGCTAAGTTGCAGGCTCTGGCGCTGAAATATCCTACTCAACGAAAAGCCATTCAAGACCAGTTGGGCTTTAAGAATGAACAGGATGTATCTGCTCTGAACTCTGCCGTGAATGATATATCTACGGCGTTAAAGTTGGGGCCGGAAGCAATGGCCCGTGCTTTGGTGAAACATAACCCAACCGTAGAGAAGGTGGGTTCCAGCGCTCAGGAATTAATGAAACTTTTCATGGATGACCCGAATCAATTAGATGGGGTACTGCAACAGGTTCAGTTTGGCCTGTTAGGAGCTAAAGACCGTTTCGCAGTGAAAAACGATATGGCACAACGCCAGAATGAATCTGCGCGACTGGCAGAGCAGGTACGTAGCAATAGGGCTGGTGAGGCTGCTCAATGGGCCAATATAGGGATAGCTCAGCAAAACGCGAATATCCGAAAGTTAGAGCTTGAGGATAAAAAATTCGATCGCCAGATCGCGCGAGAGTCCAATCAATTACAGCAAGATAGGCTGCGCCAAGAAATGGCGTCGAATCGTGAAAAATCTGTTCAAGCAAAAACAGAGATGGTTGGCGCTTATGACTCCCAGATGAATCAGGTTAGCAACATGCTTGACACGGTTAATCAGGTCAAGGGGAGTGGAGGAAATCCGCAGCAGGGCCAACCAGACCCGCGTATTAAGCCGGAAGTATTTGATAGAATATTTGGCTTTGGCGGGTCGGTTAATTCGATGGTTCCCGGCACTGAGTCTGCTGATGCATGGCAAAAAATCCAGCAGATGCAGGGTCAGGCAAGGCTAATGGGTGTAATTGGCATGAAGGGGACAGGTCCGGTGTCTGATTCAGAAGGTCAGGCGGCAGCAAAAGCATTCCTTTCTATTAATCAAAGTATGTCGCCAAAAGCGGCAAGGGCTGCGATTAACAATTGGGAACAGGTTTTGCGTAGACAGGAGACGTACTTGAACAAGCAGCGACCTACTGTTGATCGCTATCGATCTGAAATTGACACGCACAATCAACAGAACCAGCCATCAGCGCAATCTCTTCCTCAAAATGCTGAACAACAGGGCGGCTATTCCAATTTGTGGGGTGGGTAATGGCAAAGGATTGGAAGGATGTTATTGCGTCACCTCAGTACCAGTCTTTATCACCACAGCAACAGACCGAGGCACAGGCGCAATATTTTGACGAGGTTGTTGCCCCTAAAGTAGGGCGAGATGAGTGGGCCGCTGTTCGAGACCAATTCTATTCAGCTTATCCGTCTGCGTTGTCACAGCAAGAAAATACCACTCAGCAGCAGGATAACGGTGGAGTAACTCAGTGGGCACAATCAGCGCCAACCCCAACAGCGGCACAAAATGCGGAACAGGCTGCGCGTGGAGTGGCAAACGTTCCATTCGATATCCTGCAAGGTGGCGCAAACCTCATTAATGCTGGCACTAGTGCGGTTGGTCTGGGTAACGTTCTCGACCCCGTTTACCGTCCAGTAGAAAGACCAACCGATCCGTGGGCGCAAGCAGGTGAAGCTATCGGTACGTACCTTGTTCCGGGCGCTGGCGCTGTGAAAGGAGCGATGATTGGATCAGTAGCAAACGCTGGCAATCAGCCGGGTGATTTTGCAGAGAACGCCACAAAGGAAATGGCGATCAACACTGCATTGATGGGCGCTCCTGCCTTGTATCGTGGTGCTCGCCAACTTATCAGAGGTGGCGATGCTGCCCCTCCAGCAATAGGAACAATCAATACCGCTAATGATGTCTCTCAGTTGGCTCGCTCCACCTCTGGTCGAGACGTTATTGCAAATCAAGCAGCCAGTGTTAGCGATGACGTAGCTAGAGCCGCTGCGACGGCTGGTGTAGACATTAATACCCTAACACCGGGAATGAGGTCTGGAAGTCGTGGTATAGCACATGCAGAAGGGGCGCTGGCATCAACGCCCGGGATAACGCAAGACGCTCATTTTCTGGCTTTTAACGAGATAGCATCAAAGCTAAACCGAAATTTGGACGAATTCGGAGCAGCTGCAGGGAATGCCTCTGAAAAAAGTGCCGCAATACGAAGCCGTGTACTATCAAATCTTGATGAAATGAAATCTGCTGAGCGTGCAGCATGGGATGAGGTTAGATCCACGATGCCACAGCAAAAGATGAGACTAAGCAATGCTAATGCGGTTGTACAGGGTGAAAAGTCAGCAGGCGTACCGCTTACCCCTGAGATGAAACAACTTGAGGCGGCAAATAACCGCTCAGGTGTTACTTTCGACGGGATGAAGGCATGGCGTGCGAAATTTGCTGATGCTGAGCAAAAGTATATCAGAACCGGAGAGGCAAACGCTGCAAGGCGAGCGGGGGAGATGAGGTCAGCTATTACTGATGATATGCGGGTAATGGCTGAAAATGGCGGTTTCTTAGAAAGTTGGTCTGCTGCCAATGATTTATCAAAGGCAAGATTTGCAGCACAATCCAGCGCGGAATCTGTTTTCGGTCGAGAATTGGCAACCGATGCACTGATCACAAATGGTGTCAAAGCTCTGCAATCATCATCAGCAAAGGGACTAAATGGGCCAGGAGGCTTTCACTCCATGATCTCCGCGCTTCCAGAAGCTGAAAGAGTTACTGCTGTAGCCTCAATCCTTCAAGATGCTCTATCTCATGGGGTCAGAGGTGGTAAGGCTGATGTGGCAGGTATTCAGCATATAGCTACAATCCTCACCCCACAGAACTCCGCAGCAATTGGAAGATACTCAAAGGAACTAGGAAGGATTTCAGATGCCTATGGTTCATTGGCAAGGGCTGCGATTAAGCCTCAGCAATACGTAGAGAGAACGGGTAGAACGTCTGATGTCCTTGATACATTAAATACCGGACTCCCCAAAATAACGGAAACCGTGCTTAACGCGATTGGTAACTCAACTTCTGGTGCAGTCGTTGGTGGCGCAGGTGGCGGCGTTGTTGGTGCGGCTGCTGGCGCTGTCGCTGGCGCGACAATAAAAGGCACTGTAGCCAAGATATCCAATAGCCGCAGTGGTCGATATGCCATTGAGAAAGCCATACAAGAAGCCACTCGCGCCGTTAGGTCTGGAGCATCACAACATGCCGTCGCTGCAGCAGAAAGGCGATTCCTCGCTAACAAGATCGCCGTAAAAGCTATCAGAGATTCGGTGGGCAGTGAAGAGTTTAACCGCCTATCCAGAGCAGGAATAGTTGCCACGATAAGCGGGATTAACGGTAATTATGAGTAATTCATAGCCAAGGATGGCTAGAAGATAATTTTAACGGCTATTGCTATGGCACAAGCGGTAATTATTGAAACGCCTGTTGATATGGTCTTCATAATCACTCGGCTTTCTCTGTTTTGTGCTATAAGTGAATTAATTGATTCGTTTATTTCATTTGCTGTAACACTTGGCTCTTTATCATCAATTTCATAATCCATCGACTCATCTTCCTCTTCTTCCTTTTTGCTTGCTCCCAATAAAGAGGATGATATTTTAGAAATCATAACGAAATTTCTTTTATCATCATCTGAGTCAATGATGTATGAGGATGGTGCCCATATCCCCGCCATCTTATCTATCCAGAAAGCGTAAGCTGGGAATGAAATTGTTAAACCAATTGATTTATCACCACTTTTTATTGAATCGAATATCTTTGAGAATGACTGGTGATTGAGAGGTATTGATATGGATAAGGAATTATTACCAGTTTCTATTGAATACTCTCTTTCGATTTTTTCATCATCAAAGTGGAATCTTCCACCATAAATATCTTGAGAATCATTATTATTAATCTCACGAATATATAAACTTATGGAAGATGGAGAAATAGCATTAAGCTCATTGCCTGCCTTTGATAAACAGTAAATTCTATCTGAAATAGAGGATGGTTCTATATCTGCCATTATGACTCTTGAGTAAGAGAATGATTTATCAAAAAGAGATTTGTGATATTTATAATCTCCTTTTTCTAATGGCTCATCTGGAATGTTGTAGTCAGAAATTCCGCAGTGGGTTACTGCGTTTACAGAATTTGACTCCATGGATACAGTAACCATAGAGTACTCATAATCAGGGTGTTTTCTGTCTTTCCCTGCGTTTTCAGGCGTGCTAAGTCCGCCGTTATCTTCAACTAGAACAGTATCACCAAAAAACATCCTATTTATCCTTCCCGTACATAGTTTTAAGCGTCTCAAACACAACAGCCTTGAACTGCTCGGCCTGTTGATCTGCCAGTCTCTCTGCTTCATCACGGTAGCCTGACACGGGGGATGGCTTGGCTACTGCATCCTGCACAATTTGCACCAATTCAGCATTGAGAGAACGTCCGTTCATCTTAGCACGCTGAGTCACTTTTGCTTTTAAGTCAGGAGGAAGCCTTAGTTTAAACTGCGGATCTTCTCTGGACATTTTATCACCGTATTTTTTATTGACAGTCTATAACGGTGATAGTACATTCTCAATTGAACCACCGTGGTTCCTTTTAATGGAGGTAGCATGCAAGGCGCAAGAAAATTACCGCAATTTAACCTGCGATGGCCTCAGAAGGATTTGGATTTGATACGCAAGGTAGCAGAGGAAAATGGGCGTTCGGCAAACACTGAGATTTACCGCAGAGTGATGGAAAGCCTTAAGCGAGAAGGGGTGACGGTATGATTAAGGATGGTGTTAGGCATTGCTCGTTTTGCGGCAAAAGCCAAAATGAGTCAGCAATGCTTGTGGTGGGAAAGGAGCGCGATGCATCGATCTGTAACTTATGCATTGGTTTATGTGTTCAGGAGATGGGTAACAAGCTGCACGAATTAAATTCAACAATCGATATCACCCCAAAAGAGTGAAGCCCCAACTGCGCTAACAGTCAAGGCTTCGGTATCAACAAATCTGGGAAGGAATTATTGACATGTCAATTATAGCAACTACCGATGCAGCTATCAAACAAGGTATGCCCGTAATCGTTCATTCTGGCGTTCCTGTTGTTACCACTGAGCAGATCGCAAGTTTCTACGGCTGCACCAAAAACAACATCAAGAAAAATTACTCCTGCAACTCCTCAAGATTTGCAGAAGGTAAGCATTACTTTGTGATAAGTGGTTCAGTATTAAAGGATTTAAAGAACTCGGTTACTTTCGGTAACCAAGTCGATAAGCGTGCACCTAAGTTAACTCTCTGGACAGAACGTGGAGCCGCCCGCCATGCCAAGATGCTTGAAACAGATCGCGCATGGGACGTATTCGAGAAGCTGGAGGATTTCTACTTTAGCCAGCGTGGTGAAGTGGAGCAGGTTCGCAAGGTTCGCCAATCAACCGCAACACAGCTTATCCCGCTGCGCCAGACAGCCGAGCGCTTAATCACTACCGGCATCGGAAAAATTTACCCTGATATCTGGAAGTTGGTGCATGAGCGCTTCGACGTTGAACACATCCACCAGTTGCAGCCAGCGCAGATAAAAGAAGCAGTGGCCTATCTGGACGGACTGGAAGGGGAGTTTATCGGCAAAGAGAAGAGGGCAGCGAAAAGCAGCTTCACCGATGAAGAAATTCAGGTTCTGTGCTGGCTGTGGAGTTACGCCGACTACATGTGTGACTACATGAGGCAGGTTTACCCGATGCTTCGTGCCGCCGAACATAGACTTGCTGGGGCGTATTGCTCTATGCCTTTGGAATCACCGAGAACAATCAATGCTGCCAGAAGAATACTGTTAGGCGCTACCGAGCACATCGATTCAGGGCCAACAAGACAGGACAACTGGCGCGTTCTTTATCGTATGCGACATGAGCATGACATACACCCTCAAATAGGCGAATAAGCCTAAACACCAAACCTAACCCGCTTCGGCGGGTTTTTTATTACCGCAGACACGCTCTGTGGGGACTACTCACGCCCGGAGAAAATAATGGCGGATATCACACCAAACGTTGTTGTCAGCATGCCATCCCAACTCTTCACCCTGGCTCGCTCGTTCAAGGCCAATGCCAACGGCAAGATTTACATTGGAGAAATTGATTCCGATCCGACTATTCCTGAAAACCAGATTCAGGTTTACATCGAAAACGAGGACGGTAGCCACGTTCCTGTTGCTCAGCCTATCTTGATTAACTCCGCTGGCTATCCGGTGTACAACGGGCAGATTGCCAAGTTCGTGACCGCGCAAGGACACTCGATGGCGATTTACGACGCCTACAACGTGCAGCAATTCTATTTCCCGAACGTGCTGAAGTATGACCCGGATCAGTTGCGTGCGGATTTGTCTGTAAACACCGGGGCAAGTTTGATAAAAACATCAAGTGGGAATACAGTTCAGCAAGAGATAGATGGAATAAAAAAAGACATATCAGTTATAACGAATACTTCATTCAATAGTATTGATGATGTCTTTTTGGCATCAATTGATTCAAATGATATAACAATAAAATATAAGTATGGAGTAATAAATTACAAATCAACCGGAGTAGTGACGCAGTCAAGTTCAGCATCGGGAGACGGATATTTGATTTATGATTCAAATGGTAAGGAGTTCAAGATAAATGAACCAAAGAGAACATATTTAAATAATGGCCGATTTTCATTTACTGAGTTATGGTACGCGGAAAAACTAGACCCTTCATTTTTTATAAAACTATCAAGCATTGGTGTTTCAAATATAGTTCTTTACTCGTGGTCTCCATATGGGTTAAAGGCGTTCGAGAACTTCTTGAATCTATGCGAAATATATGGCTTCGGTGTTGTTTTTCAGCCTGTGTCTAATGGGGAATATAGTAATAATATACCAAGTGATTTCGGTTTTTTTTCAAGTTTGCTAGATCACAACGCAGTAATCGGGCTTTATCTTCTTGATGAACCAACCCTTGATAACTACCCGATTTCTAGACAATCTACGATTATATCTGTGGCTAAAGGCCTATCTGACAAGCCTCTTTACGTATCCACAAACTCGGAAGCAAATTTTAACGTAATTCCAGTTCATAAAGACTTTGACTTTGTTTTTACTAGCAATTATTCACATTATGTTGATGTAGATGGCTTAACAGTTTACGCTGCTACGACTTGGGCGCTGGCAGAAGAAAACGGATTTAGGAGGGGGAGAGTAATCCCGTTGCTCACTGCATATTATTACCCAGAAGAAGTTCCGGTTTTCAACCGAACTCAGATGGTTGATGTAAATAACTACATATCTGAGAGATTCGATAAATTTGGTGTTTTTATGTTTTATGGTGGAAGGGATGCCGCTAGTCACCGCTATATAGAGAACGATGATGAAATTTATTCTCTATTGATGAATTCCTTGAGTAGATCGAATAATTCAAGAACTATGGGGATGTTTAGAGAGTTGATGACTGGAGGGGTTGCAGATAGTAGTATATTTATGGATTATAAAATACCATCAAATCCAGAAAGCGTAGTGTGGTTAGACGGCTCAACATCAGGAAATTGGTCTGTAAATAATAAATGCCCACGACTAAAAACAGGAATGATGGTACCAGTCGAATTCGGTAGATATGTAGTTATTGAGAAGATAATTGCATCATTTGTTGATGAAAACGGACCGTCAAATACATCAGTTATTTCACTGTACATAAATCCACAAATAAACTCTGGTGTTAAAATTCCTCAGACATCAACCATTACCGGTGGGGGGGATGCAGTATTCTCATTCGACCAACAATATCGAGTTCGCGCCATCAGTATTGCTGTTGATTCGATGGCGACATCCGCTGAGTATTTGAATTTATTGCGGCTGGGTGTTGTATACCGGGAAATCTGATATCGATAATTTTTATGTTCCCGTATTTTTGCGTTTTAAAATGGCATGGGCATATATGGGGCAAAAAATTAGCGCAAAACAACTCACATCAGCTTGCTGGTATGGTTCGTCTTGCGGTAATGCTCTGTGCCGGATTTGTGTCATAAAATTGGCACAAATCTACAAAAAATCGCATAGGGGGGAATTAATTCGGGAAGATGGCTGGCTTGTGGTGCGGGTTTGTTGGTTGGTAGAATGCGCGTCTTTTTACCATCCATCAGACTGTTTTTCTGATGCCGGAGGCTAAGTGAAGTACGAATTACAAACAACGGACGGCCGTGCGCGACGCGGTAGATTGATTTTTGAACGTGGCGTAGTGGAAACCCCGGCTTTTATGCCCGTGGGGACGTACGGCACGGTGAAAGGCATGACGCCGGAAGAAGTGAAAGAGACCGGCGCACAGATTCTGCTCGGCAATACGTTCCATTTGTGGCTGCGTCCCGGTCAGGAAATCATGAAACTGCATGGCGATCTGCACGACTTCATGAACTGGCACGGCCCGATTCTGACGGACTCCGGCGGTTTTCAGGTATTTAGCCTCGGCGATATTCGCAAGATTACCGAACAGGGCGTGCATTTCCGTAACCCGATCAACGGGGACTCGATTTTCCTTAGCCCGGAAAAATCGATGGAGATTCAGCACGATCTCGGTTCCGACATCGTCATGATCTTTGATGAGTGTACGCCGTACCCTGCCGATTGGGATTACGCCAAGCGCTCTATGGAGATGTCGCTGCGCTGGGCAAAACGCAGCCGTCAGCGTTTTGATGAGCTGGAGAATAAAAATGCGCTGTTCGGTATTATTCAGGGAAGTGTTTACGAAGATTTACGTGATGTATCCGTAAAAGGTCTGGTAGACATTGGCTTTGATGGGTACGCTGTGGGCGGTTTGGCTGTAGGTGAGCCGAAAGAAGATATGCACCGTATTCTGGAGCACGTTTGCCCGCAGATTCCAGAAGATAAACCGCGCTACCTGATGGGCGTTGGCAAGCCGGAAGACTTAGTCGAAGGTGTCCGCCGCGGTGTCGATATGTTTGACTGTGTGATGCCAACGCGCAACGCACGTAACGGGCATCTCTTCGTGACTGATGGCGTAGTGAAAATCCGTAATGCGAAGCATAAAGATGATGTCAGCTCGCTGGATGAACACTGTGATTGCTACACGTGTCGCAATTATAGCCGCGCCTACTTGCATCATCTTGACCGTTGCAACGAAATACTCGGAGCACGACTCAATACCATTCATAACTTGCGTTATTATCAGCGTTTAATGGCAGGTTTACGCCAGGCCATTGAAGAGGGTAAATTAGAGCACTTTGTGGTGGATTTTTACCAACGCATAGGCAAACCGGTTCCGCCGCTTGCGGAAAAAGACGTCGCCGCAAGCAGCTGATAGTCCGTTTGCTATGCATTGTATTTTGTTATGAATTGTATTTTGTTGTGAAGCGTTTTTACGATTATAAGGTTGATAACTTATCTTTTTGATAGCTTATCTTTTGACAAAAAAGAGGATATTTAAATGAGTCTTTTCATCTCCGATGCTGTAGCTGCAACCGGCGCTCCGGCTCAGGGAAGCCCGTACTCTCTGGTTATTATGCTGGCCGTTTTTGGTCTTATTTTCTACTTTATGATCCTGCGTCCTCAGCAAAAACGCGCCAAGGAACACAAAAAGTTAATGGATTCTATCGGCAAGGGCGATGAAGTCTTAACGACTGGTGGCCTGGTTGGTCGCGTAACCAAAGTGTCCGAAACTGGCTATATTGCGATTGCGTTGAACGAGACCAATGAAGTGGTTATCAAACGTGATTTCGTGGCTGCCGTGCTGCCGAAGGGCACGATTAAGGCCCTGTAATTTCCGATTTTCCCGAAGGGAACTGCCGTGTTAAATCGTTATCCTTTGTGGAAGTACCTGATGCTGGTCGTGGTGTTGTTTGTCGGCCTGCTCTACGCACTTCCTAACCTATATGGTGAGGATCCGGCGGTACAAGTTACTGGCGCGCGGGGAACCGCCGCCAGCGAAACGACGCTGATCCAAGTCCAGAATGTTTTAAAAGAACAGAACATTACCAGTAAGTCGATTGCATTGGAAAACGGTGCAATTCTGGCTCGCTTCTCTAACCCTGATGTTCAGCTCCGTGCGCGTGAAGCGCTCGTTAATGAGCTGGGCGAAAAGTTCGTCGTTGCACTTAACCTGGCACCTGCTACGCCAACCTGGCTGCGGTTGTTGGGCGCTGAACCGATGAAATTGGGGCTTGACCTGCGCGGCGGCGTTCACTTCCTGATGGAAGTGGATATGGATACGGCGCTGGGTAAACTACAAGAACAAACCATGGACTCTTTGCGCAGCGATCTGCGTGAGAAGAACATTCCTTATGCCTCCGTGCGTAAAATTGATAATTACGGTGTCGAAATTCGTTTCCGTGATGCTCAAACGCGTGATGAGGGCATCAACTATCTGACGACTCGTCACCGTAATCTGGTTCTCAGCAGCAGCGGCAGCAACCTGTTACGCGCAGTGATGTCTGACGAACGTCTGCGTGAAGCACGTGAATACGCCGTACAGCAGAACATCAATATCCTGCGTAACCGTGTGAACCAACTGGGTGTTGCTGAGCCTCTGGTACAGCGTCAGGGTGCCGACCGCATCGTCGTTGAGTTGCCGGGTATTCAGGACACGGCGCGCGCGAAAGAAATTCTTGGTGCAACCGCTACGCTGGAATTCCGTCTGGTCAACAGTAATGCTGATGCAACCGCAGCGGCTAATGGCCGTGTGCCGGGCGACTCTGAAGTGAAGAACATGCGTGATGGCTCACCTGTGGTGTTGTTCAAGCGTGTGATTTTGACGGGCGACCATATTACCGATTCGACATCGAGTACGGATGAATACAACCAGCCTCAGGTGAATATTTCTCTGGACAGCGCGGGTGGCAACACCATGTCCAACTTCACCAAAGACAGTATCGGTAAGCTGATGGCGACGCTCTTTGTGGAATACAAAGACAGCGGCAAGAAAGATGCAACTGGCCGCTCGATATTGGAAAAACACGAAGAAGTGATCAACGTAGCGACGATTCAGTCGCGACTGGGTAATAGCTTCCGTATTACCGGCATTGATAACCCGAACGAAGCGCGTCAGCTTTCTCTGCTGTTGCGTGCGGGTGCGCTGATTGCACCGATCCAGATCGTTGAAGAACGCACCATTGGGCCAACGCTGGGGATGCAAAACATCACTCAGGGGCTGGAAGCCTGTTTGTGGGGCTTGATCGCATCGATCCTCTTTATGGTCTTCTTCTACAAGAAGTTTGGTGTCATCGCGACCAGTGCACTGGTTGCTAACCTGGTGTTGATTGTCGGCGTGATGTCGCTGCTGCCAGGGGCGACGCTGACCATGCCGGGTATCGCGGGTATCGTGCTTACGTTGGCGGTTGCAGTCGATGCTAACGTACTCATTAACGAACGTATCAAAGAAGAACTCAGTAATGGTCGCTCCGTGCAACAGGCCATTCATGAGGGCTACAAAGGTGCATTCAGTTCGATTGTTGATGCGAACGTCACGACGTTGATTAAAGTCATCATCCTGTATGCGGTTGGTACCGGTTCTATCAAAGGGTTTGCTATCACGACTGCGATTGGGATTGCGACCTCAATGTTTACGGCGATCGTCGGTACTCGTGCCATCGTTAACCTGCTTTACGGCGGTAAACGTATCAACAAGCTGTCTATCTAGGAGTGCGTTGTGGCACAGGAACAGGAATACAACATTGAACAACTCAATCATGGGCGTAAAGTCCATGATTTCATGCGCTGGGACACATTGGCATTTGCCATTTCCGGTCTGCTGATCATCGCTTCTATCGCGATTATGGGTGTACGTGGTTTCAACTGGGGACTCGATTTTACCGGTGGTACGGTCATTGAGATTAACCTTGAGAAACCGATCGATCTCGATGTCCTGCGTAGTTCATTAGAGACCTCTGGGTTTTCAGAGCCGCAGGTGCAGAACTTCGGTAGCAGCCGTGACGTGATGGTACGCATGCCACCCGTGTCTGGCAGCGAGAACGAAGCGCTCGGTAACAAAGTGCTGAAGGTGGTGAACGATACCTTCCAGCAGCATGCGACGGTGAAACGTATTGAGTTTGTCGGGCCGAGCGTGGGGAGTGATTTGGCACAGGCGGGCGCATTGGCGCTGCTGTCTGCGTTGATTGCTATCCTTATTTATATCGGTTTTCGTTTTGAATGGCGTCTGGCGATGAGTGCCGTGCTGGCTTTGGCGCACGATGCGATCATCACGATGGGTCTGCTGTCTCTGTTCTCTATTGAGATTGACCTAACGATCATTGCGTCGTTGATGTCGGTAATTGGTTATTCACTTAACGATAAGATCGTGGTATCTGACCGTATTCGTGAGAACTTCCGCAAGGTTCGTCGTGGCACACCTTACGAGATTACCAACATCTCTCTGACACAGACGTTGCATCGTACCATCATCACATCGGCGACCACGCTGGCGATGATTGTGATCCTCATGGTCTTCGGTGGAGCCTTGTTGCATGGCTTCTCGTTGACGATGTTTATCGGTGTGATCATCGGTACGATCTCTTCTATCTACGTTTCTTCTGCTCTGGCGTTGAAACTGGGTATGAAGCGCGAACACTTGATCGTTCAGAAAGTGGAAAAAGAAGGGGCGGACCAACCGTCTATCCTGCCTTAATCTGCTGACTGTAAACATAAAAAACCCCGCATTGCGGGGTTTTTTGCATCTTAGCGTTGGGAAATGTGTTTACTAGGGGGACTCGGTGGCGGCAACCGGTGGCGGACTCTGTATTTCCTGAACCTGATGTAAACGAACAAAGCCGAGTTCTTCCGGCGACAGGCCGCTCAGGCGCAATTCAATAATCGCTTCGGCTTTTGGTAACAGAGTAGGGGAGACGACAAACGACTGTGTTTGCGTGTCGCCAGCCAAAGGCTTCCCGCTCACCGGGTCGAGTCGTCCCCAGTCAAGCTGTGCGCCAAAGGCCGGTAGCCCCTTCGCATCAAGCGTGCGAATGTGCAACAACGCGCTTGTTCCGTTCGCTTCCGTCTCGATATTGCGTAACGACACGTTGAGTCTGCCAATACTGCTTTCCAGCACAGTGCTGGTTTGTGCTGCTGGCAGTAAATAAACGCCGGAGGTGGACTGGGAATTCAACGCATTTTGTCGCTCTAATGCCGTGGCCTGATCGGTCAGCGTTTGTAATTGCTGATTGAGCTGGCCTATCTGATTTTGCAATTTTGGCATCTGGCGCTGTTCAGCGCACCCTGCGAGCAAAATTAGCGCTGGCAGGAAGCTCAGTACGCGATATCGGGTTCTCATGTCTGTGGTTCCCCTTTCGATGTTTTTATTCATTGATCCGTTGATCCCTGTTGCTGAGTTTAGCTGTGATTAAGCCTAAGTCATAGGTGAGACAGCTTTTTTCATCCTATTACCGGAAGAGATGCGAAACCCTTCGCAACGTGGATCAGGAGTTTTGGTTAGTCCGTTAATTCAGGGTAAACTGTCGCTACGTTTAAGGATTACTGGTCAGGACACATCATGCATTGCCCATTTTGTTCCGCTGTTGATACCAAAGTCATTGATTCCCGTCTGGTCGGCGAAGGTTCGCAAGTACGTCGTCGGCGGCAGTGTCTGGTTTGTCATGAACGCTTCACCACGTTTGAAGTGGCTGAACTGGTGATGCCGCGAGTCATCAAAAGCAATGAAGTACGCGAGCCTTTTAATGAGGATAAATTGCGTAGCGGCATGCTGAAGGCGCTGGAAAAAAGGCCGGTCAGTTCTGATGACGTCGAAATGGCACTTAATCACATTAAATCTCATCTTCGTGCGACCGGAGAACGCGAGGTGACCACCAAGATGGTGGGCAACCTGGTGATGGAAGCGCTGAGAAAGCTGGATAAAGTGGCTTATATCCGCTTTGCATCGGTGTATCGCAGCTTTGAAGATATCCGCGAATTTGGCGAAGAAATTGCGCGTTTGCAGGATTAAGTTGCGTCGACGCAATAGAAATAAGAGGTTCGGGAATGAGCGCTTTTCAGGAAAACGGCCACTTGCCGCAGGATGAATTATACATGGCGCGCGCGCTAGAGCTGGCGCGCCGTGGCTGTTTCACCACAGCACCCAATCCTAATGTTGGCTGCGTGATTGTTCGTGATGGCGAAATTGTCGGTGAAGGCTATCATTTTCGTGCTGGTGAGCCACACGCTGAGGTGCATGCGCTGAGAATGGCGGGGGAGCGTGCACGTGGTGCGACGGCCTACGTCACGTTAGAGCCGTGTAGTCACCATGGGCGAACGCCACCTTGCGCCGATGCGTTGATTACGGCTGGCGTTTCCCGCGTGGTTGCTGCGATGCAGGATCCGAATCCACAGGTGGCGGGTCGTGGTTTGCATCGCTTACAGCAAGCGGGGATTGCCGTCAGTCATGGTTTGATGATGGCTGAAGCAGAGAAGGTGAATGTCGGCTTTCTGAAACGCATGCGGACGGGCTTTCCTTACGTGCAGCTCAAAATGGCGGCGTCTTTGGATGGGCGTACTGCGATGGCGTCGGGGGAAAGCCAGTGGATCACCTCACCGCAGGCACGGCAGGATGTGCAGCGCTTTCGTGCGGAGAGCGCTGCGATTCTAAGCAGCAGTGCGACGGTGTTAGCTGACGATCCTTCTCTCACTGTACGCTGGTCAGAGCTGGGGGCCGATATTCAGAAACGCTATTCAGAAGCGGATCTCAGGCAGCCCGTGCGGGTGATTGTGGACAGCCAGCAGCGCGTCACACCACAGCATCGGATTGTTAGCCAACCGGGTGAGACCTGGCTGGCGCGCGTGCAGGCGGATGAACAAGCGTGGCCGCAGGGCGTTGAACAAGTGATGCTACCACAGCACAATGGCGGTGTTGATCTGGTGGCGTTGATGATGGTACTGGGGAGACGGCAGATTAACTCCGTCTGGGTCGAAGCCGGGGCCAGTCTGGCCGGTGCGCTGCTTAATGCTGGCGTTGTTGATGAACTTATCGTTTATCTTGCCCCCAAGCTGTTAGGTGAAAATGCCCGTTCGCTGTGCCTCTTGCCCGGACTGGATCAGCTGTCTCAGGCACCGGAGTTTGATATCGCAGACGTGCGCCAGGTTGGCCCAGATTTGCGATTGCGCCTGAAACCTAAATTCTGATGTGTATGTAAATACGTGGCGCAGGTCCGACAAAACCGGATACGTGCCAACAAAAATTATGATAGAATCCGCCCCCCTGCGGGCCATAAAGACCAGATACAAGGAAAGCTATGAACGTTATCGAAGGTGTTGTTGCTACTCCTGATGCCCGTGTGGCGATTGCGATTGCGCGTTTTAACCATTTTATTAACGACAGCCTGCTGGACGGTGCGATTGATGCATTGAAACGCATCGGTCAGGTTAAAGACGAAAACATCACCGTTGTCTGGGTGCCGGGTGCTTATGAACTGCCATTGACGGTTCGTGCCCTGACCAAAAGCGCGAAAAATGGCGGATATGATGCCGTGATTGCTCTGGGAACGGTCATCCGTGGTGGAACAGCGCATTTTGAATTTGTTGCTGGCGAATGTAGCTCAGGCCTGTCCTCTGTTGCGATGGACAGTGAAATCCCTGTTGCTTTCGGCGTTCTGACGACGGAAAGCATTGAGCAGGCGATTGAGCGTGCCGGTACGAAAGCGGGGAACAAAGGTGCTGAAGCTGCTTTGACCGCGCTAGAAATGATTAATGTATTGAAAGCGATTAAGTAAGCCTGATTAAGTAAGGGGAATTCCGTGAAACCTGCTGCTCGTCGCCGCGCTCGTGAATGTGCGGTTCAAGCGCTTTACTCCTGGCAGTTATCTAAAAATGATATTGCCGATGTTGAACACCAATTCCTGAGCGAGCAGGATGTCAAAGATGTCGACATTACCTATTTCCGTGAATTGCTGGCGGGTGTTGCCACTCAGGCTGAGAAGCTTGATCAACTGATGGCACCTTTCCTGTCTCGTCAAATTGAGGAATTGGGACAGGTTGAAAAAGCGATTCTGCGTTTGGCGATGTTTGAGCTGAGCAAGCGCGAAGACGTTCCTTACAAGGTGGCGATTAACGAGGCCATCGAACTGGCTAAAATCTTCGGTGCTGAAGATAGCCATAAGTTTGTGAATGGCGTGCTAGACAAAGCTGCTCCGAGTGTACGGAAAGGCAAGAAGTAAAATGAATCGAATCAGGGCCGGATATCCGGCCCTGATCGCTTTTGAATGATAGGCTGGCTGGAAAGGTTATGGTTGAAGGTGAGTTTGACCTTATTGCCCGCTATTTTAATCGGGTCCGAAGTTCACGTCGCGATGTTGAGTTAGGCATTGGTGATGACTGTGCGTTACTGACGGTGGCAGATAAGCAGATGCTGGCGGTAAGTACCGACACGCTGGTGTCTGGCGTTCATTTCCTGCCTGATATCGATCCCGCCGATTTGGGTTACAAATCTCTGGCGGTCAATTTAAGCGATCTGGCTGCAATGGGCGCCGATCCTGCCTGGCTTTCTCTGGCCATTACCCTACCTAAAAGCAATAGCCAGTGGCTATCCGCGTACAGCGACAGCCTGTTTGAACTGCTTGACTATTATGGCATGCAGTTGGTGGGAGGGGATACGACGCGCGGCCCGCTGAGCCTGACGCTGACTATCCACGGCCTGGTGCCGGCAGGTCGGGCGCTGACGCGTCGCGGAGCCAGAATTGGTGACTGGATTTATGTTACGGGCTCATTAGGCGACAGTGCGGCTGGTCTGGCTATCCTACAGAATACGCTGCACGTTGATGATGAAAAGGCACGTCAGGGATTAATCCAACGTCACCTTCGTCCTCAGCCGAGAATCCTGCAAGGTCAGGCGCTGCGCGATCTGGCCAGCTCAGCCATCGATCTTTCCGACGGCCTCATCTCCGATCTACAGCATATACTTAAAGCCAGCGAGTGCGGCGCGCGTATTAATCTGGACGCGATCCCACAATCTGATTGGCTACGGGGCTGCGTCGATGGAGAACAGGCGTTGCGTTGGGCGCTATCTGGCGGCGAAGACTATGAACTGTGCTTCACCGTGCCGGAAATTAACCGCGGTGCGCTGGAACTGGCCTTGGGACATCTCGGCGCTGACTACACCTGCATCGGGCAAATCGGGCCTTCCTCTGAAGGGCTACGCTTTTTCAGGGATAATAAAGCAACCGAGCTGAACTGGAAGGGGTATGACCATTTTAGCGAGCAAAACTGATTCTGCGAACAAGGCGAAAGGTGCTGAAGTGGCAAAACGCCGCTTACGGCTGAGTAACCCGTGGCACCTGCTGGCAACCGGGTTTGGCAGCGGTCTGTCTCCCTGGATGCCGGGTACGGTAGGATCGCTGGCGGCGATTCCACTGTGGTACCTCATGTCGTTCCTGCCGCTTGAATTGTATTCGCTGATGGTCATGCTGAGCATTTGTATCGGTGTTTACCTGTGCCATCAGACCGCGAAAGATATGGGCGTTCACGATCACGGTAGCATCGTCTGGGACGAATTTGTCGGTATGTGGATTACCCTGATGGCGATTCCGGTGGATGAATGGCAGTGGGTGGCAGCTGGGTTTGTCGTTTTCCGCTGCCTGGATATCTGGAAACCCTGGCCGATTCGCTGGTTCGATCGCAACGTGCATGGCGGCATGGGGATCATGATCGATGATATTGTCGCGGGGGTGATCTCTGCGGGAATTATCTACTTTATCGGCTATCACTGGCCGATATTCTGACGCTATTGTGTGATTGAACGACTGATATTATTGAACCGGGGCCATATATGTGCCCCGGTTATCGTTAGCGGCTTATTCCATCCACTGCGTGATTCTGCGCTCGATGCCTGCGGCATCCAGACCCAGATCGACACGGATTTCTTCCTGAGAACCTTGCGGGATAAAGACGTCCGGTAGCCCAATGTTCAGCACCGGAACGGCAAGGCGTTTCGCCATCAGGAATTCATTCACGCCGCTCCCTGCACCGCCCATGACCGCATTCTCTTCCAGTGTCACAAACGTGCTGTGGGACTGCGCCAGCTCTTCAAGTAACGCTTCATCGAGTGGCTTTACAAAACGCATGTCGACGAGGGTAGCGTTTAACTTCTCTGCCGCAATCTGGGCTTCTGGCAAGAGCGTCCCGAAATTCAGGATTGCGATCGTTTCGCCCTGACGGCGCACCACGCCTTTACCGATTGGCAGTTCTGATAGTGGCGTCAGTTCAGTACCCGTACCGTTTCCGCGCGGATAGCGCACCGCCGTAGGGCCTTTCTGGTAGTGATAGCCCGTGTGCAGCATCTGGCGACACTCATTTTCATCGCTGGGCGTCATGATGATCATGTTCGGGATACAGCGTAAGAAAGAGAGATCGAACGCGCCCTGATGCGTTTGTCCATCCGCACCAACAATACCGCCGCGATCGATAGCAAACAGAACGGGTAGATTCTGGATCGCCACATCGTGGATGACCTGATCGTAGGCACGTTGCAGGAAAGTGGAGTAAATGGCGACAACCGGGTGATAACCACCGACAGCCAGACCAGCAGCAAACGTGACGGCATGCTGTTCGGCAATCGCGACGTCAAAATATTGCTGTGGATAGTCGCGGGAGAATTGCACCATGCCCGAACCTTCGCGCATTGCGGGCGTGATCGCCATGAGCTTACTGTCTTTGGCGGCTGTTTCCTGCAACCATTGACCGAAGATTTTGGAATAGGTGGGTTGGGCACCTTCTTTGCTTTTCGGCAAGGTACCGCTGGCCGGATCGAATTTTGGCACCGCGTGCCAGCTGATCGGATCCTGCTCGGCAGGAGCGTAACCTTTGCCTTTCTTCGTCATGATGTGCAGGAGCTGCGGGCCTTTCAGGCTGCGCATATTTTTCAGCGTATGCGCCAGCGCCTGAACGTCGTGGCCGTCAACTGGGCCGATATAGTTAAAACCCAGCTCTTCAAATAGCGTGCCCGGCACGACCATGCCTTTAAGGTGTTCTTCGGTGCGTTTCACCAGCTCTTTGATAGGCGGCAGGCCGGATAAGACCTTTTTACCGCCTTCGCGCAGGCTGGCGTAGAGCTTGCCGGATAGCAGCTGCGCCAGATGGTTGTTCAGTGCGCCGACGTTTTCTGAAATCGACATTTCATTGTCGTTCAGCACAACCAGCAGATCGGATTTGATGTCGCCCGCGTGGTTCATCGCCTCAAAGGCCATGCCTGCGGTAATTGCGCCGTCGCCAATCACACAAACGGTACGGCGGCCTTTGCCTTCACGCTCGGCCGCAACGGCCATGCCCAGTCCGGCACTGATTGATGTGGATGAATGCCCGACGCTTAATACGTCATAGTCGCTTTCATCACGCCATGGAAAAGGGTGCAAGCCGCCTTTTTGGCGGATCGTTGAAATACGATCGCGACGGCCGGTAATGATCTTGTGCGGATAAGCCTGATGGCCGACATCCCACACCAGATGATCGAAAGGGGTGTTATAGACGTAATGCAGTGCAACCGTTAATTCAACCGTCCCTAACCCTGAAGCAAAATGGCCGCTTGAACGGCTGACGCTGTCCAGCAGATATTGGCGCAGCTCATCGCACAGCTTTGGCAAGCTCTCTTTCGGCAACAACCGAAGTTCATCCGGTGTTTCCACTAACGCCAATGTAGGGTACTTCGCGGTATCAAAACTCATTAGAGACTCATTAGGTAATTACTTATCGCGTTCAACGATGAAATTCGCCAGCGCTTGTAATGGGGCAATATTCAGAGGAATTGAGCTGGATGCGACGAGGTCGTCAAGCGATGCCAGTGATTCCTGATAGAGCTCCTGTGCTTTTTTTCGTGCGTTATCTAACCCCAGTAAACTGGGATAGGTGCTTTTACCTAGCTGTTGGTCTGCACCCTGACGTTTTCCTGTTGTTGCGCTGTCGCCAACAACATCGAGAATATCGTCCTGAACCTGAAAAGCGAGCCCAATCGCGTTAGCGTAGCGATCCAGATGGGGCAAAGCATCGCGACCTGTTTCACCGGCGGCCAGTGCGCCTAGTCGGACAGCAGCGCGAATCAAGGCACCGGTTTTGTGGCGGTGAATCCGTTCTAACGCGGCCAGATCGACCTGATGACCTTCCGCTTCCAGATCGAAAGCCTGACCACCGCACATGCCTGCGACGCCACTGGCGTGAGCCAATTCTGAGAGCATCGCCAGCCGATCGCGGTCAGAGACCTGTGGCATCGGTGCATCGGCCAAAATGGAGAACGCCAGCGTTTGCAATGCATCGCCGGCCAAAATGGCATTAGCTTCGCCAAATTTGATGTGGCAGGTCGGCTGTCCACGACGTAAATCGTCGTCGTCCATTGCCGGCAGATCGTCATGAATCAATGAATAGGCATGGATACATTCGACTGCCGCGGCAGGGGCATCCAGACTCTCTAACGGCATGCCAAACAGTTCGCCAGTAGTATAAACCAGAAACGGGCGCAGGCGTTTGCCTCCTAAGAGTGAGCCATACTCCATCGCATTGACCAGTGGACTACTCTGAAAGGGGAGGTCGGCGATGAAATGCCCCAACATACGGTTAGTGCGTTGGTAATGCGCATTCAGTTTCGTGCTGAAATCGGTCATAGTGAGTCATTATCCGGCGTAAACGGCGACAGCGGCGCTTCAGGATCGTCACTCAGCAGGATTTGTACGCGCTGTTCCGCCTGTTGCAGTTTTTGCTGACCCTGGCGAGCGAGCTGGATGCCATGCTCGAACTCATTTAGCGCATCATCCAGCGGCAGTTCGCCTGATTCGAGGCGGGTAACGATTTTTTCCAGTTCGTTCAGTGAGCTTTCAAAGCTGACTGGCTGCTCGGTCTTCTTAGGCATAATGGTTTCGGAATCCTGGTGTTATACGCCGTTGGCTTGTGGCGGCAAAGCGTGGTGTTACGTTTGGTCATCCGCAGATGGCGCGACGATTATACGGTTAAAACGCACAGTATATCTGCATATAATGATATACTCCGCGCCTTGGATGCTATTGGTAAAATCATCTCTGTTCTGGCTGATTTTACCGATAACGTGATTTTAGTGCCCAGGGTGAATTTATTTACACCTTTCTGACCAAGTAACGACAGCCACCATGAAGTTTATCATTAAATTGTTCCCGGAAATCACCATCAAGAGCCAATCTGTGCGGTTGCGCTTTATCAAGATTCTAACCGGAAACATTCGCAACGTATTAAAACACTATGATGAAACGCTGGCGGTTGTCCGTCACTGGGATCATATCGAAGTTCGGGCTAAAGACGAAAATCAGCGTGAAACGATTCGTGATGCGCTGACGAGAATTCCAGGTATTCACCATATTCTGGAAGTTGAAGACCACGCCTACACCGACGTGCATAACATCTTTGAACAGGCGTTGACCCTGTATCGTGAACGGTTGGAAGGTAAGACGTTTTGTGTGCGGGTAAAACGCCGCGGTAAGCATGAGTTTAGCTCACAGGACGTAGAGCGCTATGTTGGCGGCGGTTTGAACCAGCATATTGAGACTGCGCGAGTCAACCTCACTGCGCCTCAGATCACCGTGCATCTGGAAATCGAACAGGATCGTCTGCTGCTGATTAAAGGTCGCTATGAAGGGATCGGTGGCTACCCGATTGGTACGCAGGAAGATGTGTTATCACTGATTTCCGGTGGTTTCGACTCTGGTGTATCCAGCTATATGTTGATGCGTCGCGGATGCCGCGTGCATTACTGCTTCTTCAATCTTGGCGGTGCAGCACACGAGATTGGTGTGAAACAGGTGGCACATTATCTGTGGAACCGTTTTGGAAGCTCACATCGGGTGCGCTTTATTGCTATCGACTTCGATCCTGTCGTGGGTGAAATTCTCGAGAAGGTCGATGACGGCCAGATGGGCGTCGTGCTGAAGCGTATGATGGTGCGCGCGGCCTCCAAAGTTGCCGAACGTTACGGTGTTCAGGCGCTGGTGACTGGTGAAGCGTTAGGGCAGGTGTCCAGCCAGACGCTGACCAACCTGCGTTTGATCGATAATGCCTCCGACACGCTGATTCTGCGTCCGCTGATTTCTCATGATAAAGAACACATTATCAAACAGGCGCGCGAACTGGGGACGGAAGATTTCGCCAAAACGATGCCGGAATACTGCGGTGTGATCTCTAAAAGCCCGACGGTGAAGGCGGTGAAAGCGAAGATTGAGGCCGAAGAAGGTCACTTTGATTTCGCTATCCTGGATCGTGTGGTGAGTGAAGCCCGGAATATTGATATCCGTGAGATCGCCGAGCAGACCAAGCAAGACGTGGTCGAGGTCGAAACGGTCGCGTCATTTGCGCCAACCGACGTGCTGCTGGATATCCGTTCTCCAGATGAACAGGACGATAAGCCGCTTGAATTGGATCAGATCGAAATCAAATCTTTACCGTTCTACAAGCTGGGTACACAGTTTGGCGATTTGGATCAGAGCAAAACCTATCTGCTTTACTGTGAACGTGGCGTGATGAGCCGCTTGCAGGCGCTGTACCTGCGTGAGCAAGGTTTTACCAATGTGAAGGTATACCGTCCGTAATATAGAAAGGCGCGCAAGCGCCTTTTTCATCTACGTTAATCGCGATAGTTATGAATACCCGGCGGCAGGATGAGCTGTGCGGCGACTTCGGCGGCTTTTTCTTTTCCCAGCAGCAAATCAATGATCTTCAAAGCGAAATCCATGCTGGTGCCTGGCCCTTGAGTGGTTAACAGATTCACGCGCGGATCGTAGACGACACGCTTTTCCATCCATTTTTCTGGCGCAATCTTATCCTTAAACGCAGGATAGCCCGTCATGTTTCCGACGGGGAACAGCTGATGATATTCCAGCACCAGCGCAGGCGTTGCACACATCGCGGCGACAATTTTCCCTTCCAGATGCGCTTGTCGAATGCATTCCACCAGTATTGGGCTATCGCGGAAGCACTCCGCACCTTGCAGGCCGCCCGGTAACACCAGCACATCGAAAGGCCGATCGGCGACGGTAGCCAGTGGAGCATCCGCCAGTAGCCTTACTCCACGCGAGCAGACGATCTCAAGATTGCCATCGCTGGCTACGCTGGCAAGCGTGACCTGAATACCTGCCCGGACAAGCAAATCGATGGTCGTGACGGCCTCAGTTTCTTCACTACCAGGTGCCAGACACACCAGTGCCGATGCGGTCATAATCATTTTCCTTTTGCTTAATGTAGTCAAACAGACGGGCATTTTCAGGGAGTGTCAGACCGTGGAGACGCGCACGGTGCAGTAAATACCCGGTAATGTAATCAATTTCGGTATGCCGCTGAGCGATGATGTCCTGCAACATCGATGAGGTGTTTGCCGCAGTGTTCTGAATAATTTGATTCACGTAGAGCAGCAGACTATCTCCCGATGTATGGAAGCCTTCCCGTTCCATGACGCTGGCCACCTCCTGACAAAGTGACACAATCAGTTCTGGATACGCAGAAAGCTCGCCATTAGTGCAGTGATATTTCACCGTCAGTGGATTGATGACGCAGTTAGCCGCCAGTTTCAGCCAGCAGGTGGCGCTAATGTTGGTGTGCCAGGCCACATCAGGCAAGGCCTGATGCAGCACTTCAGCTAAATGGCTTTGGCTGCTGTCACCGTTAAATGTGCCAATATGCGTAGTGCCTGCCGCAACGTGTACGACGTTATTGATGTCGCGTCGGGCAGCGTGGGTGGTGATACCGAGCACCAGTGGTTGCTGCAACGACGGTAATTCTTCCCGCGTGCCCATTCCATTGTGTAAAAGCAGAATCGTGCACTGTGGGTTGAGCTGCGGCAATAGCGCGATAACAGCATCGGAAACTTGCCAGGCTTTTAGCGTCACCAGCAGAAGTTCGCTTTGGGCAAGATGATCGGGGTCGTTCGCTGTCAGGTTGAGATTACAGTGCTGACCGTCCAGCATAGTGACATTGACTGGACAATACGGTTGCGGAATGCGCAGCCATCCCTGGACATCATGCCCTTGCTGATGTAACGCGGCGAGCCAAAGCTGACCCAGCGCGCCACAGCCAAGAACGGTGATTTTCATGTACGTCTCCCTATTTGATGCGGGCGCTGTCGTTCTGCCATCATAGGCTATCATTCATGTCACGATCTTGAGTTATTCGGCCGGTTTGCCGGATGCCGAGTAAAAATCGGGATTGTGTCTGGCATCTTGCTTATCGCAGAAGAGCGGTTATTATGCTCGCCAGCCAAATTTGTCAGGAGAGCGAATTATGCCATCTTTCGATATTGTTTCGGAAATTGATATGCAGGAAGTCCGTAACGCGGTGGAAAATGCGACACGCGATCTGAGCACCCGTTGGGATTTTCGTAATGTTCCGGCCAGCTTTGAACTGAATGAGAAATCACAGAGTATCAAAGTGGCCAGCGAGTCTGATTTTCAGGTACAACAGCTGGTTGATATTCTGCGTGAAAAACTGGTTAAGCGCGGTATTGAAGGCGGTTCGCTGGAGATCCCAGAAGAAATGGAACACAGCGGAAAAACGTACAGCGTGGAAGCGAAGCTGAAGCAAGGTATTGAAACGACGCTGGCGAAGCAAATCATCAAGCTGATTAAAGACAGCAAGCTGAAAGTGCAGGCGCAGATTCAGGGTGAACAGGTGCGCGTAACCGGTAAATCACGCGATGACTTACAAGGTGTGATGGCGCTGATTCGCGGCGGAAATCTGGGGCAACCGTTCCAGTTTACCAACTTCCGCGATTGATACTTTTAGTCAGCCGCCGATGAACAGAAAGGCCAGCAAAAGCTGGCCTTTCTATTTAGTTCTGTCCTACCAACTGTTCTAACTGCTGCCGATTGGTCTTTTTGTTGTCGATCTTCACATAAGCACTCTGCTCATCCGGCACGACGACAACTTCTGCAACGCCGGGTTGGGTACGTATTTTCTGTTCCAATTCACTATCGCGCAGCGCTAAATCAGGCAGTGTAATTCTCAGGCTGCTGAGATAAGGCGGTTCTTGCATGGTGAAGCTGACGAGTAGCCAGATGGTCGCAATGGCCGCGCCAGCCATAAAGACGGCAGAAGCGCCATAAAGCTCAAACAGTCCGCCGCCGAGGCTCCCGCCAATGGCTACACCGATGAACTGTGTGGTGGAGTAAACGCCCATCGCGGTGCCTTTATATCCCGCAGGTGATTCCTTGCTAATCAGCGAGGGCAGCAGTGCTTCCATGACGTTGAAGGCCAGGAAGAACAGCTGTACGCCGATGATAATTTGACAAAGATGGTTGCCCGCCGACCATAAGACAACCTCTGCGGCGATCAGGACCACGATGCAGCCGATGAAGACCTGCTTCATTCGTCTTTTCACTTCAGCATAAATGATGAAAGGCACGACGCCGACAAAAGAGATCAGCATCGTGGTCAGATAGACTTTCCAGTGATCCTGCGGTGCTAACCCCACAGATTCCATGACTCGGGGGAGGGCGACGAAGCTCGACATCAATAAAATATGAAGACACATGATGCCGATATTCAGTTTCAGCAGGCGGCTATTGCTGAGCACTTTGCGGAAACTGCCGCGCACCATCGCCGATTCTCGATTCAGAACGTGCTCAGGTGCGGAAGGAATCAGCGTCAGAGTAATGACAATCCCTGCGAGTGACAGAAGCGCGATGCCCCAGAAGAGCGCCTGTAAGCCGAAGGCGTGGGTAACGATAGGACCAACGACCATCGCGATAGCAAAGGTGACGCCGAAGCTCACGCCGATAAATGCCATCGCTTTCGTTCGGTTCTGCTCACGCGTCAGGTCGGAAAGCAGCGCCATAACGGCAGCGGAGATTGCCCCCGCGCCTTGTAGTGCTCGGCCAAGGATAATGCCCCAGATAGAGTCGCTCAGTGCAGCGATGACACTGCCGAGAGCAAAAATCAACAATCCTCCAACGATCAGAGGTTTTCTGCCGATGCGGTCAGAAGCCAGGCCGAAGGGAATCTGGAAAATAGCCTGCATCAGGCCATAAATGCCAATGGCAATACCGATCAGCGCTTCACTGGCACCCTGTAAGGCCATGCCGTAAGTTGTCAGGACAGGCAACACCATAAACATGCCAAGCATGCGCAGTGAAAAAACGGCTCCCAAGCCCCATGTGGCGCGTAATTCGCCAGGGGTCATTTTATTATCGTTCATGTGTACCTCTGAAAAGCAATTGACACTATTTTAGTGCGTTCTTGGTCAGACAGTAAACGATAGGTTTGTTACGTGATTTGGCGTAGGAGAAAGTAGGAGAGGAGAAAAGAAAAAAACGCAGGGAGCATTTTCCAACATTGCTGGCGACGGCCCGAAGGGGACGTGCAGAAAATATGACATAAAAAAACAGGCGGACAAGCCACCTGTTTTTCTTAATGCATGTAACGCTGCTTGTGATTAACGCAGGTAGGTCAGCATGATTTCATGCGCGGGTGCCATTGAATCCACGGACATCATGACGCTCAGTGACGTAATCGCGACAATGGAGAAAACAAACAGTTTTCTTGCCCATACACGGTCATCAATCGCATTTTTATAGCCTGACAGCGCCATACCCAACCACCAGACGCTCACTGCTGCGGCAACGATCAGATATTTATAGCCGGCATAGCCGCCGAGAGACAGCATCAATGTTGCTACTGCAAACGCCACGATGTACAGCGTGATGTGGTGTTTCGCAACGGAGATGCCTTTCACAACAGGCAGTACCGGGATATTGGCGGCCTGATAATCCTTGAAGCGGAAAATCGCAATCGCGTAGGAATGCGGCATCTGCCACAGGCTAAAGATCAGCAGCAGAATCAATGCGCCAGCGTCGAACTGGTTGCTGACGGCACAGTAACCGATAACCGGTGGTGCCGCGCCAGACAGGCTGCCAATCAGCGTGCCATAAACAGAATGCCGCTTCATGTACAGACTATACACACCGACATACACGACGAAGCCCATCACCGCCAGCCACATGGCCAGCGGGTTAGCCGCGATGTAGAGCAGAGCAAAGCCCGCAATACCTAACAGCGATGCGTAAACCAGCGTTACCTTCAGCGAAATCAGTCCCTTTACCAGAACCCGATTTTTGGTTCTCTCCATTTTCTTGTCGATGTCGCGGTCAATGACGTTGTTAAACACGCAGCCAGATGCAACGACTAACGACACACCCACGAGGGTGGCGAAAAACAGGGGATAATCAATGCGGCCTTGGGCCGCAAGGAGAAATCCACCGATAACGGAAATCAGATTTCCGAAAATAATTCCTGGTTTAGTAACTTGCAGGTATTGCTTAATCATCTTTTACGGCTCTGTTACTGGATCATCATATTGTGGTGTGCGCTCATCATAATCCAGATGGAGCCCACGACGACAATCGCGATAATCAGGACGGCAAACACAAGAGCCACCACGTTCCAGCGCTCTTCTGAGGACGTATTCAGGTGCAGGAAATACACCAGATGTACCAGAATCTGAACCACTGCACATCCCACCACCGTGAAAAGGATGGCGCTATGCGAGGCAGTGCCGCTCATGACCATACTGAAAGGAATCACTGTCAAAATCACAGACAGAACAAAACCTATCACGTATGACTTAACGCTGCCGTGGCTGGCACCTGAATGATCGGTTGTTGAATGACTCATTACATCGCCCCCAGCAGATAAACAACGGTGAAGACACAGATCCATACCACGTCGAGGAAGTGCCAGAACAGACTCAGGCACATCAGACGTGTTTTGTTGGTTGCAGTCAGGCCACGTTTAGAGACCTGAATCATCATGATGACCAACCAAATCAGACCGCCTGTTACGTGAATCCCGTGGGTACCGACCAGTGCGAAGAAGGCGGACAGGAACGCGCTGCGATCCGGGCCATAGCCTTCCACGATCAGATGATGGAACTCATAGATTTCCATCCCGATAAACACCAGACCGAACAGGAAGGTCACGCCTAACCAGGTATTAACCTGAGATTTGTTGCCCTTGTTCATGGCGATCATCGCCATGCCGTAGGTAATACTACTGAACAACAGCGCGAACGTTTCCACCAGCACGAAAGGCAGTTGGAAAAGCTCTTTCCCGCTTGGGCCACCCGCAGTACCGTTAACCAGTACCGCATAGGTTGCGAACAGTGACCCGAAAATAATCAGGTCGCTCATCAGGTAGACCCAGAAACCAAATACCTTGGTCGCGCCTGTGTCGTGGTGCCCATGCTCTGCATGGGCTGTATTGTGGTTAGTCAGAGTTTCAGTTGACATGTTTCACGCCTGCCTTACTGAGTTGATCAAAATTCTGATTCTCAATTTGCTCAATTTCTTTAACCGGCACGTAGTAATCCACGTCTTGATTAAAGCTATGCACAATCCAGGTCACAATCATGCCAGCGAAGCCAGCGATGGCAAGCCACCAGATATGCCAGATCATGGCAAAACCGAATACCAGGCTGAATGCGGAGATAATCACACCAGCGCCGGTGTTCTTCGGCATGTGAATCTCTTCATAGCTGGCAGGGCGCTTGTAAGCTTCACCTTTCTCTTTCGCTTCCCAGAATGCGTCACGATCGTTGATGTGTGGCACGATAGCGAAGTTGTAGAACGGCGCAGGAGAAGACGTTGCCCACTCCAGCGTGCGTCCACCCCACGGGTCGCCCGTCAGGTCACGGTTCTGGTCACGGTCACGGATACTGACGTAGAACTGGATCACCTGACACAGTACACCGATACCAATCAATACCGCACCGATGGAGGCCACAACCAGCAAGGCGTGGAATTCAGGGTTGATTTGCTGGCTCAGACGACGCGTCATCCCCATGAAGCCGAGAACGTACAGCGGCATGAAGGCAACGAAGAAGCCAATAATCCAGAACCAGAACGCACGTTTACCCCAGGTTTCGTTCAGGGTGAAACCAAAGGCTTTCGGGAACCAGTAAGTGATACCTGCGAAGCAACCAAACACCACGCCGCCGATGATCACGTTATGGAAGTGAGCAATCAGGAACAGGCTGTTGTGCAGGACAAAGTTCGCACCCGGTACGGCCAGCAGTACGCCGGTCATCCCACCGATGGTGAAGGTGATGATGAAGCCCGTGGTCCACAGCATCGTGGAGTGAGACTGAATACGGCCTTGATACATAGTGAACAGCCAGTTGAAGATTTTAACCCCGGTTGGGATTGAAATAATCATGGTGGCTATACCAAAGAAGGCGTTGACGTTCGCGCCGGACCCCATGGTAAAGAAGTGGTGCAGCCAAACGATGAACGACAGAACCGTAATCGCAATGGTTGCCCACACCAGTGAGGTGTAGCCAAACAAACGTTTCTTACAGAAGGTGGCAACCACTTCGGAGTAAACACCGAATATCGGCAGCACCAGAATGTAAACCTCAGGATGACCCCATGCCCAAATCAGGTTGATGTACATCATCATGTTGCCACCCATATCATTGGTAAAGAAATGGGTGCCGAGGTAACGGTCAAGCGTCAGCAACGCAATGGTAACGGTCAATATTGGGAATGCGGCAATGATCAGCACGTTGGTACACAGTGCCGTCCAGGTAAATACTGGCATTTTCATCAGCGTCATGCCAGGCGCGCGCATCTTCAGAATGGTAGCGAAGAAGTTAACACCCGTCAGCGTGGTACCTACACCGGATATCTGTAGACTCCATATCCAGTAATCGACCCCGACGCCGGGACTGTACTCCTTCCCTGAAAGCGGCGGATACGCCACCCAACCCGTCTGTGCGAACTCACCTACCCCGAGGGAGAGGTTGATCAAGACAACGCCCGCTACAAACAGCCAGAAGCTGAGGGAGTTCAGGAAGGGGAAAGCAACGTCACGTGCACCGATCTGCAAAGGAACCGCAAGGTTCATCAGGCCAACGACAAACGGTGTCGCCACGAAGAAGATCATGATGACACCGTGCGCGGTGAAAATCTGATCGTAGTGGTGAGCGTTTAGGAAGCCTTCTTGCCCGGCAGAGGCCAGCACCTGCTGGCCACGCATCATGATTGCATCGGCGAAACCACGTATCATCATCACCAGACCGACGATGATGTACATGATACCGATTTTCTTGTGGTCGACGGAGGTGAACCATTCGGCCCACAGCCATTTCCACTTACCGAAATAGGTTATTGCCGCCAGCAGCGCAAGGCCGCCAACGATGATCGCCGCCACGGTGACCATAATAATGGGTTCGTGATACGGAACCGCATCGAGTGTAAGTTTTCCGAACATCGTATTATCCCTCGGCTCCTTTGTGCGAGCTATGCTCGCCCATGTTCATACCCTCACCGTGTTGCATGTTTTCGTCGTGCTTCATGCCTTCACCATGATGTTGCATGTTCATGCCGCTGCCTGTGAATTTGCGAATAAGATTATTAAACAAATCCGGCTGGACACTGGAGAAGTATTCGACAGGATGGAATTCACTTGGTTTAGCCAAAGTGTTGAATTCATCCATGGTATTCAGTGTCTTAGGGGACGACCGAACGTTCGCAACCCACTGGTCGAACTCTTGTTGAGTTGGTGTAGCAATCGCGGTGAACTTCATACCAGAGAAGCCTTTACCACTATAGCCGCCAGAGATACCGTCATATTTGCCCGGTTCGTTAGCGATCAGGTGGAGCTTCGTCTGCATTCCGGCCATGGCATAGATTTGTCCACCAAGGCGAGGGATGAAGAAGGAGTTCATCACGGAGTCGGATGTAATCTTGAACGCAACAGGTACGTTGGCAGGGAAAGCCAGTTCGTTAACCGTCGCGATACCCAAGTCCGGGTAAACAAACAGCCATTTCCAGTCAAGCGAAACAACTTCGACATTGATAGGTTTGACGTCTGACACCAGTGGCTTATAGGGATCAAGCGAGTGGGTCGTCTTCCAGGTAATCGTGCCAAGAATGACGATAATGATAATTGGCACAGTCCAAACTACAGCTTCAATCTTATTGGAGTGTGACCAGTTCGGGGTATATTTTGCCTTTTCATTGGAAGCACGGAACTTCCAGGCAAAAGCTATCGTCATAACGATAACGGGAATCACAACGATCAACATCAGCCCGATGGCAGTCAGTATTAACGATCTTTGCTCTAACCCGATCTCTCCTTTGGGGTTCATCAGCGCCATATCGCAACCGCTCAGTAGAGCAGTGGCTGCAAATAAAGACAGCATCCCAAAAATTGTATTGTATTTCTTGAGTCTCATCTAGCGACCTCAATAACAAGGGCTCTATTGTCATTTTACGCGAGCGGGCATTTTACGGGAAGGTTACTGCACTGTAAACATGATTAAGGTTATGTCAGCCGTTTGTTGCTGTTTTTTGCCCTTAATGTCACAAAGATAGCCAAAATAAAAATGGTATTGAAAAACAGCAAATTAAGAGGCTACCCAGATAAGAGTATGGAGGGATAATAAGAAATTACAACTCACCGTAACGCTTATTTTCTATTTTTAGTTTGGAGAAATTTTTTGCTCAACCTGCGTGTTTGATAACAAATGAAATTAGTTCTGAGGGATTTTTACGAGGAAATAAAATTCCCTCTAGCAAGATATTATGAGAAAAATAATTAAATAAAGGAACGATGTAATAGGTTCAGGCAGCAGATGAGCGCTGCCTGAACGAATATCGTTAGTGCGCGGACTGTTTGGACGCGCGCCGAAGTGACAGATAATCCAGCAAGCTACCGAAGAAAATGCCCAGCAGAGCGAGTGCGCCGCCTGCGGCGAGCAGGTATTCTGCCAACAGAGGCAATGAGGACCATTCCAGCGCATTGCTGATTAGCAGTATGAGCCACAATGCCAGCACAATCGCACCCAATTCCAACATATGTAAGGCTTTCTTGTAATAATTCTGGAAGTTTGTGCGTAACTGAAAGGTGTCGGTTTTCTGGGTAAACTCCAACGTCTCACGGCAGATCAGCAGGATGGCCAGACCCGGTAACGCGGCAAAAATCGAGAACAGGTAGAACCATGCCCAGCCATAGGATTCGACAAACCAGCCTGCGATAGGACCAACGTAAACCCGTCCGACGGCGGCAAGGGCAGAAAGAAGAGCAAACTGTGTGGCTGAGAACGACTTATTGCACAGCGTCATCAATAGTGCGACAAATGCTGCTGTCCCCATACCGCCGCAGAGGTTTTCCAGAAAAACAGCGGTAGCCATGGTGAACAGACTTTTGGCGGTGATAGCCAGCAACCAGTACCCCGCGTTGGACACGGCCTGAAGAATACCAAACAGCATCAACGCTCTGAACAAGGAGATCCGCTGCATCAATAATCCGCCGTAAATCGCTCCAACGATGGTGGCGAAGAGCCCAAGCGTCTTATTAACCAGCCCGACATCACCTGCATTGAAGCCAACGCCGCGTATCAGGAAGGTTGTCGTCAAGCTGATCGCAAAGGCGTCACCGAGCTTGTATAACACGATAAGCAGAAGAATGAGCCAGGCGTTGTTGCGTGCGAAGAAATCGCGCAAAGGGGCAACAATCGCTTGCTCCATGCTGCGTGGCGCTGGCTGGCTATTCAGTGGTTCCGGTGCTAGCAGGGTCGCGAACACACCGATCAGCATGAGTCCTGCCATTAACCAGTAGGTGGCCTGCCAGCCGAAATAGCGATCGGCCATCCACAACGCCAGTCCACCTGAAACCAGCATCGCCAGACGATAACCTAATACCGAGGTGGCTGCGCCCGTACCGCGTTCTTCTGGAGGAAGTAAATCCGTCTTATAGGCATCAAAAACAATATCCTGAGAAGCGGAGCAGAACGCGACCAGAACTGCCAGCGCAGCCAGCCACCAGAGATCGCGAGCCGGGTTCATAAACCCCATACCAATAATGGCAGCAATCAGCAGAAGTTGACTGAGTATCAGCCAGCCACGGCGTCGGCCGAGAAACGGTGGGGTGTAGCGGTCCATCAGCGGGGACCACAGGAACTTGAATACGTAGGCTTGACCAACCAAAGAGAAGAAACCAATGGTTTTCAGATCGACATTCTCGACAGTCATCCAGGCTTGCAATGTGCCGGATGTCAATGCCAGTGGTAAACCGGAAGCGAAGCCAAGCAACAGCATAAAAAGCGAATTACGTTGGCTGAATAAAGCAATGATGCGACTAAACATGAAGAGTCCTTTCCCTTGCTCCGTGAGCGTTCAGGAGCAAGGGAAGCGGCGTACAGAAATTAACGGGCGTTTTCTTTGATAAAGCCACTTACAGTCGTGTCTTGCGCCATGTCGTTGATGACATCGCCTAACACCGTGTTAACGGCATTGGTAATGTTCTGATTGTTGGCAGTAAACGCGCCCTGAACGGTATAGGTTGAGCGGTAGTTTTTCACCTGCTTGTTGCCATTTGCCGCCTGAGAAATGATGGAGATATCCGCTTTGGTGGTGATGTTGTAGCGCAGGTTGCCTTCGGAGACATCGGCGTACAGGTGGTTAACCACGATCTGCAAGGCTACCGGGCCGCCCGTACCGATCATGTAACCACGTGCGGTCATTTGTTTCTCCAGCGCTTCTTGCAACAGGAAACGCAGATCGCGAGAAGGCGTCAGCGTAATCAGTTGGCCATCGCGATTCACTTTCGCCAGAGCCTGATCGGCGCGTTGGTCTGCACCATTGATACTAATCGTTACGCCCATCAGCGTCGGGTCCTGGGAAGGCAGGCTGATTTTGGGGCTGATGTTCAGCGTGTTGCTTTTTGCTGCACATCCTGCAAGCAGAATGACGGCCAGAAGAGGGAAAAATAATTTTTTTAACATTCGTATTTTCTCAGTAATGATTAGTGTGGTGAGCTGACAAATATTGTTGATATCATATCATCGCCACAGGCAGGAAAAAGAGCCGATAGCAGGTAAATTGTCCTGAAATTCATCTTTTTCATGCCGTTGACCCAGAAAAACGTTTTTATCACATCAATACCGCCGATGATATCTCCACCCTTAGCGACCCTTTTTCTTCTTTGTCATGCCGCTCTTACGCATAACAGATTGAAAAAACGCTAAGGTTATACTGATTCGGACATCGGTGAATGGCAGCAATGTCGCGTTGATATCACATTTTCCCCAAGCCGAAAGGGTAGTCGTATGATGCGTGAAACGATAGAAGAAAAGCTGCGTGTGGGTTTTGAACCTGTTCATTTAGAAGTGACTGATGAGAGCTATCGCCACAACGTGCCTGCGGGCGCGGAAAGTCATTTTAAAGTTGTGCTGGTCAGCGATAAATTCACGGGCGAACGCGTGATTGGACGGCATCGCGCAGTCTATGCCGTACTGGCCGCTGAACTGGCGGGGTCGGTGCATGCACTCGCGTTACATACGTATACGACAAAAGAGTGGATCAGCTTGCAAAATGCCGTCCCTTCTTCACCGCCTTGCGGTGGCGCTGGCATCCTTTCTTAAGTCATTAATATGGCCCGTTCCTGACATATCGGGGCGGGTTACTAACAAAAGTGTGAATCCGTTGCTGTAATAGTCTGCCCGCCGTTCTCGACTCATCCCCTCTATATCGCTATAATGCTGCGTCTATTTTTCCTGAATGTATTCGGGACGCTTCTGACTACAGGGACGGGGTTGGCAATTTCCCGGTTCTGCGAGGTTTATTTAAGCCTGTGCGCCTTGGTGCCAGCGCTGAATCAGCCCTGCTGTCGTGAGAGTTTTCGTCGCGAGAATAGTTTTGGGGTTGACCGATCACTGTGATTTTTTGAGGTAACAAGATGCAAGTTTCAGTTGAAACCACTCAAGGTCTGGGACGTCGCGTAACGATTACCGTTGCTGCTGACATCATTGAGAGTGCGGTGAAGAGCGAGCTGGTCAACGCGGCCAAAAAAGTACGTATTGACGGTTTTCGTAAAGGCAAAGTGCCGATGAATGTTGTTGCTCAGCGTTATGGTGCCTCCGTGCGCCAGGACGTATTGGGTGACCTGATGCAGCGCAACTTTGTTGACGCGATCATCAAAGAAAAAATTAATCCGGTTGGCGCGCCTAACTATATCCCTGGCGAATATGCGGTAGGCGGCGACTTCACTTACTCTGTTGAGTTTGACGTGTACCCGGAAATCGAACTGAAAGGTCTGGATGCGATCGAAGTTGAAAAACCGGTTGTTGAAGTGACCGATGCTGACGTTGATACCATGCTGGACACGCTGCGTAAGCAACAGGCAACCTGGAAAGAAACCGACCGCGCTGCGGCAGCGGAAGATCGTGCAACGATCGATTTCACTGGCTCTATCGACGGTGAAGTCTTTGAAGGCGGAAAAGCGTCCGACTTCGTTCTGGCAATGGGCCAGAACCGCATGATCCCAGGCTTTGAAGATGGCGTCGTTGGACACAAAGCGGGTGAAGAATTCACTATCGACGTGAACTTCCCAGAAGATTACCACGCTGAAAACCTGAAAGGAAAAGCGGCTCAGTTCGCTATCGTCCTGAAGAAAGTTGAAGAGCGTGAGCTGCCTGAATTGACTGAAGAATTCATCAAACGTTTCGGCGTGGCTGATGGTTCTCAGGAAGGTCTGCGTGCTGAAGTTCGTAAAAATATGGAACGTGAGCTGAAAGGCGCGGTGCGTAACCGTGTGAAAACTCAGGTTCTGGACGGACTGATCAACGCCAACGAAATCGATGTGCCAGTTGCACTGATCGATGGCGAAATCGACGTTCTGCGCCGTCAGGCTGCACAGCGTTTTGGCGGCAACGAGAAGCAAGCGCAGGAATTACCGCGTGAGCTGTTCGAAGAGCAAGCTAAACGTCGTGTTGTTATCGGTCTGCTGCTGGGCGAAGTTATCAGCACCAATGAGCTGAAAGCTGACGAAGCACGCGTTAATGCGTTGATCGAAGAGATGGCTTCTGCTTACGAAGATCCGCAGGAAGTTATCGAGTTCTACAGCAAAAACAAAGAGCTGCTCAACAACATGCGTAACGTTGCTCTGGAAGAGCAAGCGGTAGAAACCGTACTTGCTAAAGCGAAAGTCGTTGAGAAATCAGTCAGCTTCAACGAACTGATGAATCAAACAACTACGGCATAAACCTTGTTGATATCAACATTGTTTATTGCGTAGCGGGGATGCTTCCCTATCAAAGCCCGTGCCTTATGGCGCGGGCTTTTTGCTTATAGCGTTCGCAATACTGATGATTATCGTTTAGGTGGTACTTAACGCCGGCGTTTAGCGCCTTCGCCTCCGCCAGTGAATCGGCGAGAGAGGGGCGCCTGAAATTGCACTATTATTGACTCATGCAGAGAATTTGTTAGGTCAGGCAACGAGTTAAACCGCAACGTTGTCGTGCCGATAACGTGTTAAGAATAAAATGATTGGCGCTTTAATAGAGAACGATTGATAGTGTAAGCTTGAAATACAATGCGTGTGCCCCCACTCACTGAAGAGGAAAAGTGGGCACAGCAGGTAAGGATTCTCGGCCGTATGGGTTGTTCAACTGGGGTGGGGCAGGGTTCCATAGTCATCCCTCTCTATCTCTAGTAGAATTGAGTAATACGATGATTGAACAATGCAATGATTGAACAACGCTAAGAGTGCCGGACGCATTTTATCTAGGAGACGTGAATGTCATACAGTGGCGAACAAGAAAGACAAGCACCTCATATGGCGTTAGTGCCGATGGTGGTTGAACAGACCTCGCGTGGGGAACGTTCTTACGATATCTATTCCCGTCTGCTAAAAGAACGGATAATCTTCCTGACTGGTCAGGTCGAAGATCACATGGCGAACCTGGTTGTGGCACAGATGCTGTTTCTGGAAGCCGAAAACCCAGAAAAAGACATTTATCTGTACATTAATTCCCCTGGTGGCGTCATTACTGCCGGTATGTCCATTTATGACACCATGCAGTTTATCAAGCCAGATGTCAGCACGATCTGTATGGGACAGGCCTGTTCTATGGGCGCGTTCCTATTGACTGCGGGAGCCAAAGGTAAACGTATTTGCTTGCCTAACTCGCGCGTCATGATTCACCAGCCATTGGGCGGTTTCCAAGGGCAGGCAACAGATATTGAAATCCATGCCAAAGAAATACTGAAAGTGAAAGCCAAGATGAATGAGCTGATGGCGAAACATACGGGTCAGCCTCTTGAAGCGATAGAGAGAGACACCGAGCGCGATCGTTTCCTCTCTGCCAGTGAGGCAGTAGACTACGGTTTGGTAGACTCCGTATTCACTAACCGTGGGTAATAATTCGCCATATTAGCGGTCTGGTGTAGCTAAAAATCAGTGTTCGACCGATAGTCTGTTGTGCGGGGTTATTTTACGCGTATTGGCTATAAGTATCGGCGTTCGTTGTAGCGGTATCGCTGTGGTTGGCCTGCGGGCAAAAGACGAAAAAGAGGTTTAACTCATGACAGATAAGCGCAAAGACGGTTCAGGAAAGTTACTGTACTGCTCTTTTTGCGGCAAAAGCCAGCATGAAGTGCGTAAGCTGATTGCCGGGCCGTCGGTGTATATCTGCGATGAATGTGTTGACTTGTGTAACGACATTATTCGCGAAGAAATTAAGGAAGTGGCGCCCCACCGTGAGCGCAGTGCGTTGCCGACGCCACACGAAATTCGCCGCCACCTTGACGATTACGTTATCGGCCAAGAGCAGGCCAAGAAGGTATTGGCCGTTGCGGTATATAACCACTATAAACGCTTGCGTAATGGTGACAGCAGCAACGGGATCGAACTGGGTAAAAGTAACATCCTGCTGATCGGCCCTACGGGGAGCGGTAAAACGCTGTTGGCTGAAACGCTGGCGCGCTTCCTGGATGTCCCGTTCACCATGGCGGATGCTACTACGTTGACCGAAGCGGGTTACGTCGGTGAAGACGTCGAGAACATCATTCAGAAGCTGTTGCAGAAGTGCGATTACGATGTGCAGAAAGCGCAGCGTGGCATTGTCTACATCGATGAAATCGACAAGATTTCTCGTAAGTCAGACAACCCGTCGATCACTCGTGACGTATCTGGTGAAGGCGTGCAGCAGGCGCTGCTGAAGCTGATCGAGGGCACGATCGCCGCGGTTCCACCGCAGGGTGGGCGTAAACATCCGCAGCAGGAATTCTTGCAGGTTGATACCTCTAAGATCCTCTTTATCTGCGGCGGCGCGTTTGCAGGTCTGGACAAAGTGATCGAGCAACGTACCGATACAGGTCGCGGTATCGGCTTTAATGCGACGGTTAAAGGATCGGCTGACAAAGCAACAGAAGGCGAGCTGCTAAGCAATGTTGAACCGGGTGACTTGATTAAATTCGGTTTGATTCCTGAGTTTATCGGCCGTCTGCCAGTGGTTGCTACGCTGAGAGAACTGAGCGAAGAAGCGTTGATTCAGATCCTGCGCGAGCCGAAGAATGCGCTGACCAAGCAGTATCAGGCGCTGTTCAACCTCGAAGGCGTTGAGCTGGAATTCCGCGATGAAGCGCTGACGGCGATTGCCAAGAAAGCGATGGCGCGTAAAACCGGTGCACGTGGTCTGCGTTCTATCGTTGAAGCTGCTCTGCTGGATACCATGTATGACCTGCCATCGCTGGAAAGCGTGGATAAAGTCGTCATTGATGAATCCGTGATTGCGGGCCAATCTGAGCCATTGCTGATCTATGGCAAGCCTGAGACACAGCAGGCATCCGGCGAATAATTAATCAATTTGGCCGCATCAAAAAATAAAAATGGGGGATTTTATCCCCCATTTGTTTTTTACACGCATGCTGGTCGTTGAATGTGAGACATTTATCCCCATATACTCAAATACCTATTTGATGAAACCCGTGAAAACCGCGTTTCACGAGATTCCCATAACCTGGCGGAAACGAAACTAAGAGAGAGCTCTATGAACCCTGAGCGTTCCGAACGCATAGAAATCCCCGTATTGCCATTGCGCGATGTGGTGGTTTATCCGCACATGGTCATTCCGTTGTTTGTTGGTCGGGAGAAATCGATTCGGTGCCTTGAAGCCGCAATGGATCATGATAAGAAGATCATGCTGGTGGCACAGAAAGAAGCCTCAACGGATGAGCCAAGTATTAACGATCTTTTCTCGGTAGGGACGGTAGCCTCAATTCTTCAAATGCTGAAACTGCCGGACGGCACGGTAAAAGTGCTGGTCGAAGGGTTACAGCGTGCGCGTATTACGACACTTTCTGACAGCGGTGAGCATTTCGCTGCACACGCAGAATATCTTGATTCCCCAGCAATTGATGAGCGCGAGCAGGAAGTGCTCATGCGCACGGCGATCAATCAGTTTGAGGGATACATCAAGCTGAACAAGAAGATCCCGCCGGAAGTGCTGACATCTCTGAACAGCATTGATGATGCCGCGCGTTTAGCTGACACCATTGCTGCGCACATGCCGCTGAAACTGGCTGATAAGCAGTCTGTACTTGAAATGTTCGATATCACTGAACGTTTGGAGTACCTGATGGCGATGATGGAATCCGAAATCGACCTGTTGCAGGTAGAAAAACGGATTCGTGGCCGTGTTAAGAAGCAAATGGAAAAAAGCCAGCGTGAGTACTATCTGAATGAGCAAATGAAAGCTATTCAGAAAGAGCTGGGTGAGATGGATGACGCGCCGGATGAACACGAAGCGTTAAAACGCAAGATTGACGCGGCGAAAATGCCGAAAGACGCGCGTGAGAAAGCCGAAGCAGAATTACAAAAGCTGAAAATGATGTCACCGATGTCAGCGGAAGCGACGGTGGTGCGCAGCTATATCGACTGGATGGTGCAGGTGCCGTGGAATGCGCGCAGCAAAGTGAAGAAAGACTTGCTGAAAGCGCAGGAAATGCTGGATACCGACCATTATGGTCTGGATCGCGTGAAAGAACGCATCCTCGAATATCTCGCAGTACAGAGTCGAGTTAGCAAGATCAGAGGGCCGATTCTGTGTCTGGTGGGGCCTCCTGGCGTGGGTAAAACCTCGCTCGGTCAGTCTATTGCCAAAGCGACCGGACGTCAGTATGTGCGTATGGCGCTGGGTGGCGTGCGTGACGAAGCGGAAATCCGCGGTCACCGCCGTACCTATATCGGTTCCATGCCGGGCAAACTGATCCAGAAAATGGCAAAAGTTGGTGTGAAAAACCCACTATTCCTGCTGGATGAGATCGACAAAATGTCTTCTGACATGCGTGGCGATCCGGCTTCAGCCTTGCTGGAAGTGCTCGATCCGGAGCAGAACGTGGCGTTTAACGATCACTATCTGGAGGTCGATTACGATCTGTCCGATGTGATGTTTGTTGCGACGTCTAACTCCATGAATATCCCGGCACCGTTGCTTGACCGTATGGAAGTCATTCGTCTTTCCGGCTATACCGAAGACGAAAAACTGAATATCGCCAAACAGCATCTGCTGCCGAAACAGATCGAACGTAATGCACTGAAAAATGGCGAGCTGTCGGTAGAAGACAGCGCGATTGTTGGCATTATCCGTTATTACACGCGTGAAGCTGGCGTACGTAGTCTGGAGCGTGAAATCTCCAAGCTGTGCCGTAAAGCAGTAAAAACGCTGTTAATGGATAAATCCACTAAGCATATCCAGATTTCGGGCGATAACCTTAAGGATTTCCTTGGGGTACAGCGCTTTGACTATGGTCGTGCGGACGATGAAAATCGCGTAGGGCAGGTGACCGGACTGGCCTGGACGGAAGTGGGTGGCGACCTGCTGACGATTGAAACGGCCTGCGTACCGGGCAAAGGTAAGCTGACTTATACCGGTTCACTGGGTGAGGTCATGCAGGAGTCGATTCAGGCTGCGCTTACCGTGGTTCGTGCCAGAGCGGAAAAATTAGGCATCAATGCTGATTTTTACGAGAAGCGTGATATCCACGTTCACGTTCCAGAAGGTGCGACGCCGAAAGATGGTCCGAGTGCGGGTATTGCGATGTGTACCGCGCTGGTTTCTTGTTTAACCGGTAACCCGGTGCGTGCTGATGTGGCGATGACGGGCGAGATTACCCTGCGTGGTCTGGTACTGCCGATTGGTGGTCTGAAAGAGAAACTGCTGGCTGCACACCGTGGTGGTATCAAGACGGTATTGATTCCTGATGACAACAAGCGCGATCTGGAGGATATCCCACAGAACGTGATTGCCGATCTGGAAATCCATCCGGTGAAACGTATTGAGGAAGTGTTAGCGTTAGCGTTGCAGAATGCGCCTTCTGGCATGCAAGTGGTCTCGACGCCTAAAGCCAAGACCAAAGCCAAGGCAAAATAGTGACCTGTCGCAAAAACCCTTGAGAAAATCAGGGCTGGTGAGTGAAATCGTGCTTGCCAGCTTTTTTTTGTACCGCTAAGTTAGAGCACTGTTAGTTTTAGCCGTAACTGGCTAAGCATGACAGCATTGATAATAAGTTACGTGTCGCGTCTTGGGACATTGAAGCGCGATAAGAGAATTCCAGAGGGGATGACAGAGTGAACAAGTCACAATTGATCGACAAAATTGCCGCAGATGCTGATATTTCCAAAGCGGCAGCAGGGCGTGTGTTAGATGCAATTATTGGTTCCGTTACCGAATCCCTGAAAGAAGGGGATGATGTTGCTTTGGTTGGTTTTGGTACTTTCTCAGTGCGTGAACGTGCTGCTCGTACCGGCCGTAACCCGCAAACTGGTAAGGAAATCAGTATCCCTGCGGCGAAAGTACCAGGATTCCGTGCTGGTAAAACGCTGAAAGACGCCGTTAACTGATTATTACGTCACAGGTTTGGCGGATAACCACTTTGGGTGCCAAACAATACCTGACGCAATGATATTGGTAGGGTAAGATACGAGGCGCATCATTTTATGATGTGCCTTTTATTTATTAGGACTATACATACCCGACACATGGCAGACGTGGCGGGCAATAAGCTTAAGTGCGCCCTAGCCTTGTATTGGGCTATAGCAATCGCAAGGATGCATGGCTCCGGCCAGCGCAGGGAGTTTTATCCATTCTACAGCGGAGTGTTGTCACATTATGATGGACAATTTACGTACGGCCGCGAATAACGTCGTGCTCAAAATTATTCTTGCTTTGATCATCGCATCATTCGTTCTAACTGGCGTTGGTGATTATCTTATTGGTGGTTCAGGAGATTACGCTGCAAAGGTGAACGGGCAGGAAATTACCCGCGCACAGCTTGAGCAGGCGGTACAGAACGAACGCAGTCGTCAGCAGGAAACCTTGGGAGAGAATTTCTCTCTTCTGGCGAGTAATGACGGCTACATGCAGCAATTGCGTAGGCAAGCACTCTCCCAACTTATTGATGAAACCTTGCTGGATCAGTATGCCAACAAGCTGGGACTGAACATCAGTGATGAGCAAATCAAACAGGCGATCTTTGACGTTCCTGCGTTTCAGACCGACAACCGTTTTGATAATGAAAAGTATCTGGATCAGGTTCGTCGCCTTGGCGTAACGCCGGATATGTATGCTCAGATGCTGCGTAAGCAACTGACTTCACAGCAACTGATTCGCGGCTTTGGCAATACCGCATTCCTGCTGCCGCAGGAGATCGATAATCTGGTGAAACTGGCTGCACAGGATCGCGTTGTCCGTGTTGCAACCATTGATATTGCTGCCAAGGCGAAAGCACAGACGGTTGCTGACGATGAGATCCAGAGTTATTACGATCAAAACAAAGGGAATTTCATCGCACCAGAAGAATTCAAAGTCAGCTATATCACGCTGGATGCGGCAAGCATCATGGACGGCGTGAAAGTAGACGATGCTGCCATCAACGATTTCTACGAGCAGAACAAGAGCGGCTATTCTCAACCTGAGCGCAAGAAATTCAGCGTTATTCAGGTGAAGAATGAGGCCGATGCAGCGTCTGTTCTGGATGCACTGAAGCAAGGTGGTGATTTCGCTACGCTGGCGAAAGAAAAATCAACGGACGTTATCTCGCGCCGCAACGGTGGCGATCTGGGATGGATGGACGAAAACAGCATGATTGATGAGCTGAAGCAGGCAAAACTGACAGAGAAAGGTCAGGTTTCCGAAGCGATTAAATCATCTGTTGGCTATCTGATTGTGCGTCTGGATGATGTTCAGCCGCAGCAGGTCAAACCGCTGAGCGAAGTGCGTGCCGAGATCGCTGAGAAAGTGAAGCACGAGAAAGCGCAGGATGGTTACTATGCGCTGCAACAAAAAGTCAGCGAAGCGGCCAGCAATGACAACGAGTCTCTGGCTTCAGCAGAAGAAGCAGCCGGTGTGAAAGCCACGCAGACCGACTGGTTCACGCGTGAGAAAGTTCCCGCTGCGCTGAACTTCCAACCGGTAACGCAGGCTATCTTTAGCGGTGCGCTGCTGGGCGAGAACGGTACTGCGGGCAACAACTCCGATGTGATTAACGTCGATGGCGATCGCGCTTTCGTTCTGCGTATCACTGAGCACAAGCCTGAAAGTACTCGCCCTCTGGATCAGGTTCGTACCGAGATTGTAGAGACGCTGAAACGTCAGAAGGCTGAACAGCAGACTCGTGTCGACGCTGAAAAAATTCTGGCTGAGCTGAAGCAAGGTAAAGATGAGGCGCTTAAAGCTGCGGGCCTGAGCTTTGGTGAGGCAAAAACGATGTCTTCTATCTCTCAGGGTGATGCAACGGCCGAAGCAATCTTTGCTATGCCACACCCAGAGAAAGATAAGCCATCTTATGCGATTACTCAGGATCAAGCTGGTAATGTCGTGCTGGTCGCGCTGGATAGCGTGACGCCACATCAGCTAAACGATGAGCAGAAAACACAGTTTGCTAGCCAGGTTCAGCAAGGTTCTCTGGGCGCGCTGTTTGATTCTCTGCTGTCCAGCTTACGTAGTGAAGCGAAAATCAAGATGGGCAATGCGGCGCAAGAACAGCAATAAGCTCCGCAAAAATTTGCAAATCGTTGCAACAACAAAAGGCCGCTTTCGCGGCCTTTTCCACATTTAAATTCTGCTGTTTGCGGTGTTGATGGGTCTGCGGCAAGGTAGCCGTGCTGTCACACACAAGGAGGAAACAGCATGAAGAAATCAGGAATAAAAGCACTGTGCTTAATCATTGGGATGAGCTTGTCTGGGTTGCCATTACTAAGTCAGGCGGCACCTAAAGCCGCCGACAGTACGGTAACAGCGGTGAAGTCTGCGCCAGCAGATCAGAAAGCGGAAAAAGCAACGCTTCCTGATGGTGATGAGGATAAGGTAAGCATTAATGCAGCAAGCGCCGCCGATTTGGCGGAAATAATGAACGGCGTCGGCCTTAAAAAGGCGGAGGCGATCGTGACCTATCGTGAGCAAAATGGTCCTTTCACCCAGATCGATCAATTAACTGAGGTCCCGGGAATTGGGGCTGCGTTGGTTGAACGAAATCTCTCTCGCTTAAAACTGTGATGTCAGTCGCAGCCCGGTCGAGCACTTCCTCTGGGCTGCGAACCTCTGCTAGGCTAATTATCAGGTCATACCAGTTGTTAGTTTTATCACAGGAGTATTACCGCTATGCAGACTTTCATTACCGTTCGTGGTTATCACATTGATGTTTATCAGCACGTTAATAACGCGCGTTATCTGGAGTTTCTGGAAGAGGCGCGTTGGCAATGGCTGGAAACGTTGCCTGCTTTTGGCTGGATGCATAGCAACAATATCGCTTTCGTCGTGGTGAACATCAATATTAACTATCGCAAGCCTGCCGTTCTCGGTGACGTGTTGCGTATTGATAGCGAACTACTACAGATGAATACGAAAAGTGGCGTGATTAGCCAGAAGATAACCCGAGTGTCTGATGAAAGCAACGTGGCCGATGCCACGCTGACGTTTGTCTGCATCGATTTATCGACGCAAAAATCACTGCCGCTGGAGGGAGAACTGCTGGAACACCTAAACGAGATTCGCCGTTAACATGAAGCAACAGGCCACTACCTGTACGGTGTGGCCTGTTGTTTTTACATGGCGTGATGGTTCTGCATGTAGGGTTCTGCGTAGCGACGTGAAGTCTCAGCGTAACCCTGCTTTCTGCTTCAGCGATGCCATGATAGCCACGGAGTCGTTTTGATATTGCGCGAGACCGTTTGCTCGCAAATGGCAGGCGGCACATTGACCACACCCATCACCCTTGATGCCGTTATAGCAGGTTAACGTGTGGTAACGAACGGTATCGAGTTGCTGGTAATGATCCGCCAGCGCCCAGGTTTCGGCTTTATTAAGCCACATCAGCGGGGTTTCAAAACGGATATCGCGGGCAATACCTAAAACAATAGCTTGGTTCAGTGCCTTGACGAATTCGTCGCGACAATCAGGGTAACCGGAAAAATCGGTCTCACATACACCAGTAATGACGGCCTCGGCACCGACTTGATAGGCGTAGATAGCCGCGAGCGTCAGGAAAAGAATGTTTCTTCCCGGAACGAAGGTATTGGGGATGCCTTGCGCATTGGCATCGTAATCGGGGACTGGAATACTGTCACGCGTCAGGCTGCTGGTGGCGAGTTCGTTCAGTAAGCCGACGTCGAGAACCTTATGCGCTGTTGCCCCCAGTTTCTGACTGAGTTCCCTAGCGACATCAATTTCCGCGCGGTGGCGTTGCCCATAATCGAAGGTGATGCAGTGGACGTCATCATAATCTTGCAGAGCCTGAATCAGGCAGGTTGTGGAATCTTGTCCACCGCTAAAAACGACAACAGCACGCTTCATTCTTTATTCACCTTAACGCGACGTTAACCGCAATACGTCTGCAACGCACAGCGGTGTAAAGTCGCTATTTTACCTGAAAAGCTATGCTATCTGAAAAAACCTGTTACCTGAAAAATAGCTCGGCTGTCGTTACGCCAGGCTGGGTTCAGGGGAAAGGTGAGCTATCGCTGGGTTGTTCAGCGCATTGAGATAAGGGCTAATGTCACCAATATTTTTTTCTACCCAACTGCTGTTGTAGTAGGTGTCCAGATAGCGTTCGCCGCTGTCGCAGAGCAGAGTCACAATCGCACCTTTTTGACCTCGCTTCACCATCTCTTTGGCCAGTTGCAGCATTCCCCAGACGTTGGTGCCAGTGGAGGCGCCTGCTTTGCGGCCTAACACGCTTTCCAGCCAGAACAGCGTTGCGATGCTGGCGGCATCCGGCACTTTGATCATGCTATCAATGACGTCAGGAATAAAAGACGGTTCAGCACGCGGACGGCCGATACCTTCGATCCGACTGCCGCACGGGCCAGTGATGGAGCGATCCCGCTGTTGGTAACAGTCGTAGAAGACGGAGTTTTCTGGATCGACGACGACCAGTTGTGTATCCAGCCCCTGATAGCGAATGTAGCGTCCGAGCGTGGCTGACGTACCGCCAGTTCCTGCACTCATCACAATGTAATTCGGCACGGTATGCGGTTCACGTGCCATTTGGCGGTAAATGCTGTCGGCAATATTGTTGTTGCCGCGCCAGTCGGTAGCGCGTTCTGCGTAGGTGAACTGATCCATATAATGGCCGTTCATCTCTTGCGCGAGCTGCTCAGATGCCGCATAGATTTGTCCTGCCTGTTCGACAAAATGGCAGCGCCCGCCATAGAAAGCGATTTGCTCGATTTTTCTTTTTGCGGTGCAGGAAGGCATGACGGCGATAAATGGCAGGCCAAGCAAGCGCGCAAAATAGGCTTCTGACACGGCCGTACTGCCGGATGACGCTTCAATAATCGGCGTGCCTTCTTTAATCCAACCGTTGCACAGCCCGTAGAGAAACAAGGAGCGAGCCAGACGGTGCTTCAGACTGCCGCTGGGATGTGTGCTTTCATCTTTGAGGTAAAAATAGATACCGGGATAATCCGGCAGGGTCAGACGGATAAGATGCGTGTCAGCCGAACGCTGAAAATCTGCTTCGATAGCGCTGATGGCATTTTTAACCCAGGCATTGGTCATGATGAAAACTCAGTTAGGCAGTGATGCGAATAGAGTAACGAGTTTTTAGGATAAAAAAATTACCTTTTTATCTCTTTATGGCCGATTTTATAGAAAAATTAACCCCTTTAATTTATTTTTGGAGTTTGTCTTTCTATTAAAATACGATGGCATCGTTACCCAAAAATCATAGCAATCGCAGTGGCTATTACTACGAGAGCCATTAAAGTAAATGCCATATTGATGGCACTAATAATGAAAGGGAATGCGATTACTGCGATGCCGAGCATTGCCGCGCTTATGCACGGTCTGGCAGATTCACGGCGAGCGAAGCCGAAAACGGCAAAAATAATCGCGAGACAGCCTAATGCTGATGTTGCGGTAATAACGAGTCGTCGTTCATTAAAGGGGGATTCGGGTTGTTGTGTCGAGGGGGCTTTCCCCATCAGCCTGTTTAGGGTCGTGTCTCGGATAGAAACAATTTTCTCTGCGATTTGTTCTTCAATGGTGACTTCGGGCGTTGATGGCCCTGCCCAAAAGTAGGAAACGGCAATAAGCAGTGCCAATGCACCAAGCACCATCCCAATCGTGCTGAATTTACTCTTTTTATCTGTTGTCATCATTTTCGCCACTCCTGATTGGCATAAAATATGCTGTTGGTCGATATCGCCACAAATCGTAGAGCTCAACCAGCCTGTTTATCGTATCACTCTCTGTAAAAGGTAATGAATTACCATATTATACAGTTCGTTATGTTTTTTCATTATCGAATGGTGATATGGTTTTCTGGTGTTGTCAGCGAGTGTTGAAGCCAATTTGGGGCGGAAAGAACATTGCTTTTCTCTCCGAATGGCGGAAAGTAGAGAAAAGTTTTCTATGGAGTGGCCCTATGTTGGATAAAATTGATCGCACACTGTTGAATATGCTGCAACAGGATTGCACGCTTTCGCTACAGACGCTGGCCGAGGCGGTTAATCTGACATCCACGCCGTGCTGGAAACGTCTGAAGCGCCTGGAGGAGGAAGGGATCATCCGGGCTCGGGTGGCGCTGCTGGATAATGAACGTCTGGGGCTAGGGCTTACAGCGTTTGTTTTATTGAAGACGCAGCAGCATAACCGCGACTGGTATCAGACTTTCACCCGCGTGGTGTCCGATATGCCGGAGGTGCTGGCTTTCTATCGTATGGCTGGCGAATACGATTACCTGATGCAGGTTCAGGTCGCTGATATGAAAAGCTATGATGATTTCTATAAACGGCTGGTGAATGGAATTCCCGGGCTGGTCGATGTAACATCTAGTTTTGCTATGGAACGAATCAAACATACCACGGCATTGCCCTTATCCCTGTGATTCATCATCCATCCGTCTTTTGTATAATCACTTGTCTGAGTCTGTCATGACCCGTCTGGCTATTGGAATAAAAATCGCGTGAGATTGTTTGCTCAACTGAGTTGGTATTTTCGCCGTGAATGGCGGCGCTATCTGGGTGCTGTTGCGCTATTGATTGCTATTGCCATCCTGCAATTGCTGCCCCCTAAACTGGTCGGTGTGATTGTCGATGGTGTAACGCAGCACGGCATGTCGATGACCGAAATGATGAAGTGGATTGGCGTGATGCTGCTGACTGCCGTCATGGTCTATCTGCTGCGCTACGTGTGGCGAGTGTTTCTGTTTGGTGCGTCATACCAGTTGGCGGTTGAACTACGAGAGGATTTTTATCGTCAATTAAGCCGTCAGCATCCGGCATTTTACCAGCGTCACCGTACCGGCGATCTGATGGCGCGTGCGACTAACGATGTCGATCGCGTGGTCTTTGCCGCCGGAGAAGGCGTGCTGACGCTGGTCGATTCGATGGTGATGGGCTGTGCCGTACTGGTTGTCATGTGTACTCAAATCAGTTGGGAACTGACCCTGCTGGCGCTGCTTCCGATGCCGGTCATGGCGATTTTCATCAAGCGCTACGGTACCCAACTGCATAACCGTTTTAAATCCGCACAGGCCGCGTTTTCTTCGCTTAACGATCAGGCGCAGGAAGGTTTGACCAGCATTCGGATGATTAAAGCCTTCGGGTTGGAAAACTATCAGTCCTCGCGTTTTGCGCAGGTTGCGGCGGACGCCGGTGCCAAAAATATGCACGTTGCCCGCGTTGATGCCCGCTTCGATCCCACGATTTATATTGCCGTCGGGCTGTCGAATTTGCTGGCGATTGGCGGCGGCAGTTGGATGGTGATTAACGGTTCGCTGACGTTAGGTTTGTTGACCAGCTTTGTCATGTATCTGGGGTTGATGATCTGGCCGATGCTGGCACTGGCCTGGATGTTTAATATTGTTGAGCGTGGTAGCGCGGCATATAGCCGTATTCGTCAACTGCTTGCGGAAGATCTCGTGGTGAAAGACGGTGAGGAATCATTGCCTGCCGAGCGGGGCGTACTGGAAGTGAATATTTCCGCGTTTCGTTACCCAGATAATACCCGTGATGCTTTACAACATATTCAGTTTACGCTGGCACCGGGCAATATGCTGGGGCTATGTGGGCCGACCGGATCGGGGAAAAGTACGCTGCTGGCGTTGATATTGCGTCACTTCGATACCCAATCGGGAGAGATTCGTTATCACGGTCGTCCATTGAGCGCCATTCGGTTGGATGAACTGCGCAGCCGTTTTGCCGTGGTGGGGCAAATGCCTTTTTTGTTTTCCGATACCGTGGCGCAAAACATTGCACTGGGTCGACCTGATGCTACCCAACAAGAGATTGAACAGGCGGCACGGCTTGCGAGCGTTCATGACGACATTCTGCGTTTACCTCAGGGTTACCAGACGGAGGTCGGAGAGCGCGGCGTGATGTTATCAGGCGGTCAAAAACAGCGGATCGCGATTGCCCGAGCACTGCTGCTGGATGCTGAAATTTTGGTGCTGGACGATGCGCTGTCTGCGGTTGATGGACGAACGGAACACCAGATTTTGCAGAATCTCAAAACATGGGGCGAAAAGCGGACGCTGATCATCAGCGCACATCGTCTGTCAGCCCTAACCGAAGCGAATGAAATCGTGGTGTTGCAGCAGGGACAAACGGTGCAGCGTGGCACACATCGGACGCTGGCGGCACAACCCGGCTGGTATCGGGATATGCACCGTTATCAACAGCTGGAGGCGGCGCTGGATGATGTGCCGCAGTTGGAAGGAACGAAAAATGAATAGTCCTCAACAGTTTTGGCCAACCCTGAAACGTCTGCTGGCCTATGGTTCCCCCTGGCGAAAACCGCTGTTACAGGGCGTACTGATGCTGTGGATTGCTGCAATCGCTGAAGTCTCAGGCCCCGTGTTGGTGAGCTATTTTATTGACGATTTGGTAGCAAAAGGCCAGTTCCCGCTGGCGATTGCGGCGGGCCTGGCAATGGCCTATATCCTGCTGCAAATTCTGGCGGCCTCGCTGCACTATTTCCAGACGCTGCTGTTCAACCGCGTTGCGGTCGGTGTCGTCCAGCAACTGCGCATTGATGTGATGGATGCGGCGTTGCGCCAGCCGTTGAGTACATTTGATACGCAACCCGTAGGGCAATTGATTTCACGCGTCACCAATGACACCGAAGTGGTTAAAGACCTGTACGTCATGGTGGTGTCAACGGTATTACGCAGTGCGGCGTTGGTGGGGGCGATGCTGGTGGCGATGTTCAGTCTGAACTGGCAGATGGCGCTGGTTGCACTGATGATTTTCCCTGCGGTAGCGACGGTCATGGTGCTGTACCATCGCTTTAGTACGCCGATTGTCCGCAAGGTGAGGAGCTATCTGGCTGACATCAATGATGGCTTCAATGAAGTGATTAACGGCATGGGCGTGATTCAGCAGTTTCGCCAGCAGGCCCGCTTTGGCAAGAAACTGGGGGCCGCCAGCCATGAGCATTATGAAGCGCGGATGAAGGCTCTGCGTCTGGAAGGTTTCCTGCTGAGGCCGTTGCTGAGCCTGTTTGCTGCGATGGTACTGTGTGGTTTGTTAATCCAATTCGGTTTCAGCTCAATGGGATCGGTTGGCGTCGGGGTCTTGTACGCGTTTATCAACTATTTGGGCCGTCTGAATGAACCGCTGATTGAACTGACAACTCAGCAAACGATGTTACAGCAGGCGGTTGTCGCCGGTGAGCGTATCTTTGAACTGATGGATGGCAAAAAGCAGCGCTACGGCGATGATGAGCGTCCTTTGGCGACCGGGCGCGTCGATATTGACGATGTTTCTTTCTCGTATGGCACAGAAAAACGCGTGCTACAGAATATTTCTCTGACGATACCAGAGCGCGGATTCGTTGCGTTGGTCGGGCATACCGGCAGTGGAAAAAGTACGCTAGCCAGTTTGCTTATGGGATATTACGCACCGGATGAGGGTGAGATCCGACTTGATGGCCGCCCGCTGTCGACGCTCTCTCATGCGGTGTTGCGCCAAAATGTGGCAATGGTGCAACAGGATCCGGTTGTGCTGGCGGAATCCATGTTTGTGAATGTGACGCTGGGGCGTGATATCAGCGAAGAGGCCGTCTGGCGCGTGCTGGAAGTGGTGCAGCTTGCCGAACTGGTTCGGGCTTTCCCTGAAGGATTGCATACGCGTATTGGCGAGCAGGGGAATAACCTGTCTACCGGACAAAAGCAGCTGTTGGCGATTGCGCGGGTACTGGTGCAAACGCCTAAAATCCTGATTCTCGATGAAGCGACGGCGAATATTGACTCGGGTACGGAGCAGGCGGTGCAAAAGGCGCTGCGCATTATCAGGGAACAGACAACCTTGATTATCATCGCCCATCGGCTTTCCACTATCGTTGAGGCCGACACGATTATGGTGCTCCATCATGGGCAAACCGTTGAGCGTGGAACGCATGAGCAACTGCTGCAACAGCAGGGGCGCTATTATCAAATGTATCAATTGCAGCTCGCCGGAGAGGATCTTGCAGCCACCAGCACTGAGGCTTGTCCTACGCACTGAAACTGATCTGGGATAGTATCTCGGTCTGCACCGCTTTGTGTGGTGCAGACTGACAGTCTATTCATGGCTTCGCACCATCAATAGGCATCGTGATTCTGGTTTTCCCCCGCACTGCACTGAAAATACTCTTCGTGCACTAAATTAGTGCAATTCTTGCCCGATTCTTCCTGCATTTCTTTCCCACCGGGTTTTCTTTTTGCCCTTTCTTATCGTTAATAGCGTTCTTTTTCCTGATTTGTGCCAGATAAATCATTTATGGCACACCCTTTGCTTTAGTCATGACGTAGACCGACTTCATAGAGCATGTAATCGAACAAGTGACGGGCGAAAGCCTGAACGTAATGGCTAGGGGGAAGATAAATGAAACTGGTTACTGTGGTGATAAAACCATTCAAGCTGGAAGATGTACGTGAAGCGTTATCTTCTGTCGGCATCCAGGGACTTACCGTCACTGAGGTGAAAGGATTTGGTCGTCAGAAAGGGCACGCGGAGCTATACCGCGGCGCAGAATACAGCGTTAATTTTTTACCCAAGGTAAAAATTGATATCGCGATTGCAGACGACCAGTTGGATGAAGTGATCGACGTCATCAGCAAAGCCGCGTACACCGGAAAAATTGGTGATGGCAAAATTTTTGTCGCCGAGTTGCAAAGGGTTATCCGTATTCGTACGGGTGAAACTGACGAAGCCGCACTTTAACAACACCTAGCGTAGATACGTAAATAGGGATGGATGAAAATGAAAAAACGACTCTCTTCATTAGGTCTCGGTGTGGCGGCATTACTCCCGTCCTGGGCAATGGCTGCGACACCGACGATTGATAAAGCGGACAACGCTTTTATTATGATTTGTACCGCACTGGTACTCTTTATGACTATACCGGGCATCGCACTGTTTTACGGCGGCCTGATTCGTTCTAAGAACGTTCTGTCCATGATGACGCAGGTGAGCGTAACGTTCGCGATGGTTTGTATCCTGTGGGTCGTTTACGGATATAGCCTGGCCTTCAGCGAAGGTAACGCCTTCTTCGGTGGTTTCAGCACCTTTATGCTGAAAGGCATCGGGATTGAATCCATCAGTGGCACCTTCTATCAGTTCGTGCACGTGGCTTATCAGGCTTCCTTTGCCTGTATCACCGTGGCGCTGATTGTCGGGGCGATTGCTGAGCGTATTCGTTTCTCTGCTGTCCTGATCTTTGTTGCGCTGTGGCTGACGTTCTCCTACCTGCCGATGACGCACATGGTATGGGGCGGTGGCTATCTGGCGGCGGATGGTGCGCTGGACTTCGCTGGCGGTACGGTGGTTCACATCAACGCCGCAGTTGCTGGTTTGGTTGGTGCTTACCTGCTGGGCAAACGTGCTGGTTTTGGCAAAGAGGCCTTCAAACCGCATAACCTGCCGATGGTGTTTATCGGTACGGCGATCCTGTACATCGGCTGGTTTGGTTTCAATGCGGGTTCTGCGGGGGCTGCGAACGGTATCGCCGCTCTGGCTTTCCTGAACACCGTTGTCGCGACTGCCGCTGCAATTCTGGCATGGGTTGGCGGTGAGTGGATGGTCCGTGGTAAGCCTTCTCTGCTGGGCGCATGCTCTGGCTGTATCGCGGGTCTGGTGGCAATCACGCCAGCTGCGGGTACGGTTGGCGTGGGTGGTGCATTGATCATCGGTCTGGCCGGTGGTGTTGCAGGCTTGTGGGGTGTAACGGTACTGAAAAGATGGCTGCGTGTGGATGACCCATGTGATGTGTTCGGTGTTCACGGCGTGTGCGGCATCGTTGGTTGTATCCTGACTGGCGTATTCACTTCTGCATCACTGGGCGGTACTGGCTATGCGGAAGGCGTGACGATGGCACACCAGATTTGGGTCCAGCTGTTCAGCGTGATTGTTTGTCTGGTGTGGTCTGGCGTGGTGGCATTTGTCGCCTTCAAGATCGCGGATATGGTTGTCGGCCTGCGTGTACCTGAAGATCAAGAGCGCGAAGGTCTGGACGTAAACAGCCATGGCGAGAGCGCTTACAACCAATAAGATCGCGTAAATTAATCAGTGAGATAGTCAGAATACAGTATGCAGGCGTGGGGGAGACTCCACGCCTGTTTTATTATCAGTCTTAAACCACCCCCCTCCAGATGAGGTGGTTTTTTACGTTACGAGTTTGCCGCAAGGTTTACGGCTGGCGACGACGTATGACGCCTTCCTGCACGCTGGATGCAACCAGCACGCCTTCCCGAGTATAGAATTGCCCACGAACGAAACCACGAGCACCGGATGCTGACGTGCTTTCTACGGTATATAACAGCCAGTCATCCAGCCGGAAATCACGGTGGAACCACATTGAGTGATCGATGGTAGCGACCTGCATACTCGGCTCCAAAAAGCCAACGCCGTGAGGCTGTAAGGCCGTGAGTAGGAAATTGCAGTCAGACGTATAGCCGAGCAGATATTGGTGAATACGCTTATCGTCCGGCAGCGTGCTACTGGCACGACACCAGACGTGTCGCACCGGCTCGTCTACTTCGCCTTTTAGTGGGTTATGGAATTTAACCGGGCGTATCTCAATCGGGCTGGCCTGAATAAATTTATCGTGAAAGCGGGGTGGCAGAAGGTGCTGCATATCTTGTGCGATTTCCTGCTCGGATTTCAGATCTTCTGGCGGTGTGACGTTTGGCATCACATTTTGGTGCTCGAACCCTTCTTCATGACTTTGAAATGAGGCCGTCATATAAAAAATAGGGCGACCATTCTGGATAGCCCTAACGCGTCTGGCGCTGAAGCTGTTGCCATCGCGCAGGTTTTCAACGTCATAAATAATCGGTTTCTGGCTATCGCCGGGTAGCAAAAAGTAGCTGTGGAAAGAGTGAATGTTGCGCTCGACGGGGACAGTCTGTTTGGCGGCCGACATGGCCTGCCCGACGACTTGCCCACCAAAGACCTGACGCAGCCCTAAATCATCGCTTTGTCCGCGAAATAGCCCTTCTTCGAGTTTCTCTAAATGCAGGAGGTCGAGAAGGTGTTGTAGTGATTGACTCATAATATCGGCCCCAATGAATGCGAATAAATAATTATCTGTTTGTTTTTAAGGTATAAAATATTTTTTTATGGTTTTTTTACTGCAATGAATGTGTGGATTTCAGGAAAATATCAGAATTTTGCACCATCATTATTGTGTTGGGTGAATCATACTATTTATGAGTACCGGTTTTCGATACCGGTAGTCTGACAATAATAAAGGAGACTGACCGAATGAAATTATGGCATATATTAGGCGGTATCACGTTATCGATGACTCTGGTTGCATGTGCACAGAGGAATGATTATGGCGTTTCTCCTCAAACTGGCGCACCTGTCACGTCTGTTTCTTCACAGCGCCCGGCTGTTGCAATGCCAGCGGTAACCGGTACGGTGAATATTCGTCAGCGCATTGCACTCCCTCATAACGCCGTTTTAACCGTTACGGTATCTGATGCATCGCTGGCGGATGCACCTTCAAAAGTGATCACTCAGCGTGTGACGCGTACAGAAGGAAAGCAGGCACCTTTCCGATTCGAGTTACCGTATAACCCGGCTGATATTCAGCCCAACGCGCGTATCTTACTCAGCGCAGCCGTTGCGATAGACAATCGTATCGTGATGGTGACGGAGAACGTCTTGCCGGTTATTAGCAACGGAGTAAATAACGCCGATTTGGTGCTGGTACCTGTCGCCTCTGTTCCCTTACCCGCGAAAAATCAGGGATCAATGATGTCTAACCCGACAAATCAGACTCCTCATATGCTTCAGGGACAGTCTGACTCGTCATCTATGGCACCACAGGCCATCTGGTAATTCATCTGGATACGCGCCGCTATGGCGCGTATTGCCAGCGATATTTTGCAAGATCAACTTTTCCCTGACGATTGAAAATGATGCCCTCCGCCTGTAGTGCTGACTTTTGACGCACATAGTCTCCACCGACCAGCGATATTTCGCCTTTACGATTGATTACCCGATGCCAGGGGAGTTTGCTGTCTTTCGGCAGACGTTTTAATACTCCGCCGACTTGCCTAGATGCTCTGGGTGAATCGGCCAACTGCGCGATGTCGCCATAGGTCGCTATTTTTCCGTAAGGGATTGCCGCGACGATTTGAAAAACGCGCTGGCGGAAATTATCGTTTTCTTCTGACATCCGCGGGTGTTCCTGCTGTTCCTAAACCGATTGAACATCATAGTGGCACAGTGGGGTGGGTAAGAAAACAACGGTTAGTCGGTGTTAGCTTGCAATTGCCTATCCCATCGCCGATAATGCCCACCGCTTTGTGACACGTTGCGATTATCATGTGCAAGCCGTTATAAAGCCGTCAATGGAGGCCCTGTCGGTTCTCCCGCAACACTAACCTGTGGATTCGGTCAGGTCCGGAAGGAAGCAGCCGCAGCAGGAGACGTGTGTGCCGGGATGTAGCTGGCAGGGCCTCCACCATTTCTGCCCTCGCTAGCCGTTTCATCGCCAGACTGGTCTTCATTTTCCTTCACATAAACTACATTCTCTACCATAAACCCGTTTTCTGACATACATAAACGTTGAGCCACCATTCTTTGCTCGATAGGTGTCATTTACCGATCGCTGTTTTTTCGAGAGGATGACCGTGTATCTTTACTTGGTGAGTAATAATTGCGGTAATTATTACATCCTCTCTTTTCATCACGGGATATACTATTCGTGGGTGCTATCGATGCGATTGTTATAAACGATGAGTGTCGGGGAAATAAGCGTAAAGGGTGAGAAATAATTCATTTTTACTTAATAAGAAAAATACAATTTGTTACAAGTCTTACGCAATTAATACGTCAAAAGATAATAAAAACAAAGGCCGATAATATATCGGCGCAGTGTAATTAATGTCAGTTTTTGTATGCGTTTCGTTAGGAATTAACGAACGTATCGCCATACTGCAGTAGGGACTTTGTCGTAGAGTTTGTTCATCGTCAGTTCAGCCAGACGATGATCAGCTGCGGAAAAGAACATCTCTAGTTCATCATTAGAGAGTTCATACTTGTTTTTTTCAATAACGCGTTCGAGAGTGTCAATGGTTGTGCATTTACGCAAACGCATCAAATAGTCGATTTTTTTCATAATGGCCTATGCAAGCAGTACCTGGTGGTTAAAAAATATAAATAAATTATTGCTTAAGTTTTAGCAGGCGTACAGATGTTCTCCCCTGAGAACATTCCGAATAATTTTGCTTTGGACTTCTGCCAACGCCGTAGTTCAGCATCATTAATACCATAGTTGCTAAACAAGACGTAAGTATCATCCAAATACTTTTCAACCTGCTCTGAAAGTTCACTTTCGTTAGGGTATTTTATTTTAAATGTGAGAATAAACGTAGCGATATGCTCAATAAGTTCATTTAATTGGAGATTGATCGCAGATGTTGGATCATTGACCCAGCCGTGACTGCTATCGCCTAACGTCGCTATACTTTCGTCACACAGATTCTCACATAAGAATCTGAGTTGGGCAATATCATAATGTTTTGGTGTGTACTCATCCATATCAATCCCTCCGTTAAGCCGTTATTCAGTGTTACTGCGGTTAACACCTGGTAAACAGGTAGACTGATGAAACTTACAAGATAAAACGTTAACGTTGTTTCGTATTCATGTTGTTACAGACAGGGCGTGGAACCATTGTGATTTGTTCTGTAATGAATGAGAAAACAGTGATTATCGTCCCTCCCAGTATCTACTATGTCGCGAAATAGGGTCGGCGTAAATACCAACATCTCATGACTTAACCTTAAGTATAGCTATACCATGGTGGTTAAGGTTACGTCATTCTATATATGACTATAGCAAAAGCGTTCGTAAAATTCGCGGATAATAGGGAAGGTTTTCACTGCTATTTATTTTGATTAATCCTCAAATTTTTTTGTTGTAACAATGAGCATAGAATAAACTCGTCTGCGGCTTATTTAATTATTTCTATCTGAAAATATGAGAAATGGCAGAAGGAATGCGAAGAGATTGCTCAGCGGATAAGGGCTTTTGGCACTCGTTATCTTATTGTTTCAGCAGTTTTTTCATGCGAATCATCCCGTGCAGTCTTGTTAGCGTCATAACATCGACTGTATCGGGATGAAGTTGAGAAAGATTAACCTTTTTTCTTTTTTCCGCCTTGTACGGCCTTAAAGCGCGGGTTGGATTTGCATATAACGTAAACTCGCCCGCGACGGCGGACCACAATACAATCCTTATGACGATTCTTTGCTGAACGTAGCGAACTAAGCACCTGCATTTTATAGCCCTCTCTGATTACTTGAAGAAGTTGCCAAAGCGCTGCTGGAAGCGCGCCGTGCTGCCTTCTTTAGAATATTCTTTTTGCTTCCCGGTATAATAGGGATGCGATGCCGCAGAAACGTCAATGGTGACGTAAGGGTAGCTGGACCCCTCCAGTTCAATGGTTCGATCGGTTTTAATCGTTGATCCCGTCTTGTAATAAACATCCGCGCTGGTGTCATGAAATACCACCGTGCGATAGTCAGGATGAATACCTGCTTTCATAGCTGCCTCATTTGTTATGTTATAACATATCTATCATGTTGCGCTTTTTTGACATCAGGATCAACCATTATGTTGTTGCAAGGCCGCAGCATTCTCTAAGTCACTATAGAGGCGGATAAAGATGTAAACGGCACTGTGCTCGTTTGGTGAGAATGAGCTGAGAGGAAAGAGCCGGAAAGTAAAAAAGGCCGCTAGGCGGCCTTTTAGGGGAGATATCGATGGATGTTCAGCCTTAGTGTGCTGTTGTGTCGTCTACTTTCTTGCCAAAACGGCGGCGGACAACAACAAAGAACACCGGAACGAAGAAGATAGCCAGCACGGTTGCTGTAATCATCCCGCCCATTACGCCAGTACCAACGGCGTTCTGTGCACCGGAGCCTGCACCACTACTGATAACCAGCGGCATTACACCGAGGATAAAGGCAAGTGACGTCATTAGGATTGGACGCAAACGCATACGAACGGCATCAAGCGTTGCTTCAATCAGTCCTTTCCCTTCTTTCTCCATCAGATCTTTAGCAAATTCGACAATCAATATGGCGTTCTTCGCCGATAGCCCTATGGTTGTCAACAGGCCCACCTTAAAGTAAACGTCGTTTTCAAGACCTGTCATATTCGCTGCAATTAACGCACCGATGATCCCCAATGGAACAACCAGCATGACGGAGAACGGTATTGACCAGCTCTCATAAAGCGCTGCCAGACACAGGAACACGACAATCAATGAAATGGCATAGATAGCAGGTGCCTGGTTGCCTGATAACCGCTCCTGATAGGACATCCCCGTCCATTCGTAGCCGATACCTTGCGGTAATTGGGTCACGAAACTTTCCATCAATGCCATGGCTTCACCGGTACTCTTACCTGGCGCGGCTTCACCTTGGATCTGCATGGATGGTTGGCCGTTATAACGTTCCAGACGTGGTGAACCATATTCCCAGTGGCTCTGCGTGAATGCAGAGAATGGCACCATCTGTCCATTGCTACCGCGAATGTACCAGTTTTTGATGTCATCCGGCAGCATACGGAAAGGTGCATCGGCCTGAACGTAAACTTTCTTCACACGACCGCGATCGATAAAGTCATTCACGTAGGATCCACCCAGCGTGGTTGCCAATGTTGAACTGATATCCGACAGTGACACACCAAGCGCCTGTGCTTTTTCCTGATCGATATCGAGACGGAACTGCGGGGTATCTTCCATCCCGTTAGGACGAACTTGTACCAGCGTATCTGGATGTTGTGCCGCCATACCTAGCAGCTGGTTACGCGCTTCCGTCAGTTTTGCATGCCCAAGGTTAGCCTGGTCAATCAACTGGAAGTCGAAACCTGTTGCGGTACCTAGTTCGATAATCGCAGGAACGTTGGCTGCAATCACGATAGCTTCTTTGTACTGGCTGAAGACTGCGTTAGCTCGGCCTGCAATCGCCTGGACTTTATTTTCTGCGCCGCTTCGTTCACTCCAGTCACTCAGGCTGGCGAAGGCCAGACCGGCATTCTGCCCGCGACCTGAGAACCCGAAGCCCGTCACGGTAAACACAGACTTGACGTTACCTTTCTCATTTTCGAGATAGTATTGCGTCATTCTGTCCATGATTTTCTGCGTGTTTTCCTGCGTCGCACCTGAAGGCAACTGAACGATGTTCAGGAGAACCCCCTGATCTTCGTCTGGCAGGAAGGACGTCGGCAAACGTAAGAACAAGAGTGCCAGACCCACAACAATCAGCAGATAGATGACCAGATAACGGCCTGTGCTGCGCAGGATATTTGCCACGCTATCGGTGTAGTGATTAGTGCTTTTCTCGAACAGTCTATTGAACCAGCCGAAGAAGCCTTTCTTCTCACCATGATCGCCTTTGGCAATCGGTTTTAGCAGTGTTGCGCAAAGCGCAGGCGTCAAAATCAATGCGACCAGAACCGACAGCACCATCGCAGAAACGATTGTGATGGAGAACTGGCGGTAGATTGCCCCTGTCGAACCACCGGTAAACGCCATAGGAACGAATACCGCGGACAGTACCAGTGCAATACCGACCAACGCGCCTTGGATCTGCTCCATGGAGCGCTTTGTCGCTTCTTTAGGCGGTAGACCTTCTTCCGCCATGACACGTTCCACGTTTTCCACGACGACGATGGCGTCATCCACCAGAAGCCCGATGGCGAGAACCATCGCGAACATCGTCAAGGTGTTAATGGAATAACCAAACGCAGAGAGGATAGCAAACGTCCCCAGCAAGACGACCGGTACCGCGATAGTTGGGATCAGCGTGGCGCGGAAGTTCTGCAAGAACAGATACATCACCAGGAATACCAGTACGATGGCTTCCACCAGCGTTTTCACTACTTCGTTGATCGAGATCTTAACGAAGGGCGTTGTATCATATGGGTAAACCACTTTGAGGCCAGAAGGGAAGAACTCTTCCGCTTTCGTCAATGCATCTTTTACAGCGGTTGCGGTATCCAGCGCGTTCGCACCGGTTGCCAGTTTGATACCAATACCAGCAGCAGGTTTACCATTGAAACGTGCGATAACGTCGTAGCCTTCTGCTCCCAACTCAACGCGTGCGACGTCTTTAAGGCGAACCTGAGATCCATCCGCGTTAACTTTCAGCAGTATTTTAGAAAACTCTTCTGCTGAGTTCAGGCGGGTTTGCGCAATGATCGAGGCATTCAACTGCTGACCGGGAACCGGTGGAGCGCCCCCCAATTGTCCTGCTGCGATCTGGTTGTTTTGAACCCGAATTGCTGCGCTGACGTCACCTGCGGTTAACTGATAGTTATTAAGCTTGTTCGGATCCAGCCAGATACGCATCGCGTACTGGGAACCAAACAGTTGCGCGTCGCCTACGCCGGATGTACGGCTGATAGGGTCTTTAACGTTAGCAGCTACGTAGTCAGCGATATCTTCCTGCGACATTTTACCGTCTTCACTGATGAAGGCGGCAACCATAAGGAAGCTGCTACTTGATTTCTGAACGTTAACCCCTTGCTGCTGTACTTCCTGCGGCAGCAGCGGCATGGCCAGTTGTAGTTTGTTCTGTACCTGAACCTGTGCGATGTCCGGATCGGTACCGGCCTCAAAAGTCAGCGTAATCTGGACTGTACCTGAGGAATCACTGCTTGATGACATGTACATCAGGTTATCGATACCGTTCATATTCTGTTCGATAACCTGCGTAACGGAGTCTTGCAGCGTTGATGCATCGGCCCCTGGATAAGTTGCTGTTACGTCAATCGCGGGTGGTGCGATCGTCGGATACTGGGCAATCGGTAATTTAACAATTGCCAGCAACCCCGTCAGCATCACCATGATGGCGAGTACCCATGCAAAAATGGGTCGATCTATAAAAAACTTAGCCATGAATTGTACCGGCTCCTGTTAGAACGTCTTAAGACTTCGCGGGTTCTGCTGACGCTTGCGGCGTCTGCTGATTTTCTGAAGCGACTTCTTTAGCTTTCACCTGTGCACCGGGTCTGATTTTTTGCAGACCCGTGACGATAACGCGATCGCCCGCTTTCAAACCTTCGGTAACTAACCATTTGTCACCAATTGCCTTACTGGTTTTAAGCGTGCGAGGTTCTACTTTATCGCCTTCTCCAACCACCATCGCTGTGGCCTGACCACGTGGATCGCGGGTAACACCTTGCTGAGGAACTAACAAGGCCGTTGGGTTAACGCCGGAATCGAGACGCGCGCGTACAAACATTCCGGGAAGAAGATTGTGCTGTGGGTTAGGGAAAATGGCGCGCAGTGTGATGGAACCGGTGGTTTCATCTACCGTAACATCAGAGAATTCTAATGTACCTGCCTCGGCATATTCAGTACCGTTTTCCAACAGCAGGCGAACATTGGCTTTGCCTTCACTCTGCTTCAGCGTACCGTTTTCCAGTTCTCTCTTCAGTTGCAGGAAATCATTACTGGACTGCGTGACGTCAACATAGATTGGATCAAGCTGCTGTACGGTTGTTAATGCCGTTGCTTGGCCTGTGCCCACCAATGCGCCTTCCGTCACTGTGGATTTACCCACGCGGCCTTCGATTGGCGAGTTAACTTTGGTGTAAGCCAGATTGATTTGTGCGGTGTCCACTGCCGCTTTAGCAGCCTGAACGGCAGCATCAGCCTGACGGGACGTGGCGACGGCTTGATCGTAATCCTGCTTGCTGACGTAGTTGGTGCCTAGCAGCGGCTTATAGCGATTAACGGTCAAACGGGCAATTTCTGCCTGAGCCTGAGCCTGAGCGAGTGAGCCTTTGGCGCTGTTGTAGCTTGCCTGGTATGTTGCAGGATCGATCTGATACAGCGATGCGCCAGCTTTAACGTCAGATCCTTCAACGAAGTTGCGTTTGAGAATAATGCCGCCAACCTGTGGGCGAACCTCAGCAATGCGGTAAGCACTTGTTCGGCCCGGCAGTTCGGTCATGACATTCAGTGCTTCCGTCTTTAACGTAACAATACCCACTTCAGGCATCTGCTGCTGTGCGCCGCCTTGCTGGTTGTTGCCGTCATCACATCCTGCGAGCATTAAGCCGCCGGAAAGCATCAGAACTGCCGCCAGAGGCGTTAGCCCTCTGTTTTTGTTCATAGATAAACCTCAAGTGTCCGATTTGAAATTGACCAATGGATCACAAGCTCAAAAACCCATTGCTGCTATAGTCTTATGTTCATGCTATGTTACATACATACTTGAATGTATGTAAATCTCACTTTCCTTCAAATACAGCGATATGGCACGAAAAACCAAATTATCATGGCACGAAAAACCAAAAAACAGGCTCAGGAAACCCGGCAACAGATACTGGATACTGCGTTAAGAGTGTTCTCTGAGCATGGTGTGTCTGCGACTTCATTGTCTGACATTGCGACTGCTGCTGGTGTGACCCGCGGTGCTATTTATTGGCATTTTAAGAACAAAGCCGAAATCTTTGATGAGATCTGGGCGTTAGCAGAGTCAAAGATCAGTGAGTTTGAAATAGAGTATCAGACAAAATTTCCTGATAATCCACTCCGCGTGATGCGTGAATTATTGATTTATATGCTGCGTTTAACGGTTAGTGATACGCACTGGCGTTCCATTATGGAAATCGTTTTTCACAAATGTGAGTTTGTCGGTGAAATGTTGCAATCGTACAACGCGCGCAAAGAGCTCTATCTTTCCTGCTATGTCGATATTGAAGAAAATCTGATTGAGTGCATCCGTCTGGGAATGTTACCGACGGATATTCATCCTCGTCGTGCGGCAATTGCGCTGCGTGCCTATTTTTCTGGTGTGATGGAGAACTGGCTATTTATGCCGGAAAGTTTCGATCTCAATCAGGAAGCCCCGTCGCTGGTGGATGCCTTTATCGATATGTTGCATTTTAGCCCGGCGCTACGTAAACCCTCCGAGTAAGCTATTGAACGACGGCGCTAGCTCCTGTTGCCTCTACGTGCTGAGTTATTTTTGCTTTAGGCAGAGGATTTAGCTGCATCTTCTTCTTGTGATAGCTTCTTTTCAAAATCGGTGCGCACAATCTCTAATGCGGCCAGCGCGATACGCGGTTCGATCTGGTTTTCTTCCAGCAGCATAATCAAATCGACCGCCAGCTTGACGTCGGGTGGGGCGTTTTCAAGTGACATAAATCCGTTCCTCTTTTTCCTCGGCGTAGCCGCCGCGCTATAGTCCTTGTTCCCGGCGTTCTATCTGACGCTCCAGTCGCGACAGCGCCTGACGGCAGCGTGACAGTCGTCCTTCCAGCGCCGCCAGCTCTTTCTGTAATCGTTGTTGTTCGCTGAAGAGCGTCTGCGTAGTGAGCAGGCTTTCTCTATCCTGAATCATGGAAAGTAAACGGCGTTCATAATCCTGATGTTCCGCCAGCTTGTGATACACATCTTCCGGCTGTGGGGCTGCATTTTGCTCTTGCCTGCGCAATGACTGTGTCGCCAACTCACGCTGCAATGCGGCTATCTGGCTGACTAGCTTTTCAGCCAGAAATGCCACGCGATCGGTGCGCTGTTCTGCAACTAACTGCTTTATCGCGTGCAGGTTTTGTTCAACTTCGGCGCGATAGTCACGTAGTCGTGTACCGTAGCTGCTGAAAAGCTGACGATCAAAGCGCGATTGTGGCACGGCTTTATCCGCCAGCGGTTCAAGCTCTTTCGCCAGCGTGTTAATTTGTTGTTCAAGCGCCTGCAGCAATCGATGCGTGTTCACTTTTTTCCCTTACGGTAAGGCTGATGATTCAGCGAGTCGGCGCGTGGTAGATCGGCACAGTGGGTCTGTGTCGCCTTAATACACTGCATGAGGATATCTTAACTAATTCATCGGGCAAGGTGGTGATAAAGTGTGATGGATATTGTCGTAGACAAAGCATATTGAGTAGACAACGCATAGTAGTAGTGCACAAAGTATAAAGGTGAATATGTATCGCGTGTTGCTGATGATAGTGGGGTGGGTTTCCGTTGTGCTGGCAACGTTGGGCGTCGTGTTGCCTTTATTACCGACAACGCCTTTCTTGCTACTGGCCGCCTGGTGTTTTGCCCGCTCGTCCCCGCGTTTCCATGACTGGCTACTATACCGCTCCTGGTTTGGCAGCTATCTGCGTCATTGGCAGCAACATCGGGCGTTGCCGCCGGGGGCAAAATGGAAGGCTGTCACTATGATTCTGTTAACGTTCGCGCTGTCGCTCTGGCTGGTTAAGCTGGTTTGGGTCAGGATCTTGCTGTTGGTCATTTTGGCTATTTTGCTGACCTTCATGCTTCGTTTACCCGTGATTGATCCAGAACAACAAACGCAGGGCGCAGATCCGAAAAGATAGCGTAATCGGCGGCCTCTGTGACGGGAATACAAAAAATACGCACCCAGAGTGCGGATAGTTGCATTTACCCGTCACTTTGACTAAATTTGACCGTTTTCGTGCGCGGGTCGCCATTTTCCTCTTTGTCATAATGCCTCTTCATCACCTCATGCGATGATGAAAGCCTTGTGGTGACCGGCATTTGTATGTTCAGAACGTTTTATCAGGCACAACTATGATGACCGTAACAGCGCAGCAGCAGGCAGAATTAATTAAAAACAGTATCAAAAGCATCCCCGATTATCCGAAGCCGGGCATACTGTTCCGTGATGTCACCAGCCTGCTGGAAGATCCTGTGGCCTATGCAGCCAGTATTGAGATGCTGGCAAACCGCTACCGCAACACTGGTGTGACGAAGGTTGTTGGTACGGAAGCGCGTGGTTTCCTGTTTGGCGCTCCGGTTGCGTTGGCGCTGGGCGTAGGGTTTGTTCCCGTGCGTAAACCGGGCAAGCTGCCACGTCCGACTATCAGTGAGAGCTATGAACTGGAATACGGTTCAGATACGCTGGAAATTCATGCAGATGCGATCTCCGCCGGCGACAATGTGCTGGTGATCGACGATCTGTTGGCAACTGGCGGTACGCTTGAGGCCACGGTGAAATTGATCCGTCGCCTGGGCGGTTCGGTCAATGATGCTGCGTTTATCATCAATTTGTTCGATCTGGGCGGCGAGCAGCGCCTGACCGAGATGGGCGTCACCTGCTATAGCCTGGTTGACTTCCCCGGACATTAATCATAACAGTCTCGCCGATAGCGGCGTGGCTGTGTTAGCATGATCGCCTCAATAACTCGACTGTTGCGGTATTGATGAGCTATCAGGTTCTTGCCCGTAAGTGGCGTCCCCAAACCTTTACCCATGTTGTCGGTCAGGAACATGTCCTGACCGCGTTGGCTAACGGCCTTTCCCTAGGCAGAATTCATCACGCGTATTTGTTTTCTGGCACCCGCGGTGTCGGGAAGACGTCGATTGCCCGTTTGTTGGCAAAAGGGTTGAATTGCGAACAGGGCGTGACGGCAACGCCCTGCGGTCAGTGTGACAACTGCCGTGAAATCGAGCAGGGCCGTTTTGTCGATTTGATCGAAATCGATGCCGCGTCTCGCACTAAAGTCGAGGACACGCGCGATCTGCTGGATAATGTGCAGTACGCTCCTGCGCGTGGGCGATTCAAGGTGTACCTGATCGACGAAGTACACATGCTATCGCGTCACAGCTTTAATGCGTTGCTGAAAACGCTGGAAGAACCGCCTCCGCACGTCAAATTCCTGCTGGCGACTACTGATCCGCAGAAACTGCCGGTGACCATCCTGTCGCGCTGCTTGCAATTTCATCTCAAAGCGCTGGATGTTGAACAAATTCGCGCGCATCTGGAGCAGGTATTACAGGCAGAAAATCTTGTCAGTGAGCCGCGTGCGCTACAGCTTCTGGCTCGTGCTGCCGATGGGAGCTTGCGTGATGCGCTCAGTCTGACCGATCAGGCCATTGCCATGGGGCAAGGTCAGGTCACGACCGCTTCCGTCAGCCAAATGCTGGGTACGCTGGACGATGAACAGCCGTTGGCACTCATTGAGGCGCTGGCGAAAGGTGATGGTGCACAGGTCATGTCGCTGCTAGACCAGGTCGCGGCGCGGGGTGTGGATTGGGAGTCGCTGCTGGTAGAAACTCAGACGCTGTTGCATCGCATTGCGATGGTTCAACTACTGCCCGCAGCGTTGGGTGATGATTACGCTGCGGTTGAATCTCGTATGCGGGAGCTAGCGCGTGCGCTGCCACCGGCGGACGTGCAGCTTTATTACCAGACGATGCTCATTGGTCGCAAAGAATTGCCTTTCGCGCCAGATCGTCGGATGGGCGTTGAAATGACGCTCCTGAGAGCACTGGCGTTTCATCCCAGTCAGGTTATCGCTGAACCCGTGGCACCCGTAAGCACCGCGCCTGCTCAGGTTGCGCGTGCGTCTTCTATTCAGCCTCCGTTACAGCAGCCAGGTGCTACAGCATCGGCGACGGTTCGTGCGCCAATTCAGCCAAGCAGTGAGCCGCATGAAAACGTGCAGCCGCCATCTTATTCTCCCGAACCACCGCTGGATGCGTCTGCCTATGCGCCGCCGTTAGGAGAAATGCCTGCTTCAACGGGGTCTGCGGATCAATATGGTGAGGGCGAGCTGCCTGATGCGACTTCTCAACTGTTACAGGCTCGCAGTCAGCTCCTGCGAAAACAGGGGAGTACGCCACCAAAAAAGGCTGATCCGGCAGCGTCTGACAACACGCGGCCGGCAACCTCAGCGCTGGAGCGATTAGCTTCGGTGACTGAGCGCAGCATTCAACGGCAAAACGCGAAAACGTCTCCCTCCGAGCCCAAAAAGCCGGAAGCGTATCGTTGGCGGGCGCAGAATAAAGTCGAAGAAGAGAAGGTCGACGTTGCCACGCCAAAAGCGCTGCGTTCGGCATTAGAGCACGAAAAAACGCCGGAACTGGTGGCACGACTGGCGGAAGAGTCACTGGAGCGAGATGCCTGGGCGGCGGAAATCCATCGCCTGACGCTACCAAAGCTGGTACAACAGCTGGCACTCAATGCGTTTAAAGAGAGCGAAGAGGCAGGCAAGGTCCATCTGCATCTGCGTTCATCCCAACGGCATTTGAATTCGCCGGCGGCGCAAAAGACGCTGGCGGACGCATTGACGGCTCACTATGGGCATCCTGTAGAATTACTGATTACTGAAGACGACAATCCGGCGGTGCGGACGCCGCTGGAGTGGCGTCAGGCTATCTATGAAGAGAAGCTGGCGCAGGCGCGTCAGTCAATTCTGGCCGATACAACGATTCAAACGCTGCGGCGTTTCTTTGATGCGGAACTGGACGAAGAAAGTATCCGCCCTGTTTAACCGCTGCGAGTACGCAGCCCGACGTGATAGAGAGAAAACTATGTTTGGTAAAGGTGGAATTGGCAACCTGATGAAGCAAGCCCAGCAGATGCAGGAAAAAATGCAGCAGATGCAGGAAGAAGTGGCAAATCTGGAAGTCACGGGCGAATCGGGCGCGGGTCTGGTGAAAATCACGATCAATGGTGCGCATAACTGCCGCCGTGTTGAGATCGATCCAAGCCTGATGGAAGACGACAAAGAGATGCTGGAAGACCTGATCGCTGCGGCGTTCAACGATGCCGCTCGTCGTATCGCGGAAACGCAGAAAGAGAAAATGGCAGCGGTTTCCAGCGGTATGCAACTGCCGCCGGGCTTCAAGATGCCGTTCTGATGCAGACCAGTCCGCTTCTTGAGTCATTGATGGAAGCGCTGCGCTGCCTGCCGGGCGTTGGGCCCAAGTCGGCGCAGCGCATGGCGTTTCAACTGCTGCAACGTAACCGCAGTGGCGGTATGCGTCTGGCGCAGGCGTTGACCCGGGCGATGTCCGAAATCGGTCACTGTAGCGATTGTCGGACATTCACCGAGCAGGACGTTTGTGCGATTTGCTCGAATCCGCGCCGCCAGCAAAACGGGCAGATTTGCGTGGTAGAAAGCCCGGCTGATATTTACGCCATTGAACAGACGGGGCAGTTTGCTGGTCGGTACTTTGTACTGATGGGACATTTGTCGCCGCTGGATGGCATTGGTCCGGACGATATCGGTTTGGGGCGGCTGGAAGAGCGCCTGCAGGTGGAATCGATAAGCGAAGTGATTCTGGCGACTAACCCGACGGTAGAAGGCGATGCGACGGCAAACTATATCGCTGAACTGTGCGCACAACACGGCGTGATGGCCAGCCGCATTGCACACGGTGTTCCCGTTGGCGGTGAGTTGGAAATGGTCGATGGCACCACACTTTCCCATTCGCTTGCAGGTCGTCAGCCTTTCCGGTTTTAATCTGTCGGCTGCCAGTATCATTATCTGGCAGCCGCAGTCTTGTTTTCCTCTTTCCTCTCACCGTTTTCTTTTTTCGCTGAAATTTACCCCTTGAAATCACCTTGGTTTATCCCCACTTGCTACTTATCGTCAGTTTAATCAGCCTGAATAATATTAGGATTGAGGTAAGCAACAATGAGTATGAAAGGCCAAGAAACTCGCGGGTTCCAGTCCGAAGTTAAGCAACTCCTGCATTTGATGATCCATTCGCTCTATTCCAACAAAGAAATCTTTCTGCGTGAATTGATCTCCAACGCCTCCGATGCGGCAGACAAATTACGTTTTCGTGCGCTGTCTGCACCAGAACTGTATGCGGGCGATGGCGACCTGCGCGTGCGGGTGTCTACGGATAAAGAAAAACGTACGCTGACGATTTCTGACAACGGTATCGGCATGAGCCGTGACGAAGTCATTGATAATCTTGGTACGATTGCGAAATCCGGCACCAAGGCTTTTCTGGAATCTATGGGTTCCGATCAGGTTAAAGATAGCCAACTGATTGGCCAGTTCGGTGTGGGTTTCTACTCCGCCTTCATCGTGGCGGATAAAGTGACCGTGCGTACCCGTGCTGCGGGTGCGAATGCCGATCAGGGCGTGTACTGGGAATCTGCCGGGGAAGGTGATTACACCATCGCCGACATCACCAAAGACGATCGCGGTACGGAAATTACTCTGCATCTGCGCGACGGTGAAGATGAGTTCCTGGATGACTGGCGTGTGCGTTCTGTCATCAGCAAATATTCCGACCATATCGCGCTGCCAGTAGAAATCGAATCTCAGACAGAAAGCGAAGAAGAAGGCGGTGAGTCCACCGTTAGCTGGGAAAAAATTAACAAGGCGCAGGCCCTGTGGACGCGCAGCAAATCAGAAGTCAGCGATGAAGAGTACAACGAGTTTTATAAGCACATCTCCCATGACTTTACCGATCCGCTGAGCTGGAGCCACAACCGTGTGGAAGGTAAGCAGGAATATACCAGCCTGCTGTACATCCCAGCGCGTGCACCGTGGGATATGTGGAACCGCGATCATAAACATGGTTTGAAACTGTACGTTCAGCGCGTCTTTATTATGGATGACGCCGAGCAGTTCATGCCGAACTACCTGCGTTTTGTGCGTGGCCTGATTGATTCCAACGATCTGCCGTTGAACGTTTCCCGTGAGATTTTGCAGGACAGTCGTGTGACGCAGAACCTGCGTAATGCGCTGACTAAACGCGTGCTGCAAATGCTGGATAAACTGGCGAAAGACGACGCGGAAAAATACCAGACGTTCTGGCAGCAGTTTGGTCTGGTACTGAAAGAAGGTCCGGCGGAAGACGGCAGCAACCGCGAAGCGATCGCGAAACTGCTGCGTTTTGCCACCACGCAATCCGACAGCTCCGCACAGACGGTATCGCTGGAAGACTACGTTAGCCGGATGGTGGAAGGTCAGGACAAGATCTACTACATCACCGCAGACAGCTATGCAGCGGCAAAGAGCAGCCCACATCTGGAGCTGTTCCGTAAGAAAGGTATTGAGGTATTGCTGTTGTCCGAGCGTATTGACGAGTGGATGATGAGCTACCTGACCGAGTTCGACGGTAAATCCTTCCAGTCAGTCAGCAAAGCGGATGATACGCTGGATAAACTGGCTGATGAAGAAAACGATGCGCAGAAAGAAGCACAGAAAGCGCTGGAGCCGTTTGTTGAGCGTGTGAAAACCCTGCTGGGCGAGCGCGTTAAAGATGTGCGTTTCACCTACCGTTTGACCGATACGCCTGCGATTGTCGTAACGGATGCGGACGAGATGAGTACGCAGATGGCGAAATTGTTCGCTGCGGCAGGCCAGCAAGCACCGGAAGTGAAGTACATTTTTGAACTGAACCCGGAGCACGCGCTTATCAAACGTGCGGCTGACGTTTCTGATGAAGCGGAGTTTGGCGAGTGGGTCGAGCTGCTGCTGGATCAGGCTCTGCTGGCCGAACGCGGTACACTGGACGATCCGAACCTGTTCATCCGCCGTATGAATCAGCTGTTAAGTGCCTGATAGTGATATCCTCCAGACCCCGGTATCAACCGGGGTCTTCCCCCCGATTTTACGTTTCCTTCCGTTATTGGGCGTTTCTTCGTCTACACTGAATGGCAACATTGGGCAGACGGCAAACCGTATTTTTAGGTATCTTGCTTTTTTTCATCTGCCTGCGCGTTGCTGAAGCGAGCCCGTTCCTTGAGCATAAGCGTCTGGAATGGTATGGTTTAGCGTTTTTCAAATTTATTTTATAAATATTACATAGCAAGGGGATTTACGCGATGCGTATTATTCTGCTGGGCGCTCCGGGCGCAGGCAAAGGTACTCAGGCTCAATTCATCATGGAGAAATACGGTATTCCGCAGATTTCCACGGGTGACATGCTGCGTGCAGCGGTAAAAGCGGGTACTGAATTGGGCAAGCAGGCTAAAGAAATCATGGACGCAGGTAAACTGGTCACTGATGAACTGGTCATTGCTCTGGTTAAAGAGCGCATCGCCCAGGAGGATTGCCGTAACGGTTTTCTGCTGGATGGCTTCCCACGCACCATTCCACAAGCTGATGCGATGAAAGATGCAGGCATCAATGTGGATTACGTTATCGAATTTGCAGTTCCTGACGAACTGATCATCGATCGTATCATTGGCCGTCGCGTTCATGCGGCGTCCGGTCGTGTCTATCATGTAAAATTCAATCCGCCTAAGGTTGAAGGCAAAGACGACGTGACGGGCGAAGATCTGACTATTCGTAAAGACGATCAGGAAGATACCGTACGTAAACGTCTGGTTGAGTACCATCAGCAGACTGCCCCACTGGTTTCCTACTACCAGAAAGAAGCGGAAGCAGGTAACACGCGCTATTTCAAAGTGGAAGGCACGCGTAAAGTGGAAGAAGTTCGCGCAGAACTGGAAACCATTCTGGGCTAATTTTTCTACACGAATCATACCCAAACATCTGAATGCCAGACGATCGTCTGGCATTTTTTCGTTCTGAAATCCTCGTTTGCTTTGTTTCCTCTATTGATAGCATCGGCGTTATCCCTGCTATCTACCCGTATTTGTTTAGCTTTTTTTCGCTACAATAGGCATTTGATGTTACGCACTGGCGGGCTGAGAGAAAGCCTGCTTCTCCATAAAAGGAAGACGGCGATGAAACAAGAGAAATACGGCGTGCTGATGGTGAACTTAGGGACGCCCGATGCCCCGACGCCGCAGGCGGTAAGGCGTTATCTGGCGGAGTTTCTAAGCGACCGACGTGTAGTGGATACGCCGCGTCTGCTATGGTGGCCGCTGCTACGCGGCATCATCCTGCCAACCCGCTCACCGCGAGTGGCGAAGCTCTATCAATCGGTCTGGATGGAAGGCGGATCGCCGCTGTTGGTCATTAGCCGCCGACAGCAGCAGGCGCTGGCAGCACGCATGCCGGAAACGCCCGTTGAGCTGGGGATGAGCTATGGTTCACCCAGCCTGCGTTCGGCGCTGGATAAGTTACTGGCGCAGGGTGTCACGCAGTTGGTGGTCTTGCCGATGTATCCGCAGTATTCCTGCTCAACCACTGCAGCCGTGTGGGATGGGTTAGCCGCGCAACTGCGTGATAATCGCCAACTGCCTGCAATTCGCTTTATCCGTGATTATGCCGAACATCCTGCTTATATTGCGGCGTTGAAGCACCGTGTCGAGCAGTCTTTTGCTGAACACGGCGAACCCGACAGATTAGTGATCTCCTATCACGGCATCCCCGTGCGGTATGCCAATGAAGGGGATGATTATCCACAACGCTGTCGGGCAACTACGGAAGCGCTGATTGCTGCGCTGGGGCTGCCGGAAGGAAAAGTGATGATGACCTTCCAGTCGCGTTTTGGCCGTGAACCCTGGCTGACGCCATATACGGATGAAACCATGCAGGGGCTGCCCGCGCAGGGAATCAAACACATTCAGATTATGTGTCCCGGTTTTGCCGCTGACTGTCTGGAAACGTTGGAAGAGATTCAGGAGCAGAACCGTGAGATCTTCCTGCATGCTGGCGGAGAGGCATTCCACTATATTCCCGCGCTCAATGACGATCCGCTGCACATCGATCTGCTGGAACAGTTAGTGAGTAAAGTAGAGTAGGGGTAAGAACGTTTTTATCTGGCAACGTTTGGCAGGTATATCGCACAACGTAAAAAAATGGCGGGCTTATATTTGCCCGCCATTTTCGTATTCAGGGTGTAGCCACTTAGATAGGGCACGCCTGAGGTGTAGGAGGGATCTCATCCAGCTTCAATAGCGTGATCATGCTGTTGGCGATTTCCCGCTCACCCATTACCACTTCGTTGGCACCGTGCTCGGTAATGTAGCTGACTTCATCGTCATAGTGCGCGCGAGCGATAATCTCCAGATCGGCGCGCTTCTCACGAGCCGCCGCGACGATTTCTCCCGCTTCATAGCCGTTCGGAATGGTCAACAGTAGCCAACGGGCACAATCCAGACGCGCAATATCCATGATTTCAGGCTTGGTCGCATTGCCCAATACGGCTTTAATTCCCTGCTCACGCAGTGCATCAACACGGGTACGTGAATTCTCAATGACGACGATGGGAATCCCTGCCTGATGCAGCTTAGCGCCAATCAGGCTACCAACACGACCATAACCAACCAGCAGCGCATGATTACACATATCGACAGGAATCTGTTTCTCTTCCTCAATCGCTTCCTCCACGATCTGCTCTTCTATTGTTTCATGCTTCGCGAGATAGCGTTCAAGCAGCGTAAACAGCAGCGGGTTTATCATGATGGAGAGAATGGCGCCAGCCAGTACCAGATTCCGTCCTTCTTCGGACAGCAATCCCAACACGATACCAAGGCCAGCCAAAATGAAGGCAAACTCCCCGATTTGCGCCAGACTGGCGGAAATGGTTAATGCCGTCCGTTTGGAGTGGCCAAAGAGTCGAACTAGCGCGAAAGCAGCGGCGGACTTACCGAACACGATAATGGCCAGCGTGATCAGCACAGAAAGTGGATCGTTCACTAGGATCATCGGATCAAACAGCATACCGACGGAAACGAAGAACAGCACGGCGAAGGCATCGCGTAGTGGCAGCGTATCGTGTGCTGCACGCTGGCTGAGTTCAGATTCGTTTAATACTACACCGGCGAAGAATGCGCCCAGAGCAAAGGAGACATCAAACAGCTTCACTGCGCCAAAGGCGATACCCAGTGCCATTGCCAACACTGCCAGTGTGAAAAGTTCGCGCGAGCCGGTGCTGGCACTTTTTGCCAATACCCACGGTACCAGACGACGGCCTACGACAATCATCAGGGTAATAAATGCAATAACTTTACCGATGGTCCAGGCCAAATCGGTCAGCAGTTTGCTGGTGTTGGCATGCTCAGCCCCGATCATGTCGCCGAAGGCTGGTAGCAGAACCAGCGTAAGGACCATCGCCAGATCTTCTACAATTAGCCAGCCGATGGCGATTTGACCACGCTGGCTATCAATAAGCTGTCGTTCTTCGAGTGCGCGTAGCAGTACCACAGTACTGGCGGTGGACAGACAGAGGCCGAAAACCAGGCCGCTCGCCAGGCTCCAACCCAGCATGGCAGATAATCCCATTCCAAGCAGCGTCGCCACGGCAATCTGGGCTATTGCGCCAGGAATGGCGATGGACTTTACCGCCATGAGGTCTTTCAGCGAGAAGTGCAGGCCGACGCCAAACATCAGCAGGATGACGCCAAGTTCAGCGAGTTCTGATGCCAGTGAAGTATCGGCAACGAAACCGGGGGTAAAAGGACCGACAAGAACGCCTGCGGCAAGGTAACCAACAAGGGGAGAGATACGCAGGCGGTGTGCCAGAATACCAAGGAGGAAGGCAAGAACCAGCCCCCCAGCGATAGTAGAAATTAGCGGTGTTGCAGCATGCATCCCAACTCCTTGTGCCATAGGTGAAACGTCATTGAGCGGATTTACCCTTCTTGCTTTGAAGTTACAGCGTGGTTAGCAGCGCTCACGTACCCTTATTACTTTTATTATGTACCGAAAAGCGTATTGGGATTCGTTTGTTTGCTGTCTGGCTGCAACGCCAATTGTTCTGGGTATACACAAATTCTATTGCATATAGAGAAATGTTGCTTGGATAAAAGTGGTATTTTATGAAAAATATCACTTTCTCTAGTTAAAGGTAGTGTAACACAGATTTAAGGATGGTTTCTCGCGATAAGCATTGATAAACATGCGTAATTATTCTGATGGCGTGATGTTCTTGGCAGTAATGCCTTACTGCTTTTCTGTGTATTCAGCGGAATAATTTTATCCACCGGCGTAAAATGCCGGAAAACAGAGGATAAACGGTGTGATGCTGGATTATTCCGATGAAGCATTCATATTAGCAAGAGTTCGTGACGGCGTGACGACAGTGCTAAGCCAGCGTGATATCACTCTCTCTGCTATACCTCATCTGATTTTGTCGGCTATCGCACATTGCTGGCGGACAGCGTGAATACGCCTCGCGCATTGTTCATCTTGCTGTGCTAATTTGTGTGGTGAATTTCTCAGTGGTTCCACTGGGTCTTTAAAATAAACGGAGATTTATCATGCGCTTTTCAATAAAAGCTCTGGGATGTGCGATGGCGGTATCGCTCGCGCTAACACCTGTAATGTCAATGGCTTGGGAAAAAGACAAAACGTACGCCATCACCATTTTGCATACCAATGACCATCACGGCCACTTCTGGCATAACGACCACGGTGAATATGGGCTAGCGGCGCAAAAAACGCTGGTCGATCAGATCCGTCAGGAAGTGGCGAGTAAAGGTGGCAGCGTACTGCTGCTTTCCGGTGGCGATATTAATACCGGTGTGCCTGAGTCCGATTTGCAGGATGCAGAGCCAGATTTCCGTGGTATGAACATGGTCGGCTATGATGCAATGGCGCTCGGCAACCACGAATTCGATAATCCGCTTTCTGTCCTGCGTCAGCAGGAGAAATGGGCGAAATTCCCGCTATTATCGGCCAATATTTACCAAAAAAGCACCAGTCAGCGCTTATTTAAGCCTTATGCTCTGTTCGACAAGCAAGGTGTGAAAATCGCGGTTATCGGCCTGACAACGGACGATACGGCCAAATTAGGCAATCCTGAGTATTTTACCGATATCGAATTCCGTAACCCTTCAACGGAAGCGAAGCAGGTTGTTGAGCAATTGCGTAAGAGCGAAAAGCCGGATGTGATTATTGCCGCGACGCACATGGGGCACTATGACGACGGTAATCACGGTTCTAATGCGCCGGGGGATGTGGAAATGGCGCGTAGCCTGCCTGCTGGCTATCTGGACATGATTGTCGGCGGCCACTCGCAGGATCCGGTCTGTATGGCGCAGGAAAATAAAAAACAGGTGGATTATGTGCCGGGCACGCCTTGTGCTCCCGATCGGCAGAACGGCACCTGGATTGTTCAGGCGCATGAGTGGGGTAAGTATGTCGGCCGTGCCGATTTTACATTCCGCAATGGCGAGTTGAAGCTTGAGCACTATCAACTGATTCCGATCAACCTGAAGAAAAAGGTAGAGAAAGACGGCAAGACTGAGCGTGTTTTCTATACGCATGAAATCACGCAAGATTCTGACGTCATGAAAATGCTGACGCCGTTCCAGGAAAAAGGGCAGGCACAGCTGGGCATCAAGATCGGTAGCGTGAAAGGCAAGCTGGAAGGCGATCGCAACCAGGTGCGTTTCCGTCAGACCAATCTGGCGCACGTGCTGCTGTCTGCACAGCTTGAGCGTGCAGGGGCTGATTTTGCCATCATGAGCGGCGGCGGTGTACGCGATTCGATCGAATCCGGTGATATCACCTATAAAGATGTACTGAAGGTTCAACCGTTTGCCAACACGCTGGTTTATGTGGATATGAAAGGCAGCGACGTCGAGAAGTATCTGGCCGTAGCCGCCAATAAAAAGGTGGATTCCGGTGCCTACGCGCAATTCCTCAACGTCAGCCTGACAGCAGACGGGCAGGGCGTGCAGAACGTGAAAATCAAAGGCGAGCCGTTGCAGGCAGATAAAGTTTACCGTATGGCAACGCTGAACTTTAATGCGATGGGTGGCGATGGTTATCCACGCCTTGATAATCTACCGAGCTATGTGAACACCGGCTTTGTCGACGCTGAAGTGCTGAAGCAGTATATCGAGAAGCATTCACCGTTGGATGCGGAAGCTTACGCGCCGAAAGGTGAGATCGTTTATAAATAACAAGTAATGGTGGCGGTTCTTGTCTCCTCACTGATGACATAAACCGCCATTTTTTTAGGGTTATCCTGAGATAATCATGCCGCAGTTAAACCTTTAATTCCCAAAAGAGATTAAGTCTAACTTTCTGATTTAATTTATTAAATAATCTTATGTTTAGTAAAGTGCTTTAAAATAATACGCGGGTTAAATAAACGATACTCCTGATGCACCCTCACCAACGGAGTCATCAACATAATGCAAAGCGTAAATATTGAAATTAATGTCTGTGACAGTACGGGTAAATCAACATGTACTGTTAATCCGCCTATTCAGCTTAGTCCTCACTCTTGCTGTCATTCAGATAGCGGTGGCGGTCAGGAACCCGGTGTTTCTGGTGTTGCCTCCGTATTCGGGCGTACCGGTGTCGTAACCGCACAGCCCGGCGACTATACCGCCGATCAGATTACTGAAACTGCCACCAGAAAATTTGCCACACCGGATGAAAAAGCTGCCTGGAATGCAAAGCAGGATGCATTAATTTCTGGCACCACTATCCGCACGGTCTTCGGTCAGTCGCTGCTGGGCAGCGGTGATATCTCACTGACGCCAGCGCAAATGGGCGTTGCGGCCGCAGATCACACGCACACCACAGAGGACATCACCGACTACACGCAAAAAACGAAGCAGCTTATCCATTCCTCGCTGGAGGCCGGGGCGGGTGTGACGCTGAGCTATAACCCGGTGAATGAGAAAACCATTATCAGTGCTGCTGGTGGTTCCGGCAGCGGCGGTTCGGGTTATATCGTTGCCGAGCGTCAGGGCGCAACGGCAGGGCAAAACCACGCATTCAGCATTAGTCCACAAAATACGTTTAATCTCGCGGCGTATGCGCTGAAAGAAGAGGTGGGTGCAGCGAATCAGACTTACGTTGTTGATGATTTCAATGCATCGAGTGAGGCTAATTACAACGCGACGAACGCAGTTATTTGGGATGGTACGATGCATCCAGATACTGGCGGAAGCGTTGAACTTGCTAAAGACGGTGAGTTTTATTCATCAGCGATTAAAGCAGGTAATCGTGCGGTCTCAATTAGTTTACCAAGTGGATCAATTGTACCTGCAATGACTGCCGATTCGGATCGTGGTTATGTTGCATCTGCGTCCTCAATATATTCTCCGTCATATCCTGCATATATTGCATTTGATAGAAATGACTCCAGCCAAAATAACGTGCGTGACTGCTGGGCATCAAATCAGAGGCCGACAAACAGTAATCCACAGTGGTTGTGCTTAACATTCCCTAGCCATCAATTTATTACTGAATATGCAATCACAAACCGTGTATATGCTGGACTGTCAAATCCCAGATCGTGGCAATTACAGGGTAGCAACAACGATAACGATTGGATCACTCTACATACTGTATCAAATGATGAAAATAACACATCGGGCGCTGTTCGCCGGTTTACAGTATCTACGCCAGGGCGATATGTGTCGTATCGATTATTGTTCACGGCATCAAATGGCGGTGATAATTTTGTTTGTATCAAAGAATTATCGTTGTTCACGGGCTCAAAGATGTTACTGAAAGATGGTGAACAATGGTTTACCGTGAAAAATGGCGTGTTGTCTAATGTTCCGGTTCCAGCCAGCGCTAGTGATTTTATTCGTGATGGCTTTACAGTCTCAGGAAATATCCAACAATATCCATCAGGCAATATATATTCAGGGGAAGGGATACATGTTGACGTTCGTTACACGCCACAGTCCCAGATATCCATTCAGCGTGCTCGACTTTCTGCTGGTTTTTGGTCACAAATCAATGCCGCAACACTAACGGCAACGCAGGCGGGAAAAGGTAAAGTGCGTGTCGCTGTGACGCGGGATCTGGTGAACTGGCATGTGTGGCGGAACGGGGCGTGGGTTGATGTTGGCGCGCTGTCAGCCGATACCGCAGGCGCAGAAGCACTGATTGCGGACGGTATGACGCCAGCCGAGCTCGGCGGTATTACTGCTGCACAGTGGACGCAGTTGTTCTCATCCAATAACGGTGTGCCGGACTCACTCGCGTTTGCGTTTGCACTCGATATCACCGATCCGGTCACCGATGTGGCGACCATTGATCGACTGGTATTGAACGTCAACGACGCCTCAAGCTGGAAAGTGCAGTCGCCTGCGGAAGTGGAAATCCGCTGGCGCACGGACAGCGTGACATTCCGCACCGCGACGGCAGGTAATTACAAGCTGGCGTATCAGATTCCGTAATTATTTTTCAGATTATATCGTTTGGATGGCCGCATATTTGCGGCCTTTTTTCATTCTGGGTTTTATAGATAAATGAACAGTGAGTTAGTAAATCGCTTTAAAATAATACGCGGGTTAAATAAACGATACTCCTGATGCACCCTCACCAACGGAGTCATCAACATAATGCAAAGCGTAAATATTGAAATTAATGTCTGTGACAGTACGGGTAAATCAACATGTACTGTTAATCCGCCTATTCAGCTTAATCCTCACTCTTGCTGTCATTCAGATAGCGGTGGCGGTCAGGAGCCCGGTGTTTCGGGTGTTGCCTCCGTATTCGGGCGTACCGGTGTCGTAACCGCACAGCCCGGCGACTATACCGCCGATCAGATTACTGAAACTGCCACCAGAAAATTTGCCACGCCCGATGAAAAAGCAGTCTGGAATGCAAAGCAGGATGCATTAATTTCTGGCACCACTATCCGCACGCTCTTTGGCCAGTCGCTGCTGGGCAGCGGCGATATTTCACTGACGCCAGCGCAAATGGGCATTGCGGCCGCAGATCACACGCACACCACAGCGGACATCACCGACTACACGCAAAAAACGAAGCAGCTTATCCATTCCTCGCTGGAAGCCGGGGCGGGTGTGACGCTGAGCTATAACCCGGTGAATGAGAAAACCATTATCAGTGCTGCTGGTGGTTCCGGTAGCGGCGGTTCGGGTTATATCGTTGCCGAGCGTCAGGGCGCAACGGCAGGGCAAAACCACGCATTCAGCATTAGTCCACAAAATAAGTTTAATCTTGCGGCGTATGCGCTGAAAGAAGAAGCCGGTGCAGCAAATCAGACTTACGTTGTTGATGATTTCAATGCATCGAGTGAGCCGAATTACAACGCGACAAATGATGTTATTTTTGATGGTATAGCCAGCCTTTATACTGGTTCAAATTATCAGTTAACATCAGATGGCGAATTTTACTCTGCCGAAATAAAAGCGGATGGAAAATCGATAAGCATTCTTCAGAAAACATCGACAGCACTCGTAACCGCGGAAAGCATTATTCCTGTAATGACCGCTAATAACGCGCCAGCAGGTTATGAAGCAATTGCAAGCTCAAACAGTAGAGACCCAGGAGCTGGATCTGCAATATATAAAGCGTTTAACCGATCTCAGGTTGGGGGGACTGATTCATGGACTAGCGATGGTGCACCTTCCGTCTCATCACCACAATGGGTCGGCGTAAAGCTCCCTGCGCCCGCGCTTGCTAAAGGCTATTCCGTTGTGACCCGCAATCAGTCTGGGTATTCAAATTCGCCGCGTACGTGGACGTTTCAGGGGAGCCATGATGGGATTACGTGGGCAGTATTACATACGATTACAAATGATACCCAGAATACTCCTGATCAGAAACGCACGTATGCCATTAATAACGATATCAGCTATCAATATTATCGTATTCATATCACGCTTGCGAACTATGGAGTTTTATCATCATTCGTCGCTGTTGATGAATTGGAGATTTATGAATCTCTGGATAAATTTGTAATTAACTACGGCGGTAAAAATTACGGTGTCAATAATGGCTCATTGAAAGAGATTGACGGTGAGTTAACTGCGGAAAAAATTAGTGCCCAGGGAATTAGTAGCGTCAGTAACCTACCGTCATCCTTTACTAGCCCAGTGAAAGTAATCTCAAATTCGCAAATGAATATTGAGACGAAATACACTCCACACCCACAGATCCTGACCCAGTCAGCGTTGGCTTCATTGGTCAGCTACAGCCAGATCAATGCCGCAACACTAACCGCAACGCAGACGGGCAACGGCAAGGTGCGTGTCGCTGTCACGCGGGATTTGGTGAACTGGCATGTCTTGCGGAACGGGACGTGGGTTGATGTGGGTACGCTGTCAGCCGATACCACAGGCGCAGAAGCACTGATTGCGGACGGTATGACGTCAGCCGAGCTCGGCGGTGTTACTGCGGCGCAGTGGACGCAGTTGTTCTCATCCAATAACGGCGTGCCGGACTCACTCGCGTTTGCATTTGCACTCGATATTACCGATCCCGCGGCAGATGTCGCGACCATTGACCGACTGATATTGAACGTCAACGACGCCTCAAGCTGGAAAGTACAGTCACCTTCGGAGGTGGAAATCCGCTGGCGCACGGACAGCGTGACATTCCGCACCGCGACGGCAGGTAATTACAAACTGGCGTATCAGGTTCCGTAATCGTTCTCCACATTCAACACTCCACTGGTCGCGAACGTCGCGGCCTTTTCGTTTTATACCACCCAATTTATCCCCAGCCACTTACTGCGTCATTCTAACCGCTTAGCTCGCTATTCTGCCGCCTACCCAAATACCCGCCCCACGCGCGTACGCGATGGCGTAATGTGCAGCCATTATTTTCATTTATCTGAAATACGCGATAACCCGCGTTATCGCACGACGCATTACCAGGGTTTATTTTTCTAAAGCTAACAAAATCAAACGATTGTGATTTTTAATTGAAGGATGTCTTATGAAGAGCAGTTCCATTCTTAAACACATCCCCTGGATGATTCTTGGAATCATCGGGGCTGCCTGCCTTGGCGTAGTCGCACTACGCCGCGGTGAGCATATCAGTGCATTATGGATTATTGTTGCTTCTGTCGCCGTTTACCTCGTGGCTTATCGATACTACAGCCTGTATATCGCACAAAAAGTCATGCAGTTAGATCCGACCAGAGCAACCCCCGCCGTTGTGAATAACGACGGTCTTAACTATGTGCCGACGAACCGTAACGTCCTGTTCGGGCACCACTTTGCCGCTATCGCAGGGGCAGGGCCGCTGGTTGGGCCGGTGCTGGCCGCGCAGGTCGGCTACTTGCCGGGCACCTTATGGCTGCTGGGTGGCGTGGTGTTGGCGGGGGCCGTGCAGGACTTCATGGTTCTGTTTATTTCGACCCGTCGTAACGGCGCGTCGTTAGGCGAAATCGTTAAGAAGGAATTAGGCCCGGTACCGGGTACGATTGCGCTGTTCGGCTGCTTCCTTATCATGATCATCATTCTTGCCGTGCTGGCGTTGATCGTGGTGAAAGCACTGGCAGAAAGTCCGTGGGGCGTCTTTACCGTGTGTTCTACGGTGCCGATCGCGCTGTTTATGGGCGTTTACATGCGCTTTATCCGTCCGGGTAAAGTCGGTGAAATCTCGGTGATCGGGATCGTGCTGCTGGTGTTGGCAATCTGGTTTGGTGGCGTAGTGGCACATGACCCGTACTGGGGCCCGGCGCTGACCTTCAAAGATACGACCATCACCTACACGCTGATTGGCTATGCCTTCGTGTCCGCACTGCTGCCAGTATGGTTGATTCTGGCACCGCGTGACTATCTGGCGACCTTCCTGAAAATTGGTGTCATCGTCGGTCTGGCGATTGGTATCGTAATTCTGAATCCTGACCTGAAAATGCCAGCGGTAACGCAGTTTGTGGATGGTACTGGTCCGGTCTGGAAAGGTACGCTGTTCCCGTTCCTGTTTATTACTATCGCCTGTGGTGCCGTATCTGGTTTCCACGCGCTGATTGCGTCCGGTACTACGCCGAAATTGATGGCTAACGAAAACGATGCGCGTTTCATCGGTTACGGTGCCATGCTGATGGAGTCTTTCGTGGCAGTGATGGCGCTGGTTGCGGCGTCTATCATCGAGCCGGGTCTGTACTTCGCAATGAATACCCCGCCGGCGGCGTTGGGTATTACGATGCCGGATCTGCACCGTCTGGGTACAGCAGATGCGCCGATGATTCTGGCACAGTTGCAGGACGTATCCGCACACGCGGCGGCGACCGTGAGCTCCTGGGGCTTCGTGATTTCTCCTGAGCAGATTCTGCAAACGGCGAAAGACATAGGTGAACCTTCCGTTCTGAACCGTGCAGGCGGTGCACCTACGCTGGCTGTCGGTATCGCACACGTGTTCCACCAGATCATTCCTGGTGCAGACATGGGCTTCTGGTATCACTTCGGTATTCTATTTGAAGCGCTGTTCATTCTGACAGCACTGGATGCGGGTACGCGTGCTGGTCGTTTCATGCTGCAAGATCTGTTGGGTAACTTCGTTCCGTTCCTGAAGAAAACCGATTCTCTGGTTGCTGGTATGATCGGTACGGCGGGCTGCGTCGGTCTGTGGGGCTACCTGCTGTATCAAGGTGTGGTTGATCCACTGGGCGGCGTGAAGAGCCTGTGGCCGTTGTTCGGTATCTCTAACCAGATGCTGGCTGCCGTGGCGCTTATTCTGGGTACGGTTATCCTGATTAAGATGAAACGTACGCAGTACATCTGGGTAACGCTGGTTCCGGCGATTTGGCTGCTGATTTGTACTACCTGGGCGCTGGGTCTGAAACTGTTCAGCGACAATCCTCAGTTGGAAGGCTTCTTCTACATGGCTAACATGTTCAAGGGCAAAATTGCGGAAGGCGGTGCCGAGCTAAGCGCGCAGCAGATTTCGAACATGAACCATATCGTGACTAACAACTATACCAACGCCGGTCTGAGCATTCTGTTCCTGATCGTGGTGTACAGCATTATTGCGTACGGTATTAAAGCGGCACTGGCTGCACGTAAAGTGGCTGAGCGTACCGATCAGGAAACCCCGTATGTTCCGGTTCCTGAAGGTGGCGTGAAAGTCTCTTCCGGCCACTAAGCGATTCACGCCCGTCAGATTTTGCGAGACAGCTAGCAAGGCTGAACGTGAAAGATGACGGGTACAGATACCCTGTATAATGTATAACGTTATACAGGGTATTTTTTATCTAGCCGCTATTGCAGGCGATGGTCTGGAGGTAATGATGTTTGGCAATCTGGGAAAAGCAGGAAAATATTTGGGCCAGGCGGCGCGTATGCTGGTCGGTATGCCAGATTATGATACCTATGTGCAGCATATGCAGACTAATCATCCCGATAAACCTGCGATGACGTACGAAGAATTCTTCCGCGAACGCCAGCAGGCGCGTTACGGTGGAGATGGCAAAGGCGGGATGCGCTGCTGTTAACGACTTGGGACCTGTTATGACTCAACCTTTATCATCTGATGTGACTAAACCCGTGTATGTCACCATTCTGACCGGGTTTCTCGGTGCAGGAAAAACGACCTTATTACGGCATATTCTGAATGCCGAGCACGGCTACAAGATTGCCGTGATTGAAAACGAATTCGGCGAAGTCCCGATTGATAATACGTTAATCGGCGAACGGGCCAGCCAGATTACGACGCTGAGCAACGGCTGCATCTGCTGCACGCAGTCTAATGAGCTGGCCGATGCGCTGCTCGATCTGGTCGATGGCGTGGATAACGGCACGTTGGATTTTGATCACGTCATCATTGAATGCACCGGTATGGCCGATCCAGGGCCGGTGGCGCAGACCTTCTTCTCGCATGACGTTATCTGTGAACGCTTTGTTCTGGACGGGATTATCACGCTGGTGGATGCCGTACATGCGCAGCAACAGCTCGATCAGTTCACCATCGCCCAGTCGCAGATTGGCTATGCTGACCGCATACTGCTAACCAAAACCGACGTGGCAGCCGAAGACGAAACGCTGCTACCGCGCCTCCAGCGTATCAATGCGCGTGCACCGATCTACCCTGTGGTACATGGCGATATCGATCTGAGCGTGCTGTTTAACATCGACGGTTTTGTCCTCAGCGACAAGCTGGACGTGAAAACGCCCGTATTTCGCTTTGTTGCTCCCACGCAAAATAACGTGCAATCGATTGTTGTGTATCTCGAGAAGGCGGTTGAGCTTCAGTCTGTTTCCGATGTGATGGAAAACCTGCTGCTGCAATTTTCCGATAATCTGCTGCGTTATAAAGGTATTCTGGCCATCAACGGTGATGACCGTCGCCTGCTGTTTCAGGGCGTTCAGCGCTTGTATAGCGCTGACTGGGACAGAGAATGGCAGCCTGATGAAGAAAGAAAGAGCGTGCTGGTGTTTATCGGTGTGGATTTACCTGAACAGGAAATCCGTGACGCTTTCGCTCGCCTGACGGCATAACGCTATTTATCTTCTCTGTGCTGGTCGCTCAGGCCAGCACGATTTCCCTCGGTCCTACTTTCTTCTGCCTCCCTTGCATGGTTTACGTGATGCACAGCCTGACAAGGTCGGCCTCTGCCATACGTAAATTTTCTTGGTGTGAATAGGGCAATTGCACTAAAAAAATCCTACCTTATTGTAATTATTACGAATACATCTAAAACGTGATCACCTCTCGATTTTTAATGGAATAGGAGTGGTATTTTATTAAAACGATATTTCATTTTTTAGTGAGGTTAAGTATGCGTAGTGGTCTTGCCCTGTCATTAATGGCTTCCTGCATCACGTTGGGTATTCAAGCGGGTATCGCACAAGCGGCCAGTTCAGTGAAATTTCCCGATAAAACCTGTGACGTAACGCAATACGGGGCCGAAGGCCACCGCCTACAGATCGCACTGAATACCCAGGCTTTCCAGAAAGCCATTGATGATTGTGCTGCGGCCGGTGGCGGAACGGTACACGTTCCTCGTGGTAACTATCTGGTCGATCCGCTGTTCCTGAAAAGTAACATCAGACTAGATCTGGCAAAAGATGCGACCATCGTGGCGTCGACCGAAGAAGCGGCGTATCGCGCGACGGAAAAAACTAAGTACGCTGAAGCGGAAAATGGTTGGCTTCCTTTTATCAGTATTGCCGATGCACAGAATGTGGCTATCACTGGGCAGGGCACGATTGATGGACAAGGTGCTGTCTGGTGGGAACGCTGGCGTGAGAATATTCGCGCAACCGGTAAGAAAGGCGGCACCGATCGTCCACGTCTGATTTATATCAAAAGCTCTAGTAACGTGCTGGTGGACGGCGTTACGCTCACGCATTCCCCGAGTTTCCACGTTGTGATGCGTTACTCGCATGATGTGGATGTGAACGGTACTCGGATTTTGTCGCCGTGGCATGCGCCAAATACCGATGCTATCGACCCAATCGACAGCCAGAATATCCGTATCACCAACAACTATATCGACTGTAATGATGACCATATCGCGATAAAAGCCGAGAAGCCGGATAGCCGCTTCCCGAATGGCGTCGTGGATAACATCTATATTGCCAACAACATCCTGAAGCAGGGGCGCGGCATCTCTATCGGCAGCGAAACCTCCGGTGGCGTGAATAACGTGCTGGTCGAAAATAACCAGTTCGAAGGTTCCATGTACGGTATTCGTATTAAAACCTTGCGCGGTAAAGGCGGTGAAGTGAAAAACATCACCTACCGTAATACCAAAATGGTGGATGTCGAGATCCCGCTGGTCTTTGCCGCTTACTACAAAGCTGCGCCGATTGTGCAGGCTGAAGTAGACAAGATGCTGGCCGAAGGCGGCTTCACGATGGGTGAGCAAATTTACCCGCCGGATACCGATCCAGAGCAGCTGTTTGATCAGTACAAGACGCCGCATTTCAGCAATGTGACGATCGAGAATCTGGAGTCGACCGGTAAGACCAAGGCCGCCGCGTACATTATCGGCGTACCAGAAGCGCCGCTCAGTGGTTTCCACTTTGATAACGTGCGGATTGATGCGGATAAAGGCATTCGTGTAAGGAATGCGGAGCTGCAAACCAAAGGCCTGACGCTGAATGTGAAAGAAGGCCCGGTGATGCAGCTGGATAAAGGGGCGAAAGTCGATCAGTAATAGATTATACCCTAAATAATTCGAGTTTCAGGAAGGCGGCAAGGGAAGGCATCCCGATGAGCTTACTCAAGTAAGTGATTCGGGTGACTGAGAGCAGCCAACGCACATGCAACTTGAAGTATGACGAGTATATGAAGCGGTAGCAGGGGACACACTGGCCGTGGAGTCCTCTGCTATCTGCTTCGTTTTGATGCTACATCGCTTGGCTGGTTATGTTCGTTTAATGGCGTGCACTAATCATGCTTGGCGATATCGGCAAAGGTGGCGCGCAGCAGGCGTGCCAGATCGTCGGCTGACAGCTCAATATCCAATCCACGTTTACCACCGGAAATGAAAATAGTACCGAACTGGCGAGCTGGTTCATCAATCACGGTCGGCAGCAGTTTCTTTTGCCCCAGCGGGCTGATTCCACCTACCAGATAACCTGTTACGCGCTGAGCGATGACTGGATCGGCCATATCGGCTTTTTTGGCCGACAGCGCGCGAGCGACTTTCTTGAGATCCAGCATGCCGGCGACTGGCGTGACGGCCACGGCGAGATTTTTCGCATCACCATTCAGAGAAACAAGCAGCGTTTTATATACCTGTTCTTTATTCAGCCCCAGCTTTCTGGCCGCTTCTTCGCCAAAATTGGTTTCGTCGCTGTCGTGGTGGTAGCTGTGTAGCGTAAAGGCGACCTTGTTCTTTTCGAGCAGATTGACTGCGGGTGTCATGATTTCACTATCCTTAACCCTGTAGCGGGCTTTATCTTGCGGACGCGGTTACGCGCCATAATGTGTTTTTCATGGAATTGCGGTATGACCGTTTTTGAGCAGCGTGGGTAAATTCTCATCGCCATACAGATGCAGTGCACCTACGGCCACAACATAATTGCCGGGTGGCAACGCCTGAAGCTGCTGTTGCCAGCGGCGATTACGCTGCCCCATCAGCAGGTCGGTCATTTCATTGCTGAACGTCGCGGGGATATCCGGCGTATATTTACCGGGCCTGCTGTCTAGCCACCAACCGACCATCGTTTGTAGCAAATGCGCGTTGGTGCGCCAGTGTTTAATCGTATCCTCTAGCAACAGCAGGCCGCCCTGCGGCAGTTGTTGTAATAAATCAACCTGCGTCTGCTGTCCTTCCAGCTCGATAACCTGAATACCGTGAGATTTCGCGGCGTTAATCAACTGATAATCGATGCCATAGTCGGGACGTAAGCCCAGCAACTGCGCCTGTCTTGCTTGCAGCATCAGCGCGGCCTGCCAGGCTGGAAGCGTACTGATATTGCTCTCATCGAAAGAGAGCGACTCGCAAATTTTTTGCAGTTGGTGATAGTTTTCCGGGCTGAGGCGCAGCATGAGCGGCGGCTCGGCGTCACTGTGGCCGAAGGGGGAGTGTGAATCGGATATATCAGCTTCGACGATAAGCGCGGTCGCCTGCCGGAGCTGTTGCAGCAGCGTATCGGGCAGCGGTGCCATATCTTTGCTACCCATATGAATACTACCGACCAGATGCAGCTGCCGTTCATTGGCAAGCTGAACGTCTATCGCCGGGTAGGCATAAGCCAGCGGTGAGATAAAGCCAAGAAAAGTCGCGATTCTGCGCAGCAGTTGCCCCATTGATTCCGTCTCCTGATGTGGAATAACTATGCTAAACGCTAGATGCGGAACAATACAAGGTATACCGAAGCTGGAGTGAGCGCGGTGGAATTGGCCTGATTGCAGCGGTAAAAATCGTGACGATATTTGGCATAAGGAAAACGCGGCACGTTGTTGAGACGTGCCGCGTTTGCATTACTGACGTTTAGGTTTAAAACGCAGCAGGCGGTTGGCGTTGCTGACCACCGTGATGGAGGAGAGCGCCATAGCGGCACCGGCCACTACCGGACTGAGTAGCGTTCCAGTCAGCGGATAGAGTACGCCCGCAGCAATGGGAATCCCCAACGAGTTATAGATAAACGCGCCCAGCAGGTTTTGCTTCATATTGCGCAGCGTGGCATTGGAGAGCGCCAGCGCATCGGCGACGCCGTGCAGGCTGTGGCGCATCAGCGTGATAGCGGCGGTTTCAATCGCAATATCGCTGCCGCCGCCCATCGCGATGCCGACATCGGCCTGTGCTAGTGCCGGAGCATCGTTGATTCCATCGCCAATCATCGCCACACGTTTGCCCTGAGCCTGTAGTTTTTTGATGGCCTCTGCTTTGCCGTCTGGCAGCACCCCGGCAATCACCTGATCGATACCCGCATCTTTCGCGATGCTCTTCGCCGTGAGCGGGTTGTCCCCCGTTAGCATGACGAGCTGGTAGCCCTGCTGGTGGAGGCGCTGCAAGGCGCTGACGCTATCCGTTCGCAGCGGATCGTGGATGGATAACACCGCAATGATGTGACCATCCGCCGCAAGCAATACCGGCGTGATGCCACGCTGAGCCTGTTCATTGATCAGCGCTTCACCTTCGGTGATATCGACCTGATGCTGTTTAAGTAGAGCTGGATTCCCCAGCAGCAGCAGGTCGGCGTCGCCGATCTTGCCGCTGACGCCAAGACCGCGCAGCGTACGGAACTTCTCGGCTGGGGTGAGCGGCAGATTTTCTGCGCGTTCAAGAATCGCTTTTGCCAGCGGGTGATTTGAGCCTTGCTCCAGCGAAGCCGCCCAGGCCAGCGCCTGTGCTTCCGTCACGTCACCGAAGGTATGAACCTCTACAACGCGCGGCTGCCCTTCGGTTAGCGTGCCGGTTTTGTCAAACACCAGCACATCCAGCTTGCTGGCCTGCTGCAAGGCATCGGCATCACGCACCAGCACGCCAAACTCTGCGGCCCGTCCGACGCCGGAAATAATCGACATCGGCGTTGCCAGCCCAAGTGCACAGGGGCAGGCAATGATCAGAACGGTCGTGACGATAATGAGCGTGTAGACCACCTGCGGCTGCGGCCCCACGAAGAACCAGATCGCGCCACTGAGAAGCGCGATAGCCACGACGACGGGAACAAACACGGCAGAAATACGATCCGCCAACTGGCCGATAGCGGGTTTGCTGCTTTGCGCCTGCCTGACTAGTCGGATGATGCGCGATAGGGTGGTTTGGTTGCCGATTGCGTCTGCACGAAAAAGGACGCTGCCGTCGGAAACCAGCGTGCCTGCGTGAACCGTATCGCCGGACGTTTTGGATTGCGGGATCGGTTCTCCGGTCAGCATGGCTTCATCCACCCACACTTCACCTTGCAAAATCTCACCGTCGACAGGAATACGATCGCCGGTTGTCAGGCGCAGCGTCATGCCGGACTGCACGTCGGACAACGGAATGGATTTTTCACCTTCCGGCGTCACGACGCGGGCGGTGGGGGGCGTTAAATCCAGCAGACGTTCCAACGCACGAGAAGATCGCTGACGAGCGCGCTGTTCTAGTGCGTGACCGAGGTTGATTAAACCGATGATCATCGCGCTGGCTTCGTAGTAAAGGTGACGCGCCGCCATCGGGAAAAGGTCCGGCCACAGGTTAACGGTAATAGAGTAAAGCCAGGCGGCACCGGTTCCCAGCGCGACCAACGTATCCATGGTAGCCGTGCCATTTTTCAGGCTACGCCAGGCGTTACGGTAAAAGTGACTGCCAGCGAACACCATCACCGCCAGCGTCAAAATACCGATGACCAGCCACGGTGTTTGGCTTTCTGGCGTCAGACTCATGCTACCGCCCAGCACGCCCCACAGCATCAGCGGAACACCAAGCAGTAACCCCAGCGCGGCTTGCCATTGGAAACGACGAATCGCCTGCTGAGCCGTTTGCTGCTGGCGCGCGCGGCGTTCTTCTTCGTCCTGAATAATTTCCGCGCCATAGCCCGCTTGCTCAACGGCGGCAATCAGCGCTTCCGGCTCGGCATGACCGCTGACCAACGCGCTGCGTTCGGCCAGATTGACGCGCGCCTGCGTGACGCCGCTGACGTTTTGCAGCGCCGTCTGTACACGGTTTACGCAGCTGGCGCAGCTCATGCCCTGAAGCAGGAGCTGCACGCTGTCGTCATCGCGGGTGGCGTGTATTGTCGTTGCCGGAAGAATATTCTCGGCCGCTGGCAGCGCTTCCGGCGTTGTCGCTACCTGTGCCAGCGGCTCAGTTTTTGGGTGAACATTCTCCTGCACGCTGGCGTGATAGCCGGCTTCTTCAATGGCACTAATTAGTGTCGTGGCTTCAACGTTGCCATACACGGTTGCTTGCTCTTTGGTGACATCCGTTGCCACGACGCCTGGAATGGCTTCCAGCACTTTACGCGTAGCGGCGACGCAGTGGTTGCAGCTCAGGCCGGAAAGTTGGAGGGACACATCTGGTGTAGTAGCAAGCTGTGCTTCGTAGCCAGCTTGCTCAATGGTGTCGATCAACGTTTGCGAATCAACGTCGCCGCTGACGCTGGCGTACTGTTGGGTGACGTCGGTTTGTTCGACCGCAGGCAGCGCGTCCAATGCTTTTTTAACGCGTTGGACACAGTGTCCGCAGGTCAGTCCCTGCAATGACAACAAGACAGTTTGTGACATAGTAATTTTTCTCCCGTGATCACAGCCGGCGGCGAAAGACGTTGACCAGCAATCTGATTTCTACTAGTTATTGGGTAAGGTAAACCTTCTAGCAAGGGGAGGGTCAAGGGGGAAATCATGAATATCAGTGATGTTGCGAAAAAAACCGGTCTTAGCAGTAAAACCATTCGCTTCTATGAAGAGAAAGAACTTCTGACTACGCCGCTGCGTTCTGAAAATGGTTACCGCAGCTACGATGATCATCATGTCGAAGAACTGACGCTGCTGCGTCAGGCGCGTCAGGTTGGTTTTAATCTGGATGAATGCCGAGAGCTGGTGACGTTATTTAACGATCCGCTGCGGCGAAGTGCGGATGTCAAAGCGCGAACCTTGCAGAAAGTGCAGGAAATCGAGATGCATATCGAAGAGCTGAAAACGATGCGTGAACATTTACTGGCGCTGGCAGAACAGTGCCCGGGGGATGGGGGAGCAGACTGTCCGATAATCAATAATCTGGCGGGTTGTTGTCAAAAGAGAAAAGAGTGATAAAGGGGAGACAGGCTCCCCCAATAATGCGTTATGCTAGCGCTCAACCGGTCGCACATGCAGCGTGATACCATCAATGGCAATCACTTCAACAGGCGTACCGACGGGCAGATCCTGTTCTGATTTCACGCGCCAACTGCTGTCACCGATGTTTACCCGCCCGAAACCGTTGATCACCGGATCGGTCAGCGTAGCACGCAGGCCAATCAGCTGCTGTCCGCGCTGGTTGAGTGTCGATTGCGGGCGTGACAGCGTCCGTTTACGCAGCCAATACCACCAGAGCAGTGCCGTGACGATCGTCAGAATGGCAAAAATCGTTCCCTGCCATGGCCAGCCCATCGGCATGACCCACGTTAGTAGCCCAACCAATACCGCCGATAAACCGCTCCACAGTAAATAACCACTGGCACCCAGCATTTCGGCGGCTAACAGCAGGCCGCCGAGCGACAGCCAGAACCAGTGCGCATTTTCCATCACCAGTTCAATGCCCATTATTGACCTCGGCTATCTTTGCTGTCTTTAATCAGCTCCGTAATCCCACCGATGGCCCCCATCAGGTTGCTGGCTTCCAGCGGCATCATGATCACTTTGCTGTTATTAGAAGAACCAATCTGCTGCAACGCATCAGTATATTTCTGTGCAACAAAGTAGTTAATCGCCTGAATGTTACCTGCTGCGATGGCCTCGGACACCATTTTGGTCGCCTGTGCTTCTGCTTCCGCCGCACGTTCACGTGCTTCTGCTTCCAGGAACGCAGACTGACGCAAGCCTTCTGCTTTCAGGATCTGTGACTGCTTTTCCCCTTCGGCTTTCAGGATAGCGGCCTGACGTACCCCTTCGGCTTCCAGAATATCGGCGCGTTTGTTACGTTCCGCTTTCATCTGCGCGTTCATCGCAGCAATCAGTTCTGCTGGCGGGCGCACGTCACGGATCTCAATACGCGTTATTTTAATGCCCCACGGGTTAGTGGCTTCATCGACAATGTGCAGCAGGCGGGTGTTAATGCTATCGCGCTGAGACAGCATCTCATCCAGCTCCATGGAACCCAGCACCGTACGGAAGTTGGTCATGGTGAGGTTTACGATAGCCTGTTCCAGATTGCTAACTTCATAGGCGGCGCGTGCGGGATCAATTACCTGAATAAAGCAGACGGCATCAATGGCTACATTGGCATTATCGCGAGAGATAATTTCCTGAGAGGGAATATCCAGCACCTGTTCCATCATATTAATTTTGCGGCCGATGCGATCCATAAACGGCACGACCAGATTCAGCCCCGGCATCAGCGTTTTGGTATAGCGACCAAACCGTTCCACAGTCCATTGATATCCCTGAGGTACGACTTTGATGCCTGACCAGACGATGATAAGTGCAACAAAGATCAAAATAGGAATGACGGTGAGCATGTTTTAAAACCTCCAGGTTGTTTTATTTCAGTCAAAAGACGATTTCAGCGGGTAGTGTAACTCACTTGAGTATGAATGCGGGCAGGAAATACGCCCGCCAGCGCGAGCGATAGGGTGATTAGCCTATGGGGAGAAGGGGGCTAAATATCGAGTTCGATGTCGCCCTGCGGCATACAGCAGCAGGGGAGGATTTCATCCTGTTGGATGCAGGCCAGCGGGGTTTGCCGATACGCTACTCTGCCTTTTACCAGACGCAGCCGACAGGAACCGCAATAGCCTGAGCGGCACTGATATTCAATGCTGACGCGGTTAGATTCCAGCACATCCAGCAGGGAAGGGCCGTCGTCTGAACAGGAAAACTGCGCACCGGATGTGCGCAGCGTGATCGTTGGATTGCTCATCGATTACAGCTGGAAATCGCTCAGATCGTCGTCGCTGATTTCTGAATCGATCTGACCGACCAGATAGGAGCTGACTTCAACTTCCTGTGGCGCGACCTGTACGTTATCGGACACCAGCCAGGCGTTGATCCACGGGATGGGGTTGGTGCGCGTCTGGAACGGCAGCGGTAGCCCAACCGCCTGCATGCGGATGTTGGTGATGTATTCCACGTACTGGCACAGAATATCTTTGTTCAGGCCAATCATTGAGCCGTCGCGGAACAGGTATTCAGCCCACTCTTTTTCTTGCTGAGCAGCAAGCACGAACAGGTCATAACACTCTTGCTGACACTCTTCGGCAATCTGCGCCATTTCTGGGTCGTCATGGCCAGAACGCATCAGGTTCAGCATGTGCTGCGTGCCGGTCAGATGCAGCGCTTCATCACGGGCAATCAGCTTGATGATTTTGGCGTTGCCTTCCATCAGTTCGCGTTCTGCAAAAGCGAAGGAGCAGGCGAAGCTGACGTAGAAGCGAATCGCTTCCAGCGCGTTCACGCTCATCAAACAGATATACAACTGCTTTTTCAGCGTATGCAGATTCACGGTCACGGTCTTGCCATTAACCTGATGTGTCCCTTCACCCAGCAGATGGTAGTAGCTGGTCATCTCAATCAGCGAGTCGTAGTAACCGGAGATATCCTTGGCACGTTTCAGAATCTCTTCGTTCGTTACGATATCGTCAAATACCAGCGACGGATCGTTCACGATATTACGAATGATGTGCGTGTAGGAGCGTGAGTGAATGGTTTCCGAGAACGCCCAGGTTTCCACCCAGGTTTCCAGCTCAGGGATAGAAATCAGCGGCAACAGCGCCACGTTCGGGCTACGTCCCTGAATGGAATCCAGCAGCGTTTGGTATTTCAGGTTGCTGATGAAGATATGCTTTTCATGATCGGGCAGTGCCTGATAGTCGATGCGATCGCGGGACACGTCGACTTCTTCTGGACGCCAGAAGAAGGACAACTGTTTTTCGATCAGCTTTTCGAAAATTTCATATTTTTGCTGATCGAAACGCGCCACGTTAACTGACTGACCGAAGAACATCGGTTCGAGCAGTTGGTCATTTTTGTTCTGTGAAAAAGTGCTATAGGCCATGAGTCTCTCCAAAAAAATGCCGTGAGCATTTTTTAACGCCGCGTGTGAAGGCCCATAAGGGGCGAGCTGCGACGCCTGCTATAAAAGATGAAAGGCTGCATCGGCAGCCTTTCATTATTGGCTTAAATCTTACACGCGCCGCCTTCGCAGCCGTCATCCTGTGGTTCTGCTAACAGGTCGTCTTGTGCGTCTTCAGCGCCGTCACGGGTGTTTTGGTAATACAGCGTTTTAACACCGAATTTGTAGGCCGTGACCAGATCTTTCAGCAACTGTTTCATCGGTACTCGACCTGATGGGAAACGTGACGGATCGTAATTGGTATTGGAGGAGATCGCCTGATCGACAAACTTCTGCATCAGACCCACCAGTTGCAGATAGCCGTCGTTATTTGGCATATCCCACAGCAGTTCGTAAGCATCTTTCAGCGTTTCGTACTCTGGCACAACCTGGCGCAGAATGCCGTCTTTGGACGCTTTGACGCTGATATGGCCGCGCGGTGGTTCAATACCGTTGGTGGCGTTGGAGATCTGAGATGACGTCTCAGACGGCATCAGCGCGGACAGCGTGGAGTTACGCAGACCGTACGCTTTGATGTCATTACGCAGTGCTTCCCAGTCGAGATGCAGCGGTTCGTTACAGATCGCATCCAGATCGCGCTTATAGGTATCGATAGGCAGAATACCCTGCGAATAGGTGGTTTCATTGAACCACGGGCAGGCGCCTTGTTCGCGTGCCAGCACATTCGACGCCTTCAACAGATAGTACTGAATAGCTTCAAACGTTTTGTGTGTCAGGCCGTTGGCGCTGCCGTCGGAGTAACGCACGCCATTTTTCGCCAGATAGTACGCGAAGTTGATCACGCCAATACCCAGCGTACGGCGACCCATTGCACCACGCTCTGCCGCGGTAATCGGGTAATCCTGATAATCCAGCAGGGCATCCAGCGCGCGCACGGCCAGTGTCGCCAGCTCTTCCAGATCGTCTAAGCTGTTGATAGCACCGAGGTTGAAAGCCGACAGCGTACACAGCGCGATTTCACCGTTTTCATCATTCACGTCGTTCAGCGGCTTGGTCGGCAGTGCGATTTCCAGACACAGGTTGGACTGGCGAACGGGCGCAATCTGCGGATCGAACGGGCTGTGCGTGTTGCAGTGGTCAACGTTCTGAATGTAGATGCGGCCCGTAGAAGCACGTTCCTGCATCATCAGGGAGAACAGTTCGACCGCTTTGATGCGCTGTTTGCGGATGCTGGCATCTTGCTCATATTGCACATACAGGCGCTCGAATTCATCCTGATCGGCGAAGAAGGCATCGTACAGTCCAGGTACGTCAGATGGGCTGAACAGCGTGATGTCTTCACCTTTTACCAGACGTTGATACATCAGTTTGTTCAGCTGCACGCCGTAGTCGAGGTGACGAACGCGGTTGCCTTCTACGCCACGGTTGTTTTTCAGCACCAGCAGGCTTTCCACTTCCAGATGCCACAGCGGATAGAACAGCGTGGCGGCCCCGCCGCGTACGCCGCCCTGAGAGCAGGATTTCACTGCCGTCTGGAAGTGTTTATAGAAAGGAATACAGCCAGTGTGGAATGCTTCACCGCCGCGAATTGGGCTGCCGAGCGCACGGATGCGGCCCGCGTTGATGCCGATACCGGCACGCTGGGAAACGTATTTTACGATCGCGCTGGAGGTCGCGTTGATGGAATCCAGACTGTCGCCGCATTCGATCAGCACGCAAGAGCTGAACTGACGCGTTGGCGTACGCACGCCCGCCATGATTGGCGTCGGCAGAGAAATTTTGAACGTAGAGATCGCGTCATAAAAACGTTTAACGTAATCCAGACGCGTTTCGCGTGGGTAGCCGGAGAACAGGCAGGCGGCGACCAGAATGTACAGGAACTGGGCACTTTCGTAGATATCACCGGTGACGCGGTTTTGTACCAGGTATTTCCCTTCCAGCTGTTTCACCGCCGCATAGGAGAAATTCATGTCACGCCAGTGATCGATGAAAGCGTCCATCTGGGCAAATTCTTCCTGGCTATAGTCTTCCAGCAGGTGTTTGTCGTACTTGCCCAGTTCTACCATCTTGGTGACGTGCGTCAGCAGAGCAGGCGGCTCAAACTGGCCGTAGGCTTTCTTACGCAGATGGAATATTGCCAGACGCGCGGCCAGATATTGATAATCCGGGCTTTCGCGTGAGATCAGATCGGCTGCGGCCTTAATGATGGTTTCATGGATATCAGAGGTTTTGATGCTGTCATAAAACTGAATGTGTGAACGCAGTTCGACCTGAGAAACGGAGACATTGTGTAAACCTTCTGCGGCCCAGGTAATGACGCGGTGGATTTTATCCAAATTGATTTTTTCTTTACTGCCATCGCGTTTGGTAACGAGCAAGCTCTGGTTCATGTTGGGATTTACCTGTTGGTGAAAATAAAAAATATCCCCTGTTTATTCACAGAATTGCCTCTGTGACTAACTCTGTGGATAAATACTAGATATAGATATTTTTTGATAAGTGGCTACTACATCGTGAGTATTCTAGTCTGGATTCGTTTGAGTACAAGGCTTGATTTTGATGTTGATTTCAGGTTGCCGAACCGTTGGTTTCTCGAAATCCTGATTTTGTAAGGGCTAAGAGGATGTCAATATTCTGTAAAAAAAATAAGTCGTGGTCATTTTGTTGGTTTTTCAGGTAAAACCTGGAAAATTGCGCGGTGAAAAACCACGCAATTTTTAAGAGTATTCTTAATCGATTCTATTTGTCGTGCCGAGTGTGCAGCATGTAGTTCACGTCCACGTTTGGACCCAGTTTAAAATGGTCTGTCAGCGGGTTGTAATGCAGCCCGGTGATATGCTTTTCACGCAGTGGTGTACTGTCAACCCAGTGCATCAGTTCCGCCGGGCGGATGAATTTCTTAATGTCGTGCGTGCCGCGTGGCACCATTTTTAGCACGTACTCGGCACCGATAACGGCCATCATCCACGCTTTCGCATTACGGTTGATGGTGGAGAAAAAGACGTGCCCGCCGGGTTTGACCAATCTGGCGCAGGCCTGCACCACGGATTGCGGATCGGGAACGTGCTCCAGCATTTCCATACAGGTGACGACATCGTAGAGGCCCGGATGCGCGTGTGCATGCGCTTCTACCGTTTCCTGCACGTAATCGACGGCGACGCCGCTTTCTAGTGCATGCAAACGTGCGACCTGCAACGGTTCTGCGCCCATATCGAGCCCGGTGACGTCCGCGCCTTCACGCGCCATGCTTTCGGCCAAAATACCGCCGCCGCAGCCGACATCCAGCACTTTCTTGCCGAACAGGCCTTCGGCGTGTTGCGAAATATAGCCCAGACGCAGCGGGTTAATGCGGTGCAAGGGTTTGAATTCACCTTCTAAATCCCACCAGCGTGAAGCGATAGCCTCAAATTTGGCAATCTCCTGATGGTCAACGTTCGGAGTTTGATTTTCTACATTCATGTGTTCTGGCCTTCGTTAGCTCAATCTTGGACTGGGTCTATGATACCGAAAAATGTCACTGCTAAGGTAGGGTGGTCACCAATGTGGCTAGCTTATCTTTTATGTCGCATGGCGGCGCTGTTGGCTCCGCACCTGGCATTGGCATTTGATGTAGATCATGGTGTCATGATACGGAAAAAAGAAATATATACCCGTTTAAAGGAGCTGATTTTAAGGATAGCCATGAAGAATCGATTTAACGTTTCCCGCCCCAAAAAAGTCTCTCTGCTCATTTCTTTATTTTTCTTAGGGTTAACGAGTCTTCAGCCATCAAGCCTGGCGAGTGTAAACAAGTCGTCTCCATCGGTTACCGATGCGTTTGCGGTCAGTGACAATGAGTTGGGTGCGTTACACGATGAAATAGAAAAAAGGTCGCAAGCAATCGAGAAAAAGCTCATCGCGTGGCGACAGGATATTCATCAACATCCTGAATTGGGCAATCTAGAGACTCGGACCGCTGCGCGGGTAGCCGAACACCTGCGCTCACTGGGTATGGATGTAAAAACGGGAGTCGCAGTTACGGGTGTTGTCGGTACACTTCAGGGTGGAAAACCCGGCCGAGTAGTGGCGCTTAGAGCAGATATGGATGCGCTTCCAGTAAAAGAACAAGCCGGCCTGCCGTTTTCATCTAAGGCAAAGGGGAGTTATCTGGGAACAGAAGTCGATCTGATGCATGCCTGTGGTCACGATACGCATACCGCGATACTGATGGCAACGGCAGAAGTGCTTGCAGGCATGAAGGATAAATTGCCCGGTACAGTAAAATTCATTTTCCAGCCGGCTGAAGAAGGTCCTGCGAATTTCGAGCCAGATGGAAAGCGATCGTGGGGCGCTAAAATGATGGTGCAGGAAGGGGTAATGGACAACCCGAAAGTCGATGCCATCTTTGGACTACATGTGACCAGCGTCTTGCCAACTGGCTGGCTAGCGTGGCGCCCAGGGGCGGTAACGTCGGCTGCGGATACCTTTAGTATTGATGTCAAAGGTAAGCAAACGCACGGTGCATTACCTTGGCAGGGCGTTGATCCTATCGTGGTAGGGTCACAGATCGTGATGGGTATTCAAACGATTATTAGCAGGCAAAGTAATATCATGAAGGAACCCGCTGTCATTACGGTGGGAACTTTCAATGGGGGCAACAGAACCAATATTATCCCTGAAGAGGTGAAAATGACGGGGTCAATTCGCAGCTATAACGAAGATATGCGAAAAGATATCCATCATCGATTGCAGCATACTGTCGGGCACATTGCGGAAAGCGCTGGTGCCAAGGGCGTTATTAACATCATGGAGCTATATGATGCGGTTAACAACGATGCTGAGCTGACGAAGCAAATGTCGTCCACCTTACAGCGGGTTGCAGGACCGGGGAAATTCGCAGTACCGGATAAGGTGACGGCATCCGAGGATTTTTCATTTTATCAGCAAAAAGCGCCAGGTTTATTCTTCAACCTGGGTGTCACGCCGCCAGGCACCGATCCCGTGACGGCTCCCGCAAACCACTCGCCTTTATTTTATGTCGATGAGGCTGCCCTGCTGACAGGGGTTCGTGCGATGTCTAACTTGACGGTAGATTATCTGTTCTCTGCTAAATGATTGCTTAACGTAATAAATAATAGGGGGTGTTTATTTTCACCCCTTTATCATGCCAGATTTGCCAGCATCAATGCGCTGAATGCGTCGTCGCCTGGGTACTACGTTGTATCACGTGATTCGCTTTACGTTTCTCAGTTAGTCCACCTGTAGGGTTATATTCGGGGAGTTTCCCCGAAACGGCGCTTTGTGATATAATTTTTCACCTTTTGAACAGTTCACCTTATCTGAACGGTTCACTTTTCTGAACACGGGTAGATGCCTAAATAGAGGGATAGCGGCTCCATGAGCGACCTTGCCAGAGAAATCACACCGGTCAACATTGAAGAAGAGCTGAAAAGCTCGTATCTGGATTATGCGATGTCCGTTATTGTCGGGCGTGCATTACCAGATGTTCGTGATGGACTGAAACCGGTACACCGCCGCGTACTGTATGCGATGAGCGTACTGGGTAACGACTGGAACAAACCGTATAAAAAATCCGCCCGTGTCGTCGGGGATGTCATCGGTAAATACCACCCACACGGCGACTCTGCCGTTTATGAAACCATCGTACGTATGGCGCAGCCTTTCTCACTGCGTTACATGCTGGTCGATGGTCAGGGCAACTTCGGTTCGATTGACGGCGACTCCGCTGCGGCAATGCGTTATACCGAAATTCGCATGTCGAAAATTGCTCATGAACTGCTGGCCGATCTGGAAAAAGAGACGGTCGATTTTGTGCCGAACTATGACGGCACCGAGCAGATTCCTGACGTCATGCCTACGCGTATTCCCAACCTGCTGGTTAACGGTTCTTCCGGTATCGCAGTCGGGATGGCAACGAACATTCCACCGCACAACCTGACGGAAGTCGTGAACGGCTGTCTGGCGTATATCGACGATGAAAACATCAGCCTTGAAGGGCTGATGGAACACATCAAAGGCCCAGATTTCCCAACGGCGGCGATCATCAATGGCCGACGCGGCATTGAAGAAGCCTATCGCACCGGGCGCGGCAAAATTTATATCCGTGCGCGTGCTGAGGTAGAAGCGGACGCGAAAACCGGACGTGAAACCATCATCGTGCATGAAATTCCGTATCAGGTGAACAAAGCGCGCCTGATCGAGAAAATTGCCGAGCTGGTCAAAGACAAACGTATCGAAGGCATTAGCGCACTGCGTGACGAATCCGATAAAGACGGTATGCGTATCGTCATCGAGATTAAGCGTGACGCCGTGGGCGAAGTGGTACTGAATAATCTGTATTCCCAGACGCAGCTTCAGACGTCATTCGGCATCAACATGGTCGCTCTGCATCAGGGCCAGCCGAAGATCATGCCGCTGAAGGACATTCTGGTTGCGTTTGTGCGCCACCGCCGTGAAGTGGTGACGCGTCGTACCATTTTTGAACTGCGTAAAGCCCGTGACCGTGCCCATATCCTGGAAGGTCTGGCGATTGCGCTGGCGAACATCGATCCGATTATCGAACTGATTCGCCGTGCTCCATCACCTGCTGAAGCGAAAGCTGCGCTGATCGCACAGGCGTGGGAACTGGGCAGTGTGGCTGCGATGCTGGAACGTGCGGGCGATGATGCTGCGCGTCCAGAGTGGCTGGAGCCGGAATACGGTATCCGTGACGGTCGCTACTACCTGACGGAACAGCAGGCGCAGGCGATTCTGGATCTGCGTTTGCAGAAGCTGACCGGCATGGAGCACGAGAAGCTGCTGGATGAATATAAAGCGTTGCTGGCGGAAATTGCCGAGCTGCTTTATATCCTCAATAGTCCTGAGCGCCTGATGGAAGTCATCCGCGAAGAGCTGGAAGCGATCAAAACGCAATACAGCGACGAACGTCGTACGGAAATCACGGCGAACACCGCTGACATCAACATCGAAGATCTGATCAACCAGGAAGATGTTGTCGTTACGCTGTCTCACCAAGGTTACGTGAAGTATCAGCCACTGAGCGACTATGAAGCCCAGCGTCGCGGTGGTCGTGGCAAGTCTGCTGCTCGTATTAAAGAAGAAGACTTTATCGATCGCCTGCTGGTGGCTAACACCCACGACACGATTCTGTGCTTCTCCAGCCGTGGTCGCTTGTACTGGATGAAGGTGTACCAATTGCCTGAAGCCAGCCGCGGTGCGCGCGGTCGTCCGATCGTCAACCTGCTGCCGCTTGAGCCGAATGAGCGTATTACCGCGATTCTGCCGGTGCGTGAATACGAAGAAGGCCGCCATATCTTCATGGCAACCGCGAGCGGTACCGTGAAGAAAACGGCGCTGACGGAATTCAGCCGTCCACGTAGTGCGGGGATCATCGCGGTTAACCTGAATGAAGGTGACGAGCTGATTGGCGTTGACCTGACCGACGGTAGCGATGAAGCGATGCTGTTCTCTGCGGAAGGCAAAGTGGTTCGCTTCTCCGAGCAGGCGGTGCGTTCCATGGGCCGTACGGCAACGGGTGTCCGTGGTATCAATCTACAAGGCGAAGATCGTGTCGTTTCTCTGATCATTCCTCGCGGCGAAGGCGATATCCTGACCGTCACGCAAAATGGCTTTGGTAAGCGTACTGCCGTGAGCGAATACCCGACCAAGTCGCGTGCGACGAAAGGGGTTATCTCTATCAAGGTCAGCGAACGTAACGGTAAAGTGGTTGGCGCGGTTCAGGTTGATGCCGCAGACCAGATCATGATGATCACCGATGCGGGAACGCTGGTGCGGACGCGCGTGTCTGAAGTCAGTATCGTTGGGCGTAACACGCAGGGTGTCACGCTGATTCGTACGGCGGAAGACGAACATGTTGTCGGCCTGCAACGCGTTGCCGAGCCAGTAGAAGATGAAGAGCTGGATGGCGTGGTAAAAGTTGAAGGCGAAGTTGCCGAAGACGATGATGCTATCGACGACATTGATGGCGATGATGATATCGCTGAAGATGACGAATAAGCCTTTTCATTAAACCGAAATGAGTAGAGTAAGCCAGCGCGATGCGCTGGCTTTTTTTATCGACTCTCGGTAGTGTATCAGCCAACTGGTTCTTCCATTATTCAACGGTATCCATTTGAAATATCTCGCCTCATTCCAGACCACATTAAAGGTGTCCCGCTATTTATTTCGGGTTCTGGCGGTCATGCTGTGGGTATTGGGCGCGCTGATATCCGTTTTTTATGTCACTAAAGTATTGAATGAAAAAGAATCAGAGCTGCGGCAGGAGTATAACCTCAGCTTTGATCAGTCGCAGGGTTACATCCGACACGCGTCGGATATTGTGCGCGAACTCCAGTATCTGGCGGCAAATCGCCTGATGCTGGCAAGAGAAAAGGCAGAGCCGCCAACTGAAGGGGGCCCCGGTGTCTCCGTTTATGCGCTGGCTCCCGGCGCAACCTGTTCCACGCAATATGGCGGGAATGCGGCGCTGCTCTCATTGAGCCATTTTTTCAACGGCTGGCAGGATAATTTTTCTGCCGTCTACGATCTTAACCGGGTCTTTTTTGTCGGTGGCGATCGGCGCTGTATGGTTGATTTTGGCATCCGTAACCAGTCACTCGACCGTGATAACTTGCTTAAAAATGTGCAGGATCGGTTTCAGGATCAGAAGAAGAGTCGCACCCAAAGCGGACGCGATGAAACGGTCTATTGGATTACCCGAGCTTCGATCCCCGATGTCGGCTATTTATATGCGCTGACGCCGATTTATGTGGATAACAAGCTGGAAGTCATCATGGGGATTGAACAGACGATCCGTCTGGATGACTTTGTCACCATAGGTAAATTTCCGATCAGTGCCCGGCTGCTGGATCAATATAATCAGGTTGTTTTGCAGTTTTCCGATGATAAAGAGCGTTACGCTTCGTCGGTAGACGGCTATCCCTCCGATCATAATTATTTTGGCTATGTGAATGGGTATGATGAACTCATTCTGAAGAAATCGCTGCCGCCGACGTCATTCAGCATTGTGTATTCGCTACCATTGAAGGTGCTGCTCTCCCATATCAGCGCCTTGATGATCAATATGCTGGTGCTAAATATGCTATCGGCTATCTTGCTGTTTGTACTGGCGCTGGTGTTTGAGCGGAAAATGCTGTTGCCGGCGGAAGTGAATGCGTTCCAATTGGAAGAAAACGAGCAATTCAACCGCAAGATTGTCGCATCGGCACCGGTAGGTATTTGTATCCTGCGTATTAATGACGGCACGAACATCCTTAGTAACGAACTGGCGCACAACTATCTCAACTTGCTTACCCACGAGGATAGGCTGCGCATTACCCGCATCATTTGCGAGCAGCAGTCCAAGTTTGTGGATGTCATGACCAGCCGCAATCATCACCTGCAAATCAGCTTTGTCCATTCGCGCTATCGTAATGAAAACGTGGCGATTTGTGTGCTGCTGGACGTCAGCGCGCGCGTTAAAATGGAAGAATCGCTACAGGAAATGGCGAATGCCGCCGAGCAGGCAAGCCAGTCTAAATCGATGTTCCTTGCCACCGTCAGCCATGAATTGCGTACGCCGCTGTACGGGATTATTGGTAACCTCGATTTACTGCAAACCAAATCGCTGCCGCAGGATGCCAATCGTCTGGTTGCCGCGATGAACAACTCTTCCTCACTGCTGCTGAAAATCATCAGCGATATCCTCGATTTTTCCAAGATTGAGTCGGAGCAGTTGAAGATTGAAGCGTGTGAGTTTGCGCCGCATGAAGTCATCAGCCACATCACCAGCAACTATCTCCCGCTGGTGGTCAAGAAACGCCTGACGCTGTACTGCTTTATCGATCCCAATGTGCCGGTCAGCCTGTTCGGCGATCCCGTACGTTTGCAGCAGGTGTTATCTAACCTGCTGAGTAACGCCATCAAATTTACAGACACGGGCTGCATCATTTTCGAAGTCGGCTGCCGCGATGGCTATCTGGAATTTGTGGTGCGTGATACCGGCGTGGGTATTCAACCTCGCGAGGCGGTGAAGCTGTTTGACCCGTTCTTCCAGGCAGGGAGCGGTGTTCAGCGCCATTTTCAGGGCACGGGATTAGGGCTGGCGATTTGTGAAAAGCTGGTCAATCTGATGGATGGAGACATTACCATCGAGTCAGAACCTGGGCTCGGCAGCCTGTTTGGCGTCAGAATTCCTCTGTACAAAGCGCACTATGCTCCAGCGGCGATCAACGCCAGCCTGCAAGGGAAAACGTGCTGGTTGAGGATACGCAATGCCCGGCTGGAGGCTTATCTTCTGACGCTGTTGCAGGATCAGGGGTTGCAGGTGGCGCGCTATCAGAATCAAACCGTGTCGCCTGATGATGTGATGATTAGCGATTACGCGTCAGAAGAGGACGTTAACGTTCGGGCGCATATCGTGATGAATGGCTCGCATACCGGGGTAGCGCAGGAAGTGAGCGATGGGCACTGGGTGCAAGGGACGTCCACGCCTCAACATCTGCCAGATTTGCTGGAGAAAATCTATCGCTCAGAAAGCGAGGATAGACATCGCATCGAGATTTCACCGCCGCTGACCAGCTACGTACGGGCTGAGAATGGCGACATTATGATTCTGGTGGTTGACGATCACCCCATCAACCGTCGACTGCTGGCGGACCAGCTCAGTTCTCTGGGCTATCAGGCCATGACGGCAAATGATGGCGTAGACGCACTAGGCGTATTGAGTAAAAACCACATCAATATCGTACTGACGGATGTCAACATGCCGAATATGGATGGTTATTTGTTCACACGACGTATGCGCGAGCAGGGGTTACGTTTCCCGGTTATCGGTGTAACGGCAAATGCGTTGGCGGAAGAAAGAGAACGTTGCCTTGGGGCTGGGATGGACCACTGTTTGTCAAAACCGGTTACGCTGGATACGTTGCAACAGGCGTTGGCGCATTACAGTAATGTGGTGCGTCAGGCGAGAATCTCTGAGGAATAACCTGCACCAGCGGCTGCCGGTGCAGGAGAGGACATCCTTAGTCTACCTGGGTCGCGCCGCCGTTAACGGAGGACAGGTAATTCAGCAGGGCGATATCGTTCTCGACGCCCAGCTTAGTCATGGCTGACTTCTTCTGGCTACTGATTGTTTTGATACTGCGATTCAGTTTTTTGGCGATTTCGGTAACCAAAAAGCCTTCTGCAAACAAGCGCAGCACTTCACTTTCTTTCGGAGACAGGCGTTTGTCGCCGTAGCCGCTGGCGCTGATTTTCTCCAGCACTTTGGATACGCTGTCCGGCGTGAATTTCTTCCCTTTTTGCAGGGCAGCCAGCGCTTTGGGTAAATCGGTCGGCGCACCTTGTTTCAGTACGATGCCTTCGATATCCAAATCCAGCACCGCGCTCAAAATTGCCGGATTATTATTCATGGTAAGAACAATAATAGAAAGGTGAGGAAAATGGCGCTTAATGTATTTAATGAGGGTAATACCATCGCCGTATTTATCGCCTGGCATGGATAAATCGGTGATTAAAACATTAGCGTCCAGCTTAGGTAGGTTATTGATCAGCGCTGTTGAGTCTTCAAATTCGCCAACCACATTGACCCATTCAATCTGCTCAAGCGATTTTTTGATGCCAAAAAGGACAATAGGATGGTCGTCGGCAATAATTACGTTTAAGTTACTCATCGTTTTGGTTACTCATCTTGTTGGCTACCTTGCTGCCCTTTAGGTTCTACTGGGGATAGTAATGCACTGACAAACCTCTCAATTTCATGAAGGTTAGCCTCAATCTGTTCACTATCATGCGCGGTAATATGCTGTTCAAGCTGTTCACACAACTGCTTGCCAGGATGCAGATTAAGCATGGCAAACACGCCTTTCAGCCGGTGTGCCGTCTGCGAAAGCGACGGAAAATCGCCTGCTTCCACTTCAGTATACAGCCTCTTTAAATCATCCGGTACTGTCTCCACGAACAGCGAATAATAGTCGCTTGCTGCTAATTGTGCGGCGTAAAATTCGACATTATCCGGTTCCCCTTCCTGTAGCGCATCGGGTGATGTTTCCAGTTGTAGCTCAATCAGCTTAAGTAATGCCTCCAGCAGGAGGTGGCTGATATTATAATTCACCCGCAAACGACGCGGGCCCAAAGGCGTTACTGTGTCATCGTCATGACTCAACAGCAGCGTATAATCTGCTTTTTTCTCCGGGTCGTCAGTCATGCAGATATCCGCTTCCTGATTAATCTGGCGTTCATCGCTAACCAGATAATTCGCACCCCAGCCCGTCAGCATATTGCCGACAATATGCTGTACTTCATCAGACGTCACATCCAGCAGAACGGTAATACCATCCAGCAGTTTTTCTTCCTCAACGGGAAGCGCTTCCGGCTCCAGTTTTAACGTCAGAATATAGTGCGTGCCTAATCCGGCCTTACTGTTGATAGTTAACGCGCCGCCCAGTTTATTACAGAGTTGATTGCACAAAAATAAGGTCAATCCTGAATTTTGTCCGAAACGATCGGACGCCGCAGGATGCAGGAAAGGGTGTCGAATATTTTCCTGCTCTTTGCCTGAAACATTCGTTCCCGTATCGCTGATCTGAATAATCAGCGTATCCGACTCATTATTTTTTCTATCAATCGATACCGTAATCTTGCCGTAATCCGTATTGGTCACCGAATAATTCAGCAACAGCGTCAGCGTCTTTTTCAACAGCTCGGCATCGCCCACGTAGGTTTGATTCATATCCAGATTGTAATGATGGAATAGGGTCAGACCTTTTTGATTCAATCGTGGCAGCAGCTCAAGGAGAACATGGTCGATAGCCGTCAGCAGTGAAAAACTTTCGTTGACCACATTCCATTCCTGCGCTTCCAGTTTTTCGTGCAAGGCAATATTTTCCAGCAGCTCAATCGCGCAGCGGGTATCTGCCGTTAGCTGATCCAGCGTGGGTGTCGGTATGGTTGCCGTCTCGCTGTGGCGTAGCGCATGAATATGCTGCCGTAGTGAAATCAGCGGCTGTTTGAATTCGCTGAGCAGGTTTTGGAATAACCGTTTTCTGGCATGAATATTCTTTTCGTATTCACGCTGGGCGAGCAGCAGTTTGCGCTGTACCAGAATCTCTTTATCCTGTTCACGCAGTAGGAAGAGGCAATAGTCAGGCGAATAGTGGCTGCGGATTTGGCGTATTTCATACATCTCATTATTAATCGTGACTTGAATAACGCCCTGATGCTCGTCCGCCATATTGGTGATTTTTTGCAGGCTCAGGTGCGGAAGCAACTGCTCTGCGCGCTCATTCTGTATGACGACTTTATTGTTGCTGAAATCATAAACCAGCACGCCCATTGGGATTCTGCCCGTGGTTTCGCGGTAAATATTCAGCGTCTTTTCCAACTGGCGAGAGACATCCTCGCCGGGTTGCGCATACTGCCGACGGAAAAGATAAAAGCCGACGACGGACAAACTCAGCAGAACCAGATTCAGCAGCAGAAGCCAGATGTTATTACGCAATGAATCAATAATCAGGGCTTTTACTGGCATCTGAAAAACGATTTTTATCGGTGCATTCACGAGCGTGGCGGAGATTTCAAGATTCGAGCCATGAAGCTGAACGTCTGCCGTGCCTTCGCCATTATTGTTGTCCATATTGCTGGCCGCCGGCGTATCCGGCTTCAGCATGAGATGCTCACGCGGAATGGTGTCTGGGATTAAATCGTTAATCGGTAAATCGAACGCCAGAATCGTCGCCAGATGGCCTGGCTGATTGAATGTGGTGCGCAGCGTAAAATAGTAGTCGTTATAGAAGCGTAATTTACGCAGCGGGGAAAAACTTTCGCGTTCGTCTAAGACATTCGCCTGTTGCAGCATTTCTGTCCGGCGGGCTTCGGCGATGACCGTAATATAATTACCACGGAACTGCGAGGAGATATCTTTCAGCGTCTGCGTGGAAATCATCGTCAGGCTGTTGTCGATACCATTCAGGTAATACATGGAATAGACGCTATTCTCCGCTCCCCAGAGAATATCAAGATAACGTGATATCCGGCGAACCGAGGTCAGTGTCCCTTTATCGTGTTGCCCAAAAATCAGCGCGTCCGTTTTCTGACCGTTTTTTTCTACGTAGAAAACATTCGGCATTAAATTAATGGCGGTAATGTTGGTGTCGCTAGCGGCGGGTTCGCTGTTCAGGCTGCCGTATATTTGATAGGTGAAAAAACGATAGGTATCGACGCGTTTTTGTATGCCCTGAGCAATGGTCGTCAGCGAGTGTTTTTTGTCCGCCAGCAAATCGTTGATGTAGTTATAGCCAAACGTTCCGGTAATCAGGAGCGAGAGCACGGTAAGGAGTGAAAAATAACGCAGGATCATGGCTGGCATCAATTAACGTTCCTGATTAGCGGATAACGGCACGCGCGCTGGCGCTAACGCCCAGCAATAGTAGTGCGACAAACCCGAATGCGGTAGCCAAATTGCTGAACTGTGCAATAAAGCCAAGAATGGTCGGGCCGATCAGAATACCTGCATAGCCTACGGTAGTAATGGAGGCGATGGCCAGATTCGGCGGCATGATCTTTTGATTCCCCGCTGCGCTGAATAGGATCGGCACCACATTCGATGCGCCGATACCCACCATCACAAAGCCCAGAATGGCGGTGATCGCATTATCAATGCTGATCGTTAACACCAGACCAAGTGCGGCGCAGAGGCTGCCACCGGTCAGAATCGCGTAGCGGCCGAGCGCGTTAACAATACGATCGCCGTTCAGTCTGCCCAGCGTCATCGCAACGGAAAACGCCGCATAGCCCATGCCCGCCTGCGCGCCGCTCAGGTTGCGTTCAACCGTTAAAAAGAGCGCGCTCCAGTCCAGTATGGACCCTTCGGCTAAGAACATGATGAAGCACAGTGAGCCAATGAACATCACCCAGCCGCGCGGGATGACAAACAGTGGGCCGCCTTCATCTTGATTTGTAGTGCGCAGCAGGTGTTGATGCGCCGTTGCCATCGCTAGCAGCATAAGTGCGACAATCGCCAGAATTGCCATCAGCGGAGACAGGCCAAGCCACAGCAGGGCGCTGACGCCGCCTGCACCGACAATCCCCCCGATGCTAAAGAAACCATGAAAGCCTGACATCATCGCCCGGCCGCTGGCCCGTTCTACGATGACGGCCTGAATATTCATCGCGACATCAATCATCCCCATGGACGCGCCGAAAAAGAGCAACGTTATCGCCATCAGGGGCAGCGTTTCTGCCTGCGTCAGCGCGGGCAATACCAGGCAAAGCAGCGCGCTTGCCAGCAAAATAACGCTGCGGCACCCGAGTTTGCTGGTGAGGAAACCGGTCAGCGGCATGGCTAAGAGTGAGCCAATACCGAGAGAAAGTAGCAACATCCCCAAAGAGGCATCACTGATAGCCAGCCGCGTTTTGACAAAGGGCACCAGCGGTGCCCAGGAAGCCATAGCAAAGCCCGCAACAAAGAAAACGATGCGCGTGGCTGCCTGTGCTTTCTTGCCTGGCATATTCTGATTAATGCATAACGGGTTGGAATTCAGCGTTGTACTCATCCTGATGAGGCTATCCGGTCGACGTAACAAAGGCCTATTTTTACCATAGTTAGCGGTCTGAATGGAAAGAATCGTGGTGTACGGTTTTGGTGCGAGGGAAGAAGGGGGCGGTGGAGCAGTGTAGCGGGCAAAAAAATGCCGATTAGATAATCGGCAAAAGAATCGGTCAATTGAAGCAATAATGATGATGGAATAGGATTTTAGAGCGATGCGCGCGACCCGTTTTGCCGTTTGGTGCGATTTTAGTCCGTGCTCACCGTTATGGTCTTGCGTAACCTCTCACCCACGACGTGTTTTTTTCCCGTATAATCCCCTACTTTGTGTTAGGTCTCCGGGGTAACGGTGAAACAACTTTCCGACTTGCTGCGGCATCTGCAGCAGGATTTGCGCGAGCCACAGCCTGAACGCGCAGGTTTCAGACAAATAACGCGTTCGTTGACCCTCAGCGACGCGTCTGAGCTATTGCCGTGGCTGGCGACTCAGCCAGTGTACCCCCAGTTCTATTGGCAGCATCGTCAGGATCGTGAAGAAGCCGCCGTGTGCGGCAACGTGTGCGGGTTTCGCCACATTCAGGATGCTGAGGCATTCCTTGTTCAGCAGCAGTGCGATCCCGATGTTCGCATCTGGGGGTTGAACGCGTTTAATCAAACGAAAGAGGACGGTGCTTCTTCACCCGGCTACCTGTTTTTGCCCCGTGCGGAACTGCGGCGTCAGGATGATACGCTCAGCCTGAGTATTAACCTGTTCAGTGACACGTCATTGCAGCAGGATGCCATTGAAGCCTCGGCGTTTATTAACCTGCTTCTGCCGCCCGCTCCGCAGCCTCTTTTGCATGCGGAAGTGCAGTCCGTCGGGCATCAGCCGGAGCGTCAGGGATGGATCGATTTGCTCCAGCGAGCGCTGCATGACATCAATGCCGGGCTGATGGAAAAAGTGGTTCTGGCGCGGGCAACCACACTAACGTTGACGCAGCCGCTACAGGCCACCACCTTTATGGCCGCCAGCCGAGCGGCAAATCACCACTGTTTCCATTTCATGCTGGCGCACGATGCGCGTCATGCGTTTCTCGGTTCCAGCCCGGAGCGGCTTTATCGTCGTCGGGGTAGCGAACTGGAAACGGAAGCGCTGGCGGGGACGGTGGCAAGCGATCGCGATGCGCGCAAAGCCACGGAACTGGCCGATTGGCTGATGAATGACACCAAAAATCAGTGCGAGAACATGCTGGTGGTGGATGATATTTGTCAGCGATTACAGCAGTCCGCGCTGTCGTTGGATGTGATGCCGCCGGAAATTGTACGCCTGCGTAAAGTACAGCATCTGCGCCGTACCATCCACGCCACGCTGCGCACCGCATCCGATAGCGCGAGCCTGAATGCGTTACAGCCCACGGCTGCCGTCGCGGGTCTGCCGAGGAAAGAGGCTCGCCGTTTTATTGCTGAACATGAACCGTTTGAACGCGGCTGGTATGCGGGTTCCGCAGGTTACCTTTCGCGTCAGCAGTCTGAATTCAGCGTGGCACTACGTTCGGCCGAAGTGCGGGATCATGTTTTAACGCTTTATGCCGGAGCCGGAATTGTGGCGGGTTCTGATCCAGAACAAGAATGGCAGGAGTTAGAAAACAAAGCAGCAGGGCTAAGATCCCTGTTAGACGGTGATATGTCATAGTTTTGTTTTATGGTTGTTGTGCGAGGTACTGGTTTATATCAAAGTCAGCGTGATAAAAAAAAATATAATAAGGCTGATCTCGATGTTTGCTGAAGGGCAACCAGGCCGACAACAGTTCGATCATTCGTATTTTGCCTATATCCATCATTTTCTGTGAGCCTACGGCCAGTACACGGGAAGATGGCGGGAATAACCTGCAACCTGAGTTGTTGAGTACAACATGTCAACAAGTGTATTTAATCGCCGCTGGGCTACATTACTGCTGGAATCGCTGACCCGCCACGGTGTCCGGCATGTCTGCATCGCGCCTGGTTCTCGTTCCACCCCGCTGACGCTGTCTGCGGCGGACAATCACGCGCTGATTTGCCACACGCATTTCGATGAGCGGGGGCTTGGGCATCTGGCGCTGGGGCTGGCAAAAGCCTCGCGTGAACCGGTTGCGATTATCGTGACGTCAGGCACCGCCGCGGCGAACCTTTATCCCGCCATCATCGAAGCTGGGCTGACCGGCGAACGGCTCGTGGTGTTGACAGCCGACCGCCCGCCGGAACTGATTGACTGCGGTGCAAATCAGGCGATTCGCCAACATGCACTGTATGCTTCACACCCCACGCTGGCGCTGGATTTACCGCGCCCCACGCCCGACATTCCGGCTAGTTGGCTGGTTTCCTCTGTGGATAGTGCAATGGCGCGACTGACGCACGGCGCGTTGCACATTAACTGCCCCTTTGCTGAACCGCTGTACGGTGCCGATGACGGCACGGCGTATCAGGACTGGTTAATGACGCTGGGTGACTGGTGGAACAGCCGTGAGCCCTGGCTGCGTGAAATGCGCCAGAGTACGCTAGCGGTGCAGCCGGACTGGCCGCAGTGGCGACAGAAGCGGGGCGTTATCCTCGCCGGTCGCGTGACGCCAGAACAAGGCGCGCGACTCGCTGAGTGGGCGAACGAACTGGGTTGGCCGTTGATTGGTGACGTCCTGTCGCAAAGCGGGCAGCCGTTACCCTGTGCGGATATTTGGCTGGCGCATCCTGACGCGGCGGCTCGTCTGCGGCAGGCGGAAATTGTCTTGCAGTTCGGCGGCAGCCTGACCGGTAAGCGCCTGCTGCAATGGCAGGAACAGTGCCAGCCGCAAGAATTCTGGTTAATTGACGATTTGCCGGGACGGTTGGATCCGGCTCACCATCGCGGGCGTCGTCTGGTGGCGGACGTGGGAGAATGGTTGTCTGCGCATCCGGCACATAAACAAGCGCCGTGGGCGGATGTGTTGGCGGATATTGCCGACAAAACGCAGCGGCAGATCGACGCGCATCTGGCTTCCCGTTTTGGTGAAGCGCAACTGGCGCAGCGCATACCGACGCTGCTGCCGCCGGACGGACAGCTGTTTGTCGGCAACAGCCTTGTGGTACGCCTGATCGATGCGTTGGCGCAACTCCCGCAGGGATACCCGGTGTACGGTAACCGCGGTGCCAGCGGCATCGATGGCCTGATCTCTACGCTGGCCGGTGTACAGCGTTCCACGTCAAAAGCCACGCTGGGCATCGTCGGCGATCTTTCCGCGTTATACGATTTGAATGCGCTGGCGCTGCTGCGTCAGTCTCCCGCGCCGCTGGTGCTGATTGTGGTGAACAATAACGGCGGCCAGATATTTTCCCTGTTGCCGACGCCAGTTGCACAGCGCGAAGCATTTTACTGCATGCCACAAGATGTGGAGTTCGGGCACGCGGCCGCGATGTTTGGCCTGAATTACGTGCGTGCCGAGAGCTGGGAACAGTTGGCGAATACGGTGGCGGATTGCTGGACTCAGGGCGGCGTCAGGCTGCTGGAAGTGGTAGTTGAACCGAAGGACGGCGCAGCAACGCTTAATGAACTGGTCGCGCAGGTGGCGACGTGGGCGCACTAGAGTTTCAAGGGCTAAGCTGCCGGAAGGTGACGCATGGCGCGGTGGCTTCTGGGCAACCGTGGCTGGTGTGCCTGCATGGTTTATTAGGCAGTGGCGAAGACTGGCTGCCCGTTCTGCCGTTTTGCCGCGACTGGCCGGTGCTGCTGGTGGATTTACCCGGACACGGTGCATCGCGAACGATTTCCACAACAGATTTTGCTGATATCAGCCGCCAGTTAAGCAAGACGCTGTTGGATCAAGGCATTGAGAACTACTGGCTGCTAGGCTATTCGCTCGGTGGGCGTATCGCGATGTATCACGCCTGCAACGGACAGCATGACGGCATGCTGGGGCTGCTGGTCGAAGGCGGTCATCCCGGTCTGGCAACGCCGGAGCTGCGTACGGAGCGTATCCAGCACGATGCACGCTGGGCGCAGCGCTTTCGTCAGGAGCCGCTACCAGCGGTCTTGCAGGATTGGTATCAGCAGGCGGTGTTTGCCGATCTGGATTCAGCGCAGCGTGAACAGCTGATCGCGCGCCGCAGCGCGAATCACGGTGCGTCCGTTGCGGCAATGCTTGAAGCGACCTCGCTGGGGCGACAGCCCTTTTTGGCGGAACGCCTCCGGCACCTGTCGATACCTTTTGTTTACTTATGCGGTGCCAGCGACGTGAAGTTTCAAACGCTGGCGGCGCAATACGGCCTGCCGTTACTGAGCGTGGCTCAGGCGGGTCATAATGCTCATCAGGCGAATCCAACGGCCTATGCCGAGCGGGTTCGCTCTTTTCTTTTGCATCACGTTAAGGATTGATAACTATGCTTTATCCGAGTGAAGACCTGCTTTACGCACCGATTGAATGGCACGATTGCAGCGGCGACTTCGCCGATATTCTCTACCATAAATCCATCGATGGCATTGCCAAAATCACGATTAACCGTCCTCAGGTTCGCAACGCATTCCGTCCGCAAACGGTAAAAGAGATGATTCAGGCGCTCGATAATGCCCGTCACGACGACGGCATCGGGACGATCATTCTGACCGGCGCTGGCGATAAGGCATTCTGCTCCGGCGGCGATCAGAAAGTACGCGGCGACTACGGCGGTTATCAGGATGACAGCGGTGTGCATCACCTGAACGTGTTGGATTTCCAGCGCCAGATCCGTACCTGTCCGAAGCCGGTTGTCGCGATGGTAGCAGGCTATTCCATCGGTGGCGGACACGTTCTGCACATGATGTGTGATCTGACGATTGCGGCAGAGAACGCCATCTTCGGTCAAACGGGTCCACGTGTCGGTTCTTTCGACGGCGGCTGGGGCGCGTCTTACATGGCACGCATCGTGGGCCAGAAGAAAGCGCGTGAAATCTGGTTCCTGTGCCGCCAGTACGATGCGGCGCAAGCGCTGGATATGGGGCTGGTTAACACCGTGGTTCCGTTGGCCGAGCTGGAAAAAGAGACGGTGCGCTGGTGCCGTGAAATGCTGCAAAACAGCCCGATGGCGCTGCGTTGCCTGAAAGCAGCACTGAATGCAGACTGCGACGGTCAGGCTGGCTTGCAGGAACTGGCGGGTAACGCCACCATGCTGTTCTACATGACGGACGAAGGGCAGGAAGGCCGTAACGCGTTCAACGAAAAACGCCAGCCTGACTTCAGCAAATTCAAACGGAATCCGTAATGCGTCAGGTCACTCTCTATCGTTACAGCGTGCCGATGGAAGCCGGGGTGGTGCTGCGCAATCAGCGTCTGAAAACCCGCGATGGGCTTATCGTTCGCTTGCAAGACGGCGAGCGATTAGGCTGGGGCGAGATTGCGCCGCTGCCGGAATTCAGCGTGGAAACGCTGGCAGAGGCGGAATCAGCCACGCTTGAACAGCTAAAATCGTGGGCGGCAGGGGCAGCATTTTCTGACGATCTTCCGCCTTCTGTTGCCTTTGGCTTGAGCTGTGCGCAGGCCGAGCTGGATCAGCGACTGCCGCAGGCGGCGGACTATCGCAAAGCGCCATTGTGCAGCGGCGATCCTGACGAGCTGTTTGACATGCTACAGGCGATGCCGGGCGAGAAAGTGGCGAAGATCAAAGTCGGGCTGTATGAAGCGGTGCGTGATGGCATGATCGTTAACGTACTGCTGGAAGCCCTGCCGGATCTGAAACTCCGTCTGGATGCCAACCGCAGTTGGACGCGTGCCAAAGCGGACGGTTTTGCCCGCTACGTCGCGCCGTCATTGCGTTCGCGCATTGCGTTTCTCGAAGAGCCTTGCAAAACCCGTGAGGAATCTCGTGAGTTTGCGCGGGAAACGGGCATTAGCATTGCCTGGGACGAAAGCGTGCGCGAGGCGGATTTTCGGGTGGAAGCCGAGCCGGGTGTGAGCGCGATTGTGATCAAGCCTACGCTGGTCGGTAGCCTTGCTCGCTGCCAGCAACTGGTGCAGGAAACGCATCAGGCTGGATTAACGGCGGTGATCAGCTCCAGTATTGAATCCAGTCTGGGGTTAACGCAGCTGGCACGTTTGGCGCACTGGCTGACGCCGGATACGATCCCTGGGCTGGACACATTGGATCTGATGCAGGCGCAGGTGATTCAATGCTGGCCGGAGAGTGCGCTACCGCTGCTGGCTGCTGAGCAACTGGACGTGGTATGGCAATCCTGACTGACTGGCCTTGGCGACACTGGGCTAACCAGACGCCCCAGCCTGTTTCGTTGAATGAACCTGTTTCGTTGAATGAGTCTGTCGCCTTGATTGACGACGAAACCCGCTGGAGCTGGCAGTCGCTTGCTCTGCGGGTAGATCGTCTGGCAGCGCATTTCACACAGCAGGGTGTGATGGCCGACAGTACGGTCGTGCTACGCGGGAAAAATAGTGTCCAGATGCTGTTCAGCTATTTGGCGCTGTTACAGTGCGGCGTGCGCGTTCTGCCGCTGAATCCACAGTTACCTGATGCACTAACTGAGGCGCTGCTGCCTACGCTGAATGTGGCGTATGGTCTGTGCCTGAATGATAAACCGTGGCCGAATGCGATACGCACGCTTTCTTTGTCATCAGACAATACCGAAGAAATTCACTGCATAGATCGATTACGCTGGCAGGCCGATCGGCTGGCGACGCTGACGCTGACATCTGGCTCCAGCGGGATGCCAAAAGCAGCGGTGCATTCATTTGCTGCCCATCTCTCCAGCGCGGAAAGTGTGGTGCAGATGATGGCATTCTCCTCCAGCGACAGCTGGCTGTTGTCACTTCCGCTCTTTCACGTTTCCGGGCAGGGCATCGTCTGGCGCTGGCTTGCGACTGGGGCAACGCTCGTTGTCCGCACACATCAGCCTCTGGATAGTGCATTGCGCGATTGCACCCATGCTTCTTTGGTACCAACGCAACTGTGGCGGCTGTTGTCAGAGGGGACATTCCCTTCGGCACTGAAAGCCGTATTGCTCGGTGGCGCGATGATTCCGCAGGCGCTGACGCAACAGGCGGAAGCGCGAGGCGTTAGCTGTTGGTGTGGCTATGGCCTGACGGAACTGGCGTCCACGGTCTGCGCGAAACGTGCTGACGGGCGTTCGGGCGTCGGCATGCCGCTGCACGGGCGAGAGATTCGGCTGGCGGAGGATGAAATTCTGCTGCGTGGCAGCACGCTTGCCGCAGGCTATTGGCGCGATGGGAAACTGATTCCACTGGTCGATGATGACGGCTGGTTCCATACACGGGATCGCGGGCGATTTTCCGAGGATGAATGGCACATTCTGGGACGTCTGGATAACCAATTCTTCAGCGGTGGGGAAGGGATTCAGCCCGAGAATATCGAAGCCGTATTGTTGGCGCATCCTGATGTTCAACAGGCCTGCATTGTGCCTGTTGACGATGCGGAGTTCGGCCACCGTCCTGTTGCGGTATTGGAGGTGGCACAAGCCACGACGCTTGATGCAATACGCGATTGGCTACAGCCACAGCTTGCCGGATTTCAGCGTCCGGTCGCGTATTATGCGCTGCCCGTTGAACTGAAAAATGGTGGGATTAAGCTTTCTCGCCAGCAGGTGAAAAGCTGGGCCAATGCCATGCACCATTCGCCCAACACAACAGGCCGCGCAGCTCGGTCGTAGGTTAGTTGTCCGGTGCGCTGGTGCCGGATGTCGCCACTTTTCGCGGATGATTGGTCTGATTATTGGCGCTGGTTTCACGATCAAACAGCGCCAGCTTCTCCAGAAACCACATGTCCTGAAACCGCATCGGGCTGTGCCTGTCGGAACCCACCGCCTGAGGAGTATCCATCGTTGTCGCGCGCTTTTCTGTGGCTAATTTTCCTTCTCTCATCATCGTTTCCTTCTGCTTTTTTATCGTCATCCATGATGATTACTATTATTCACTTTGTCTTTTTTGCGCAAATAGGCGGCGCTTATTGCTGCTATTGTCAGCAGCACTGAAGGAAAACTTTCATGATTATTAAAAGAATAAATCGCAGCTCTGGGCAATTTCATGCTGGAGTGAGGGGGCGTTTCGGGTAGAATCGGCAACGATAACACCTTTACACGCGCGTTTAACGACGGTTTTTAAGGATATTGAAAATGAAAAAGTTTGTGATTGCCTGTGCGGGAAGCTTGTTACTTGCAAGTGCTTCTGTACATGCCATTAGCCTTTCCGGGGAAGCAGGTCGCGATTACGTTGGTGCCAATGCGGGCTTCGGTCTGGGCATCCCTGGGCTTGCGGGCAATGTGAGCTATGCCCACGGCGACAACAACAATGATGTATACGGCTTCGGCCTGGGATACACCATTCCTGTTGGTCCACTCAAACTGACGCTGGGTGGTAAAGCGCTGTACCTGAATCAGGATCACGGCAATGATGGCTATGGCGTCGCACTGGGCGGTGGCGTGCAGTGGCCGCTGAGCCGTCAGTTCTCGCTGTATGGCGAAGGTTACTATTCACCGGATGCCTTCTCCAGCCATATCGACCACTATGTGGAAGCAAAAGCAGGCGTACGCTGGCAGGTCTTTGCACCGCTGAGCGTTGATGTCGGTTACCGCTACATCAATATGGCGCGTGAGAACGGCCCGGATAACAGACTGGCGGATTCTGCCTATATTGGCGTTGGTCTGAGCTTCTAATATACCCGTCATACTTCAAGCCGCAGGTGTGTTGGCTTTCCTCGCTCACCCCAGTCACTTACTTGTGTAAGCTCCTGGGGATTCACTGCGTCGCCGCCTGCCTGCAACTCGAATTATTTAGGGTATCGTGGTTCGAAAGAAAAAAGAGCGTGAATGTTGAGTTCACGCTCTTTTTTTATGCCTAGGCGTCGCTGAAAAAGATTAGCTGATTGACGGTAGCCAGCCTGCCACCATCGCCAGTTGGATCAGGATAATCGCTACGCCGCTGGTGAAGACCAGCGCCAGGACCGGCGAGCCACCGCGCGTTGCACGTATTTCAGGACGCTGTTTGCGTACCTGCCAGCTCAGCAGTACGGGAATAAGCAGTGCCAGCACGGTCAGCGCAATCGCCGCATAGCCTAGCGCCATCACAAAACCTTGCGGATAAAAGAGAGCAAACACCAGCGGGGGAATAAAGGTCAGCAAGCCCGTTTGCGCACGCCCGATGATGCTATTTTTACGTTTAAACAGATCGGCTAAATAATCGAATAATCCAAGTGCCACGCCGAGGAAAGAGGTCGCCAGTGCCAGATCGGCAAACAGGTGGACGGCCAGTTCAACGTGCGGTGAGGCAACCAGCGTGCGAATAGCCTGCATCAACCCATTCAATCCCGCCTGATCGGCCAAAATAGCGTTGAATGTTGAAGAACTGAGGCTGCCCAGCATCACGAGCTGCCAGAAAATATAGGCAATCAGCGGTATCACGCTACCGATAAGGAATATTCGGCGCAGCTTACGGCTGTCGCCACCCATGTAGTGCACGATACTGGGGATACTGCCGTGAAAGCCGAACGACGTCAGGATAACGGGCAATGCCGAGAGCGTCAGACCCTGTTGCAGTGGCAGCGTTAAGAGATTGACGCGCTGAATATGCGGCACCATGACAGCCAGCATGATGACGAGCATCAGCACTTTGCCGCTAAACAGGATACGGTTAAATAAATCGACGGAGGAGGTACCGATACAAACGACGCCACCAGCAACCAGCGTAAAGAGCAGAATGCCTGCGGACAATGGAAGTGAGTAGCCACTCCACTGGCTAATGCTGCTAGCGAGCAGCTCGCCTGCGCCGCTGATATACGCAGCCGTGAGCGCATACATCAGAAATAGCATACTGAAACCGGTGATCCACTGTCCCCAGCGGCCGAGGTAGATTTTTGCCAACGTGCCTAGCCCAGTGTGCGAGGGCTGATGCTGATACACTTCAACCAGCAATAAGGCGCTGTAACACATCAGTGCCCACAAACCGATTAATATCATCAATGTAGTACCAAACCCGACGCCGGCGGTTGCTAGCGGCATCGCCAACATTCCAGCTCCGATAGTGGTGCCTGCAACGATAAAAATGCTGCCAAGAGTACGATTTTTCACCTATTCCTCTATAAATAGCGTGGCTATCCAGATATTTTTGGCAGCAGGGTAGAGTATTCAGTGATTTCTGTCAAAACGCCGTTACGAGGGGTGTAATTTTATTTTTACACTGGAGTGAGGCTCGGCGGCGGTGGCCTATTTTGGGGCGGGCTGAAAGAAATATTGTGTTTGTTCATCCGACTTTTTAAAGTGGTTTCAGGATCGTCACGAGGAATAAAAAAAAATGCTTAGGGTCGAGATGTTATGTACCGGCGATGAAGTGCTGCATGGTCAGATTATTGATACCAATGCGGCCTGGCTGGCGGATTATCTGTTTCAGCAGGGATTACCGATGACCAGCCGGATGACGGTGGGGGACGATCTCGATGCGCTGGTGACGGCAATAACGCAGCGTAGCCAGGTAGCCGATATCCTGATTGTGAACGGCGGCTTAGGGCCGACCAGCGACGATCTCAGCGCGTTGGCAGCGGCTACCGCAGCAGGAGAAGGGCTGGTTGAGCACGCGGAATGGCTGGCGCGTATGGAGGCGTTCTTTGCCGAGCGCGGTAGAGTGATGGCACCGAGCAACCGCAAACAGGCGCAAATCCCCGCCAGCGCGGAAATGGTAGATAACCCGGTGGGTACCGCCTGTGGTTTTGCGCTGCAATTGAACAAGTGCCTGATGTTTTTTACGCCGGGCGTGCCGTCTGAGTTTAAGGTTATGGTCGATCAGCAAATTATGCCGCGCCTGCGTGAGCGTTTTGCTGTCGCTGATGCCCCGCTGTGCCTGCGCCTGACCACCTTTGGCCGATCCGAGAGCGATCTGGCAAGCCAGTTGGACGGCATGGCGTTACCGCCGGGCGTGGTGCTGGGCTACCGCTCTTCTATGCCGATTATCGAGCTCAAGCTAACCGGCCCTGCTGCACAGCAGGAAAACATGGAGCAACTGTGGGAAACGGTGCGCACCGTGGCAGGGGAAAATACCATCTTCGAAGGAACCGAGGGGTTACCGGCACAGCTGGCACGGCGTCTGGCCGAACGTGATATGACGCTGGCAGTGAGTGAACATTTCACGGCAGGATTGCTCAACTGGCAGCTCCAGTCGGCAAATACGCCGCTGGCGGGTGGAGAACTGTTGGCAAATGTTGATGATACCAACCTGTCTGGGCTAGCGGACTATGCACGTCATCTGGCGGAGCGTCAGGGGGCGTCGTTAGCGCTGGTTGTGGGTAACCGGAATGATGCGGAGCTGTCATTGGCGATGCATACGCCGGAAGGATCTTTCGCCCAAACGATACAGTTCAACGTACAGCGCTACAGCCTGAAAACGCATCAGGAAGTCGTTGCGATGCTGGCGATGAACATGCTGCGCCGCTGGCTAAACGGCTGGTCCGTCTACGGCGGACACGGTTGGATCACGGTGCTGAAGACGCTGTAGTCAGCGGGGAATTTCCGAGGATCTTACCCTTAACCTGCCTCTTAGCTACACTTCTATTCGGCTTTCGGGGCTAGTTTCGTGCGCGATGATACCGTTATTTTCATGCTACCTCGTAGCACGCGCCCGACACGGGACGGCTCAAGCGCCGCTCGCCCCGTGACCCCAGGCTTTTTGGCGTGAATTGCGCCGCTGTGCGGTGCCTTCGGCGCTCGTTTCCGCTTGTCGAGCCGCCGGTGACGCGTTCCCTACGCGGCACCGGCTTTCGCGGCATCCATGCCGCTCACTCGGCGGTAACGATCACCTCAGCGCAATTTTTACGCCGGGTTAGCATGTCCGAAACTATCACAGCAATTCAGCATAAAACTATTCGCCTGCAAATAAAAAGGCCAGAATCAACGTTCTGGCCTTCTTCACAAGAGAATTAATACAGCAGCGAATAAAGCTGCCTACGGTAGCGGGCGGCGAGGGCGTCGCCGGTGCCGAGGGCGGCCATGATGTCCATTAGCGTTTTACGTGCGCTGCCGTTAGCGACGGCCAGATCTTTCTTCAGGAAGCCCATTAGCAGTTCGAGCGCTTCTTCGTTGCGTCCAACCTGATGCAGTTGCAGCGCCAGCTGTACCGCCAGCTCCGCATTTTGCGGATCGGCATCCAACTGCTGCTGTAGATGCTGAATTTCTGGCGTATCTGCCGCTTGTTTCAGTAATTCAATCTGGGCAACAAGGCTGTGATAACGGGTATCCCTGTCTTGTAAAGGAATGGTGGCCAACACGGCTTCCGCATCTTCACTGCGGTTGATCTGAATCTGTACCTCTGCCAGCATCAGACCGATGTCGCTGCGCTGCTGGCTGAGTTGCCAGGCGTCTTTCAGCAATTGCATTGCTTCCGGCAGTTTGTCTTCCTGAATCAGCTGCTGCGCCTGTGCGACTTTCAGCTCTTCTTCTTTCGGCAGTGCGCGTTTCAGCAACTCACGAATGGCCTCTTCCGGCTGTGGCCCCTGAAAACCGTCCAGCGGTTGCCCGTCTTTAAACAGATACACGGTTGGGATTGAGCGCAGGCCAAACTGGGCGGCTACGCGCTGTTCTGCATCACAGTCAACCTTCGCCAGAACAAACTGCCCGGCGTATTCCTGCGCCAGCTTGTCCAACACCGGTTCCAGCTCCAGGCAGTGCTGGCTACGCCCCGACCAGAAGTAAAACAGGACTGGCAGTGTCGTGGATTGTTCCAACACCTGATGCAGGTTGGATTCATTGACGTCAACGATAGTCGCTTGTTGTTCTAACATGAGTAGTCTCTCTTACTTCTTGAATTCATTTGACTCTTAGATGGGGCCTGTCGGTGTCACTTACAAGCCTTGTGCAGAAGTGAGCGTGTAATACATCACCCTCTGCGACCTTATCCTCGTAATACCTTATCCAGAAGACACCCCGGTAGCAAACGACGCAGCCAGGTTAAGGCGTGAGCCACCAGCGTCACGGGATAGCGTAATTTAGGCCGTGAGCTTTCCAGCGCATGATGGAGCTTCGGTAATATCGCTTCCGGCGGCAGCGTGAAGCGCTTGGCGATGCCGGGGTTGGTCACCGGTTTGTCCGTCTGCGTCTGTGCGACATTGCTGGTAAAGCGCGTACTGATCGGGCCGGGCTCGATCAGGCTGACGTGCAGGCCGCAGCCGTGTAATTCCATACGCAGCGCATCTGACCAGGCTTCCAGCGCATATTTGCTGGCGGCATACGCACCGCGACCCGGCGTTGATACCAGTCCCAGCACGGAACTGGTCTGGATGATGCGGCCTTCACCGTGCGGCAGCATCGCAGGTAATAACAGCTGCGTGAGCTGATGCGTGCCGAACAGGTTGCTGGAAAACTGCCGTTCAAGCTGCTGGCGCGAAATGGTATTCAACGAACCATACAGGCCGTATCCGGCGTTATTAAACAAACCGTACAGGCGGTTATCGGTCAGCCTGATCACCTCTGCCGCGGCTTGTTCCACGCTGGCGCTGTCATCCAGATCGAGCGTAATCGCTTCCAGGCCTAGCGCGGTCAGACGAGCGACATCCTCTGTACGGCGGCAGGCTGCAATCACGCGATAGCCACGTTTTTGCAGATCCTGAGCGGCAATCAGGCCAATGCCGCTGGAGCAACCGGTAATGAAGACCGTTTTTTGCATAACTTTACCTAATTCAAAAGCCTATTTATTAAGACTCATGGTTAACTAAGGGTTCCAGCTGCTTCGCCATCCATTCTGCGATAAACGGTTGGGCATCCCGGGTTGGATGGATGCCATCTTCCATCATCCACTCCGGTTTAAGATACACCTGCTCCATAAAGAAAGGCAGCAGAGGAAGCGCAAACTGCTCCGCCAATTTGGGGTAGATATTGCTGAATGACTCGGTGTAGCGACGGCCATAGTTGGTCGGCAAACGGATCTGCATGAGCAGCGGCTGGACGTTAGCCTGTTTGACCAGCGTGATGATTTTCGTCAGATCCTGCTCGATATTGGCTGCCGGAAATCCCCGGAGCCCATCATTGCCGCCCAGTTCAATCAACACCCAACGTGGCTGATGCTGTTTCAACAGGGCAGGAAGTCGCGCCAGCCCTTGTGCGGTGGTGTCACCGCTAATACTGGCGTTAACCACCGTGACGCCTTTTTTCTGTGTCTGCCACTGCGTGTTCAATAGCGTTGGCCACGCGTTAGCGGCTGGCATCTGGTAGCCCGCACTGAGGCTATCGCCCAGAATTAATAATGTGTCAGCGGCGAAAGCGCGTACGCTGCATAATCCCAGAAGCAAAAGGACGAAAACATGTTTGCGAAGACCAGCCCAGCGAGTGCTACGCCAAGCGAAACTGCGCACGTAGAAAACATTCTTGAAGTTCATCATCTTAGTAAGCACGTTGGTCAGGGAGAAAATCGGCTTTCCATCCTTACCGGAGTTGAGCTTATTGTCAAACCTGCGCAGACAATTGCCCTGATTGGGGAATCTGGTTCGGGGAAATCGACCTTACTGGGGATTTTGGCCGGGCTGGATGATGGCACAGAAGGCGACGTGAGCCTGATGGGCAAATCACTCAACGCATTGGATGAAGAAGGCCGTGCGGCGCTGCGTGCTCAGCATGTTGGTTTTGTCTTTCAGTCTTTCATGCTGGTGCCGACGCTGAATGCGTTGGAGAACGTACAGTTACCCGCGTTGCTGCGCGGTGAAAGCGACAGCCACAGCCGTGGTCAGGCTGAGCAACTGTTACAACAGCTTGGGCTGGGTGAGCGCTTACATCATCTTCCCGCTCAGCTTTCCGGCGGTGAGCAGCAGCGTGTGGCGCTGGCGCGCGCGTTCAGCGGTCGTCCTAACGTCTTGTTTGCCGATGAACCGACCGGGAATCTGGATCGTAAAACCGGTGAACGCATCGTTGATCTGCTGTTTTCCCTCAATCGTGATTATGCCACCACGCTGATTCTGGTGACACACGATGAACAACTGGCGGCACGCTGCGAGCGACGTCTGCGGTTAGTCGACGGCAAGCTGCGGGAGGACGCATGATCTGGCGGTGGTTCTGGCGCGAATGGCGCTCTCCTTCCTTATTGATTGTCTGGTTAGCGCTAACGCTGGCGGTGGCCTGCGTGCTTGCCCTAGGTACGATCAGCGACCGCATGGAGAAAGGGCTCAGTCAGCAGAGCCGTGATTTTTTGGCAGGCGACCGCGTGCTGCGTGCGTCGCGGCCTGTCGCGGACTCCTGGCTTCAGGAGGCGCAGCAGCGCGGGCTGACGCTCAGCCGGCAGATTTCCTTTATGACCATGACGTTTGCGGGCGATATGCCGCAGCTGGTACAGGTTAAAGCGACGGACCAACGTTATCCGCTGTACGGCAATTTGCAGACTCGTCCTGAAGGGCTACATGCGGAAGCGGGAACGGTGCTGGTGGCTCCACGACTGTTGGCCTTACTTGATCTGAAAGTCGGTGACATGCTGGATGTTGGCGATACCTCGCTGCGCATCAGCGGTGAACTGATTCAGGAACCGGATTCCGGCTTCAATCCGTTTGAGACCGCGCCGCGTATTCTGATGAATCTGGACGATGTCGAGAAAACGGGGGCGATTCAGCCGGGGGGCCGCATTACCTGGCGCTACATGTTTTCTGGCAATGAGAAGCAAATTAGTGAGTTCAGCAACTTCATCAAGCCACAGCTCAAGCCTGATCAGCGCTGGTATGGCATGGAGGATTCTGAAGGGGCGCTGAGCCAGTCGTTAAAGCGGTCGCAGCAGTTCCTGTTGCTGTCGGCGCTGCTGACGCTGCTGCTGTCTATTGCCGCGGTCGCGGTGGCGATGGGGCACTACTGCCGCAGCCGCTATGATTTGGTCGCCATTCTGAAAACGCTGGGGGCAGGCAAACAGGCGCTGAGGCGATTAATCATCGGGCAGTGGCTTTCCGTGCTTGGTCTGGCGGCGGTTTGCGGTAGCGTGCTTGGTCTGGGATTTGAGGCTCTGCTGATGAAAATGCTGGCGCCGGTTCTGCCTGCGACACTGCCTGCCTCCGGTCTGTGGCCGTGGATATGGGCGCTGGGATCGCTGGTGCTGATCTCACTGCTGGTTGGGCTGCGTCCTTATCGACTACTGCTGGCGACACAGCCGCTGCGCGTGTTGCGTCAGGATGTGGTGGCGAACGTGTGGCAGCTGCGCTATTACCTGCCGATCGTCCTGATTATTGTCGTCGGGCTGCTAGCCGTGTTGTCCGGTGGCGGTGTGCTGTTGTGGTCGTTGCTTGGTGGCGTGGCGGTGCTGTCGCTACTTTTGGGTGTGATTGGCTGGGGCGGTCTGCTGCTGCTACGGCGTTTGACGGTTAAACGACTGGCGTTGCGTCTGGCGATTAATCGCCTGCTGCGTCAGCCGTGGTCGACGCTCAGTCAACTGGCCGCGTTTTCGCTGTCCTTCATGCTATTGGCGCTATTGCTGGTGATGCGCGGTGATTTGCTGGAACGCTGGCAGCAGCAGTTGCCGCCGGGTAGCCCGAACTATTTCCTGCTGAATATCACGGCAGATCAGGTGCCACAGATAAGGGATTTCCTTTCTCAGCATGAGGTGATGCCGGAGCAGTTCTTCCCCATTATTCGTGCGCGCTTGACGGAGATTAATCAGCAGGTCGCGACGGAAGTGATCCACGAGGACGATCCGGGTGGTAACACAGTGAACCGTGAGCTGAATCTGACCTGGATGAACGGGATCCCGCAACACAATGTGCTGGTAGAGGGCGAAGCGCCGAAGACGGGCGAAGTCTCAATGGAAGAGAAAGAAGCCAAAGAGATGGGGATCAAAATTGGTGATACGCTGACCTTTACCGGCGACACGCAGCCGTTTAGCGCCACGGTGACCAGCTTCCGTCAGGTGGATTGGGAAAGCCTGCGTCCGAATTTCTTCTTTATTTTCCCCGTGGGGGCATTGGATAACCAGCCGCAGTCCTGGCTGACCAGCTTCCGCTACGATGGCGACGAGAAGATGATTACGCAACTGAATCGCCAGTTCCCGACGGTGAGCGTGCTGGATATCGGCAGTATTCTGCGTCAGGTTGGGCAGGTCTTGCAGCAGGTGAGTCGCGCGCTGGAGATTATGGTCATTCTGGTACTGTTCTGTGGCGTGCTGCTGTTGCTGGCTCAGATTCAGGTCGGGATGCGTCAGCGACGTCAGGAACTGATGGTGTATCGAACGCTGGGAGCTGGGCTACGCCTGCTGCGTACCACGCTGTGGTGTGAATTCGCGGTGCTGGGCCTGGTTGCGGGAACGGCGGCGGCGATTGGCGCAGAGTCGGCCCTGTGGCTGTTGCAGCGTAAGGTCTTTAACTTTGCCTGGGAACCGAATATCGGGATGTGGATAGCACTGCCGTTAATCGCGGCGTTCCTGCTGTCGCTCTGCGGCGGCTGGCTGGGGCTACGACTCTTACGCGGTAAAGCACTGTTCCGGCAGTTCGCGGGATAAAAATGTATTTACTGAGCTAGCTTCAGGCAATAAACACAATAGCGTGATGATTTTGCTCATCATCCGGCGTAAAAAATTATGCAGCGGTGGGCATGAACGTCGAGTGAGCGACAGGACGTCGCGAAAGTCAGTGCCGCGTCGGGAACGCGTCACTGACGGCTCGATTAGCGGTCATGAACACCGATGGCACCGCGCAGCGGCATAATTTAGCTGGAAAGCCTGGGTTCGCAGGGCGGCGGCGATTGAGTAACCGTGTTGTTAGTCAAGTCCTCTAACCAGCTACCGCCCCATGATTTTTATCATAGGGCTGCTGCGTATGCAGCACACCATAACACAGATGGACCAGTTTCCTCATTGCCGCTCCTATCGCCACCATCTTCGCTTTTCCTTTTAGCCGCAGTCTTTCATAGAGGCCTCGCACATGACTGTTCCAACTGATAGCCGCTATGGCTCCCATATACAGTTTTGCCCGGATACCCGGCGGCCCTATTTTCGACAGTCTGGCCCTGCCACACACTGACGTGCCAGAACGACGTTCAACCGGAATAACGCCCAGGTATGCCGCCACCTGTTCCGCGCTCCTGAAGTTATTGCCCCGGATGATGGCTAACATATTCCACCCGATTTGCTCTCCCACTCCATCAATCGATTTCAGCAGTTTCAGGTCGTTTTTTAGCCTGAGATGCTTATCTATATGCTCCGCTATCAGGCGTTCAATCCTTGCCAGCTCATCCTTCAAATTTCGCTCAATCGACTCCAGCGAGGTCAGGATTTCTTCCGGGGCCGTGGTAGATTTTAACGCGCTCAGTCGATTTTCTATGCGTTGTTTATCATTCAGCAGACTATCCCTGTGCTGTAACAAGGCTTTGAGTTTCCTTATTTCTTGCGGAGGCGGGAGCCAGTTTTCTGGTTGTTTCAGGCAGCCATAGCACGCCAGAACATAGGCATCCACTTTATCCGTCTTCGTCAATATCCCCATTCCTTTGGCGAATTCACGCACCCGATGAGGGTTTATCACGGAGACAAGAATGTCCGACTGGTGAAGGCCATCAGCGAGGTGTTCGTGATAAACCTCAGTGGCTTCCATGATGATATGAGCCTGACTCGGGTCACATTTTTGCAGGATTAACCATTGAGCCAAAGCGTGTGCTGAGTTGGGGTCATTGGGTAACGCTTTCGTCTTCCGTTTACCTTTAATGCCATCAACCAATAAGCACACATCGATAAAACGTTTACTGATATCAATGCCGACGTAATACATAATGTCCCCCTTTCACTGAAGCCGTCACGCCCGTTCCGCTTGTACATTCAGAGTCAGTGCTCTAGGTAACCGTTCAATGTTAATGCTGGCGTGAAAGGTGAAACAGAGGGCTTAAACTCAATCACAAGGTTGATAACCTTAGCGCCCTGCGGAAGCTCACTCTGTTTCATGTAGTGATAGCTAATCACTACGTGAGAAAGATACAAGCGCCCTGCGTCGGGCGCGTGCTATGAAGTAGCATGAAAATGCCGGTATCATTGCGCACGAAATTGTCTCCAAGCCTACATAAAACGAGCTTAAGAGACGTGCGAAAAGAGGATGTAAATCGCTTTAGGCCAGCGAGCTGGCCTTTTTACCTCACTGACTGATAGAACTTCCCGGTGCTTCGCCGCCGGTTCCCGTCACGGTTTTGTGTTTCGCCAGATATTGATGCTGGAAAATACACATGCGGATCGTGTTGCGGTATTCACCGTTGATGAAAAACTCGTGGATCAGTTCGCCTTCGACCTCAAACCCCAGCTTACTGTAGATGTGGATCGCCTTCTGGTTTTCCTTATCCACAATTAAATACAGCTTATAGAGGTTCAATACCGAGAAACCGTAATCCATCGCCAGCTTGGCTGCCGTGCTGGCGTAGCCGCGGCCTTGATACGCGGGATCGATAATGATCTGAAATTCCGCGCGGCGGTGGATATGGTTAATCTCCACCAGCTCAACCAGACCGACTTTGGTCTGCTCGTGTTCAATAATGAAGCGCCGCTCGCTCTGGTCATGAATATGCTTGTCGTACAGATCGCTGAGTTCGACAAAGGCCTCGTAAGGCTCTTCAAACCAATAACGCATCACACTGGCATTGTTATCCAACTGATGAACAAAAGTGAGATCGTCCCGCTCCAGCGGTCGTAGCCGAACGGAATTGCTCGTACCGGACATAGTGAATCCTTAATTGATAAAAGGGACGTGAGCCGTGGTTACTTAGGTCACGCTGGCATGAGTATGCCAACGCTAGTATAGCGGTGGAGAGGCTGGTACTGAACGCTGAATGTGGAATGAAGCACAGCAAGGTGCCCCGCATCGGTGAGACGCGGGGCGAAAGTGCATCAGAAATCGACGCTGGCGCGCAGTACCACCTGACGCGGTTCACCGATGGCGACGCGCAGATTGTTACCGCTGGATGGATAATAGGTCTGGTCGAACAGGTTCTTCACGTTGAGCTGCCATTTCACCTTGTAACCGTTGAGCGGCAGACTATAGGCAACAAAGGCATCGGCGACGGTGTAATCATCCAGATAGAAGGTATTTGCTGCATCACCCGCGCGACGGCTGACGTAGCGCGCGCCTGCGCCAGCACGAAGATCGTCACCAGCCGCCAAACCAATGTTGCCGAAGTCCTGCGTCAGGAACAGCGAGGCGGTATGGCGTGCAGCGTTAGGCATGCGTTTACCGGTGTTTTCTGGATCAGCGGTAACACGGGCGTCGGTGTAGGCATAAGAACCAAGCAGGCTCAGGGTATCCGTTAGACTGCCCGCCAGATCGAGTTCAACGCCCTGTGAGCGTACTTTTCCTGCTGTGCGGTAAAGATTGTCATCGACCTTGACCATCACGTTTTGTTTTTCAATGTCGAACAAGGCCACGTTACCGGTAATACGATTAGGCAGATCCAACTTGGCACCCATTTCGTAAGACTTGCCGATTTCAGGCGGAAGGGCACCGATATTATTGGCAATATTGCTGTTGGGTTTAAATGACCCGCTGTAGCTGGCATAGAGCGATGAGTATGACGTCAGGCTGTAAATGATGCCTGCACGTGGTACGACGCGGTGGTATGAGCTGTCTGTGTTGGTGAGGAAAGGACGCCCTTTACCCGCCATGACATCGAACGTGTCATAACGCAGACCACCCAACAATTGCCAGCGGTCGTTAAGGCGGATAGCATCCTGCATAAAGAGCGCTTTGCTGTCGATATTCTCACGCTGGTCGCTGTCTTTTGCGTTGACGGCGGTAGAGGCAGGCAACTGGCCGTATACCGGGTTATAGATGTTGAACCCTGGCGTAGCGGTGCCGCGAATCATATCGCCACGGAATGTCCTATCCGCTTCATAATCAAACCCAAACAGTAACTGGTGATTGATACGCCCCCAGTCCACATCGCCGTTCAGCGTGAGCTGGACGATTTGTGCCTGACTATGTGCGTAACCCGTCGCGTCTGGCTGGCGCGTCAGGATTCCCGTGTTGGCATTGTATTTCGTGGCGCGTGCCTGATTGTCGCTGTAGCGGTTGCGGTTATACGAATAGGTGAGGCTGCTTTTCCAGCGGTCATTCAGATTACGGTCAACCTGCATGGTGACGCTGTCCTGATCGCCGCGTGTTGCATTGTAGCTTTCATCAAAGCGGCGATCGCGTGGCGTATTAACCGGCTTGCCCGTCTTCGGATCGATAAGAGTGCCGCGATCGAAAGGTGTCAGGTATTCCATATGTTCGTAGGCTACGCGCACGGTGGTGTCTTCGCCGTACCACATGAGGGAGGGAGCCACTGTCGTTTGGCGGTTACGCCCGAAGTTGCGCCAGTAATCAGTTTCATCGTGATCGACCACCATACGGTAAGCCAGACCGGACGTACCTAACGGGCCGGTGACATCCAGCTGCCCGCCGCCACCTTTGAAGCTGCTTCCCCAGCCTTCAATGTGCGTTTTCTGTACCAGTTCGGGCTTCTTACTGATGATATTGATCACGCCGCCGGGTTCGCCCATGCCGTAGAGCATGGAAGCCGGACCTTTCAGCACTTCGACGCGTTCGCTGCTGGGCGTAAAGTTACGTGCCTGAATGGAGCGCACGCCATCACGAAAGATTGAACCGTCGCGGTTATCGCCGAAGCCACGTTTGATGATGGCATCCTGTGTGCCGCCCAGCGTATTGGACTGGGTGATGCCGCTGACGTTATACAGCGCTTCATCAATGTTGCGTACCGCACGATCGTCGAGCACCTGAGTCGGGACGACGTTGACGGCCTGCGGGACATCCAGCAGGCGGCTATCGGTACGGGTGCCGGTCACGGTTTTATGCGGCTGATAGCCGGCCTCTTTTCCTGCCTGATCGCCCGTGGTGGCGTTTACCACCATCGTGTCTGCTTTGCCATCAACGATGGCGGCCTGAATGCTAAACGGCAACAGTGCCAGCAGCGGCCAGCCGTGACGTAACGTGGTCTTTTTATTCATGTGAAACCTTACTCCAATAAATCCCTGAAAATTCAATAGGTAAAAACTGCTGATAAAGTTGTTGTAGTGTTTGTTGCGGATCGATATCGGCAAACCGATCTGGATAGAGCGCCTTGGCAAACATCTCGACCATGACGACGTGGTACGGGCTGAGGTAGAAGTTGTGCCACATGCTCCAGGCATGGCCCGTTTGCACGGCGCGCAGGTGAGACAAAATAGGTTCCTGACGGATAAGCGTGTCGAAGCTCTCTTTCGCCTGCTCTGCATTAACCAGAGGTCCGAGCATCAGGCTGGAGAAACGTTTGCCCTCCGGCCCTGCCATGCCGGTGGCGATATAGACGTCAGGATTGGCGGCCAGAACGCGCTCCGGGCTCAGCTCTCCGTAGACGCTATTGATGGTGCCGCTGGCAATATTCTCGCCGCCAGCGAAAGTCAGCAGATCACCTAAGCTGCCGCCGACCGCCGTGGTGCAGCAGGTATCTCGTCTTCCCAAATGCAGATGCAACATGACTGTCGGTTTTTTACCGTGATGGCGCGCAATACGTTGGCGAACCACGTCCATATGCTGCTGATAGAAATTGCTGAAGGCCGCAGCGCGCTGGGATTGGTTCAATACCTCGCCGAGCAGACGAATACTGGGTAACGTGTTGTTAAGCAGATCGACACGCAGATCGACATAAATGAAAGGGATCCCCGCACGGGTCAGCGTTTGTTGCAGGAGGTCTTCATTAGCCGCATTTTTTGCCAGCCGTGGAAGAATGACCAGGTCGGGTTTTAACGGCAGCAGCATCTCCGCGTTCATTGCTTGCAGGCTGCCGTTACCTAACTGGGGGATCTGGCTCAGCTGTGGGAATTTTTCGGTATAGCGTGACCAGCTCTGCGCATCGTAGCGCGCCATATCTCCCGGCCAGCCGACGACATGTTTTGCCGGATTATCAGGTTGGAGCAACGCCAGCGTATACAGCATGCGGCTCTCGCCAAGAATGATGCGCTGAGGATTGTCTGGGATCGTGACCTGTCGGCCTAAAATGTCGGTGACGGTTTTTGCCTGCAAGAGCGGGCTGAGAAAAAGCAGGCAAAGCAGTAAAACGGTGCGCATGAGGGAGTTCACAAAATTTAAGATGGGGAAAGATAATCATTGTCATTTCCGTTTTCAACCGATGAAGAGTGCGTGTAATGCCGGTTGATGGAAATGTTCTTTTTTATCTGAGTCTTAGTGATTATTCCGTAAAGATTAGTAAATATTTAAAGCGCGGAGAGGGAAGGGAAAAGGGTGATAATTAATGAGTGGATGTAGAAAAGAAGACGTAATAAGAAGACGCAGTAAAAAGTAAGGCTCCGCAGGGGAGCCTTACTCTATGATGAAGCGATGAGCTGACAACATCACTCGGCAGCGTAGCCCTGCGGTGGAATACGCACGCTGTCCAGCCAGGCTTCATTATCACGCATCACCAGTCTGCCGTTCAGGAACCAGTTGATGACCATCGGATAAATCGTATGCTCGTGCGTCTTCACGCGCTCGCTCAGGCTTTCTTCCGTGTCGTCACTGAATACAGGCACTTTCGCTTGCAGAATCAGTGGGCCGCCATCCAGTTCATCAGTGACGAAATGGACGGATGTCCCATGTTCCCGATCGCCATTTTCCAGCGCCTTGCGGTGTGTATGCAGGCCAGGATATTTGGGCAGCAGGGAAGGGTGAATGTTCAGCATTTTGCTGGCAAACTGGGCAACAAATTCCGGGCTAAGAATCCGCATGTAACCTGCCAGAACCACCAGCGCCGGCTCATATTGCTCAATTTCGTTTGCCAGTGCGGCATCAAATGCAGCACGGTCGGCAAAGTCTTCAGGGTTCAGGACGCACGTAGGAATATCCGCATCCTGTGCGCGTTCTAGCCCGTAAGCCTCCGCATTATTACTGAATACGGCGACGATCTTTCCTTTAAGGCGTCCGTTCTTACAGGCGTCAATCAACGCCTGTAAGTTGCTTCCATGACCTGAAATCAGCACAACGATGTTTTTCATCAGTTAATAACCACTGCGTCTCCGGCATCGGTTTGAGTAATGACGCCGATTTTCCATGCGTTTTCGCCGCTGCTGTTGAGTAATGCAACGGCCTCGTCTGCCTGTTCGGCTGGCAGTGCGATGATCATACCAACACCGCAGTTGAAAGTACGATACATTTCGTGACGGCTGACATTACCGGCCTGTTGCAGCCAGTTGAAAACGGCAGGCCATTGCCAGCTGGATTCGTCGATTGTCGCCTGCATGCCTTCTGGCAGCACGCGCGGGATATTTTCCCAGAAGCCGCCGCCGGTCAGGTGAGAAATGGCGTGGACATCGACTTTCTCAATCAGGGACAGTATAGATTTCACGTAGATTTTGGTCGGAGCCAGCAGGTGATCGGCTAGTGATTTGCCTTCCAGCTCGAACTGCTCTGGATCGGTCTTGCTGACTTCGAGCACTTTGCGCACCAGCGAATAGCCGTTTGAGTGCGGGCCGCTAGAAGCGAGGGCAACCAGAACATCGCCGTTCTGCACTTTGCTGCCGTCAATAATTTCTGATTTTTCTACGACACCGACGCAGAAGCCGGCAACGTCGTAGTCTTCACCGTGATACATCCCCGGCATTTCGGCGGTTTCACCACCGACCAGCGCACAGCCTGATTGCTTACAGCCTTCCGCGATACCGGTAATCACACTGGCAGCGGTGTCAACATCCAGCTTGCCCGTGGCGTAATAGTCGAGGAAGAACAGTGGTTCAGCGCCCTGAACGACCAGGTCGTTCACGCACATTGCAACCAGATCGATACCAATCGTATCGTGGCGTTTTAGATCCATCGCCAGGCGCAGTTTGGTGCCGACTCCGTCAGTGCCGGAAACCAGAATCGGTTCGCGGTATTTTTGCGGTAAGGCGCACAAGGCACCGAAACCACCCAATCCACCCATAACTTCCGGGCGACGGGTCTGTTTCACTACACCTTTGATACGGTCTACCAATGCATTACCCGCATCGATATCCACGCCTGCGTCTTTATAGCTGAGAGAGGTTTTGTCGGTCACTGCTGAGTCCCCACGAAGGTTACGGGTCGTATTCAGAAAACACGGTATTTAGAAAACATACTGTGGTAAAAATAGTGCGCGCTAATTCTAACAGTGTAGGCAATCGTTTGCGAGTGATGAGTCATTGGCTGGCTATTTTTCGTCAATGGCGACAATTTCTCTCCTCGGTTGATCTGGATCAGGCTTAATCATATGGCGCTAAGTAAAAAAGGCGGTATAATCCCGCGATTTTTTTTACGACGGGCTCTCGTGCCCGCCGCCCTGCGGGCCGCCGCAAGCGGTGTTTAAAAACGCGTTTGGCGTTTTTGTCCGTCCACTAGCCGATGGGGAGATAATGATGAAGATCGTCGAGGTGAAACACCCACTCGTCAAACACAAACTGGGTTTGATGCGTGAGAACGATATTAGCACGAAGCGTTTTCGTGAGCTGGCTTCCGAAGTGGGAAGTTTGCTGACTTACGAAGCGACGGCTGACCTGGCAACCGAAAAAGTCACCATTGATGGCTGGTGCGGTCCGGTTGAAGTCGATCAGATCAAGGGCAAGAAAATTACCGTCGTACCGATTCTGCGTGCAGGGTTGGGGATGATGGAAGGCGTGCTGGAAAATGTCCCTAGCGCGCGTATCAGCGTTGTCGGCATCTACCGTGATGAAGAGACGCTGGAGCCTGTTCCTTATTTCCAGAAGCTGGTTTCCAATATCGAAGAGCGCATGGCGCTGGTGGTTGACCCTATGCTGGCAACCGGTGGCTCAATGATCGCGACGATCGATCTGCTGAAAAAAGCGGGTTGTCACAGCATTAAGGTGCTGGTGTTGGTTGCTGCTCCAGAAGGGATTGCCGCACTGGAAAAAGCCCATCCAGATGTTGAGCTTTACACGGCATCCATCGATAAAGGCCTCAACGAGCAGGGTTACATCATGCCGGGCCTGGGTGATGCGGGCGATAAAATATTTGGTACGAAATAACAGGTAAGCCGACTTGATAGTCGGCTTTTTTTTGGCGTAAACCTAAGTATTTCCTATGGCGCGCCACGGCCTGTGTTACGTCACACGCGGTTCTTTTATACATCAGCAGTCAACATATTCCTGCTTCACTACGGTGGGGCGGGATGCGTCTGGCTGTCATAAGAAGTGTGGGTCTACCTGCACACATAAATAGCAACATTACAGAGGATATTGAAGATGACTCGTCGCGCCATCGGGGTAAGTGAACGACCACCCTTGTTACAAACCATCCCGTTGAGTTTCCAGCATCTGTTCGCGATGTTTGGCGCTACCGTTCTGGTACCCATTCTGTTCAAGATCAATCCGGCAACCGTACTGTTATTCAACGGTGTGGGGACGCTGCTTTATTTATTCATTTGTAAGGGAAAAATCCCGGCGTATCTGGGATCGAGCTTCGCATTTATTTCCCCGGTTTTGCTGCTGTTGCCGCTTGGGTATGAAGTTGCACTGGGTGGCTTCATTATGTGCGGCGTGTTGTTCTGTCTGGTGGCGCTGATTGTTAAGAAAGCGGGCACTGGCTGGCTGAATGTGCTGTTTCCGCCTGCGGCGATGGGGGCGATTGTCGCCGTTATCGGTCTTGAACTGGCGGGTGTCGCAGCAGGAATGGCTGGGTTGCTGCCTGCCGATGGCACTTCTGTCGATTCTACCGCGGTGACGATTTCACTGGCGACGCTGGCGATCACCATTCTGGGTTCGGTGCTGTTTCGCGGCTTTCTGGCGATCATCCCGATTCTGATCGGGGTACTGGCGGGCTATGCGCTGTCGTTCGCGCTGGGCGTGGTGGATTTGACTCCGATTCGTGAAGCACATTGGTTCGCGATGCCGACATTCTATACGCCACGTTTTGAGTGGTTTGCCATTCTGGCTATTCTGCCTGCGGCTCTGGTGGTGATTGCGGAACACGTTGGTCACCTGGTGGTGACGGCGAATATCGTGAAGAAAGACCTGATGCGTGAACCGGGGCTGCACCGTTCCATGTTCGCCAACGGCATTTCTACCGTGCTGTCCGGCTTCTTTGGCTCTACGCCGAACACGACTTACGGCGAAAATATCGGCGTACTGGCGATTACCAAAGTGTACAGCACCTGGGTGATCGGCGGTGCGGCGATCCTGGCGATTCTTCTCTCCTGCGTGGGTAAACTGGCGGCGGCGATTCAGGCTGTACCAGTTCCTGTTATGGGCGGCGTGTCGCTGCTGCTGTATGGCGTAATAGGTGCATCCGGTATTCGCGTGCTGATTGAATCCAAAGTGGATTACAACAAAGCGCAGAACCTGATCCTGACCTCCGTGATTCTGATCATCGGTGTCAGCGGCGCGAAAGTGCATCTGGGCTCGACTGAACTGAAGGGCATGGCGCTGGCGACGGTTGTCGGTATCGGCATGAGTCTGGTGTTTAAGGTCATCAGCCTGTTCCGCAAAGAGGAAGAGATTCTCGATGCGCCGGAAGAGAACGACGCGCGTTCATAACCGCGTTATTTCGCCCTGTTGAGGCCGTGCGTATCGCGTCCTCAACAGGGGCCGGTTTCTGTGATAAACTCGATCCGTTTCCTGCCCGTTTTGCTTGAGGTGATTCTGAACACGCCGGCACAGCTTTCATTGCCACTCTACTTACCCGATGACGAAACATTTGCCAGTTTCTATCCGGGTGAAAACGCGTCTCTTCTTGCCGCCGTCAATAATGCTTTGTATCAGGAGCATGGTAGCTACATCTATTTCTGGTCACGCGAAGGGGGCGGGCGCAGCCATCTGCTGCATGCTGCCTGCGCCGAATTGTCGCGTCTGGAACGTGCGGTGGGCTATGTGCCTTTGGATAAACGTGCCTACTTTGTACCCGATGTGCTGGAAGGGATGGAGCAACTGGCGCTGGTGTGTATCGATAACATCGAATCGATTGCGGGCGATGAAGAGTGGGAAATGGCGGTGTTTAATTTGTATAACCGCATTCAGGAAACAGGGCGTGCCCGGCTGTTGATTACTGGCGATCGTCCGCCGCGTCAGCTGAATTTACGTCTGCCCGATCTGGCTTCTCGCCTTGATTGGGGACAAATCTACAAGTTGCAGCCGCTGTCGGATGACGAAAAAGGGGAGGCGCTACAGCTGCGTGCCAGACTGCGCGGGTTCGAATTGCCGGAAGACGTCAGCCGTTTTCTGCTTAAGCGTCTGGATCGGGAAATGCGTACGTTATTTATGACGCTCGATCAGCTCGACCATGCTTCCATCACTGCACAGCGCAAGCTGACCATTCCTTTTGTGAAAGAGATCCTCGGGCTGTAGTTGACGATCTTTACTAACGATCGTCGTTGAGGATCGCTTACCGCGGCAGTATTTCCAGCACTTGTTCCGGCGGACGGCCAATACGTGCCTGACCTTGTGCCACGACGATAGGTCGCTCGATGAGCTTCGGATTATCGATCATCGCCTGAATCAGCTGCGCTTCCGTTAGTGAGGCGTCGGCCAGCCCCAACTGCTGATAAATTTCTTCTTTGGTTCTCATCAATTCTCGTGCGCCAGTAAAGCCCAACTGCTTGATAAGCTGAGCCAGCGTTGCGGCGTCGGGCGGCGTGTCGAGATAGAGCACGACGTTGGGCGTAATATTGTGTTCTTGCAACAGTGCCAGCGTTTCGCGGCTCTTGGAGCAGCGCGGGTTGTGGTAAATCGTCACAGGTGTTTGGGTTGAGGACGGTGTCATCGTCATACTCCTTATCAGGATTTCTGGTACTGGCGGAAGCGCTGCTGCAACTGGCGGAGCTGGTCAATGCGGGCGTCGTAACGCGCCTGTTCCAGACTTCCCAATTTAACCAGTGAACTCGCGTTGCTCAGTAACCGAATGGATTGATCGAGCTGGCCGCTGAGGGCCAGACTCTCCGCTCGCGCGGCCAGTTCTTCTGCCCGCTGTCCTTGGGCTGCTGCGGCTTGCGCCAGCAGATCCCAGCCGTTTGAATCGTCAGGGTGTGTGTAGGTGTGGCGATACAGTATTTTGCTGGCGGCAGCGGGCTGTTTCCCTTCCACATAGGCATTCGCCAGATTAAGCTGAAGTACTGGGTTCGCCTGCATTCCGGGCACGTTTTGTAAACGGGCGATAGCCTGTGTCGCACGGCTTTGTCCCAGATCGATATCAGTCATCATATCCAGAAACCACGGATTTTCAGGCGCGCTGCTTAGCAGCGGTTGCAGCACATTACGGGCTTCATCGTACTTCTTCGCCTGATAAAGCTGTATCGCACGGCCATATTTCGCGGCCAGTTGCTCTCGCACGTTGCCTTTTTCCCATTGCTCCAGCAGATCGTTGTTCAGCGGACGTTCCGGTGAGCCATACATACCAAAGGTGCGTATTTTGGCGAACAGGAAATCCTGAGAAGATTGCACCGGCGTTGAGCGCATCTGGTTAGCGCGGTTGCGGGCATCGGACAGGCGGCTTTCCGGCAAGGGGTGAGTCAGCAACATTTCCGGCGGCCTGGAAGCATAGCGTGATTGATCCGCCAGCTTTTGCAGGAAATTCGGCATGGCCTGCGGATCAAAGCCCGCGCGCTGCAATACCTGAATACCGATGCGGTCGGCTTCCTGTTCGTTTGACTGCGTGAACGTAATCATGCCCTGCTGCGCGCCCGCCAGCGTACCGCTGAGCGCCGCCATCCCCAACTGTGGGTTGGCCATCGCCAGCAGAATAGAACCGAGTGCGCCCACCCAGGTGAGCGGGGCGCTACGCTGCTGTGATTCCATGCTGCGCGCCAGATGGCGCTGGGTAACGTGAGAGATTTCATGTGCCAGCACTGAGGCCAGCTCGCTTTCGCTGTCGGCATAGCGGAACAGCGCGGAATGCAGTACCACGTTGCCGCCGAAGAAGGCGAAGGCGTTGATGTCATCATTGCGGATTAGGTAAAAATGGAACGGCGTACGCACCGAATCGGCCTGTTTGACCAATCTGTTGCCTAGCTGGTTAATGTAATTGGACAGCAGCGGATCGTTGATAAGCGGCGCACCCGCCCGCAGTTGGCGGACGTAAAAATCGCCCATTGCCAGCTCCTGATTGATACTGAGCGTACCGCCGGCGGTGGTGCCGATATCCGGCAGCCGATCCTGCGTGTCGGCCTGAGCAGGAAGCAGGTTGCCAGCCAGTAATGTCCCAAACAGGACGGACATGACCGTTTTTCTTAACCGAATAGACATAACGGAAGATAACCTTATCAACAGCTAACGTGAAAACATTCTGCTGACTATCTTAGCCAGCGATGGCAGACAAAGAAATGCCCGAGCGGGAAAAACGTGGTGAAGAGAGAGAATGGCAGGAAAAACCGGCACGTATGACGGTGCCGGTGGACGAGCTGAAAACCGCGAGTCAGGCGTTTTTCAGATAATCGAGAACGATGTCGTGGTGGTTGCTGGTTTTGAAGTCGTCAAAAACCTTCTCTACCTTGCCGTTTTCGTCGATCAAGAAGCTGATGCGATGAATACCGTCATAGGTTTTCCCCATGAAGGTTTTTTCTCCCCAAACGCCAAATCCTTCTGAAACCTGATGATCTTCATCAGAAAGCAGCGTGAAATTTAAGACTTCTTTCTCGACGAAGCGGGACAGTTTTTCTGATTTGTCCGTGCTAATACCGAGAACTTCAACGCCATGTTTTTTCAAATCGTCCATATTATCGCGCAGGCCGCAGGCCTGAACGGTGCATCCTGGCGTCATCGCTTTAGGGTAGAAATACACCAACACTTTCTGTCCCTGGAAGTCGGTTAAATTTACTTGTTCGCCATCTTGGTCGGGCAAGCTAAATTTCGGTGCAATATCACCGGCTTTCAGTGTGTTCATCACGACTCTCCGTCTTGTTTCTCTTCATGCTGTGGATATACCCATAATCTTTCAGCGTTATGCTATTGGGCATAGTTAACGACGCTAATACTGCCTTGTGCGTGCAATTCTGTACATAGCTGATGAAAAGCTGGCTCAATAATTGAGCTATCCAGCGTGGCAGAACTGTGTGCGGCAATCTGAATATACAGCTGCGGCGGTTTGTCACCCTCGGCAGGCTGGGTTTTGGAAACCAGCTCAGCAATGTTTAGCTGGTGAGAATCGAACAAATCGGTAAAACGTTCGATGATGTGAGGGGAGTCGGCAACGTCAACCTTCACCCAGACAGTAGAAGGGGTTGGTTGGCTAGCCTGTGACTCCGTCCGCTTCATCACGATCAGCAAATCCATCTCCGCGCCTTTCAGCGGCAGGGTTGATTCAATCAGCGTTATCGCGTTCCAGCTACCGGACAGCAGCATAATGAAGGTGAACTCTTTGCCCAGCATAGCAAGACGGCTATCTTCGATGTTGCAGCCACAGCTACTGACGTGGCGCGTAATCGCATTGACAATACCGGGGCGATCGACTCCCAGCGCGGTAATAACCAGATAGTGTTCTTGTGAGCTTGGCAACATCATGCTTCCTGTCTTTTTTCCCATTAATCACATGGTAAACATAAAAAATTGCCTGGAGCAATTTTTAACGCCGCTTGCGGCGGCCCGAAGGGCGGCGGGCAGGGATAGCCCGCCGTAAAAAACGGGAGCAATTTTTAACGCCGCTCGCGGCGGCCCGAAGGGCGGTGGGCAGGGATAGCCCACCGTAAAAAATGGGAGCAATTTTTAACGCCGCTTGCGGCGGCCCGAAGGGTGGCGGGCAGGGATAGCCCGCCGTAAAAAACGGGAGCCATGTTGGCTATCCTTGCTAGCCTATTTCCCCAAAACATCAGAAGCATTTTTAATTTCGTTTGCTGCGTCATAAAAAAACCTGCGTCAGGCACCTACAACGCCCTTGTCCGCTTGCTTTTGCATAGAGGTCAAAAGTACCATGAAGCACTTGTTTGTGGAGGGGATGGCCAATGTTTACGGGAAGTATTGTTGCGCTAGTTACGCCGATGGACGCCAAAGGCGCTGTCGATCGGGCGAGCTTGAAAAAACTGATTGATTATCATGTCGCTAGCGGTACATCGGCGATTGTCTCTGTCGGCACAACGGGCGAATCAGCCACGCTGAGCCATGACGAACATGGCGATGTCGTGCTGTTGACGCTGGAACTGAGCGACGGACGTATTCCTGTCATCGCTGGAACCGGTGCGAATGCTACCGCTGAAGGCGTTTCACTGACTAAACGCTTTCATGGCACCGGCGTTGTTGGCTGCCTGACGGTCACACCGTACTACAATAAACCGACGCAGGAAGGCCTGTACCAGCACTTCAAAGCGATTGCCGAGCATACCGATCTGCCGCAAATCCTGTATAACGTACCTTCCCGCACCGGCTGCGACATGCTGCCGGAAACCGTTGCCCGTTTGTCCGAAGTGAAAAATATTGTCGCAATTAAAGAAGCGACGGGGAACTTAAGTCGGGTAAGCCAGATCCAAGAGCTGGTTAGTGAAGACTTCATTTTGCTGAGCGGCGATGACGCCAGCGGTCTGGACTTTATGCAACTCGGTGGTAACGGTGTGATTTCCGTAACGGCGAACATTGCTGCGCGTGAAATGGCGGAACTTTGCAAGCTGGCGGCACAGGGCAATTTTGTTGAAGCGCGCCGTTTAAATCAGCGCCTGATGCCACTGCATCAGAAATTATTTGTTGAACCCAATCCTATTCCGGTGAAGTGGGCCTGTAAGGAATTGGGACTCATGGCGACCGATACGCTGCGCCTGCCGATGACACCGCTGACCGATTCCGGTCGTACGGTGATGGGGCAAGCACTTAAGCAAGCGGGTTTGCTGTAATCGTTAGGGAGATTTAATGAGTTATTCATTACAAAAGTCTATGGTGGCGAAAGTTGTTGGCATATCACTCGTGATGTTGCTGGCGGCTTGTTCCAGCGATCAGCGCTATAAGCGTCAGGTCAGTGGCGATGAATCCTATCTGAAGGCACCGGCGCTACACGCGCTGAATACGCCTGCCGGGATGATTTTACCGGTGCAGAACGGGGATTTCGATATACCGCCAGTTACCCTGAATGGTGCGGTCGGCAAGGAACTGGATATCCGTCCTCCAGTGCAGCCATTGGCTTTGTTGAATGGTTCCCGTACCCAGATCTCAGGAGATACGGCAACGCTGTTGTTAGAAAACAGCGCGCAAAACAGCCAGCTCTGGTCTCAGGTTATCCGCGTGTTGCAAGACAAGGCGTTCACCATTGCCAGCCGTCAGGATGCCAGCCAAACGTTGACGACCGACTGGATCTCATGGCCGCGTGAAGATGAAGACGTTCCGTATCAAGGGCGTTATCAGATTTCCGTGCAGCAGCAGGGTTATCAGGTCGCACTGATCGTGAAACTGCTGGGATTACAGTTGAACGGTCAGCCGGTGACGGAGGGCGATCAGGCTCAGCGCTACACCGGCCTGATGCTGAATGTGCTCAGTAATGGTCTGGATACTCAGGCAACCGCACGCGAAAACGCGCTGGCAAACCGTACCATTGGTTCGCTGGATGTGCAGAGCGGGGCGGATGACACTGGCTTGCCACTGCTGATTGTGCGCGGTCCGTATACCGTGGTGTGGGATCGTCTGCCTGTCGCGTTGGACAAAATCGGCATGAAGGTTAACGATCGCAGCCGTCCGCAGGGGTCTGTCTCCGTGACGTATCGTGCACCGAGCGGCGGAACCTGGGATGACCTGGGTGCGAAAAATCCTGAACTGCCTAACGGCGATTACAAATTGCAGGTCGGCGATTTAGATAACCGTAGCAGTCTGCAATTTATCGACTCCAAAGGGCATACGCTAACCCAGTCTCAGAATGATGCACTGGTGGCCGTATTCCAGGCGGCGTTCAGTAAATAACGCATAAGTAAACCAAGGGTCGGATTATCCGGCCCTTCTTCATTCAACAATCTCTACCCGAATTGACGGGCGCTATCGGCAACCGTTCGGGGAAGCGTTAAATATCGGGTCGTACTTGTTGACCCTCACTGTGTGGAGTAATTAAAGATGCAAAAGCTAGCTGAGCTGTATCGTGGAAAGGCGAAAACCGTCTACACCACCGAAGATCCCGATCTACTGGTGCTGGAGTTCCGCAATGATACATCAGCAGGAGACGGTGCACGCATTGAGCAGTTTGACCGTAAAGGAATGGTGAATAACAAATTCAACCATTTCATCATGAGCAAACTGGAAGAAGCTGGAATCCCAACGCAAATGGTGAGCCTGCTGTCTGACAATGAAGTGCTGGTGAAAAAGCTGGACATGGTGCCGGTCGAGTGTGTCGTGCGCAACCGCGCGGCGGGATCGCTGGTAAAACGTCTGGGTATCGAAGAAGGTATCGAGCTGAACCCACCGTTGTTCGATCTGTTCCTGAAAAACGATGAGATGCATGACCCGATGGTGAACGAATCTTACTGCAAGACGTTCGGCTGGGTGAATGAAGAGAATCTGGCTCGCATGAAAGAGCTGAGCTACAAGGCGAACGACGTGCTGAGCAAACTGTTTGGCGACGCCGGGCTGATTCTGGTCGATTTCAAGCTGGAGTTCGGTCTGTTCAAAGGTGAAGTTGTGCTGGGTGATGAGTTCTCACCAGACGGTAGCCGCCTGTGGGACAAAGAAACGCTGAACAAAATGGATAAAGACCGTTTCCGTCAGAGCCTCGGTGGCTTGATTGAAGCGTATGAAGAAGTTGCGCACCGTATCGGCGTAAAATTAGACTAACTGCGCAATCGTTTACGTTCGGGTCGCCAGTCGGCGATAGGCTGACGGCCTGAATGTTTTGCCCATTTTTCTCTCGAAAAGCTGCCTTTCTATTCTCGTCTCTGCCCGAATGATTTGCTCACTTGGCCTTTACTTCGATTCCTGCCATGACCCCGATTAATGCTATCATCGCGGTTTGCTTAACGCACAATCTGACTACTTTCGACAGACTCGCATCCATGACCTATCTCGATCCAACATTGTTAATTCTGCTCGTCCTGGCGGGGCTGGGTATCATCAGCCACAACATGACCGTCACGCTGGCGATTTTGGTTCTGCTGGCGGTACGTATCACACCGTTGAACAGCTATTTTCCGTGGGTGGAAAAATACGGCCTGAGCATCGGTATCGTCATTCTGACGATTGGCGTGATGGCACCGATTGCCAGCGGAAAAATTACCGCCAGTGAAGTCATGCATTCCTTCCTGCACTGGAAATCTCTGTTGGCGATTCTCATTGGTGTTGCCGTGTCCTGGCTTGGCGGACGCGGCGTGTCGCTGATGAGTAACCAGCCCTCCGTGGTGGCAGGGCTGCTGGTGGGCACGGTCATGGGCGTGGCGCTGTTTCGCGGCGTTCCCGTTGGTCCACTGATTGCCGCAGGGCTGCTTTCCCTGCTGATTGGCAAGACCTGATTCATCTGGCGCATGTGATGATGTTGCGTGATTTTCTCCACAGCCAGTGCCAGCAGCAGCGCTATGGCCTCCGGCGATTGCTGGTGCTGAGCGGCGAGCCGAACTGGTGTGAAGAACAGGCGCTGGCGCTCAGCCACCAATCGTCTGGTGACTGGCTGTGGATCGGCGAGTCCGCGCCTGATTCCGTCACCGCGCTGCCAGCCAGTCGAGTGCGGACGCTGCTAGGGCAGGAGTTTCTTCACGCGGTGTTTGATGCGCGCAAAGGCGTGGACGTCGAGGCGCTGGCGATGCTGTCAGGCACGCTACAGGTCGGTAGCTGGCTGATTATGCTGGTGCCGTCGTGGCAGACATGGCCGATGCAGCCGGATGAAGACAGCCTGCGCTGGAGCGAACAAGAACAGCCGATTGCTACCCCGCACTTTATCCAGCATTTTCAACGCCAGCTGTTGGCCGATGAGGACGTTGTTCTTTGGCAGCAGGATCAGGACGTCGTGATTCGGCCACTGGCCGCGCGATCGGACTGGCAGCCTGCGAACGGTGAACCGACAGCGCAACAGCAGCAGATTCTGCATGAGCTGAATGCCGCAGAATCTGGCGTGTTTGTGATTACCGCACCACGCGGGCGGGGGAAATCAGCGTTGGCGGGCATGCTGACGCAGCGCAGTCGCGGAACCTGCTGGATTACCGCACCTTCCCGCGCAGCGGCGGAGATTCTGCAACAGCACGCACGTACCGATGCGCAGTTCTGGGCACCGGATGCGCTGCTGGCACACTGTCGCCTTCATGGCGCTCCCAATATCGACTGGTTGTTAATTGATGAGGCGGCGGCGATTCCGTCTTCCGTGCTCTCCGCGCTGTTACCGTATTTTTCCCGCATTCTGATGACCACGACGGTACAGGGGTACGAAGGCACCGGACGGGGATTTCTGCTGAAGTTCTGTGCGACGCTGCCGCAGTGGCGGGCGTTTACGCTGGACGATCCGCTGCGCTGGGTCGCGAACGATCCCCTAGAGCGGGTGCTGGATCGGGCGCTGCTATTCAACGAGCCCGACGCGTTTCATTCCCTGCAACAGCCCGTTCGAGCTATTCCTTCTTCTGCGCTGGAAAGTCGAATCGAACGTGCCGACGACTGGCTAATACACCCTGAGCGTCTGGCATGGTGCTACACGCTTTTGTGCAGTGCGCATTATCGTACTTCGCCGCTGGATTTGCGCCGCCTGATGGATGCGCCGGGCATGCATATTGCCAGCGCACAGGTGGCGGGCGAGATGTGTGGTGTGCTGTGGCTGGTGGAGGAAGGCGGGCTGTCGGACTCGCTGGCTCATGAGGTGTGGGCAGGACGGCGACGCCCGCGCGGTAATTTGGTGGCACAGTCGCTGGCGGCACACGCTGGCTTATGGCATGCGCCGACGCTACGTGCACGCCGGGTGAGCCGGATTGCAGTGGCATCCTCATGTCGCCGACAAGGGATTGGCCGGGCGCTCATTGCAGAGCAGAGGCGTGAGGCACAGCGACAGGCGTTGGATTATTTGTCGGTTAGCTTCGGTTATCAGTCAGAGCTGTGGGCGTTCTGGCAGTCGTGTGGGTTTCAACTGGTGCGTATTGGCAGCCATCTTGAAGCCAGCAGCGGCTGCTACAGCGCGATGGCGGTGCTGCCGCTGAGTGAAGCAGGGCATAGACTGGCGGAGCAGGGAAGTCAGCAATTGGCGCGTGACTGGCATTGGTTACAGCGCTTGATTCCGCTTAACCTCGCACTACCGCAGACAGGAAATACCGAGCTGGATGAAGATGACTGGCGTGAGCTGGCGGGTTTTGCGTTTGCGCATCGGCCGATGGAGGCTAGTTTCTCCGCGCTTTGCCGCCTGCTGGTTCACACCGCATTGCCGCTGCCTGCGCTACGCCTGCTGGCGGAAAAGCCGGGTGAAAGCGAGCAGATAGCCATGACGCTGGGGCTAACCGGCAGGAAAGCGCTCCTGAAACGCTGGCGCGAAGAAGCCGCCAATGCACTGGTCGATCTTGATGCGCAGCGGTGTGAGCGCTGGAGAGAGTGGGGGCTTTCTACTCGTTTGACGAGAGGGGCGTCTCATCCCTGAGACGCCGTACTACAGAGAGGCTGACGATGGAATCAGTCCAGCTGTGATTTGAAGGCGGGCGCACGACGAAGCAATTCCCATAGCGTTTCCTGTAAGAGGATTTTCTGCGCTTCTGACAGCTGCGGATAGCGCTGATAAAATGCGTCCTCTTTCGCGGAAAAATCTGGGTTTTCCTGAAGCCACTGCTCACGCAGCGTGGTAATTTGTTCATCCGTTAGCTTTTTGCTCGGCGTGGCGTCTTCCTGTGCCTGAAACCAGCGGAAGCGTCTATCTGGCGTTGCGCGTTCTTCTCTGCTCCATCCGTCTTTAATTTGCAGGATCTGCGCCAGCGCGAAGCCAAGAGTGATGCTGATGCTGCGCCAGCTATCAGCGTCGGACGCGGCAGGCGGCGGCGATAGGCTGGCGAGTATTGTTGCAACATTCTTTTCCAGGCCCAGTTCGGTAGCCGCTTTTTCTTCCCAGCTTATTGCCTGCTGGTGCAGTGCCGTCCATTCGCTTTCTGCCACGGCTTCACCTGCTAGCAGTCGTGAAATTGCCTGAACCCACTGTTGGCGCAAGCCATCTACGGTTTTATCTGCCAGCCAGTCAGACCACGGATTTCCTTCGTGACTTAACCAGTGGTGCAGCCATTGCAGCGCAACGCCATCTACCGTTTTTCCCGGAGCAAGCGCCGCAAAGAGGGCATCAACCTGTTCTGGTGTGGTGCTCGGCAGTTTTTCCAGCAGTAAGCCGAGCGCGGCAGGTAGTCCGGTGATGCGTTCAAAGATGCGAATGTCTGCGTTGTGTGCCAGTGCAGCAGAGACTGAGCCTTTGTTGTCCTGCCAATAGGGGGAAAACGCGTGTTCGATATTGCCGTCCGCCGCATGCTGACGTAGCCGCTGGTGGAGGAAAGTGTGTAGCGAAGCATCACCATAGAACGTGCTCCACGTAACGCGGATGTCTGCCAGCGGCTGTACGGTGTTCTGTATCGCAATCTCGTGCGATTCCAGCCAGCCGCGTAGCTGTGCCAGTGTTTTCACGCCGATCTGTCGTGAAATCTCTTGCCCATTTTTAAACAGCAGCAGCGTAGGAATGCCGCGCACGCCAAAACGCTGCATGAATGCCGGATACTGCTCCACATCCAGCTTAGCGACGGTCAGGTTGTCTGGCGTGTTATCGGCAATCGTGTTCAGCAAAGGAGCCAGCGTTTTACACGGCTGGCACCAGGGTGCCCACAGATCGAGCAAAATGGGTTTGTCGCTAGTCGTGAGCAACGCATCCAACGAGGTGTCGCTGGCAGTGATAATGGCGTCTGACATGGTGTCTCCGTTCAGAGAAAATCGTGAGTAAATTGAGTAGGGGCAATGAACCGTGACGCACGGCTTACTGCGAGCCGCCTACGGTCATGTTGTCGATACGAAGCGTTGGCTGGCCGACGCTGACGGGCAGGGATTGGCCTTCTTTGGTGCAAGCGATATTGCCGTCATCCAAAGCCAGATCGTTGCCCACCATCGCGACGTGCAGCAGCGCCTCTGGCCCGTGACCAATCAGCGTGGCACCTTTAACCGGACGAGTGACGCGTCCGTTTTCAATCAGGTAAGCTTCCGTGGTGGAAAAGACATATTTCCCGCTGCTGATATCAACCTGCCCGCCGCCGAAGCCGACGGCGTAGAGGCCGTTTTTGACCGATGCGACCACTTCTTCGGCGGGATATTGTCCAGCTAGCATGTAGGTGTTGGTCATGCGCGGCAGCGGCAGCATGGAGTAGGAAGCCCGACGCGCGTTGCCCGTCAGGGCGGTATTCATCAGTCTGGCGTTGAGGCTGTCCTGTAAATAGCCGCGCAGGATGCCGTCTTCGATTAACGTTGTACACTGCGACGGCGTGCCTTCATCGTCCACATGCAGCGAACCCCGCCGGTTGGCGAGCGTGCCGTCATCCACGACGGTAATGCCCGGCGCGGCAACGCGTTCTCCTAATAGGCTAGAAAATGCGGAACTGCCTTTGCGATTAAAATCGCCTTCCAGCCCGTGCCCGATAGCTTCATGCAGCAAAATACCGGGTGAACCAGCACCGAGGATCACGCTGTAAGTGCCTGCTGGCACCGGGCTGGCATCCAGATTATTCAGCGCCTGATCGACGGCCTGATTAACCCACTGGCTGACCGTCTCGTCAGCAAAGAATCGGTAGTCGAGACGTCGCCCGCCACCGCTGGAACCGTTCTCTCGGCGACCCTGCTGTTCGACGACGACATTGATGACCAGATTCACCAGTGGGCGAACGTCGGTGGCGAGCCTGCCGTCATGTCGGGCGATCAGAATGGTTTCGTGCGAAGCATTCAGGTAAGCCGTTACCTGCGTCACGCGGGGATCGCGGGCGCGCGCCTGTCTGTCGATCGAGAGCAGAAGCTGACGTTTATGTTCTTCGGTTACGGCAAGTAAGGGATTGTCTGACGGGTAGAGCGTGGTAATGCCGTGCGGCAGCGATACGGGTAGTGCCACACTAGCGTTCTGTCCCTGACGGCTGATTTCTCTTACGGTATTGGCCGCTTGTAGAATCGCCTGCGGACGGAGGTCATTAGTGTAGGAGAACGCCGTTTTCTCGCCGCTGACGGCGCGGACGCCAACGCCCTGATCGCGACTAAATCCTGTTGGGCGCACGATACCGTTTTCTAACTGCCAGCCTTCCTGCTGGCGGCGTTGAAAATAGAGATCGGCATAGTCCACCTGACGCTGCATGATGTGGTTCAGCGCGTGCGTTATCTCCGTCGTTTCCAGCGAAAATGCCGACAGCACAGGTGAGACTGGCGCTCTGGAAGCGTGTATTGCCATGATGGTGATCCTGTTTCTATGACGCGATGTGGGATTACTGCCCGGCGATCTGCATCTCTTCAATCAATAGGGAACCGCAGGAGAGATTGCCCTGCGTGTGGATGTCCGCCCCGAGCGCGACACAGTGCAGGAGCAGCGTTTTCAGGTTGCCCGCAATCGTGATCTCTTCGACCGGATACTGAATTTCGCCGTTTTCGACCCAAAAGCCCGCCACGCCCTGCGAATAGTCGCCCGTCATTGGGTTCAGTCCGTGCCCCAATAGCGTGGTCACCAGCAGCCCTGTGTGCATCTGGCGCAGCAGCGCTGGCAAGTCATCGTCATTGCGACTTTGGCTGCTGCTGACGGTCAGGTTATAGGCTCCACCTGCGTGTCCGGTCGTCGTGAGCCCCAGACGTCGAGCGCTGTAGCTTGAGAGAAAATAGCCTTGTGCAATGCCGTCGTGGATGACATGCCGCGGAGCCGCGGCGACGCCTTCGGCATCAAAGCAGGCGCTAGCCAGTGCACCGGGAATAAACGGATTTTCATACAGGCTCAGGTGCGGTGCAGTGATGGTTTCACCGAGGCACTGACCCAGAAATGATGTGGAGCGATAAAGTGCCGCACCGCTCAGCGCACCGACCAGATGATGAATCAGGCTGTGCGTCACTGGGGCATCAAACAGCACTGGACAGCGGCGGGTTGAGAGTTTCTGTGCTCCTAGCTGTGCCACCGCACGTTGTGCGGCGGTATGCCCGATGGCCTCTGGCGAGGCCAGCAGCGACGGTGCTCTGCCGGTGGTGTGCCAGAAACCTTGTTGGCGTTGCGTATCGTTACGCGCAATCGCATGGCTCCACAGGGTGTGTAACGACGTCGGGTAGCCCGCCGAAAAACCGGCAGAGTTCGCCAGAATAAAATCTCCCTGCTGTGAGGTGATTTCCGTGCTCTCGCTGTAGCCATGTTCATGTGTGGTATTGGCGGCCTGCTCGGCGCGTAGCGCCAGCGACAGCGCTTGCTCAACTGTCAGCGTATCGGCGTTGTGCAGCGCAAGATCGTAAATCTCACGGGCGAAATGCTGCGCTTCCGGCAGACCGCTACACGGATCCTCATCAGCATATTTTGCCAGCGTGCTGGCAGCGTCCACGGCATCCTGCAACGCTTCCTTGCTAAACAAGGTCGAAGAAACGGTGCCTGCGCGCTGGCCGAAGTAGACCGTAACGGACAGGAAGCGGCTTTGGTTTTGCGTCAGCGTATCAATATCGCCGTTCCTGACGCGGATCGTACGGCGGTTTCCCTGCGAGATGCTGACGACCGCCTGACTCGCGCCTTTTGTGGCCGCGAAGTCCAGTACGTCTCCGGCCAGCGACTGAAGCGTGTCGGTCTGCGGCGTAGCAAGAACGGGGGATTCATCAAGAGAAGGCATTATTCGGTATCCATGCGTAACAGTGTTCTACTCATGATGTGCAACGAAGAAAGAAAAGCGTCACCGCGAGACGAAACTTTTTTACGCTGAGGTGTTGGATGATGGAGAAGATGATGCGCTCTGGTGCTGGCGCGGCTGTCAGCACCAGAGCGAAAAGGGAGGTCAGGGTGCTTTGACGGGTTGCAGGACGAAATCGATTTTGCTCAGGCCACGCTGCTGAGCATTGGTCATGACATACGCCACTCGACCATATTCGACGGCCTGATCGGCAAACAGCCGTATATTTGGGTGAGTGCCTTCGGCTGAGGCCGCATCGAGTTTGGCGATCAGTTGGGCATCATCAACGGCTTCTTTATTCCAGTTAATTTGTCCGGTTGCAGTAATTGCGATATCCACAGCCTGTGGATCTTTCTTGATTTTCTCGACGCTGGCGCGCGGTAGCTCCACTTTGACGGCATGATTAATGACCGGCAGGGTAATCATGAACACGATCAGCAGCACCAGCATGACATCGATAAACGGCGTCATGTTGATGTCGTTAAGCAGGGCGTCTTCCTGACTTTCAAACGGAGATGACATACTCATGGCGATGTTCCTCTTCAGGCGGAGCGCTCAACGGGGTGAGTCGGCTCATACCGTGCCGCGCTATTCAGGTCGGTAATACTGGTATCCACGCGCGCGCCAGTCAGCAGGTAAGCGTGCAGATCGTGCGCAAAGCGATTCATGGCATGCAGGACGATGCGATTGCGGCGGTTGATCGCGTTGAAGCCTAATACGGCGGGAATCGCCACGAACAGGCCAAACGCCGTCATGATCAAGGCTTCTCCGACGGGACCAGCAACCTGAGCCAGATCGGGCTGGCCGATGGTGCTAATGGTTTGTAGCGCGTGAAAAATGCCCCACACGGTGCCCAGCAGACCGATAAACGGCGCGGTACTGCCGATAGATGCCAGCGTGCCGAGGCCGGATTGCAGTTTGCCTGAGTTGGTGTCCAGCGTGTTGCTCAGGCCGCGCACCAGCCAGTCGCTGAGATCGACGTGTCCGCCTAGCGTGGAAGAGAATTTGTGTGGGTGTTTCAGCAGCGCATGTCCTTCGATCACCAGATCGCGGAACGGGTTAAAACGCTGCTTACCGAATTTCTCGACGCTCTCTTGCAGGCTGGTCGCCTGCCAAAAGGTATTCCGACTGTATTGCACGCTCTTGTTCAATGCGAGCAACTGCCGTGCTTTGAGCAGCATGACCGTCCATGACAGCAGCGACATGATCAGCAGAATGATGGCTACCGAGTGGGTGACGACATCGCCCTGCTGCCAGAAATGGTGGATATCTAACGTGTTCATGTGTGACCTCCTATGCAATAACCTGATTCGGGCGTGTTTGCGAAACGGCGAATGCGCTATTTCAACTCGGGTGCTTTCTTAGTGAGTCAGCCGGAAATTAACGGGCTGAATCGTCATGACGGTAATGGCCTGTCCATTTTCGCGGTAAGGCGTACAGCGTGCCTGCGCCACGGCCTCAATCGCGGCCTGATCGAGGGCGTCATAGCCGCTGCTGCGGGCAATGTCGTGTCGAATCAATCGCCCCTCTGGGCTAATCACCAGACGAACCAGCACGTTGCCTTCCTGCTGGAGACGCTTGGCGCGGCGAGGGTAGTCAGGTTGCGGAACGATACAGCCAACGGATGCGACCTGTTTAGGCTGAGCACCAGGGCTGTTCTGCATCAGGTTGCCCTTGCTGGCGGTCGTCTGCGGGACTGGCGTCGCTTCCGGTGTGGTGGAAGACGGTTCCGATACAGGACGCGCCGCAGGCTGACGCTCGGCGGTGGTTTTTGGGCGAACGGGCTGCGGTTTTACCACTGGCTTAACCGGCGGCTGGTGAACCTCTTTTTTGACCGTAGGCGGCGGTGTTTGCTGTTTCTCAACGACGGGCTTTTCAGGGACGGGCGCAATTTCACGTTCACCCTGTTCTGATGTCAGCACGGGGGGCTCCGGCGACGGTTCGGGAATCGATTCGGGTTCCGGTGCTTCAACCATCGTGGCCTGAATGCTGATACTGGCTGCTGGATTGAGCAGGTTGATCGGTGTGTATTCGGTGGTTCGAGTGATGAGTAAGGCAGCGACACCCGCATGGATCAGCGCGACCGTCAGAAAGCTGAGCGCAATCTTCCCCATTTCTCCCCGGGCGGGTGCCGCCACCGTCATACTGAGCGATGGCTGTGTGGATGCGACGTCATGCCGTGCGGCAGGTGCCGCATCAATGCGCGCGTTTAACGAAAGGTGTTGCACAGATGCCTGTTGCACGTTTTCCTCTGCTGCTCTTGCTTACGTTGTCGGACGCTGTATGCCGTCCTGACATCGGGATTGTGATGACCTCTATTAACGATGTGCAACGAGGCAGGAAAAGTGTCACCACGTGCGTGAAATTTTTTGATGGCTTATTGTTTATGCCGGTTTGGCGGCGCGGATATGTATCCAGTAATCCGTGGTATGCACAATCGCGATGGGCATGGTTTGCGCCAGAGAATCCAGCGTGTAGTTCAGGTTATCTAACGGGAAATTACCGCTGACGCGCAGATCGGCGATAGCGGGATCCAACCGGATAATGCCGGGAGTGTAATCACGCAGCGCGTTGATAACCGACGCCAGCGATCGATCGCGGACTTCCAGCCGCCCCTGCATCCAGGCGCTTTCTGCCTCCGGCGTGACGGCAACCTGATAGAGCGTTGAATGATCGAACCAGACGCCTTGCCCCGCGTGAAGGCTCAGGCTTTGCCCTGCGTGGTTAGTCACCTTGGCGATGTTATCCAACACGCCGACGTGGATGCCGCCGCTTTCATAACGTACGTTCACATTGGCCTGAAGCGCGACGATATTGCCCATCTTGGTATCAATAATAAAAGGGCGCTGTGTGTCCGACTTAATCTTCGCGAAGACACCACCATTGAGAATGCCGACCTGACGAAGGGTATTTTCTGGTTCCACATTGATATCGACGGCGGTACGCGCGTTCAACATGAGCGTACTGCCATCGCTGAGTGGAACCTGCTGACGCTGTGCTGTGGCGGTTTTCACATCGGACAAAAGCGGTGACAGGGGGTAATGTTGGTTAAGTAGCAGGCTGCTTAGCGAGGCGACAGCCACCATGCCCAGCCCATATTGCAGAACTTTGCGTCGACTTGATGGGGCTAATAGCGCCTGGCGAATCGGTTCGTGAGGCAGTGCGGCGAGAAGCGGTTGAAATTTCCCCAGCGTTTGCTCGATACGTTGGCAGGCTCGTTCATGTAGAGGGTTTTCATACCGCCAGCGGCGGTATTCATCGTAGTCGGTCTGTGTTGCTTCGCCGGAACGCAGCAGCACCATCCATTCAATCGCCTGTTCGGCAATCGGGTCATCCATGTGTCGTCTTGCCATGCGGTTCACCTATAAGTCACTGCTGTCCTGCGTGGCCAGATAACAGTTGGTCAGCGCTTTGGCGATATATTTTCTCACCATACTGGCGGAGACATCGAGCTGCACGGCAATGTCGGTATAGGTCATGCCATCAAGCTGGCTGAACAGAAATGCCTGCCGTGCTTTGGTGGATAGCCCATCCAGCGCCTGATCGATAGTGAGCAGCGCCTCCATCAACAGCTGTTGCTCTTCCGGCGATGGATGGTGAAATTCAGGTTTACTTGCCAACGCGGTGAGATAAGCTTTTTCCAGATCGCGGCGACGCCAGTTTTCATACAGTACGCGTTTGGCGAGCGTAGTGAGCATCGCGCGCGGTTCTTGTACGTTGGCAAGGTTTGGTAGCGAGGCTAAACGTAGAAATGCCTCTGAGGCGACATCTTCCGCTTCACAGCCGTAGGCAATACGGCGGCGTAATTTGTCCGTTAGCCAGCGATAATCGCTGCGAAATATCAGCGACAGTAAGTCGGGTTTTTTAGCAGCCTCTGTGTACATGGGCATCCTTAAATCGCGTAAATCACAACAATGCTTGAACCGGGATACCCCAGGGCCGCAGAACAAAAGGAACGGTGCGTCCTGTGCTGTTTTTAAGTCAAAATTTGCAGGAGTCAAACCACGTTTTTTTTCTATCGTTAGTTAGAAATGTTCTGTTACTGATTGGAATGGGTAAATCGCTATTTCTGGATGTTTCTTAGTGGGAGATAAAAAAGATGATTCAGAAGAGTGATTCATTTTTTATATTTAAAAATACAGAGAAAAGGTTTTTCCAAATCAATCTGTTTTCTACCGAGAAAAAATAATTACGGGAAAAATGACTTTCCTGCTGTCACTTTTTCATCGTCATTGCACAAATCATACGAAGACCAATAAAAACTGATTTTTTGAAGCAATTGACGAGGGAAAAATGAAAAAAGGTAATGCTGCCTCTCCTGCTCTGGGGCTGAGTGTTAAGAAGCGCTTATTCTTCACTACTATGCTGACAATGAATTCTGCGTTATTCGTGGGGGCGACGACCGTTCCTGTGGCTGCATATGCGGCGGGTGAAAATGACACCGTGGCATTTTCTATTCCTGCGGGCGACCTGCAAAAAGGGCTATTGGCAATCGCCAATCAAAGCAAGCAGACACTCTCTTTTAATCCTGCGCTGGTGGCGAATTACCAGAGCGCCGCGCTGAATGGCAACTATTCAACGCGTCAGGCTATTTTACGCTTACTGCAAGGCACGCCCTTATTATTGACGACGACGGATAATGGCACGCTGACCATAGTTTCTTCCCGCGCTAATGATGCGGAAGTGGCGCAGGCGAGTGACAAAACGCTGCCTGCGATTACCGTCAGCGCAGGCAGCGAAGATGAAACCGTATTGAACCCCGGCACCTCCTCTTCGGCATTACGCACCAGCACGTCGTTGCAGCAAACGGCACAGTCGGTTCAGGTAATCAGTAATAAGCTGATTACCGCTCGTCAGGCCACATCGCTGGAAGAAGCGTTAAAAAACTCGGGCAGCGTGGTCACCATTCAGTCAAACCGCGGTACGCCTACGTACTGGATGCGTGGCTATGCGGTGACGTCCGGTGCGACGGATGGCCTGTCTGGCTCCAGCAACGCCGGTATTGGTCAAGGTACGGCGATTGAGGGGATCGAACGTGTTGAAGTGCTGAAAGGGCCGCAGTCGGTGTTGGCGGGGAGTAGCTCTGCCGCGGGAACGATTAACGTTGTGCGTAAAAAACCGGTAACCGAACCGTTGCATGTCCTCAAAGTCGAGGCGGCGCGCTACGGGGAATTTAAAACGGCTATCGATCTGGGCGGCGCGCTCACGGACGATAAAGCGTTCAGCTACCGTTTGAATGCCTCAACCATGAAATCTCAGCACTCCTTTCCTGACTACCACGGTAACCACGGCGATTATTTAGCCCCAGCGCTGACCTGGAAAAATGACAATACGCGGATCACCGTTGGCGCAGAAGTGAATCAGGCGCGTAAATCAGGACCTGCCGGAACGATTTACGCTAACGGAAGAATACAGAAGCTGCCGGAATATCGTCTGGGAGATAAAGACGATCATAACAAGATGAAAACGACGAATGCCTATTATGAACTGGAGCAAAAACTCGTCGGCGATTGGACCTTTAACAGTAAAGCGGGTTTCCAGAGTACGGCTTCGCAGATGAAGATGAACGAAACGCTGGATATCGCCGCCAATGGCAACAAGATCAGCCATCCGTTGGCCTATAAGTCCACCAATCAGACGTGGAGCCAGCAAAATGATATTCGCGGGAAAATCGAAACCGGGCCCGTCACGCAGACCTTGTTGCTCGGTCATGACTATAAGCATGAACGTTACGCCAGCTATGACGGCAGCTTTATCCTGATGACCAATGGGAATGTGTATAACCCGGACTCGTTGGTGTTCCCGAGCATCGGTGAACCAAATAGCCGGACGTACACGTCCAAGCTGATTCAAAGCGGTTTCTTGTTCCAGGATCAGATCGATGTCTTTGACCGCCTGCATTTCCAACTGGCGGTGAAGCGGTCAACATGGAACAACAGCTATTTGGTGGGAACGCGAGCATCGACGTACACCGCGACCAAATGGATTCCCAATTACGGCATTAGCTTCGATATCACACCGGACGTTACGATTTACGCCAACCTGCTGAATAGCTTTAGCGGCAGCGCGCAGGTTTCGCGTTCAGGCGTTCAGCTCCCGCCAACGACGGGGCAGTCTAAAGAAGCGGGGCTGAAGTTTAACCTGCTTGATGACGACCTCACGCTGACGACAGCCGTATTCAGCATTGAGCAAAAAAACCTGGCAGTAACGGATAGAAACGGTTTCCCCATTGCGACCACGGGACGCAAAAGTGAAGGTTTTGACGTGGATCTGAATGGTTCTTTGTTGCCGGGATGGGATGTCACGGCCAGCTATACCTACTCGGATAATAAGGATCCTACTACCGTTCGTAGCACGATTACGCCGCGCCACTCTGGAAATGTGTGGACGTCTTATGAAGTGCAATCTGGACGCTATCAAGGGGCTGGTGCATCAGTCGGTATCAGCGGTTCATCAAGAACGCAGAATGGCCCGAGCAATAATGCTTTCAACATCGGCAGTTCGGCATCAACCGACGCATCGGTATTTTACCGCCAGCCTGACTGGTCGCTGACGCTGGGCGTCAATAACGTCTTCGATCGCGATATCTATTACACCAGCACGACGCCGCTGTATATCGGGGTGAAAGAAGGGCGGACATGGCGTCTCACTGGGACATATTCGTTCTGATAATCCGTTCGGCCAATCTGTTAGACAAATAACGAGAACGGTCATTCACACGAATCAGCAGGTAGAAACGGCACATGAACGCAAGTGAGACGAGCACGACCAGACCGGGCATCGGCCAGATTCTGATGCCCTATTGGCAGACGCCAGAGAAATATCTGGCGCTGTTTATTCTGGCGGTGATTATTAGTATCAATCTGGGTACGGCCTACATCAGCGTGGAGGCGAACCGAGTCTCGGGGAAATTCACCGATGCGTTGATTGGGCTGGATTGGGAGCAAATAAAACCGCTGTTTATCTTCAGCTTCATCCTCGGTTTGAGCGCCATGATGCTGAGATGGGTAAACGTGCTCAGTCAGGGCTATCTGGCGTTGCGCTGGCGTACCTGGATGACGCTCCACTATATCCGGCGCTGGACGGGGACATCGGCTTATTACGAAATAGAGAGAGACGGTGCGCTGTCGAATATCGATCAGCGTATCGCCGATGACGTTAACGAACTGGTATCGGCCTCGCTGAACTTTTTTCTCAGCCTTATCTCGGTCGTCATCAGTACCGTCACGTACACGGCGTTGCTGTGGTCGGTGTCTGGGGTACTGCGTTTCTCGTTTATGGGCAGCGACTGGGCGATATCCGGCTATATGGTTTACGCCCTCTATATCGAATATATCCTTCAGGTTGCGCTGTCGCACTGGCTGGGTAAGGCGTTGATAAAACTGAATATGAACCAACAGAATGCGGAAGGTGACTTCCGCTTTCTGGGCGTTCAATTACGCGAAAACGCCGAACAGATTGCCTTCTATCAGGGAGGGACGCGGGAAGGTGAACGGCTGGCCCAGCGGTTTGCTCGCGTGCGTGACAATGCGCTGTCTGTGCTGCTGCGTGGTTTTAAGGTGTCGTTTGGTCAGAGTTTGTTTAGCCATTTTCTTTCACCGTTACCGACGCTATTGGCGCTGCCACAGCTGTTACGTGGAGAGATCACCTTCGGCGATTTGACGCGGATTCAGATGGCTTATGGTTCTCTGGGGGCGACGCTGAGCTATTTTATGCAGGCGTATCAGTCATTCACGCGCTGGCTGGCGCTGACGAGGCGTTTGCAGGATATGGAAGCTGCGCTGAACAAAAGTGTGCGGACGTCATCGCCTATTCGGGTGACGGAACATGATGGTCTTGGGTTTTCCTGTGAGAATCTGCGGTTGTTAACGCCGGATGGCCGTGCGCTGACAGCGTTAGATGACTGGCAGGTCTTGCCCGGTGAGCGCTGGATGATTAACGGTGCATCTGGTGTGGGTAAAAGCACGCTGCTACGCGCCTGTGCCGGACTATGGCAGCACGGTAGTGGGGTGATTACACGGCCTCACCACTGCCGCACGCTGTTTTTACCGCAGAAAAGCTACCTCCCGACGGGAACGCTGAAAGCGGCATTGTGCTACCCCAGCAACGTGCGGGATTTTACCGACGAGCAGTGCCGACAGGCGCTCATCGACAGCAAATTATCGGACATGGCCTCGCAGTTGGATGATGAAGATCGCTGGCAGCAGCGGTTATCCGGCGGTGAGCAGCAGCGAATGGCGATAGCCCGCGCGTTGTTGCATCGGCCCGATTTTATTTTTCTGGATGAAGCCACCAGTGCGCTCGATCCTGAAACCGAGCAGCAGGTGTATCAGGCATTAGTCACTGCCTTACCTGAGAGCGCTATTATCAGCGTGGCGCATCGGGAATCGCTGGCGGCTTTGCATACTCATCATCTACACCTGACACCGTTAGCCGAAAGTGACAGTCGGCATGAGAAGGATGCTTATGTGGGCGAGGATGCACTGCCGCATCCAGATTCTGATAGGGCATTTAGTGAACGTGGTTTTGCCTGGCGCGGGGAGTGATATTTTCTGCTGTCTTCAATGAAATAACTCCGCTCGAACATGGGCGGAGTTATTGCGTCTCTAAGAGTCGGAAAACCAGAGGGGCTTTCTTCTGATTGTCTGGGTAGTCGGCAATTAATGTGAGGTCAGTTTTCTTCTCTTCAGACCAGAGCTGACACTCTATTCTCTTTTGCTGAGGGGCTGCATCCATCACGTAGCTGCACAGCGGTGTCCTACCCGTTCTATCAGGGGTAAAGGCGATGTCATAAGGCGGAATCGTCAACTCCGCCAGGTTTTCCCCCGCGCTATCCAACTCCTCAAGAATCTCTGCGTAAATAGCAGGGCTCACGCCAAAATCCACTAAAATAGCCGGATCGCCATGTTGGATGCTGCGCAATAGCTCGCTCACGAGTCGATACATTTCATTGTTGTCACCTGCCATCGCTCATTTCCTTGGTTTTAGAAAATATGGCGACATGCTAAGCGTTTTCACCGGTGCCGTCTTCATCGGCGAGTAATATCTTCATCATGCCCTGTGGGTTATTTAAAAACTGTCGCGTGATTTGATAATGCTCCGTATCCTGCCATGCCACCTGCTGAATACCGTTTTCATTGAACTGATAAATCACTGAATTAGGGTAGGCCAGAATAATAGGTGAGTGGGTAGCGATGATGAACTGACACCCTGCGTTCACCAACTGATGGATGCGCGCCAGAGCGGTGAGCTGCCGAGTAGGAGACAGCGCAGCTTCTGGTTCGTCCAGCAGATAAAACCCGTTGGCACCGAAGCGGTGGTTTAACAGCGCCATGAATGATTCGCCGTGCGACTGCTGATGGAGCGAAACACCACCGTAAGCCAGCTGAATCAGGCCGGGATCGATATTTTCTATTTCTGTCGCCACATTGAAAAAACTTTCTGCCCGTAAAAAATAGCCGGTACGCGGACGTGTTATGCCTTTGACGATGCGGAGATAGTCGCTCAGGTTGGAATGGGAATCGCGGGTGTTGAAATTGAAATTACGTGAGCCGCCTTCCGGGTTGAACCCCATCGCGATTGCCACGGCTTCGAGCAACGTCGATTTACCAGAGCCGTTCTCGCCGACCAGAAAGGTGACATCGGGATGAAAGCGGATTTTTTCGAGATCGTTTATCGCTGGAATGGTTAATGGGTAAGCCTGCGGGTCGAGTGTTTTTTGCGGATGAAAATAGATGCGCTGCAAATAGGGTTTATTATTCTGCTCCACTTTATTTTCCCCATAATACTGAGACGAATTTACTCGTTTCTGGATGGTGTGTTTTTATGAGAACGATGAAAGGTTTTCAGCGTAATAAGGCCGCCTATCAGAAAAGGGGCACTGGTGATTCATGCGTTAATTAACGGGCTAACGCTATCGTTTTATTATTTTACGTGGTTTATCGCCTGCGACCTATTTGATGTTTCATAATTAAATTGGCATAGAATAGATAAAATATAGCTATATGGAGCACATGACAATAATCATTAATTCGCCACGAGAAGATGGGTTTTTCTGTTTAAATCACTCGCTCTTTTGAACGATGACGTGGATATCAAATTGACGCCGATGGAGATACCGCCAGCGTCATGGATGATTAGAAGGAAATGTCGACGCCACCGCGCAACACTTCTTCGTTACCGCGATCGGCAAAATGTTTGTCAGCACGCAGGAAGAAACGCGCATCCGCCGCTTTACCTACGTCCAACCTCACGCCTGCCCACTGCGAGTCTTTGTCCAGTCGAATGCCCGGAATATCGAGGCGCTCTCCTTCACGGCCCAGTCCGCTCCAGCGGGCTGAGACATCGAGCGATGGGTTGGTAAACGCATGTTGATACTCACCGCTAAGGCCGACGCTGCTCCACCATCCCTGATTCCATTGCAGCAGGGCGCGCAGGTTAAGCCCTGTCAGACCAACGGTACGCGAATAGTCGTTGCCTTCTCCCGTCAGCCCCAGTGCGCTGCCGGTATCCGTAAAGCCGCCGGTAGACAGGTAGCTGTATTTGAGTCCTGCATAGGGTTGAACGCTAAAGATATCGTTGAGTGCAAATTCGTATCCCGTTTTGAGCAGGCTTTGCCAACTATCGCTTGAGGTGCTGCTGGAAACGGCTTCGACATTATTCAGCAGGATAGAACGCTTCAGCTTATCGCGGCCGTGTTGATAGCTCAGGTTGCCCTGAACGAACCATTCCGGCGTGAGGTTGTAGCGCGCGTAGGTCATGACTCCGTGCAGCTCATTATCACTACTGCCGCCGCTACCGTCGTAGTCGGCTTTGATTTGGCTGTTGGTATAGGCAATCCCAGCGCGCAATCCTGAGGTGTTGAAGTCGGTATCCGTACCAATGGCCGTCAGGGTGATATCGTAATGGCTACCCAGATAGCCGGACTGTTTCAGGTCGCCACGCAGCTTGCCGGTTTCAATCCACAGGCCGTAGTTTTTCCCGCTTCCTAACAGATCTAACCGATTATTCAGGAGCTGATTCTGGTAATCCAGACTGTTAAACAAAATGGCATTGCTGGATGCATGCGCCTGACCGGACAGCGAATCCAGCGCGATGGCTGCGGCACCTGCGCTGCCTAACTGCTGGAAGGCGGCGGCTTTTGCCAGCAAACTTGATTGCTGCTCGCTGGTTGAGGATAAGGCTGACCAGCGGTCAGCAACCTGTAGCGCCGATTCAATATTGGCGGCAGTCTGTAACTGCGCGGTGCTTTGCAAGCCGCTGCTGGTGACTGCATCTACGGTGTTGAGGCGACTGAATGCGCCGGTGAGATCGTTGCTGCCGTAAGTCAGGTTTCCCGTCAGGAATAGCCCGAGGTCGGTGGTGCTAAATGTGCCGCTGATGCCCTGATTGCTGTGCAGCAGCGTTTCCTGCGTTTGGACAATGTAGGTGTTGCTGGGCAGGCCAACGCGTAATCCACCATTTAATGTAGCCGTTCCTTCTACGGTAAACGGATTTGCCAGCGTCACGCTCAGCAGGCCGCTACTGCCCTGAGTATAGTTACCTGCGACGGTCAGCCCGCCTTCTGCGGTGGTAGCAACGGTACCGGTGTTACTCACATTACCGCCAATGCGGCCTTTTCCTGCCAGCGTGCCGAAGCCGGATACGCTGGCGTTACCCGCGATTGATCCGTCAACGTACAGGCTGTTGGCGGTAATCAGCGTATCGCCCCTATAGGTGTTACTGCCGGTTAAATGCAGAACGCCTCCCGCATTGTTGGTGCCGTTGACGATCAGGCCGTAGTCGCCGCGGATATCGTTAGCGAACGTGTAATCGCCCGCAGTTAAACGAGCGGTGAAGTTATCGGCATAAAACATCGCCGGGCCTTTTACGGCTTTATCAACGTCCAGATCGCCCCAGCCAAAGGTATCGTTATAAGGGCGGCCGTTGGCGGTATCGGCGACGCTGATATAGGCGGGATGGAAAATACTTCCTGTGACGTTACCCTCGCTGTCCCTGATGATTTCATAGTAAGAATTCTCCGCGTCGTATCGGGTATAGCCATCGGTGTGGTAGGTCGCGGTTGTCAGTAGTGTTTGTTGCAAGTTGTAGCCTGTCATCCATGGATAAGCAGCCTGTACCCGAGAGGCACCGCCCGCTACGCGTGGCGCAGCAAAAGAGGTACCGTGCGAACGTTCTGACGAACTGCTGCCCGCAACGGGATAATCCACATAGCCTGGCGCACTCATGCAGTAGGCCGCGACATTGCCGCACTTATCAAAAAGATACAGTTCAGCAGGGCGTTCTGTTCCTTCTTGCCCCACCCATTCAGGAATGTAGCCAGTGACAGCCAAAATCCCTTTTTGCAGCGAGGCATCGTCAAAAATCAGTGGGATCTGGGTATTGGGGGACGGTGTGGAGGTGGCATTGTTCCCCGTGGCGACGATGCTCAGTGCCTCGGCATCGACGATGCTTTTCAGTTCGTTACGGACTAAGAGATAGCTAAAGTTGTTACTGGCATTATTCAGCTCGGCGGTGGTGGTAAGTCGCTCATCTGCCGCATAGGACATATTGATGATTTTCACGCCTGAATTGAGCAGCCAATTCACGGCAGACGCGGTGTTTTGATAGTCAAAGCGATTATTCAACGACGTTTGTGCAATATAGAGTTCGCTGTCTGGTGCTACGCCTCCCACATAGTTTTCTGTTGCCAGACCCGCTAACGCTAATGCCACCAACGTACCGTGGCCGTTAACGCCCTGATTATCGTTAAGCTGTGAGCCGCCGACAAAAGAGGAAAAGTGCAGGTTGCCGTAATTAAACTCTGGCCGAGCCGCTTCCAGACCAGAATCAATAATCCCCACTTTAACGGCGGATACTGTCGGTGTTTCCGGTGTGGTTGGGGTTGTCGGCGTCGTTGGGGATGGCGAGGTTGGCGTGACGTTGGCGGTTTCACCGCCGCCACCTCCGCTACTGCCACAACCTGCCAACATCAGCAATGCGATACTGATATTGGCTGCGATGATGGATTGCCGAAATGTTTTTCTTTTTAACGAAACTGTTCTTTTTAACGAAAATAGCTGTGCTGCCATCGCCATTGTTTTTTTCCCTGTATTTATTGAGAACATAGAGCCGCCTCCCAAGAAAAACAGGGATTTGGAAAGTCAATTGCCGTTAATGAGAGACGTTATTCTGCTGAATAAACCCCATTTGCATGAAGGACGGTTTCTGGTAGAAAAGAGCCTCATTCTCCTTCACTGATCTTTGTGCAATAGCCACAGAAAAGTGACAGCGAGAGCGACATAATTTTTTATTAAATCAGGATAAGCCGATGCTGGAATTGCGCCCCAACTGTGAGCACTGCGATTGTGATTTGCCGCCGGATGCCGAAACGTATATCTGCTCCTACGAATGCACGTTCTGTCCTGACTGTGCGGATACCGTGTTTCACCACGCCTGCCCGAACTGCGGCGGCGAACTGGTCAAACGGCCGGTGCGTCCGGCACGCTGTCTGGTAAACGATCCGGCTTCAACGATCCGTATTATCAAACCGCACTGACAGGGTGGGTCGGATATTCCCTTTGTCGTTGCAAAAAATGGAACATCTCCTTCAGTAATTCCCGATTTCTCCTGTTATTGCGCGGCGTATAGTGAGAGCTAACCGTACTTTATGACGAATATCGGCAGGTGACGTGTTCGGCGCATGCCTTCAGGAGAGAAATGTGAATCAAGATTATGTTGTTGTTCAGCAACCCTCAGAAGCAAATCGATTAATCCTGCTGTTTCATGGCGTGGGTGATACCGCCGCAGGCATGGCACAGATTGGGCGCTATTTTGCTGCCGCCTTACCGCAGGCGATGGTAGTCAGTATTGCCGGGCCGTTCAGTACTGGCTATGGTGACGGGCGGCAGTGGTTCTCTGTTCAGGGTGTCACGGAAGAGAATCGGTTATCTCGTATTGAAGCAAACCTGCCGCGTTTTATTGAGACGGTACGCCACTGGCAGGTGCAAAGCGGCGTGAGTGCGGAACAAACCGTGCTGGTGGGCTTCTCGCAGGGCAGCATTATGTCGCTGGAAGCGTTGAAGTCTGAATCCTTGCTGGCTGGGCACATTATCGCGTTCAGCGGTCGCTTTGCTGTGCTGCCAGAAAAAGCCTTTGCTGATGTTGCAGTACACCTCATTCACGGTGAAGCGGACGGCGTGATTGTGGTTGGACATGCTCATGCTGCCGCTCAGCGTTTTCAGGAACTGGGGACGTCGTTTACGTTGGATGTTGCCCCCGCTGTCGGGCACGGCATTGATGAACAAATGCTGAAGCAGGCGCTGGCTTATCTGAAATAAACATATTCCATCAGATTATCTTATTGGTAATTTCTGATATGGCAGCGTTCGTTATCATTACGTACGGTGTGCGAAATGAATTTTCGGCGCTGCCGTTATTCAAATGAGAGAATATATTTTATGGAATGAGAATTTATCCATATTAAAAAGAATATAATCCATATTTGAATGTTAAATAATATAGGTAATGTTTTTATTTGTGTTGAGTGTTCAATATTTATCTTATTTTTTCAGATATAAGTATCGCATCCTTATGGAAAAAGAGGGTGTGCCATGTTTAAACGTATTAAAGTCATTACCATCCTTGTTATCTTATTGTTTGTGTTGGGGATATCTCAATTTTTAACTGGTGCACTATCCGTTCGTGCATTGACTAATGACAGAGAGGGATTCCTGGTTTCCCAACGCTCTAACCAGAATGTAGCTGCCTTTACTGATGCATGGATTATGATGAATCAGACGCGCATCGCTATCGGTTCTATTATACAAAACATGATGATGGGGAATGCGGATAAAGAGGCTATGCAGGCTCTTTTACAGCAAGCAAAATCGCAATTGGCCGCCTCAGAGAGTAGTTATAAACACTATTTGTCTCTGCCTAATACGCCCGGGTTGGATGACGCATTATCCAAAAAACTTGAGGCGAGCTATACCGCTTACGACAAGCTACTGAATGATATTGTGGATTCGCTTTCCGGTGGGTTAGCGGGGGCGGCGATGAAATTAAGTAGCGGTGCCACGCCGCTGAACGTGGCCATGCAGGACGCCTATATTACGTGGCGGGCGGCGCAAAACCAGCTGTCAGATGACGGGCTACAGGAAAACCACGCGGCATTTGAAACGATGCTGTGGCTTCTGGGCGCACTTTCCGTCGTCGTCGTGCTGGTGATTATCCTCAGTTGGATCGGGTTGCAGCGTATTCTTTTGCATCCGCTGCGCACGCTCATGCAGCATATCAGCGCGATTGCCGAGGGCAATCTGACACATCCTATTGATACAACTGGGCGCAATGAGATGAGCCAGCTTGCGGTGGGGCTACATCATATGCAGCAGTCATTAATCCGTACCGTGAGTCTGGTGCGCGACAGCTCCCACTCCATCCATTCTGGAGCCAGTGAAATCTCGGTGGGTAGCAACGATCTGTCTTCGCGCACGGAGCAGCAGGCCGCATCGCTACAGGAAACCGCGGCTAGCATGGAGCAACTGACCTCAACGGTGAAGCAGAACTCAGACAATGCGCGTCAGGCTACGCTGCTGGCAAAAAATGCGTCGGAGACGGCCAATAAAGGCGGCACTGTCGTCGACAATGTTGTGAAGACGATGAATGAGATCGCCGACAGTTCACAAAAAATTGCTCACATTACCAGCGTGATTGATAGCATCGCCTTCCAAACTAATATTCTGGCGCTGAATGCGGCGGTAGAAGCGGCTCGAGCTGGGGAGCAAGGGCGAGGCTTTGCTGTGGTGGCGGGGGAAGTGCGAACGCTGGCACAGCGCAGTGCTCAGGCCGCCAAAGAGATCAAATCGCTGATTGATGATTCGGTTAGCCGCACCAATACCGGCTCTTTGCAGGTGAAAGACGCAGGTGACACGATGAAAGAAATCGTCGGTGCGGTGAGCCGGGTAACGGATATCATGGGGGAAATCGCCTCGGCGTCCGATGAGCAAAGTCGGGGAATCGATCAGGTTGGACAGGCGGTCAATGAAATGGATCGCGTCACCCAGCAAAACGCCTCGCTGGTGGAAGAATCCGCTTCTGCCGCAGCGGCATTGGAAGAGCAGGCCAGATATTTACAGGATGCGGTGGCGGTGTTCAAAATTAATCAATCGGCAGCACAGGAATATCGTGCCGAGAGTGCGCCGTCTCTTGCTGCATTACCGAGATCTCTGCTACCCAAATCTGCATCTGCTGGCTCGGCAAATGCGAATTGGGAAACGTTTTAACTGAGTAGTAGGGTTGAAACGTATAACACAAACAAATCAATGCAGGCCATTATGGCCTGCATTGATGTTGGTGGAAATAATCCCGTTTAAACGCGCTCGACGATCATCGCGATACCTTGCCCGCCGCCTATGCACAGCGTCGCCAATCCCAGCGTTTTGTTGTAGCTGTGCAGCGCGTGCACCAGCGTGACAAGAATGCGTGCGCCGCTTGCTCCGATAGGGTGACCTAACGCAATCGCACCGCCGTTGACGTTCACTTTTTCTGGATCGAGATGGAGATCGCGCTGTACGGCTAGAAACTGCGCGGCAAAGGCTTCGTTGGCTTCAATCAGGTCGATATCGCTGATTGTCAGCCCGGCTTTGAGTAGCGCTTTCTGCGTCGCGGGAATTGGCCCCAGCCCCATGACCTCGCTCGGTACACCGGCTGACGCCCAACTGCGGATACGTGCCAGCGGGGTAATCCCCTGTTTTTTCGCTTCGGACTCACGCATTAACACCAGCGTCGCGGCCGCATCGTTAATGCCGGACGCATTGCCTGCGGTGACGGTGCCGTTCGCGGAAAATGCCGGACGTAGCGCTGCCAGCGACGCTAGCGTGGTATCCGCACGAGGGAATTCGTCCCGATCGAAGATCCGCGTCTCTTTCTTGTTACGCAGTGACAGCGGAGTAATTTCCGCCTTGAAACGGCCAGCCTCAATCGCGGCGACGGCTTTCTGCTGGGACGCCAGCGCCACCCGATCTTGCTCTTCACGGGTAAGCTGATAGCGCTCGGCGATATTTTCCGCCGTGGTGCCCATGTGGTAATCGTTAAACGCACACCACAGGCCATCGTTAATCATGATGTCAACGAGCTTGCCATTCCCCATGCGGTAACCGTGGCGTGCTTTTTCCAGCAGGTAAGGCGCAGCGCTCATGTTTTCCATCCCGCCCGTTACGCAGACCTGATTATCGCCGGACAGAATAGACTGCGCGCCGAGCACGACGGCCTTCAGGCCGGAACCACAGACTTTGCTGACGGTCAGCGAGGGGGTCTCAAAAGAGAGACCGGCAGCCTGACTCGCCTGATGTGCCGGGTTTTGTCCCAGACCGGCTTGTAACACATTGCCGAGAATCACTTCATCAACCGCCAGCGTGTCCGGCAGCGTCGACAGACAGTCACGAATGGTGGCTGACGCCATCTCGATAGCGGATGTGTTGGCCAGACTGCCTGCGAATTTACCGATTGCGGTGCGCTTGGCATTAACAATAACAACGGAGTCGTTCATGGTCGCCTCGATTAATGGATGCTGAAGGGAGTTAAATCGGCGGACACGATGAAGTTCGCCTCGGTTTTTTGGCGCAGTTCGTCCACGGTGATGTCAGGGCTGATTTCGGTCAGCACCATTTGTTGGTCGATAAACTGGAAGACAGCCAGTTCAGTGACGACCATGCTGACTTTATTGGCGGCGGTTAGTGGGTAGGTGCACTGGTGTAATAGCTTCGCATCGCCATTTTTGGCGCAGTGTTCGAGGGCGATAATGACTTTCTTCGCGCCGACAACCAGATCCATCGCGCCGCCCATGCCGGGCACCATTTTCCCCGGCACCATCCAGTTGGCGAGGCTACCGTGCTCATCCACCTGCAAGCCACCCAGCACGCAGACATCGACGTGGCCGCCGCGAATTAGCGCAAAGGAAAACGCGCTGTCGAACATGGCTGCGCCTGGCACCATGCCGCATGCCTGGCCACCGGCATTAACCAGATTGCTGTCCGGTTCGGTGATTGCTCCCAACCCTAAAAAGCCGTTTTCCGACTGGAAGGTGACTTCAATGCCGTGTGGTACGTAATTCGCGACTTTGGTGGGCAAACCAATACCCAAATTCACCACGTCGCCGTTTTTCAGCTCCAGCGCGACGCGGCGAGCGATTAATTCTTTCGCATCCATTATTTTTCTCCCAAATAAAGGTGATCGACCAGCGCCGCTGGGGTGACAATACATTCCGGTGCTAATTGACCAACCGGAATAACCTGCTCGCATTGCGCCACGACTTTCTTCGCGGCGAGCGCAATGAGCGGGTTAAAATTACGGGCGGTGAGATGGTAAATAAGGTTTCCGCTGGTGTCGGAAATACTGGCCTGCAAGATGGCGAGATCGGCCTTAATGGGCAGTTCTAATAAATAGGTAATGTCGTTAATGGTTATTTTTTGTTTATTCTCTTCGACAATGGTCCCAACGCCCGTTGGCGTCAGAAAACCGCCTAAGCCCGCACCGCCGCTGCGAATACGTTCTGCCAGCGTTCCTTGCGGCACCAGCTCTACGTCCAGTTCACCGGCGAGCATACGACGCCCGGTTTCCGGGTTCGTACCAATATGTGAGGTAATCAGTTTTTTTACCTGACCGCTGACAATTAACGGCCCAACGCCGGTATCGACAAAGCCGGTATCATTTCCGATCAGGGTTAAATCAGAGACGCCGGATTTAATGATCTCATCTACCAATAATTTCGGTGTTCCGACGCCCATAAAACCACCGAACATAATTGTCATTCCGTCAAATAAATAAGAACGGAAATGGCTGGCATCAATGACTTTATTATTCATTGCGTATTTACTCTTAAATGATGGCTCTTAAATGATGACTCTGGAAAATGGCCGCACGAATTCCCACAGATAAATAAATACCTGCTAATTATTGCGGCACATGTCATTTATTTAGCGGGAGCAGGGGAGTAAATAACCTCCACCTGCTCTCTGTTATCGGATTAAATATCGATATCCAGTATGGCCGAGCTTAATCCTTTGCCGTGCATATCCAGCGCCAGTGAACGTGTAACGCCACCGCCCAGTGCACCGTACATCACGAAGTTCAGGGCGCCGATCGCGGGTAGCTCATAGCGAACCACATCACCTGTCACGATATCGGCAAACCAGTCCTTTACCTTCTCGGCCGTGATCTTCTCTTTCAGCACGTCATAGTCTTCTGCCCGGTAGGCAATCAGCGAAATATTGGAGGTATTTCCTTTATCGCCGGTACGGGAATGAGCAATTTCACGCAGTTTCATTATTTAATCTCCAGATAATCAACGGCTGGTGTGACGCAGGCGCGAGACAGTAGGGTAGAATCCATCGCCAGTATTTCTTTCACCGCTTTGTTAACACCGCCGCCGCCTGCCGGGCCGTTGGTATAGAGCGTTTCAACTTCGTTACCTACTTTGACCGCCTGCGCTCTGGAGGTGCAGCGTGCTGCGACGCGCGCGCGCACTTCATACGGTTCGCTGCTTTGCGACCGTTGCGCACCGTGCAGGGCATCGACACCGATCAGGTCATAGCGCACTTCCTGAAAAGCGATCTGGCACACCGCAAAGCGCCCTTTGACGATATCCAGCGCTAAACGGCCGCGCGCGACGGCACCGGGACCGGCGTAAGAAATTTCGCCTTCGCCGATGAACCCATCCTGATAGCCGACGGAGACTTTCAACGTGTCGGTTTTCGCGCGTCCAGTGGCACCCTGTACGCGTACGCGGTTTTCACCGTCTTGGGTAAACGTGACGTGGCTGAAATCGGCAATCACGTCCGGGGTGATATAGCTATCCGGGCGGTGGATTTCGTACAGCAGCTGTTCTTTGCAGGTATCCACGCAGACGCGGCCACCGGAACCTTCAACTTTGGTAATCACGGCGCTGCCATCTTCGCTAATCTCTGCGATTGGGAAGCCCAAACGATCAAGATGAGGGATGTCTTTAACACCGGGATCGGCGTAGTAGCCACCAGTGATTTGACCTGCACATTCCAGCAGGTGACCGAGGCAGGTGCCTTTGCCCAGATGATCCCAGTCATCGGCTGCCCAGTTGAATTCATACATCATGGCGGACAGGAACAGCGACGGGTCGGAAACGCGTCCGGCAATAATCACGTCTGCACCCTGACGCAGAGCCTCTACCAGCGCATCCGCGCCCAGATAGGCATTCGCGGAAATAATGTCTTTGCCGCAGCGTGAAACCGGCTGACCCATCTCATCTAGCTTGGAATCCTGTGCAATCAGCACTGAGTGCACATCATCACCAGTCACGACGGCGATTTTTAGCTTGTCTGCACCAATCTCTTTGGCGATTTCCAATACGCGCTGACCGGCTGCGACAGGGTTAGCCGAGCCCATGTTGGTGATGATCTTGATGCCTTTTTCCAGACAGAGCGGCAGCACGGCGTGCATGCGGTCAGCCAGCAGTTCGTTGTAGCCCTTTTCAGGGTTCTGCTGCTTCTGCTTTTGGCCGATAGCGATAGTGCGTTCCGCCAGACATTCAAATATCAGATATTGAATGTCACCTTTTTGAGCCAGTTCTACGGCCGGTTCGATGCGATCGCCAGCATAGCCAGCGCCTGAACCAATACGAATTGTCTTCATAAACTTACCTTTATCAATGAAATGTGTCTGTTGGCGTAATCAATGGGAAACCGTACGTGCCCTATAAGGGGAAGACCCCGAAGATGACGCAGGCGAACGTCATGATGACGCTGGCGGCCCAGAGCACAGGAATAGAGAACTTCTGGTGATCGGCGAGATCGACACCCGCCAGACTGACCAGTAGGAAGGTGGCTGGCGTCAGCGGGCTAACCGGGAAGCCTGTGGTCATCTGTCCTAATACGGAAGCCTGCGCGACCTGAATCGGTGGTACACCCAGCATGTCCACGGTGTGGGCAATGACTGGCATGATGCCGAAGTAGTACGAATCAGGGTCAAACACCAGACTCAGCGGCATAGAGATCAGGCCGACGATAAACGGGATGTGGTAGGCAAAAGATTCCGGCACAAAGCTGACCGCCGAGAGCGACATGGCTTTCAGCATACCGGTGCCGCTCATGATGCCGGTGAACGCACCCGCAGCAAACAGGATGCTGGCCATCATCAGTGCCGCTTTGGCATGGGCATTAATGCGCTCTTTCTGCATTTCAACATTGGGGTAGTTGAACATTAGCGCTAGCGTCAGCGCGATCATGAAGGCGACCGTGGGGGAAATTTTGGTAAACACCATGGTGCCGATAACGGCAAGTACCAGCGCGATGTTGACCCAGAACATCTTAGGACGACGCAATACTTTTTCCGCATCGGTCAGTTCTTTCACATGCGCTTCGGCCGTGATGGACGGTGAGCCGCCAGCCAGCGGATTCCCTGACGCTAACCCCAGACGCTTCTCTTCTTTCTTGCCCCAGTAATAGCCCATGAGCACCATGAAGGTTAGACCGCAAAGTTGTGCTGGGATAAGCGGAATAAACAGGTCGTGCGTGGTGGTGTTTAACGCGGCGGCGGCGCGTATCATCGGCCCGGTCCATGGCAGGAAGTTAACACCTGCGCTGAGCGCGGTAATACCGACCAGAATACGCTTATCCATGCCGAGCTTATTAAACAGCGGCAGCATTGCGGGAATGGTGATCAGGAAGGTGACGGCACCGTTACCGTCCAGGTGCGCGATCAGTGCTAATACGCCCGTGCCGATAATGATTTTTACCGGGCTGGTGCCGACCATGCGTAAGATCCCTTTGATGATAGGATCAAACATGCCGGCATCGGTGACGACACCGAAAAAGGCGATGGCAAACACAAACATCGCCGCCATTGGGGCGAGTTTGGTGATGCCGTCTACCACGTATTTCGCGGTATCGGTGCCGCTGCCTGCTGCGAGCGCGCCAAGAACCGGAATCACGATAAGCGCCACCAGAGGCGACATTCGTTTGGTCATGATGAAAAATAGCAGGGTGGCTATGGTTAGTACCCCGATGAGAGCCAGCATAAAAACTCCTCATTAGTATAATTGTACGTTGTCTATCTGTTTTATTTACAATAAATTAAACAACTCAATAACAATCCATGTGATAATTAACAAATAAAAAATGAATGCTTATCTCAGAGTCATTTGATTTTTTGTCTGCACTATTTTTATCACTCTCATCCCTCTTTATACTAACTCGTAATCGAAATGGTTTTATTCGTAAATCTGATAGGTTTATTTTATTTGTTAATGGTATGAATCGTTTTGATTTCCTTATTAATGGTTAATTCATTGATTTGGTTTGCATAGTTAATCCTTTTTACTTAATTGTTCTTTATGATTTGTGATGTTTATCCAGAATATTCTTTTTTATGAATAGTGGGCGTTGTTTGAATGGAATTAAATAAATGCGGGAAGGATCATAAAAATGGTATTTGCCGATTTTTTTTATTGAGTTTGTCGCTTTCTTACAGGAGACTTCATTTTATTTATATAAAAACACTATGAACTTATCGATAAAACAATTACGAGCTTTTATCGCGTTGACGGAAACTGATAATTTCACGCGTGCTGCTCAGAAAATAAATCTCTCTCAGCCAGCATTTAGTTCATTAATCGCCGGATTGGAGGAAGAGGTCGGCTATCGGCTATTTGATCGCGATACACGTAAGGTGCAACTCAATGCCGATGGCCTTCATTTCATTGATATTGCCCGTCGGCTGGTGCAGACCCATGATGATGCCGTCGGTGAGATCAAGTCGTATGCCACGGGCTACAAGGGAAAGATTGTGCTGGCGGTATTGCCTTCAATGGCGGTGGAATGGTTGCCTCAGGTGCTGGCGCAATATCACCGCGCTTATCCCAAGATTAAGGTTGAACTGCTGGATACGCAGTGGGATCGCTGCCTGAAGGCGGTGCTGGATGGGCGCGCCGATCTGGCGCTGACAGCAGGGCAGCCGTCGCCGGGAACATTCAGCTCTCGCATGCTGTTTTCCGACAGTTTTTACCTGATCTGCCAGAACTCCCACCCGCTGGCGCAGCGCGACAGTGTTGATGTGGCCGATGTAGCGCAATATCCGTTTGTCGGGTTTTGCAAAGGCACCAGTATCCGGCAGTACACCGATCAGCTTATCGAGCCGGAAGGTTTTAATTACGTGCTGGAAGTACGTCAGCTGACCACCATGATGGGGCTGGTGGCGGCAAATTATGGCGTGAGTATTGTGACGGGGTTGACACTGTTCCAGTTTCAGCACAAAGACATTGCGATTATCCCGTTTCGGGATTTATCGCTACAGCGCGGTATCTATCTGGTTACGGATAGGGAGCGTCAGCTTTCAGTGTGTGCGAAAGAGTTTTATGATTTTCTTCTGGAGCGGGCGGAAAGTTTTGTTCCCGCCGCGTGAGAATCGAAACCGCCCGCCGCTTAGCTCGCGTGCAGGCGGTTTGCGAGGATAGGTATCAGGGTTTTTTCTTCGGCCAGTCGTCGTCTTCTTCCTTGTCCCACTTGTCGTTGTTGTCACGGTGTGGAGGCAATTTCGGTTTATTGAGCAGAAAACGCGTATGGTCAACGTTGCGCAATTCTTTGATGCCATTAATCAGCATGCCTATCAGGACAATCAGAATTATCCACCAGTAATCAGCCAGCCATGCCATGGTTACGCCTCATCAACATTATGAATATAACGGGTAAACAGCTGCGGCAAGTTCTGGCTGAGCCAGTGGTAGCCTGCAATGTCTTCATCTTGCCAGGCGGCAAGAATGAGGTCGGGTGTAAGCTGCTCTTCCGCATACTGTGCTAATGGATAATAGCTGATATGCCAGAGTTCGGCTGCGACACCGCCGAGATCGTGCGCATAAGGTCGATAAAAACCGTATTCATGCATGTGCGCACTCAGCCACGTATTCAGTGCAGCAAAGTAACCGCCTTCCTCATATTCCCACGGTTCCAACTGGAGCGAACGGCCTGCGGGTAATAAATCGGGATCGTAGATATCGAGATCGCTGCCCCAATGGTGGCGGCTGGAACCGGGCATGGCGGACCAGCGCAGAATCGCTTCACAGCGCTCGCCTTCGTCCAGAGATAACACGTCCAGCGGCTGGCTGTTGACATCCATGACGGGACGCTCGCCGCGAAATTTGCCATTCCAGATCTGACGTTGGCGCTCGAAGTCACGAAATGTGCTAGCGGGCTGTAGGTTAAATCCTGCCGTTTTTGCCGCCTGTTGTAGCGCCCGAAACGCGGTTACCGCCTCCGGTTGCAGGCGATGACGACCCTGTAAAGCGACCAGATGTTGGTCGCTTTTACCGGTTAACGTAGCTGGCGTCATCATGCGATGAGCTGCTCCATAATGCGCTGGTACATGCGGCTCAGCAGTTGAAGGTCTGCCGCGCTGACGCATTCGTCCACTTTATGGATTGTGGCGTTCACGGGGCCCAGTTCAACGACCTGTGCGCCCATGCGAGCAATGAAGCGGCCATCAGAGGTACCGCCGGTGGTCAGCAGCTCTGGGGTAACCTCGTTGTAATGTTTGACGGCATTCACCACGGCATCGACCAGTTCGCCGCGTGCGGTCAAGAATGGCTGGCCGGAGAGCTTCCAGTCGATGGTGTAATTAAGCTGGTGGCGATCCAGTAATTCCGCCACGCGCTGCTGGATTAACACATCCGTCAATTCGGTGCTGAAGCGGAAATTGAACTGCACAAACAACTCGCCGGGGATGACGTTATTGCTACCGGTGCCTGCTTGAATATTGGCGATTTGCATCGTGGTCGGCGGGAAGAAATCGTTGCCCTGATCCCACTCGGTGGCGATCAGTTCGTTGAGTGCCGGTGCTGCACGGTGAACGGGGTTGTCCGCCAGATGAGGATAAGCTACGTGCCCTTGCACGCCGTGTACGCGCAGATTCGCGGTGATAGAACCACGACGGCCATTTTTGACCACATCACCCACAACATGCGTACTGGACGGCTCGCCGACCAGACAGAAGTCCAATCGCTCGTTGCGTGCCATCAGCGCCTCAACGACTTTCACGGTGCCGTTAACGGCGCTGGCTTCTTCGTCCGAGGTAATCAGGAACGCCAGACGCCCTTGGTGATTAGGATGGGCGGCGACAAAGCGCTCAGCGGCAATCACCATTGCAGCCAGTGAACCTTTCATGTCCGCCGCGCCGCGACCGTACAACATGCCATCACGAATGATGGGTTCAAACGGTGGATGCTGCCAGTGGCTTTCATCGCCGCTGGGAACCACATCGGTGTGTCCGGCGAAGGCCAGCGTTTTTCCTGTGCCGCGCCATGCCCAGAAATTCTGGGTATCGCCAAAATCCATCGCTTCGACGGTAAAGCCAATCGCCGTCAGGCGTTCAATCATGAGCGCCTGGCAACCCTCGTCATTCGGGCTGAGGGAAGGGCGTTTAATTAACTGTTGAGCGAGCTCTATGACTGGGCAAGACACGTTATTTGTTCTCCGCAATAAATTTCTGGTAGCTGTCGGTACTGAAACCAAGTAGCGCGTGGCCGTCGTCGGTTATCAGCAACGGCCGTTTAATCACCGCTGGCTGTTCCAGCATCAGGTTTTTGGCGGCCTCTGCGCTGTCGCTGGTATCGCTGTTGATCCGTTCACGCAGGTCTTCACTGAGTTTACGCCAGGTCGTTCCGCGTGTGTTGAGTAAGGCCTGAAACCCCAGTTGGTCGATAAAACGCTGTAGCAGCTGTTCATCCAGACCATCGGCACGGTAATCGTGGAAGCGATACGCCACTTGTTGATCGTCCAGCCAGCGGCGCGCTTTCTTTATAGTGTCACAGTTTTTGATGCCATACATGGTCAGCGCCATAGGGATAAAATCCTTTCTGCTTATTGGGTTGCATGACGATTGCTGTTCAGGACAGCACGGCCTGACTGAGCCTAATCGTGCGATAGCCCAGCATGCCGAAAAAAGGCGGGGAGATCTACTGTGAACTGTGTAGCAGAAATGTGAGGGAGTATAGTTTTTATACTTTCATAACACTTTTTCCTGATTAAAAAGTGTGCATATAATGCGTCGCTGTTAATCACCAAGAGGTTCGCATGGTAGAAGTAGAAGTAAGTACTTGGAAAGATTTTATTGAAGCAATGTTACGTAAATAATAACGAGAAGTACTGTTAGTCATTGCATACCATACCAGGAATAAAATCATACGAATAAAGCAGTATTGAGTCTCTCAATACTGCTTTTTTTCTATGTAAAAAGAGGAAACCTGAGTAAATAAAAGAGGGTATTATTGCTGTCGCTCATTTTTCCCTTAGATTACATGAGGGTAGCGAGGCGAAGAGGACTCCGTTACCACTTTTGTAAGAATAAATACGCCGCTGCATTATCAGAACGTATATTCCATGCCTACACTGGCACCATAGTTGCCTTTTCTAGGATTACCACCAAACTCATTGGAATATTGCAACCATGTATGCAGATTGGCTGTAAGATTGACCATGACCCCCGCATCTGCCACGCCCCAGTCTTTCTCTGAGGGTGCGCTCGACATGGTGAAGTGACCACTCATGGAATTCAACCCAGCGGTGATTGGACGCACATTATCTGCCATGTGATCGTGATTCCATGCCATCTCTACGTAAGGACTAACATCCAAACCAACGGCGAGTAAATGGCCCTGAGTTCGCCACCCAAGACTGGAAACCAGAGCGTTACGGCGCTGTTCAGAAAACCACATGGCGGAACTATCATTTCCACGTTCGTTATAACCCTCTATCTCAATAGACTGACGTTCCAGGCGGGCAAAAGGCCCTGTTTTGACGGAGGTCCCCAGATCAAACCACCAGCCAGCATCAATACCACCACCAAAATGGCGTCCTTTCGCTGAACCTGATTCTGTGCGCATCGCCGGGCCGATGTGAATGGTGCGATAAACATCATCAAAATTCGAAGTGCCTGCATTGACGAAGGCGCTCATCCAGAGATGGTCGGTGTGGTAGACCTGGTAAAGCGCGACACTGTGGTCATATAACGTGTAGCCTGCATCATTAAGCGTTGTCTTTTGGTTAGAGGTAGTGACCAGTGCCCCGACGTTAAGATTATCATTTAGTTTCACGTCGCCGCCGACTGAAGCAAAACGGTTATTACTACTGCTTGAAAAGGGATCGTTGGTTGAGTTGGCCTGATGGCGATAATCACCATTAAGGAATACCCGCGTATCACCGTCAGAGGTATCGGTAATGATTTCTTTGCGTAACAAATTGTACTGAGATTTTGTTGCCATCAGCGGGGCTTTACTCAGTAATGAAATTTTACCTGGCGCTGAAATTTCAGATAAAACGACGTTGGCGAGCATTTTGTTGACACCCGTTGTCGGGTGGACATTGTCAGCAAAAAGATAGGTCTGCTCGGTTCCTCTCGTGTAGTTTTGCGTATTACAGGTCAATGATGATGATGTATTGCAGGCTGCGTTCGTGGTATTGATAATGCCATAAGTTGATGGGCTAGACATTATTTCAGACAGGAGCGCATAAACATTTACGGGAATAATATTAAGCCCGTTCTTACTCAATGTTGCAAGACCGCTATCTAAGGTCTGATTATATTGATTTACCACTTCTTGATATTTTTTTTGTAAATTTCTATTTTTTGCATCTGGCGTTTCCCCAAGATTAGGCAGGTTATAAACGACAACATACTTTCCGCCTGCATGGTATAAATCGTTTAGCAATGATACTTCAGTATTTGCTACAGGAATAATTCTCGCTGTTGCTGTGCCTGGGGCTGATTCGTAAATCGAAAATATATCATTGGCTCCCCCCCACATTTGATAAAGAGTTGATGCGCTAACCTTATTGTTTTTCAGATAATTGTTAACTTGAGATTGGATAGTGGGTGAAAAAATAAGGCCTAACTGGTAATTATTAAGGACGCCAGCACCCCCCCAGGCATAATTGTTGCCGCCAGAAGATGATGCGGTAGCAGGCAGGTCTAAACCATCTGCTACATACATGACAGCGGTTTCTCCTGGGTTGGTTGTGAATCGTGAAACACCAATCCCAATGGCTTGTGAGAGATTACCCGCATCACTTAAACTGTCGCCAAAAACAACGGTATTGTTAAATGTTTCTGCTCCTGCAGGATATATGTAAAAGAATAATACAGAAATAATGAGAAATAAAAATGATTTTGATTTTCGCCACAATGGTCTATTCATCTTATTCATGTGGTTACTACGGCTATCAACCGTCATTGATTTCCGGATCGGCTTCATCAGTTTTATGCTCCTGTCATGATGGAAAATAAATTATCTTTATGGAGTAAATTAATGATAGTGGGAAATATACGTATTTATTGTAATAAAACTGAGGAAGGGTATTAATACCGCGATAGCAATACATAGGATATATCTCATATTCTATGTTATGAGATATATCTCAGTGAATGGCCTGTTTTTGGACTTTTTTTATTTCAGTCTGGTTCAAGTTGATGGCTGGTTAAGCGCAAATTTCGCAGCGGCAATCGCATGGAGCCTGCTGGTATCAAAAAGAGGAACCTTCGCATCTTGGGCGCTGATTAACAGCGGAATCTCCGTACAACCCAGAATAATGCCTTCCGCGCCTTGTTGTTCAAGCTGCTGGATAATGTCCCTATAGATCTGCCGCGATGCGTCGTTAATGTTTCCCAGGCACAATTCATCGTAAATGATGCGATTAACGGCTTCTTTTCCCTCATGGTCAGGAACTATCACCTCCACGCCAAATCGTTCCTGAATGCGCTGGCGATAGAAATCCTGCTCCATCGTGTAGCGGGTTCCAAGCAAACCGACTTTCTTCAATCCATGCTGTTTCAGGCTGGCACCGGTGGCATCGGCAATATGCAAAAGAGGAAGCTGACAGGCGTGTTCAACGTCATCGGCCACTTTATGCATGGTGTTGGTACAGATGACGATCGCCTCTGCTCCCGCCTGACGTAATCCTACTGCGATATTGCTGAGTACAGCGGCTGACTGCTCCCAATCACCTTGTGACTGCAACCGTTCGATTTCGTGGAAATCGACGCTGTGCAGGATGATTTTTGCGGAGTGCAGGCCGCCAAGTTGGCTTTTCACATACTCGTTGATAATGCGGTAATACGGGATGGTGGATTCCCAGCTCATGCCCCCGATCAGACCCAGCGTTTTGCTTACCATGATGCCTTCCTTCATATCGTAAAAAGTGATGAATTGGCCCGAACTGAACTCTCTGCGTTCTGCATCGGGTTAAAATAGGACAGCTGAGTTGCGCGGTATACATTTTTAGCGACTTTTATCACTTTTTATCCAACTTCAACTGGACAAAAGGCCAATCTATTGTTGTACTGTACCTGACACAGATTTTGTGTCTTTCATTCATGTAAAGGTAAGTTTGATGTCTAAGATTAAAGGTAGTGTTAAGTGGTTCAATGAGTCTAAAGGCTTCGGTTTCATCACTCCTGAAGATGGTAGCAAAGACGTGTTCGTACACTTCTCTGCCATCCAGAGCAACGGTTTCAAAACTCTGGCTGAAGGTCAGCGTGTAGAGTTCGAAATCACTGATGGTGCTAAAGGTCCTTCAGCTGCTAACGTTAACGCTATTTAATTATACCGATTTCGTGAAAAACCCGCCGATGGCGGGTTTTTTTTGCTTTATTTTCCACGTGCTATCAATTTCCACGTGACCTCAGTGTGTTGTCACCCACGTGACCAGCGCAAACGCCAGTGCGGTCATGAGCAACGAACCCGCCAGATTCAACAGGACGTGTAGCCCCGCTGCCGCCAATTGCCCACTTTGCAGGAACATGACGACTTCTGCGGAAAAGGTCGAAAACGTCGTTAAACCGCCGCACAGCCCGGTAGTAATCAATATTTTCCAGTCCTGATCGAGATGAGGATGGCGCAGGAAGAAAGCGAGTGCGCCGCCAATAACAAAAGCCCCGATCACGTTGGCAAGCAGAGTGCCCAGCGGCAGCGTTGGATACAGATTGTTAAACTTCACGCCAAGCTGCCAGCGCGCCACGCTACCGACTCCGCCACCAATAAATACCGCGAGTAATGTACTGAACATAGAAACCTTTCTTGGGTTGTTTTGCCTGAATTGCTTTTGTGGTCTCGGAGAGTATGGGGCAGGACGCTACGCCCTCTCTGCGAGGTGGACGTAGACATCATTAGCCGAGTGGCGGTTGTACCCTGTTTTTAAGGCTGTCAGCGTTTTGGCTGCGCGAGGGTAGGGAGGAATGTCATCTCCGCTTTAGTAGGGAAAGTCTACGCCGTCAGAAGGGACTTTTGTAGTGCTGCCGAGGCGAAAGTTGTAAAGCCATCTGAATACGGGCGAAAGTGCTTTTGCCGCGTCTTACTTTTTTATAGATGCAATTTGTTACAGATGCAAATTGTGTCATGCCGCATAAGGTCTTAGATAGAGGACATAGAGTAAAGAATTATTTTCAATAAAAATCGTTCTCGTTCGCTGGCGTCTCCAGCATCTAAATCAGGTAGGTTTGTATGGAAGGTATCAGTATTGCCAAGCTGTTGGTGATTGGCGCGTTAATCATTCTGCTGTTCGGTACGAATAAACTTCGTAGCCTCGGCGGTGACTTGGGCGCGGCGATTAAAGGCTTCAAGAAGGCGATGAGTGACGAGCAGCCAGCAAAGACGGATGATACGGCAGCGCTGCATGATTCATCTCGTAAAGAATCCTGATCGCATCTCACACAGCAAAACGGACGGCAATTGCCGTCCGTTTTTTATGCCACACAAAAAATGTGTAAATATGTATGAGCGCTTATTTTACTTCGATGCCCTTTGCCTGTAAGTCGGCATGGTAGGACGAGCGAACAAATGGACCGCAGGCAGCGTGGGTAAAGCCCATCGCCATCGCTTCGGCTTTCATCTCATCGAATTCATCCGGGCTGACGTAGCGCTGTACTGGCAGGTGATGGCGGCTCGGCTGTAAATATTGTCCCAGCGTCAGCATCGTCACACCGTGGCGGCGCAGGTCACGCATCACTTCCACGATTTCCGCATTGGTTTCCCCCAATCCAACCATCAGACCAGATTTGGTTGGGATATCTGGATGCGCGTTCTTGAAGTTTTCCAGCAGCTTCAGTGACCACTCATAATTTGCACCAGGACGAACCTGACGGTAAACGCGCGGTACGTTTTCCAGATTGTGGTTGAATACATCTGGCGGCGTGGCGGTCAGGATCTCTAACGCGCGATCCATACGGCCACGGAAGTCTGGCACCAGCGTTTCGATGCGGATACTCGGGTTTTTGCGGCGAATGGCGCTGATACAGTCTGCAAAGTGCTGGGCTCCGCCGTCGCGCAGATCATCACGGTCAACGGAAGTGATCACGACATAGCGTAAGCCCATGTCATGAATGGTCTGTGCCAGCTTCTCTGGCTCATTGGCATCCGGCGTAAGCGGGCGGCCGTGGGCAACGTCACAGAACGGGCAGCGACGGGTACAAATAGCACCCAGAATCATGAAGGTGGCGGTACCGTGGTTGAAACATTCCGCCAGATTCGGACAGGACGCTTCTTCGCAAACTGAGTGCAACCCGTTTTTGCGCATGGCCGCTTTGATTCCCTGAATACGGCTTGAATCTGCCGGAAGTTTAATCTTCATCCATTCAGGTTTGCGCAGAAGCTCTTGGCGTTCGGTAACGACGGTACGTACCGGGATTAGCGCCATCTTATCGGCATCGCGGTATTTAACGCCGCGTTCGATCTGAATCGGTTTACTCATGTTTGCGTAAGTTCCAGTTCTGAATCGTTTCTTTAAATTTGTAATTCAAATTCAAAGGATTATGTTTTTAGTTAAACTTTTTTTTAAAAAACTATAAAAATTATATCATCTTGCCTAACCACAATCAGCCTTTGCGCGATCAAAATGAAGAAATTATGTGAATAAAATGTAATTTATCAAAAAACGATCGTCTAACTGACTGATTTTTATTAACAGGATAACATGCGTTAACCAGGAAGCGGCTCACCCTGAACGTCCAGATTCCACGAAACAAATTCGGGTGCGGAGTAGCCGACTAACTGCAAAAAGGTGTTCACCAGCACAGGGGCGGCGTCATCCAACGTGATGCCCGGCACCAGATCGCTGAGTTGCGTCATCTCCATTCCGGCGTAACCACACGGGTTGATACGCAGGAAAGGGGAGAGATCCATGGCAATATTGAGCGCCAACCCGTGGAAAGAACAGCCTTTGCGGATACGCAGTCCTAACGAACAGATTTTACGCTCGCCTACGTAAACGCCGGGCGCATCAGGGCGCGCATGAGCTTCAATCTGGAAATGTGCCAGTGTGCCAATCACGGTGTTTTCGATGGCGGTGACGAGCTGACGAACGCCGAGTTTGCGACGCTTCAGGTCAATCAACACGTACATGACCTGCTGACCGGGGCCGTGGTAAGTCACCTGACCGCCTCTGTCGCTCTGAATCACGGGAATATCACCGGGCATGAGGACATGTTCGGCTTTGCCTGCCTGACCCTGCGTAAATACGCGAGGATGCTGAACCAGCCAGATTTCATCTGGGGTTTTATCATCACGTCGGTCGGTGAAATTATGCATCGCCAGAGAGACGGGTTCATACGGCTGTACGTCAAATTGGCGTACGATGATCTTATCCTGTAGCAAGTGTGTCATCTTCAGGTTAAGGAAAGGTGGGGGGATTATAACGGCGGGAAGCCTCAGCGAACAGCACTTTGCAAAATCACAAAACCCTGCCGCACTCGCCAATTTTCCCGCCCGTTTTGATTACCGTATGACTTTTACAGAACCCTAGGTCTTACAGAACTCTATGCTTTACAGAATTCTATGTTTTAGAGAACCATGCGCACGATGTCGATGTTGCCCAGTTCTTCGTACAGCGTTTCCACCTGTTCAATGTGTGTCGCAGTGATGGTGATGGAAACGGAGTGATAATTCCCTTTGCTGCTGGGTTTGATCTGCGGCGTGTAGTCGCCTGGCGCATGACGCTGTACCACTTCAACGACCAGATCGACCAACTCTGGTTTTGCCTCACCCATGACCTTGTAGGTAAAAACACAGGGGAATTCAAGCAGTTCGTTTAATTTGGTTTTCATTTGCGCTCCAGAGAGGGTAATACGTCGGCATTATTCCGACGGTATTAGCACTGACATCAGTACAGTATACTAAAAAAGCTAACTCCCGCGTTCTGCGGGAGTTATGGATGGTATTTATATGGGGACGTTTTGGCCCCACACAAGGGGGATTAGCCGAACCAGTGATGGAACATCAGTTTGATGTAGTCGATCATGCGGCCAAAGATCCCGCCTTCTTTCACTTCATTCATGACCACCAGCGGGCGCTGATCGATGGTTTTGCCATCCAGTTGGAAGTTGATGGAACCCACAACCTGATTTTTGGCTAACGGCGCATGCAGTTCCGTGTTGTCCAGAACATAGCTGGCTTTCAGATCTTTCATTCGGCCGCGCGGAATAGTCAGGTAGGCATCTTTCTCAACACCCAGCGCAACGCGGTCGCTGTCGCCAAACCAGACGGGCTCAGAAGCGAATTCTTTGCCTGCTTTCAATGGCGCGACGGTTTCAAAGAAGCGGAAGCCCCAGGTCAGCAGTTTCTTACTTTCTGATTCGCGGCCTTTGGCGTTACGTCCACCCAGTACCGCAGAAATCAGGCGCATCTGGCCTTCTGTTGCAGAGGCGACCAGATTAAAGCCTGCTGATGAGGTATGGCCCGTTTTGATGCCGTCAACATTCAGGCTGGAATCCCACAGCAAACCGTTGCGGTTAGGCTGGCGAATATTGTTGAACGTGAACTCTTTCTCTTTGTAGGTCGCGTATTCTTCTGGCACATCGCGGATCAGCGCCTGACCGATCAGAGCCATATCGCGTGCCGAACTGAACTGACCCGGCGCATCAAGACCGTGCACGGTTTCAAAATTGGTATTTTTCAGCCCCAGTGCTTTCACGTAACCGTTCATCAGGTTAACGAAGGCATCCTGACTGCCGGCAACGTAGTCGGCCATCGCGACGCAGGCATCGTTACCAGATTGCAGAATGATGCCGCGGTTTAACTGGGAGACAGGAACGCGGTCGCCCGGTTTCAGGAACATCAGGGAAGAGCCCTGGAAGGTCGGGTTGCCGGTTGCCCAGGCATCTTTACCGACGGTAACGATGTCGTTCGGGCTGATTTTTCCTGATTTAATGGCCTGACCAATCACGTAGCTGGTCATCATTTTCGTTAAGCTGGCCGGATCGCGGCGCGTGTCGGCATTCATTTCCGCCAACACTTTCCCAGAGTTGTAATCAATCAGGATGTAGGATTCAGCATCGATTTGCGGGACGCCGGGGATCATCGTTTTAAGATTGATATCTTCGGCATAGGCAAAAGAAGAGGCGCTAATGGCGAGCAGTGCGCCAAGCGCAGTACGTTTAGTAAAACGAGACGTGTTTACAGTATTCATGATTGGAACAACAACATCCGTGGGTATGAGTTAAAAAACGAGCCACACTATATCAGATGGGAAATAGGCAGGCATCAGACATTACGTTACGTGATTTTGCAAAAGGGCGGTATGTTCAATGCCATAGCCGCCGTTTTCGCTGCGTGAGTCTGCCGATTATCTGTTACTAGAGGGTGCTGGGTGCGGCGGTAATAAACGACTGCTGCTGAGCTTCGACTGACAAACGTTGTTGAAGTTCAGCGGCTTGCTGACGATTCTGGAACGGCCCCAGTTGAATACGATACAGGCCACCGCTCGCCGTGACTTTCCCAGCCACGTGGAAGCGTTCGCTCAGGCTGCGCTGCCAGGTTTGTGCGCGTTGTTGATCGCTCAATGCACCGACCTGAACCACATAGCGACCCGTGGCAGATGGCGTTACAGCCGCGGGCGCGACAACCGTTGCAGCTGGCGCGACGTTCATTGGCGCAGCGGATGACGATGGCGCTACCGCTGGCGTCACGCTGGACTCAACCACGCCAGCGCGCAGGGCGGAAGGCGCGCCCAGAAAACCACCGCTGTGCGACGTCGCGCTACTCTGCGGCTGTGCGCTGTCTGCTGGTGCACTCAGGCTACTATTGCTGATCGGGCGCACGGCGTTGTTGGGCGTTGGTGACGTCGTTTCCATCATCGGTGTGCCCAGCCCGCTGGCACCGAAGCTTGGGCGTTCCGGCAGGGCGAAGCTTTGCTTAGCGACGGTGGTGCCCACGGTTCCGGGACCGGAGAGCGTACCGTCTGGTGCGACGTTGATGAAGTCCACTTTTACTTTGGTATTGTTCGAGATATTCAGCCGATCGCCTGCGGCCTTCGACAAATCGATAATTCTGCCCGGCGTATACGGCCCGCGGTCGTTTACGCGTACAACCAGACGGCGGCCGTTACTCAGGTTGGTCACGCGGACATAGCTTGGCAGAGGCAGCGTTGGGTGGGCGGCGGTTATCGCATTAGGATCAAACGTTTCACCGATAGATGTGCGGTTACCGCTGGCTTCTTCGCCGTACCATGTGGCTAAGCCTGTCTCGCTAAAATTTTGCGGATTTTTGACAATCTTATAGCTCTTGCCTTTGATGCTGTAGTCTTGCAGCGTACCCTGATTGTAGGGTTCATAGCGCGGTTCTGCACCACCGATCTCTTCCGTCGGGCCGCTGTAAACCTGAGTCACGGGCGGCACAGGCTGCCGCTGTTCCGTTGTGGTACAGGCCGCAAGCGCCAGAGTTGCTACGCCGATCCAAAGCCAATCCTTACGCATTGCTCACCTCGTGTTATAAATTCTTAGATAGCAGTTTGCGGTGAGTATGTATCGACATGACGATACCGAACCCCGCCATTAAGACGACCAGCGCCGACCCGCCGTAGCTGACTAGCGGCAGCGGCACGCCAACGACGGGAAGTATACCGCTGACCATCCCGATATTGACGAACACATAGAAAAACAGAATCAACATCAGCCCGCCGACCATCACCCGGCCGAACGAGGTTTGCGCATTCGCGGCGATGACCAAGCCACGCATAATCATGAACAGATACATGGCGAGCAGGACCAACACGCCGATTAACCCGAGCTCTTCTGACAGCACGGCAAAGATAAAGTCGGTGTGGCGCTCTGGCAGAAACTCTAACTGAGACTGGGTGCCATGCAGCCAGCCTTTTCCAGACAGCCCGCCTGAGCCTATCGCAATTTTCGACTGAATAATATGGTACCCGGCTCCGAGCGGATCGCTTTCTGGATCGAGCAACATCATGACCCTGGCGCGCTGATAATCATGCATCAGGAAAAACCAGAGTATAGGAATAAAAGCGGCGAGTAGCAGGACGGCGATGCCAATCAAACGCCAGCTCATACCCGCGAGGAAAAGCACAAATAGCCCTGATAGCGCGACCAGAATTGAGGTGCCTAAATCCGGCTGTGCGGCAACCAGCAGCGTAGGGACAAAAATTAGCACCAGCGCGATTGCCGTATTTTTTAACGACGGCGGGCACATATCACGGTTGATAAAACGTGCGACCATCAGCGGTACGGCTATCTTGGCAATTTCTGACGGCTGAAAACGGATAAAGCCCAGATCCAGCCAGCGCTGTGCGCCTTTACTGATCTGCCCAAAAATATCCACGATGAGCAGCAAAATCACGCAAAACACATAGAGGTAGGGGGCCCAGCCTTCATATACGCGCGGAGGGATTTGCGCCATTACGATCATCACCGTAAACCCCAGCACGATTTGAACGACTTTTCGCTCCATCATACCGACGTCTTGTCCGCTGGCGCTCCATAAGACAAATAGGCTATAGCCTAGCAGTGCCAGGATGCAGAGAAGAAACGGCAGATCGATATGGATTTTCGCCCAGAACGATCCCTTTTGTTGGCTATCGGTCATGACTGTCTGTTACTCACTCTCGCTACCCGGTGGTGCAGGAGGCGCACTGGGTAAATCGGTATTGTTATCACCCAGCAGAATATGATCGAGGATCTGGCGGGTGATGGTGCCAACGGTCGGGCCTGCGCCACCGTTTTCCAGAATAATCGACATCGCTACTTTAGGGTCTTTATAGGGGGCAAACGCAACCATTAATTTATGGTCACGCAGATGTTCTGCGATCTTGTGCGCATTATAGGTTTCGTTTTCTTTCAGGCCGAAAACCTGTGCTGTACCGGATTTGGCCGCAATTTTATAAGGCGCATCCTCAAAGCTTTTGTGGGCAGTACCGTTAGGCCGATTAGCTACGCCATACATTCCATCCTTCGCCACTTCCCAATAGCCAGAGTGGATGTTGCCAATTTGCTGATTCTCTGTCTGCCGGAAAGGCACAATTTTGCCATTTTCCCGCGAGCTATAAAGCAGGTGCGGCGTTTTGACCTGGCCGTCGTTGATCAGCGTCACCAGCGCCTTATTCATTTGGATAGGCGTTGCGGTCCAATAACCTTGACCAATCCCGACCGGAATCGTATCCCCTTGATACCAGGGTTTTTTGAACCGTCCTAATTTCCACTCGCGCGTTGGCATATTGCCTTTGCTTTCTTCCGAAATATCGATACCGGTTTTCTCGCCGTAACCAAATTTGTTCATCCATTCGGATAGACGATCGATCCCCATGTCATAAGCGACCTGATAGAAGAAGGTATCCGCGGACTCTTCCAGCGATTTGGTGAGATTAAGGCGACCATGTCCCCATTTTTTCCAGTCGCGGAAGCGCTTTTCGGAACCGGGTAATTGCCACCAGCCGGGATCGAACAAGCTGGTGTTCGTTGTGATCACGCCTGCCGTGAGAGCAGAGACCGCAATATAAGGTTTAACGGTGGAGGCGGGGGGGTAAATCCCCTGTGTCGCACGGTTGATCAGCGGACGATCGGGATCGCTTTGGAGTTTTGTGTAATTCTTGGTGGAAATCCCGTCGACAAAGAGGTTGGGATCGTAACTGGGCGTGGAAACCATCGCCAGAATACCGCCGTCGCGTGGATCGGTGACAATCACGGCAGCACGGCTGCCTTCCAGCAGTTTCTCGATGTAGATTTGCAGGCTTAGATCCAAAGTCAGATAAATATCACGCCCGGCCTGCGGTGGCTGTTCGTGGAGCTGGCGGATCACGCGGCCGCGGTTGTTAACTTCAACTTCTTCATAGCCAGGCTTGCCGTGCAGCAGATCTTCGTAATGACGTTCAATACCTAGCTTACCGATGTCACGTGTGGCGGCATAATCGGCAATTTTTTCTTCTTTGGTTAGCCGCTCTATGTCTTTATCGTTGATTTTGGAGACATAGCCCGTGACGTGCGTCAGAGCCGAGCCGTAAGGATAATAGCGGCGCTGGTAGCCTTTAACTTCAACACCGGGGAAGCGGTATTGGTTGACGGCAAAGCGGGCGACCTGAATCTCATCGAGCCCAGCTTTTACGGGGATGGAAGTAAAACGGCGTGAACGCTTACGCTCTTTTTCAAAGTTTTCCAGATCGTCATCGGTCAGATCGACGACGGGGCGCAGGGCTTCGAGCGTATCTTTAAGGTTGTCGACTTTGTCGGGTACCAGTTCTAACTGATAGATAGTGCGGTTCAGCGCCAGCGGGGTGCCGTTACGGTCATAGATGATGCCGCGGCTGGGCGCGATAGGAACCAGCTTAATGCGGTTCTCATTAGAGCGTGTGCGGTAGTCATCAACGCGCACAATTTGCAGATGATAAAGATTAGCGACTAATACACCGGAAAGCAGCAAAATGCCCAGAAAGGCTACCAAAGCACGGCGCACAAACAGGGCGGACTCAGCCGTATAATCACGAAAGGGTTTACGTTCTACTTTCATCCAGCGTTATTTCACAGGTTTCATCGTATCGCCTTACTCCCGATGGTAAGGGTGATTAGTCGTAATGCTCCATGCACGGTACAGGCTCTCCGCCACCAGTACACGAACAAGCGGGTGCGGCAGCGTTAATGGCGAGAGTGACCAGCTTTGTTCTGCTGCGGCTTTGCACTCCGGCGAAAGTCCTTCTGGTCCGCCAATCAGCAAACTGACGTCGCGCCCGTCCTGTTTCCAGCGCTCTAGCTGTTGCGCCAACTGTGGCGTCTCCCAGCGAGTCCCTGGTATGTCCAGCGTAACAATGCGGTTGCCTTTGCCTACTGCGGCTAGCATTTGTTCGCCTTCGCGCTCCAGAATGCGTTTGATGTCCGCATTTTTACCCCGTTTCCCCGCCGGAATTTCGAGTAATTCGAAAGGCATGTCCTTTGGGAAACGGCGCAGATAATCGGTGAAACCAGTCTGCACCCAGTCGGGCATTTTGGTGCCAACGGCGACCAGTTGCAGTTTCATACTAGCCCCACAGCTTTTCTAATTCGTACAGTTGACGGCTTTCTTCTTGCATGACATGAACCATCACGTCACCTAAATCGACAACAACCCAGTCAGCAGCGCTTTCGCCCTCTACTCCGAGTGGAATCAGACCCGCGGCGCGTGAAGATTGCACGACGTGATCGGCGATAGAAGCGACATGACGCGTAGAGGTACCTGTACAGATAACCATGTAATCGGTGATGCTGGACTTACCCTGCACGTTAAGTGCAACAATATCCTGGGCTTTTAAGTCATCGACCTTATCAATAACGAAGTCTTGGAGTGCTTGGCCTTGCAAAGGTTCCCCCTCAATGGCGTTTTGTCAGCAACTGACGAACGCGTGTGGCGCTGAATTGTTTAGGAAAAAGGTGAATCACCGAGTAATTGCCGAGAATTTCCGCTTTTTCCGGTGATTGAAACCAGCCGCGGAGTATATCACGCACTTTTACCGAGTGGTATAAAGCCCGTGGCTGATGGGCAGGAAAAGCGGCGTTATTGGTACAGGCCGCTTTCGTCGATGTAGCTGAGCACGGCGGGAGGTAATAAATCGCGACAGTCCAGACCTTGCTGGCGACGCTGGCGAATGTCCGTGGCGGAAATGGTGACCAGCGGCGTGTCTGCTAAAAAAATCCGTCCCTGCGGTTGCTGATGAAGATCGTCCGGCGTGTGCGTCAGATGATCGTCCAGCCACTGCTGTAGTTCGGGCGTTTCTAACGTCGAGCGATAGCCGGGCCGAGCGCATACCAGCAAATGGCAGACGCTAAGCAGATCCTGCCAGCGGTGCCAGTGGTGCAGCGTTAGCAGCGAATCTTGTCCGATGATAAAGCCCAGTGGCGCATCTCGGCCTTTTTCAGCCCGCAGCGCTTCCAGCGTATCGATGGTATAGGAGGGCGTTTGCCGTTGCAGTTCACGATCGTCCACGGTAAATAGCGGGTTGCCTTCAACAGCCAGCTCAGCCATATGAAAACGCTGCCGGGAACTGGCTTCGGGCTGCTGCCGGTGCGGCGGAACGTTATTGGGCATCAGGACGACTTGAGTCAGCCCCACGAGCTTTGCCAGTGCGGTCACTGGCTGAAGGTGACCGTAATGAATCGGGTCAAATGTGCCGCCAAAAAACGCGGTCAGGGATGGCGCTGCGGGTGACGTATTCAGATGAATGCCTCCGGCAAGGCTTTGCCGCACAGCAGCATGGCAAGCGATTCCAGTTCAGACCAAACGGACTGACCATAGTCTTGCTTTAAGGTTATTTCCACCTGCGTTAGCAAGCGTACGGCCTGCTGTAGCTGTTGAAGAGAAAGCCGCTGTAGTGCCTGAGTGAGCAGGTCACGCCGGTTTTGCCACACTTTTTGCTGATCGAAGAGCGTACGCAGCGGTGTGTCTGACATGCGCCGTTTTAGCGCCAACAGCTGTAATAGTTCACGCTGTAGCGTGCGCAGTAAAATGACAGGCTCGCAATCTTCCTGTTTTAACTGCTGCAAAATGTGCCAGGCGCGTTTGCCTTTGCCTGCCAGCAGCGCATCAAGCCAGTGGAACGGGGTGAAGTGAGCGGCATCATTGACTGCGCTTTCCACACGCGGCAGGGTCAGCTTGCCATCGGGATAAAGCAGCGCCAGCCGCTCTAACGCCTGAGACAGCGCGAGCAAGTTGCCTTCATAGCAATAGCAAATAAGCTGTGTGGCCTGGTCATCCAGCGTCAACTTCATGGACTTGGCACGTTGAGCAACCCAGCGAGGGAGCTGTGCCTGTTCCGGCGTCAGACAATTGATATAGACGCTGTCTTGCGCCAGCGCTTTGAACCAGGCGCTGTTTTCCTGCGCTTTGGTCAGCTTATGACCGCGCAGAATCAGCAAAATATCGGGGTGCAATAATCCAGAAAGCTTAACCAGATTTTCACCCATCGCGGCGTTTGGGCCGTTTTCCGGCAAAACCAGTAAGAGCGATTGGCGCGAGGCGAACAGGCTGAGCGCCTGACAGGTGCTGAAAATCGCATCCCAGTCAGTATGAAGATCCAGAATGAAGCTGAAATGCTCGCTGAATTCGTGCTGTTGAGCGACCCGTTTGATGCTGTCGAGACTTTCCTGCAGCAGCAGTGGGTCTGAACCAAAGACCAAATAACAACCGCGCAGCCCCTCATGGAGCTGCGCGGTGAGTTGTTCGGGGTAAAGCCGAATCATGAACGCGTGGCGGCAGCGGTGGAATCGGTAGATTGCAACCGATTTTTGACTTCCTGACTACCATTGACGGTCAGCAACTTACGCACCAACTGCTGGGCAGCCTGCTCACGCATTTCCTGACGGACGATGTCCTGTTCGGCATCTTTCGCCAGTGCGGCCAGCGGGTTATCAAAGAACGTGCGGAACACCGTCACGCTGAGCGGATAAATATCTTCACCCGGCATCAGCACCTGCGCCTGCAACGTTAGCACCATCTGGTACTCCGCTGTTTTACCGTCCTGAAAAATAGAGACGGTATCGCGCGTTTCGCTTGAGCCCAGTACGCGCAGAGACGGGATATCCTGACGCGTCGCATCGTCAACGATTTTCACATCGCTGAGACGGAGTTGCTCACGTACTGCACGCGTTAGCGGACCATAAGGATCGCTGCTGTCGAGCACCAGTGTTTGTAACTGCGCAGGCACTTGTGTCGTGCCGCGCAGATGAAAACCGCAGCCAGCGGTGATTAACACCGCCAGCCCCAGCAACAACGTGAATAGACGATGTCGCACAGTTCCTCCTTGCCTTAACCCACAACCAGGTTAAGCAGTTTGCCAGGGACATAAATCACTTTACGAACCGTGACGCCGTCCAGATATTTCGCGACCAGCGGTTCCTGTGCAGCGCGTTCGCGAACCTGTTCTTCGCTTGCGTCAGCGGCAACGGTGATTTTACCACGTACTTTACCGTTAACCTGAACAACGACCAGCTTGGAATCTTCCACCATCGCGTTCTCATCAGCAACCGGCCACGGCGCAGTATCAACGTCGCCTTCACCTTGCAGCGCCTGCCACAGCGTGAAGCAAACGTGCGGCGTGAACGGATACAGCATACGAACGACGGCCAGCATGGTTTCCTGCGTCAGCGCGCGATCCTGATCGCTGTCCTGCGGAGCTTTCGCCAGCTTGTTCATCAGCTCCATGATGGCGGCGATCGCGGTGTTGAAGGTCTGGCGACGGCCGATATCATCGGTCACTTTAGCAATTGTTTTGTGCAGATCGCGGCGCAGTGATTTCTGATCTTCCGTCAGTGTAGCGATATCCAGAGCCGTTACCGCACCTTTCTCGGTATGCTCGAAGGCTTGTCTCCAGACGCGTTTCAGGAAGCGGTTTGCGCCTTCTACGCCGGACTCCTGCCATTCCAGCGTCATTTCCGCCGGAGAAGCAAACATCATGAACAGGCGAACGGTATCTGCACCGTATTTCTCTACCATGACCTGCGGGTCGATGCCGTTGTTTTTAGACTTCGACATTTTGCTCATGCCCGCGTAAACCACGTCACGGCCTTCGTTATCGACGGCTTTGACGATGCGTCCTTTCTCATCACGCTCAACGGTCACGTCGGTCGGAGATACCCAGATGCGTTCGCCGTTATTGCCCAGATAGTAGAAGGCATCGGCCAGCACCATGCCCTGACACAGCAGGCGTTTGGCGGGTTCATCAGAGGTCACCAGACCAGCGTCGCGCATCAGTTTGTGGAAGAAGCGGAAATACATCAGGTGCATGATGGCGTGTTCGATACCGCCAACGTATTGGTCAACGGGCAGCCAGTAGTTGGCAGCAGCCGGATCCAGCATTCCCTGATCGTACTGCGGGCAGGTGTAGCGCGCGTAGTACCAGGAAGATTCCATAAAGGTGTCGAACGTGTCGGTTTCACGCAGCGCTGGCTGACCGTTAACGGTTGTCTTCGCCCATTCCGGATTAGATTTCAGCGGGCTGGTGATGCCATCCATCACGACATCTTCCGGCAGGATCACTGGCAGTTGATCTTCTGGCGTTGGGATGACGGTGCCGTCTTCCAGCGTCACCATTGGAATTGGTGCGCCCCAGTAACGCTGACGGGAAACACCCCAGTCACGCAGGCGATAGTTGACTTTACGCTCGCCGATGCCTTTTTCTACCAGCTTATCGGCAATAGCGTTGAACCCAGCCTCGAAATCCAGACCGTCAAACTCACCAGAGTTGAACAGGCTGCCTTTCTCTGTCATCGCCTGAGCGGACAGATCGGGCTCGCTACCATCAGCGTTCAGAATAACTGGCTTGATAGACAGATCGTATTTGGTGGCAAACTCCCAGTCGCGCTGGTCGTGGCCTGGAACGGCCATCACTGCGCCTGTACCGTATTCCATCAGGACGAAGTTGGCGACCCAGATAGCGACTTTCTCACCGTTCAGCGGGTGAATCGCATACAGGCCAGTGGCCATGCCTTTTTTCTCCATCGTCGCCATATCGGCTTCGGCAACTTTGGTATTACGGCATTCTGCAATGAAATCGGCCAGCGCCGGGTTCGCTGCGGCAGCTTGTGCGGCGAGAGGGTGACCTGCGGCAACGGCCACGTAGGTCACGCCCATGAACGTATCCGGGCGCGTGGTGTAAACAGTCAGTTTCTCGGCACTGTCCGCCACGTCAAAGGTGATTTCCACACCTTCAGAACGGCCAATCCAGTTACGCTGCATGGTTTTGACCTGCTCAGGCCAGCTTTCCAGCGTATCCAGATCGTTCAGCAGTTGGTCTGCGTAAGCGGTGATTTTGATAAACCACTGTGGAATTTCTTTGCGTTCGACTTTGGTGTCACAACGCCAGCAGCAGCCGTCGATAACCTGTTCGTTCGCCAGTACGGTCTGGTCGTTCGGGCACCAGTTAACGGCGGAGGTTTTTTTATAAACCAGACCTTTCTCGTACAATTTGGTGAAGAACCACTGTTCCCAGCGGTAGTAGTCTGGTTTGCAGGTCGCGACTTCACGATCCCAGTCATAGCCAAAGCCCAGCAGTTTGAGCTGGTTTTTCATGTAGTCAATATTGGCGTAGGTCCAGGGAGCTGGCGCGGTGTTGTTTTTAACCGCTGCGCCTTCTGCCGGCAGACCAAAGGCATCCCAACCGATCGGTTGCAGAACGTTCTTGCCCAGCATGCGCTGATAACGGGAGATCACGTCGCCGATGGTGTAATTACGGACGTGGCCCATATGTAGTCGGCCAGAAGGGTAAGGCAGCATGGAAAGGCAATAGTATTTTTCCTTGCCGGGCTGTTCGGTGACTTTAAATGTCTGCTTCTCTTGCCAGTGAAGCTGGACGTCCGCTTCTATCTCTTCTGGGCGGTATTGCTCTTGCATGGCTGCCAGGGGTCCTGTTTAGTGAAGAATCGCTACGTGAGTAGCCTGTTCTGATTCATAACAAAAGATCCGCATAGCATAGCCGTAAGCGGCGCGGGCAACAACACCCAGCGCCCGACTGAGGAATATTTCTGATCTGTGAGCGACATACTGCGAAGCGTTGCGCAAATTGGCGACAATTTATCAGGCGTACCGAAAAAATAATCTAAAATAGAGAGAGATAGGCAACGTATCGGTTTTTGGCCTGATGTGCCAGACAGCGAATAGTCGTGCTTTATCACCTTTCAACCCGCTTAATTCAGGAGGAAGCATGAATAAACTAGCCCGCTACTACCGCGAGTTAATGGCTTCAGTGACGGCCCGGCTGAACAATGGTGAACGCGATCTCGACAGTCTGGTGCTGAGTGCCCGCAAAACCTTGCAGGAAAGCTCGGAGCTGACGCAGAAAGAAATCGAGCAGGTTATTCAGGCTGTTCAGCGCGACTTGGAAGAGTTTGCCCGCAGCTATAACGAGAGTCAGGGTGAGTTTACCGACAGCGTTTTTATGCGAGTTATTAAGGAAAGCCTGTGGCAGGAGCTGGCGGATATTACGGATAAAACGCAGCTAGAGTGGCGTGAGATCTTCAAAGATGTGAATCATCACGGGGTGTATCACAGCGGTGAAGTGGTGGGGCTAGGTAATCTGGTGTGTGAGAACTGCCATCATCATATTGCATTCTACACGCCGGAGGTGTTGCCACTCTGCCCGAAATGCTCACATGACCTGTTCCACCGCCAGCCGTTTCAGCCGTAGAGCTGTTGGGGTAAATAAGCGTGCCTTGCGGCACGCTGTATCTGATTATTAATGCAGGATTTTCGCCAGGAAGTCTTTCGCGCGTTCGGATTGTGGGTTATTGAAGAAATCATCCTTGCGGGTGTCTTCAACGATTTTGCCCTCATCCATAAAGATCACGCGGTGCGCCACTTTACGGGCAAAGCCCATTTCATGCGTAACGACCATCATGGTCATGCCTTCCTGCGCCAATTCAACCATAACGTCCAACACTTCGTTGATCATCTCTGGATCGAGTGCGGATGTCGGTTCGTCAAATAGCATCGCGATAGGATCCATGCACAGCGCACGCGCGATGGCGACACGCTGTTGCTGACCACCGGAAAGCTGCCCTGGGTATTTGTTGGCGTGCGCCGCTAGCCCAACGCGTTCCAACAGCTTCTGCGCTTTAGCTTTGGCTTCTTCACGATTACGTTTCAGCACTTTCACCTGCGCCAGCGTCAGGTTCTCGATAATTGATAAATGTGGGAACAGTTCAAAGTGCTGGAACACCATCCCGACTTTGGAACGCAACTGGGCCAGATTGGTTTTCTTATCGTTAACGGCAATACCATTGACGGTAATTTCACCTTTTTGAATCGGTTCCAGACCGTTTACGGTTTTGATCAGGGTTGATTTACCAGAGCCAGAAGGCCCGCAGACGACCACGACTTCACCTTTTTTTACTTCTGTGGAGCAGTCGGCTAGCACCTGAAATTGGCCGTACCATTTAGAAACATTTTTCAGGGAAATCATCAAACCGTCCTTTTTTTCAGGTAACTGACCAGCATTGAGGCAGTAATGCTGAAGAGAAAATAAATGAACCCGGCAAACAGGATCATTTCAACTTGTGTTCCGTCACGCTCGCCGATGGTTGAGGCGGTACGGAAGAAATCAGCGAGGCTGAGCACGTAAACCAGTGAGGTATCCTGGAACAGAACAATCCCCTGCGTCAGCAGCAGCGGCACCATCGCGCGGAATGCCTGCGGCAGAATAACCAGCTTCATGGATTGCCAGTGCGTCATGCCTAATGCTAACGCCGCGGAGGATTGACCGCGTGACACGCTGAGAATACCCGCACGAATGATTTCCGAATAATAGGCTGCCTCGAACAGCGAGAAGGCTACCATAGCTGAAATCAGTCGAATATCGGTTTTCGGCGATAGCCCAAGCACATTTTGTAATAAGCTAGGAACCACCAGATAGAACCACAGCAGCACCATGACGAGCGGAACGGAGCGGAACAGGTTCACATACAACTTGGCGAACCAACTGATAGGCTTGATCGGCGACAAGCGCATCACCGCCAGAATCGTGCCCCAGATAATCCCGAAGACCACCGCCGTTAGCGTAATTTTGAGTGTGACGACCATCCCCTGAATCAGGTACGGCATGCTTGGCCCAATTGAGCTCCAGTCAAATTCATACATGATTTATTTGCTCCCCATATTGCCCGGCAAACGGGTTTTTCGCTCAACGACCTGCATAATCAACATAATGATGGCATTGATGCCAACGTACGCCAGCGTGATGGCGGTAAAGGATTCATACGCGTGGGCGGAATAGTCCAGCAATTTACCTGCCTGTGCCGCCATATCAACCAGACCAATCGTGGAAGCGATAGCCGAGTTTTTTACCAGGTTCAGCATCTCTGACGTCAGCGGCGGAACAATCACACGGTACGCATTCGGTAGTAACACATAGCGGTAGGTTTGCGGCAGCGTCAGGCCCATCGCCAGCCCGGCAGCTTTCTGGCCGCGTGGTAGCGATTGAATCCCTGCACGCACCTGCTCACAAACGCGCGCCGCGGTGAAGAGCCCCAGACAAATCATTGATGACAGGAAGAATTGAATATTGGGATCGAGTTCTGCCTTAAACCACATACCGATGTTGACGGGAAGCAGTTCAGGAACCACCAGATACCAGGTAAAGAACTGGACAATCAGTGGGACGTTGCGAAATAGTTCGACGTAGCAGGTACCAATGCCCGCAAGGAAACGATTTGGGACGGTACGCAGGATTCCAAATAAAGAACCAATAAGAAAAGCGATAATCCAGGCACAGATAGATAATGTGACGGTGACTTGCAGACCGGACAAAATCCACCCGAGGTAGGTTGTGTTGCCGAAGGGGGCGGCTTGTAGAAATATGCCCCAGTTCCAATCTATTGACATAACGAACTCCGGTAAAAAAAGGGTAGCGAAGCTACCCTGAAGATTGATGAGCGGCCATATTCCCGTTCTGTTTCAAACTACAGGTGTATTGTTTATTTTCCTGTTTATCGAAATTTCTCGGGGCAACATGTGATGGGGAACGACCATCACATGCCTGTCTGTCCTGCCACGAATCAGCAATCAGAGGGCAGATAGCTCTGCCCTTAATTCTCATTATTAATTAGTTTAGCGCTTTGTCATTTGGCGCTTTGAACAGCGCTTTCATTTCGTCTGACAGTGCAAAGTTCAGGTTAAGATCTTTTGGTGGGATCGGTTGTTTGAACCAGCGATCGAACCATTTTTCAGCTTCACCGGAGGCCTGAACTTCAGCGATGGTGTCATCAACCAGTTTCTTGAATTGCGGATCGTCTTTACGCAGCATACAGCCGTAGGCTTCTTCAGACTGCGCTTTGCCGACGATATCCCACTGATCGGCGTTTTTCGCTTTCGCACGTTCACCCGCCAGCAGCGCATCATCCATCATAAAGGCGACAGCACGGCCGCTTTCCAGCGTACGGAAGGAGTCACCATGGTCTTTCGCACTGATGATACGCATTTTCAGCTGTTTTTCTTCATTCAGCTTGTTCAGCAGAACTTCAGAGGTGGTGCCGGAAGTCACGACGACGGTTTTACCCGCCAGATCTGGGAAGTCTTTTACGCCAGAATCTTTTTTAGTTAACAGACGCGTACCGACCACGAAAATGGTGTTAGAGAACGCGGCTTGTTTCTGACGTTCCAGGTTGTTAGTCGTTGAACCACATTCAAAATCAAAAGTACCGTTCTGTAACAGCGGGATACGGTTCTGAGAGGTGATAGGGAGTAGCTTGACCTGCAGATTAGGCGCATCCAGTTTTTTCTTAACCGCTTCGACAATTTTGTCAGAGTAGGCTTGAGAGTAGCCGACCACTTTTTGCGTGTTGTCATAATAAGAAAAAGGCACGGACGATTCGCGGTGTCCAATGACGATCACGCCATTATCTTTGACCTTTTTCAATGTACCGGCCAGATCTTCAGCCTGAGCTACGCTGGCGGCGGTGCCAAGCAGAAGCAATGATAATGCCAGTTTACGCATTTGCATGTTCTAACTCCTTTGCTGTCGTTATATACCCGTCATCTTCAAGTTAACATTGTCTTCAAGCTAACATCGTATTGCTGTATCACTCATAATGCTTTGCGACTTCTTTGTGATAACGCTGCACCGTTAAAGCGCGAAGTTACTGTCTATACAGTTAAAAAGTAGCTGATTGTAAATAGATTGAAATAGAAATGTTTGTTTTTTGCGATATCCGCCGCACCAAATAACAGCAATGTCAGAGGGTGGCACCAATTTGGTGCGTTACTTGCCCCAATAGAGAGCTTTAGCCGACGTAATATCCAAAAAAATACAGAAACAACCCTTTACAGGGTAATAAGAGGCAAATACCGTGCCATAAATAAAAAAAGGCATGCAAAAGCATGCCCTTAGGGATGTGAAAAGTGGCTGGTTATCGGCGACGCAAACCGAAGAAAACGGCAGCGACACCGCCCAGTAACGTAATGATCCAGAGCGGCCAGGAACCGAAGCGTGCATACGGCGTTATCCCCGTTGCTGGCACGACCTGCGTGCTGAGGACCGCACGCGTAAACTGCGGCAGACTGGCGCTGACATTGCCATCGGGGGTAATCACCGCTGTGACGCCGTTATTGGTACTACGAACCAGAGGACGCCCTAATTCCAGCGCGCGCATGCGTGCCATCTGGAAGTGTTGCCACGGACCGATTGAATGACCAAACCAGGCATCGTTCGAGATGGTCAGCAGCATATCGGTGTCTGGACGGAAGTTATCACGCAACTGCTGGCCTAAGATGATTTCATAACAAATGGCGGCGTTGAGCTTGAAGCCGTGCACAGAAAGCTGAGGCTGAACGTAGTCTCCGCGGCTGAACGACGACATAGGGAGATCGAAGAACGGTGCGAGTGGACGTAACAACGTTTCCAGCGGGACAAACTCGCCAAAAGGTACCAGATGGTTTTTGTTGTAACGGTTCGTTGTGGGGTAGTGATACGGATCTTTGTCACCCAAAACGATGACTGAGTTATAAAAATCGGTTTTATTCCCCTCACGCCGGATATCGACGATACCTGTAATCAGGCTGCTATTACGGCTACGCAGAATGTCGTCAATCTGCTTCAAATAGGCACCCTGACGGCTTTCAATATCAGGAATCGCCGTTTCTGGCCAGATAACGATAGGGGCCTTGTCCATATAAGGCAGGCTGTTATCCAGATAGATTTTCAGCGTATTCAACAGCTCATCTTGTTCCCACTTCATGGCCTGAGGGATGTTGCCCTGTACCAGTGCGACATTGACGGCGCGTTCAGGTTGCAGGGTATACCACTGCACGTTGCGCAGCGGCCATGACAAAACAAAAACGCTGATGGCAATGGCTGCCGGTGCGATTTTTCGTTGATTGATGGCATAAACGAGTAGCCCGCTGAGGCTCATCAATAGGAAGGTAATAGTGTCTATACCCAGAATAGGCGCGATACCTTTGAGCGGGCCGTCAATTTGGCTGTAGCCGAATTGCAGCCACGGAAAACCGGTGAGTACCCAGCCGCGTAGAAATTCGGTTAACTGCCAGAGCACGGGAGCGGCAAGCGCCAGACGCCACAGCGTTGTTTTCGGCCACAGGCGTGAGAGTAGGGCAGAAAACAGCAGAGGGTAGAGCGACAAATAGGCAGCGAGCAGAATGACCAGCGCAACATTGACAGGACCCGGCATTCCGCCAAACTGCGCGATGCTGACGTAAACCCAGTTAACGCCGCTACCGAACAGACCTAATCCCCAGCAAAATCCTATCCAGGCTGACTGACGACTCGTACGGTTGAGCGTCAGTGCCTGAAGGCCCATGAGCGAGATAATCGCCGCAGGCCAGAAATCAAAGGGAGAAAATGCCAGCGTGCCACAGGCACCAAATAAGAGCGCCAGCAGGGCTTTGACCCGCTGGCGTTGTAGAAAAGAAGCGACAACCATTGCCAAATTATTCTTCCAATTTTGGTTGAGGGGCATTGTCAGGGATTCTGACATGAACCTGAATAATACGGCGGCTGTCCGCCATCGCAACCTTAAACAGGTAACCTTCTATGTCGATGGTTTCGCCACGGGCAGGAAGATGGCCGAAAGACTGCATAACCAAGCCGCCAATGGTGTCGACCTCGTCATCGCTGAACCGTGTACCGAACGCTTCGTTAAAATCTTCGATATCGGTTAACGCACGAACGGTGTAGGTCTGGCGATTAAGCTGACGGATATCTCTGTCTTCTTCATCGTCATATTCGTCTTCAATTTCGCCGACAATCAACTCAAGAATATCTTCAATCGTGACCAGGCCGGATACGCCACCAAACTCATCGATGACAATCGCCATGTGATAGCGCAGTGAGCGGAACTCGTTCAGCATTCTATCAACGCGTTTACTTTCCGGCACAACCACGGCGGAACGCAGAACTTTATCCATACTGAAAGGCTCGGAATCGCTGCGCATAAACGGCAGCAAATCCTTCGCCATCAGGATGCCTTCAATGTGGTCTTTATCTTCGCTAATAACGGGGAAACGAGAGTGGGCGGATTCAATAATCACGTCCAGACACTCTTCCAGCGTTTGATCGCGCTTTAGCGTAATCATCTGCGAGCGAGGGATCATGATGTCGCGTACACGCTGGTCGGCGATATCCATGACGCCTTCGAGCATATCTCGTGTTTCAGGATCGATCAGTTCATTCTGTTCGGAATCACGAATCAGAGTGAGTAAACCGTTACGATCTTTTGGCTCGCCGTGAAAAAGCTGATTAAGAATAAGAGAAAAGAAGCCCTTTTTGGGACTGGGTGCATCGCTGTTTTGAGAATGGTCGTCGCTCATGCGTTTTAATTAACATCACTCTTGTTAAGGGATTATTGCCAGCCGTTGGAATCGACACAGCGGCTGACGTGGAGCAGATTAGTACCCGATATCTTCCCGATCTCGGGCTAGATAAAATGTATTTCTATTTATTCGGTGAGGCCATCTTTTTCTGCAAGATAAGGATCGGCATAGCCCATACTTTGCATAATCTCGGTTTCCAGCGCCTCCATTTCTTCGGCTTCGCTGTCTTCGATATGGTCATACCCTAGCAGATGCAGGCTACCATGGACAACCATGTGCGCCCAGTGCTCTTCTACGGTTTTTTCCTGCTCTGCGGATTCACGTTCGACAACCTGACGACAGATGATTAAATCACCAAGCAAAGGAAGCTCAACCTCAGGCGGTGCCTCGAAAGGAAACGACAGCACGTTGGTCGGCTTGTCTTTACCGCGATAGGTGTTATTCAGGTCGCGGCTTTCGGCCTCATCCACGATACGGATCGTGACTTCAGAGATTTCTTGAAACTGTGGCAGAACGCCTTCCAGCCAGCGCTGAAAGTCTTTTTCTTCCGGTAGCCCCTGTGTTTGCTCGCTGGCGATTTGTAAATCCAGAATCACCTGACTCATTTTTGCTCCTGATCTGATGCCGCAGCCTGTGCTTCACGCTTACGCTGTTCCGCTAAGGCGTCTTTACGTTTCTGTTCGGCATTTTCCCACGCTTCATAGGCATTCACAATCCGTGCAACCACCGGATGGCGCACCACGTCTTCGCTGTGGAAAAAGTTAAAGCTGATCTCTTCCACATCGGCCAGCACTTCTATCGCGTGGCGTAAGCCGGATTTCAGATTCTTCGGCAGGTCGATCTGCGTGACGTCACCAGTGATGACCGCTTTTGAGTTGAACCCGATGCGTGTCAGGAACATTTTCATCTGTTCGATGGTGGTGTTCTGGCTTTCATCCAGAATGATAAAGGCATCGTTCAGCGTTCGGCCACGCATGTAAGCCAGTGGCGCGACTTCAATGACGTTGCGTTCGATGAGTTTCTCTACGCGCTCAAAGCCCAGCATTTCAAACAGAGCATCATAAAGTGGGCGCAGGTAAGGATCGACTTTCTGGCTCAGGTCACCAGGCAGGAAGCCCAATTTCTCGCCAGCTTCGACGGCTGGGCGCGTTAACAGAATACGGCGAATATCCTGACGCTCCAGTGCATCCACGGCGGCAGCGACGGCTAAGTAGGTTTTCCCCGTTCCCGCAGGGCCAACACCGAATGTGATGTCGTGATCGAGAATATTGGCGACATACTGCGCCTGATTCGGCGTGCGTGGTTTGATTACGCCGCGTTTGGTGCGGATATTGACCACTTTGCCATAGTCAGGAACATGTTCCGCAGACTGTTCCAGCACACGGGATTCTTTAATCGCCAGGTGGATTTGCTCTGGATCGATATCACCGATGACGCCACGTACTGGGGCCGTATCGACATACAGACGTTGCAGGATATCGGCGGCAGCTTGCGTCAGCAGGTTTTTACCGACCAGCTTAAACTGGTTATCGCGGCGATTGATCTCGATGCCTAAGCGGCGCTCTAACTGCTTAATATTGTCATCAAACGGGCCGCAAAGGCTGAGCAGGCGTTGGTTATCTGCGGGTTCAAGGGCAATTTCTTTTGTCGTTACGTTCAAATTATTCCTCTTGAGCGTTACTGCGCTGGCGCTTTCTGCCTGCACAAAATGAACAGTTGTCAGACGGCCTGATATGTCAGCCATATGAATGAATTATTCATCGTGAATACCCGATGGTGCAAGTCACAATCATTATATTGGGATGCCGCCTCGCAAAAGCAAATGTAAGCGGCATGAAATTGACGCGGATTATTGAATGATAATCCTGCTATAAAAAACGCAGGAACGTTTTTCAACGTTGCGAAGCAACGGCCCGGAGGGTGGCAGGCAGGGATAGCCTGCCATAAAAAATGGGTGGCAAAGCCACCCATTAATCATGCTGAGACTGAAAGCTACATCGATTACGGCTGATAGAACCCGACGCCGATCTCATTCTCTTTGCGGGTACGCGCAATCACGGAAGACGGTGATTCATGTACGCGCAGGTCCATTTGATCTTCGGTACGCACCACGATGCCGCGCAGCGAGTTGGTATAAACATCAACGATTTCCACATCGACGAATTTACCGATCATATCCGGCGTGCCTTCGAAGTTGACGACGCGGTTGTTTTCCGTACGACCAGACAGCTCCATCACGCTCTTACGTGAGGTGCCTTCAACCAGAATACGCTGGACGGTGCCCAACATGAGGCGGCTAAACCGCATTGCCTGCTGGGTGATGCGCTCTTGCAGAAGATACAGACGCTGTTTTTTCTCTTCTTCCGGCACGTCATCGACCATATCCGCAGCCGGTGTTCCCGGACGGGCAGAGTAGACAAAGCTGTAGCTCATATCGAAATTCACATCGGTAATCAGCTTCATCGTTTGTTCAAAGTCAGCCTGCGTTTCGCCAGGAAAACCGACGATAAAGTCAGAACTGATCAGAATGCCAGGACGTGCGTTGTGCAGTTTACGGATGATGGCTTTGTATTCCAGCGCGGTATGACGGCGTTTCATCATTGTCAGCACGCGGTCAGAGCCGCTTTGTACTGGCAAATGCAGGAAGCTGACCAGCTCCGGAGTATCTTCATAGACGCTGATAATATCATCTGTGAATTCAATCGGATGGCTGGTGGTAAAGCGGACGCGATCGATCCCGTCAATAGCGGCAACCAGACGCAGCAGCTCAGCAAAGGAGCAGATTTCACCGTCATAGGTTTCGCCGCGGTAGGCGTTGACGTTCTGTCCTAAAAGGTTAACTTCACGTACGCCTTGCGCGGCCAGTTGAGCGATTTCAAACAATACATCATCGCACGGGCGGCTGACTTCTTCGCCGCGGGTATAAGGCACAACGCAGAATGTGCAATATTTATTGCAGCCTTCCATGATGGAGACGAAAGCGGTTGGCCCTTCGGCTCGCGGCTCTGGCAGGCGGTCGAATTTTTCGATTTCAGGGAAACTGATATCCACGATGGGGCTACGGGTGCCCTGTACGTGATTAATCATTTCCGGCAGGCGGTGCAAGGTTTGCGGGCCAAAAATAACGTCAACGTAGTGCGCACGTTCACGAATATGCGCGCCTTCCTGTGAGGCCACGCAGCCACCGACACCAATAATCAGGTTTGGATTGAGATCTTTCAGCGTTTTCCAACGGCCAAGTTGATGGAAGACCTTTTCCTGCGCCTTTTCACGGATAGAACAGGTATTGAGCAGCAGAACATCGGCTTCTTCAGCGATTTCAGTCAGCTCATAGCCGTGCGTACTTCCCAGTAAATCAGCCATCTTTGATGAATCGTACTCATTCATCTGACAGCCCCAGGTTTTAATATGCAGTTTTTTTGTCATCGACTTACCATTACTCAGTGCGGATAAGAAAGATTCCCCTCATTTGGGGTGGGTATTGTAATCGCTCGCCGACGTTGTGACCAGCACCGGAAACCACGCTGATTTGATAACTCCTTACTTTCTATAAAAATGCGGCTTTTCTGAAAAGTTACCCGCAAATCCAGTACACTATTTTCATGCATTTTTACTGGTGTGAATAAACCAGAACCAGAGAGGATAAAGCCAATATGCATTACGATGCGATTGTGGTTGGCGGTGGCATGGTCGGCGCGGCCGCGGCGCTTGGGTTGGCACAGCAAGGATTTCAGGTTGCCGTGGTTGAACAGGAAATGCCGACACCGTTTGATGCCGCCAGTCCGCCAGATTTACGGATCTCGGCGATTGGCTATGCGTCGGTTGCGCTATTGAAAGAACTGGGTGCATGGCAGCGGGTTCAGCAGATGCGCAGCGCGCCTTACCGTCGATTGGAAACCTGGGAATGGGCGAATGCCAGAGTCGTTTTTGATGCTGCCGACATTCACCTGCCCGAGCTGGGTTTTATGGTGGAAAACCGCGTGTTGCAACGGGCGCTCTGGGAAAGTTTACAGGAAGAGGAACGCTGCCAATGTTATTGCCCGGCTACGCCGCAGAACCTGCAACGCACCGATGATGGCTGGTGCTTACAGCTTGCTGATGGGCAGCAACTGACGGCTTCGCTGGTGGTGGGAGCTGATGGCGCGAATTCTCAGGTTCGCTGGTGGGCGGGGATTGGTATCAACGGCTGGCAGTACCGTCAGTCTTGTATGTTGATCGGCGTTGAGACCTCGCAGCCCCAGCAGGATGTGACCTGGCAGCAGTTTACGCCGAGCGGCCCGCGTGCATTTTTGCCGCTGTTTGACCAGTGGGGATCGCTGGTGTGGTATGACAGTCCGCAGCGTATTCGTCAGCTTCAGGCGATGCCGCTTGCTCAATTGGATAAAGAAATTGCGGCCGCATTTCCTGAGCGATTGGGCACGGTCAAAGCGCTCTCCGCCGGGTCATTCCCGTTGGTCAGACGCCATGCACAAACCTATATCAAGCCAGGCTTGGTGCTGTTGGGTGATGCCGCGCATACCATCAATCCGTTGGCGGGGCAGGGGGTTAATCTGGGGTATCGCGACGTTGAGGCGCTGCTGGACGTGTTGATTAATGCGCGTAATGCAGGAGAAGAATGGGCTTCTGAGCGCGTGTTACGCCGCTATCAGTGCCGCCGTATGCCGGATAATCTGATGATGCAAAGCGGGATGGATCTCTTCTATAACGTGTTCAGTAATGCGTTACCACCGCTGAGTTTTGCGCGCAATATGGCGCTGATGGTTGCACAGCGCGCTGGGGTGTTAAAACAGCGCGCATTGAAATATGCCATTGGCGTCTGATGAGTAATGAGGACGCCGCCCGCTACAGCATAGGCTCGGCGGTGAAGATAATATCGGTGTCCTTATTAGTTGTTGCTATAAAGCGAACATGCCCTATCTGCCTAACACCTTTACCTGAGGTCTGGCTATCCTGAAGCAGGCCGAACATCATCTCAGTCATCTCAGGGCTTTCGAGACTGTTTTCACCTGATGACGTGTTCTCACCCAATAAAGCAGAAAACGCGGCAGCAACGATTTGCAGATTCTGTCTTGTTGCATCGGGGGATTCTGACGCGGCGTTGAGTATCACAAGTCCATTAAGCTGCTGGCTTTTACTCTCTACCGACCCAATTAATCCGACGTGCTCATTAAAAATGTGCTGAAAATCATCGACGGACGTTCCCTTTTCCAACTTAACGGTCAATTCGAGAGGGATATTGAGTTTCTTCAGATTGGCATTCATTCGGTCAGCGAACGTTTGCGAAGACATCTTAAAAGAAGGGACGCTAGCAGCATCAGTCGGTGTGATGAAGCAAAACAGCAATGCCACGCTGAGTAGCAGTTTGCTTAACTGCGTGCGTATCACGGATCGCCGCAATTGGCTGAAACCATGAATAACAGAGGATGTCGATAAAACCTTCATGCCCGCCCTTTTGGGAAAATCGAATGATTGGTTTGCATATGTTAGCACCGGATGATGTTAATACCAGACATAACAAAACGGGGCGACGTCTTTCGACTGTCGCCCCGTTTCTTTGCTGTTTTACCAGCTTTATTTGGCTGGGGTACGAGGATTCGAACCTCGGAATGCCGGAATCAGAATCCGTAGCATGGCCTAATGAACTCAATTAATTACATTAAATACATTGGGTTATGGATTTTATGTGTGTTTTTGTACAGTATTATGTATTTGCGCTGCCGCCATTTTTTCCGCCATTCAGGAAGCCAGCGGATTCAGGCGTAGTGCGTCTTCCAGATGGTTGGGGCTGAAGTGGGCATAACGCATTGTCATCTTAATATCGGTGTGGCCGAGGATGCGTTGCAGCACCAGAATGTTGCCGCCGTTCATCATAAAGTGGCTGGCAAACGTATGGCGCAGAACGTGAGAACACTGGCCAGCAGGTAGCACAATATCAGCCCGTTCCATTGCTTTCCTGAATGCATTATAGCAGCCGCTGAACAATCGCCCGTTATTCCTTGGAAGTGCGTTATACAGCGTTTCGCTGATCGGCACGGTACGGTTACGTTTGCCTTTGGTTTTGGTAAACGTCACGCGGTAGGGGGAAAGCTGAAAACGGGTTAATTCTTCTGCTTCTGACCAACGCGCACCGGTAGACAGACACAGCTTAACAATCAATAACAGGTCTTTGGCCTTGCTGGCTTCACATTCGTGCAGCAGCCTGGCGATCTGGTCTTTTTGTAAAAAGGCCATTTCGCTTTCAGAGGTTTTGTACGGTCGCACGCTTTCTAACGGATTCGCTGCGTTCCATTCACCGAGTCGCGCCAGCTCGTTGAACAGCGCCCTAAAGTACGATAATTCACGGTTAACGGTGGTAGGGCTGATTTTTGCCTCACGGCCATTGTGAGATATTTCGCCGTTGAGCCGCTTTTCACGGTATACGGAGAAATCACGGGCAGGATCGCCCAATGAGGCGCCGGCACAATCCAGAATACTCTTTCTGCCTTCGCCATCATTCAGCGTAATGCCGTGGGCGCGGTACCACACATCAATCAGGTCAGACAGCTTACACGTGTCGCGTTTCTCTACTGTCCACGGCTTGTTTTCTGCTTGTTCCATGGTGAAGCGTTCAAAGGCGACGGCTTCACCTTTAGTGGCAAATTGCTTGCGTACCCGCTTGCCTTCACGTCCGTGCGGGTAGCACTCACACAGCCATTTTCCTGATGCTTGTTTACGAACTGCCATACAGCCCCCTGTTAACTGAGGGGGATATTTTTGCTGTATATAAAAATAGTATTCAATGTTTGGTTTTAAGTTAAATCAACATTGTCTTAAAAGCGTGTTTATTGGGTTAAATATGAATTAAAATCGTCGAATTCTTCTGATGTAAAGGCGCCATCTCCTATATCGAAAGAGTGATATGGCTCATTTGTTTTTTTCATGACGTCAAAAGATGATGTGAAATGATATTTTTTATTACTAAGTGCATAATTAGAAAGACTAGGATAATAATCGAATTTTATATCTAATAAATCCATGATGGTAATATTTATAACATATATACATTTCAAATAGTTCTTTAATTCCGCTTCATCTAGAAAACAAGTGATCATCTTGAATTTCTTATCATTCTTCATAAGCAATAATTTTCTAGTGTTCTCAGTTGGTATTATCTTGTGTATGTCGATGCTTAAATTACTAGATAACGATATTATTTCGTTTAAAATATTAAAAAGTACAAAATTTGGATCAGACTTATCACTTCTTTCATATTCTATTTTATATAACTCTTTGTCTATTTCGTTAAGTGATTTAAATATTTTTATCGTATGAACTGATTTTTGTTTTATAACAGTTCCATTTTCGGGGGATGAATTTGGGAAAAAATCCCGATATAACGAATTAACATTTGATATCTCTATTATAACTTCCTTCCCATTTAAATTTATATTGCTGCTTTTTATTGATGAAAATGAATCTGTGATATATTTGTAATGTGCGTAAAATTTATCGCTTGTGTTTTTCTGATTTATAAGATTTATTTGTTTCTCTGTTTGAATAGTCCTATGTATATGAGCCACAATAGCAACCAGAGGAATAGATAAAGACAACACACCTATAGGTAATGAAAATATCGAAAGGAATTTCGCATATCCAGTAGATGAGAAATCGAAGGTGGTTTCAAACCATAATGGAATACACAATAAGAAACTTATTGAAAACGGTATGGCTATTGCTAATCTAAAAATCCATTGTTGTGATAGTCTTCTTTCATCTAATTTTAACCAGCGAAACGACATAAAACCTCTTCCCTTTTATTAGTTATTATCTTCTTTTTTAGTTGAATCACTAGCCTTGCCAGATTTTTCTGGCAACATATTTTTTATCTGTGCTAACAATCCATGAACGGATGGAGGCTGTTCTGTTTTTCCAGAAAATGCAGTATCACCGGACATATTCCAATCTTTGAATACGTGGATCGCGTCTTCTTTTGAAGCTGTGCCGCCAAAAATCTGTAAGAAAATTTGCCCAAACATCAACGCATGTTGGCGGTCTTTTCGCCGAATTGATTCGTGAGTGTATCGTCTTGAATTGTTAAAGCATATGTAGGAAAGCCATGAAAGCAAGCCGATCCCTAATAGTCCACGTGTAAATAAGTAAAATATACTTACTGAGTTCAATTCTTCATTTTTTAAAAGCGTATCGATGCCAGATACGAATGTACAAAATGCTGCTGCAATTGCCCCTATGCAAAATAATGCGCCACAACTAGACCAAACGTGAGACATTTTTATAAAAAATTTATCATCTGAATTAAGTTTGTTTTTTACAGAATCCACATAGCCAGATATATTATCGTCTATCCTGGATTGCTGTGTTTTTTCTTTTAGTTCTTTATTCTCCTCAGTAATTTTTTTAATTTCTTTTTCTTTTTCTTTTATAATCTTAACGTTTCCCCCATTTCTTTTATATGATTTTTTTGTATCTCCGCAAGACTTGCATTTTCCTGTGAAAGTAATAATATTTTTTTATTATTTATTAAGTTTTCGTTTATGTTCTCTTTATGGTTAATGATGTTTTTTTTATTAGATGTATCTGTATGTTTTATTATAGTATTTATTATATTATCTACAGCATCAAATTTGTGATTATCAAGTAAAGAGGTGAGAATTCTATGCGTATTAAGATCTAACATGCTGTTTTCTAGTAAATTATCTACTCTATTTTTTAATTCATCAGCCAATAACGTTTCAGCCATTAAAACATTCCTTATTTAAAATAATAGTTGTTACTTTCGATAAAACACCAATCTTATCAATCCCGCGATCAAACGCCATACCAACCTAGCTAACGCGCACTTTGCCTACAGGGATACGGGTCAGATCGCGGACGCTTGTTTTACCTTCAATCTCAACCAGCCACTTTCTATCTGTTACTTCATCAAACTTAGACATGATCGCATTTAACGGGTACAACAATCACGTCAGCCAGAAATTCAGTTTTGAAGAACATACGCTTTAAATCGTGCTTGGCTGCAAATGATGCCCTATGTTTCTGAATATTACAATTTCAATTCTTTTGGTATTCGTATGAAAAATAGGCTTATCTGCGAACTACGATCATGACAAGAACGGGGAGTCCTCCCGAATCACTTCCAGGTAGGATTTTGACATACGTTGGATACAGGGGATTCTTCACTTAGCGTGAAACGCACTCAGGGGCTTAGTATCGCGAGATGTGGTAGCGCATCGTCTGGGGCTTAGGAATTTATCTTGCGTGGCGCTATGGCTTTCTGACGAGCTTTAGGGAAATGCTTGGAGCCAAGTAGAAGAGTAGAGTGTTGTTTCCGCCTATTGAGGGGGGATCTTAGTATTCAAAACAGAGAAGGGGAGTAACAGTAGGATGAGTGTTAACGTTTTTGTCGCCACGTATAAGAAAACGGGGCGACATCTTTCGACTGTCGCCCCGTTTCTTTGCTGTTTTACCAGCTTTATTTGGCTGGGGTACGAGGATTCGAACCTCGGAATGCCGGAATCAGAATCCGGTGCCTTACCGCTTGGCGATACCCCAAAAATATGGTGGCTACGACGGGAATCGAACCTGTGACCCCAGCATTATGAGTGCTGTGCTCTAACCAGCTGAGCTACGTAGCCAAATCTATTGCTAATGTTACTTCACTTCAACAAATCTTCTACTATCAAGTAGATGGCTGGGGTACCTGGATTCGAACCAGGGAATGCTGGTATCAAAAACCAGTGCCTTACCGCTTGGCGATACCCCAACAGGACAACGAATTTTTCAGCATATGTTTTGAAATGGCTGGGGTACCTGGATTCGAACCAGGGAATGCCGGTATCAAAAACCGGTGCCTTACCGCTTGGCGATACCCCAATCACTACAAAACACTAACAGGCTTCGAAAAGCGATGTCAGACCGAGAAGATGATATGGTGCGGGAGGCGAGACTTGAACTCGCACACCTTGCGGCGCCAGAACCTAAATCTGGTGCGTCTACCAATTTCGCCACTCCCGCAAAAAAGATGGTGGCTACGACGGGAATCGAACCTGTGACCCCAGCATTATGAGTGCTGTGCTCTAACCAGCTGAGCTACGTAGCCATCTTTTCCGCGTCACCTTCATCGGCGTTGCGGGGCGCATTATGCGTAGTTGGCCTAATTGCGTCAACTAGTTTTTTCCCGAAAAGTGCCCTCAATGTGTCGTTTGTTTGGGTTGTGAACAGTATGGTGAGAAAAACGCCAAAAAGCACGCATTCCCAGTGAATTAAGCGTACAAAAACGGGCCATGAAAGGCCCGTTGATTGAAGAAATTAAATCGAATTATTTGTAGGCGGACTGGTGTACGCCTACCGCGCGGCCTGATGGATCATCCAGTTTCTTGAAAGATTCATCCCACTCAATCGCTTTAGCTGACGAACAGGCGACTGACGGGCCACCCGGTACACATTCTGCTGCGCTTGGAACCGGGAACAGCTCTTCGAAGATTTCACGGTACAGATACGCTTCTTTGGAGCCTGGCGTGTTGTACGGGAAGCGGAAGCGTGCTGTCTCCAACTGCTGATCGGTAACCTGCTGAGCCGCTACTTCTTTCAGCGTATCAATCCAGCTGTAGCCTACGCCGTCAGAGAACTGCTCTTTCTGACGCCATGCAACGCTGTGCGGCAAGTAGGATTCAAAGCACTCGCGCAGGATGTGTTTTTCCATCTTGCCGTTGCCACACATTTTGTCGCGTGGGTTGATGCGCATCGCGACATCGAGGAAGTTTTTGTCCAGGAACGGTACGCGAGCTTCCACACCCCAGGCGGACATCGCTTTGTTCGCGCGGGCGCAGTCGTACTGGTGCAGTGCCAGTAGCTTACGCACGGTTTCTTCATGCAACTCTTTGGCGTTTGGCGCTTTGTGGAAGTAGAGATAGCCGCCGAACACTTCGTCAGACCCTTCGCCTGACAGCACCATCTTGATGCCCATTGCTTTAATTTTACGGGACATCAGGTACATCGGCGTTGAGGCGCGAATCGTGGTGACGTCATAGGTTTCGATGTGATAAATCACGTCGCGAATCGCATCCAGCCCTTCCTGCACGGTGAAATGAATTTCGTGGTGCACGGTACCCAAGTGGTTAGCGACTTCCTGCGCGGCTTTCAAATCTGGCGCACCTTCCAAACCGACGGCGAAAGAGTGCAACTGAGGCCACCAGGCTTCACTACGTTCGTCATCTTCTACGCGACGTGCCGCATATTTTTTGGTGATTGCAGAGATAACGGAGGAATCCAGGCCGCCAGAGAGCAACACGCCGTAGGGCACGTCAGACATCAGGTGGCTTTTCACCGCTTCTTCCAGCGCATCGCGCAGCGCTTCTTTATCCGTTTCGTTGTCTTTTACTGCGTCATAATCAAACCAGTCGCGCTGGTAATACTCGCGAATTTCGCCGTCTTTGCTCCACAGGTAGCTGCCAGCCGGGAATTCTTTGATGGTGCGGCAAACCGGTACCAGCGCTTTCATTTCAGAAGCGACGTAGAGGTTGCCGTGCTCATCGTAACCCATATACAGCGGGATGATGCCGAGGTGGTCACGGCCAATCAGGTAGGCGTCTTTTTCGCTGTCATACAGGGCAAAGGCGAACATGCCGCGCAGTTCATCCAGGAATTCTGGACCTTTTTCCTGATACAGCGCCAGAATCACTTCGCAGTCGGAGCCAGTCTGGAACGCGTAACGGTCACCGTATTGCTGACGCAATGCCTGATGGTTATAAATTTCACCGTTAACGGCCAGAATGTGGGTGCGCTCGGCGTTGTAAAGCGGCTGTGCGCCCGTGTTGACGTCAACGATAGACAGACGTTCGTGAGCCAGAATTGCTTTGTCGCTGGCATAAACGCCGGACCAGTCTGGCCCGCGGTGACGCATCAAACGGGATAACTCCAGCGCTTTCTTACGCAGTTCAACAGGATCGCTTTTCAGATCAAGCACACCAAAAATAGAACACATACATGACTCCCAGTAATGACAGATTCGAACTCAGTGCCATTGATTTAGCATCAAAGTGCCATAGGAATTCAATATTGTTTAATGAAAAAAGCCATCAACGTGGTGTTTCGTTAATTTATTCGGTTTTTTGGTGTTGATTCGTCAAATTCATAGAAGGGAAAGGCCGGATTTTTAGGGATTACATAATCCGGCCAGAAAGGGAATCAGGCATTTTCGAGCAATTGCTGTAGCAGCACGCCGTTCAGCATCGCCCGTTTGACCAGAGCGAACGCGCTGATAGCGGAAAGGTGGTTGAGGCTGGATATCTCAATCGGCAGGTTGTGACGAAATTCTTTCAACACCTGCGCGTTGATGCAGCGTTGGATCGCAGGAAGCAGCGTTTTTTCTGCTTCGGTGATTTCACCAGCAATCACGACTTTCTGAGGATTGAACAGGTTGATGGCGATGGATAGCGCTTTGCCCAGATTGAGTCCGGCCTGTTCGATGACTTCACGGGCGAGGGCATCACCACGGTTTGCCGCTTTGCAAATCGCAGAAATCGTGCAGCTATCGATAGAAAGCTTGCTGGGGTAGCCCTGACCCAGCAGGTGTTGTACGCGTTGTTCAATGGCGGCGTTGGCGACGACGGTTTCCAGACAGCCGAAATTGCCGCAGTGGCAGCGATCGCCAAGTGGATCGATCTGAATATGGCCGATCTCGCCCACGTTGCCGTTGCTGCCAAGAAAAATTTGCCCGTTGACGAGAATACCCGCGCCTGTGCCGCGATGGACGCGTACCAGGATAGAATCCAGTGAATCGTGGGTGGCACCGAAATAGTGTTCTGCCAGCGCTAGGCTACGGATATCGTGACCGACAAAGCTGGTGACGTTGAAATGACGTTGCAGATTTTCGACCAGTTGCCAGTTATTCACGCTGATGTGTGGCATATAGCGGACGATGCCCGCAACGGGATCAACCAGCCCCGGCAGCACAATCGAGATCGCAATGAGCTCGCGAATACGGCGCTGATGGCTGGCGATAAAGCCGCTGATAACGTGAAAGAGCGCGGCTTCTAGCGACTCCTGCGTTTTTTCTTGCAGATCGTAGTGCGCTTCTTCCAGCGCTTTTCCCTGCAAATCGTACAGCGCAATGGTGACGTCATAGCGACCAAGGCGTACCGCTATGGTATGGAAAGGACGGTTTTCGGTGATAATCGAAATGGCGCGTCTGCCACCGGTGGAGGCCTGTTGATCGACTTCTTTGATGAGCCCGCGTTCCAGAAGCTGGCGGGTGATTTTGGTCACGCTGGCGGGGGCAAGCTGGCTCTGTTCTGCTATCTGAATCCGCGAGATCGGACCCTGCTGGTCAATCAGGCGGTAAACCACCGCGCTGTTTAATTGCTTAACCAGATCGACATTCCCTATCTGCGCTTGTCCGCCTGTGGTCATTAAGAAGTTACTCGCTTAGGTTTAACTCAACGTTGGGGTAAACCTTATCTCAGTTTACCCCAACGTATTTCCGCTTTACCCCAAGGCGTTTCTCGTTTTATCCCCAAACAGGGTTACCGTTAACAAACGTCTTGAGAATGTGATAGTCACGGTCAAAGACGGTCAGGTTGGCCACTTTACCGCTTTCAATACTGCCTAACTGCTTATCCACGCCGATGGCGCGCGCAGGGTAGAGCGTTGCCATCCGAATCGCTTCATCCAGCGCGACGCCCGCATGTTCGACGCTATTACGTACGGCGTCGATCATGGTCAGTGCCGAACCGCTCAGGGTGCCGTGTTCATCGACACAAATACCATCACGGTAGTATATGGTTTTACCAGCAAAAATGAACTGGTCAATATCCGCGCCGGCCGGTGCCGTGGCGTCGGTCACCAGCACCAACTTATCGCCCTTGATACGTTTACTGTTGCGAATGTTGGCCCAGTCAACGTGTCGTCCATCCGCGATAATACCGCAATAGACTTCCGGGGCGTCGTAAATCGCGCCGACCAATCCGGGCTCGCGACCGGTCAGGTACGGCATGGCGTTGAACAGGTGGGTAGCGAAACGAATACCGGCGGCAAAACCTTGCTTAGCCTCTTCCCACGTGGCGTTGGAATGCCCGGCAGAGACAATAATGCCCGCCGCTGTTAGCTGGCGGATAACCGACGGTTCGACTTCTTCCGGTGCTAGCGTGATTTTCGTAATGGTATCCGCGTTGGCGCACAGGAAGTCGACCAACTCCTGCGTTGGTTTGCGAATAAAAGCAGGGTCATGCGTGCCTTTCTTTAGCACATTCAGCCACGGACCTTCGAGATGCAGCCCAAGCGCCTGATACTTATTCTGCGCTAGCCAGTCTCTCATCACATCGATGCTGTGCTTCATAAATGCATCGCTGGAGGTAATCAGCGTAGGTAAAAAACTGGTACAGCCTGAACGCTCGTTCGCCTGCTGCATGATCTCCAGCGTCTTGACGGAGATCGTGTCCAGCGAGTCGTTGAACTGCACGCCGCCGCAGCCGTTCAACTGCAGATCGATAAAACCCGGGGCGAGGAACGCACCGCTCAGGTCGTGTTGTTCAATGCCGGCAGGAAGCTCGGCAAGTGGGCAGATTCGCTCGATCAGCCCATCGGCAATCACGACGGCGTGATTATCCAGAATCTGGTGGCCGGTGAAGATCCGGCTATGGGTTAATGCGTACATCATCGACTCCCGCATCGGTTAGATATTTTTCATGCTTTCCGTTTCTAACTCACGGAAATATTTAACGGTTTTTACCTTTAGCTCCATTGTTGAAGGCTCGTCACAAACCATGATGGCTTTGGCGTGAAGTTGCAGACAGCTGATGGTCCACATATGGTTAACGTTGCCTTCTACCGCAGCCTGTAGCGCCTGTGCCTTGTTACGACCTGTCACCAGAATCATCACTTCTTCGGCATCCAGCAGCGTACCGACGCCTACGGTCAGGGCAAATTTAGGTACCAGACTGACGTCCCCGCCGAAGAAACGGGAATTGGCGATACGGGTTTCTTCTGTCAACGTTTTGATGCGGGTGCGGGAGGCCAGAGATGAGGCGGGTTCATTGAAGGCGATATGTCCGTCATTACCCACACCGCCCATGAAAAGATGAATTTTCCCGTAGGACTTTATTTTCTCTTCATAGCGGCGACATTCTGCTGTGGTGTCTTCTGCGTTGCCGTTCAACAGGTTAATGTTTTCGCGCGGAATATCAACGTGATTGAAGAAATTCTGATGCATGAAGGTATGATAGCTTTCTGGATGGTCGGTCGGCAGGCCGACATACTCATCCATATTGAAGGTGACAACGTGTTTGAAGCTCACCAGACCGGCTTTGTACATGGCGACCAGCGATTTGTAGGCCTCCAGCGGTGAACTGCCCGTCGGCAATCCCAGAATAAAAGGGCGCTCTGCGCTGGGCTTGAATGCGTTAATTTTCTCAACGATGTGGCGGGCGGCCCATTTTCCGACGTCGGCGGCGGTGGTTAAAGGGATGAGTCTCATCGGCGCTCTCCTGATTTTTTAGTGGAATTAAATACGTTATTGCGCAAATCGCGCCAGTTGCGCGTTTTGTCTATGCATTAAAATTAGTCTACTCCGTTTTTTTTAATCTTGAAATAAGTTGGGGTTTTATTCAGGTATAAACTTTTTGTATGCAGTTTTTTGGTGATTTTTATCACATAATTACGGGGTTTAATTTGTGTAGCGAATTATTTTTCTTACACTCCCCCTAAGAACCACCGCTGCCACGTTTTTTCAACAATGACGTTTTCGACAGCGACGTTCTTCGGCAGTGAAATTTATTGGCAGGTTTGTTTGCCCCACAACATTTCATTACCTCGCAAAGGTAAGAGAGGGAAAAGTGAGTACTCTGAGCTATTTACAAAAAGTCGGTCGGGCATTGATGGTGCCTGTCGCGACGCTGCCTGCTGCCGCTATCCTGATGGGGATAGGTTACTGGATTGATCCGGTTGGCTGGGGAAGCGAGAACGCGTTGGCGGCTCTCCTCATCAAATCGGGTGAGGCGATTATCGGGCATATGGCCGTACTGTTTGCTGTCGGTGTCGCGTACGGTATGTCGAAAGATAAAGATGGTGCGGCGGCATTGACCGGTTTTGTCGGTTATCTGGTGCTGACCACGCTGTGTTCACCGGCCGTTGTTGCCATGATCCAACGGATCCCTGTTGAACAGGTACCCGCCGCATTTGGCAAGATTGAAAACCAGTTCATCGGGATTCTGGTCGGTGTCATGTCCGCCGAGCTGTATAACCGCTTCAGTCAGGTTGAATTGCCTAAAGCGCTGTCGTTCTTCAGCGGACGCCGTTTGGTTCCGATTCTGGTTTCTTTCCTGATGATTCTGGTGGCGTTCATTTTAATGTACGTCTGGCCGGTGATTTACAATGCGCTGGTGTCGTTCGGTGAACACATTCAACAGATGGGGTCGGTCGGCGCTGGGGTCTATGCCTTCTTTAACCGCTTGTTGATTCCTGTTGGATTGCACCATGCGCTGAATTCCGTGTTCTGGTTTGATGTCGCGGGTATCAACGATATTCCTAACTTCCTGGCCGGCCAACAGTCTATCGATTCTGGTAAAGCCGTCGTGGGGATCACCGGACGTTATCAGGCAGGCTTCTTCCCGATTATGATGTTCGGTTTGCCGGGTGCCGCATTGGCGATTTATCACTGCGCACGCCCTGAAAACAAAAGCAAAGTGGCCGGGATTATGCTGGCGGCGGCATTTGCTTCCTTCTTTACCGGGATCACCGAGCCGCTGGAATTCTCCTTCATGTTTGTTGCGCCGGTGCTGTATTTCCTGCATGCGCTGCTGACCGGTTTTTCCGTCTTTATCGCAGCCAGCATGCATTGGATTGCCGGTTTTGGTTTCAGTGCGGGTCTGGTCGATATGGTGCTGTCCTCACGTAACCCGCTGGCCACTCAGTGGTACATGCTGCTTGCCCAAGGGCTGGTATTCTTCGTCATTTACTACGTGGTGTTCCGCTTTACCATCACTCGCTTCAATCTGTTAACGCCGGGGCGTGAGCTGGCTGTGAGCGGTAGTGAAGCCGATGGCTATGACGTGAGCACGGCGTCTGCGGGCGAGAAATCAAGCGATACGGCGACGCTGGCGCGGGGCTATTTGCAGGCACTTGGCGGAAAAGCCAATCTGACGGGCATTGATGCCTGTATCACACGTCTGCGTTTGAACGTAGCTGATTCCTCTCTGGTTGATGATGCACAGGCAAAACGTCTTGGTGCGGCGGGCGTTATTCGTCTGAATAAGCAGAGCGTACAGATTGTGGTAGGTACGCAGGCTGAATCGATAGCGACCGCGCTGAAAGCAGAGTATGACAAGATATAATGACAAGGCGTAATACGACGATGTTGATCGTGTAACGCGGTGTTATACCGATGAAATAGATAGGGCGAGATAGTAATCTCGCCCTTTTTTTTCGTTATGAATAATTAAATGAAACTAACGGTTGTTTCCCAGCGTAGCTTGTTGGATCATTGTTGGTTATACGTCGTTTTAGCATTGAGGAATGAAGAATGAGTGAGGCTGAAGCCCGCCCAACCAACTTTATCCGTCAGATTATCGATGAAGATCTGGCGTCCGGTAAGCATGACCATATTCAGACGCGTTTCCCGCCAGAGCCGAACGGCTATCTGCATATTGGGCATGCAAAGTCTATTTGCCTGAATTTTGGTATCGCGCGTGACTATCAGGGGCAATGCAACCTGCGTTTTGACGATACCAATCCGGTAAAAGAAGACATCGAATACGTTGAGTCGATCAAACGTGACGTCGAGTGGCTGGGTTTTTCATGGAGCGGCGACGTTCGCTATTCTTCTGATTATTTCGATCAACTGCACGCTTATGCGGTTGAGCTGATCGGTAAAGGGCTGGCTTACGTTGATGAACTGACGCCTGAGCAGATTCGCGAATACCGCGGTACGCTGACGGCACCGGGCAAAAACAGCCCTTACCGCGATCGCACCGTGCAGGAAAACCTGGCGCTGTTTGAAAAAATGCGTAACGGTGGGTTTGCGGAAGGTACGGCCTGTCTACGTGCAAAAATCGATATGGCATCGTCCTTTATCGTGATGCGCGATCCGGTGTTGTATCGCATTAAATTTGCCGATCACCACCAGACGGGCAACAAGTGGTGCATCTACCCGATGTATGACTTTACCCACTGCATTTCCGATGCGCTGGAAGGGATCACGCATTCGCTGTGTACGCTGGAATTCCAGGACAACCGCCGTCTGTATGACTGGGTGCTGGATAACATCACCATTCCTTGCCATCCGCGTCAGTACGAGTTCTCCCGCCTCAATCTCGAATACGCGATTATGTCTAAGCGTAAGCTGAACCAGCTGGTTGTGGAAAACGTCGTTGAAGGATGGGACGATCCGCGTATGCCGACCATCTCTGGTCTGCGCCGTCGCGGTTATAGCGCAGCCTCTATCCGCGAATTCTGTGTGCGTATCGGCGTAACGAAGCAGGATAACAACGTGGAAATGGCCGCGCTTGAGTCCTGTATCCGCGACGACCTGAATGAAAACGCGCCGCGTGCCATGGCGGTGCTGGATCCGGTCAAAGTCGTGATCGAGAATCTGTCAGCCGAGCACGAAGAGTTTGTCGCGATGCCAAACCATCCGAACAAGCCAGAAATGGGTTCACGTCAGGTCGCATTCAGCCGCGAAGTTTACATCGATCGTGCTGACTTCCGTGAAGAAGCCAACAAGCAGTACAAGCGTCTGGTGCTGGGTAAAGAAGTGCGTCTGCGTAACGCTTATGTGATCAAAGCAGAGCGCATTGAAAAAGACGAGCAGGGTACTATCACCACGATCTACTGTAGCTATGATGCGGAAACGCTGAGCAAAGATCCGTCTGATGGTCGTAAAGTGAAAGGCGTTATCCACTGGGTTTCTGCGGCACACGCGGTACCAGCTGAATTCCGCTTGTACGATCGCCTGTTCAGTGTGGCAAACCCTGGTGCGGCGGAAGATTTCCTGTCGACGATTAATCCTGATTCACTGAAAATTACGCAAGGTTTTGTAGAAGCAAGCCTGGCGCAGGCAGAAGCAGAGAAAGCGTATCAGTTTGAGCGTGAAGGCTATTTCTGTGCTGACCGCGTTTACTCCAGTGCAGAAAATCTGGTGTTTAACCGCACGGTTGGGCTACGTGATACCTGGGTAGGCTAAGGCCACCGGTAAGAAGACAAAAATAAAACCGCCTCGGCGGTTTTATTTTTTTATGCGGTCGATTTATCGTGTTGAATCGTGCAGGGTTTCATCCTCTCGGCAATCCCCTTCACTGCAATGCCCATAAAGATAAAGACTGTGGTTGGACAGTTTAATGCCGTGTCTTTCTGCGATCTCACGCTGACGTGCTTCGATATATTCATCGCGGAATTCAATGACTTTGCCACAGTCGAGGCAAATTAAGTGATCGTGATGATGCTGCTGCGTCAATTCAAAGACGGATTTGCCACCTTCGAAGTTATGACGGGTTACGATACCCGCATCATCAAACTGGTTGAGTACGCGATAGACGGTAGCAAGACCAATCTCTTCGCCCATATCAATCAGTTTCTTATATAAATCTTCCGCACTGACGTGATGGCAGACAGGGTCCTGTAACACTTCCAGTATTTTCAGTCTTGGAAGAGTGACTTTCAGGCCGGCCTTCTTTAATGCGGTATTGTTGTCAGTCATGCGGGTTTAATCCTGTTGCTTACTTATCAATGGAGGCTGCCTAGCCTATGACATCGGTCGGCTCAAAAAAATGCAAAAGCGTCTCAATTATAGAACCGCGCATACAAAATGAAAACAAGGGAATGTTAACAATATTGTCCCCATTCACACTATTGGTATACAACGCAATTCGTTGTTGATGAATGAGGAAATGATGATGCACATACAAAGCCGATGGGATTATTGTACAGGTTTACTGATAGAAGTTAAAAAAATGTATCAATTATTATGAAAGGTTTTACCTATCAATGCTGTTTTCGGCTCTGATAGGGATTATCAGAGCCGAAATGGCTTAGCCAACCAGTTCTTTCAGGTTCAGCTCATCGCTGATCTGTTTCACCCACGTTGTTACGCGTTCGCTGGTCAGTTCAGGCTGACGGTCTTCATCGATAGCCAGGCCGATGAAGTGATTGTCGTCGGCGAGCCCTTTAGAGGCTTCAAAGTAATAGCCCTCTGTTGGCCAGTGGCCGACAATCGTCGCGCCGCGAGGCTCAATAATGTCACGGATGGTGCCCATGGCATCACAGAAGTATTCTGCATAGTCTTCCTGATCGCCGCAGCCAAACAGGGCAACCAATTTTCCTGTGAAATCCACTTCTTCCAGCGACGGGAAGAAGTCATCCCAATCGCACTGAGCTTCACCGTAATACCAGGTTGGAATACCCAGCAGCAGAATATCGAAACCTTCGAGGTCTTCTTTGCTGCTTTTGGCGATGTCATGAACATCAGCGACGTTGGTGCCTAACTGCTGTTGAATCGTTTTGGCGATGTTTTCAGTGTTGCCAGTATCACTGCCAAAGAATATTCCGATGAGTGCCATGAATTGAATAACCTCTTGATTCCTAATGGTATGGTGTAATATTTCACCCACTTATCTGTTAATAATAACAGACACTCACATCGGGAGAAACTCGTATCGGTAAGGATGCGTAAATCAAGAGTGTGTGGAATGCGAGGTAAGTCAGAAAACGAAAACATCTCTGCTGATACTAAACTCCCTATAATGAGTAGGGATTATGTTATCGTTTGAGATTACGCGCACATTCCCTTAATAGAGTTGCGGATATTTATTTATAACAGCGTTTCATTTTTTATGAATTTGCTTTTTATTTTATGGTTTGTTTCAATTGTAATTAAAAGCAGGCTTCTGTTTGTGAAGAATAAAGATCGCGTAATGGCTCATTACTATTCGTGGGGAATTAAAACGCGTACAAAAGATAATGTTTTATAGAGTTGAAAATTTGTAACATTTCGCGGGAATATTCTTAATAAATGGAAATAGTAATTATAACCATTTGCAGCTGAATCGATGGGGATCTATAAGAGATGGTTTTATTCTTTTGATGTTAAAGAATAAAATGAAGTTGCGTTCAAATTGCCTTTTCGCCTAATGACATACCCATGCCAACGCCCGCATGACGCGGGCGGCGGCGCATTCGCTTGCAACTCTATGATTAAAATACTTATATCTATAAAAATAGGTGCGTTTAGTCTCAGAATGAAAAATTATATTAATAAATATAGCGAGAATGCTAAATATTCTCGGCATTTAGCCGATGAGTTAGCGTGGTTTTTGAGTTTTCAACTCGGTGAAATGTGAACGCTAGGGAGAAGTGACTTGTTTCATGGTGTGAATTTTCTGATTCATATCGGTTGATGAGCGATAAAAATCTTTTTAACCATTTTCCTGATTTGGAGTTAGCTATGAAACTTATAAAAAATATTGCCATCAGAACCGCGATGCTGTGGGTGCTAGGCATTTTTTGTGTTCTTTGGGGTGGTGTATCCATATACACCATGTTCTCTTTTAAAGAGATGACGACGACCTCGAAAACCAGCACCTTGCTGGTTCAGAACATGAATTTTATCAACCAGGGCAACGATCAATATTTCCGTATGGTAACCCGTCTGGCGCGTGCGGTTGACGCTCGTCGCAGTGGTGATAATGCTACCGCAGATAAAGAGCAGGCTTCTGCACTTGTCGCGCTGGATAAACTGAAATCTGATTTGGTGGCGTTTAATGCTATCGATCATGCGGGTCTGGATGCTGCGCTGGTACAGGCGGTCAGCCGTGACTGGAATAACCTGGTGACTCAGGGCGTTGAACCGCTTTACCAGAAGGCCGCTGCCAACGCGCTGGATGACTACCAAAATCAGGCCAAGAACGTTGTGCCGCCATTGAGTCGTCAGTTTGGTGCCTCTCTCTCTGCATTCAGTCACGCCAGCGCAGAGAAATTTGATGCCGCAGGTGTTCGTTTTGAACAAATCACCACGATTGGACAGAACATTTTGCTGAGCGGGTTGATTATCGGCCTGATCATGCTGTTCCTGACTGACCGCTATCTGGTGGTGTGTCTGGTTCGTCCGTTAAACGATCTGCGCTATCACTTTGGTGTGATTGCTTCCGGCCACTTGGGCAAACCGATTCTGGACTTTGGTAATAACTGCGTCGGCCGCCTGTTCCCACTGCTGCGTGACATGCAGGGGAGTTTGGCTAGCACGGTTAGCACGATCAGAAACAGCACGGATTCCATCTATCAAGGGGCTTCTGAGATTGCCGCAGGCAACAACGATCTGTCTTCACGTACCGAAGAGCAAGCTTCCGCACTGGAAGAAACGGCGGCGAGCATGGAGCAATTGACTGCAACGGTGAAACAGAACGCCGAAAACGCCAACCACGCCAGCCAACTGGCATTACAAGCCTCAACAACGGCGAAGAAGGGCGGTGAAATCGTTGAGAACGTGGTGAAAACCATGGCGGAAATCTCCGGCAGCTCGAGAAAAATTGCAGAGATCACCACCGTGATTAACGGCATCGCGTTCCAGACCAACATTCTGGCGCTGAACGCGGCGGTAGAAGCCGCGCGTGCGGGTGAACAAGGCCGCGGGTTTGCCGTGGTGGCGGGCGAAGTCCGCAGCCTGGCGCAGCGTAGTGCGCAGGCTGCGAAAGAGATTGAAGGGCTGATTTCTGAGTCTGTTCGCTGTGTGGATACCGGCTCAAATCTGGTTAGCGACGCGGGTGACACCATGCAGGATATCGTTCGTGCGGTGACGAACGTGACGGATATCATGGGTGAAATTGCGTCGGCCTCGGAAGAGCAGAGCAAAGGGATTGCTCAGGTTGGTCAAGCCGTGGCGGAAATGGACAGCGTAACGCAGCAAAATGCCGCGTTGGTTGAACAGGCCTCGTCAGCCGCGTTGTCACTGGAAGAACAAGCGGCCCTGCTGAACCAGACTGTGTCGCTGTTCCAACTGTCCGATGCGCAATCAAAACTGCAAGTGGCCGCAAAACCCGTGCAGAAAACGCAGGTGATTGCCCCGCGTGCAGGCAAAGCACTGCCAGCCAGTAACGACAACTGGGAAAAGTTTTAAGCGTCGTTCAAGAGCCTGATATAGGCTCTTAATCTGGGATGGCGTGTTTAATCTTGGATTAACGTTCAGGCGGCGTCAGAAATGGCGCCGCACAAGATGTGAATACTGCATTACTGAATACTACGTTATTAACACCGCGTTATCTGAATGTCGCGCTGTGCCCATCAGGATTGCTGTTCGGCCAGCTGCGCCAGCAGCATCTCTTCAATCAACTCACTGCGGCTAATGTTCCGCTCTTCAGCAAGGCTGTTCAGGATATCGACGGCATCGCTGTTAATCTTTAATTCAACACGTCGCAACCCACGAACTTTATCGCGACGTAGTTGATTACGCTTGTTAATTCTTAGTTGTTCGTCACGCGTGAGCGGGTTGGTCTTGGGGCGGCCCGGACGACGCTCGTCTGCGAACAGATCCAGTGTGGTGCGATCCGTTTGTTCTTTTGCCATAAGTAATGATACTGCAAGGTATTCGGACCAAAATACACCGCGCTGCCCGTCTTGTTCAAAAGATACAACCGATGCCTATTCTCATCCTGCTACAGGTGTCAGGTGGCGGTTTTCTATCTGTGAAACATGTTGGGAGTGATGCGTGCATTTTGATGAAGTGGTTACAATGCTTGTGGCTGAATCAGCCGTCCCTCTACTGCGTGCGCCATCATACCCTAGCCGCACTGGCGGCGACAACGGTTAACTGCCGCCGTTATCATGAATCCGCCAGTGTCAGTGCCGTCTGGTTAATTCGTGTCCAGAAAACGGTGGATAGCGCGCAAAACCGCATCGGGTTTTTCTGAATGAACCCAGTGTCCAGCACCGCTGATCACATGCGCACGCGCCGCCGGGAATTGACGCAATAGCGCATCGCGGTAGGAATCGTCCAGATAGGGAGAATCGCCGCCGCGAATGAACAGGATGGGTCCTTGCCAGGACGGAACCTCTTGCCAGCCAACGATGTTTTCGTACTCATCCCACAGCACCGGCACGTTAAAACGCCACTCTCCCTGTTGGAAGGATTTCAGCAAAAACTGAATCACGCCGTCTTCCTTTATGTGCTGGCGCATGAGTGTTGTCGCTTCTGCTCGTGATGTCACACCCGCTTCCGTTACGGCACGCAGTGCGGCAAAGATAGTGTCGTGGCGGCGCACCTGATAATCCACCGGTGCGATATCAATGGCGACCAGTTTGTCCAACCGTTCGGGAATGAGCGCGCTGAGCGCCATAGCGACTTTTCCGCCCATTGAATGCCCAATAACGATAGCGCGTTCGATGTTCAGTTCATCCAGTAATGCCAGCACATCCTGCGCCATCGCGGGGTAGTTCATCTGTGATGAACGCGGCGACAAACCGTGATTACGTAAATCGATTTGCAGAATGTCATGCGTGTTTTGCAAATCCCGGCCCAATACGCCAAGGTTATCTAATGTACCAAACAGGCCATGAATCAGGACGACAGGGAGGTTATCTGTGGGCTGGTGCGCATTTTGCCAGCGATGATTCAATTTCATGGTGAAGTTCATTCAGAGAGACATGGGCTTAGGGTATCATGACTTTAGAATGAATGTTGTCACTGAAGGGGCAGCAAGGAATGAAAGGCTTTGGGGCATAGTCTGACTTTTGCTATTGTCCCATTATGCCGCTGTTCGATAATGTTTGAACGCCTGTATAATCCTTTTGATTTGAGTCATCTATCCATCGATGTCGGGTTACAGAAGGGAAAATGTCTCTGTAATTTGCATGGTAATGGGTAAAAACAGCACTGGATAAAGATGAAAACTATTGAAGTCGACGAAGAGCTTTATCGTTATATTGCCAGCCACACACAGCATATTGGTGAGAGCGCATCAGATATTTTACGGCGCATGCTGAAATTTACCGCTGGGCAACCTGTCACAACGCCTGCGGTAGCGAGTGCCGCAACGACGACGTCTCAGCCTGCCGCTGCACCGAGCCCGCGCGACCGGGTACGAACCCTGCGTGAGCTGCTGCTGTCGGATGAATACGCTGAACAGAATAAAGCCATCAATCGCTTTATGCTGGTTCTGTCCACGCTGTATACCTTATCGCCGCAGGAATTTGCTGCCGCGACAGAATCTCTTCATGGCCGCACCCGCGTCTATTTCGCGGGCGACCAGCAAACGTTGCTTCAGCATGGCACACACACCAAGCCCAAACATATTCCAGGCACGCCATACTGGGTGATTACCAACACGAATACCGGTCGTAAACGCAGCATGGTTGAGCACATCATGCTGACGATGCAGTTCCCAGCGGAACTGACAGAAAAAGTGTGCGGCACTATCTAATTATCTATTAACCACTTATCTAACTACAGCGTTAGGGAGAAGCGCCAATGGCTAATCACCCAAGGGCCGGACAGCCTGCCCAGCAGAGCGATTTGATTAATGTGGCACAGTTAACGTCACAATATTATGTGCTGCGCCCGGAAGTCGGCAACACAGCGCACGCGGTGAAATTCGGTACGTCTGGCCATCGCGGTAGCGCGGGGCGTCATAGCTTTAATGAACCGCATATTCTGGCGATTGCGCAGGCGATTGCAGAAGAGCGTAAAAAGCAAGGCATCAGCGGCCCGTGCTATGTCGGTAAAGATACTCACGCGCTCTCCGAGCCAGCGTTTATCTCCGTGCTGGAAGTGTTGGCTGCCAACGGCGTGGATGTGATCGTTCAGTTGGATAATGGTTTTACCCCAACGCCTGCGGTGTCTAACGCGATTCTGGTTCACAATCGTCAGGGCGGTGCGCTGGCGGACGGCATTGTGATTACGCCGTCCCACAACCCGCCGGAAGATGGTGGGATCAAATATAATCCGCCAAACGGTGGCCCGGCAGATACCAACCTCACTAGCGTGATTGAGACGCGTGCGAATGCGCTGCTGGCGGATGAACTACGTGACGTGAAGCGGATTACGCTGGATCAGGCATTGAACAGCGGACACGTCCATGAACAGGATCTGGTTCAGGCCTATGTCGAAGGGCTGGCTAGCGTGGTGGACATGGCGGCGATCCAACGTGCGGGTCTGAAGTTGGGTGTCGACCCGCTGGGCGGTTCCGGCATTGCCTACTGGCAGCGTATCGCAGAGCACTACAAGCTGGATCTGACGCTGGTGAACGATGCCGTCGATCAGACATTCCGCTTTATGTCGCTGGATCACGATGGGGTGATCCGTATGGACTGCTCGTCAGAGTTTGCCATGGCTGGGCTGCTGGCGCTGCGTGACAAATTCGATCTGGCGTTTGCCAACGATCCTGACTATGACCGCCACGGTATTGTCACGCCTTCCGGGCTGATGAACCCGAACCACTATCTGGCGGTAGCGATCAACTATCTGTTCCAGCACCGTCCTCAGTGGGGACAATCTGTTGCTGTCGGCAAAACGCTGGTATCCAGTGCGATGATCGATCGCGTAGTGGCAGATTTGGGTCGTAAGCTGGTGGAAGTGCCGGTTGGCTTCAAATGGTTCGTTGATGGTTTGTATGACGGCAGCTTTGGCTTCGGTGGTGAAGAGAGCGCGGGGGCGTCTTTCCTGCGCTTTGACGGCACGCCGTGGTCGACGGACAAAGACGGCATCATTCTGTGTCTGCTGGCGGCGGAAATTACGGCCGTGACGGGTAAAAACCCGCAGCAGCACTATGATGAGCTGGCACAGCGTTTTGGCGCGCCGAGCTACAACCGTATTCAGGCTTCCGCGACGCATGCGCAAAAAGCGGTGCTGTCTAAGCTGTCACCTGAGCAGGTATCAGCCAGCACGCTGGCGGGCGATCCGATTACTGCACGCCTGACCGCTGCGCCGGGTAATGGTGCATCGATTGGCGGCCTGAAAGTGATGACGGAAAACGGCTGGTTTGCTGCACGTCCTTCCGGTACGGAAGAAGCCTACAAGATCTACTGTGAAAGTTTCCTCGGGGCGGAACACCGCGAGCGAATCGAGAAAGAAGCGGTAGAAATTGTCAGTGCGGTACTCGCAACGGCTAAATAAGTGAAAAGGCGCTGCTTGCAGCGCCTTTTTTATCTTGTACGGACAGAAAACGCAGAACGCCTTTATCCCAACGCGACCAGTAGCGCTCCGACGGAAATCAGCGCCACGCCGGCTCCCGCCATCAGCGAAATTTTCTCTCCCAGCAGAATGACTGCCAGCACGACCGCGAAGACCACGCTGAGCTTATCGATCGGCGCGACCTGTGCGACGTTACCGTTCTTCAACGCCACAAAGTAAAATAGCCACGACAGCGCACCAGCAACGCCGCTGAGCACAATGAACAACAGCGCTTTCTTATTGGCGACAATCTCACCGACCAGCGCCAGCTTACCCTGTGCGACCACCACGCCCACCAGGAAAAGTGCCATAATGACGGCACGAATTGCGGTCGCCGTATTGGCGTCCAAATTTTGCAGACCGATCTTGCCAAATATCGCGACCATCGCGGCACATACAGCAGACAGCAAGGCGTAAATTAACCAACTACTCATGACGGTGTATTCCTGAAGAAAAGACAGGCACGTACTGCGGGAGAGGTTCCCCACGGACGTTGCCTAATACAGGAAGATGATTTTACGGCATAAAACGATAGCCGATAGCGGTTTCAGTCAAGAGATGGCGCGGTCTTGCCGGATCGCTTTCCAGCTTCTGGCGCAGGTGCCCCATATAAATGCGCAGATAGTGGCTGTGCTCGACGGCGTTCGGCCCCCAAACCTGCGTCAGGAGTTGACGTTGCGTCAGCACTTTGCCGGGGTTGGCGAGCAGCGTTGCCAGCAGGCGAAATTCGATGGGCGTCAGGTGCAGTTCCTGACCGTCGCGATTCACCTGCCGATTAAGTAAATCGACAGTAATATTCCCGAAGCTCACCAGCGGCGTTTCCTGCTGTGTATTGCTATGACGCCGCAGCGCGACGCGCAACCGTGCCAGCAGTTCGCCGATGCCGAACGGTTTGGTCAGGTAATCATCGGCACCCGCATCCAGCGCGTCTATTTTATCCTGCTCGTCGGTGCGGGCAGACAGCACAATCACGGGCAGGCTGCTCCACTGGCGTAAATCGCGGATGTAGTCGATACCGTTGCCGTCCGGCAGGCCCAAATCGAGAATAATCAGATCGGGCTTACGCGTGGCCGCTTCCAGCAAACCGCGCTGCATCGTTTCTGCGTCAAACACGCGACAGCCTTCGCCTTCCAGCGCCTGACGAACAAAACGACGAATCTCTTTTTCATCCTCAACGATCAGAATAGTGGCCTGCAATGGATTCAGTGCTCCTCAATATCTTCCGGCTCGAGATCCGGCGGTGCCGATAGTGGTAACGTGAAGTGGAAAGCTGCACCGCCGCTTTCCGCATTCGTTGCCCAGATACGGCCGCCGTGAATTTCCACAATTGCCCGACAGATCGCCAGCCCCAGCCCCACGCCGGGAATCGACGACTCTTTGTGACCACGGGAAAATTTATCAAAAATCATGTTTTCTTGACCAGGCTCAATCCCCGGGCCATTGTCCTGCACGATGATTTCCAACGCATTTTCCTGCGTACCGGGCTGCGAGGCTGTGTTCTCTGCAATAAGGCTGGTGGGAATAACGCTCGCCGAAATCGCGATCGTGGCCTGCTCTCCGGCGTACTTTAGCGCATTCTCCAGCAGGTTAATGAACACGCGTTCCATCAGCCCCGCATCACAATAAACCAGAACCATCTCATCAGGTAGATTAACCTGAATGGTGTTTTTCGCCAGCGCGCTTTCCAGCTGTTGCAGGGCACTGCCGATGAGTTCCTCCGGCGTTTGCCACTCTTTGCGCAGGTTAAAGCCGTCCGACTGAATACGCGCCATATCGAGCAAATTATTCACCAGCCGCGTGGTGTTTAAAATGTGCTGGCGAATCTGGTTGGCCTGCTGAGCATAAGGCGATCCTTCGCTCGCCAGATTCAACGTCAGAATCTCGGCCTGACCAAAAAGGACAGTCAGCGGCGTGCGAAGGTCGTGTGAGAGCGCGGCAAGCAGCGAGTTACGCAACTGCTCACGCTCGGCATCCAGCCGGGCATTTTCCGTACTTTGCATCAGATGCAGACGCTCCAACGCATTGGCGATCAGCACGGTAAAGGTTTCCAGCAGGCGCTGCTGTTCGGGGATCATCAGTTGGCGGGCGTTATTGGGCTCGATCGCTAACACGCCGAAGATTTGCTGTGTGGTGGCGAGCGGCAGGATCTGATACGACACGCCGGGTAGGGTGGACGTTCCCGCTCCGGCCGGCGCGCGATGATCGAAGCTCCAGCGGGCGATAGCACGATCGACAATCAACTGCTGACCGTCCCGCGCAGGCTGCGTGAGTTCAGCGGAAGTATGATGCAGGCTGTCTGCAAGTAGAACCGCGATTCTGGCCTGAAACGTCGTGCTGAGAAAATGCTGGCTGGCTTTGACAATATCGGCGCTGGACAGGCTGCGGTTCAGCGCCTTGGACATCTCATACAGATGGCGGACGCGCTGCTCGCGATAGCGGGCGACTCTGGCCTGATAGCGCACGCCAGCGGTCAGATTACCGACCAGCAGGCCGACGCCAAGCATCACGGCAAAGGTGACCAGATATTGCGCATCCGACACGGCAAACGTGCCGCGCGGTAGAATAAAGAAGAGATCAAAACTGGCGACGTTGATGACGGCGGCGAACACCGACGGCCAGCGGCCAAAGAAGAGCGCGACGATCACTACGGCCAGCAGATAAATCATCACCAGATTGACCGGCTCCAGCATGGCGAACGGCGACCATGACGCGAGGAGAGTGATAAAGGCGCACAGCAGCGTGGCGAGCCCGCAGCCAAACAGCTGCATACGCCATTTTTCTACTATCCCGCGGGCATCAGGCGTTTTAATCGGTGTGGCTGGCGCGTCATCCTGCACGGCCACCACGACCAGATCGAGATCCGGCCCCAGTCGGCCGAGCCGTTCGGCAAAGCGGGTGCGCCACCACCAGCCGAAGCGCTGCTCTACGTGGCGGCCAATAACGATCTTACCGAGATTATGTTCACGCGCATAGCGCAGGACGGCAAGCTCTTCGTCGGGTTCAGATAGCGTAACGGTTTCTGCCCCTAAATCCTGTGCCAGCTTGAGCGCCCGCAAGATGGCGCGCCGCTGCGGTTCAGGCAAGCGGTGCAAACGCGGCGTTTCGACGTAAACGGCGTGCCAGGCGCTGCCCAACCGTGCCGCCAGCCGCGCAGCCGTACGCACCAGTTTTTCATTACCCGTGCCGTGGCCGATGCATAACAGAATGGCATCGCGCGTATGCCAGACCTGTTCGCGTCCTTTCCCGGCACGCATGGCGCGCATTTGATCGTCAACCCGATCCGCCATGCGCCGCAGCGCCAGCTCACGCAGGGCGATCAAATTACCTTTACGGAAAAAATTCTCGACGGCGCGCTCGGCCTGCAGCGGCAGATACACTTTGCCCTCATTCAGGCGCTGACGTAGATCGTCCGGCGGCAAGTCCACCAGAATGACTTCGCTGGCCTGATCGAAGATAGGATCCGGTACGGTTTCCCGTACCCGAATTCCCGTGACGCCGCCGACCACATCGTTCAGGCTTTCCAGATGCTGAACGTTCACTGTCGTAAAGACGTCGATACCGGCATCGAGCAGTTCCTGCACGTCCTGCCAGCGTTTTGGGTGGCGAGAGCCGTTGACGTTACTGTGCGCCAGTTCGTCGATCAGAATCAGCGCCGGACAGCGCGCCAGCGCCGCATCCAGATCGAATTCGACAGTATGGCGGCCGTGGTGGCGAAAATGCTTGAGCGGCAGCAGCGGTAAGCCATCCAGCAGCGCAGCGGTTTCGCTACGGCCGTGGGTTTCGACCACGCCGACAAGGATATCCAATCCTTGAGCGCGTAGCCGCTGGGCTTCCTGCAACATGGCATAGGTTTTCCCGACGCCCGCGCAGGCACCAAAAAAGATTTTTAGCTTGCCGCGCGGTGGCGCACCGACCTGAGCCAGCAGGCTATCGGGATCCGGGCGACGATCTTCACCGTCAATCATGTTCTATCCCTTATTAGCGCGGCCTGAACCGTGGTCAGGCCGCAGCAAAGACGGCGGGGAGTCTGGCTCCCCGTATAATCATTAATAGTAACGCACTGCCGATTAAGGCAGGGGTTTTTCCTTATCCAGTGCCAGATTCAGCAACAGGACATTGACCGCCGGCTGCCCAATGAACGCAGGTCTACTCGTTTCGGTAAAGCGATCGATCAGTTGCTGCACCTGTTGGAGCGACATTCCTCTGGCCTGCGCGATGTAGATCGCCTGATAGCGCGCGGCCTCTGGGGAAATCTGCGGATCCAGACCGCTGCCGGATGCCGTCAACAGTTCAGCAGGCACCGGCTGCTGATTGCCAACCGCCTGATGCCAGTGAGCGGCGCGTTCGCCGATCTGTTTGTCCAGCGCCGGATTGCTGGCGGCCAGATTGCTACCACCGGACGCCAGCGCGTTATAAGGCGCATCTGACGTGGCGGACGGACGCCCCTGAAAATAGCCAGGCCGACTGAACGTCTGCCCGATCAGAGATGACCCCACGGCGGTATTCTCACGGTAAATCAGCGATCCGTTTGCCTGTGTTGGGAACAGCCACTGTGCCAGCACCGTTGTCAGTAGCGGGTAGGCCAGACCGGTAGCCAGCAGTAATAATAAGAATAAAAACAAAGAGGAACGTAAATAGCGCATAGCGTATACCCGTCAGTCCTTAAGCCAGATTCAGCCCAGTCAGCAACATATCAATCAGCTTGATACCGAGGAACGGCACCAGCAGCCCGCCAAGACCATAAATCCACAGATTGCGGCTTAACTGCGCCGCGGCGCTCATGGGGCGATAGCGAATCCCTTTGAGCGCGAGCGGGATCAGAAACACGATAATCAGCGCATTGAAGATCACCGCCGACAGCATGGCCGAAGTGGGGGAATGCAACTGCATCACGTTGAGCGCATTGAGCTGCGGATAAGTGGCAGCAAACGCAGCTGGGATAATGGCGAAGTACTTCGCCACATCGTTGGCGATACTGAACGTGGTCAGTGAGCCGCGTGTCATCAGCATCTGCTTACCGATGTGCACGACTTCGATCAGCTTGGTTGGATTGGAGTCCAAATCAACCATGTTGCCCGCTTCCTTTGCTGCCTGCGTGCCGGAGTTCATGGCCACCGCCACATCGGCCTGCGCTAGCGCGGGGGCATCGTTCGTGCCGTCGCCCGTCATTGCCACCAGTCGACCTTCGGCCTGATACTGGCGGATCAGCGCCAGCTTGGTTTCCGGTGTCGCTTCCGCCAGAAAATCATCGACGCCAGCTTCTGCGGCAATCGCCGCTGCCGTGAGCGGGTTGTCGCCGGTGATCATCACGGTTTTGATCCCCATACTGCGCAGCTCGGCAAAGCGCTCTTTGATGCCGCTTTTCACGATATCTTTCAGCTCCACCACGCCAAGCACGCGCTTGCCTTCTGCAACGACCAGCGGCGTCCCTCCGCTGCGAGCGACGTTGGAGACGGCTTCTTCGACCTGATGCGGGAAGTCACCGTTGTTCGCTTCAATGTAGCGACGCAGGGCATCGACGGCACCTTTACGAATGGTGCGCTGACCAACATTGACGCCGCTCATGCGCGTCTGAGCCGTAAAGGGGACAAAAGTCGCGTCCAGCGACGTTAAGTCTTGTTCCGCCAGAGTAAAGCGCTGCTTAGCCAGCACCACGATGCTGCGGCCTTCGGGCGTTTCATCGGCTAAGGAGGCAAGACGCGCGGCGTCAGCCAGCGCCTGTTCGGTCACACCCGGTGCGGGCAGGAAAGCCGAAGCCTGACGGTTGCCCAACGTAATGGTGCCGGTTTTATCCAGCAGCAGAACGTCAATATCGCCCGCCGCTTCGACGGCACGCCCGCTGGTAGCAATCACGTTAGCACCCAGCATCCGGCTCATCCCTGCCACGCCGATAGCCGACAACAGGCCACCGATGGTGGTGGGGATCAGACAGACGAGCAGGGCGACAAGCACGGTCACGCCGACAACATCGCCGCTGTTATTGGCCTGCACGCCAAACCAGGAGAACGGGTAGAGTGTGGCCGTTACCAGCAGGAAAATCAGTGTCAGTTCGATCAGCAGAATGGTCAGCGCGATCTCGTTCGGCGTTTTCCGGCGCTGTGCTCCTTCGACCATGGCAATCATCCGGTCGAGGAACGTTTCGCCGGGATTGACGCTGCACTGAATCACCAGCCAGTCGGACAGCACGCGTGTGCCGCCGGTGACGGAGGCGAAATCGCCGCCGGACTCGCGGATTACCGGCGCGGACTCCCCTGTGATGGCGCTTTCATCGACGGACGCGCCGCCTTCCAGCACTTCACCGTCGCACGGAATGGTTTCACCCGCGCTCACCAGCACAATATCGCCCTTGCGCAGGCTATCGGCTGGGACCGATTCCGAGCTGGCATCGTGATGCGGCGCGGCGAGCTTGTTAGCCCAACTGGTTTTCTTAACGCCTTTCAGCGCATTTGCCTGCGCCTTACTGCGACCTTCCGCCAGTGCTTCGGCCATGTTGGCGAACAGCACGGTAAACCACAGCCAGAGTGATACCAGCCCGGTAAACACGGCGTTTCCTTCCGTTTTACCTGCCAGAATCGCCAGCCAGACGAGGGTCGTCAGCATACTGCCGAGATACACCACGAACATGACCGGATTGCGCCACTGCACGCGCGGATCGAGTTTCTTCAGCGCATCTTTCAGCGCCGAACGGATTAACGCTCTGTCAAACAGTGCTTGCTGTTTACGTTTGCCAACGTGGCGGGAAGCCTCGCCCTGCTGGGCAGAGGCCGGTTCCTGTGTTGCCTGATGATTCATCGTGTGACGAGTCATAAAAAGTCTCCAGCCTTAGTGAGTCAGGCCGAACTGTAAATGTTCAGCGACTGGCCCTAACGCCAGTGCAGGGATAAACGTCAGTGCGCCAATCAGCAGGACGATAGCGATGAGCATGCCGATAAACAGCGGACTACGAGTAGACAATGAGCCTTTACTTTCCGGCTGGCGCTTTTTCACGACCAGCGAACCGGCGATAGCCAGCACCGGCAGCATGACGGCAAAGCGGCCCAGCAGCATGGCGACAGCGAGCAGAACGTTATAGAACGGTGTGTTGACGCTCAGGCCGGCAAACGCGCTGCCGTTGTTGTTCGCGGCGGAGGACACGGCATAGAGCACTTCGCTAAAGCCGTGTGCGCCGGGGTTCAGAATGCCGCTGCGTCCGGCTTCCGTACTCAGCGCCAGCGCGGTGCCGAGTAGCACTAACGCAGGAGGAATCAGAATCGCCAGCGCCGTCATCTTCATCTCATAGACTTCGATCTTTTTGCCCAGATATTCCGGCGAACGGCCAATCATCAGGCCGGCAATAAAGACAGTCAGAAGTACGAACAGCAGCATGCCGTATAGGCCAGAACCGACACCGCCGAACACCACTTCGCCAATCTGCATCAGCCACATGGGAACCATGCCGCCGAGGGCGGTGAAAGAATCGTGCATCGCGTTTACCGCGCCCGTCGAGGTCGCCGTGGTGACAACCGCATACAGGCTGGACGTCAGAACGCCAAAACGCGTCTCTTTACCTTCCAGATTCGCGGCGCTGTCCGCGCCTAGTGCCAGCAGATGCGGGTTACCGTTGACCTCCATTTTCATCACGACGGCAGCGGCGACGATAAAGATCAGCGCCATCGCCCACAGCAGCGCGTGGCCCTGACGCTTGTCGCTCACGGCTTTGCCAAAGGCGAAGCACAGCGCAGTAGGAATCAACAAGATCGCCAGCATTTGCACGATGTTGCTCAGCGCGGTCGGGTTTTCAAACGGGTGCGCCGAGTTAGCGCCAAAGAAACCGCCGCCGTTGGTGCCGAGCAGTTTAATGGCTTCCTGTGAAGCAACGGGCCCCATCGGCAGCGTTTGGGCTGCGCCGTCTAGGGTGGTTAGATGCTGATAAGGCAGCAGGTTCTGCAACACGCCCTGACTGACAAAAAACAGCGCCAGCAGCAGGGACAGCGGCAGCAGCACATACAGCGTGATACGAAACAGATCGAGCCACGCGTTGCCTAGCGTGTCGACGCAGCGACGGGAAAATGCGCGGATTAACGCGAAAGCGACGGCGATGCCGCTGGCAGCGGACAGGAAATTTTGTACCGTTAGGCCAACCATCTGGCTCAGATAGCTCAGCGTGTTTTCACCGCTGTAAGCCTGCCAGTTGGTGTTGGTGACAAAGCTGATTGCCGTGTTTAACGCCAAATGCCACGACAACCCCGGCATATTTTCTGGGTTAAGCGGCAGAGTCCCCTGCGCCATTAACAGGACAAACAGGACGGCAATGCCGATCAGGTTAAGCGTCAGAATAGCCGCCGCATACTGCTGCCAGCGCATCTCCGTCGTATCGAAAGCGAAAAGGCGCGCCGCTCCTGATTCAAACTTTTGCAAGAGCGCACCCGTTTCGCCCTCAATCAGACGGGCCAGTCCGCTGCTCAGCGGCTGAGCGACAATCAGCACCGTGAGCAACAGACCAAAGATCAGTAAAAAAGCGTCAGCGGCCATCAGAATTCCTCCGCCTTCAACAAGGCATAAACCAGATACACCAGTAACAGCAGCACGATCAGGCCGCCTAAGACGATGCTAAGCGTCACAACACACCTCCAGAACAAAATAGACAGCGTCAGGGTAGGAAAACGCAGGAAAAGAAGGTGCAAATTTCCCGTCTGTAGGCGTAAAAAAAGTATAAAAATGGGCTGAAAAGTAGACGGTGGAAGCGGTAATGGCACTACGGTGCCAACAACATCGTTTGCGGTGGGAAGGTGGTATCAAGAGAAAGGGATAAAGTGATCCAATCTAAAACCATAAATTAACTAATGATAAGTTTGTTTTTAACGTTGTTGTAACTTAATGACGTGATGACGAAAAAATTGGCGATTATTTCATCTTTTACTGGTCAGATGAGTAGTAAACTTTCAGAAAAGGCGGTAAAATTTTAACCAATATCACAGTTCTTATTTTATCGTTATGAAAAGCGCCGCTGAACAAAGGTGCTTATCCCAGAGGAGGATCGTTATGTCGCTTTATACTACTTATCCCTTACACCGTATTCTCCTGCGTCGCGCCGCCGTGGTTGCCATCGGCGTGCTGGCGTTACCGGTGATGCTGTTCCGTCGCGATCGGGCGCGTTTTTACAGCTATTTACACCGCGTCTGGCTGAAAACCAGCGATAAACCCGTGTGGATGGCGCAGTCCGAAGCCGTCGCCTGCGATTTTTATTAAGGCCTGCGTATAAGGTCTCTCGTGTTTATCTGCTGTATCCCTAAAACGGGAATGGCAGATAAACACGAAAAATGAACCGGTGAAGGATCGGTTTAAAGATGTTTTGACGAGATTTACCCATTTCCCTTTCTGCCTGTCCTGCCGTTATTTCTCCCCAATCTCATGATTTATTCCTTTATTCTTCGCTGCGACTGCACAGAATCGTGGTGAAATCCGCTATGCTGGTCAGAGGGTTTGCAGAATGCCATCAAGGTAAACCATATTGACAAGCGTAAGGATAAATCATGACGCTCGAACTCATTCCTGTTGGTATCAGCGCCTGTTTGCTCGGTAATCCTGTGCGATTTGATGGCGGGCACAAGCGTTTGACGTTTGCCGCTGAACAACTGGCACCCTATTTTCGTTTTGAACCGGTCTGCCCGGAAATGGCGATTGGGTTACCGGTGCCGCGTCCGGCGCTCAGGCTGGTGCGCAAAGGGGAAAGCGATATCACGCTGCGCGCCAGCAATGGTTCGCCACTGGATGTCACCCAGCAGATGGCGGCGTTTTCCGCTGACAAAGTCAGCCTGCTTCAGCACTTATGCGGTTATATCGTCTGTGCCAAATCGCCGAGCTGCGGTATGGAGCGCGTGAAGGTTTACGATGAAGCGCAAAAAGATGCACGTAAAAGCGGTATCGGCCTGTTTACGCAGGAGCTGATGCGGCAAATGCCTTGGCTACCGGTTGAGGAAGACGGACGCTTGCAGGATCCCGGCTTGCGGGAGAATTTCATTGAGCGCGTTTATGCGTTACACGAACTGAATCAGCTATGGCAAAACGGGCTGAGCCGTGGTGCGCTGATTGCCTTTCATAGCCGCTATAAACTCCTGCTGTTGGCGCATTCCCAGCCGGAATACCGCGAGCTAGGGCCGTTTGTTGCGGGGATCGATAAGTGGGAATCGCTGGAAGACTACATCGTTGAATATCGGAAGCGGTTGATGAAGCTACTGTCGAAGCCTGCGACGCGGCGTAATCACACCAACGTGTTGATGCATGTGCAGGGCTACTTCCGACGCCAGCTTAATTCTCAACAGCGACAGGAACTGGCACATCTCATCGATCGCTATCGACAGGGCTTGCAGCCGCTGCTGGCACCTATCACGTTGCTAAAACATTACATGGCGGAATACCCCGATGCGTATCTGGCTCAGCAGCGTTACTTTGAGCCGTACCCCGAGGCATTACGCCTGCGTTATGGACACTAGTTTGACCGCCCGAGGAATTTCATGACCACGCATGCAGTTACACATGTAGTCTGGCTACGCAACGATCTGCGCGTTACCGATAATCTGGCGCTGTACGCGGCCTGTCAGGATCCGAACGCCACCGTGCTGGCGGTCTTTATCGCCACGCCGGTGCAGTGGGAAAAGCACGATATGGCACCGCGTCAGGCGGCCTTTCTGCTGGAGAACCTGAGGTTGGTGCAGCAGGCGCTAGCCGAGAAAGGCATCCCGCTGCATTACCACGAATGTGCTGACTTTGCAGCGTCGGTTGACTGGCTGGTACAGTTTTGTGCGCAGCAGCAGGCGACCGATCTTTTCTACAATTACCAGTATGAAATCAATGAGCGGCTGCGTGATAAGCAGGTGAAAGATCGGCTGGCCGATAGCGTTGTTTGTCACGGTTATCATGACAGTCTGTTGTTACCGCCTGGTAGTGTGCTGACGGGTAATGGCGAGATGTACAAAGTGTTTACGCCCTTTCGTCAGGCTTTTATCAAACGTCTGCTTGAGTCGGATACGACGTGCGTACCGGCACCGGACGCGCGCGGTGAGCCGATCAATAACATGGTGGAACTGGCACCGTTCAGCTACCCGCAGCGTGAGGTGGATGGCGACGATTTCCCCAGCGGCGAACGTGCGGCATTACAGCAACTGCGCCGTTTTTGCCGCGAGCAGGTGCAGGATTACGACCAGCAGCGGGATTTTCCTGCGCTGCCCGGCACCAGCAAACTTTCTCCGTATCTGGCACTTGGGATCGTATCGCCGCGCCAATGCTTTAACCGTCTGCGTGCCGAATGCCCAGAGATGTTGGAACGGCGTGAGGGCGGGGCGTTTACCTGGTTTAACGAGCTGGTCTGGCGTGAATTTTACCGCCACCTGATTGTGTCCTGGCCGCAGTTGTGTAAACACCGACCGTTCACCGCGTGGACGCAGTGGGTGAAATGGCGAGAATCGCGGGAGGATTTAGCCGCCTGGCAGCAAGGGAAAACGGGCTACCCGATCGTGGATGCAGCGATGCGTCAACTAAATGAAACGGGATGGATGCACAATCGCCTGCGTATGATTTGTGCCAGTTTTCTCGTCAAAGATTTACTGATCGATTGGCGCGAAGGCGAACGCTACTTTATGTCCCAACTGCTGGATGGCGATTTGGCGGCGAATAACGGCGGCTGGCAGTGGGCGGCGTCGACAGGCACCGATGCAGCACCTTATTTTCGTATTTTTAACCCGACAACGCAGGGCGAGCGCTTCGACCCTGAAGGTCGGTTTATTCGTCACTGGCTGCCCGAACTGGCCGCCGTGCCGGATAAAGATATTCATCAGCCCCATCGCTGGGCTGACAAACACCACCATCAGCTGAACTATCCGCTGCCCATCGTCGACCACAAAACTGCACGTCAGGATACGCTGGCGGCGTTTGAGGCGGCCAAAAATATCGGTATGGCGGATAACGATCGAGAAGAGAAAAGTAAGTATGCGTAATGTGGAATTGGAAAGAATCATTAACGAGAAACTGAGCACGGCGACGTTTCAGGACTACGCACCGAACGGTTTACAGGTTGAGGGGCGTGCGGACGTAAAACGTATTGTGACGGGCGTAACGGCCTCACAGGCGCTGCTGGATGCGGCGGTAGAAAAGCAGGCCGATGCGATTCTGGTTCACCACGGCTATTTCTGGAAAAACGAACCGCAGATTGTCTGTGGTATGAAGCGTAACCGACTGAAAACGCTGTTGCTTAATGATATCAACCTGTACGGCTACCATCTGCCGCTGGATGCACACCCGGAACTGGGGAATAACGCACAGCTGGCGGCGCTGCTGGAGATTCAGGTGCAGGGCGCGATCGAACCGCTGGTGCCGTATGGCGAACTGGCACAGCCCATGACAGCAGACGCTTTTTGCCGCCGTGTAGAAAAACGGCTGGGGCGTAGCGTGCTGCATTGTGGGGATAATGCACCGCAACAGATACAGCGCGTAGCCTGGTGTACTGGCGGCGGTCAGGGTTTTATTGAACAAGCGGCCCGCTTCGGGGTCGATGCGTTTATTACCGGTGAAGTGTCTGAACAAACGATTCATATCGCGCGCGAGATGGGACTGCACTTCTTTGCTGCCGGACACCATGCTACCGAACGCGGCGGCATCAAAGCATTGGGCGAATGGCTGGCGGCACAACATGGTTTTGATGTGACATTTATTGATATTCCTAACCCGGCGTGATGGGTTGAAAGTCTTGGTATCGCACAGGAATGATGTCACATTTTCGATATTGGCATCGTTGTTGCTTCGCTGTTGAGAAGAAAATTTATCAGTAAGCAACGCTAATCATTTAGCCATGTTCATCATGACGGAAAAAACGCGATTCAGGAGGAAAGATTGCAACGAGCACGGTGTTATCTTCTGGGCGAGAGGGCTGTCGTTCTGGAACTGGAACCGCCAATGTCGCTGGAGAGCCAGCAGCGGATATGGGGGCTGGCCGAGCGCCTGAACCATCATGAAGAGGTGCTGGAAGCGATTCCGGGCATGAACAATCTGACGGTGCTGCTGGCGCATCCCCAGCAGGTGGCGCTGGATGCGATTGAACGTTTGCAGCGCTGGTGGGAAGAGAGTGAATCGCTGGTGTTTGATCCACGCGATATCGACATTCCTGTTGTGTATGGCGGAGAGGCGGGGCCAGATCTGGCGGAAGTTGCCGCTCACAGTGGCCTGACAGTGAGTCAGGTTGTGGAAGCACACGCTGCCGCGCAGTATGTGGTTTACTTTTTGGGCTTTCAGCCGGGCTTTGCCTACCTCGGTGGATTAAACGAGAAGCTGCATATGCCGCGTCGCGCCGAACCACGCCTGCGCGTGCCGGCGGGATCGGTCGGGATTGGTGGCGCGCAGACGGGGATTTATCCGCTGGCGACGCCGGGTGGCTGGCAGCTGATTGGCCGCACGTCGTTGAAGCTGTTTACTCCACAAACGATGCCGCCAACGCTGCTGCGACCTGGCGATAACGTTCGGTTTCTGCCACAGAAGGAGGGCGTATGCTGAAGGTTATTCATGCCGGCTTGCATACTTCGGTGCAGGATGGTGGTCGTGTCGGCTTTCGCCGTTTGGGTATCAGCCAGTCGGGCGCGCTCGATCTGCCTGCACTGACAATGGCCAACCTGCTGGTGGGCAACGCGGAGAATGCTGCTGCGCTGGAAATTACGCTGGGCAAGTTTAGCGCAACATTCACCACCGCCTGCTGGGTGGCGCTGACTGGTGCGGACTGTCATGCTGACCTCGATGGCAAGCCGCTCTGGACCGGCTGGCGTTTCGCCGTGAAGCCGGGACAAACGTTGAAAATGCGCATGCCGCGTAACGGAATGCGCAGCTATCTGGCCTTGTCCGGCGGGGTGGATGTGCCGGAAGCGCTTGGGTCGCGCAGTACCGATTTGAAAGCTGGTTTTGGCGGCTTTGACGGACGCTTGCTGAGGGATGGCGATGAACTTCCGCTGGGAACGCCGACTCGCGAACTGACGCGAGAAATTGGTATCAAGCAACTGCTGTTCGGCAATCGCGTGCGGGCCTTGCCGGGGCCGGAATATCAGGAATTCAGCGAAGAGATGCAGGAGCTGTTCTGGCGAACGTCCTGGCAACTGAGCCCGCAAAGTAACCGTATGGGTTACCGTTTGCTGGGTGCTGAACTACAGCGCGCCGCATTGCCGGGTAGCAAACCGCGCGAGCTGCCATCGCATGGGTTGCTGCCGGGCGTGGTGCAGGTTCCGCACAATGGTCGCCCTATCGTACTGCTGGCGGATGCCCAGACAACCGGCGGTTACCCGCGAATTGCGACGGTGATTGAAGCCGATTTATTCCATTTAGCGCAAATCCGGCTCGGTGAACCGATACATTTTATTCACTGTACGCAGGCACAGGCGCAAAAAGCGGCCGAAGAACAGCGACGTTACCTCGAACAGCTGGCGTGGAGGCTGCATGATTATTGATCTGAATGCCGATCTGGGCGAAGGCAGTGAGAACGACGAAGCGCTACTCAAGCTGGTGACCTCTGCCAATATTGCCTGTGGGTTTCATGCCGGTGATGCACAAACCATGCGTCAGTCCGTGCGTTGGGGAATCGGCTATGGCGTCGCACTGGGTGCACATCCGAGTTTTCCCGATCGTGAAAATTTTGGCCGCAAGGCGATGAATGTGCCCGCGGAAATTGTCTTTGCACAGGTGGTGTATCAGCTTGGCGCACTCAGCGCGATTGTCGCCGCTGAAGGCGGCACGCTGTCGCATGTTAAGCCTCACGGCATGCTTTACAATCAGGCGGCATGTGAACCGGCACTGGCCGATGCGATAGCCAAGGCGGTGAAAGTAGTGAATCCAGCGTTACGCTTAGTCGGGCTGGCGGGGAGCGAGTTAATTCGTGCCGGACAACGACTGGGACTGGATACGCGTCAGGAAGTGTTTGCCGACCGCTGCTATCTGCCTGACGGATCGCTGGTGCCGCGCACTCAGGCGGGGGCATTGATTAACAGCGATGAACTGGCGCTGGCGCAAACGCTGGAGATGATTCAACGTCAGCGGGTCAGAGCGATTGACGGTTCCTGGGTGAACGTGCAGGCGGATACCGTGTGTATTCACGGCGATGGACAACACGCGCTGTTGTTTGCCCGCAAGCTGCGACACTGTTTTAGCCAGCATCAGATCGCTGTTGCTGCGGCATAATCATTACTTTTTATATGACGGGGAAACCGATGAAAACCGTTTTGATCACGGCGTTTGAGCCTTTTGAAGGCGAAGCGATTAATCCCTCCTGGGAAGCGGTAAAAGTCCTTCATCAGCGGGAAGTTGGCGGTGCGCGCGTAGTGGCCTGCCGTTTATCTTGCGTCTTCGACCTGTCGCTGGAACAGCTTTACCGCGCGATAGCCGAATGGCAGCCGGAAGTGGTGATCGCGGTAGGGCAGGCAGGCGGCCGTGCTGATATTTCTGTCGAACGCGTGGCGATTAATATTAATGATGCCCGCATTGCCGATAACCGAGGTAACCAGCCGATTGATACGCCCGTGGTGGAAAAGGGTCCCGCGGCGTATTTCTCGACGCTGCCAGTGAAAGCGCTGGTACAGGCATTGCGTGCAGCGGGCATTCCCGCCTCGGTATCGCAAACCGCAGGCACGTTTGTCTGCAACCATGTGATGTACGGGCTTTTACATCAGTTACATCAACAGGGCGATGTGGTTCGTGGCGGGTTCGTTCACATTCCCTATTCGCCGGAGCAGGCCGCGCGACATCCCGGTGAACCGAGCATGCCCACGCCGTTAGTCACGGCGGCGCTGGAGGTGATGATCAAGCAGTCGCTGGTGCAGCAGGTTGATGTGGCGGTGACTGGCGGTGCTCTGCACTAGTGTGGCTAATCGCGCAATACGCATGATTTTCAGGGAGTAAGGTATGCCGGAAGGACCGGAAATTCGCCGGGCGGCCGATAAACTGGTCGAGGCCGTTGTGGGAAAAACGCTGACGCGTGTCTGGTTTGCATTTCCAGAACTGAAGCCATACGAGACAGAATTGGTCGGGCAGCAGGTCAGGCAGATCGACACGCACGGGAAGGCGCTGCTGACCTATTTTAGCAACGATCGGGTATTGTATAGCCACAACCAACTGTATGGCGTGTGGCGAGTCGTGAATGCTGGTGAATCGCCGGAAACGAAACGGGATTTGCGTGTCCGGCTGGAAACGCAGGATCGCGCTATTCTGCTTTACAGTGCGTCCGATATTGAAATGCTGACGCCGGAGACGCTCTCGACGCATCCTTTCCTGCAACGTATTGGCCCTGATGTTTTGGATCTCTCTCTGACGCCAGAACAGGTGTGTGAGCGTCTGTTATTACCGCGCTTTCGCCGTCGCCAGTTCAGTGGGCTGCTGCTGGATCAGGCTTTTCTCGCCGGTCTGGGGAATTATCTGCGCGTCGAGATTCTCTGGCAGGCACAGCTTGCGCCGCAACACACGGCAGCGCAGTTGAATGAGGAACAGTTACAGACGTTAAGTCGAGCGCTGCTGGAGATTCCCCGTTTGTCCTACAACACGCGCGGTACCGTTGATGAGGATCGACATCACGGGGCGATTTTTTCGTTCAAGGTTTTCCATCGAGAAGGGGAACGCTGCGAGCGCTGCGGCGGGATCATCGAAAGAACGATGCTGTCATCACGCCCGTTCTATTGGTGCTCGCACTGCCAGAAGTAATAATGTGAGTTATTTATGCGCAAGATGAATACGTTAATTCCAGAAATGATTGTCTCTGACTTACAAAAGAGTCTGGCGTTTTATTGCCATGTTTTGGGATTTCAGATTGAGTACGACAGGCCTGAAGATAAGTTCGCATTCCTTTCATTTCATGGGAGCCAACTGATGCTGGAACAGGATTACTTAATCGAATCGCCCTGGCGTGTGGAACCGCTAGAACCGCCGTTTGGCCGCGGTATGAATTTATCGATTGAGTGCCCGGATGTTCAGGTGCTGGCGGCGGCGATTGAACGTGCTGGCTATACGCTACGCAGGCCGGTGGATACGTGCTGGTATCGCGATCATGAGGTGTATCACGGGGAAAGTAATTTTCTGGTACAGGATCCGGATGGTTATTTATTGCGATTCACGCAAAGTTTAGGTTGTAAGTCATCCCTTTAGTGCAATTGTAACAAAGGCCGGAAAATCCGGCCTTTTTTATGCGTGCGGAATGGATTAATCGTGTTTCAGATTGGATGCAAAGTCACGTTTGTCGTAGCCGGTGTACAGCTGACGTGGACGGGCAATTTTGATGCCGTCGTCGTGCATTTCGTTCCAGTGTGCAATCCAGCCCACGGTACGCGCCATCGCGAAGATAACGGTGAACATGGAAGACGGAATCCCCATCGCTTTCAGGATGATACCGGAGTAGAAGTCCACGTTCGGGTACAGTTTCTTCTCGATGAAGTACGGGTCGTTCAGCGCGATATTTTCCAGTTCCATCGCCACTTCCAGCAGGTCGTCTTTTCTGCCCAGCTCTTTCAGCACTTCATGGCAGGTTTCACGCATGACGGTAGCGCGCGGATCGTGGTTTTTGTACACACGGTGACCGAAGCCCATCAGGCGGAAGGAATCGTTCTTGTCTTTTGCACGCTCGATAAACGCAGGGATGTGCTCCACGCTGCTGATTTCTTCAAGCATACGCAGGCAGGCTTCGTTCGCGCCGCCGTGCGCCGGTCCCCACAGCGAGGCGATCCCCGCGGCGATACAGGCAAACGGGTTCGCACCAGACGAGCCAGCAGTACGCACGGTAGACGTCGAGGCATTTTGCTCGTGATCGGCATGCAGGATCAGGATACGGTCCATGGCACGTTCTAACACCGGATTCACAACATATTCTTCGCAAGGCGTAGAGAACATCATGTGAAGGAAGTTACCCGCGTAGGACAGGTTGTTTTTCGGATAAACAAACGGCTGACCCAGTGAGTATTTGTAGCACATTGCTGCAACGGTCGGCATTTTGGACAGCAGGCGGTAGGCCGCGATTTCGCGGTGGCGCTCAATGTTAATGTCCAGTGAATCGTGATAGAACGCCGCCAGTGCACCCGTGACACCGCACAATACGGCCATTGGATGTGAATCACGACGGAAACCGTGGAACAGACGAGTAATCTGCTCATGGATCATGGTGTGACGCGTTACGGTGGTTTTGAAGGTTTCATACTGTTCTACCGTCGGGATTTCACCGAACAGCAGGATGTAACAAACTTCAAGATAATTCGATTTTTCAGCCAGTTGGGCAATAGGGAAGCCACGGTGTAGCAAGATGCCTTCGTCACCGTCGATATAGGTAATCTTGGATTCGCAAGATGCGGTAGAGGTAAAGCCGGGGTCAAATGTGAAGTAACCTTTAGAACCGAGGGGACGAATATCAATCTCATCATACCCCAATGTACCTGATAGGACATTTAGCTCAATTGGATCTTTACCCTCTAGAGTAAGAGTTGCTTTCTTATCAGCCATTTACAGTCTCCTTAGCGCTTTAATTTTAAATATTCTCACTGAAGAAATACCGTCATGCCTGTGCACCGGGCGAATAAATGTCCGGTGAAACTCTGTCGTGACACAGTCGTCAAATAGGATACAGAGTAAGGCGGATAGCCGCATTCAGGATGAAAAATTCGTTCTCCAGGTAATTAGCGATCTTCAGGCAATTAACAATGCTCTGAATAGATTGTAGTCATTACCTATGACTTTTACGTGGACTCTCCCCACTGTTACATAAGTTACGCCAGTGTGGAAGTGTCGCCGTTGTGCTTTAACACATCATAAGGAATTCAATCCCCTAGTTGTAATTGAAATGTTGAACTTTTGTCAAATCAGATAATTAATTTTATATAAATTGTGAAATTCGTGATCTAAATCACTGTTCGGGGCAAATGTCACCAAACAGTTTGTATGGGAATTGTAATGGGAATGTGAAGGACCTATACTCCCGCCAGGTCTCCGGAATCACCCTGCAGTAGGAGCACCCAGTATGAAAGGATCATGCGCTGTTTAGACACCGGAATGTCGATGTTTGAGCGCGTATCGTAAACCCACTTTTCAGGGCTGTAACTTTCATACTGTCTGACCTCACATCAGGCCCGGAGGAAGAAACAATAATAAAAGCTGTGTGGGCAAATCCGTGAAAAAACAAAGACCTGTCAATCTGGAATTGCAGACGATCCAGTTTCCCGTTACTGCGATAGCATCTATTCTTCACCGCGTCTCCGGCGTTATCACCTTTGTCGCTGTCGGTATTTTACTGTGGCTGTTAGGCACTTCTCTTTCTTCAGAGGAAGGGTTCCTGCGCGCTGCGGAAATTATGGATAGCTTCATCGTCAAGTTTATCGTTTGGGGCATCCTCGTCGCGTTGGCTTATCACATTGTTGGTGGTATACGTCACCTGTTGATGGATTTTGGCTATATAGAAGAAGACTTTGCCGCAGGTAAACGTTCTGCAAATATCTCCTTTATTATTACTGTCGTGCTTTCAATTCTGGCTGGAGTCCTCGTATGGTAAGCAATGCTTCTGCGTTAGGACGCAATGGCGTACACGATTGGTTACTGATTCGCGCTTCCGCCATCGTCATTGTTCTGTATGTAATTTATATTATTGGTTTTATTGCTACGGCTGGCGACATCACGTATGAAATCTGGCGTGGTTTCTTCGCAATGGCTCTCACCAAAGTATTCACACTGCTAACGTTATTTTCCATTCTGGTTCATGCCTGGATAGGGATGTGGCAAGTGCTGACCGACTACATTAAACCGCTGGCCTTACGCCTGACTTTACAGTTGGCGATTGTCGTAGCGCTGTTGGTGTACGTCATTTATGGAACTATTGTGGTGTGGGGTGCGTGATGAATTTGCCAGTCAGAGAATTTGATGCAGTTGTTGTAGGTGCGGGTGGCGCAGGTATGCGCGCCGCGCTGCAAATTTCCCAAATGGGCCTGTCCTGTGCCCTGTTATCGAAAGTGTTCCCAACCCGTTCCCATACTGTGTCCGCGCAGGGCGGTATTACCGTTGCGCTGGGTAACACCCATGAGGACAACTGGGAATGGCACATGTACGACACCGTAAAAGGGTCGGATTACATTGGCGATCAGGACGCTATTGAATATATGTGTAAAACCGGTCCGGAAGCGATTCTGGAACTGGAACACATGGGATTACCGTTCTCCCGTCTGGATGATGGCAGCATTTATCAGCGTCCGTTCGGTGGTCAATCCAAGAATTTTGGCGGCGAGCAGGCCGCACGTACTGCGGCTGCCGCAGACCGTACCGGTCATGCCCTGCTGCATACGCTGTATCAGCAGAACCTGAAAAATCACACCACTATTTTCTCCGAATGGTATGCCCTCGATCTGGTGAAGAATCAGGATGGCGCGGTGGTCGGTTGTACGGCGATCTGTATCGAAACCGGTGAAGTCGTCTATTTCAAAGCGAAAGCGACCGTGCTGGCGACCGGCGGCGCAGGCCGTATTTACCAGTCCACTACCAACGCGCACATTAATACAGGTGACGGCGTGGGCATGGCACTGCGTGCGGGCGTTCCGTTGCAGGACATGGAAATGTGGCAGTTCCACCCGACCGGTATTGCGGGTGCGGGTGTGCTGGTGACAGAAGGTTGTCGTGGTGAAGGCGGTTACCTGTTGAACAAGCACGGTGAACGTTTCATGGAACGTTATGCGCCAAACGCGAAAGATCTGGCTGGTCGTGACGTTGTTGCCCGTTCCATCATGATCGAAATTCGTGAAGGCCGCGGCTGTGAAGGCCCGTGGGGACCACATGCCAAGCTGAAACTGGACCATCTGGGTAAAGATGTTCTGGAATCCCGTCTGCCGGGCATCCTGGAACTGTCTCGCACATTTGCTCACGTCGACCCGGTGAAAGAACCGATTCCGGTTATCCCAACCTGCCACTACATGATGGGCGGTATTCCGACCAAAGTGAGCGGTCAGGCATTGACGGTGAATGAGAAAGGCGAAGATGTGGTGATTCCAGGGCTGTTTGCCGTAGGTGAAATCGCCTGCGTCTCGGTTCATGGTGCTAACCGTCTAGGCGGTAACTCGCTGCTCGATCTGGTGGTATTCGGTCGTTCGGCGGGTATTCACCTGCAAGAGTCGTTGAACGAGCAGGGCGAAAGCCGTGATGCCAGCGAATCCGATATTGAAGCCTCTCTCGACCGTCTGAACCGCTGGAACAATACCCGTTCAGGGGAAGATCCAGCTGAAATCCGCAAGGCGCTGCAATCCTGTATGCAGAACAACTTCTCGGTCTTCCGCGAAGGAGATGCGATGGCGAAAGGGTTGGAAGAGCTGAAAGTGATTCGTGAACGCCTGAAAAATGCGCGTCTGGATGACACGTCAAGCGAGTTCAACACCCAGCGTATCGAGTGTCTGGAGCTGGATAACCTGATGGAAACCGCGTATGCGACGGCGGTGTCTGCTAACTTCCGTACTGAAAGCCGTGGTGCCCATAGCCGCTTCGACTACCCAGAGCGTGACGATGAGAATTGGCTGTGCCATTCGTTGTATCTGCCGCAAACCGACAGCATGACGCGCCGTGAGGTGAACATGCAGCCTAAACTGCGTCCGGCGTTCCCGCCGAAAATACGTACTTATTAATTGCGGAGATAAAACGATGAAACTCGAATTTTCTATTTATCGTTACAACCCGGATGTTGACGATGCTCCGCGGATGCAGGATTACCAGTTGGAGGCGGAAGAAGGCCGCGACATGATGCTGCTGGATGCGCTGATGCTGCTGAAAGAGCAGGATCCGACGCTGTCATTCCGTCGTTCCTGCCGTGAAGGCGTCTGCGGTTCTGATGGCGTCAACATGAACGGCAAAAATGGGCTGGCCTGTATCACGCCAGTTTCTGCGTTACGTCGCGGAAACAGCAAAATTGTTATCCGTCCTTTGCCTGGATTACCGGTTGTTCGTGATTTGGTAGTGGACATGGGACAGTTCTATGCTCAATATGAGAAAATAAAGCCTTACCTGTTGAATAATGGGAAAAATCCGCCGGCGCGTGAGCATCTGCAATCGCCTGAACAACGTGCCAAGCTGGATGGGTTGTATGAATGCATCATGTGCGCCTGCTGTTCAACGTCTTGCCCGTCGTTCTGGTGGAACCCGGACAAGTTTGTCGGACCCGCGGGGCTGCTGGCAGCGTATCGCTTCCTGATTGACAGCCGCGATACGGAAACCCAGCCACGACTGGACGATCTGGACGATGCATTCAGCGTCTTCCGCTGCCACGGCATCATGAACTGCGTCAACGTGTGTCCGAAAGGGTTGAACCCGACCAAGGCTATTGGTCATATTAAATCGATGTTGTTGCACCGTAGCGCGTAACGGTTAGTCAGTACGTAACGTGTTATTGCATAAAGATTAAGTAGTAAAACATGTATCTCCCTCTGAAGTTGCTATTCTTCAGAGGGAGCGCAGGAAACCTTTAAAAACCGGCTTACGCGCCCGAACCGGTTTTTAAAGGTTCCTTAGGGGGGACGGATACCCTAAGCGCGTACCGAAGTACGACAAGTGAACCGTTTGTACGGCAAACGATATACGGACACTAATTACATGTTAACCACGGCGAAAACTGAAGCTTATTAGCTTAAGGGATCATGATGCAGAACGGCGCGATGAAGGCCTGGCTGGATTCCTCCTATTTGGCGGGTGCGAATCAGTCCTACATAGAGCAACTCTATGAAGATTTTTTAACCGATCCTGACTCGATCGAACATAGCTGGCGCTCGATCTTCCAGCAATTGCCTACGAGTGGGGTCAAACCGGATCAACTCCATTCCAAAACGCGTGAATATTTCCGCCGCCTGGCGAAAGACTCTTCGCGCTTTACCTCGTCAGTCACCGACCCCGATATTGATGCTAAGCAGGTCAAGGTATTGCAGCTGATCAATGCGTTCCGCTTCCGTGGACATCAGCAAGCTAACCTGGATCCGATCTTCCTGCGCCCGCAGGAACCCGTTGCAGAATTGGATCTGGATTACCACAACCTGACGCAGGATGACCTACAGGAATCCTTCAACGTGGGCTCTTTTGCCATCGGCAAAGACACCATGAAGCTGGAAGACCTGTATGACGCGCTGAAACGCACCTATTGCGGTTCTATCGGTGCGGAATATATGCATATGACCAGTACGGAAGAGAAACGTTGGATTCAGCAGCGTATCGAATCGGTAATGGGGCAACCGTCATTCTCTCTGGAAGAGAAACGCCGTTTCCTGAAAGAGTTAACCGCAGCCGAAGGGCTGGAGCGTTACCTGGGTGCCAAATATCCTGGTGCCAAGCGTTTCTCGCTGGAAGGCGGTGATGCACTGGTTCCGATGCTGAAAGAGCTGATTCGCCATGCGGGTGCAAACGATACTCGCGAAGTCGTATTGGGGATGGCACACCGTGGCCGCCTCAACGTGCTGATCAACGTATTGGGCAAAAAATCTCAGGATCTGTTCGACGAGTTCGCTGGCAAGCATAAAGAACACCTCGGTACCGGTGATGTGAAATATCACCAGGGCTTCTCGTCTGAATTCGAGACGGCTGGCGGTCTGGTGCATTTGGCGCTGGCGTTCAACCCATCTCACCTCGAAATCGTCAGTCCGGTAGTAACAGGGTCTGTACGTGCGCGTCTCGATCGTCTGAATAGCCAGAGCGGTCCGCGTGTTTTACCTATCACTATTCACGGTGATGCGGCAATCAGCGGTCAGGGCGTGGTGCAGGAACTGCTGAACATGTCGACGGTGCGTGGCTACGAAGTTGGCGGCACACTGCGTATTGTAATCAACAACCGTATCGGCTTTACCACCTCTAACCCGCTGGACATTCGCTCAACCGAATACTGTACCGATATCGGCAAGATGGTGCAGGCACCGATTTTCCACGTTAACGCAGACGACCCGGAAGCGGTGGCGTTTGTTACGCGTCTGGCGCTGGATTTCCGTAATGAGTTTAAGCGTGATGTGTTCATCGATCTGATTTGTTATCGCCGTCATGGTCATAACGAAGCTGACGAGCCAAGTGCAACGCAGCCGATGATGTACCAGAAGATCAAGAAACACCCGACGCCGCGTAAGGTATACGCCGATCGTCTGGAGCAGGAAAAATCCATTACGCTGGAAGATGCCACCGAAATGGTCAACCTGTACCGCGATGCGCTGGATGCCGGTGAATGCGTGGTGGAAGAATGGCGTCAGATGGATATGCAGTCCTTTACCTGGACGCCGTATCTGAACCATGAGTGGGATGAGCCTTATCCGCACGCAACGGAAATGAAACGCTTGCAGGAGCTGGCGAAGCGTATCAGTGAAGTGCCGGAAGGGATTGAAATCCATCCTCGTGTTGCCAAGGTCTATGCTGACCGTGCCGAAATGGCGGCGGGCAACAAGCCGTTTGATTGGGGCGGGGCAGAAACGCTGGCTTACGCTACGCTGGTCGATGAAGGCATTCCGATTCGTCTGTCTGGTGAGGACAGCGGTCGCGGTACGTTCTTCCATCGTCATGCTGTCGTGCATAACCAGAAAAATGGTTCCAGCTACACGCCGTTGAACCACGTGCATAACGGACAGGGCGAGTTTAACGTCTGGGACTCCGTCTTGTCTGAAGAGGCGATTCTGGCGTTTGAATACGGCTATGCGACCGCAGAACCGCGCACCCTGACTATCTGGGAAGCGCAGTTTGGTGACTTCGCCAACGGTGCACAGGTTGTTATCGACCAGTTCATCAGCTCCGGTGAGCAGAAGTGGGGCCGTATGTGTGGTCTGGTCATGCTGCTGCCGCACGGTTACGAAGGTCAAGGCCCTGAGCACTCGTCTGCCAGACTGGAACGCTATCTGCAGTTGTGCGCTGAGCAAAATATGCAGGTCTGTATTCCGTCAACGCCAGCGCAGGTTTATCACATGCTTCGCCGTCAGGCGCTGCGCGGTATGCGCCGTCCGCTGGTGGTCATGTCACCGAAATCTCTGCTGCGCCATCCGCTAGCGATCTCTTCACTGGATGAACTGGCAAATGGTTCCTTCCAGCCAGCGATTGGTGAAGTAGAAGAATTAGATCCGGCAGCCGTGAAGCGTGTCGTGCTTTGCTCCGGTAAGGTCTACTATGATTTGGTAGAACAGCGCCGTAAGAACGAGCAAAAGAATGTCGCGATCGTCCGTATCGAACAGCTTTATCCGTTCCCGCATCAGGCCGTTCAAGCTGCGCTGGAATCGTTTGCCCATGTTCACGATTTCGTGTGGTGTCAGGAAGAGCCGCTGAATCAGGGAGCCTGGTATTGCAGTCAGCACCATTTCCGTGAAGTGATTCCGTTTGGGGCTTCTTTACGTTACGCAGGACGCCCGGCGTCTGCATCACCCGCCGTTGGCTATATGTCCGTACACCAGAAACAACAGCAAGATCTGGTCGATGACGCGCTGAACGTTGATTAAATAAAAGGATAGATAATGAGTAGCGTAGATATTCATGTACCCGACCTGCCTGAATCCGTCGCTGACGCCACCGTTGCTACCTGGCATAAAAAGCCAGGCGATAGCGTCGAGCGCGATGAAGTACTGGTTGAAATTGAAACTGACAAAGTTGTACTTGAAGTTCCTGCCTCTGAAGCTGGCATTCTGGATGCCGTGCTGGAAGAGGAAGGCGCGACAGTGACGTCTCGCCAACTGCTGGGCCGCATTCGTCGTGGCGACAGCTCTGGTAAAGAAACCAGCGAGAAATCACAAAGCAAAGAATCAACACCGGCACAGCGCCATACGGCTGGGCTGGAAGAAGAGAACAGCGACGCGCTCAGCCCGGCGATCCGCCGCCTGATTGCAGAGCACGATCTCGATGCCTCTGCTATCAAAGGCAGCGGCGTAGGCGGTCGAATTACCCGTGAAGACGTAGATAAGCATTTGGCTGCTCAGAAGAAAGAGTCTGATAAAGCGCCTAAGTCTGAAGCGCCAGCGGCTTCTTCGGCACCAGCTCTGGGCGCGCGCAGCGAAAAACGCGTACCGATGACGCGCCTGCGTAAGCGTGTTGCAGAGCGTCTGCTGGAAGCGAAAAACAGCACGGCAATGTTGACGACGTTCAACGAAATCAACATGCAGCCAATCATGGATCTGCGTAAGCAGTACGGCGAGGCATTCGAGAAGCGTCATGGCGTGCGTCTGGGCTTCATGTCCTTCTACATCAAAGCCGTGGTCGAAGCGCTGAAGCGTTATCCAGAAGTGAATGCGTCTATTGATGGCGAAGATGTGGTTTACCACAACTACTTCGATGTCAGCATCGCGGTGTCTACCCCGCGTGGTCTGGTTACGCCAGTGCTACGTGATGTGGATGCGCTGGGCATGGCCGACATCGAGAAGCGTATCAAAGAGCTGGCCGTGAAAGGCCGTGACGGCAAACTGACGGTTGAAGAACTGCTGGGCGGTAATTTCACCATTACCAACGGCGGCGTCTTTGGCTCTCTGATGTCTACCCCAATCATCAACCCACCGCAGAGTGCGATTCTGGGTATGCACGCCATTAAAGATCGTCCGATGGCGGTTGATGGTCAGGTCGTTATTCTGCCGATGATGTATCTGGCGCTGTCTTACGATCACCGTTTGGTTGACGGCCGTGAGTCCGTTGGCTTCCTGGTGACGGTGAAAGAGATGCTGGAAGATCCAGCGCGTCTGCTGTTAGACGTTTAGTCCGACAGATAGGCTTTCGGGCGGGTAACCCTGACGGTTTCCGCTCGAAACGGTATACCAGATTATGTGCTATGCAGGCCGTTTTTTCTCAACGGCGTTATCCAAATATATCAGAGAGTTAATGGCGCTTTTCTCTACCGAAAGATTCGGTGATGAAAAACCGTCTGCCGACTTATCTCCAAACCTAAATGGATAGAACATCATGAATTTACACGAGTATCAGGCAAAACAACTCTTTGCTCGATATGGTTTACCGGCACCGACCGGCTATGCCTGTACCACTCCGCGCGAAGCGGAAGAAGCCGCGTCTAAAATTGGTGCGGGTCCGTGGGTCGTAAAATGTCAGGTTCATGCAGGCGGTCGCGGTAAAGCGGGCGGCGTTAAAGTTGTCAGCAATAAAGAAGATATCCGCGCCTTTGCTGAAAACTGGCTGGGTAAAAAACTCGTTACTTATCAAACTGACGCACAGGGTCAGCCGGTTCATCAGATCCTGGTTGAAGCCGCAACGGATATCGACAAAGAGCTTTATCTGGGGGCAGTTGTTGACCGTGGCACGCGTCGCGTGGTGTTCATGGCGTCCACCGAAGGTGGCGTAGAAATTGAAAAAGTGGCAGAAGAAACGCCGGAGCTGATTCATAAAGCGGCGATCGATCCACTGGTAGGCCCACAGCCTTATCAAGGCCGTGAGTTGGCTTTCAAACTGGGCTTAAGTGGTAAGCAAGTTGCTCAGTTCACCAAAATCTTCATGGGTCTGGCGACGCTGTTCCTGGAGCGCGACCTGGCGCTGGTAGAAATCAACCCGCTGGTTATCACCAAGCAGGGCGATCTGATCTGTCTGGATGGCAAACTGGGCGCGGACGGCAATGCCCTGTTCCGTCAGCCTGAGCTGCGTGAAATGCGCGACCCAAGTCAGGAAGATTCCCGTGAAGCGCATGCGGCACAGTGGGAACTGAACTATGTTGCGCTGGATGGCAACATTGGCTGTATGGTCAACGGTGCCGGTCTGGCGATGGGCACGATGGACATCGTGAAGCTGCACGGCGGTGCTCCTGCGAACTTCCTCGATGTTGGCGGCGGTGCGACGAAAGAACGTGTTACCGAAGCGTTCAAAATCATCCTGTCTGACGACAAGGTAAAAGCTGTCTTTGTTAACATCTTTGGTGGCATCGTACGTTGCGATTTGATCGCTGACGGCATCATCGGCGCCGTAGCCGAAGTGGGTGTTAACGTACCGGTTGTGGTACGTCTTGAAGGAAACAATGCGGAGCTGGGTGCCAAGAAACTGGCGGATAGCGGCCTGAATATTATTGCCGCGACCAGCCTGACGGGTGCTGCTCAGCAGGTTGTTGCAGCTGTGGAGGGTAAATAATGTCCATTCTGATTAATAAAAATACCAAAGTTATCTGTCAGGGTTTTACCGGTAGTCAGGGGACATTCCACTCTGAGCAAGCACTTGCTTACGGTACGCAAATGGTTGGTGGTGTGACGCCGGGTAAGGGCGGCACGGAACATCTGGGTCTGCCCGTATTTAATACGGTGCGTGAAGCGGTAGAAGCGACGGGCGCAACGGCATCCGTTATCTACGTTCCTGCTCCGTTCTGTAAAGACTCCATTCTGGAAGCGATTGACGCAGGTATCGAGCTGATCATCTGTATCACCGAAGGTATCCCGACGCTGGATATGCTGACGGTGAAAGTGAAACTCGACCAGAGCGGTGTACGGATGATCGGTCCGAACTGCCCAGGTGTGATCACGCCGGGCGAATGTAAGATCGGTATTATGCCGGGCCATATTCACCTGCCGGGTAAAGTGGGCATCGTTTCTCGTTCCGGTACCCTGACGTATGAAGCCGTGAAGCAAACGACCGATGCGGGTCTGGGTCAGTCAAGCTGTGTGGGTATCGGCGGCGACCCGATCCCAGGTTCTAACTTCATCGATATTCTGAAGCTGTTTGAGCAGGATCCGCAGACGGAAGCCATCGTGATGATCGGTGAAATCGGCGGTACGGCGGAAGAAGAAGCGGCTGCCTACATTAAAGAGCACGTGACGAAACCGGTTGTCGGCTACATCGCGGGTGTGACGGCACCGAAAGGTAAGCGTATGGGCCACGCTGGCGCCATCATCGCCGGTGGTAAAGGCACCGCTGACGATAAATTTGCAGCGTTAGAAGCGGCGGGTGTTAAAACCGTTCGCAGCCTGGCGGATATCGGCGATGCAGTAAAAGCGATATTATCGCGTTAATCGATTATTCGATTAAACATTCTAGCCACCTTCGGGTGGCTTTTTTACGTAAAAAATGATGGAATTCAATAGGATCAAATATGGCTAAATGTTGTTAACATCTACAACAATTATAAAACAGTAAATAAACAAAAGTATAAGTAATAAAATAAGAGAAATCATACAAAAAAAAGAATAAAGATAACTCGTTTTATTGTATGTGAATAATCGAGCACCAAAGTAAAGAATACATTGCTGAATTAATTTTAATTAAACCTAAAAGTCACATTGCATTAACAATGAGTGTAATAAGGAAATTAATGCAACGCGACAATCACGAGAAAAGCGTTAAATTGTTTTAGATCAAAAAACGCCTCTGGATATAATTTCTGAAATAGGCTTAAATTGCGCGAGGTCAATTATCGTCTTTCACGTCGTTTAGTGGAAAAGTTGATTTGAAGCCAAAAACCTAGTCTGGGTCACGTAAAAACCTATTTATTGTAGGGGATTACAGGCGTAATATACGGCTACCTCCCTATGGGGTACGCGATTTGTAATACTTGTGATTTATCTTGAGCTTGCTGTCAGGGTATCGCGATGCGACTGCCCTGGTGAACGGTATTTCTAGCGTTCATTACAGCCTGTGTTAAAGCAATTCTTGTTGTGTTCTTTTTGGGTGTAATGGCCGGATGTTTGGCGGCTTGTCAGCGTTTGCAAGCTAATCCCTTCCTGCGAGGAGCAAGGAGTCAAAATGTTTGATGTAGTCGAACTGTCACGTTTACAGTTTGCCTTAACTGCAATGTACCATTTTCTATTCGTACCATTAACGCTGGGGATGGCGTTTTTGCTGGCGATTATGGAAACGGTATATGTGCTGTCCGGCAAACAAATCTATAAAGATATGACCAAGTTCTGGGGCAAGTTATTTGCAATTAACTTCGCTCTAGGGGTCGCTACCGGATTGACCATGGAGTTTCAATTCGGGACCAACTGGTCATATTTCTCTCACTACGTCGGGGATATTTTCGGCGCGCCGCTAGCGATTGAAGGCCTGATGGCATTCTTCTTGGAATCGACCTTTGTTGGCTTGTTCTTCTTCGGCTGGGACCGTTTAGGAAAAGTGCAGCATATGGCCGTGACCTGGCTGGTCGCGCTGGGCTCTAACTTCTCCGCACTGTGGATTCTGGTTGCCAATGGCTGGATGCAGAACCCCATCGCATCGGATTTCAATTTCGAAACCATGCGTATGGAAATGGTGAGCTTCGCCGATCTGGTACTTAACCCGGTAGCTCAGGTGAAATTCGTTCATACGGTAGCGGCAGGTTACTGTACGGGCGCGATGTTCATTCTGGGTGTCAGTTCTTACTATCTGCTGAAAGGCCGTGACATTGCGTTTGCCAAGCGTTCATTCGCTATCGCAGCAAGCTTCGGTATGGCTTCTGTCTTGTCCGTTATTGTACTGGGTGATGAATCCGGTTATGAAATGGGTGACGTACAGAAAACCAAACTGGCGGCAATTGAAGCGGAATGGGAAACGCAACCCGCACCGGCATCCTTTACGCTGATCGGCATTCCCAATCAGGATACGATGGAAAATAACTATGCCATCAAGATCCCTTATGCTCTGGGGCTCATTGCCACGCGTTCTACTGACAAAGAAGTCACGGGTCTGAAAGAACTGCTGGTGATGCATGAAGTGCGTATTCGCAATGGTATGAAGGCTTACCAGTTGCTGGAAGAATTACGCGCGGGCAACACCGACCCGGCAGTAAAAGCAGCGTTCGATCAAGCTAAACAGGATCTGGGCTATGGCTTGCTGCTGAAACGCTATACGCCGAAAGTCTCTGATGCGACAGAAACGCAGATTCAACAAGCTGTTAAAGATTCTATCCCGCGCGTTGCACCGCTGTATTTCTCTTTCCGTATCATGGTGGGCTGTGGCGTTCTGATGCTGTTAATCATCGGCCTGTCCTTCTGGAGTGTTCTGCGCAACAAAATTGGTCAGAAACGTTGGCTGCTCCGTACGGCGTTGTACGGTATTCCACTGCCGTGGATTGCTATCGAAGCCGGCTGGTTTGTGGCTGAATACGGCCGTCAGCCTTGGGCTATCGGTGAGATTCTGCCGACAGCCGTTGCGACGTCATCACTAACCGCAGGGGATATTCTGTTCTCCATGGGGCTGATCTGTGGTCTGTATACGCTCTTCCTGATTGCAGAAATGTATCTGATGTTCAAATTCGCACGTCTGGGGCCAAGCAGCCTGAAAACAGGGCGCTACCATTTTGAACAACCTATAGCGGCTGCGCAGGAAGCACGGTAAACAGGAGTCCACTATGTTTGAATATGAAGTCTTACGTTTTATCTGGTGGCTGTTGATCGGTATTTTGCTGATTGGCTTCGCTATCACTGATGGTTTTGACATGGGCGTGGGCATTCTGGTGCGTCTGATGGGACGTGGTGATACCGAACGTCGCGTCATGATTAACAGCATTGCGCCGCACTGGGACGGTAACCAGGTCTGGCTGATCACCGCCGGTGGTGCGCTGTTTGCTGCCTGGCCGATGGTTTACGCTGCCGCGTTCTCCGGTTTCTACATTGCCATGATTCTGGTGCTGGCCTCATTGTTCTTCCGTCCTGTCGGCTTCGATTACCGTTCAAAAATCGAAGATCCGCGCTGGCGTGGCATGTGGGACTGGGGCATCTTCATCGGTAGCTTTGTCCCACCAGTAGTGATTGGTGTGGCATTTGGTAACCTGTTGCAGGGTGTACCGTTCCACGTTGATGAATATCTGCGCCTGTACTACACCGGAAACTTCTTCCAACTGCTGAATCCGTTTGGCCTGTTGGCTGGTGTGGTTAGTCTGACAATGATCCTGACTCAGGGTGCAACCTATCTGATGATGCGGACCACGGGCGACCTGCACGTGCGTTCCAAGTCTGCCGCGCAGATTTCCGCGCTGGTGATGATGGTGACGTTTGCTCTGGCTGGCGTATGGGTCATTTACGGTATTGATGGTTATGTGGTGACGTCTGCGATTAACACCGCGGCCGAATCTAACCCGCTGCGTAAAGAAGTCGTTCAGCAGGCAGGTGCCTGGCTGATCAACTTCAATAACCATCCGGTATTGTGGGCTATCCCTGTTCTGGGCGTAGTGCTGCCAGTGCTGACTACCCTTATGGCGCGCGCAGAGAAAGGGGCTTGGGCATTCCTGTTCTCCTCTCTGACTATCGCTTGTGTGATTCTGACCGCAGGGATCGCTATGTTCCCGTTCATCATGCCGTCAGTGACTGTGCCTAACGTCAGCTTGACGGTATGGGATGCAACATCAAGCCTGCTGACGCTGAAAGTCATGACAGTGGTTGCGATAATTTTCGTTCCTATCGTGCTGTCTTATACCGCATGGTGTTACTACAAGATGTTCGGTCGCATTACCAAAGAGCAGATTGAGCAAAACACTCACTCTATGTACTAAGTAAGGAGCTTAATTTATGTGGTATTTTGCCTGGATACTCGGAACGCTTCTTGCTTGCTCACTGGGGATTATCACGGCCCTGGCTATTGAGCAGAGTGAGGCAAGCAAAGCGGCTAAAGAAGATAAGCAATGAGTGATCTGGTCGATAAACTCTATCGCCTGATGGATAAGAGCCCGTTAAGGGCTCTTTCCCTTATCATGGCGTTACTGCTGGCTGGCTGTGTATTCTGGGATCCGACGCGCTTCGCGGCGCGGACTAGTGAACTGGCGGTTTGGCAGGGTCTGCTGTTGATTTGGGCCGTTTGCGCTGGCGTTGTTCATGGCGTTGGTTTTCGTCCACATCGCCTGCTCTGGCGCGCGTTTTTCGCACCACTTCCCGCCTTTGTGATCCTGTGCGCAGGATTGTACTATTTCTTCGGCTAAAATAGCCTCCTATTCCATTTAGTTATGGGTTGCTTGCAGCCCATAATTATTTTCTTTCCGCTGTCACAATCCATTCCAAACCTCATTTCTCTTGCGTATAGTAGCGAGGTTTAATGCATTACTGGGATGTAGAGTGAGTAATTCGTTGTTTCGCTGGCCAGTTCGAGTCTACTTTGAAGACACTGATGCAGGTGGCGTTGTCTACCATGCGCGCTATGTTGCCTTTTATGAAAGGGCAAGAACCGAGGCGTTGCGTGAACGCAACTTTCACCAGCAAGCCTTGCTAAGTGAGCATGTCGCGTTTGCTGTTCGTCGGATGACGGTGGAGTATCTTGCTCCTGCGCGCCTTGACGACATGCTGGAAGTGCAAAGCGAGATTATCTCGCTACGCGGTGCTTCTATGACTTTCGCCCAGCGTATCCTCAATGCTCATGGCACCCTGCTAAGCCATGCTGAAGTTTTGATCGCATGCATCGATCCACATCAAATGAAGCCGATTGCGCTTCCTAAGTCTATTGTCGCGGAGTTCAAGCAGTGACTGACATGAACGTTTTTGATTTGTTCCTGAAGGCAAGCCTTCTGGTCAAACTAATCATGCTGATTTTAATCTGTTTTTCTATCGCTTCCTGGGCGATCATTATTCAACGTACCCGAATTCTGAATTCGGCGACGCGTGAGGCCGAAGCATTCGAGGACAAATTTTGGTCGGGCATCGAACTGTCCCGCCTCTATCAGGAAAGTCAAACTCGTCGCGATAGCCTGACGGGCACTGAACAAATCTTCCATTCAGGTTTCAAAGAATTTGCACGGTTGCATCGTGCCAACAGCCATGCGCCGGAAGCCGTAGTGGAAGGGGCGTCCCGTGCAATGCGTATTTCAATGAATCGTGAGTTGGAAACGCTGGAAACGCATATTCCCTTTTTGGGAACCGTGGGTTCTATCAGCCCGTATATCGGTCTGTTCGGTACCGTTTGGGGAATTATGCATGCCTTCATCGCGCTGGGCGCAGTGAAGCAGGCAACCTTGCAAATGGTTGCTCCTGGTATTGCCGAAGCCTTGATTGCAACGGCAATCGGCCTGTTTGCGGCGATCCCTGCGGTCATGGCGTATAACCGTCTTAGCCTGCGGGTGGGTAAACTGGAGCAGAACTACGACAACTTTACGGAAGAGTTCATCGCTATCCTGCACCGTCAGGCGTTCTCCAGCGACAACAGCAAGTAATCAGGGGGGATCATGGCACGAGTACGCAGAGGCCGTCGTGAGCTGAAATCCGAGATCAACATTGTCCCGCTACTGGACGTGCTGTTGGTACTGTTGCTGATTTTTATGGCGACAGCGCCGATTATTACGCAGAGCGTTGAGGTGGATCTACCGGATGCGACCGACTCAAAAACGGTCTCCAGCAATGACAATCCGCCCGTGATCGTAGAGGTTTCAGGCATAGGGCAATATAGCCTTGTTGTTGAACAAAACCGTATGGAGCAGCTTCCGGCAGAGCAGGTGGTTGCGGAAGCGCAATCACGGCTGTCAACCAATCCCAAGACGGTCTTTTTGATTGGTGGCGCGAAGGATGTTCCTTACGATGAGATCATTAAAGCGTTGAATTTGTTGCATCAGGCTGGCGTAAAATCCGTTGGTTTGATGACACAACCGATTTAAATGAGCGCATCACGGTAATGATCGTTAAGCCTATTTCTGGCAACACTGTTTTTGGGAATCGCTTGTGCTAAAGGCAAACGAACAAAACGATAAGCTGAAACGCGCCGTTATTATCTCGGCTGTTTTGCACATCATACTGATTGCTTTGCTGCTTTGGAGTTCGTCGACGCAAACGATGGATGCCAGCGGAGGCGGCGGAGGCTCGTCAATTGATGCCGTCATGGTCGATCCGAGCGCAGTGGTGGAGCAGTATAACCGCCAACAGCAGCAGCAGACGGATGCAAAACGTTCTGAACAGCAGCGTCAAAAGCAAGCTGAACGGCAGGCCGAAGAGCTTCAACAGAAGCAAGCGGCTGAACAGCAGCGGCTGAAAGAGCTGGAAAAAGAGCGTCTGCAAGCGCAGGAAGAGGCGAAAAAGCAGGCTCAGGAGCAGGCTGAACAGCGTAAGCAGTCTGAAGCGGCGGCTCAGCAGGCAAAAGAACAGCAGAAGCAAGCCGAAGCGGCAGCGGCAAAAGCGAAGGCCGAAGCTGAACAACAGGCGAAAGCTGCGGCAGACGCTAAGAAGAAAGCGGAAGACGAAGCGAAGAAACAAGCTGCTGCGGCCGCTGCTGCCAAAAAGCAGGCGGAAGAAGAGGCTAAAGAGAAAGCGGCTGAAGCTGCCAAGCAGAAGGCAGCAGAAACCGCTAAAGCAGAAGCAGCAAAAGCAGCTGCTGAGGCTGAACAAGCTAAACAAAAAGCAGCAGCCGAAGCCGCTAAGCAAAAAGCCGATGCTGAAGCAGCGAAGAAAGCAGAAGCTGCAGCTGCGGCTAAGAAAGCGGCTGATGAGAAAAAGAAAGCGGCAGCAGAGGCCGCTAAGCAGGAAAGCGCCGTTGATGATTTGCTGGGCGGACTGGCTTCATCGAAAAATGCGCCGAAGTCTGGCGGCGGTGCACCTGCGGGCACCGGTAACAATAAGAAGAGCGGTGCATCAGGTGCAGCGCTTGATAGCTATGGTAGTCAGGTACGTTCAGCCATTCAGAGCAAGTTTTATGACTGGCAACTTTATAAAGGGCGCACCTGTACGTTACGGATTAAGCTGGCGCCAGATGGCTTTTTGACTGATGTCACTGCTGAAGGCGGCGATCCGGCGTTATGTCAGGCGGCTATTGCGGCTGCCAAACAGGCCAGAATACCGAAGCCACCAAGTCCAGAAGTTTATGAGGCTTTCAAAAATGCGCCGATAGACTTTAAACCGCAGTAACCGGGCTGTTTACCCAATAGATTTAAGATTATTACGATGGTAAATAAACCAGGTTATGTTGTTTTGTTGACATTGGTTTGTTTTTGTTAAAATTCTGCTAATTTATCGTAGACTTCGCGTCTGGATAAGGGAGATGAGATGAAGCAAGTACTGAAAGTTGCATTAAGCTTTTTAATGCTGTGGACTGCGGTTGTTCACGCGGAAGTACGTATAGAGATTACCCAAGGGGTAGACTCTGCACGTCCTATCGGCGTGGTTCCGTTCAAATGGGCGGGTCCGGGTGCTGCGCCTGAAGACGTCGGCGGCATCGTGGGTGCTGACTTACGTAACAGTGGCAAATTCAACCCGATCGACGCAAACCGTATGCCTCAGCAACCTGCAACAGCATCCGAAGTGACGCCTGCTGCATGGACGGCGCTGGGCATCGATGCGGTTGTTGTTGGTCAGGTTCAACCGAGTGCTGATGGCAGCTATCTGGTTTCTTACCAGCTCGTTGATACTTCCGGTAACCCTGGTAACGTATTAGCGCAGAACCAGTTCAAAGTGACCAAACAGTGGTTACGCTATGCTGCGCACACCGCCAGTGATGAAGTGTTTGAAAAACTGAGTGGTATCAAAGGTGCGTTCCGTACCCGTATCGCTTACGTTGTTCAGACGAACGGTGGTCAGTTCCCTTATGAACTGCGTGTTGCCGACTACGATGGTTACAACCAGTTTGTGGTTCACCGCTCACCACAGCCGCTGATGTCTCCGGCCTGGTCCGCAGACGGCAGCAAGCTCGCCTATGTAACGTTTGAAAGTGGTCGTTCTGCGTTGGTTATTCAGACGCTGGCAAATGGTGCAATCCGTCAGGTTGCCTCCTTCCCGCGTCACAACGGTGCACCTTCTTTCTCTCCTGATGGCAGCAAGTTGGCGTTCGCACTGTCTAAGAGCGGTAGCCTGAATCTGTATGTGATGAATCTGGGATCGGGGCAAATCAGCCAGGTGACCGATGGTCGCAGCAATAACACGGAACCAACCTGGTTCCCAGACAGTCAGACCTTGGCCTATACTTCAGACCAGGCTGGTCGTCCGCAAGTTTATAAAGTGAATGCTAACGGCGGCGCGCCACAGCGTCTGACCTGGGAAGGTTCTCAGAATCAGGACTCCGATGTGAGCGCCGACGGGAAATTTTTGGTAACGGTGAGCTCGAATGGTGGGGCTCAGCATATTTCCAAACTGGATCTGGTAACGGGTGCCGTACAAGTATTAACGGACACGTTCCTGGACGAAACGCCAAGTATCGCACCGAATGGCACGATGGTGATCTACAGTTCCAAACAAGGGCTGGGTTCAGTGCTACAGTTGGTTTCGACAGATGGACGTTTCAAAGCGCGTCTTCCGGCTACTGATGGACAGGTTAAATTCCCTGCCTGGTCGCCGTATCTATAAGTACAGATATGTACAATAAACTCGTCAAAGGACATAAGAAATGCAATTCAATAAAGTGCTGAAAGGCCTGATGTTGGCTCTGCCGGTACTGGCAGTGGCCGCTTGTAGCTCCAACAAGAATGCGGACAATGACCAATCTTCCATGGGTACTGCTGGTAACAACGGCATGATGGACGGCGGCAACATGTCTTCTTCTGAGCAAGCTCGTTTGCAGATGCAAGAATTACAGCGCAACAACATCGTTTACTTCGGTCTGGACAAGTACGATGTGAGCTCTGAATTCGCTCAGATGCTGGACGCACACGCTGCATTCCTGCGTAGCAACCCGTCTTACAAAGTGACTATCGAAGGTCACGCGGACGAACGCGGTACGCCAGAATACAACATCGCTCTGGGTGAGCGTCGTGCCAACGCGGTACAAATGTACCTGCAAGGTAAAGGCGTTTCTTCCGATCAGATCTCTATCGTTTCTTACGGTAAAGAGAAACCAGCTGTTCTCGGCCATGACGAAGCGGCTTATGCCAAAAACCGTCGTGCCGTTCTGGTATATTAAGAGAATCGCATGAGCAGTAACTTCAGACGTCACCTGTTGGGTCTGTCGTTACTGGTTGGCGTAGCGGTCCCTTGGGCCGCTACTGCCCAAGCGCCAATCAGTAATGTCGGCTCAGGCTCGGTCGAAGACCGCGTCACTCAATTGGAGCGTATTTCTAACGCTCACAGTCAGCTTTTAACCCAACTTCAACAGCAGCTCTCTGATAATCAGCGTGATATTGATAGCCTCCGTGGGCAGATTCAGGAAAGTCAGTATCAGTTGAATCAGGTTGTTGAACGGCAGAAACAGATCTATCAGCAGATTGATGGATTAAGTTCGCAATCACCTTCTACACCGACGACAGATGGCACGCCAGCTGCTGCGGCGGGGACTGATACCGGTGCTGCCAATACGGCGGCACCGGCCAGTACAGGGGATGCAAATACTGATTACAATGCAGCAGTCGCGCTCGTGCTGGAGAAAAAACAGTACGATCAGGCTATCAGCGCATTTCAGGCATTCGTCAAGAAGTACCCCGATTCAACGTATCAACCTAATGCTAACTATTGGCTTGGTCAGTTGAATTACAACAAGGGGAAAAAGGACGATGCGGCGTACTATTTCGCCAACGTTGTTAAAAATTATCCCAAGTCACCAAAAAGTTCTGAAGCCTTGCTGAAGGTTGGGGTGATCATGCAGGAAAAAGGTCAGGCAGATAAAGCCAAGGCCGTTTACCAGCAGGTTGTAAAAATGTACCCCAATACGGAAAGTGCAAAGCAGGCGCAAAAGCGTTTAGCCGGATCGTAACCCCGTCTTAATTGGCACAAAAATTGCGCATCATGAGCGGTTTTTGTGCCTAAACGTCTTAAGAGTAGGCAATCAAACAGTTTTTTAAGAAAATAGGTTGCGCCGAAAATTTAAATCAGTAATATGTGCCGCCGTTGCCAAGGCAAATAGCAAAACGCTAAAGCAGCATGAAATTGGGTCGTTAGCTCAGTCGGTAGAGCAGTTGACTTTTAATCAATTGGTCGCAGGTTCGAATCCTGCACGACCCACCAATTTCAAATGTAGTTTTAGTATGTATCAAAGCAGTTCCGCATTGCGGGTCGTTAGCTCAGTCGGTAGAGCAGTTGACTTTTAATCAATTGGTCGCAGGTTCGAATCCTGCACGACCCACCATTTCAGTAGTAGCATTCCTTTCTCGAATAAATTCATTTTAAGTCATATATCGCACGTGTCGTGTAGGTGAGAACCTGCGCTCAGGTTCGAGCCGAACGAAGCGTGACAGCAACGCGTTAGCGTTGACCCCGAAAGCCGAGTGTCCTGTACGACTCGCCTTTCAGCAGTAGCATTCCTTCCTCGCATAAATCCACGTTGATACAACGATCGTGTACACCGTATCGATGAGATAAAACCCATCATCATTCCCTACTCGGTAAGGCTTTGCGGTATATTAGGTTTTTCCCCCTCTCTATGGACTATATAACCCGTCAGGAACTGTTTTTTAATCCTATCGAGCAGGGATGGAGTCATTGCCACAGGGAAGCGCGTGTAGCCCTGTTTAGGAAGATATATGATTGGTCCGTTGATTAATGGTGCCGCTATCTTGATTGGTAGCGGGCTGGGTATTGCTTTACGTCGTTTTATCCCTCAGCGTTTGCAAGATGGCCTTCCGCCAGCGTTTGCGATGGTGTCGATTGCAATGGGAATCACGCTGGTTGTTAAAGTCCAGCAGTTGCCTGCGGTGGCGCTGGCTATCGTGATTGGTGTGGCGTTAGGCGAGCTGCTACGTATGGAATCCGGTGTGCAGTGGGCTGGTATGATGATTCAGAAAGGATTAAACCGCGTGCTGCCTGCACAGGAGCACCGCTTGCCGCAGGATGTCTACACTCAGAACTTTACCGCGTTAATCGTCCTGTTTTGTGCTAGTGGGACCGGTGTGGTTGGTGCGTTGACGGAAGGACTAACCGGCGATTATCAACTGCTAATCATCAAATCTGCTTTGGATATTTTCACCGCGCTGATTTTCTCCATCACGCTTGGCCTTGCTGTGATGTCGATTGCGATACCGCAAATTATTGTCCAGACGCTGCTGTTCTTCTCCGCCAAATTGATTATGCCCTTTATGACAGATATCACGATGGGTGATTTTTCTGCCTGTGGCGGCATTATCATGATTGCAGTAGGGCTGAGGATCGCGCAGATCAAATCATTTGCGGTGGTTAATTTCCTGCCTGCATTGGTTCTGGTTATTCCTATCTCTCTGTACTGGCATCGCTTCTTCGCCTAAAGCGCAGCATCTGATTAGCGGCTGACGATCAAAGGCATGTCGCCGCTAAAGATTTGTGTCACTTCCTGATCGGTAAGCGGCACGCTTTTGCTACAGACATAAATATGCTTTCCTTGCGGGCTGATGCTCTTGGCTAGCTCGATGTAGCTGGCAAACTCGACCTGGCTGTGTCCACCTTCATTCATCTCCATGGCATGGATGATGACCTTGTGTGAGGCGAACAGATCGATTAATCGTTTGGATGCCACTTTACGCGTGAGTCGAGCCAATAGCTTCATCGCCGGAATCATCTGTCCGAGTAGTAAGCGTGTGGTGGTAAAAGGCGTTTCTGATTGCTCTGTCACCTCTTGTTTCGTGTCCACGTTTCTGACGGTCAGGGTATTGCGATAGATTCTGATATAGAGGCTGGCCATGCCATTTCTCTCCTTGTCTCTTTTCTACTTTCTACAAGTCATGCCACTTACGCATTTCATCTCACGTTTTTAAGCATAGTAAACAAATTTGAGGGTTTTATTGAAAAAACACCGCGACTTCAGGGCAGTATTTCGGTATTTTGTTTAGGATAAAAAACTTCAGTGCTGATGATTAATGAGTATCTGATGTTACAACCCGAGTTGTCATCGTGGAAATTTATAATGAGTATCCTTTTTGATAGCAATGAGACCATTTATCCCTTTCCGCCGAAGCCCAGACCCTTATCGGCTGATGCAAAACAGCACTATCGTAGCAGGATAAAAACGCTGCTGCGGGAAAGAAATGCTGTCATGGTCGCGCACTATTATACCGATCCTGAAATTCAGGCGCTGGCGGAAGAAACGGGCGGCTGTGTAGCGGACTCGCTGGAAATGGCGCGCTTCGGCAGCACCCATAAGGCATCAACGCTGCTGGTGGCAGGTGTCCGCTTTATGGGAGAGACCGCCAAGATACTCAACCCGGAAAAGACGATTCTGATGCCCACGCTGGAAGCAGAATGCTCGCTCGATCTCGGTTGTCCCGTCGATGAGTTCAGCCGTTTTTGCGATGCGCACCCGGACCGAACGGTGGTGGTGTATGCCAATACCTCCGCGGCAGTGAAAGCACGTGCGGATTGGGTGGTGACATCCAGCATCGCGGTGGAATTGATCGAGCATCTGGATAGCCTGGGAGAAAAGATTATCTGGGCACCGGATCGCCATCTGGGAAGCTATGTACAAAAGCAGACAGGGGCGGATGTACTATGCTGGCAGGGTGCGTGCATTGTGCATGACGAATTTAAAACGCAGGCATTGAAGCGCATGAAGATTTTGTACCCCGATGCGGCAATTTTGGTCCATCCAGAATCGCCACAGAGTGTGGTAGAGATGGCTGATGCCGTGGGGTCAACTAGCCAGTTGATTCAGGCGGCGGGAACGCTGCCACAGCGCGAACTGATTGTGGCGACCGATCGCGGTATTTTCTACAAGATGCAGCAGGCTTGCCCAGAGAAAACATTACTGGAAGCGCCGACAGCGGGTGAAGGCGCTACCTGTCGCAGCTGCGCCCATTGTCCGTGGATGGCGATGAATGGACTGGAAGCGATTGCTAATGGTCTGGAGCAAGGCGGTGATGCTCATGAGATTCATGTTGATGCAGCCCTGCGAGAAGGCGCGTTAATCCCGCTGAATCGCATGCTGGATTTTGCGGCTTCGCTAAAATTGCGTGTGAAAGGGAATGCCTGACGGAGATCTTGGGCATCGTCATAGAGACTTTTTACAATAATTGAGACAGGGTGATGAGATGGATTTTTTTAGTACCAGCAATATTTTAATTCATATCCCTTTGGGGGAAGGGGGATACGATCTTTCCTGGATTGAGGCGATTGGTACGCTGTTTGGCCTGCTGTGTATCTGGTTCGCGAGTCAGGAAAAAACCATCAACTATCTGTTTGGGTTGATTAACGTCACGTTGTTTGCCGTGATCTTTTTCCAGATTCAGCTTTACGCCAGCCTGTTACTGCAAATCTTCTTCTTTGCCGCCAATATTTATGGCTGGTATGCCTGGACGCGTAAGACGGATTCGCAGGAAGTGGAGTTACGTATCCGCTGGCTGCCAGTGCAGAAACTGATTGGCTGGTCGGTGGCGTGTGTTGTCGCGATTGGCTTGATGACGTTCTATATTGACGCGGTGTTTGCAGTGCTGACGCGCATCGCTGTTTCCGGTATGCAGGGGTTAGGGCTGTCTGTACAGATGCCGACTCTCCAGCCAGATGCGTTCCCATTCTGGGATTCCACCATGATGGTGCTGTCGATCGTGGCGATGATTCTGATGACGCGTAAATACGTCGAGAACTGGCTGTTGTGGGTGGTGATTGATGTGATAAGCGTGGTGATTTTTGCTTATCAGGGCGTGTATGCGATGGCGGTAGAGTACGCCATCCTGACGCTGATTGCGCTGAACGGCTCTTGGCTGTGGATTAAGAGCGCGCAGGAAAACCGCGCCAGCGCGGTTTCACACGGCGTGTAGTCAAATTTAATGCTTGTGGTGGTGGCCTTCTGCATCATACTTTTCACCATAATGAATAGCCGAATGATGGCTTTCCTGATGAAAAGAGCAGTGGTCATCATCACAGCGTTGATATTCCATCTGAACCGTCGCGTGTTCAATCTGGTAATGCTTCAGTAAATATTCCTGAATCCGTCTTAACAGCGCATCGTGATCGTGAGGTGGAACCACCTGTGCATGCAGCGTCATCATCGGTTTTTCGCCAACCTGCCATAAATGGACATGATGGATGTTTCTGACTTCGGGAATATTCAGCGTCAGATCTTTCTGTAGAACCTCAACGCTAAGTTGTCCGGGCGTACCTTCCAGCAACTCGTGAATACTCTCTTTCAATAACGCCCACGCACTACGCAGCACCAGACATGACACCAAAATAGAAAGAATCGGGTCGATAGGCGTCCAGTTGGTATAAAGAATGATAATGGCTGCGGCAATCGCACCAACGGATCCAAGTAGATCGCCCAGCACATGCAGGGCTGCCGCGCGGACGTTAATATTTTTCTCTTTACTGCCGTGGTGTAGCAGCCAAAATGCCACGATATTTGCCACCAAACCGGCAACAGCGACAAGCAGCATAGGCACACCGGCAACGGGCTGGGGATCATAGAAGCGCTGAATGGCTTCCCAGAAGATGAAGGCAGTAATCAGTATCAGCGTCAGCGCGTTCACAAAGGCGGCGAGGGTCGTGAGTCGCAAATAGCCAAAGGTATGGCGCGCATTGGGCTTACGCTGTGCGAAACGTACGGCGACAAGCGCGACGAACAGCGCGGCGGCGTCCGTCAACATATGGCCTGCATCTGCCAGCAGCGCGAGGGAGCCGGACAGCAGACCACCAATGACTTCTGCCACCATAAACGTGGCGGTAATGATAAACGCGGCCAGCAGACGTTTACTGTTGCCGGATTCCGTGTGGCTGTGATTATGTGCCATAGATCACCCTGAGTTGCGGTTTTATCCCACTTTACTGAAACCCACAGAGAAAACCTATTCTGTCATTCACCCGATCGGTCAGTTGAGCTATTTTCTGATGAAAATAGGACGGATGCGGCATCTGAGAGCATTTGATCGCGTAAATTCCGCTGATTTCAGCGCCCTGACAACACCAGCTTGACATATAATAACCAATCTTCAATATGAAACATCCCGCTTCTCATGCTACCCGTATAGGCGGGATGGCGCGTATTGGATGGGACTAACATACCGTTTCGGAACCGATGGATTTATTTATGAATTACCAAAATGATGATTTAAGAATTAAAGAGATTAATGAACTTTTGCCGCCGGTTGCTTTGCTAGAAAAGTTTCCAGCCACGGAGAAGGCAGCAGAAACGGTATCGTTCGCGCGTACTGCCATCCATAAAATTCTTAACGGCAATGACGACCGCCTGCTGGTGGTCATTGGTCCTTGCTCGATCCACGACACGAAAGCAGCAAAAGAGTATGCCGCGCGTCTGCTGACGCTGCGTAACGAGCTGAGCGACGATCTGGAAGTGGTTATGCGGGTTTATTTTGAAAAACCACGCACCACGATTGGCTGGAAAGGGTTGATCAACGATCCGCGCATGGATAACAGCTTCCAGATCAATGACGGTTTACGCATTGCACGTCAGCTGCTGCTGGAAATTAACGATATCGGTTTGCCAGCAGCGGGTGAGTTTCTGGATATGATCACCCCGCAATACCTAGCGGATTTGATGAGCTGGGGTGCTATCGGCGCACGTACGACGGAATCTCAGGTACATCGTGAACTGGCATCCGGCCTGTCATGCCCTGTCGGCTTTAAAAACGGCACCGACGGGACGATCAAGGTCGCGATTGACGCGATCAACGCCGCCAGCGCGCCACACTGCTTCCTGTCTGTGACCAAATGGGGCCACTCGGCTATCGTGAACACCAGCGGTAACAATGATTGCCACATCATTCTGCGTGGCGGTAAAACGCCGAACTACAGCGCTGAGCATGTGAAAGATGTGAAGATCGGTCTGGAAAAAGCGGGTCTGACACCACAGGTCATGATCGATTTCAGCCATGCGAACAGCAGCAAGCAGTTCAAAAAGCAGATGGATGTCTGTACTGACGTCAGTGGGCAGATCGCTCAGGGCGACAAAGCGATTATGGGCGTGATGGTGGAAAGCCATCTGGTCGAAGGCAACCAGAATCTGGAAAGCGGTGAGCCGCTGGTTTATGGTCGCAGTGTGACCGATGCCTGCATTGGCTGGGAAGACACTGAATCCCTGCTGCGTCAGTTAGCGTCTGCTGTACGCGAACGCCGTAACAAGTAATATCGAATAGCGTGCTACCTGGCACGCTATAAAAACGTAGGGGACGTTTTTCAACGTCGTTGGCGATAGTTTGTCAGGAAACACGTTGAATTATGCGCCATAAAAAAACCCGGCACAGGCCGGGTTTTTCTCATTCAGGGGTAAATTACTTCGCTTTACCCTGATTCGCTACTGCGGCAGCTTTTGCAGCGATTTCGTCTGCGTTGCCCAGATAGTAACGTTTGATTGGCTTGAAGTTCTCGTCGAACTCATAAACCAACGGCACGCCAGTTGGGATATTCAGTTCCAGAATTTCGTCTTCGCCCAGGTTATCCAGATATTTCACCAGCGCACGCAGTGAGTTACCGTGAGCCGCAACGATCACACGCTCACCGCTTTTGACGCGTGGCAGGATAGTTTCGTTCCAGTAAGGCACAACACGGTCGATGGTCAGCGCCAGGCTTTCAGTCAGTGGCAGCTCTTTGTCGCTCAGAGAAGCGTAACGCGGATCGTGGCCCGGGAAACGTTCGTCATCACGCGTTAACTCTGGAGGCGTAATTGCAAAACCACGACGCCATTGTTTAACCTGCTCATCACCGTATTTCTCAGCGGTTTCGGCTTTGTTCAGACCCTGCAACGCACCGTAGTGACGCTCATTCAGTTTCCAGCATTTCTCAACTGGCAACCAGGCTTGATCCAGCTCGTCCAGTATATTCCACAGTGTGTGAATGGCACGTTTCAGCACGGAGGTATAAGCGAAATCAAAGGCAAAACCTTCGTCTTTCAGCAGCTGACCTGCGGCTTTGGCTTCTGAACGGCCTTTGTCGGATAGATCGACATCGTACCAGCCTGTGAAGCGGTTTTCGTTGTTCCACTGGCTCTCACCGTGTCTTACCAGTACCAGCTTAGTTACAGCCATAGCTAAACTCCTTCCTATCCTAAGATTTCTGTGATAACTAATTTCATTATAGGGGTGGAGAACGGTTATCGGCAATCGATAGTCGAGGGCAAGCGTGATTTATCCGCAGGTTATTTGCGTAAAATCACGCTCTGGCTTTACCGTTTCAGCAAACCGGAATCCCCCTTGTGCAATAACAGATAGACCGCAGGGATCACCAGCATCGACAGCAGAGGAGCGCTCACCATCCCGCCGATCATCGGTGCGGCAATCCGCTGCATGATTTCGGATCCGCTGCCGCCACCCCACATGATGGGAAGCAGCCCTGCCATAATCGTTGCGACGGTCATCATTTTTGGCCGTACGCGCAGAACCGCCCCTTCGTGGATGGCATCCATCAACTGCTGGCGTGACAGCGCCTGGCCCGCCACGCGGTGTTTCTCTACCGCATGATTGAGGTAGAGCAGCATGATGACGCCGAATTCCGCCGACACGCCCGCCAGTGCAATAAAGCCCACAGCACCGGCTACAGAAAGATTATAGCCAAGGATATAGAGCAGCCAGACGCCGCCAATCAGCGCGAAAGGTAAGGTTGCCATGATCAGCAATGCATCTTTGATGCGGTTGAAGGTGACATACAGCAGCACAAAAATGATCAGCAGCGTAAAAGGCACGACGACTTTCATTTTCTCGGTAGCGCGTTCCAGATACTCAAACTGACCGGACCAGCTCAGTGAAACGCCTTCCGGCAGCGTGACCTGCTGGGTAACGGCCTGCTGCATGTCTTCAACGGCGGATTTCAGATCGCGGCCGCGGAGATCGACGTAGATCCAGTCCGACAGGCGACTGTTTTCACTTTTCAGCATTGGTGGCCCTTCGCTGACGCGAATATCAGCCAGCTCTGCCAGCATCACTCTGCTGCCATTTGCCGTCACGATGGGCAGATCACGCAATTTTTGCAGTGAATCGCGTAATTCACGCGGGTAGCGGATATTGATGGGATAACGCTGGCGACCTTCAATCGTTTCGCCGATATTTTGCCCGCCGATGAGTGTAGAAACCACCGACTGAAGTTCCTCGACGGACACACCGTAGCGCGCAGCGCGTTGCCGGTCGATATCAATATCGATATAGCGCCCGCCCGCCAGCCGTTCCGCCAGTGCAGACGTCACGCCCGGAACCTGCTTCACCACCTGCTCTATTTGTGCGGCGGTGCGTTCGATGTCTGCCAGATTATTGCCGTTAACCTTAATACCCACTGGGCTTTTGATGCCGGTGGCCAGCATGTCCAGCCGATTGCGAATCGGTGGCACCCACACATTGACGATACCCGGCAGGCTGACGGTACGATCCAACTCGGCCACCAGCTTGTCCATGGTCATGCCTTCGCGCCACTGGTTGCGCGGTTTCAGCCGAATCGTACTTTCCAGCATGGTGAGCGGGGCGGGGTCGGTGGCCGTTTCGGCACGGCCTGCTTTGCCGAAAACCGATTCGACTTCGGGCACGGTTTTAATCAGCCGGTCCGTTTGTTGCAGCAGACGACCCGCTTCTCGCGCGGAGATACCGGGCAGAGTGGAAGGCATATACAGCAGATCGCCTTCATCCAGCGGCGGCATGAATTCGCTTCCCAGACGGCTGAGTGGAAAGAGCGTCAACAGCAACAGCAGGCCGGAGACCAGCAGCGTGGTCTTCGGATAGCTCAGCACCTTTTGCAGCACCGGGTGATAGGCTGCAATCAGCCAGCGGTTAATCGGGTTCGCCTGTTCGTCCGGTATCTTGCCGCGAACGAAATATCCCATTAATACCGGCACCAGCGTAATCCCTAATCCGGCGGCGACGGCCATGGCATAGGTTTTGGTGAAGGCCAGCGGTGAAAACATGCGGCCTTCCTGCGCCTCCAGTGAGAACACGGGCACAAACGACAGCGTAATGATTAGCAGGCTGCAAAATAGCGCAGGCCCGACCTCTACCGCAGCCCGCTCCGCTAACTGCCACCACTCGTTATTCTGCGGCTGTTTCCCAGGATTCTCATGCCGCCACTGCTCAATGACTTTATGCATGTTTTCTATCATCACAATCGCGGCATCTACCATCGCGCCGATGGCAATCGCAATACCGCCCAGCGACATGATGTTGGCGTTCACACCCTGATAGCGCATGATGATAAACGCCCCCAGAATCCCCAGCGGCAGACTGATGATCGCCACCAGCGCCGAGCGGAAGTGAAACAGAAACAGGGCGCAGATAATCGCTACGACGACAAACTCTTCCAGCAGCTTGAAGCTAAGCGTATCGATGGCATGTTCAATCAACTGCGAACGATCGTAGGTTGGGACGATCTCTACACCCGCGGGCAGGCTTTTCTGTATTTCCTGTAACCGTGCTTTGACAGCATGCAGCGTATTCAGCGCATTCTTGCCATAGCGCAGGACGATGATGCCGCCGGCCACTTCACCTTCGCCATTCAACTCGGCGATGCCGCGCCGCATCTCCGGCCCTTCTCTGAGCGTAGCCACATCCTGCAACAGCACGGGAATGCCATTGCGGGTAGTAATCACCACGTGGTTAAAATCCTGCATACTTTTCAGGTAACCAGTGGTGCGCACCATGTACTCTGCTTCGCCTAATTCCAGCACGGAACCGCCGTTTTCCTGATTGGCAGCCTTTACGGCACTGACGATCTGCTGGTGGGTGATGCCCAGTGTCCGCATGCGTTCCGGGTCGACGACGATCTGATACTGTTTGACCATGCCGCCCACGCTGGCGACTTCCGCCACATCAGGCACCGTTTTCAACTCATATTTCAGCAGCCAATCCTGAAAGCCACGCAGGTCGGCCAGACTGTATTTGCCGCTGCGATCCACCAGCGCATATTCGTAAATCCAGCCGACACCAGTGGCATCCGGGCCGAGTGAAGTCTTGGCGTCGGCTGGCAGGCTGGATTGCACTTGGCTGAGATATTCCAGCACGCGAGAACGCGCCCAGTAAGGGTCGGTGCCATCTTCAAACAGTACATAAACGTAGGCATCGCCGAACATGGAGAAGCCCCGTACCGTCTTGGCCCCCGGAACGGAAAGCATGGTTGTGGTCAGCGGGTAGGTCACCTGATTTTCCACCACCTGTGGTGCTTTTCCCGGATAGCTGACGCGAATGATGACCTGTACGTCCGATAAATCGGGCAGAGCATCCAGCGGCGTTTTTTGTAGCGATAGCAGGCCCCACGCAGCCATGAATAGCGCTGCCAGTAAAACCAGAAGACGGTTTTTGAGCGACCAGCGAATGATGTAGGCAATCATGGATGGCCTCCATGGCTGGCATGCGGATCGTCAGCGGGTAAAAAGTTCAGGACGTGAATCCCGCTGTCGTCCATGTTGAACTGGAAACGCACGGTACTGCCGATTCCCATTCCCTGCGGTAGCCCTGACGGTGGTAGCGTGAAATCCATCGTCATCGGCGACCAGTTGAGTGCCGGAACCGCTTCGTGTTCGATGGTGGCCTGATTGCCGTTTATCGCCCTGATGACTCCCTGAGTGTGATAGCCAACGGGCGCAGCCGACGTTTCTGGGGCTGTCGACTTTTCCGCATCAAACTGCGGTAGGGCGCTGCGCAGGCTGGCTTCGGAATCAATCAGGAACTGACCGGAAGTGACCACGTTGTCACCTGCCTTCAGTCCATTGAGGATTTCGACCCAGTCGCCGAGCGACGCGCCCACTGTGACGTTACGTGGGGTAAAATGACCAGTGCCATCACTCAGTAAGACCCGGTTTTGGCTACCGCTGACCAATAGCGCTTCCTGTGGGATCGCCAGACGCGGCTGTGCCTGCGGCTGAGAGAGCTGCACGGTCAGGTACATACCGGGTTTAAGCTGCTGTTGCGGGTTATCCAGCACCACGCGGGCTTTTAACGTACGTGTGGCGCTATCTAATACGGGCAGCAGTTCGCTGATCTTGCCGTGGAAGGTTTTACCCGGCCAGCCGTTGCTTGTCGCGATGATGTCGCTGCCGAGAGTGAGCTGCGCGGTTTGCGATTCGGGGTAATCGACATCCACCCACACTGGATTCAGGCTGGCAAGCTCAAAGAGAGGCTGCGCTGGGCTTAACTGCATGCCTTGCCGCACCTCTAGCTTATTCACGTAGCCGTCTTCCGGCGCGGTAATCGCGATCCTATCCTGCGGCTTACCGCTACGCTCGACCTGCCGAATAATCGCTTCCGGCATGAAGAGCAGTGCTAGCCGCTGGCGAGCCGATTGAGTCAGCATGTCGTCGCCCAACTGCCGTACCGCCAGATATTCGCGCTGCGCCGCCGCCCATGCCGGGTTCCACAATGTCGCCAGCGTTTCGCCTTTCTTCACCTGCTGTTGTAGCGCACTGACGGTGAGCTTTTCGACAATGCCGCCGCTGGGTGCCACCAGCGAGTGGAATCCGCGTTCGTTGAGCGTGACGGTACCGTAACCCGTGCTACTACTGGAAAGTTCGCGCATTTCAGCGCGCGCCGTGCGAACACCGAGGTTTTGCTGCTGGCGTGCGCTGACGGTGATACCACCGTCATCCTGCGCTTCATCGGCGTAGCGGGGCACCAGTTCCATATCCATAAAAGGCGATTTCCCTGGTTTATCGAAGCGTTTATCCGGCACCATCGGATCGTACCAATAGAGGACGGTACGTGCTGACGCTGCGGCGGAAGAAGACTGTGGCGTTGGCTGTTTACCCACCAGATAGCCCACGCCACCTGCGCTGAGGATAGCCAGCGTCATCAGGCTAAATATCAGAGATTTGCTTGTGACTGTTTTGCTCATCGCGTAGGGTTTCCTTGTGGCGTCAGATAGCGGATGGCAGCCCAATATTGGGCCATCTCCCGTGCGGTATCCTGAACGGCGATCCGGCTTTCGAGCAGCGCTCGGCGGGCATCCAGTACGGCAGAGAGGTTACTGCTGCCGGATTGATACTGAGCCTGAATCAGTTTGATGCGCTGCTGTTGCAGCGGAAGAACGTCGTTGTGCTGACGCTGCCAGCGTGACTGTGCCGCTTGATATTTAGCAATCAGCGTATCGAGCTGCGCCTGATGTTCTCGTTCGGTGAGCAAGACTTTGTCGCGCGCTTCCATGCTGCGTGATACGTCTGCGGCGTAGTCCTTATCCTGACGTTTGGATGTGAACAGCGGCAGATCGACCGTCACCATCATGCCTGCCATGTCGTCGTAATCATCTCCGCGCTTCGCGTAATAGACTTCAACATCGACATTGGGGATGGCGGCAACGGCTGACTGTGCGGAGCGAGCCTGAGCCAGTTCAGCTTCACGCTGCGCCTGTTGCATTTCTGGATGTTGATGAATGGCGTCGCCTAGTACCTCCGGTGAGGCGGGTAGCCGTTCAAAGCGAGGCAGTTCACCGTGCACGTTGATATCCGGCATGCCGGTAAGCTGCACCAGTCGGGTGTGCGCGATGCGGGTATCTCGCTCGGCATCGGCCAGTCTGTCCTGCATGGCCGCCAGCGTCAGGCGGGCATCCAGAACACTACTGGCTTCACTGCCCGCAGCCACACTCGCTTTTTGTGAGGCGATCTGCCGCTGGCTTTCGTTGACCAGCGCGGTCACTTCGGTCAACGCCTTTTGGGAGAGCGCCAGATCCAGCCATGCCTGTGCCGTTTCCCGTTGCAGGCGGGCACGAATGCTTGCGCTGTTACTTTGCAACGCATCGGCTTCAACCCGAATAGCCTGCGCCTTGCTATCGCGCTTACGGCTGCTGACATAAGTTTGCATGACGCCGATACGCTGCATCGTCATTCCTTCGCGCGTGAGTCGACTACCGTTGTTGCCGCCTAATGGCAAATTCTCGACGCCAAATTTCAACTTCGGATCGGGAAGTTGCGTAGCAGAGTCGGCCATGTTCTGGAGCGCATTAATCTGGTGTTGATTGGCCGACAGGTCAGCGGAATAACGCTCCGCCGCCTGTAAGGCCTGTTCAAGACTCAGATCTGCCGCAAAGACGACGGCAGGCAGCCACAGCAACATCGCCAGACACGCGCGCGCGGCGTCGTGTTTGGATAAGTTCATGCTGTACTCCGGTTAAGGTTGCTGTGGTGTAATCGCGGTCAGGATGTAGCCGCTATCGTTCTGGATAAAGCTGAACGTAACGGGTGTGTTGACAGGCAATGGCGTTATTTCGCCGCTGGATGGCAGCGTGAAGGCCATCGTCATGGCAGGCCATTTGAGCTCGGCAATCGGCGCGTGAGAGAGCGTGACGCTGCTGGCGTTCCACTGCTTAACAATCCCGGTAGTTTGATAAACGGCTGTTGTGGCCGCAGGGGGCATGGTCGGCATCATCGCGTGATGCTGGTGGTCGTTTGCCCACACGGGGAAGACGAAGGAAGAAACAGAAAAAATCAGGCTGCTGATCAAAGCCATATAAGTAATACGCATAAAATAATCCCAATAAAAATAATTGATAAACAAGATGTTGCGCGCGCTGGCGCAGGGGTTATCAATCGCTTGGGTTATTCTCTGAATCGGCAGAAACGGATTTCAGCCGGGGGGCCGACCGCAGGAGGCGAGAGCCAGACATCAGATGTCGAACTAAGGGTGACAGGATTATCCGCTAAGACTAGCTCGCCACTGACCGGCAGCGCTAATAATACCAGCGAGCTATTATCCTGCTTCACGCTATCCGGCACACAGTGTTTTTCACACAGCGGCGTTTGCTGGTCGGCAACGTAAGATGCTTTAGCCGTATGCTGAGCATGAGATGATAACGGCTGAACGTCAGCCTGTTGCAGATGTGCTTGATGCTGGAGTGCGGGGGATGTCTGGCCGATCGTCATATCGCATTGATGCCCTGCGATAGCCAGTTGTGCATTCAGGAAAAACCAGCACAGCGCCAATAGCCATCCCCACCTGCCTTTATGGCGCAGATGATGAATGAATAATGGAGACCGTGATGATGCGGACATGGCGTTTCCCTTTTGGACGTTTTGGCAGTGTATGCGTCTGAGCGGGAAGGGGGCAAGCGGGGAATAGCATAGTTTTGTAAATTGGCAGAAAGTTATCTGCCAATGTTATCAATGGGTTAATTATGTTTTGCCGTTCGGTTACTGTATGAGAAACTGGTAAGTGGTATCCGAGCGATAGACTTTCCCCGGTTTCAGCCAGCAGTCGGGCTGCGGCCAGTCGGGGTGATTCGGGCTGTCCGGCAGGAATTCACTTTCCAGTGCGACACCGGCATAGTTTTCATATTGACCGCCGTCTCGCGAGGGCGTTCCGGCAAGAAAGTTGCCGCTGTAGAGCTGTAAGGCGGGAGCGCTGGTGAAAACGCTCATTAGCACGCGGCCATCGGATGACCATAAATTGGCAGCCGGACTTTCGCTGGAACCGCAGGTGCGATGCAATAAATAGGCGTGATCGTAGCCGCCGACGGCCATTTGATCGCTGTCGCGCAGGAAATCTTCTTCCAGTGCTTTTGGCTGGCGGAAGTCCATTCCGGTAGCGTTTACCGGTGTCAGATCGGCGTTAGGAATGCCCGAACTATTAACCGGTAAATAATAATCGGCAAACAACTGCAACTGGTGCTTACGGACGTCAGTCAGATCGCCATCAAGGTTGAAATACGCGTGGTTGGTCAGGCAAACGGGGCAGGCTTTCTCTACGGTCGCCTGATACGAGATTTCCAGCGAATTATGTTCGGTCAGCGCGTAGGTCACCTGTACGTTGAGATGCCCTGGATATCCTTGATCGCCATCCGGTGAGTGCAACTGGTACGTCACCTGCGCGGCATCCTGACTGGCAATTCGCCAGCGGCGAGCATGAAAGCCTTCCGGGCCACCGTGCAACTGGTGCTCGTTCTGGTTTGGAACCAGATGGAACGTTTCGGTTTCTCGACTGAATGTGGCTTTGGCTATGCGGTTGGCATAGCGGCCAATCGATGCACCGAGATAAGCGCTTTGTCGCGGATACTGCTCGGGTGAGGCACAGCCCAATAAGACTTCTCGCACCTCACCCTCTGGTAGCGGCAGCTCACAGGAAAGCCAGGTTGCACCCCAGTCCATCAGGCACACGCGCATGCCTGCCTGATTCTGCAAGGTCGTTAATTGAAACGGCTGACCATCGGGTGCCAGCGTGCTAAGACTTTCATTCAACATGACTTGCTCCTGTAGAGGCCTGAGAAGGTAAAGAGGATTGGCCGATGGTTGCAATGTTGGGGAATTAAGCAGAAAGGAGTGTGCTGACAAAGTACGCCGTTCTCATTCCGTAAATGGGTTTGTCAACGGTATGAATCAGTTCTGCTTATCTTCCCTTATCTGTCACTCGGCGTGAAAAAACGCCGTCATTCTTCGTCGTACCCATTAGGGTGGCTGGACTGCCAGCGCCAGGTGTCCTGCGCCATTTCTTGCAATGAGCGTGTGACTCGCCAGTTAAGGTCTTTCGCTGCACGCTCGGCATCTGCCCAATAAGCAGGCAGATCGCCCTGACGACGTGGGGCAAAATGGTAAGCTAGCGGTTTGCCACAGGCCTGACTAAAGGCTTCGACGACCTGCAATACACTGTAGCCTACGCCTGCGCCCAGATTATAAATATGCACGCCAGCACGATTTTGCAGGGTGTTCATGGCAGCGATATGGCCGTCAGCCAGATCGACGACGTGGATATAATCTCGCACGCCAGTGCCGTCAGCGGTAGGGTAGTCATTACCGAAAATCGCCAGCGAGTCGCGACGTCCGACAGCAACCTGAGCGATGTAAGGCATCAGGTTATTGGGCACACCTTGTGGGTCTTCACCCATCTCACCCGATGGATGTGCGCCAACCGGGTTGAAATACCGCAACAGCGTAATACTCCATTCCGGTTCTGCATGCTGTAAGTCTTGCAGGATTTGCTCGACCATCAGCTTGCTACGGCCATAAGGGCTGGCAGGGTGCCCTGTGGGGAAACTTTCTTGATAGGGCGTGCGAGGCTGATCGCCATAGACAGTGGCGGAGGAGCTAAAAATCAGGTTCTTCACGCCTGCTTTCTTCATCGCCTCTACCAGCACGAGCGTACCGTAGACGTTATTGTCATAGTAGCTCAGCGGTTCACGCACTGACTCGCCCACGGCTTTTAAGCCGGCAAAGTGGATGACAGAATCAATGGAATGCTTAGCGAAAATATCGTCTAGCAGCGCGCTGTCTCGGATATCGCCCTGATAAAAAACGGGTGTCTTATCGGTTAAGCGTGTAATGGTTTTAACGACGCTAGCCTTGCTGTTGCACAAGTTATCGAGAATGATGGGAGTGTGCCCGGCAGCCAGCAATTGTACGCAAGCATGACTCCCTATGTAACCGCTACCACCTGTAACAAGAACGTTCATAATGACCTCTATTATCGCAATACTGCAAAATAACATGGCTAGATGCTGAAAAAGGTGATCTACAGCGAGAATCTGCCTCTGTTATTGATGGTTTCTTTACGAGTAAACTGAGTGAAGCATAGGCTATAGTGTAAATGAGCCAGGCTTTCTACCCTACATTTTATTTTGTGGTAGCGTTATCATCCCTATTTTTAGACATTATTTACATAACGCGTCAATCTGGTAGCGGTAGATGTCGTTGTGCGGGACGAAAGTGAGCCGATGTGTGATGCACTCGGGCGCGTCTTCCGCGTGGTGAGAGACAAAGAGTAGCTGCGTTTCGCCCTCGCCAATCAGAATATCCAGCCAGCGGCGTACCAGCTGGCGATTGAGCGGATCAAGCCCCTGTAGCGGTTCATCAAGAATGAGCAGGGCGGGGTGTTTGACTAACGCGCGGGCAATCAGCGTCAGACGCTGCTGACCCCAGGAGAGCGACTGAAACGGGGTATCGGCGATAGCGCCATTGAGCCCAAGCAGCGTGAGCCACTGTTCGGTCAGGTGGCGCTGGCGGTCGGAAACGGCCTGATAAATGCCGATAGAGTCAAAAAAGCCTGACAGGATAACGTTGCGCACGCTGGTGCTGACGCGGTAATCCAGATGGAAGCTGCTGCTGACGTAACCGATGTGGCGCTTGATGTCCCAGATGGTTTCACCGCTGCCGCGCTTACGGCCAAACAGCGTGAGGTCGTTACTGTAGCCTTGCGGATGATCGCCCGTAATCAGGCTGAGCAGCGTCGATTTCCCTGCGCCATTTGGCCCGACAATCTGCCAATGCTGACTGGGCAACACTTCCCACGTTAGCTCGTGCAGAATAGGGCGGTCGTTGTACTGGACCACGCCGTTACGCAGCCTAATGCGTGCCTCGCCAGCGGGAAGCGTCATATGCCGCTGTGGATCTTCCGGTTCTGGCAGTGAACTTCCCGACAGTTTTTCACTAAACGCGAGCTGGGCCACCAGCGCTTCAGAGAGGATCGTTTCACGCTCGCCGACGCGGGTCAGCGTACAGTCTGCCAGCACACCGACATGATTGATAAAGTCAGGGATGTCGTCGAAGCGATTCAGAATAAGTACCAGCGTATAACCGGCGCCTGCCAGTTTCCTCAGCTCATCGGCAAGCTGCTGGCGGGAGGCAACGTCCAACCCATCGAAAGGCTCGTCGAGAATCAGCAGATCGGGCTGAGGCATCAGCGCTTGGCACAGCATCGCCTTACGGGTTTCCCCCGTAGAGAGGTACTTGAAGCGGCGCTCCAGCAAATGCGCAATACCAAACTGGTGCGCCAGCTGTTGGCAACGCGCGGGATCGTTGAGGCTATCCTGAATCACTTCTGCCGTGGTGCGGCCAGTGTCGTCTTCACCTTCACTGAGCAGATCGGTGTTATTGCGTTGCCACTCGTCAGAAACCAGTTTTTGTAATTGTTCAAACGACAGTCGGACGGGGTGTTGAAATTCCGTTGTTCGTTCACCACGCAATATTGGCAGTTCGCCGGATAGTGCCCGCGCCAGTGCAGATTTACCACTTCCGTTGGCCCCAACAAAGGCCCAGCACTGGTTTTGTTCGAGCGTCAGTTCGTCCAAATGCAGCATGCGGGTGTCGCTGAGACGAAACAGCCCCTGAGTGATTTTTAACAATGACATTTTCTATCCTTCATCAGACGGCGATAGAGCTAAAGCGACATTAACAAAGTGTGGCGATAATAACCCGGTCCGCATTGAAGCAGGCTTTCACATCCGCTCCCTGTTGCAGTTTTTGCTGCTCAAGCAAGACATTCGGCACCATGGCACACAGGGTTTCTCCCCCGGTCAGCGTAATCAGAATTTCGCTGTTTTCCACACCGTGCTGAATGGACTGAATTTGCCCTGATAAGACGTTATCAACATCAGGCGCGGCGGACGTAGCGGCGTACACATCGATCCACGGTGCTTTAATCAGTGCCAACACCTCTTTCCCTTTCTGTAATTGCAGGCGCTCGGCACTTTGTTGTGTAATCAGGGCGCTGATCGTTGTTTTACCATCGGCGAGTAAAAGATCCAGATGTTGTTGCACCTGTTCTTCACCGCGTGCGAGCACGGTTCCAAAAAACTGGTTACGGGCGCTGGTTTGCAGTGAGAAACGCGCGATAGCTGCCAGCAGGCTATCTAACGGCAGACCGTCTTCCTGCAAGACATCAAAGGCTTTTTGCTGAATCTGCGCGAGCAAATCGTACAGCTGGAGAAGACGTTCACCGTAGCGGGTGAGCTGAGCCCCGCCACCGCCTTTGCCGCCGGTCATTCGTTCGACGATGGTCTGTTCGGCCAGTTGATTCATCTCATTGATGGCATCCCATGCGCTTTTATAGCTAATCCCCGCCAGCTTGGCGCCCTGGCTGATTGAACCGGTATGACGAATTTGCTTGAGCAATTCAATGCGCCGCGGATCGGCGAATAAACGCTGTTGGAGTTTCAGGGTGAGAAGAATTTCAGCCTGCATAGTGAGGGCACCGTTGGTGAGTTTAATTCTCTGTATTGTCGCTATTTTCTTCATCAGGGGCAAATCGCACAAATAGACGCACTATTTTCTATTACTGCGGTAGACTACGTGTCAATTATGACGATCTCGGCTTACAGTGAAATAGCGCGTTAGACGGGCTAAAGTAGCGGTAACCGTTGCAATAAGTGAGGTAAGCATGTTGGAGTTGTTGAAGAGCCTGCTGTTTGCAGTTGCCATGGTTCCTGTGATGATGGTGGTTATCATGGGTGCAATTTATTGCCTGGGCGAAGTGTTTAACGTGTTGTCCCGCATCGGTCATTCCGACGGTCAGCGCGCAAAGAATCAGCACTGATTCACGATCCTTTCCTATTTTGATGTCCGGCTTTTGGCCGGACATTTCTTTTCTACCTCCCGCATCTACCTCTTTAAAGCGCATGACACTGCTTCATAATTCGTTATATCATTATTTACACAACGATAATTGTCAGGAGACAAGAATGAAGCAGCAATGGTTAAAATGGTTTGCCGCACTCACCTTCAGTGCAGGAATGGCGCTGCCTGCGGCAGCAGAAGATAAAGTTACTGTATTCGCCGCCGCATCATTGACGAATGCGTTGCAGGAAATCGCCACGCAATATCAGAAAGAGAAAAACGTCGCTGTTGTGGCGTCTTACGCATCATCCTCAACGCTGGCGCGCCAGATTGAGCAAGGTGCGCCTGCCGATCTGTTCATCTCCGCTGACCAGCAGTGGATGGACTACGCGCAGGATAAAAACCTGATAGACACCGCTACGCGTCACACGCTACTGGGCAATGAGCTGGTGGTGATTGCGCCGAAGGCGAGTGCGCAAAAAGAGATTAAGATTGACGATAAAACCGACTGGAAAAATCTGCTGAAAGGCGGACGTCTGGCCGTTGGCGACCCGGATCATGTGCCTGCTGGGATCTATGCCAAAGAAGCCTTACAAAATCTGAAAGCCTGGGATGAACTCTCCCCGCTGATGGCGCGCGCCAATAACGTACGTGCAGCTATGGCGCTGGTGGAGCGTGAAGAAGCCCCGTTGGGTATCGTTTATGGTTCTGACGCGGTTGCCAGCGACAAAGTTAAGGTCATCGGTACATTCCCTGCGACGAGCCACAAGCCTGTCGAATATCCAATGGCAATAGTCAAAGAGCATAAAAACGCGGCGGTTACCGGTTTTTATGACTACCTGAAAACGCCAGAAGCGGCAGCGGTATTTAAACGTTACGGCTTCGCGCCGCGTTAATGATGCTGAGTGATTACGAATGGCAGGCGGTTGAGCTGAGCCTCAAAGTTTCCGTTGTGGCCGTGGCATGCAGCTTGCCGTTTGGGATACTGATGGCGTGGATTTTAGTGCGCTGTCGGTTCCCCGGTAAATCACTGCTGGATAGCATTATCCATTTACCACTGGTGCTGCCGCCAGTGGTTATTGGTTATCTGCTGCTGGTGGCGATGGGAAGACGCGGCGTAATCGGTTCCTGGCTCTATGACTGGTTCGGCTTCAGCTTTAGTTTTAGCTGGCGCGGTGCCGCGTTAGCGTCGGCGATTGTCGCATTTCCGCTAATGGTTCGGGCGATCCGGCTGTCGCTTGATGCCGTCGATACGCATCTGGAGCAGGCCGCTCGAACACTGGGTGCCTCGCCGTGGCGCGTGTTTTTCACCATCACATTACCTCTCTCTTTTCCTGGGATTATCGTTGGAACCGTATTGGCGTTTGCCCGTTCGCTGGGCGAATTTGGCGCGACCATTACGTTTGTTTCTAATATCCCCGGCGAAACCCGAACCATTCCACTGGCGATGTATACCCTGATTGAAACGCCCGGCGCGGAGGCTGATGCAGCAAGGCTGTGTATCATTGCCATCGTCTTATCGCTGGCTGCGCTGTTAGCATCGGAATGGCTAACAAACTGGAGCCGCAAGCGGTTGGGGGGATAATGCTGCAACTCGATTTTCATCAACAGCTGGGTAGTCTCGAACTTCGCGTTCAGTCTGAACTGCCAGCGAACGGCATCACCGCGATTTTCGGCGTATCCGGGGCAGGGAAAACCTCGCTGATCAACGCCGTTGTTGGCTTGACTCGCCCGGATGGTGGGCGGATTGTGCTCAATAATCATGTGCTGGTGGATACGCAGCAGCGTGTTTTTTTACCACCGGAAAAGCGGCGAATCGGCTATGTATTTCAGGATGCTCGCCTGTTTCCGCACTATCGCGTGCGCGGTAATCTGCGCTACGGCATGGCTGAGACAATGGAATCGCAGTTCGATGACATCGTCAATTTGCTAGGCATTGAGCCGCTGCTGAATCGCTATCCACGGACGCTGTCCGGTGGCGAAAAACAGCGTGTTGCGATTGGTCGGGCGTTGCTGACCGCACCGGAACTGCTGCTTATGGATGAACCGCTGGCGTCGCTGGATTTACCCAGAAAGCGCGAGCTGTTGCCGTATTTGGAACGTCTGGCGAAAGAAGTCAATATCCCGATCTTGTATGTCAGCCACAGTCTGGAAGAGATTGTTCGGTTAGCCGATCATGTCGTGGTGCTTGATAAAGGCAAAGTGAAAGCGCAGGGGCTGCTGGAAGAGGTATGGGCCAGCAGCGCGCTACGCCCGTGGTTACCGAAAGACGAACAGAGCAGTATTCTGAGTGCGCGCGTGTTGGCTCAGCATGAGCATTACGCGATGACGGCGCTGGCATTAGGCGACCAGCAGGTGTGGGTTGGAAAAGTCGAACTCCCGCAGGACGCCGCATTGCGCATTCGCGTGAATGCTGCCGATGTCTCTCTGGTGCTGGAGCCGCCGGAAAAAAGCAGCATCCGTAATGTGCTGCGAGCCAGCGTGGTGGAGTGCATTGATGTCGACGAACAGGTTGAAGTGAAACTGGCGGTCGGCCAGCAGACGCTGTGGTCCCGTATTACTCCGTGGGCACGCGACGATCTCGCACTTCATCCTGGGCAAGCGATCTACGCGCAGATTAAGAGCGTGTCGATCACGGCGTAAGCACAGGCCGAGCGATGGAACAGCCGTTCATACCGCTCGGTCTATCTCGTAAATCAGTCGATATTCTGTGACTAAGATAACAAAATGAGTATTGAGAGTGATTTTCAATTCGTTTTTTCTACCGCGTAAACAAGGTAGTCAGATAAATTATCCCCGCGTTGTTATTTTTTCATCATAAAAAGTAATCGATTACTTTTTGTTTTCACCTGTGCTACGGGATAAAAATAGGAGAAGGACATGCCTTGTATGACGTTGTTGCGCCGTGCATTCGCTATACCGCTATTGTTGATAGTTTCATCGGGTTTGGCGCTTGCCGAGCGTCCAGCAGAAAACCAAAAAATAGCGTTGCAGATGTATACGCTGCGCAGCTTGAATACGCTCGACGAGCAATTCTCCATGGCGCGAGACGCCGGGTTTAAGGCGGTTGAACTGGTGGGGACGCATGACATTAGTGCGTCAGAAATGAAGGGGTTATTAGGCAAGTATCGGTTGAAAGCCATTGCTGCGCATGTTCAGTTTGGCGAATTGAAAAGCAATATGGCTGAGGTTGTAGCCTTTAACAAAGCCATCGGCAACAGCATGATTATCGTGCCGTGGCTAAATGTAGAAGACCGACCGGATAGCGCAGAGGGTTGGAAGCGCTTTGGTGTGGAAATGAACGATCTTGGACGTGAGCTGAAGAAGCAGGGCATGAAGCTGGCTTATCACAACCATAATTTCGAGATGAAGAAGTATCGCGGTAAAACCGCGCTGGAAATCATGATGGATGCGGCAGAACCAGAGAATCTGATGCTGGAAATGGATGTCGCCTGGGTATCGCGCGGAGGACAGGATCCTGTGCGTCTCCTGCGCCAGTACAAAGGGCGCATTTATTCAATTCACGCGAAAGACAATACATCAATCGGCATCCGCGATGATGAAATGAACTTTGCCCCACCGGGTGAGGGCATTTTGGCGTGGGAAGAGATTCTCCCTGCTGCGTCTAAGGCTGGTGCTCAGTGGTTTGTTGCTGAACATGACTTACCGAAAGATCCACAGGCCATTGTTTCCGCGGCTTACCAGTCGCTGTATGAAAAGCTGAGTAAGATAAAAAGTAAGTAAGGAAGCGCTATCAACCTGCGGTCAGCGAGCCGCAGGTTGCAAAATGTGGGATGGTGAACCGGATATTCTGAGTCAGTTAGCTGGATGCCCGTTCGACAAACGTCCATTCCAGTAAGCGCTTTTCTGTTTCGCTGGCAGGCTGGTCGATTTGTTGTAATAGCAATTTCACGGCCTCTCTGCCGATATGTGCGGACGGCTGCTGAATAGTGCTGAGCTGAGGCGAGGTGATGTAACCCAGCTCTGAACCGTCAAAACCGATCACCGCAATATCCTGCGGCGCGCTCAATCCCGCCTCACAGATTGCCGACAGTGCGCCCGCAGCCAACGTATCGGACACCACAAAGACGGCATCTGGCCGATCCGGATCGTTAAGCAGCGCGTTCATTGCGGCTTTTCCGCCTGAATAGCTCAGCGTACTGGCGTATTCGACTTTGCCGTAATCAAACCCATTCTCCGCGATAACGTCGCGATAGCCTTTCTCTCGCTGCTGGGCGTAGAGGTAATTCATGTCGTGGTTAATCATGGCGATACGGCGGCGGCCTTTGCCAATAAAGTGATTAATCACGAAACGGGACGCTTCGGCGTTATCAATCCCGACGGATGAAATAGCGGACGTATCGTCATGCTCGGCGCACTGCACCCAAGGCGCGGTGCCAATCATATCCTGGAGCGCAGACAGCGTTGAAATGGCGTCCATGGTGATCACGCCATCGACCATTTTACCGGACAGCAGTTGCAGGCTGGAGTGGGCGCGAACGATATCGGCACCTGAATTGCACAGAAGAATGCGGTAGCCGTTTTCTTCCGCTTCCGCCTCAATGCCTTTCACCACATCGGCACAGAAAGGGTTGGCAATGTTGGAAACCATGACCAATAACATCTGGCTGCGCGCGGTACGTAGCTGCCGGGCCAGTAAGTTCGGCTGATAATTGCTGCTTTTTATCGCATTGAGAACACGTTCCCGATTTTGCGGCTTCACGCTATCAATGTTGTTCAACACCCGTGAAACGGTGGCAACCGAGACTCCAGCTATCCGTGCTATTTTTTGAATCGACATAATTCAGAAGGCACTCACGCTACTTATGCTTGGCTGAGCAGATTACCATAAATATCTCTGGCTGCATCCCGCAGGCGTCGCACCTGCGGGATGAATACCGTGGGAGAATGAACGGTCTGATGCCTTAATTGGCGACCTTCACCCACGTTTGTTGCTGATGGCTTTGCACGATGGCGTCAATGATGAACATGATGTTCGCACCGTCGTAGAAGGTGGCAAAGTTGCATGGATCGACGCCCGGCTGTTTGCCGTCACGCAGATAGGTATAAAAGCTCGCCATCATGTTCTTGAACGCATCCGGCCAGCCTTCGATATGCCCACCGGGGAAGTGGACCGCAGCGGCGGCTTCCGGGTTCAGTAATCCAGGATCGTCCGACAACACCTGATTCGGTTTATCACGATGACCGATCCACAGCTGTTGCGGCGTTTCCTGATCCCACGCCAGCGACTGTTCACTGCCATTCACTTCAAACGTCAGGCGATTTTTTCGGCCAGCGCTGACCTGAGAAACGGTAAAGGATCCGCGACTACCGTCTTCAAAGCGCAGTAACACGGTCGCGTAGTCTTCAGTCTTGACCGGTTTATCGTCGTACTCTGGCGGTGCATCAGATGACGAAAACGTAGCCGCACCGTTCCGATTGGATTTGCGGATCGGATGGACGATGGCTAAATCGGCGAAGACGTCGACAATTTTCCGGCCGGAAATAAACTGTACCGTGTCGCACCAGTGCGAGCCGATGTCGGCCACCGCGCGGGAAACGCCGCCGTACTCCGGTTCAACACGCCAGTTATAGTCGGTGTCGCGCAGCATCCAGTCTTGCAGATAGCCGCCGTGTACCGCAAAGACGCGTCCGATTTCCTGACACTTAATCATGCTGGCAGCCTGCTGCACCATGCCAAATTGGCGATAGACAAAGCTGACGCCGTGAACAACACCTTTTTCTTCCGCCAGCGCCACCAGTTCACGCGCTTCCTCGCTGGTCATACACAGCGGCTTTTCCGAAAAGACGTGCTTGCCTGCCTGAATAATCTGTTTATTGATCGCCGCATGAAGATGGTTCGGCGTGCAGTTATGGATCGCATCAATACCGGGATGATTTAGCAAATCAGCGACGCTGCCGTAGGCATGAGGAATGTTGAGCTGACGCGCTTTCTGCTGTGCCAGATCGAGCGAATTTTCCGCCAGTGCCACTACCTCAACGAAGCCAAGGCGACGAATCGCCTCAATATGTGCTGGGCCAATAAAACCGGAACCAATAATGCCAACGCGAATCATTCTGCGTTCTCCTCTTTTAATCCCAACATTTTTCTGACTAACGGACGATCGTCGCTGGTTGCGGCGAAATCGTCAAAAGAGCGTCCTGCGACGGGAATAATGTGGCGGTTGATGAACGCCGCTCCTTCTTTCGCGCCGCAATTGCTGTCTTTCAGACAGCATTCCCATTCCAACACCGCCCAGCCGTCGTAGTCGTATTGGGCCAGTTTGCTGAAGATGCCGCCGAAATCGATCTGACCATCTCCCGGTGAGCGGAAGCGCCCGGCGCGTTCAGCCCATGACTGATAGCCGCCGTAGACGCCGCTTTTGCTCGACGTGTTAAATTCCGCATCTTTCACATGGAACGCTTTGATTCGTGCATGATAGCGATCGATAAAGCCGAGGTAGTCCATCTGCTGCAAATGCATATGGCTAGGATCGTAAAGAATGTTGGCGCGTGGGTGATGATTGACGACATCAAGGAAGCGTTCAAAGGTTACGCCGTCGTGTAAATCTTCTCCTGGGTGAAGCTCGTAGCACACATCCACGCCGTGCTCGTCAAAGCAGTCGAGGATCGGCGTCCACAGGCGACCGAGTTCTTTAAAGGCTTCCTGAATCATGACCTCTTTACGCGGCGGCCAGGGGTAAAAATAGGGCCAGGCCAGCGCACCGGAAAACGTCGCGTGGGCGTTTAGTCCTAAGCGTGAAGAGGCCTTTGCTGCCTGCTTGATTGCCGAAATAGCCCACTCTTGGCGAGCCTGCGGATTGCGGCGGTAAGCCGGTGGTGCGAAATCGTCAAATGCATCGTCATACGCAGGGTGGACAGCAACGAGCTGTCCTTCCAGATGGGTCGACAGTTCGCTGATGGTCAGCCCATGCTGCGCCAACAGTCCTTTCACATCATCACAGTAAGTTTGGCTGTCGGCGGCCGTAGACAGATCGAAAATGTGCGGGTGATTACAGGGGATTTGTAGCGCTTTAAAGCCTAATTCGGCTGCCCATTGCGCCAGATTTTCCAGCGTGTTAAAGGGAGCCTGATCGCCAATATACTGGGCGAGAAAAATACCCGGTCCTTTTAACGTCTTCATTATTACCTCCTTTGGCAACGGGTGTGGTCATGAATACCGTTGCACGATTGCGATAGCGGAGAATGCAGTGGGATGAGGTGCCATAGGCGACCTCATCCCATTTTCTCGTTAAATAATCTGTCTTAAATAATTAGGCCCGCTCTTCTTTATATTTGAAGGAGAAGAGGAAAATGATGGCGATGATGGCTGCGGCAACCGCAGGGATCCACCAGAAGGTCGCCCAGATTTCAGGCGCGTTTAACGTACCGTTGTTGAAGAGACGGTTATAGAGTGCACCGGAAACCTGCGAGCCCAGCAGCATGCCGATACCGTAGGTAAACAGGACCACCATACTTTGTGCCTGCCCTTTGATTTTCTCTCCCGCGATGCGGTCGGTGTAGATGAAGCCAATGACGAAGAAGAAGTCGTAGCAGATACCGTGCAGCAGGATACCGATGTAGAGCAACCAGCGTGTTTCTTCATTCACGCCCATCGCGAAGAGGGCATAGCGTACGAACCACGCCAACATGCCGATGAACAGCATGTATTTCACGCCCAGCTTTCTAAACAGCAGCGGAATGATCAGCATGAAGACGATTTCGGACATCTGACCAAACGACATGGCGGTGCTGACGTCGCTGATACCTGCATTGCTCAGGAAGGATGCGGTGTAAGCGTAGTAGGTACCCAGTGGAATAGAGATCAGCATGGCGCAGATGGCAAAGACCAGAAAGTGGCCTTTCTTCAGCAGCGCAAATGCATCAGCACAGAACAGATCGCGCACTGCCAGCGGCAAGCCTTTTGCCGGCGCTGGGGTATGCGGCAGCGTCAGGCTGTAGGCAGCCAGAATGGCAGAGCAAGCGGCCGCGACGTAGAAGATATTGACGCTTGCGGAGATGCCCGCCGTCCCGATGCAGACACCGGCGACGATCCAACCGATGGTGCCGAAGACTCGCACAACCGGGAAGCTCTTCTCACTGTTAGTCAGATTATGGAACGCGATGTTGTTGGTTAACGCCAGCGTTGGCATAAAGCACAGCGTGTAGGCGAACAGCAGGATTAGCAGCTGTGAGCCGTCTTCGTTGATTAACGCGGTAGGCACAAACCACAGGATGACCGCGCCGATCAGGTGCAGCAGCGCCATGACTTTTTGTGAGGGGAAGAAGCGGTCAACCACCATGCCCAGTACAAACGGCGACAGGATTGAGGCGATAGGTCCGGCAGAGAAGGCGTCGCCAATCATGGCGGCCAGGTTGTGCTGTGTCATAACCAGGCCCAGGGTGACAGACCATGAGCCCCAGATGAAGAACTCTAAAAACATCATGAGTGACAGTCTGGGAACCACGAAGGCCGGCTGTAACGATTTGGTAGCTGTGTTTTCAGATGAAGAAACCATGTGGTATCCCTCTTAAAAGTAATCGATTACAATTTGTGTTTTTCAAATGTAATCGATTACTTTTAACTTAACCGCAGCTTTTAGCCATAAATGAGATCCTTATCACTAGAAAGTTATATAGCCATAGCGTAGCTGGCTGTTTTCGCGCAATGATCGGGAATCTGCTTTGCTTGAGGGGAAAAGAAGAATGACGCACTTTGTGTTAGTGGGCGATGTCGGTGGCACCAATACGCGTTTGGCATTGTGTGATGCCACAACGGGGGAATTATCGCAAACCGAGACCTATTCCGGGCTAGATTTTCCTTCGCTGGAAGGGGCCATTCGTGATTATCTCGATTCGCGACAGGTCACGGTACAGGATGCTTGTATCGCGATTGCCTGCCCGATTACCGGTGATTGGGTGGCAATGACTAACCACACCTGGGCATTTTCCATCGCAGAAATGAAAGCGAGTCTGGGTCTGCGCCATTTTGAGGTTATCAACGATTTTACCGCCGTTTCTATGGCGGTACCGGTGATGACTAACGCGGATTTACTCCAATTTGGCGGCGGGGAGCCTGTGCCAGGTAAACCCATTGCTGTGTATGGCGCAGGCACGGGGTTAGGCGTCGCTCATTTGGTACATGCCGCTAATCAATGGATTAGCCTGCCGGGTGAGGGCGGTCATGTGGACTTCGCGCCGAATAGCGATGAAGAAGACAAAATTCTCTCAGTTTTGCGCCAGTCGCTCGGGCATGTTTCTGCTGAACGCATACTCTCCGGACAGGGGCTGGTAAATATCTACCGTGCCGTGGTGCTGTCTGATGACCGCACGCCGGAGGCGTTGGAGCCGAAAGATATTACCGAACGTGCCGTCGACAATACGGATGTGGACTGTCGCCGCGCGCTGTCACTCTTCTGCGTCATCATGGGACGCTTCGGCGGCAATCTGGCGTTAAATTTAGGCACATTTGGTGGCGTGTATATTGCTGGCGGCATCGTTCCGCGCTTTCTTGAGTTCTTTAAAGCTTCCGGTTTTCGGGCGGCTTTTGAAGACAAAGGGCGGTTCAAAGGCTATATGCAGGATATCCCTGTGTATTTGATTACCCATGAGCAGCCGGGATTAATGGGGGCGGGGGCGTACCTGCGGCAGGTGCTGGGTAGCGCGCTGTAAGTCTGTTTGCGAGTCGAACGCAATCAGGCAAGCGAGAGCGGTCGCTTTTCCTGATTGCTTCATCGTCGGTTATGCCAGAACACGCGTGCGGATGACATCGGCGATGCTAGGTTCTTCATTGCTGCCAATCACCAGATCGGCTCTCGCCTTGATCTCATCGGCACTGTTGCCCATCGCGACACCCAATCCTACGCCTTCCAGCATGCTGATATCGTTAAAGTTATCGCCGAATGCTACGACATCTTTCATGCTAATGCCCTGTTCGCCAAGCCATTGCTGGAGCAGCTTGCCTTTGCTGTTGCCAGTTTGGGCGATATCAACCTGATCCTGCCATGACCACTCGCAGGCGAGTCCGAGCTGCTTTTCTACTTCTGCGGCGAAATGGTTCAGTGTGGGAACATCGGCGTGCGTGGTCGCGAATTTCCAGATAGCGTGGGACGTTTCGGTCTGACGCACCAGATTTTCTACCTGAGCGAAACGAGGACGCTGTTGTTCCGGCAGGTTCGCAGCCCATGCCAGCGTGCGGACTACGTGCCCGGTCGGATACTGGTAATACATGTCGTCATCGGCATACATCAGCCCATGAATATCAAATTCTTCTAGCAGCGTGATGACATTTTTTGCCTGTTCGACAGAGAGCGGATTGGTATGCGATGCCTGGCCCTGCTGGTAATCATAGACGTAGGTGCCGTTACAGCAGATGGCGGGCGTATCCAACTGCAATCCCTGATAAAAAGGGTGAATTGCCGAGTGATGGCGTCCGGTGACGATCATCACTTTTATGCCTTGCTGACGGGCCAGCGCGAGTGCGCTGAGCGATTCGGGCAGGATTTTTTTCTGTTGATTCAGTAGCGTACCATCAAGATCAAGTGCAATTACTCGGTAGGTCATCGTTATCTCGCAAATAAAAATGTGGGTATCAAATTACCCTTACGATAAAGGACATGGCGAAAAATAGACAGACAACGGCGAGATAAAAGTGTCTGAGGTTTATTTGATGACGAAGGATTCTGTGCGGCGGTGGGAAATAAGGCTAAACGAACGGTTTTACAGCGCCATTGTTGATTTTCTATGCTTTCAACGGCTTATCATCTATTTTTTAAGCAGTTGATCACAACGCTGCTTTACAATGTGCGGCGTACTGTTTATAGTGCGCGTCATTGCGGAGGAGTGGCCGAGTGGTTGAAGGCACCGGTCTTGAAAACCGGCGACGCGAAAGCGTTCTAGAGTTCGAATCTCTACTCCTCCGCCACTCTAAATCTTTCTTATTCCTTCTCTCCCTTCCTAGCTATCTCTGACAATTTGCAGTCATATTTTCTACGTTATTCGTTATCGCTGCACCTTTAGCGCCTGCTAATCAAATCGTTTTCCAGCCAGTACAGAATTACCTCAACAATATAGCGTTGCTCTTCGCCACTCAGCGGCTGATGTTGGGCGATGTGATGCCATTTTTCCAGACATCCCCGGCAGCAGGTTGCAGTGGCATGTTGTGCAATAAACACGGGATGGCCGCGCATCGGTGTCTGTTTACCATCATTGGCCGGATCCGCCGGTGCTAGCCTGTGCGCGACAAAATCGGCGGCGTGGGTGGCGATCGTTTCCTTACCTTTGCTGTAGCAATAGTCTCTTTCTTTGGCACCCAACTTAAAACGCTGGCGGAAAGGGGAACGCGACAGCCGGGAAAACAGTGAATCAAACGTGGTCATAACCTAAAGTCCGTAAAATATGAACGATGCAAAAATAGGGACGTGCGGACGCTGCCCTATAAATCAATCATTACTTAAATCAGCCATTATTTAAATCAATAGTAGCCTTGCGATGTCTCTGTAGAATAGAGTGATTGGTCATTTATGGTATGCCGTGCGTCAGGTTGAGCAGATTCATTATCCTTCTGATGAACTTCTTTTGAGCCTTCCTGTGCCGTCACATTCGCGTGAAAAATAAGGAGAATACGATGCAGCAAGTGGTTTATGTCGCCAGCCCGGAAAGCCAGCAGATTCATGTTTGGCAACTCGGTGCTCAGGGAAATCTGACATTATTGCAAACCGTTGACGTTCCAGGACAGGTTCAGCCGATGGTGATCGCACCGAACAAGCGTCACCTGTATGTCGGGGTTCGTCCTGATTTCAGGGTTCTGAGCTATCGTATTGATGAACAGGGTAAATTGACGGAAGCGGGTGTCGCATCTTTACCGGGCAGCCCGACACATCTGTCTACCGATAACGACGGACGTTTCCTGTTCAGCGCGTCTTACAGCGGTGCCTGCGTTAGCGTTAGCCCGATTGGTGCTGACGGCATCGTCGGTGAGCCGATCCAGCAACTGGACGGACTGGAAGGGTGCCACTCTACCAACATCGATCCAACCAATTCTGTCGTGTGGGCACCGTGCCTGAAAGAAGACCGCATTCGTCTGTACGATCTGGGTGCGGCTGGCGAATTGAGCGTGCACCGTCAGGCTGAACTGAAGACGGTAGCGGGTGCCGGTCCACGCCATATGGCTTTCCACCCGAATCAACGCTTTGCCTATTGTGTGAATGAACTGGACAGCTCGGTGGACGTGTATCAGTTGGACGCAGCCAGCGGCGAGTTGCAGAAAGTGCAAACGCTGGATGCTATGCCAGCAGGTTTTAGCGATACGCGCTGGGCGGCAGATATTCACATTACGCCGAATGGTCGCTTCCTGTACATCAGCGATCGTACTGCCAGCCTGCTGAGTGTTTTCCAGGTGTCAAAAGACGGCAGCACGTTAACGCTGACCGGACATCAGCCGACCGAAACGCAGCCGCGCGGTTTCAATATCGACAACACCGGTGAGTTACTGATTTCAGCAGGGCAGAAATCTCAGCACATTGAGGTGTATCACATCGACCAGACCACGGGCGATCTGCAACCGCTGGCGCGTTACGCCGTCGGTCAGGGGCCAATGTGGGTGTCGGTGCTGGCGCTGGACTAAGTTAGCTACGCACAACATTAAGCCCTGCATTGATCCGCAGGGCTTTTTTTTCGCTTAACCCCGGTATTCGATGATCGATAAACCGGCGTTGTAATCCGTGCTGTAGATGATGCCGTCAGCATCAACAAACACATCGCAGGACTGAATAATCTGCGGTCTGCCAGGGCGTTTGTCGATCATTTTGGCTGGCGCAGCAGGCACCAGCGCACCGGTTTCTTTCGGCTGATACGGGTTACTGATGTCGTAAGCGCGTACCCCTGCGTTTTGATACGTGGCGAAAATCAGTGACGAACTGATGAAGCTGCCTGGCCGGTTTTCATGCAGGTTATGTGGGCCAAAGTGTGCGCCTTTCTTCACATAGTCTGCCTCTTTCGGCTGCGGAAAGGTGGCGATGCTCACCGGATTGCTCGGCTCACGAATATCGAACACCCAAATCAATTTCTCGCCATCTTCCTGATTATCCAATACCGCTTCATCCAACACGATCAGCAGATCGCGATCCGGCAACGGCAGCGCCGTGTGTGTACCGCCGCCAAACGGTGGGCTCCAGTTACGGTGGCTGATGAGCTGTGGATTAGTGCGATCGCTCACGTCCAGCAGCGTCAACCCGCCATCACGCCAACTGCCATAGGCGGTGTCGCCGCTGATGATGGCATGGTGAAGGGCGTAACGCTTACCTTCCGGCCAGCTTGCGGTTTCTCCGCCGGCGGTGTGCATGCCGGGTAGCCAGTAGCGGCCCGCAACTTCCGGACGCTGTGGGTCGGCCAGATCGATAGTCAGAAAGATGTAGTCGCTGTAGCCATCAAGCAGCGCGGAGACATAGGCCCAGCGCCCTCCCACGTACCAGATGCGGTGAATGCCGATGCCGTCCAGCGGCAGGAAACTGATTTCGCGCGGTTTATCCGGCGTTGAGATATCGAAAATCTGTAATCCGGCGCTCCAACTTTTACCCTGCTGTTTGGTACTGACCGTGTCGGCGACGGAGCGGGTGTAATAGACTTTTTCCTCTGCGAAGCTGGCGTCGGCAAACAAATCGCGTGCGTTGACGACAAGCAGCAGGTCATCGTGCGTTTGCAGGTGGATGTTCCAGGTGCCGGGCGGGGCAGCAATAAACCCCGCCGGTTTGGGATTTCTGGCATCGCGCACATCCACAATCGACACGCCTTGTGAAACCATATGCCCGATGTAAGCGTAACCGCGATGAACCATCACCTGCACGCCGTCGGGTCTGCCACCCTGATCGCTGTGTCCAATCAGCCGCATATTACGGCTGTAATCGGGGGTGGGCAGAGGAGTCGATGCCATGAGTTATCTCCGTGTTATTTCGCCTGTTTGGCTTCCAGTGTAGCAAACCACGGTGCGATAAAATCATCCGTATGGCCCCAGCCTGGGATGATTTTCGCCAATCCAGCGACGTTGACTGCACCCGGTTGGCTGGCTAACAGCGCCTGTGGAATCGCGGCAGCGCGGAACTCATAGGTTGCAGGTGTTGCTTCACCAGCAATCTTGTTGGCAACCAGACGCAGGTTCACTTTACCGATCAGCTTAGGATCGACAGCCACGCTGACTTTCCACGGGCTGCTCGCTTCGCGCATCAGCTGTAAATCCTGATTGGAGATGTCGATGCTGTACAGTTTGATTTCAGTCCGACCGTTTTCTTTCAACGCTTTGTAAGCGCCCTGGCTGAAGGCATCCCACGATCCCCAGATGGCATCGATTTTGCCTTTCGGGTATTTCGCCAGCACCGCGCCGACTTTGTTAGCGGTATCGCCCTGAACGTCAGAGGACACGGCACCAATCGATTCGAGTTCCTTGATGCCGGGGTTGGCTTTCAGGATCTGTTGATAAGCGAGCTGGCGGCGCTCCATTGGCGGGAAGCCGGCAACCCACAGTTTGATAATGTTGGCTTTACCGTTGAAATCCTTCACCAGTTGGCCAAGTGATTCGTTAGTCAGGGAGGCGTCATCCTGCTGGGTGACGGTCACGCCCGGAATTTCGCCATTCACGGCGGTATCAAACACGGAAACGGCAATGCCGCTGTCGACAATACGTTTAATCAAATCGGTAGAGTAGGGATCGCGGCCCTGTGACAGGATGATGCCATCATATTTTTGGCTAATCGCCTGATTCACGAAATCCTGAAAACGGGCATCATCGCCGTTGCTCAGAAAGGTGCTGACCTTAAAGCCCAGTTTTTTACCTTCTTCAAGCACGCCGGAAACAAACTGCGTGGTGTTGTCGTCGGAACCCAAGTTGCGGATAACCGCGATGCGAACCGGACCGTCATGATTGGCGATAGCGGCCGGAACGGGAGTAATGGTGGCATTCTGATTAGCCAGTGCCGGTAACGCAGTCAGTAAGCTCAGTGCAAGCAAGGCGGGCGTAAATTTCTTCATTATCAGCTCCATGGCGTTTTATAAAGGGGTCTTGTGTTGATGAAAGTGTGTTGTGTCGATGGCAGTATTGTTATGTTTTCTGCGTCACTACTTTATAGCTGTCTTTATGTCTGGATGTCTATTTAAAAATGATACTGCATCATAGCCGTTGAGCGATAGACGAGGAAGAGGGGAGCATTATGACTTTTGGGTTTAAGTTATAACGATTCGTACTGACTGCGGATAAAAAGAAAAATGCCCGCGAGGCGGGCATTTGAGGCGGTGATGAAATGAAAAGAACCTGAATTATTTTTTCGTTTCTTTCTCTTCCATTTCACGCGCCCAGCGTGGGTGGTGTTTACGCGCCCAGCGCTTGGAGACCTTGCCTTCAATCATGCCCTTGATCGACCCTTTAACCCAGAATGCCATGTACATATGGATCAGGATGGCATGGATGAGGACGATAGCCGCAACGGCATGAATCAGAATGGCGTAGCGCACGACATCAATCGGGAACAGGTGAGCAAAGTAAGGACGCCACATGATTACCCCGGTGATCAACAGTACCAGCGTCAGCCCCATGATGCTCCAGAACATCATTTTCTGGCCTGGGTTGTATTTACCCACTTCAGAGACTTCATGCTCATTGCCTTTCAACACTTCAATAATGTTGAGGAACCACGGCAAGTCACGCTTCTTCGGAATGTTATGGCCAACAAAGCGGAAGAACATCGGGATCAGGCAAATGACAATCAGCACGCCAAAAAACGGATGCAGAATACGTCCCATCTGTGGCGTACCAAACGTCTGTGTCAGCCATTGCAGGGTAGGGAAAAACAAAGCAATACCTGAGAGTGCGACCAGGAAAAAGCTAATCACCACAATCCAGTGACAGATGCGATCGATAAACTTGGTGCGCAAAATCATTTTTGATTTACTCATGTTTGTCTCCCCCTTCTTTATCTTCTCCCTCGTGGTCATGATCCATTTCTTCTGTGTTCGGACCCACACCGATGTAGTGGAACATTAACCCGGCGAACGTGGCGACAAACCCTAACGCAGATAGCGGCTTCAGAATGCCCTTCCACAGGTTGACCGGCGTAGAAATCTGCGGATCATCCGGCAGATTGTTGTAGAGCGACGGCCTGTCTGCGTGGTGCAGAACATACATCACGTGCGTACCGCCCACGCCCTGCGGATCGTAGAGGCCTGCGTTCGCATAACCACGACTTTTCAGATCGGCGATGCGTTCTTCTGCCAGATGCTTCATCTCTTCTTTCGTACCGAAACGAATAGCACCGGTTGGACAGGTTTTCACGCAGGCAGGCTCTTGGCCAACGCTGACTCTGTCGACGCACAGCGTACATTTATAGACGCGGTTATCTTCTTTATTCAGACGCGGAATATTGAATGGGCAGCCGGCGATACAATAGCCGCAGCCGATACAGTGTTCGGACTGAAAATCGACGATACCGTTGGCATACTGGATCACTGCACCAGCGGAAGGACAGGCTTTCAGACAGCCCGGATCGCTACAGTGCATGCAGCCATCTTTACGGATCAACCATTCCAGACGATCGTTCTCTTCCACTTCGGAAAAGCGCATCAGCGTCCAGGATTTGGCACTCAAATCCGCTGGGTTATCATAAACGCCAAAGTTATGGCCGACGTCGTCACGAATATCGTTCCACTCTGAACAGGCCACCTGACAGCCTTTACAGCCGATACAGGTGGTGACATCGATCAGTTTTGCCACTTCGCTTTTGTCATCACGCACATGCGGAGGCGGTGTAAAGCCGTTGGTGGCCGAACGTTTAATAATATCTTGTGATTGCATTGACATAGTTGGCTACCCTTACGCCTTCTCTACATTAACCAAAAACGCTTTGTACTCAGGCGTTTGTGAATTAGCGTCGCCGACGCTCGGGGTGAGTGTGTTAGCCAGGAACCCTTTACGCGTGGTTCCCTCAAAGCCCCAGTGGCAGGGAATACCAACGGTTTCCACGCTGCGTCCGGCAATTTGCAGCGTTTTGATACGCTTCGTTACCACCGCTTTGGCTTTGATGTAGCCACGCTGACAGGAGACTTTGACTTCATCGCCTGCTTTAATGCCTTTGCTCTTCGCCAGATTTTCACCGATCTCAACAAACTGTTCCGGCTGCACAATTGCGTTCAGACGTGCGTGTTTTGTCCAGTGGCGGAACAATTCAGTAATTGAGTACGTGGTCGCCACATAAGGGAAGTCCTTCGCGGTGCCCATGGTTTTCGCATCACGCGCAAACAAACGCGCAACCGGGCTGGAAATCACTGACGGATGCAGCGGGTTGGTGCCAATAGGTGATTCGATCGGCTCGTAGTGTTCAGGGAACGGCCCGTCTACCAGTTTGTCCACGGAGAACAGACGTGCCAGACCTTCCGGCAGCATGATGAACGGCCCGGTGTCTTTGCCCGGTGGTACGGTTGCGGCGAAGTCAGGTACATCAATGCCTTGCCATTTCTGGCCGGTCCATTCCAGCAATTTACGCTTGCTGTCCCACGGTTTCCCTTGCAGGTCGGCAGAGGCTCGGTTGTAGAGAATGCGGCGGTTTTGCGGCCAACACCATGACCAGTTCGGCGTACAGCCCAGACCGGCATCGGCGTTGTCGCGCTTATCCATCTGGTTACCCGCTTCTGTCCAACTCCCGGCGTAAATCCAGCAGAAACTGGACGTAGTACCGTCATCACGCAACTGTGAGAAATCAGCGATCTGCTGGCCTTTTTTCAGGATCAGTTTGCCGCTGTCGTCGTAGATATCCGCCAGCGCCATGCCGTTGCCTTCGCGGGCGATCTCTTCTGGATGCGGATCTTCTGGGTCTTTGTAGTTCCAGTTGATGTTCATCAACGGATCCGAGTAAGCACCGCCTTCTTCGTTATACAGTTCACGCAGGCGCATCAGCAGCTTACCGAGGATTTTACCGTCGTGACGGGCTTCTCCTGGTGGCTCAGCCGCCGCCCAGTGCCATTGCAGCCAGCGGCCGGAGTTGGCGATAGAGCCATTCTCTTCGGCAAAGCAGGAAGACGGCAGACGGAAGACTTCAGTCTGAATGGACTTCGTATCCACGTCATTGAATTCGCCATAGTTCTGCCAGAATGTGGACGTTTCCGTGACCAAAGGATCGATGATGACCATGTACTTGAGCTTGGAGAGCGCTTCGGTCGCTTTGTTCTTGTTGGAGAACGCCGCAACGGGGTTAAAGCCCTGAACGATGTAGCCGTTCATTTTGCCTTCCACCATCAGCTCAGTTTGCACCATGACGTCGTAGCTACGATCCCACTTCGGCAACCAGTCATAACCCCAGTTATTTGCGGCCTGCGCGTGATCGCCGTAGAAGCTCTTCATCATGCTGATAAAGAATTTTGGCGTGTTTTTCCAATAGTTAACCTGATCGGGCAGTGCGGCGGTCGGTGTGATTTGGTTCAGATAGGTATTCAGATCCGGCTGTTTTTCTGACGGCAGTGGCATATAACCCGGCAGATTTAACGACAGCAGACCCAGATCGGTATACCCCTGAATGTTGGAGTGGCCGCGCAGGGCGTTGATGCCACCGCCTGCCATACCAATATTCCCTAACAGAAGCTGGATCATGCCAGCGGAGCGGATAATTTGCGCGCCGTTGGTGTGGTGCGTCCAACCCAGAGCATACATGAAGGTTGCAGTTTTATTCGGTACACAGGTTTCAGCCAGCGTACGGCAAATCTCTTCGTAATCTTTGGCTGAGGTACCGCACAGGGATGTCACCATTTCCAGCGTATAGCGGGAGACGTGTTTTTTCAGCAGATTCCAGACGCAGCGCGGATGGGACAGCGTGTTGTCGCGTTTGGCGAAACCGGACTCATCTAACTCATACTGCCAGCTGGATTTGTCATATTGACGTTTCTGTTCGTCGTAGCCGCTGAACAAGCCTTCGTCGAAGCTAAAGTCATCACGTACGATCAGGCTGGCATTAGTGTAAGACACCACGTATTCGCGATGAATTTTATCGTTCGTAATAAGGTAGTTAACGATACCTAACAGGAAGGCGGCATCTGAACCTGCGCGAATCGGTGCGTAGAGATCGGCAACGGCAGCGGAGCGGTTAAAACGCGGATCGACCACAATCAGCTTCGCATTGTTGTGCGTTTTCGCTTCAACGGCCCATTTGAAACCGACTGGGTGCGCTTCTGCTGGATTGCCGCCCATGACGATGATGACGTTGGCGTTTTTGATATCAACCCAGTTGTTAGTCATTGCGCCACGGCCGAATGTCGGCGCTAGTGCAGCAACGGTTGGTCCGTGGCACAAGCGAGCCTGGCAGTCGATAGCAACCATGCCGAGTGCCCGGGCAAATTTCTGGTCGAGAATACCGGTTTCGTTGCTGGCAGCAGAAGAGCACAGCATACCGGTCGTCAGCCAGCGGTTGACGGTTTCGCCCTTGGCGTTGGTGCGTTCGAAGTTGGCATCACGGTCAGCTTTCATCAGGCGTGCAATGCGTTCAATCGCGTCGTCCCAGCTGATTCGTTGCCATTTGTCTGAACCCGGCGCGCGGTATTCAGGATAGAGCAGGCGATTTTCACTGTGGATATAGTCAACCAGACCCGCACCTTTTGGGCAAAGGGAGCCGCGGCTGACTGGGTGATCCGCATCACCTTCGATATGAAAAATGGAAGGCTTCGCGTTTTTGGCACCATCGCCCAGGCTATACATGAGCACACCACAACCCACTGAACAGTAGGTACAGTTGTTACGCGTCTCTTTTGCCCGTAACAGCTTATATTGACGTACTGATGCCATTGCTTCCGTGGGTGTAAAGCCCAATACCGCGAGAGTGGTTCCAGCCATCCCCCCCGCGCAAACTTTAAAGAAACCTCTTCTATTCAGTTGCATTAGTTTCCCTGTGTAATTATGTGTCATTTTTGTTGCGAGCAATTTAACAACACATAAATTGTGGGCTTTGCGCAAAATCAAGATTTAAGTATTTAAACCCCCATAACACCTATAAAGAGGTATATTTTTTATTCGCTATATATTGTAATGCATAACGGTTTTGTTATTTCATGGTTACAAATAATGTGGTGTGACGAGTCAGTCAAAGGGGAATAAGCGGGAGTTTGTGGAGGAATTGTTGCAAAAAAAAGCCGGATAAAAATCCGGCTTGATGTGGGCGGTTATTTGACCTGCATTCCTGGCTGAGCGCCGCTGTCTGGGCTCAGCAGGAAGATATCTTTCCCACCGGGACCGGCTGCCATCACCATACCTTCTGATATGCCGAAGCGCATTTTACGCGGTGCCAGATTGGCGACCATCACAGTTAAACGGCCTTCCAGCTTAGCCGGATCGGGATAAGCCTCACGAATGCCGGAGAAGACCTGACGGGTTTCGCCGCCCAGATCCAGCGTCAGACGTAAAAGTTTGTCAGAACCATCAACCAGTTCAGCCTGCTTAATCAGTGCGATACGCATATCGACTTTGGCAAAATCGTCAAAGTTAATGGTGTCCTGCACCGGGTTGTCTGCCAGCGGGCCAGATACGACTTTTTGTGCGGCGATCATGTCTTCTTTCGAGGCGTCAACCATTGCGTTAACTTTATCCAGATCGATGCGGTTGAACAGCGCCTTGAATGGACTAACCTGATGGCTCAACAGCGGCGTGGCAATCGCATCCCAGCTCAATTCCGTATTCAAAAATGCTTCTGTCCGCTGTGCCAGCGAAGGCAGAACCGGTTTCAGGTATGTCATCAGTACGCGGAACAGGTTGATACCCATTGAGCAAATTGCTTGCAGATCTTCATCCCGACCTTCTGCTTTCGCCACAACCCACGGTGCCTGTTCGTCAACGTAGCGGTTGGCGATATCCGCCAACGCCATGATCTCACGAATGGCACGCCCGGATTCACGGTTGTTATAGGCTTCGGCAATGCTGGTGGCGGCATCGGTGAAGGTTTTGTACAGCTCGGCGTCGGCCAACTTGTCCGCCAGCTTGCCGTCAAAGCGCTTGTTGATGAAACCGGCATTACGCGATGCCAGATTCACGACTTTGTTAACGATGTCAGCATTTACGCGCTGAACGAAATCTTCCAGATTGAGGTCGATGTCATCAATGCGAGAAGACAGTTTTGCCGCGTAGTAATAACGCAGGCAGTCGGCATCCAGATGTTGCAGATACGTGCCTGCTTTGATGAAGGTACCGCGTGATTTAGACATCTTGGCGCCGTTGACCGTGACATAACCATGTACGAACAGGTTTGTCGGTTTACGGAAACCGCTGCCTTCGAGCATGGCAGGCCAGAACAGGCTGTGGAAATAAACGATGTCTTTACCGATGAAATGATACAAATCTGCGTCGGAATCTTTCTTCCAGAAATCATCGAAATTCAGATCGCCACGTTTGTCGCACAGGTTCTTGAACGACCCCATGTAGCCGATTGGCGCATCCAGCCAGACGTAAAAATATTTGCCCGGTGCATCGGGGATTTCAAAACCGAAATAGGGTGCGTCGCGGGTGATGTCCCACTGTTGCAGGCCAGAATCGAACCATTCCTGCATCTTGTTAGCGACTTGCTCCTGCAATGCGCCGGAACGCGTCCAGGCTTGCAGCATCTCGCTGAACGCAGGCAGATCGAAGAAGAAGTGTTCTGTTTCACGCATTTCTGGCGTGGCACCAGACACCACTGATTTTGGTTCGATCAGCTCTGTTGGGCTGTAGGTCGCGCCACAGACTTCGCAGTTATCGCCGTATTGGTCGGCTGCCTTACATTTCGGGCAGGTGCCTTTGACGAAACGATCCGGCAGGAACATGCCTTTCTCTGGATCGTACAGCTGAGAAATGGTGCGATTTTTAATAAAGCCGTTCTCTTTCAGCCGACCATAAATCAGACCTGACAGTTCGCGGTTCTCTTCGCTGTGCGTAGAGTGGTAGTTGTCATAGCTGATATTGAAACCGGCAAAGTCCTGCTGATGCTCCTGACTCATTGCCGCAATCATCTGTTCCGGCGCAATCCCCATCTGCTGTGCTTTCAGCATGATTGGCGTGCCGTGGGCGTCGTCCGCACAGATAAAGTGAACCTGGTTGCCGCGCATTCGCTGGTAACGAACCCAAATATCGGCCTGAACATGTTCAAGCATATGACCGAGGTGGATTGAACCATTAGCGTAAGGCAGCGCGCACGTTACCAGGATTTTCTTTGCGACTTGAGTCATGAGGAGCTTGCTTTCTTTTGTGAATAGAGGGAGATCGATGTTAACCGATAGCGCCTTGCTGCGTAAACCGCTGGCGTGAGTAAAAACGGCAGGAAACCCCATGGCAGATTTTTATTTGCGTAGCGTTTCCACGTTTTTGATGCCGAAGGGCGTCAGGCTTCCCTCGCTCTGGTATGCTATATACGGTCTCAACGGTCAAATATGAGAATTTCAAGGAGCCGGAATGAACGCGACAGTCCCCGAACAACGCCCTGAAGCACTGCGTGCGATGGTCACCGGGGTTTTATCTACTTTTCAGCACCCGACACTGAAAAATAACCTGACGACACTGAATGCACTGCGCCATTGTGCGCTGCTGGACAACGTGTTGCATATCGACCTGACGATGCCGTTTGTCTGGCTGAGCGGTTTAGCTGTATTAAAGGAAACGGTTAGCGATGAGTTATTACGTTTATCAGGCGCAAAGGCGGTCGAGTGGCGCTTAACGCACGATATCGCGACGCTGCGTCGGGTTAACGATCAGGCTGGCGTGAAGGGCGTGAAAAACATCATTGCCGTCAGCTCCGGCAAAGGTGGGGTCGGCAAATCGAGTACGGCGGTGAATATGGCGCTGGCGCTGGCGGCTGAAGGCGCGAATGTGGGCATTCTGGATGCCGATATCTACGGTCCTTCCATTCCGACCATGCTGGGCTCGGCCAGTGAACGTCCAACCTCGCCGGACGGCCAACATATGGCACCGATTATCGCGCACGGCCTGGCAACTAACTCGATTGGTTATCTGGTGACGGACGATAACGCTATGGTGTGGCGTGGGCCGATGGCCAGCAAAGCGTTATTGCAGCTGCTGCAGGATACACTCTGGCCGGATCTGGACTATCTGGTATTAGATATGCCGCCGGGTACGGGTGATATTCAACTGACGCTGGCGCAGAGTATTCCTGTCACTGGTGCGGTTGTCGTGACGACGCCACAGGATATCGCACTGATGGATGCCATGAAGGGCATCGCGATGTTTGAAAAAGTCAGTGTGCCGGTACTGGGCATCGTTGAAAATATGAGCGTACATATTTGTAGCAACTGTGGTCATCTGGAACCGATCTTTGGCACGGGCGGTGCGCAGAAGCTGGCGGAAAAATATCACTGTTCTCTGCTAGGTCAGCTTCCACTGCATATCTCTCTGCGTGAAGACCTTGACCGCGGTGAGCCGACGGTCGTCAGCCAGCCGGACAGCGAGTTTACTTCTCTGTACCGCGAACTGGCGGGGCAGGTTGCCGCTCAGCTTTACTGGCAGGGTGACACGATTCCCGGCGAAATTTCTTTCCGGGCGCTGTAACGCTTCCGCCAGAGAGTAATCAGCCGGGCTCTGTCCCGGCTTGATCCTGCGCCAGCATGCGATTTCCCTCGGGCGCAATACGCGGAAAGGGTGGCATGAAGGGGGGGAACTCCCTATAATTGCCGCGTCAAAGCGCCTGTTGGCGCATTCCCCTCTCTTTTATTTAAGTTAATCAGGTCGTTAATACCATGACTGATCAGTCTCACCAGTGCGTCATCATCGGGATCTCAGGAGCATCCGCTTCGGGTAAAAGTCTTATTTCCAGCACCTTGTATCGAGAATTACGCGATCAGGTTGGTGATCAGCATATCGGGGTGATATCTGAAGACAGTTATTATAAAGATCAAAGCCACCTGACGATGGAAGAGCGGGTAAAAACGAACTATGACCACCCGAGCTCGATGGATCATAGTCTGCTGCTCAAGCATTTGCAGATGCTGAAAGCGGGTCAGGCGATCGAAGTCCCGCAGTACAGCTATGTCGAGCACACCCGCAAGCAGGAAACCGTGCATATCGAGCTGAAAAAGGTCATTATCCTGGAAGGTATCCTGCTGCTGACGGATGCGCGCCTGCGCAGTGAGATGAATTTCTCTATTTTCGTCGATACACCGCTGGATATTTGCCTGCTGCGCCGTATGCGCCGCGACGTTAATGAGCGCGGGCGTTCAATGGATTCCGTGATGGAACAGTATCAGAAGACCGTGCGCCCGATGTTCCTGCAATTTATTGAGCCCTCTAAGCAGTATGCCGACATTATTGTGCCGCGCGGCGGGAAAAACCGTATTGCGATTGATATTTTGAAAGCCAAGATAAGCCAGTTTTTTGAGTAGTCGATACCCTAAATAATCCGCGTTGCATCACTACGTGGAGGTCATGTGAAGCATGACGGGTAGATGAGGTTTATCTGATAGATACCGGCGTCGAATGGAGAATAAGATGAGACTGTGTGACCGTGACATTGAAGCCTGGCTGGATGATGGCCGACTGGTGATTACACCCCGTCCGCCTACTGAGAGGATCAGTGGTGCGACCGTTGATGTTCGTTTGGGAAATCAGTTTCGCGTCTTCCGCGGACACACCGCGGCCTTCATTGACTTAAGTGGCCCGAAAGATGAAGTCAGCGCGGCGCTGGATCGCGTCATGAGTGATGAAATCAATTTGCCAGAAGGCGAGGCGTTTTTCCTGCACCCGGGAGAATTAGCGCTGGCAGTGACGTTTGAATCCGTTACGCTGCCGGATAATTTGGTTGGCTGGCTGGATGGCCGCTCTTCGTTAGCCCGTCTGGGATTGATGGTTCACGTCACTGCACACCGTATCGATCCAGGTTGGCAAGGAAGAATTGTGCTGGAGTTCTATAATTCAGGTAAGTTGCCGTTGGCATTACGCCCCGGCATGATGATTGGCGCTCTGAGTTTTGAACCGCTTTCCGGGCCGGCTGCTCGTCCTTACAACCGCCGTCAGGATGCCAAATATAAAGACCAACAGGGTGCGGTAGCGAGCCGGATCGATAAAGACTAAGCGTCTGGCGACAGGCCTGTAAGGTAAAAGCAGGTGGCCGTGCGTTTCGCAATGAGGATGGCATGAGAAGATTTCTGACGACGCTGGCAATTCTGCTTGTGGTGGTTGTGGCAGGAATGACGGCCTTGGTCGTACTGGTTAATCCCAATGACTTCCGCGCTTACATGGTGAAGCAAGTTGAGGAACGTAGCGGCTATCGCCTTCAACTGGATGGCGATCTGCGTTGGCATGTGTGGCCGCAACTGAGCATATTATCAGGCGGGATGTCGTTGAGTGCGCCGGGATCCAGTGCGCCGATTGTCAGCGCTGAAAACATGCGTCTTGATGTGCAGCTGTGGCCGCTGCTGTCGCACAAGCTAGCGGTTAAGCAGGTGATGCTGAAAGGTGCGATTATTCGCCTGACGCCGGAAAGTGAAGCCAAACAGTCTAACAATGCGCCCATTGCCCCTGCGGGATCGCAAACCCCATCTGAGGAACGGCACTGGCGGCTGGATATTGATAAGATCAAAGTCGCCGATAGCTTGTTGATTCTGCAACGCAGCAATAATGAGCAGATTAACGTGCGTGACATTAATCTTGCGATGGAGCAGAACAGCGACCGTCAGGTCAGCATCGAATTATCAAGCCGCATCAATCGCGATCAGCGCGATATTGCCTTCTCCCTTGCCGCAGATGTCGATTTGCTGCATTTCCCCCAGCAGGTCAATGCCAATATTACCAAGCTAGATTACCAGCTTCAGGGGGCAGGAATACCAGCAAACGGTATCAGCGGAACGGGGAGTGTTCAGGCAAGTTATCAACAGCAGCCTGAAAAAATCACGTTTAGCCAGCTTTCACTCAATACCAATAATAGCCAACTGTCGGGTGCCGGTAGCGTGACGCTGGGGGATATCCCTCATTACGAATTAGAGCTGTTGTCTGAGAAGCTGGATTTGGATTCCCTGCTGGGGATCGCGTCGGTAAAAGAGAACAATGCCGCTGTCGTGCCGGCTAAATCATCAGCCCCTGTGATTTCAAATGAAAGTGGGTTAGCCAAGCCAGAAGACGGCTTACAGACATTCACCGCGCGTCTGTCGTTACAGGCCGCGACGCTGATCTATCGTGGGCTCGATGTCCGTCAATTTACGCTACGGGCAGACAATCAACCGAGGCTGCTGGATGTGACGACCTTGAGCGGTGAACTGGGCGGTGGACATTTCTCATTGCCCGGTAAAGCTGTGACGAAGCCATCGACCAACATCACGCTACGGCCAGAGCTCAAGGATGTTGAGTTATCACAGTTAATGTCCGCATTTGCGCTGCCCGCTGAGACGGTCAGTGGAAAATTGTCAATGGTGGGGCAGTTCAGCGGTAATAGCGTTGCGCTACCTGCGTTGCTCCAGCAGTGGCAGGGGACAGCGACGCTGCAAGGCAATAATGTTCGTCTACAGGGTTTGAATATCCAGCAAATGGTGCAGATGGCCGTTGCGCGTAGCAATGGGAATGTGCGAGGACAAGAGCGCTACGAGCGCTATACCGAACTGCAACAGCTGACCGGGAAAGTACAACTGAACGCGGGTAAGTTACGCCTTACCGATCTCAATGGCCGCTCAGAGCTGCTGTCGCTAACTGGTGCTGGCCAATTCGATTTGCCAGCCCAGACGTGTGACGTCAACTTGAATGTCTCTATCACGCAAGGGTGGCAGGGGGATGAGCAGCTAGTCAGCGTATTGAAAAACACGGCGATTCCGTTACGCATCTATGGCGAGTGGGACAAATTGAATTACCAATTACAGGTGGATCAACTGCTGCGTAAACGCCTGCAAGACGAATTGAAAAAACGCCTGAATGATTGGGCCAGCCAAAATCAGCAAAGCCAGAAGGGCAAGGATCTGAAGCAACTCCTCGATCGTCTTTAATTTTCTGAAATGCTGTGCGCTTAGCCAGTTTGTTGATTCCTGTCAGCAAACTGGCAGCTTCTTGCTAACGTTTTCCCTTAGTTTGTCATCCTCCCCCAGACGGGCTATGTGCCCGGTGTCTCTTTTTTAACGCTGCATATTAATATTTTTCTCTTTTTTTATTTTCTAAAGCAGTAAACTTCGCTCCCTGTTTTCGGTGCGGCGCTACTCCGCTGCCGGGGAATTTCTGTCAGATAATTTATTACTCAGGTATCGAAACCCACTATGCTCGAACTTTTGATTGGTGTTGTTGTAACGATTCTGGTTGGTCGTTACATTATAAAAGGGTACTCCGCGACTGGCGTGTTGCTGGTGGGAGGCCTCTTACTTTTGGCAATCAGTGCCATGCTGGGGAAAAACGTATTACCAGCCAGCGCGAAGGCGACGGGCTGGAGTGCAACGGATATTGTTGAATACGTAAAAATTTTGCTGATGAGCCGCGGTGGCGATCTCGGCATGATGATTATGGTGCTGTGTGGATTTGCCGCTTATATGACGCATATCGGTGCTAATGATGTCGTCGTGAAGCTGGTTTCCCGCCCGCTGAAAATGATTAACTCGCCTTATTTACTGATGATCGCGGCCTATTTTGTTGCCTGCCTGATGTCGTTGGCGGTGTCATCAGCCACGGGATTAGGTGTGCTGTTGATGGCAACGTTGTTCCCCGTCATGGTGAACGTTGGCATTAGTCGCGGTGCCGCTGCTGCAATCTGCGCTTCCCCTGTGGCGTTGATTCTGTCGCCGACGTCAGGCGACGTAGTCCTTGCCGCACAGGCATCACAGATGAAATTAGTGGATTTTGCCTTTAAAGCCACGCTGCCTATTTCCATCATGGCGATCGTGTGTATGGCCGTCGCACATTTCTTCTGGCAGCGCTATCTGGATAACAAAGCGAATGTCAGCCATGAGATTCTGGACGTCAGCGAGATCACGACGGACGCCCCGCGTTTTTACGCCATTCTGCCGTTTACGCCGATCATGGGTGTACTGGTGTTTGATGGCAAATGGGGGCCGGAACTCCACATTATCACTGTACTGGTTATCTGTATGGTGTTGGCCGCAGTACTGGAATTTGTCCGTTCGTTCAGTGCGCAAAAAGTGTTTGATGGGCTGGATGTGGCTTACCGTGGGATGGCCGATGCCTTCTCTAGCGTCGTTATCCTGTTAGTTGCAGCTGGTGTCTTTGCCCAGGGGCTTGGCACGATTGGTTTTATCAGCGGCCTGATTGGTCTTGCGCAATCATTCGGCAGCGGTGGGTTGGTGATTATGCTGGTCTTGGTCGCGATCACGATGTTGGCTGCGATGACAACGGGCTCGGGCAATGCGCCGTTCTATGCGTTTGTTGAGCTGATTCCAAAGCTGGCGTCGCAAATGGGTATTAACCCTGCTTATCTGGCGATTCCGATGCTTCAGGCTTCCAACTTGGGCCGCACCATTTCTCCGGTATCCGGCGTAGTTGTTGCGGTCGCCGGGATGGCGAAAATATCGCCGTTCGAGGTGGTGAAGCGTACATCGGTTCCGGTTTTGGTAGGGCTGATTGTGGTGGTGGTTGCCACCGAAATTATGGTGCCAGCCTGATAGACCATAGAACACAGCCCCTACCGAACGGAAAGGGGCTGTAGAGATAAATGCGGCGTTGAGCATAGCGACAGCGCCGCTATCACACTTCAAAATCAGTCTGTGGTTCGTCGTTTGGTGTGATTCGGACCTCAATGATACGGTGACTTTCCACCGCCAGAATAGTGAACTGATAGCTATCGATTGACAGTGTATCGCCCACCTGCGGAACCCGCTGCGCATGCTCCATCAACAGCCCCGCCAACGTGTAGTATTCGCGCTTTTCATCCAGCGTCAGCGGAACATACATTGTTAAATCTTCCAGCGGAATATAGCCATTTACGGTCCAACTGCCGTCGTCATTCTGCTGAATGCTGTGGCGCGCATCGCGATCTTCCCCTTCGCGCGGCAGGTTGCCTGCAATGGTTTCCATCACGTCGCTTAATGTGACTATCCCTTCCATCGAACCAAATTCATCAACGACAAACGCAAAGTGCGTTCGTGCTTCTCTAAACTGTTCCAAAGCCTGTAAAAGTGAAAGCTGTTCAGGAAAGACCAGCGGCTGACGAATCAGAATACGTGGATTGAACGGCTCGCGGTTTAGCTGCTGCTGGAGTAAATCGGCAACATGTACGATACCCAACGGTTCGTCGGAGGTATTGCTGTCGGTTACCACCAGTCGGGAATGCTGGTTGGTCGTTAACAGTTTAGCGAGCGCATCCTGTGTAATATCCAGCTCAACCGAGTCGATGTCATGCCGCGACGTCATAATACTGCTGATGGTTCGCTGTGCCAGCCCTAATACCCGCTTTATCATCCGGCGTTCCTGAATATTGAAGACTTCCTGACCTGCCCGGGTGTTGTCTGCAATCATCGATGAGGTTTGATTGTCCAGTTCAGCTTCTTCATGGTTACCGCGCAAGATACGCAAAACTACTTCCGCGGTGCGCTGGCGCAGTGGAACCGAGGAAGAAAGAAAGCGCCGGCGGTTGAACAGGGAGACCTGATTCAACATCTCAATCATCACCGAGAAACCTATCGCGGCGTAGAGGTAGCCTTTAGGAATGTGATAACCAAAGGCGTCTGCAACCAGACTGAAACCAATCATCAGCAGGAAGCTGAGACACAGGATAACGATGGTCGGATGTTCAGCGACAAAGCGGGTCAGCGGCTTGCTGGCCAGCAGCATGAGGAAAATAGCGATGGTCACGGCGGACATCATGACCAGCAAGTGATCGGTCATGCCGACAGCGGTAATCACGGAGTCCAGCGAGAATATGGCGTCCAGTACCACAATCTGTGCCACTACCGGCCAGAAACGTGCACCTTTACGCTGGGCTTGCTGCTCCTCATCTTTTCCTTCGAGACGTTCGTTGAGTTCCATGGTGGCTTTAAAGAGTAGAAACAGCCCTCCAACCAGCATGATGACATCGCGAGCGCTGAATGTGTGCCCAAGGAACGTGAAGAGGGGGGTAGTCAAAGACACCAGCCATGAAATGGACGTCAGCAGACCCAGGCGCATAATCAGGGCAAGTAACAAACCGACGACTCTGGCTTTATCGCGTTGTTCTTTTGGTAGTTTCTCAGCCAGAATGGCAATGAAGATAAGATTATCAATGCCCAGAACCAGTTCCAGGACAACCAGCGTGGTCAACCCGGCCCATATCGTTGGATCAGCGATCCACTCCATATCTCTTTTTTCACCTTTAAAGGAACATAACCTCGATAGCGTATCAGGGCATGCACAGATGAACCAGAATTTGCAGGGATATTCTTTATGAGAAGCACAATCTATAAGCAAATTCTGAGCCGATAGGTGCTCTGATAGGCATTGTCATTTTTTTGACACGGAGCGGTGTGTAGCTTGTTGGTGAGGCCGGTTGAAAAATCGACAATAAGCAAAATTTTAGGAATGATGCATAAGGTATTGCACGTTAGTATTTGATAGTACGAGCATACAACGCATAGAATAGCGTGCCGATTTAACAAGATTTTTACGACAGGGATGCGCGTAGTCTTATTCTGAAAAGCTCCTTTTAGGCCATCTTACCCTTGTGCTCTTTATGTCATCGTCAATACTATGGGGTGAAATTTGGCTTTGTCGATTTAGCTATATTTTTATAAATAAATATATGGATTAGTCATATTTTGTTAGCTATGTCTGTTGGCTAACAAGGAAATGGAGTCTTTACACAAAAGCAGATGGTTTACGGAACCGCAGATGTAGCCACAGGATGGTGTCCGTACGTTGTTTGACAGCGCATTGGTTGCTATAAGCCAAGGGCGGTAGCGTGTCTGATGCAAAACATTCATATAACGGGTTGATGATGGTGCAAAAATGCAAGAATTCATTGTGGTTTTCCTGACTGCGTTTATTGCGTTGTTTCTGGCAAGAAAAGTAGCAATAACAGTCGGGCTGGTGGATAAACCTAATGAGCGCAAGAGACACCGTGGTCATATTCCACTTGTTGGCGGTGTTTCTATCTATATGGCTCTCTGGGTTATGTATATTTTTGATCCTACATGGCTCCCCGACTTCTCTCTTTACATGGTGTGTGCGACAGCATTATTAGTGGTAGGTGTTTTGGATGATCGTTTTGATCTTCCCGTTCTCCCGCGCGTTGGCCTACAAGCACTTGTCGCAGGTTTGATGATGTATTCTGGTCTATACCTTATCAGCCTTGGTAATGTGTTGTTCGGCTATGAGTTGTTTTTGGGAATCTTTGGTTACACCGTTACTCTATTTGCGGTATGGGGCGCGATTAATGCTTTCAACATGGTTGATGGCATTGATGGCTTACTCGGTGCGCTTTCTTGCGTTACGTTTGGTGCGCTAGCCGTCGTCTTTTATATTGGTGGACGCCATGAGTTAGCTCAATGGAGTCTATGCCTGCTAGCTGCGACATTGCCTTATATCCTATTGAATCTTGGTGTGCCGTGGGGACTAAAGTTTAAAGTATTTATGGGGGATGCCGGAAGTACGCTCATCGGCTTTACGGTTATCTGGTTGCTAGTGCTGGCAACGCAGGGCAAAGAGGCCATAATCCGCCCTGTAACGGCATTGTGGCTGATCGCTGTTCCTTTAATGGATATGGTGACGATCATGGTGCGCCGTATTCGCAGGGGTGATAGTCCCTTTAAACCCGATCGCGAGCATCTGCATCATATTTTGATGCGCGCAGGGTTGAGCTCTCGACAATCTTTGCTAGCAATTGTTCTGGCGGCTTTGTTTCTTGCCGCAGTGGGCATTATTGGTGAGCTTGGTGGTGTGATGGAGCCTATCATGCTGAGCGCATTTCTGGTGATTTTTGTTGGCTATTTTTGGTCAATTACCCGAATATGGCGTCTACTGACGTGGTTTCGACGGAGTACTCAACACGTTGCTGTTGCGGAGAAAATGGAGCAACGGCGCTAATGCAATGAATTAGCTGTTTTTTACGTCCCACTCTGCGGGTTTATTCGAATAAAAGTCCTCTATAATAACGAGTTATTTTGTAGGGATTTGCGCGACATTTAATCATAAGCGATGGCATAAACAGGATGATAAAGCACAAGTTAAAATTGATACCCGCTGTGGTGTCCATAGCCCTGCTCAGCGGCTGTACCCTAATTCCCGGTAGCCATCTTTCTACAAGTGGGAAAGAAGTTATCGAGCAGCAAGATGCTGATTTTAATATTGATAAATTAGTAAATGTCTATCCGCTAACACCGTATTTAGTGGATAAGATGCGGCCGAAGCCGTTGATTGCGCAAACTAACCCTGCTTTAGAACGTGAGTTACAGCAGTATGAATATCGTATTGGTATTGGCGATGTCATCATGGTCACCGTGTGGGATCACCCTGAACTGACGACACCTGCTGGTACATATCGCACTGCCGCAGATACGGGGAACTGGGTGCATTCTGATGGCACTATCTTCTATCCCTATATCGGTAAAGTGAAAGTTGCTGGTAAAACAGTAATGGAAGTTCGCAGTGACATTTCATCGCGCTTGGCAACTTATATCGAATCTCCACAGGTTGATGTCAACATTGCAGCATTCCGCTCTCAAAAGGCTTATGTGACGGGGGAAGTGAAAACCTCTGGTGAGCAACCTATTACCAACGTGCCGCTTACTATTCTGGATGCGATTAATAAGGCCGGTGGGTTAAGCGAAGATGCAGACTGGCGTAATATCGTGTTGACGCATAATGGCCAGGAAAAGCGCATATCTCTTCAAGCGTTGATGCAAAACGGTGACTTGTCTCAGAACACTCTGTTATATCCTGGAGACATCCTATACATTCCTCGTAATGATGACTTGAAAGTGTTTGTCATGGGCGAAGTTAAGAAGCAAAGCACGCTCAAAATGGATCGTAGTGGTATGACCTTGACTGAGGCGCTTGGCAACGCTGAAGGGATGGATCAGACATTTTCTGATGCTACAGGGATTTTTGTTATTCGTTCATTACGAGGAACGCAAGGTCCTAAGCTGGCCGATGTCTATCAACTTAATGCGAAGGATGCCACTGCAATGGTCATGGGGACTGAATTCCAGTTGCAGCCTTACGACATTGTCTATGTTACGACGGCACCGATCGTTCGTTGGAATCGTGTTATTAGCCAGCTCGTACCGACCATTTCTGGGTTTAATGAACTGACAGAAGGTTCACTGCGAGTTCGTACCTGGCCATAGAGATAATTATGTTTGATTCTATATTGGTTGTTTGTGTAGGTAACATTTGTCGCTCCCCTACTGGGGAGCGACTATTAAAACAGGCATTTCCTACTAAAAAGATTTCATCCGCTGGATTAGGCGCGTTAGTCGGAAAACCTGCAGACGCGACCGCAGCGGACGTGGCAAGCCAGCATAATCTCTCTCTTGATGGCCATGAAGCGCAGCAATTAACGTCAGCGCTATGTCGTCAATATGATCTCATTTTGGTTATGGAGAAAGGGCATATTGATGGTGTTTGCCGTATCGCACCAGAAGTTCGAGGCAAGACAATGCTATTTGGCCGCTGGCTTAATCAGCAAGAGATTGCTGACCCATACCGCAAAAGTCGTGAAGCATTTGAATTCGTTTACTTGCAACTTGAGCAGTCTGCCCAGAAATGGGTGCAGGCATTAAGCCGTTAACAAGTCAGGGAAACCCATGGCAGAGAAAATTTCAGTAAAAGCATCCGAAACCAGTACGGATGAGATTGATTTAGGACGTTTGTTGGGAACATTGCTGGATAATCGCTGGTTAATTATTGGTGTTACTGCAGTTTTCACAATTCTTGGTATTCTTTATGCGACCTTTGCCACGCCGATTTATAAAGCAGATGCTCTCATTCAGGTGGAACAAAGTTCAGGTAACTCTTTACTGAAAGATATTTCCAGCGTGTTACCCGATGCTAAACCAGAATCGGCTGCTGAAATTGAGTTGATTAAATCACGTATGGTAGTGGGCAAGACGGTTAATGATCTCTCTTTGGATATTATTGCGCAGCAAAAATATTTTCCTGTTTTTGGTAAGGGCTTTGCTCGTTTAATGGGAGAAGAGTCTGGAAAAATCGCAGTATCAAGACTGGAAGTGCCTAAATCCTGGGAAGATGAAACCATCAGTCTTGTTATTATTGATGAACAAAACTATGCAATAGAAGCAGGGGATGCTGTAACGTTTAATGGAAAAGTTGGGAAGATAGAAAAACATAATGGTCTTTCTATATTGGTTAGTGATATTAAAGCCGAAAAGGGTACTGTTTTTCGCCTTAAAAAACTAAATACTATTACGGCTATTAATAATGTATTAGAAAATTTATCCGTTGCAGATAAAGGAAAAGATACTGGAGTACTTTCGCTGAGCTATGAAGGTGAAGATCCTGAGTTGACCAATAAAATACTCAATAGTATCAGTCAAAATTATCTTCAGCAAAACGTTGAGCGTAAATCTGAAGAAGCCGGGAAAAGCCTAGAGTTTCTTAAAGAGCAACTGCCTAATGTACGTTTAACGCTTGATGAAGCAGATAATAAATTAAACAGTTACCGACAGAAGAATGAATCGGTTGATTTATCTTTAGAAGCTAAAGCTGTTCTGGATACAATGGTATCCGTGGAATCTCAGCTCAATGAGTTAACGTTTAAAGAAGCAGAAATATCAAAACTCTATACCAAAGAGCATCCCGCCTATCGTGCCTTAATGGAAAAACGCAAAACACTTGAAGACGAACGGGATAAAATTAATAAGCGAGTTGGTGCGATGCCAAAAACTCAGCAGGAGATATTGCGTTTAACGCGTGATGTGAATGTTGGGCAAGAAGTGTATATGCAGTTGCTGAATAAGCAACAGGAACTGAGCATTAACAAAGCGAGTACGGTTGGTAATGTTCGTATTATTGATGCTTCAGCACTTCAGCTTAAACCTGTAAAACCTAAAAAACTCATTGTTGTGTTACTAACGTTGATTATTGGTGCTGTGATATCAACGGCATTTGTTGTCTTAAAAACTATGTTACATAAAGGGATTGAAAGTCCTGAACAACTGGAAGAACTGGGCATTAACGTGTACGCCAGCGTTCCTTTATCAGAGTGGCAACAGAAGAAAGACAGGGCGCTATTAGGAAAAGGAAAGAAAGGTAATACGCGCTCGACAGAACTTCTGGCTGTGGGCAATCCTGCAGATCTCGCTATTGAAGCAATTAGAAGCCTGCGCACTAGTCTGCATTTTGCCATGATGGAGGCAAAAAATAATGTGCTGATGATTTCTGGTGCTAGCCCAGCAATTGGTAAAACGTTTATCAGTGCAAACCTTGGTGCTGTTATTTCTCAATCTGGCCAACGTGTTCTTATTGTTGACTGTGATATGCGCAAAGGGTATGCCCATGAGCTGATGGGAACGCAGAGCGTTGATGGTTTGTCGGACATTTTATCTGGGCAGGTAGCCGTAGAGAAAAGCATTCGCAAAACAGCTGTGGATAATATGGACTTTATTCCTCGTGGACAAATTCCACCTAATCCATCTGAACTCTTAATGCATAGTCGATTTTCGCAATTTATTACATGGGCTGCGGAGAATTATGACATTGTATTATTGGATACACCGCCAATACTGGCTGTAACGGATGCCGCTATTATTAGCCGTCATGCAGGAACGTCCCTCTTAGTTGCACGTTTTGAAGTGAATACACTCAAAGAAATTGAAGTCAGTATTCGCCGCTTTGAGCAGAATGGCGCGGAGATAAAAGGTGTTATTCTGAATGCTATTGTGAAACGTGCTGCAAGCTATTACGGCTATGGAAATTATCACTATTATACTTATGACTATAAGTCAGAAAAAGATAGTTAATATTTATCGCTGAGTTGAGTTTTTTTGTGACAACCGGATGTTCGCATCCGGTCTTTCTTATGCCTCGCTTATAAATCTTCTGTCATAAATTTTATATCCAAAAAATTGATTTTCTACTGGAGTTAACCGTGAAAGGTATAATCCTTGCTGGTGGTTCAGGAACTCGCCTTTATCCTATTACACTAGGTGTTTCCAAACAGCTGCTGCCTATTTACGATAAGCCGATGATCTATTATCCGCTATCTGTCCTCATGCTGGCTGGAATCCGGGATATTCTAATCATTACGACGCCGGAAGATCTGAATGCATTTCAACGGTTGCTGGGTACTGGTGATGCTTTTGGCGTGCGACTCTCTTATGCTGTCCAACCTAAACCTGAGGGATTGGCACAGGCATTTATTATTGGTGAAGAATTCCTGGCCGGTGATAGCTGCAGCCTGGTGTTAGGCGATAATATATTTTTCGGGCAAGGATTTAGCCCCGTGTTAAAACGCGCTGCCGCTAAGAAAACGGGCGCTACAGTATTTGGTTATCAGGTTATGGATCCGGAACGATTTGGCGTCGTTGAATTTGATGAAAATAAGAGGGTTCTGTCCATTGAGGAAAAACCTAAAAAAGCCAAATCGAATTGGGCTGTGACAGGATTGTATTTCTATGATGAGCAAGTCGTCGAATTAGCCAAACAGGTAAAACCTTCAGAAAGAGGTGAGTTGGAGATTACGACGCTTAATGAAATGTATCTGGAACGCGGGCAACTGGAAGTGGAGTTCTTAGGGCGTGGTTTTGCCTGGTTAGATACAGGCACGCATGACAGCTTAATCGAAGCCTCTACTTTTGTTGAAACGGTAGAGAAAAGACAAGGAATGAAGATCGCGTGTTTGGAGGAAATTGCCTGGCGTAACGGATGGCTAACTAATTTACAGTTATTGGACTCAGCGAATAGGCTGATTAAGAATCAGTATGGCCAGTATCTAGAGAGACTCGTCAAGGATTTCCGAGGTTAATTTAATGCAAATAAGACTGATACAATTACAAACGCATGGCGACGATCGCGGTGCATTAGTTGCACTTGAGCAAGATAAAAATATCCCGTTTGAAATAAAACGCGTTTATTATTTATTCAAAACGAAAGAAGGAGTCCGCAGAGGACTTCATGCTCATAAGGCATTAAAGCAAGTCGCTATTGCTGTACGAGGCTCTTGTCGTTTTTTACTCGATGATGGTGCCGAAAAGGTAGACATATTATTAGATAACCCTGCCCAAGGACTTCTTATTGATTCATGCATTTGGCGAGAAATGTATGACTTTTCTGATGATTGCGTATTAATGGTGTTAGCAGATCAGCCTTATGATGAATCTGATTACATCAGAGAATATAGCGTATTCAAATCAGGAGTGGAAAAAAATGGTGTCTGATATATCGAGTAAAACTATATCGTTAAGATTAGCAAAAGTTGATGACGCAGAGTTTATATATAAGCTACGTGTTAATGATAAGTTGAATAAACATATATCATCTTTCCATGGTGATGTGAATAATCAAAAGGAATGGTTGGTTAATTATAAGTTAAAAGAAAAAAACAATGAAGAGTATTACTATATAATAACTCGAAATGATACAGGGCAGCCTATCGGCACTGTAAGATTATATGATTTCATAAATAAAAATGAATCTTTTTGCTGGGGCAGTTGGATCCTCAGTGAAAATAAAACACGCTCTGCTGCAATCGAAAGTGCTCTGTTGGTTTATGAAATAGGCTTTACACACCTTGGTTTCATAGGGTGTCATTTTGATGTTAGAAAAAATAATAATCTTGTTGTTGATTTTCACAAGAAAAGCGGTGCCAAGGTAGTAAGTGAAAACAATCTTGATTACTTTTTTGTTTATTCACTTGACGCTTTTTTAAAACTCAAAGAAAAATATAAATCTTTTTTATGATTTTGCGGAGAATATCATGATTAATTTTTTAGACCTCAAAGAGGTTAACTTAGAATATAAAAGTGAGTTGACTGAGAGTTTTTTGAGGGTTTTAAATTCAGGGTGGTATATTGCGGGACAAGAGCTTTCAAAATTTGAGGATGAGTTTGCTACATATTGTGGAACATCGCATTGTATTGGTGTAGCAAATGGACTAGATGCTCTTATTTTAACTATTAGAGCATGGAAGGAACTGGGCAAGCTAAAAAGTGGCGATGAAATTATAGTTCAAGCTAATACCTATATTGCTTCGGTACTCGCTATAACCGAAAATGGTTTAACACCAGTATTAGTTGAGCCAGACCCTGTAACTTATAATCTATCACCTGAATCTATAAAGTCCGCAATTACCTCGAAGACAAAGGCTATTTTACCTGTCCATCTTTACGGGCAGATTAGTCCCATGGATAAAATTATGGAGATTGCTAAAACACATAAACTCCTTGTTCTTGAAGATTGTGCTCAGTCCCATGGTGCGCTTCTCAATGGGAAGAAAGCGGGAGCATGGGGAGATGCCGCTGGGTTTAGTTTTTATCCAGGGAAGAATCTTGGTGCATTAGGTGATGCTGGTGCCATTACGACCAATGATGATGAATTGGCTGATGCATTAAAAGCACTAAGAAACTATGGATCACATAAAAAATACGAAAACCTTTATCAAGGCGTAAATAGCAGACTCGATGAACTTCAGGCTGCGTTGCTGGCGGTAAAATTAAAATATTTAGATGAGACAAATCGCAGAAGACAGGAAATCGCTAAAGCTTATTGTTCTGGCATCATTAATGAATTGATTTCATTACCTCATCTTCCTGAATGTATTTCTGAACATGTGTGGCATTTGTTTGTAATACGGTGTGATGACAGAGATAAGTTGCAAAGATTCCTCTCGGAAAAAGGTATTCAAACGTTAATTCATTATCCGACTCCTCCACACCTTCAGCATGCTTATCAGGAATTAGGCTTTGGAGAAGGCTCTTTTCCTGTTACTGAATCTATTCATAAAAAGGTATTGAGTTTACCAATGGGGCCAACGTTATCTGATACAGAGGTTCAAGAGGTTATTACGGCGCTAAACGAGTACCAGGGATGAGAAAATTACTCTCGGTGACCTTTTTTAGCGGGCTACTGACATTAGCAAAAATGGGAAGTGGGTTTGTAATTGCCAAGATAGTTGCTATTTATACTGGCCCGTCAGGTATGGCTATGCTGGGGCAGATTCAAAGCATAGTGACCAGCTTTAACGGCATTGTAAATGCTCCTGTTGGTAGTGGTATCGTACGTTATACTGCCGAGTTTGAAAAAGAAGGTGTGGAAGGGTGTGCGCCATGGTGGAAAGCCAGCCTATGGTGGCTGGCTATTATACTTTCCATTTTAATGCCTATCGGTTTTTTTTTCGCTCGTTCCTTATCAGATTTTTTACTTAATGACCCTAATTATGCATGGATCATTTGGATTACAGTTGCTTCATTACCTGTTGCTGCGCTTGGTACGCTGGTTAATTCAGTAATTAATGGATATCAGCAATATAGACGTTTTGTTATATTGGGAGCAATATCTACAGCTTTTTCATGTACGTTAATGATTACGTTAATCATTAATTTTGGTATCAAGGGTGCTCTGTTCGCTGCGGCTATCCAATCAGGACTGATTGGATTAATTCTTATTCCTAGCGTATTACGGCAGCCATGGGCTAAATTAAGCTATTGGTGGGGGGAAACAGATACATCGAATAAAAAAAGGATTGGTGGTTATATACTCATGGCGACGACCACGGCCTTAACCGCGCCAATCGCATTAATCGGGGTTAGAAATGTTCTGATTAGCCATGTCGGCTGGGAGGAGGCCGGGCAATGGCAGGCAGTTTGGAAAATCTCTGAGGTTTATTTAGGGGTTATCACCATTGCTTTAAGTACGTATTACCTACCTAAGCTATCGACGCTTAAAGGGGTTGAAAATATTCGAGCTGAAATTAATCAAACTGCAAAAATAATAATTCCTATTGCTGCAATTATGGCTCTTGGTGTCTACCTCTTTAGAGATCTTGCAATTAGTTTACTTTTTACTGAAGCATTCCGCTCAGCTAGGGAGTTATTTGCAATTCAATTAATTGGTGATGTAATAAAAATTACTAGTTGGCTTTATGCATACCCTATGTTATCAAGAGGGGCTACTAAGTGGTTTGTTTTTTCTGAAGTAATATTTTCATTTACTTTCTTTGTATTAGCGTGGTTACTGATTCCTTTTTATTCAACACAAGGTGCAAATATTGCTTATGCCGTGAATTATTTATTTTATTTTATTTTTTGTATGGCTTTTTTTAATCGCTACTCTCGTTAATTAAATATAAATTATATTATCAATAATATAATTTAGAGTCATTTTTATATGAAAGAAAACACTCCTCTAGTATCTATTGTTATAGCTTCTTATAATGCAGTCGATTTTATCGAAGATACGCTGAATAGTTGTATTAATCAAATTTATGGTAACATTGAAATAATTATTACCGATGATTGTTCGAGTGACGATACAGTAAAAGTCTGTGAAAATTTGCTAGGTATACTAAAAGAAAAGTATCCTAACACTGAATTTTTATTATTAAAGAATAATAAAAATGTTGGTATAGTAAAAAACCTTAATCGAGCAATAAATTTTTGCAATGGTGAATGGATAAAATTCATAGGTTCTGATGATATTCTGATGCCAGATGCAATATCAAATTATATGGATTTTATATGCCATAACCAGAAAAAAAATAATCTTGGAGCCGTTTTTGGTAAATTTAAAACCTTCAGTGACTCTGCAGTTATTGATGAGAAAATATTTCCTTTAAAATATACAAGAACTGTAATTGGAATGAAATCAGGCTGGCTGAAAAAGAAGGTGATAAATTTACATTTCAATAATGTAGCTCCTAGTGCTTTTATTAGAGCTAGCGTTTTAAGAAGTCTTGGTAATTTTGATGAGAATTATGTTTTTCTAGAGGATCTTCCTCTTTGGATGAAAATGGTTACATTGGATATAGATATAGATTTTATTGATAAAATAGCAGTCTTATATCGGATACATAATAATCAGGTAACTCACTCAACGACTTCAGGCATTAAAAAAATATTATTGGATGACTTGCTTAGATTAAATCAATTAAGAAAAGAAAACGGTTTCTATTTTGCTTACTTACATCACAAGTATCAATTTTGGTTGAGAGAAAAATATGTGATACCTCCTCGTTTTTTGAGGTTTTTAGATCCTATAGAATTTTTCATATGTGGCTTCGATAAAGTTATCCCAACTAGATAAATTTATCTATGAAGTTATTAATGGTGAATTAGTCGTTAAATATGTTCATTTTTGAGGTGAGTAATTGATCCCTAAAATATTTCATTACATTTGGTTAGGTAATAATGCAATGCCTGTGACTGCAAAAAGATGTATTGAGTCATGGAGTAAATACAATCCTGATTTTGAAGTGAAATTATGGAACGAAAGTAATTTAAATATAAATGATGATGTTTATTTTAATGCTTATAAAAAAAAGGCTTGGGCTTTTTGTGCAGACTACGCGCGGCTATTAATTCTTAAAGAACATGGCGGCATTTATTTAGATATAGATATGGAAATTATAAAACCATTTCATGATTTTCTAGGTTTCGAATGCTTTTTGGGAAAGGAAACAAGCACATCTTTATCATGTGGTGTCATTGGAAGTAAACCTAATGATGAGTTTATTACAGATTGTTTTACTGAATTGCGGAGTGCCATGACTAATGATTTTGTACCAATACCAATGATATTTAATTATGTATATGAGAGGAAAAAATATGAAAATGTTAAGATATTTGATGAATGCGTCTTCTATCCTTATAACCCTTTTAATTCAGATGTAAAGATACTTTTTTTTGATGATATAAAAAATACTACTTATGCTATTCACCATTGGAATTATTCTTGGAAACCGAAGTTACATTCGAGAATCTTTAATAAAATAAAAAGAACGTTAGTGAGAAGTAAGTTTTTTAAGTTAAAAGGCATTACATAACCCATTAATCCTAAAGTTATTTTTCTATAAGAATAATTCGCTCATGCTGTTGTCTCCAATTATATTGTATACATTAGTTGTGTGGCATTAATTTACCCCGTTGGTGAAAAATATGTGGATGTTGATTTTTTTTACTTTATTATATTTTGCATATTCCTGCCTTATTGTCTTTTCTATAAAAAATAAACACTTATCGATTGGGTTACTGTTATTACCAGTAACTATTTTATCTGGTTTTAGGTACGATGTCGGTTTTGATTTTAATACCTATGTATTATATTTTCATCAATCACAAAATGACAACGAGGTATATTTAGATGCTACATTTAGGCTATTGTCGAAAATATGTGGCGATATTGGTGCCAATGAACAACTCCTGTTTTTAACATATTCACTTTTATCATCTTATATGATTTATAAGATTGTTATTAAAATTGCTTACAGCTATAATGTTGTGGAAATTAATACATTTGTTCTTCTTATTATATTGTCTTTTTATTCTTTTTATTTTTTCTTAAGTCAGAATCAAATTCGTTCCTCTTTATCCGCTTTATTTCTTTGCTATGCTTTTTTACGTAAGGAAAAAGATATCTGGTGTTATATAAATCTAATTCTAGGTGTTTTGTTTCACTCGGCGGCTATTTTTCTTGTGCCACTAATATTTATAATAGACCGAGTGAGTATCAAATTAATATTTATAATATTTCCTATTATTGCCGCCTTTGCATTTTTTAATTTTTTCACCGATTTTATCAAACTTTTTCTTTCTGCTTTCAACAGCCGTTTCCTTGTTTATTTTAATTCTGATTTTTTTGAGCCTAAAGCTGGTTTAGAAAAGATATACACGCTAATAACAACTGTAATCATGTTTGCTATGTTAAATGCGGCAGTTAGAATTTTGGACTCTTCATTTGAAAGAACGTTGAAGTTTTGTTATCTATTTTTATTACTAAGACTGATGTCAATAGATGCACTTATATTTGCAAGACTTAGTGATTTCTTAAAACCGTTATCGATAGTAATCGTTTCTGTTACTATTTGTTATATCTCAAAAAAAATAAAGCCTAATATATTAGCATTTTTGTATTTAATTGCAGTAATGTTTGCTGCAATTCTTAATATATTTTGGGGCTCTAATATATCTGATCTTAATGATTATAAATATAATTTTAATATTTGCCTTTTTGGAGAAATATGTCCAGTTTAAACAATGAAAAAATTGTACTTTCAATAATAATACCTGTCTATAATGTAGAGGAATATGTTCATGAATGTTTATATAGCATAATTTCCTCTGTGGGCTCTAAAAATAAATCTAAAGTAGAAGTTATCATAGTAAATGATGGTAGTACAGATTCTTCATACAAATCGATATTTCCTTTTTTAAGTAACTATTCTTTTGTAAAATACTTTGAAAAAGAGAATGGGGGATTATCTGATGCTAGAAATTATGGTTTAGATAATGCGAAAGGATATTTTATTTGCTTTATAGATTCTGATGACTTTGTTAAAGAAACATTTGTAAATGATATTATCGATGTTATTGGTAACTATTATTTTGATGTTTTCTCTTTTAGATATACAAAATGCTATAGTGATAAAAACACCGTTGTTTTTGATGAGTTTGATAAAAAAGATATCCTTAACGTTAATAAGGATTTTTATTCTAAACAGCCCGTTTTTGCTTGGAATAAAATATTGCGACGTGAGATCGTTGCTAACGCACGGTTCACTAAAGGGCTATTTTTTGAAGATGTAGCGCTTATTCCTAAGCTCATCGATAGATCAGAAATTCTACTGCACTACAATAAATCATTATATGCTTATAGACAAAGGTCGGGAGCTATCACTTCTTTTCAGGATGATAAATATCTTGATATCCTGAGGGGAGTTAAATCATTATGGGATAATTCACAATCAGATTATATAAAAACTATAATTATAAACCAGTTTTTCACATTGACTTTGTTATCGATGAGACTGCCATTGGGTAAATATTTTAAAAACATGAAATATATTGCCACCTTTTATCGTGAAAATTTTTCATTCCCGATACCCGACTATTACTATAGTATTAAAAGCATTCCGTTTAGGCTATTAGGTTTGTTAGGAAATAAAATGATTTTTCTTGGTGTTTTTTTAAAACCTTTCATATCATTACACCTCTTTATTAAAAAGAGAAAGTCTGCATAAGTATATGGGATTATTTTATTTTGTATGCTGTTAGTAATTAGGAGCTGTAATTTAATGAATACCTCAATAGCACTGGTTTTAGTTACTTATAATCGAGTGGCTTTGTTGAAAGAAATGCTTTGTTCTATTTTAGAGCAAATTGAAAAACCTGCCCATGTATATATTATAGATAATAACAGTAGTGATAACACAGCCACTGAAGTCGCCATTTTTATAGAGGAGAATAGGGATTCTCTTCAAGTTAGCTATCATAACACAGGCAAAAATCTTGGTGGTGCAGGTGGTTTTGAGTTTGGGAGTCGTCTGGCTTACGAGGCAGGATATGAATGGATCTGGTTAGCGGATGATGATGTTGTTTTTTTTCCAGACTGTTTATCAAATTTACTTAAATATCGAAGTGCTGCGGATATTTTACAGCCTGTGCGAATGAATACGGATGGTAGTTGTGCTGAAATATCTGGTATCGATTATGAAATTAATAATCCATTTCGATTAAATCCTAAGAAGATAAAAATTACAGATATTTATGATAAAAATTGGGAGATACAGGAGATACATACTATACCTTTTGAAGGACCTTTGATAAATCGTCGTGTATTCGAAAGAATTGGATTTCCCAATAAAAATTTTTTTATTTTTTATGATGATTTGGATTTTGCCATCCGAGCTAATCAGGCTGGTTATAAAATAATTTGTGTGAAATTGGCAAGGATGGAGAGAAAAATAAAATTTGTTCAGAGCCGGGCTCTAACTTCTTGGAAAGGTTATTTTATGTACCGTAACTTTTTCAAAGTTCAGTTAACTTACGCAAGAAGACCTCTGGGGATTATTCGTTCATTAGCAATATGTATTACTGTCAGTGTTTATTCAATATTCACTGGGAAAATAAAGTCTTTACCAACGTTATTTTTTGCATTAAGAGATGCATTAAAAAAAGACTTTCCTTTAGATTCTCGTTTTAAACCTTAATTTAAATATTTGATGAGTTACTATGGCTAAAAAAATTTCTATTGTTGGTGCCGGATTTAGTGGTGCTGTAATTGGCCGTCAATTGGCTGAGGCCGGCTTTTTGGTAGAAGTATTCGACCAACGTGAGCATGTTGGTGGAAATTGTTATACCGAACGCGATAAAGAAACTGATGTTATGGTTCACGTCTACGGGCCACATATTTTCCATACTAATAATAAAATAGTGTGGGATTATATTAATCGTTTTGGATCATTCAAGCCATATACTAATCGGGTAAAAGCTATAACAAACGGAAGGGTATTTTCTTTACCAATAAATTTACTAACAATTAATCAGTTTTTTAATAAATGCTTATCTCCTTCTGGTGCGAAAAATCTCCTCTCTGAGAAAGCGAATAAAAATATTACCGAGCCGCAAACGTTTGAAGAGCAAGCATTGGCATTTGTTGGTAGCGAGCTATACGAAGGATTTTTTAAGAGTTATACCATTAAGCAGTGGGGAATTAACCCAACAGAACTTCCAGCGAGTATCCTAAAACGATTACCTGTGCGGTTTAATTATGATGACAATTATTTTTCACATCAGTACCAAGGGATGCCGGATAATGGGTATACGCCTATTATTGATAACATTCTTACACATCCTAATATTCATATAAATCTAGGAACAAATTTTTCCCCTGAAGAGTGTGATAACTATTTACATACATTTTATAGTGGTACAGTTGATGGATTCTTTCAATACCAACTTGGTCGCTTACCGTACCGAACCTTGGATTTCAAACAAGAAATTCATGATGGAGATTTTCAAGGGTGTGCGGTAATGAACTATTGTGATAATAGCCAGTTGTTTACACGTATTACAGAGCATAAATATTTTGCTCCATGGGAAGAACACCTAAAAACGGTCATTTATAAAGAATATAGTAGAAATTGTGAAGAAAAGGATATTCCCTATTATCCTGTTCGTTTAGTTAATGATAAAGATTTGCTGAGTAAATATGTTAGCTTAGCTGAACGACTGGAAAATGTCTCTTTTGTTGGTCGTTTAGGAACATATCGTTATCTGGATATGGATGTTACAATAGAGGAAGCATTAAACACGGCTGAGCGGTTTATAGCTTTGAATAAAGAAAAAATAAAAATACCTGTTTTTTTTACTGACATCATCTGACGATAAATATCCCCATAATTATCTATGGGGATATTCATTTTTCTAAATGGTCTTCTGCAACGCATTTTCCCATCTAGACAAACTGATGCCGAGTTTCTTTACTCTATCACAAGCTAGCGTTGAATATGCAGGCCGATAAGCTGGAGTTGGGTAGTCTGTTGTTGGGATTGGTTTCAAGGATGGGATGTCTATCAAACGCGATTTATCCGCTGCGATAGTAAAGATTGATTCAGCAAACTCATACCAACTCACCTCTTCATCCCCACAGTAGTGATAAATCCCACCCACAGCATTTTTTTCCAGAAGAGAAATAATCGCCTGCGCTAAATCTCCTGCATAGGTTGGGCAGCCGCGCTGGTCGTTAACTATACTCAACGAGTCTCGCTCTTTAGCCAACCGGAGCATTGTCTTAACGAAATTATTGCCGTATTCGCTAAAGACCCATGCGGTACGCACAATAATTGCTTCGGGGGAGATTTTTGTTACCGCCTGTTCACCTGCCAGCTTGGTGTTGCCGTAAACGCTTAGCGGATTTGTTGCACTATCTTCGTTGTAAGGTTCTGTTGCACTACCATCAAAGACGTAGTCTGTAGAGACATGAACGAGCCGCACATTGTATTTAGTCGCTACAATTGCTAGGTTCTGGGGGCCGTGCACGTTGATGCTTTCTGCAATCTCAGGCTCTGATTCCGCTTTATCCACGGCTGTGTAGGCCGCGGCATTAACGATAGCATCTGGTTGAAAACTTTTTACTACCTCTGCAACACGTTCTAAATCTGTGATATCCAGTTCATTAGAATCGGTTGCCAAAATCTCCCATTCTGCAGGTAAACGATCCTGAAAACAGCGACCCAATTGCCCATTCGCACCTGTCAGTAATATTTTCATTTTGCTAGATCCTTGAATAATTTACCTAACTTATCTTTCTCGGATAGCAGCGGGGATGAAATTGGCCATTCAATACCAATCTCAGGATCGTTCCACAACAAGCAGCCCTCATCGCTGGGATCATAATAATCCGTGCATTTATATTCAAAATCAGCGATGTCAGAAAGCACTGCAAAGCCATGTGCTAGCCCTGGTGGTAGCCAAAATTGGGTTTTGTTTTCTTCAGAAAGGATAACGCCTTCCCATACTCCGTATGTTGGCGAGCCCGGACGAATATCCACGGCGACATCAAATACCTCTCCACGCACCACATGTACCAGCTTCCCTTGTGGTTTGGTTTTCTGGAAATGCAGGCCTCGTAAAACACCTTTACCTGACCGAGAATGATTATCCTGAACAAAGTCTACATCAATATTCAGCATCTGCTGATAACGCTTTTTCTCGAAGGTCTCCAGAAAAAAACCACGAGCGTCGCCAAATACTTTGGGCTGAATGATTTTTGCCCCATGAATTTTTGAGTCGGTAATCTGCATCTTATTTTTCTGCAATCAATCGTGAGAGATAAAGTCCGTAAGGAGTTTTCGCCATGACAGCGGCTTCCTCGGCAAGTTGATGGGCTGTTATCCAGCCCTTTTTAAAGGCGATTTCCTCAAGGCAGGCGACCTTAAACCCTTGGCGCTTCTCGATGGTATGGATAAATTGTGAGGCTTCAATCAGGCTGTCATGCGTGCCTGTATCTAACCAGGCGAAACCACGTCCTAATAGTTCAACGTTTAGATTGCCTTGCTCTAGATACATCTGATTGAGCGTGGTGATTTCTAACTCGCCGCGGTGTGACGGTTTGACCTGCTTCGCCATTTCTACAATATTCTTATCGTAGAAATAGAGCCCAGTGACAGCCCAGTTCGATTTCGGTTTTACCGGCTTTTCTTCTATCGACAGTGCTCTGAAATCCTGATCAAACTCGACAACGCCAAAACGTTCGGGATCGGTGACCTGGTAGCCGAAGATCGTTGCACCGTCTTCTTTTGCCGCCACGGATTCAAGCTTCTTACCAAAACTCTGGCCGAAATAAATATTATCGCCGAGTACCAGCGCACAGCGTTCCCCATTGATAAACTCTTCACCGATGATAAAAGCTTGGGCAAGTCCATCAGGGCTGGGTTGAACCGCGTAGCTAAGCTCAATACCAAAACGGCTTCCGTCGCCCAACAGGCGTTGAAATGCTGGCATATCCTCGGGGGTCGTGATTATCAGTATTTCACGGATACCTGCAAGCATGAGAACTGAAATAGGGTAATAAACCATCGGCTTATCATAGATTGGCAGTAGCTGCTTAGAAACGCCGCGAGTAATCGGATATAGCCGAGTACCACTTCCCCCTGCAAGCACGATCCCTTTCATCAATAACTCCGCCTTTATTTCGTTAAAAATTATCTTTAAATAGTTGTTCTAGTATATCACTCTACCTCACCAGAATTGTCTGACGTATCAGAAAAAGTCAGATACCTGAGATCGCTTTGTCACAGATTGGGTGTAATCTTAGTGTCATGCATGGCGTTGTGGGATTACGCTGCTAAGTGAAAAGTGTTCGATAAAACAAAATCGTTCTCCAGATACAAACCATCAGATTGAAGAGAGTCAATCCATGACATCATTGAAAGCTATTATCCCTGTAGCAGGTTTAGGGATGAATTTGTTACCAGTGACCAAGGCCATTCCTAAGGAAATGTTGCCATTGGTTGACCGCCCGGTGATTGAGAAAATCGTCAACGAGTGTGTGAGAGCAGGGATTAAAGAAATTGTTCTGGTGACGCATGCGTCGAAAAACGCAATTGAAAACCACTTCGACACCTCGTTTGAGCTTGAATCTCTGCTGGAAGAACGCGCCAAACGTCAACTGCTGGCCGAAGTACAGTCCATCTGCCCGAAAGGCGTGACGATCATGAACGTCCGTCAGGGAGAAACGCTGGGGTTAGGGCATGCGGTCTCCTGTGCTCGCCCAATCATTGGCGATAGTCCGTTTGTGGTGGTGTTGCCCGATGTGGTGCTGGATGAGAGCTCGGCCGATCAGGCAAAGGAAAACCTGGCGTTGCTGATTGCTCGTTTTGAAGAAACAGGGCGGAGCCAGGTGCTGGTGAAGCATCGTCCTTATGAGGTGTTGCCTGAGTATTCTGTCGTCGATTGTGACAAACCGCTGGTGAACCCGGGCGATGCCGCAGCGATTACGTCTATGATTGAAAAGCCTGAGGCACCCTCTGAAACGGGGTCTGATCTTTCTGCGGTCGGGCGTTATGTATTAACTGCCGATGCCTGGCCACTGCTGGAAAAAGCGGTCCCCGGTGCATGGGGACGCATACAGTTAACGGATGTGATTGCCGACATGATTGCGACTCAGCAGGTTGATGCTGTGCAAATGTCCGGCAAGAACTTTAACTGCGGCCGTAAATTGGGTTATGCGCAGGCATTTGTGTCCTATGGACTACGCAATCCTGAGTTTGGTGCCGAATTTAAAGAAAGTATTAAGGCGCTGCTGAAAAAGTAATAGTGCGTGATAACTCGCTGTAAAACCGCAGATCGTTGAATCGTTCTGCGGTTTTTTCTTTTTCCCGCCATACGTTCCGATTGGATGAGCTTTCGCTATCAAACCAATCACTACCCACCCACGCAAAGCTGAGTTACCATGTCGACCTGTTTTTAAATTGCTTGCGAGGTCGCAATGCGAGGCGTTGTCGCCGTTGCAGGCAGGTTATCCTTCAGACAGGAGTTGCTTTAATGTCCAAACAGCAAATTGGCGTTGTTGGTATGGCGGTGATGGGGCGCAATCTGGCGCTGAACATTGAGAGCCGTGGCTATAGCGTTTCCATTTTTAACCGTTCTTCCGATAAAACCGATGAAGTTATCGCGGAAAATCCGGGTAAAAAGCTGGTGCCTTCTTACACCGTTGAAGAGTTTGTCGAATCCCTGGAAAAACCCCGCCGTATTCTGCTGATGGTGAAGGCCGGTGAAGCAACCGATAAAACGATTGAATCGCTGAAACCTTACCTGGAAAAGGGCGATATTCTGATCGATGGCGGTAACACCTTCTATAAAGATACGATTCGCCGTAACCGCGAACTGTCCGCTGAAGGGTTTAACTTCATCGGTACAGGCGTATCTGGTGGGGAAGAGGGCGCGCTGAAAGGGCCTTCCATCATGCCTGGCGGCCAGAAAGAAGCGTATGAACTGGTTGCTCCTATTCTGGAACAGATTGCCGCACGTGCTGATGGCGAAGCCTGTGTGACCTACATTGGTGCTGATGGCGCAGGCCACTATGTCAAAATGGTGCATAACGGCATTGAATACGGCGACATGCAGCTGATTGCTGAAGCCTATGCATTGCTCAAGCAGGCACTGAATCTGAACAACGACGAGCTTGCTACGACGTTCTCTGAGTGGAACAAAGGCGAGTTAAGTAGTTACCTGATTGAAATCACTGCCGATATCTTCAAGAAAAAAGATGAAGAAGGCAAATATCTGGTTGACGTGATTCTGGATGAAGCCGCTAACAAAGGCACGGGTAAATGGACCAGCCAAAGCTCTCTGGATCTGGGTGAACCGCTGTCTCTGATTACGGAATCTGTTTTTGCCCGTTACCTGTCTTCACTGAAAGATCAGCGTGTTGCTGCCTCTAAAGTGCTGACTGGCCCGACGGCTCAGCCATTCGGTGGTGATAAAGCCGAGTTTGTTGAGAAAGTGCGCCGTGCACTGTATCTGGGTAAAATCGTTTCTTATGCTCAGGGCTTCTCACAGCTGAAAGCGGCATCAGACGAGAACAACTGGGATCTGAACTACGGTGAAATCGCCAAGATTTTCCGCGCGGGCTGCATCATCCGTGCACAGTTCCTGCAGAAAATCACCGATGCGTATGAGCAGAAAGCGGATATCGCTAACCTGCTGTTGGCTCCTTACTTCAAGAAAGTGGCTGACGAATATCAGCAAGCACTGCGCGATGTCGTCTCTTACGCTGTTCAGCAAGGTATCCCGACGCCAACCTTCTCCGCGGCCATTGCTTATTACGACAGCTATCGCTCCGCGGTGTTGCCTGCTAACCTGATTCAGGCTCAGCGTGACTATTTCGGTGCACATACCTATAAGCGTACAGATAAAGAAGGCGTATTCCATACCGAATGGCTGGAATAGTCGTTTCTTATGCTTAGATAGTGCTATTTGTTAATAAAACGCCAGATTAGGAAATATCTGGCGTTTTTTATATTGCTGAATGAGTACATCGATATCGTTAAGATATCTATGACTTTTTTTCTGCAATACTGTAAATTTCATTAAAGAAATCTGCTTTTTTACCGAGATCATTGCTGTTTATTACATCGGGATCTTGCTATTTTTAACAGTGTTGCAAAAATCGAGTTGTAGTTTTGCTTTCTGGTGTTGCTTATCAGAGGTGGTTTGATCTCATAGATGGTTTGATCGCCATTGAACTGTAACGCATTACTGGGAGGATCCCAGTAACGGTCAGTAACGATGCAAAAGTAGATAGTTTTGCCGTTGTGCTGGCTGGAATGAAGGACGGGGTATGGTCTTTTCGACGGTACCCCACCCTGAAGTACTTCATGTTAAAAAGGAAATCGTAATGAAGAAAACGTTAATCACGCTGGCTGCTGTACTGGCCATGTCGTCAAACGCGTTTGCTGTTGATGGCGTCTCTAGCGCTACGGCTGCGGGTACTACGACCACCACGACGACCAGCGCAAGCGCTGGTGTTGCCGCTGGTGCTGCAGGTGCCGGTGCCGCTGCTGGTACTACTGCTCTGATTGCAGTTGGTGTTGCTGCTGCTGTCGCTGTTGGTGTAGCTGTTGCTGTTGCAAGCAATGATGACGACAACGCTACGGGAACAACAACCGTAACTGGTACCGCTGGTTAATACCGTTTCAATTCTAAGGCCACTTCGGTGGCCTTTCTTTTTACGGGCTACGCTGTTCAACGAGAACTTCATCGTATGACAAGAATAAAACGAATAGCAGAAATGAAAGCGCTGATTGCTATCCCCCTTTTCTCAATTTTATTAACCGGTTGCTCCCAAAATATGGAGCAGGTGGGGAAAACGTTTAAACTGGCATTTTTCGGGCAGGATGATACTCATGTGACGGCCAAACAGGTTGCCAATACGCCCTATGCCTCGGCTTATCTGAAGGTGGGGAAAGCGCCTCAGGCGTTTGTCGTGCTCGCTTTTGCCGAACAAAATCAGTTGAAATGGATTGGGGCCGATAAAAATATGGTATCGACCCAACATGGCCGCCTGGTGAAAACGCAGGGCTTCGGCGAAGACATTACCTATGTGGACAACTTGCAACAGGATCCCCTGAGATTAGGTCTGTTGAAGACATCGACGCCAATGACATGGCAAAGCCGGATTGAATGGGCTCAGGTCTTCCGTGGCGGTTACGCTACCACGTCCGTTTTTCATGCCCGCGGCAAAGAAACCGTAAACATTCTGGATACCTCGCGTGAGCTGCTGCGCTTCGATGAGCAGGTTACCGTCCCCGCGCTGAACGAATCTTACACTAATAGCTACTGGCTTGATCCGACCAACGGAAGGGTGGTCCAAAGCCAGCAGTATATGGGGCCGGATATGGCATTGGTAAAATTCACCGTATTAAAACCCTACGCACAATAAGGGGCTGCAATGTTGGCACTCAATCGTATCGCTACCTTGTTGCTGCTGGTTTCCGGCGTCGCGACGTCTGCGCAGTTGACGGTGAAATCACCTCAACAGACGATCGCCGTCGTTAAATTGGATGACGGTACGCGTCTTGAAAAATTTTATGAGCAGGTTCCCTGGCCACAGAATATTAACTGGCAAACCGCATTTATTTCTGATTTTGCGACGACGCAGAAAGTACGCGCGCAAGGGGATGTCTTACTGCAAAAGCTGGCTGAACTGGAAACGCGCTGGCGTAATTCTGGGGACGGCGATCTGGCGATCTCTGCCTGGCTGCTGAGAAAGACCATTAATCCGATTAATGTTGCTGGGCGTATCCGCACAGATTTGGATCCTGACCGCGTGCGCGTATATGCAGAAAATAATCGCCCTTTGGTGGGGGAATATGCACTGTATGTGGCACCTCATGACGACAAGTTATCCCTGATCGGTCTGGTGAATACCTCCGCTGACGTGGGTGAACTGGAGACATCGGGGAAAGTGGCGCTGCGTGCCGGATGGTCGGCCGAAAATTATCTCTCTGGACGGCGACTCCTTGCGGGGGCGGATAACAGCTATGGTTATCTGATCGCGGGAAATGGTCAATGGCGCAAAGTGCCGCTGGCGCTGTGGAATCGTCAGCATATTGAGCCTGCAGCGGGTGAAACGCTCTTTATCGGTTTTAACCCTGCGGTATTACCCCAAGAGATGTCATCACTCAACGAGCAGCTTGCTGACTACCTAGCTAACCGGACTCCACTCGAATGACAAAGAATAGAAACGTTAAACTAGGCTGTCTGGCGTTGGCGATTGGCAGCATCTTGAGTGCACAGGCGATGGCGGCTGAAACAGAAAGCAGCCGTACTGCGACAAACCCGAATCTGCGTTTTCAGCCTGCGGGGGTATCGCAGTCTGATTTCGGTGGCACCGGTCTGTTACAGATGCCTACGGCGCGTATGGCGGAAACGGGCGAGTTTAGCCTTAATTACCGTGATAACGAAGAATATCGGCGCTACTCCATATCGCTCCAGCTCTTTGACTGGCTGGAAACGACAGTGCGCTATACCGATATCCGTACTCGGCCTTACAGTACCAATACTGATTTCAGCGGCAGCCAAACCTACAAAGATAAGTCATTCGATGTCAAAGCCCGTTTGTGGCAAGAAAGCTACTGGATGCCGGATGTTTCTATCGGATTGCGTGATATTGCCGGTACAGGCTTGTTCGATAGCGAATATCTGGTGGCCAGTAAGCGTATGGGGCCATTTGATTTTACGCTGGGTATGGGCTGGGGCAACATGGCCCAGAGCGGCAATATTAAAAACCCGGCCTGCTCGCTAAAAGCCAGCTTCTGCCAGCGTAGTGAGGATTTTTCAGGTACCGGGGGAGAGTTTGAGGTCGGTAATTTCTTCCATGGCCCTGCCGCGTTGTTTGGTGGTATTGAGTACCAGACCCCCTGGGATCCTCTGCGCTTAAAACTGGAATACGACGGTAACGATTACAGTGCAGAGCGTACTTCGGCTACTGCTCAGTCACAACAGCTCAAACATGATTCTCCTTTCAACATCGGTGCGGTCTATCGCGTCGGCGATGTGCTAGATACCACCTTATCGTGGCAGCGTGGCAATACGTTGATGTGGGGCTTTACCCTACGCACTAATTTCAACGATCTGAAGCCGAACTATTTAGACGATGCACCACCCGTGTATGCGCCGGTGCAGGATGGCAAAGGCACAAACTGGCAGCTCGTTTCGAAAGAGCTGAGTGATAAGGCTGGTTTTAAGGACGCTGATATCTACGCGGACCAAAAGCAGGTCACGATTGTTGCCGATCAGACAAAATATCGCGACAGCGATCAGGCAACACAGCGCGCGGCGACGGTATTGGCAAACCATGTACCGAACGGTATTGATGAATATCACATTGTTCAGCGCAGCCAGCGCTTACCGATTGCCAGCACGGAAGTGGATGCCAAAGCTTTCCATCAGGTTAAGCAGGCCGCTGTTCCGCTTGGTCAACCCGAACCTGAAACGCATCGTAAAGAGCCGGTATCCGATGTTCGCGGTCAGCAGGTGCTGCTCGCGGAACCCGATCGCCTGACGTACTCATTAGATCCTACGCTCACGCAGTCTTTCGGTGGCCCTGAGTCCTTCTACATGTATCAGGTCGCACTGAAAGGTAACGTGGACTACCGTCTGAGCGATCACTGGAGTGTGGGCGGCACCGCGACGCTGAATCTGGTGAATAACTTTGACAAATTCAACTATAAAACGCCGCCGGCGGATGGGGCCGCTCTGCCTCGTGTCAGAACCTGGGTGCGTGAATACGTCACTTCTTCCGATCTGTTGTTGACCAATCTGCAATTGACCCGCAGGGATAATCCCGCGCAGGACTGGTATACCCAGGTCTACGGCGGTTATCTGGAAATGATGTACGCGGGTGTCGGATCTGAAGTGCTGTATCGTCCGTTCGGTAAAAGCTGGGCGCTGGGGATGGATGTGAACTATGTCAAACAGCGTGACTGGAACGACATCATGCGTATGGCTGATTACGATGTGGTCACAGGTCACCTGACCGCCTACTGGGAACTGCCGTTTGTGGAAGGCGCGGTGGCGAAAGTGAGTGTGGGCCGTTATCTGGCAGGGGACAAAGGGGTAACCCTCGATCTGTCTCGCCGCTTTGATAGTGGGATTGTTGCGGGTGCCTTTGCGACCAAAACCAACGTTAGCGCTGCTGAATATGGTGAAGGAAGTTTCACCAAAGGCTTCTACGTCTCCATACCGTTTGATCTGCTGTTCACTGAACCGACGGTGAAACGTGGGGCAGTCGGTTGGGTTCCACTGACGCGTGACGGTGGTCAAATGCTCCAACGCCGTAGTCCGTTGTATGGCGTGACCGATCATTAATCGATCCCGATCCGTTTAGGCTTAATCAAGCCCGTCATGGTCAAGCGCCACGACGGGCTTTTTTGTGCGTGTTGATTTTACGGAGTAAAGTTATTTAGTAACCATGGTTAACTATTTCATTTGGTTATCGTTTGTATCTTAATCATGTCGTACTGAGGATGACGCTTCTGAGTCTTTAGCCATAAATTGATGATAATTTAATGGCTTAACCACGAACATCGTGACAAGTTGGGGCATTTTTAAGACGAAGTGTGTCCTGAGGGTAATGATTGAAATAGTTGCGTCATGGAATATTCATATGGCGAAACCTATTATCTCCTGCCGCAATGGTGAAATAAAAACATAGCCATAGATCTTCATGGTAGTGCTAACAGGAGAGTGTAACCCAATGAATTTGCCTATTTCCGCTGTTATCTCGTTAATGATGAGCGCTGTTTGGTGTGTTCCTCTCTATGCCACAGCGCAGGACAATGCTCTTGGTATCTATCAACTGATTCAGGAAAGGATGGTGTTGATGAAAGATGTTGCGGGGTATAAGGCTCGTCAACACCTGCCCGTTGAGGATCTAAAACAAGAGGAACGTATTTTGAGTAAGGCGCGGGAGCAATCTGCTGCTGTTGGTTTATCCCCTCAGAGTACACAGCTGTTCGTGACTTCATTAATGAATGCCAGCAAAGCGATTCAGTATCGTTACATGGCTGACTGGCTTGCGACACCGGAGAGCGATTGGACGCCGCTTTCGCTGAACGACACCATTAGACCTACGTTACTCACGATTGACGACCAGCTTCTGGTGAGTATTAAACGTTATCTTGCGAATGGCGGGCATTTTTCGCCTCAGCAAGAGGCGACATTTCTTTCTTCTATTAATGTTGAGCATCTGTCACAGAACGACAAACGCCAGATTTATGCGGCATTGAGTCAAATTGAACCAGACGGCAAATAGCTGAGTGGAGAGAAGACGATGACTTACCAATTATTGAAAGGGAGTGAACGCGGAAATATCGCTGACGCAGCGTACCGCGAACGCTGCGATGTTAATGAAAGCGTCAGAGTCATGCTGGTGTTGCGTTTTACGACGCCAGATGATGAGTATTACGCCGAACTGCACGATAGCATCGATCCACAGTTTGGTGGCATTAGCGCCAATAAGCCGCTATCGAGAGCAAGCTATGCCAGAAAATTCAGCGCTGATGAGGCCGATATAGAGCATGTTCGTGCGTTTGCGCGACATTATCGGTTATCTATCGAGCGTGAACACGCTGCCAGCCGTACCGTCTTCTTGACGGGGACAGTCGAGCAAATGGAGCAGGCGTTTCGCGTAAGTTTAGCCCGGTATGACCACAAGCACGGGGCGTTTCGTGGGAGAGCTGGGGGGATTTATCTGCCGGGATACCTACAGGGTGTGGTTATCGCCGTGCTAGGTCTTGATGAGCGTCTGGCGTCGAACTGTTACCTGCGCATGAATGACGCGTTCTCGACTACGGCAAAACGTCTGTCGGGCTATACACCACTTGAACTGGCGGAACACTACGACTTCCCGGAACATGATGGCGCGGGGCAGTGCATCGGCATTATTGAGCTGGGGGGCGGATATCGCTTACCGCAGTTGGAGCACTATTTTAAACGAATGGGCGTCAATCCGCCGCAGATTGTCGATGTTTGTGTGTGGGGCGCGAAGAATGTCCTTGCTTCGGCAGATGGCGACAAAGAGGTGAACCCGATTGATATCGAAGTGCAGATGGATATCGAAATTGCGGGTACGTTGGCACCCGCCGCTAAAGTGGTGGTGTATTTTGCTCCGAATACCGATGCCGGGTTTTTAGAGGCGATCAATGCAGCGATTCATGATGAGAAAAATGCGCCGTCGGTGATTTCGATTAGCTGGGGCTCCAGCGAATCAGAATGGACTGCGCAATCATTACAGGTGTACAACCAGGCCTTTCAGACTGCGGCTGCGCTAGGTATTACCGTGTGCGTGGCCTCTGGCGATCGTGGTTCACAGGATGGTGAATCCCATGGTTTGCACGTCGATTTCCCGGCATCCAGCCCCTACGTTTTAGCCTGTGGCGGCACTCGCTTGCAAAAATCAATGGAAGAAACCACCTGGCATAGCCGAGACGGCAGCGCGACGGGCGGTGGCGTTAGCCAGCACTTCGCGTTGCCCGGTTGGCAGCTAGGGATATCTCTGGTCGACAAATATGGCGGTCATCATCCCTTGCAACACCGCGGCGTACCTGACGTCAGCGGCAATGCCGATCCTGAAACCGGCTATCTGATTGAAGTTAACGGGCGGGAAGGGATAGTCGGGGGAACCAGCGCTGTCGCACCGCTGTGGGCGGGGTTATTGGCGCGAATGCTGGCGTTGACCCACTCGGCATCATTGTTTATCCCTCCCTTGCTGTACCGTAATCGTAATAGCTGCAAGGATATCGTGCGGGGAAATAATGGGGCATTTGTCGCCTCGGAAGGATGGGACGCTTGCACCGGGCTGGGGTCGCCGGATGGAATGAAATTGCTAAGGCTGTTGAAACGGCTCGTGAGGCTCAATGGTAATGGTGTGCACGACCGCGATGATGGGCACGAGCGGTGAGTCTGCATACCTGAGAGCGCTGCCACAGGGGACACCCCCTGCTCAGACGAGGAAATTATCGGTGATATTCATCACAGATCGCCCGACCTCGGTTTGAGTCTGGGGCGGTTAGCGGATATAACCCGATAAGAAGGACGTGATCGGGCTAAGGCCTGAGCGAAACCTGATACGACGCATGTTATTCAGACATGCTTGTATCAGGTTTTTTTTTTGCCTGAATCCAGCCCGATCGCGTGCTACCCATAACAGCAGTGATGTCTCGCTGACATTGTCTTGTTAAGAAATTGTCTTGTTAATAAATTGTCTCGTTGAGAAAAGGAGAAAAACCGTGAAATACCGTCATCTTAAACGTTTCCCTGAGGGGTTTTTATGGGGCGCGGCGACATCGGCTTATCAGGTTGAAGGGGCATGGAATGAAGACGGCAAAGGGCCATCGGTGATTGATGCCAGAACGTCCTATCCTGAGGGTACAACGGACTTTACTGCCGCCAGCGACCACTATCATCGTTACAAGGAAGATGTCGCACTGTTTGCCGATATCGGCTTTAAAACCTACCGTTTTTCCATCGCCTGGAGCCGTGTCATTCCCGATGGTAGCGGCGAAGTAAACCCCGCGGGCATTGCGTTTTACCACAATCTTATCGATGAATTGCTGCATTACGGCATTGTGCCGATTGTCACGATGTACCATTTCGATCTACCGCAGGCGTTACAGGAAAAAGGCGGTTGGTATAACCGGGAAACGGTGGATGCATTTGAGCGCTTTGCCAACGTGCTGTTTGATGAATACGGCGACAAGGTGAAGTACTGGCTGACCATCAATGAACAAAACATGATGATTTTGCATGGTTCTGCATTGGGTACGTTGGACCCTACGCTGGAAAATCCGAAGCAGAATCTCTATCAGCAGAACCACAATATGCTGGTGGCGCAGGCAAAAGCGATGAATGCGCTACATGAAAAAGTGCCCGGCGCAAAAATTGGTCCGGCACCCAACATTGCGTTGATTTATCCGGCCTCACCGAAGCCGGAAGATGTCATGGCGGCGTTCAACTATAACGCGATCCGCAACTGGCTGTATCTGGATATGGCGGTATACGGGCGCTACAACACCGCGGCCTGGCGCTATATGGAAGAAAAAGGCTATACGCCGGAGATTCTGCCCGGCGATATGGATATTCTGGCATCGGCCAAGCCCGATTTCATCGCCTTTAACTACTATACCTCGCAAACGGTGGAGGCCAGTAAAAATGACGGGCAGGATGAAACGGCGCGTGGCGGCGACCAGCACCTGAAATCGGGTGAAGAAGGCGTACATCGCGGGGCAAGCAATCCGTGGCTGCAGAAAAATGCCTTTGGCTGGGAGATCGATCCGATAGGCTTCCGCAATACGCTGCGTGAGCTGCACGATCGCTACCATTTACCGCTGATCATTACGGAAAATGGGCTGGGTGCGTTTGATACGCTGGATGAAAACGGTGAGATTCATGATGATTATCGCATCGACTATCTGCAACGCCACATTGAGCAAATCCAGCTTGCGATCACTGATGGTGTGGATGTCTTCGGCTATACGCCATGGTCGGCGTTGGATCTCATTTCCACCCATCAGGGATGCTCGAAGCGCTATGGCTTTATTTACGTTAACCGTGAAGAGTTCGATCTGAAAGATCTGCGGCGTATCCGTAAAAAAAGCGCATACTGGTATGCTGATGTGATTAAAAACAATGGGCTGGATAGCTCCGAAGCGTAAGTAATGAAACAACACGTCTCGTCGATATCACGTTGAGGCGCTAAACGGTAGGGAAGGCCAGCGTGCCTTCCCGTCAGACAGGACGGCTGATGCGATGATCATTGAAAAAATACTGAGCAATAACGCCGTTCTGGTGCTGGCAGATGACCAACGGGAAATTGTGGCGATTGGCAAAGGCGTCGGCTTTGGCAAGAAAGTGGGTGACCTTATCGACCCGCAGCGCATTGAAAGCCAGTTCGTGAAAAAAAGCGACGGCATAGCGGATGTGCTGTCACAGTTGCTGGCGGATATTCCACCTGACTGTCTGGCGGTCACGCAGCAGATCATTACTCTGGCGCAAAAAACGCTGCGACTTGATGTGCAGGACACGCTCTTTCTGGCCTTAAGCGATCACATCAACTTTGCGATTCAACGTCATAAGAAAGGGCAGACGATCAAGAACCTGATGTTATGGGATATTCGCCAGTTCTATCGCAGTGAATTTGCCATTGGGTTAGAGGCACTGGAACTGATTCGCAGCAGGCTGGGAATCGATTTACCGGAGGATGAAGCGGGGTTTATTGCGCTGCATCTGGCGAATGCGACGAATAACAGTGACATGCAGAGCACGATGCAAAGCGCGGGTATCATTAAAGATATTCTGACCATTCTGAAATACGATCTTCACATCACGTTTGACGAGCACTCTCTCAATTATCAGCGTTTGATTACGCATCTGAAATTTTTCGCTCTGCGTTTGTTAAATCGGGAAACCGTGAACCACGGTGATGATTCTATCTATCAGGGGATTACCGAATTGATGCCGCGGGCCTATACCTGTGCGATGAAGGTGTATGACTATGTGGAAAAAAATTACGCCTGCCACCTCACCACTGATGAGATCATGTTTCTGACTATTCACATCAACCGGTTGCAGCCTTCTCCAGCTTAACAACATGATGGATATCCCTACGGCAATAAGCGGAACGAAAGTCACGGGTAAGACCAGCTACCGTTAACATCCGTGCTACTCTCTCCAACCCTTACGGCATCAGTTCGTTTCGTTATGTAACAAAATAAATTCAAAAATTGCTCACTGTTGCTGACAGGCTTTCAGCCATAATGTTCTTTTTTCTCGCTATTTGTTCGTGAACCGCATGGGGGTCGTTATGTCAGCCTCACCGCCAATGTTTTTGACGGTAGATGTACGTCGCTCAGGGCTACGCTTTTCCCAGCGAGTCTATATTCCACGGATTGTCGGTACGATCCTCTGTTCTCTCTTTATATCCTCGGTCCTGATGACCAAGTCTGTGCCTACGCTACTGTGGGTGCTGCTCTTTCTTAATACCTTCATCTGGCCTCACATTGCTTACATGTTGTCCCTGCGGTCACGCGACCCTATGCGGTGCGAGAAGCGTAATTTATTGCTTGATGTGGTATTTGGCGGCATCTGGATAGGATTTATGGGCGTGAATCTTCTGCCCAGCGCCCTGATTGTCGCGATGGTTGGGATGAACTGTACGGCTGGCGGTGGGATAAAGCTGTTTGTGCAGGGTATCGTATTGTTGTGTGTGAGCTGCGCGCTGACTCTTGTGCTGTTTGCGGTGCCTGTTTCGCTGGATACGACACCCATACAGATTTATGCCTGCCTGCCGATGTTGCTGATCTACCCGATTTCTCTGGGCTACGTGACCTATGCCACCGCGCTGAAACTGGCGGAACACAAACGTATGCTGATGGAAGTCAGTATTCATGACGGCATGAGCAGCCTCTATAACCGTCATCACTGGGAGCGTCTGCTGAAGCATGAGTATGATATTTGCCAGCGTTATAAGCGTACGGCGACGTTAGTCCTGTTTGATATCGACCATTTTAAAGCCTTTAACGATAACTTTGGGCATAACGTCGGCGATCAGGCGATTTTGCTGCTGGCGCGTGAACTGACATCCGGCTTTCGGGAAACGGATGTCATTGGGCGATTCGGCGGAGATGAGTTTGCCGTTATTTTACCGCAAACCAGCGCGGGAGAGGCGCTGGACGCCGTGAATCGCATTCGGGAGAGTTTGTCGCTGAAGTTCCTGAACCAGACCCCGCAGCTGGCGGTGTTTGTCAGTGTCGGCATTGCGGAGATTTCACCGGAAATGGTCCAATATATGGACTGGTTAAAGGCCGCGGATATGGCGCTCTATCGGGCAAAAAATAAAGGCCGCCGCCGAACCGAAGTTGCTTGAACATTCCAGTCTACAGGCCGATGTTCGGGGGTTGTGATACTATTCAAGACTCTGTTCCCTGCTCATTAACGGGGATTCAGGATCGTCGGTATCGATAGACGATGTATTTTTACAGGGCACCGGGTGCCATAAACAGGGACTGAATCATGACCATGCTACGAACTACATTGAGTGGATTGTTTATTCTACTGATTTGCCTCTTCTCATTTGCCCGTGTGGCTGCGGCAGAAACGCCACGTCCACCCATTGCGACGCTGATCAAAGCCTATGAAGGCACAGAAGGGGCGCAGGTCTGGACGCTACGTATTGGTGAGCCGGCTGACTCCACGGCGTTGGTACAAATTACCGGTATCGATCATCAGTGGAATACCAAAATCCAAAAGATGAACGTTGAAAAGCAAGCCAGTGGGACACGCTATTGGCTAGAGGTTGATCATAAAAAGTTCGTGGTGCTGATCATGAATCAGGGATATGGCGAACTCTACTTACCCGGTGAGGCGCAGCCTGTGCGCATTGGTTACAGCAAATCGCTGTCCGAACAGGGTAACCCAGAACACTTTTTGACGGATTATTTACAGCAGTCTTCCACCAGCCAATGAGTGCTGAACGCTGAACACCGAAAGTGACAAATAAGCCCTTATCGTTTTTTTGGCGATAAGGGCTTTTTCTAAAGCTGGGCCAGATGTGTTAGGTACACATCATGCGGGGAAAATCTTTAGTGCGGTAATGCTTCTTTGGGATGCAGTCCCAGGTTACCCGGAGACGGCTCACCTTTCACTTCGCCGAGATATAAACCGATCTGGGCACGGAATGACTCTACCGCGGCACGATCGCTCATGAAGTCGGCAAAAGCCTGTGGACTGGTGTTCTTATATTCCCAGATAGGTTTATAACCAGCAGGTGGTGCCACGTCAGTACGCACCGACCACATATACCAGACATTGCTCTGCGTCTCTTTATCCAGCAGCCAGCTCAGATAGAGCTTGGCGCTTTCCGGGTGTTTAGCCTGTTTGAAAATAGCGGCACGCTGTGCCCAGGAAACAAACGGATCGCTTTTGGGCAGAACGAAGCGCGAATTCGCGTTTTGATCGGGAGCCAGTGCGCCGTCGGTTGAGAAGGTTGCCGCTGATTTACCGCTTTCAACATCGTCTGCGGGAGCCTGCGTACCGCGAACATAAACCGGATTCTGTTCTTTGAATTTAGCGACATACTCCCAGCCGTATTTATCCACGACCTGCTTAAACCAGAACAGCACGGCGTCGTCATCGTTCGGGTAGGTTAAGACAATGCTGCCTTTTAGATCGGGACGTAAATAGTCATTGGCTTCTGTCGGCCAGGCATTTTCGGCAATCAGCTTGGTATTGACTACGTTGCTGAACGCATCGACAAAGACACCGGTCCAGGCACCATCTTTGTCTTTAAATGCAGGGTATACTTTGTCCCAACCGATAGGTTTGTAGTTCAGCAGCACGCCTTCTTTTTTCCAGCGTGGGTAATCCTGCAAGGTTTGTAGCTGTACCACATCCGGCACCAGCGTCTTCGTCGCCAGTTGGTTATCAATACGAGCATCGTGGAATTTGCTGTAGTCCACAATGACGTTGAGTTTCATGCCCGGAAAGCGTTTTTCAAACGCCTGTTTGATGCCATCCTGTTGACCTGGCGTGTCACCGCCCGCATAGACGGTCACAATACCGCCTTCCCGTAACGCATTTTGATAAAGCTCGTTAATCGGGCGTTTATCGGCCTCTACTGCCGCATAGCTGGCCGCTGCCGTCGCCATTAGCGCCGTAAATGCGACCACCTGTTTTAGTTTAAACATCGATTCCTCCTGAATGAGAGCCGTCTCTACCGACGCACTTTTTATCCTTTGTAGTTGTTGGCCAGGATAAGCGTGCATAGGTAGAATCATTAAATGATTATCAAATTATTTAATTTGTTTGATATTCATTACCCTGCTGAGATAACGGTTAATCTGCCAGTTATCTGCGGGTTTGCGTATATTATCCGGTTGTGAATAATGTTAAATGAGAAAAAATTGAGATTTTAGTTCAAAATAAATGAATTAAAATTTGGCGTGAAACGAAGCAGAATAGCGGGGGAATAGCGGCGATATTAGGCCGCCCTGCGACCTAAAGTCAGATTAATTCAAACGGTGGGGAGAGTACTGTCGAACGGATCCATCAGCAGGAAGGTGCACTCGGCACGCTGGTGGCTATTGATCATCGGAACCAGCCGCTGGAAATGCTCAGTCTGACAGTGAATATCCAGCGCGGCTCTATCCGGCCAGGTTTCGATAAAGGTGAAATGCCCCGGATCTTTCTGATTGATAAAAAGCTCATAGGAGATGCACAGCGGCTCCTGTCGGGTTTTCTCTACTAATTCGCGGTACAGCGGCATGACTGCCTCAATGCACTCAGGCTTAATAAAATCCTGTGCGATCACTTTAAGCATAAAATGGCTCTCCCTCTCTGTGAGTCCTGCTGGTTAAATGGTTCCGGCTAGCCGCGCTGCTGTTTTTCACTCTGATCTGCACCGTTTCCCTGTCTGTAGGCCAGCGATACCATCAGCGATTGCACCAAGCACAGCGTGGCAGACTGTGAACGGAACGCATCAACCTGCGCTTCCTTCACGACAAAGCAAACGTCACTGAGCGTTGCCAGCGGACTGATCTGACTGTCGGTAATCACGATTTGCCGCGCGCCGGCCTTCGCGGCCATCTCACTGACCATCACGGTTTCCTGTGAATAGGGCGAGAAGCTGATGGAAACCACCACATCGCGTGAACTGACACGGCTGAGCTGTTCGCGAAACATGCCTCCCAACCCGTTAACCAGAATCGGGCTGCTTTCCAAATGACTAAGCGCATAGGTGAGGTAAGTGGCGACGCTGAACGAACGCCGTAGCCCGACGATATAGATCGTTTCCGCCTGAGCCAGCAAATCGACGGCTTTTTGCAGATCCTCTTGTGGGGTACGTGCTGCTAGCTGTTGCATCGCCTGCGCGTTTGAGCGGGCAAACTCATGCAGAATATCCAGCGGCGTTTCTGGCACGGCGTCAGCTTCCATCGCTCGAAACAGCCGCGCTCGGTCAGTATAGCTGGCGGTTTCTTCCACCAGATTCATACGGAATAGCTGTTTCATTTCGTTGAAACCGCTGAAATCAAAGGCGTTGGCGAAGCGAATCAAGGTTGAGGGGGGAACGTCAGCGCGCTCGGCGATCACTGCGACGGTATCGAAAGCGATGCTGTTGGTGTTATCCAACACATAGTGCGCCACCTGCTGTAACCGCTTGCTGAGCGAATCATAACGCTCGCGGATCTGTTCCTGTAATTCTCTCAGGCTGGTTGCCATGGGCATATCGGGTTATCTCCCAAAGACGTATAAGAACCTATCCCATTAGGGCGATGTCATGACTGGCGCCTGAAACGGAACAGAAAATTCATTTCTGGATACGGCTGTTTTATCTGTACGACATTTCCGACGGCACACCTTTTATCGATAAGACTATTTTCAGAGGCTGCTCGCCTGCCTTTATGGACGGCTGTCTTCAAGTTTACATAAAAACTCGCAGCGGATCACAATAATCAACATTTATTTTATTTTTACGTTAAATGGAATATTCATTTCATATACTGTAATCCGATAGCAGCCGTTTGTCTCCTCAAAACCCACAAAGGTATAAACATGGAAACCGTATCTAACTTCATTCAGGGGGCGATTGCCTCCAGCAACAGCCAGCGCTACGCCGCGGTGTATAACCCTGCGACGGGCGAGCAGATTCGCCAGGTTGTGATGTCTGATAAGGCGGAAGTCGAGCAGGCTATTGCCAGCGCGGCGGCGGCATTCCCTGCGTGGTCAAAACACTCTCCGCTGCGCCGTGCACGCGTATTGTTTCGCTTCAAAGCGCTGCTGGAAGAACGCATGGATACGCTGGCCCGGCTGATTTCACAGGAGCACGGCAAGGTCTATTCCGATGCCGTGGGGGAGGTGACTCGCGGTCTGGAAGTCGTTGAATTTGCCTGCGGTATTCCCCATTTGCAAAAAGGTGAACACTCGGCGAATGTCGGTACCGGAGTGGATAGCCATTCACTCATGCAGCCGCTCGGCGTGTGCGTCGGGATTACGCCGTTCAACTTCCCGGCGATGGTGCCAATGTGGATGTTCCCGATTGCGCTGGCGACCGGTAATACCTTTGTGCTTAAGCCGTCGGAGAAAGATCCGTCGCTCTCGCTGCTGTTAGCGCAACTGCTGAAAGAAGCGGGTCTGCCGGACGGCGTGTTTAACGTCGTTCAGGGCGACAAAGAAGCGGTGGACGTTCTGCTGACCGATCCGCGCGTGCAGGCGGTGAGCTTTGTGGGCTCGACGCCGGTGGCGGAATACATTTATCAGACGGCGTCGGCGCACGGTAAACGCTGCCAGGCGCTGGGCGGGGCGAAAAACCACTGTATCCTGATGCCGGATGCCGACATGGACATGGCGGCCAGCGCGATTATGGGCGCGGCGTTTGGTGCGGCGGGCGAGCGTTGTATGGCGTTGTCGGTGGTGGTCGCCGTTGGTGATGACACGACGGAAGCGCTGCATCAGCGTCTGAGTGCACAGATCAAAGCAATGCGCGTTGGGCCAGGTCTGGTTGACGGGCAGGAAAATGAAATGGGGCCGGTGATCAGCGCGCCGCACCGGGCGAAGATTGCCGACTATATTCAAAGCGGTGTCGATCAGGGTGCGACGCTGCGTATCGATGGGCGCACGCTGTCCGTACAGGGGCACCCGCAAGGCTACTTCATCGGGCCGACGTTGTTCGACAACGTCACGCCAGAGATGAAGATCTATCAGGAAGAAATTTTTGGCCCGGTGCTGTCCGTAGTACGCGTGCCGGATTACCAGACGGCGGTGACGCTGATTAACAACCATGAATACGGCAACGGCACCGCTATTTTTACCCGCGATGGTGAAACGGCGCGTCAGTTCTGCGAAGAGGTACAGGCCGGTATGGTCGGCGTGAACGTACCGATTCCGGTACCGATGGCGTTCCACAGCTTTGGCGGCTGGAAACGTTCCATTTTTGGGCCGCTGAATGTCCACGGCAATGATGGCGTGCGCTTCTACACCCGTATGAAAACCGTCACTAGCCGCTGGCCCGCCAGTGTCCGTCTGGAACACCACACCAGCAGCTTCGTCATGCCCACGCTGGAGTGAGGATGTATGTCACGTTGGTAACGATAACAAGAGTCGAAAATGGGCTGCATCAATAATGTGTAGTTTTAGGGGGAACACGGGGATGAGGTTCCCGCAGGGACACCTCGCCCCGTGGTATACCCGTGTATCTCTATATTGCAGCAGGGATCAGTCGTTTTAATCCTCCCTTACGTGAAGGAGTAGATCAATGGATACGTGTCGCATCACCATGGCGCAAGCGCTGGTCAGGTTTCTCAACCAGCAGTACCTCAGCGTAGACGGTGAAGAATCCCCCTTTGTGCAGGGCGTTATGACCATTTTTGGTCACGGCAATGTGCTGGGCATCGGTCAGGCGCTGGAGCAGGAGGCGAATCGTCTCACCGTGCATCAGGGGTGCAACGAACAGGGAATGGCGCACATCGCGGTCGGATTCGCTAAACAGCACAAGAGGCGGAAAATCTATGCGGTGACCTCATCGGTGGGGCCGGGGGCGGCAAATATGGTAACTGCTGCGGCGACCGCCACCGCCAACCGCATTCCGGTGCTGCTACTGCCCGGCGATCTCTTCGCCTGCCGTCAGCCGGATCCGGTTCTGCAGCAGGTCGAGCAATATCACGATCTGTCGATTAGCACTAATGACTGCTTCAAACCCGTTTCCCGCTATTGGGATCGCATTAATCGTCCTGAACAGCTGATGAGTGCGCTGATTAATGCCATGCGTGTGCTGACCGATCCGGCCGATACTGGCGCGGTAACGCTGTGTTTACCGCAGGATGTGCAGGCGGAAGTCTGGGATTATCCGGTATCGTTCTTCCGCAAGCGCGTCCATCACCTTGAACGCCGTCCGCCGGATGCGGCACGGCTGGATGAGGCGGCGGCGCTGATTGCGAGCAAGCGCCGTCCGATGCTGATTTGCGGCGGCGGCGTACGTTATTCCGGCGCGCATGATGCGCTGGCGCAGTTTGCTGAGCAGTTTGCGATTCCGTTTGGCGAAACGCAGGCGGGCAAAGGCGCGATTATTTCCTCACATCCGCTGAACTGTGGCGGTATTGGCGTGACGGGTGGGCTGGCGGCGAATCGACTGGCACAAGAGGCGGATCTGATTATCGGCGTCGGGACGCGTTTAACCGATTTTACCACTGGCTCCAAGTCGCTATTTCAGAACCCGAACGTCGAATTTTTACTGCTTAACGTTGCCGAGTTTGATGCGCTAAAACTGGATGCGTTACCCCTGATCGCCGATGCGCGCGTCGGGCTGGAGGCGCTGGCCGAACGGCTGGCGACGGCGTCGTATCGTAGCGGCTGGCAGCAGGCCGTTGAACAGGCGCGTGTGGAATGGGAGCGCGAGCTACAGCGATTGTTTACCGTGCAGGACAAAGGCGAACTGGTGCCGGAAGTGGTGGATGGTCTGGAAGACAAACTGGATGAATATCGCCAGATGTTGAATACCCATCTGACGCAAACGCGCGTGCTGGGCATACTGAATGAAGAGCTGGAAGATAACGCGGTTGTGGTGGGCGCGGCGGGCTCGTTGCCGGGCGATCTACAGCGCGTGTGGCAGGTGAAAACGCCGGACAGTTATCATCTGGAATACGGCTACTCGTGTATGGGATACGAAATTGCGGCAGCGATTGGTGCACGCCTTGCGGCACCGCAACAGCCGGTCTACGCGATGGTCGGCGACGGTTCCTATTTGATGCTTCACACCGAACTGCAAACGGCGGTGCAGGAGGGCATCAAAATCACCGTGCTACTGTTCGACAACGCGGGTTTTGGCTGTATTAACAACCTGCAAATGAGTCAGGGAATGGGCAGCTTCTGTACGGAAAACCGCTACCGTGATACGGAATCGGGGCAACTGCGCGGTGCACTTATTCCGGTGGATTTTGCCAAGAATGCGGAAAGCTACGGCTGCAAAGCGTGGCGAGTGCACGATGAAGCCTCGCTCAGGCAGGCTCTGGTGGAATCACGCCAACATGCGGGGCCGGTGCTGCTCGACATCAAGGTGCTACCGAAGACCATGACGCACGGCTACGAATCCTGGTGGCGCACTGGCACGGCGCAGGTTGCGGATAATCCAGAGATTGAATCTGCGGCCAATAACGTGAAAGCCGCGCTTTCCCGCGCACGGCAATATTAGGTGATCTCCCCAGCATCACTGTCTCTTAGTTACAATGATGTAGGGGCGCTAGTGGGGTTGGGCGTTATCGGGCGTAAAAAATTATGCTGAGGAGATAGCAGGCTTAGGATGAGCCGCATGGACGCGGCGAAAGCTTGCGCCACGTCGGGAACGTGTCGCAAGCGGTCCGTGAAGCCTGATACCTACGAAGGCATCGCGCCGCGACATAATTTAGCCGAAAGCCAGGGTTCACAGGGCGACGGCAACTGAGCCGCCCTGTGTCGGGCGCGTGCTACGAGGTGGCATGGAATGGCTGTATTGTAGCGCACGAAACGGTCTCTGAATCTGCATAAAATGTGATGAAGAGACAGTCTGTGCAGATGAAGTTTGCGATCTGTAGTGTTGCCTAATCCTTCCCTATACTCCTGAATCAATCTGAAATATCCATTTCATTTTCAAACCACGGTTTCATTTTCCTTCCTGCTGTGCGCTAGCGTCTGACTGTTCCTCTGACATTCCGGTATACCGCCACAGACATGCTCATTCGATGTGTGATTGGGGTTGCAGAAAACAGCGAAGATGTCATGAAAATGTTAACTGGCGCGCAAAAACATAATTTTCAATTTATACAAAACTGAAATAAATGTTTTATTTTACCTATCAGGATTCGCGGTAAAGAGCGGGTGATGATGGGGCTGGGGAGAATGCGACTAGCCGTTATCCGTCACTTTTTCAGTCTGGCATTAAACGCCACTCAGGCAGCAAGGGAGCACCTATGTTTAACATCGCTTTACTGGGCGCGGGCCGCATCGGTCAGGTCCATGCAGTGAACATCGCGGCACACAAAGAAACCAACCTGTACGCGGTAGTCGATCCCAACCCAACCAATGCCACGGCGCTGGCTGAACGCTACCACACCAAAGTGCAAACCGTGGATGAGGTCATGAACGATCCGGCGGTACACGCCGTCCTGATTGCGTCCGCGACCGACACGCACGCCGACCTGATTGAGCTGGCCGCCAAACATGGCAAAGCCATTTTCTGTGAAAAACCGGTGCATCTGGATATTGCCCGCGTTCGCGATTGCCTGACCGTCGTCAAACAGCAGAACGTGCCGTTGTTTGTCGGTTTCAACCGCCGCTACGACCCGCAATTCCGCCGTGTCAAAACGCTGGCTGGCGAAGGCAGCATCGGCAAGCCGGAATCTCTCCTGATTATCTCCCGCGATCCGTCGCCGCCGCCTGCCGAGTACGTCCGCGTTTCCGGCGGGATGTTCCGCGACATGACGATCCATGATTTCGATATGGCGCGTTTCATTATGGGCGAAGAACCCGTGTCGGTCTTTGCGCAAGGCAGCAATCTGGTCGATCCGGCGATTGGTGAAGCGGGCGACATCGATACCGCATTCATCGTGCTCAAATTCGCCTCTGGCGCGATGGCGACCATCGTCAACAGCCGCCGCTCCGGCTACGGCTACGATCAACGCCTCGAATTGCATGGCGCGAAAGGCGTGCTCAGCGCAGGCAACATCCGCGAAAACGTGGTTGAGCAGTGGACCGACGACGGTTGTCTGGCGGCGAAACCCGAATATTTCTTCCTGCAACGCTATCACGCCGCCTACGCGGCAGAGTGGCAGCACTTTGTCGACGTGCTGAATGGCCGCACGCAGCCGGAATGCTCCGGGCTGGACGGTGAGCGTGCGCTGAATCTGGCGGATAAAGCCTTTGAATCACTGGCTCAAGGCAAGGAGGTCGCCGTGTAACCGTATCGGCATCGGCACATCGCGTTTTACCTGCTTTCAACCCTACACCCATACTCATAACAGAAGCAGAGAAAAGACATATGAAAAAGATCATCAGCGTTTCCGCAATCGCCATCGCACTGGGTCTGTCTGGTTTTGCTCAGGCCCAAAATGAACAAATCGTTTTCAGTACGCCGAATCTCGCTATGCCGTTTGAAGTACATATGCAGCGCACCGCTGTTAAAGCCGCCAAAGAACTGGGCGTGAATTTGCAGGTGTTGGATGGGCAGGGTAGCTCACCGAAGCAGGCCGCCGACTTGGAAAATGCCATTACGCGTGGGGCGCAGGGCTTTGTTGTATCGCCGAATGACGTTAACGCCGTGTCCAGCGCTGTTACCGACATTCAGGATGCCAAGCTGCCCGTGGTGACGCTGGATCGTTCGGTAAAAACGGAAAAAGAAGTGCCGCACTTTGGTGCCAATAACTATAAAGGCGGTCAGGCGATTGCCGACTATGTCAAAACCAAATTCCCAGATGGTGCAGAGATCATTCTGCTGACCGGTCAACCGGGTTCGTCTTCTAACATCGAGCGTACGCAGGGGATTCGCGACAGCCTGAAAGCGGGTGGCAGCAAATACCACATCGTTGCGGACCAGACAGGGAACTGGATGCGTTCCGAAGGGATGCGCATCGTGGAAAGCGTTTTTCCTTCGCTGCCTAAACGCCCACAGGTGATCCTCTCTGCGAATGACGACATGGCGTTGGGCGCGATTGAAGCGTTACAAGGGCAAGGCCTGAAACCCGGCGACGTGATGGTGACCGGCTTTGACGCCGTGCCGGAAGCGCTGGCTCGCGTGCGAGACGGCTGGCTGGCTGTGACTGCCGATCAACGTCCGGGTTACGCGGTGACCACTGCGTTGACACAGTTGACCAATAACATCCGCAGTAAAGCGCCTATCACCGGGGCAGACTACCAACCGACCATGATTACCAAAGATAACCTGAACGATGCTGAACGTATTGGCGAAGCGGGTAAATAAGTCGTTTTCTACGTAATCAATAAAGGTATTCAGCAGGCCGCGTTCGCGCGGCCTTGCGGGAGGAAGGTAAACATGACGGAACCCCTACTGAACATTACCAACTTGGCAAAGAGCTTCTCCGGTGTTTGGGCGCTGAGCAACGTACAGCTGACCGTGCAGCCGGGAGAGATCCATGCGCTATTGGGAGAAAACGGCGCGGGTAAATCGACGCTGTTGAAGGCGCTGGCAGGGGCGCAGCCGCAGACCAGCGGCGACATCTGGTTTGGCGGCGAGACGCTGTTACCGCTCGAATCGCCCGTTGAGCGCCAAAAGCGGGGGATTATCACCATTTATCAGGAATTTAATCTGCTGCCCAATATGAGCGTGGCGGAGAACATGTTCCTGGGACGCGAGCCGCAGAGCAGCGGTGTATTCGTGGACGCGCTGGCGGTGAATCGCGAGGCGAAAGCGGTACTGGACTATCTGAAATTGAACATTGCGCCGACGACGCAGGTGGCGCGCTTGAGCGTGGCACAGCAGCAGATGGTGGAGATCGCCAGAGCGCTGACGCTGAACGCCAAGCTGATTGTGATGGATGAACCGTCGGCGGCGCTGAGCGACAGTGAAGTCGACAGCCTGCACCGTGTGGTGCGCGAATTGAAAGGACGTGGCGTGAGCGTGGTGTATGTCACGCACCGGCTACACGAAGTCTTCCAACTGTGCGATCGGTTTACCGTGTTTCAGGATGGCCGCTACACCGGTTCGGGCGATGTCGCCAGCACCAATGTGCAGGAGATTATTCGCCTGATGGTCGGCCGTGACGTGGTGTTTAACCGCCGTCCGCCTTCGGAAACGCATCATCAGGATAAGCCGGTACGGCTGGCGGTGAAGGGCTTAAGCCGCGAAAAACCGCCGCTGGATGCGCACGGTATCGCGCTGAAAGACATCAACTTCCAGGTGCATGCGGGCGAAGTGCTCGGTATTGCCGGGCTGGTAGGCGCGGGACGCACGGAAATCGCACGCTGTCTGTTTGGTGCAGACGCGTTCTCTACCGGTGAATTTGTGCTGGATGACGAACCCTATTATCCCTCAACGCCGCTGCATGCACTGTCGCAAGGCATCGCGTTGGTGCCGGAAGATCGTAAGAAAGAGGGGGCGGTGCTGGGGTTGTCGATCAGGGAAAACATCTCGCTTTCCAATCTCTCATCGCTGATGCGCTGGCGCTGGTTTGTCGACACCCGTAAGGAGGACGACCTGATTGAGGCCTACCGTCAGGCGCTGCACATCAAGATGGTGAACAGCGAGCAGGAAGTGCGCAAGCTGTCGGGCGGTAACCAGCAAAAAGTGATTCTTGCCCGCTGTATGGCACTGAATCCCAAAGTATTGATTGTGGATGAGCCCACGCGCGGCATCGATGTCGGCACCAAGTCTGAGGTGCATCAGGTGCTGTTCGATATGGCGAAACGGGGCGTCGCCGTGATTGTGATTTCCTCCGACCTGCCGGAAATCATGGCGATTTCCGACCGCATTATCACGCTCAGCGAAGGGCGGATTAGCGGGGAAATTCATGGCGATGACGCCACAGAAGAAAAACTGATGACGATGATGGCCATTTGCCACGACGCATTACACGCAGCATAACGGAGGTGACGCATGTCCCAGCAGCCGCTTTCTAAGAGCATTACGCCGTCCAATCCGCGTGGACGTTTTGACCCAATCGCCTTTTTTGAACGCTTTGGCGTATTTATTTTCATGATTCTGCTGCTGATCTTCTTTCAGTCGCAGAACAGCAATTTTCTGTCTGAGCGCAACATCACCAACATTCTGACCGAAGTCTCCATCTACGGCATCATGGCTGTGGGGATGACGTTCGTCATTCTGACTGCGGGGATCGACCTGTCCGTCGGCTCGATTCTGGCGGTGTGCGCCATCACCGCCGCCTCGGTCATTAAAGGTGACAACTTCACCACTGTCGATCCGGATGCCTGGTACGGTTTGAGCTGGCTGGTCGCGTTGGGCGTCTGTCTGGCGATGGGTACCTTCATTGGTTTCCTGCATGGTTTGGGTGTCACCAAACTGCGTCTGCCGCCGTTCATCGTCACGCTGGGCGGGATGACGATCTGGCGTGGATTAACGCTGGTGATGAACGACGGTGCGCCGATTGCTGGCTTTGACCCTGGCTATCGCTGGTGGGGGCGAGGCGAGATCCTGGGTATTTCGGTACCGATCTGGATCTTCGCACTGGTTGCTTTACTGGGTTATCTGGCGCTGCATAAAACCCGCTGGGGCCGCTTTGTGTACGCCATCGGCGGCAACACTGAAGCCGCGCGGCTTGCTGGGGTGAACGTGCAGCGTGTGCTGGTCAGCGTTTACGTCGTGATTGGCTGTCTGGCAGGGCTGGCGGGCTTCATTCTCAGCGCCCGTCTCGGTAGCGCAGAAGCGGTCGCGGGGATCACCTTCGAGCTGCGCGTCATCGCCTCGGTGGTCATCGGTGGTACCTCGCTGATGGGCGGCTACGGCCGGATCAGCGGCACCATTATCGGCTCGATCATCATGGGGATTCTGATTAACGGACTGGTGTTGATGAACGTATCGGCCTACTACCAGCAGATTATTACCGGGTTAATTATCGTGCTGGCCGTGGCGTTCGACACCTACGCCAAGAGCCGTCGCGGCGCTATCTGAACCGACTCTTTTTTCGCACCGAGGTGGATATGAAGGATGTACGCATTGGGTTAATCGGCACCGGCTATATCGGTCGTGCGCATGCCATCGCCTACGCACAGGCAGCGACGGTCTTCCCGCTGAAAGGCAATCTGGTGAAGGCGATGCTGGCAGAAGTGTCGCCGGATCTGGCGGCCAAACGGGCGCAGGAGTTTGGCTTCCTGCGCTCAACAGGGGACTGGCGTGCGCTGGTGGCGGATCCAGACATTGACGTGGTGGATATCTGTGCGCCGAATTTTCTGCATAAGACGATGGCGATGGCGGCTATCCAGCACGGCAAGCACGTTTATTCGGAAAAACCACTGGCGCTGAACGCGCGTGATGCCCGAGAAATGGTTGACGCCGCGCAGCAGGCGGGCGTGAAAACGCTGGTGGGCTTCAACTACATGAAGAACCCGACCTCACAGCTGGCCAAAGAGATTATCGCCAGCGGCGAGATTGGCGAAGTGGTGCATTTTTACGGCACGCATAACGAAGATTATCTGGCCGATCCGAACAAACCGGCCGACTGGCACTGTTTCAAAGAAACGGCTGGGCTGGGGGCGCTGGGGGATCTGGCGGCGCATATCGTCAACATGGCGCAATATCTGGTGGGTGATATCGCCAGCGTCTGTGGTGACCTGCAAACGGTGATTGCGCAGCGTCCGACGGCGCCGGGCAGCAGCGAATTAGTACAGGTGGAGAATGAAGATCAGGCGCATGCAATGGTGCGGTTCGCCAGCGGCGCTCGCGGTGTGATTGAAACGTCGCGCATCGCCTGCGGCCGAAAAATGGGCCTGACCTATGTCGTGACCGGCACGAAAGGCACGCTGAGTTACACGCAGGAACGCATGGCGGAGCTGAAACTCTATCGGCATGACGAACCGGAGAACCGGCAGGGATTTAAAACGCTGCTGACCGGGCCGCAGCATCCTGACTATGCGGCTTTTTGCGCCAGCGCCGGACACGGTATTGGATTTAACGATCAGAAAACGGTGGAGGTGCGCGATCTGATCGACGGTATTGCGGCTGACGTCCCGATGTGGCCGGATTTCGAAGAGGGCTGGAAAGTCTCGCGAGTTCTGGATGCGATCATGCAGTCACACGAAACGGCGCGCTGGGTGAATGTGGATGAGGTGGGCTAATACGTCAGCTGACGTGATTTCTTCTTTTTTTACGCGATTTTTACAGGATTGGCCGCTATGAATAAGGAAAAGACGTTTGATGTGATTTGCATGGGGCGCGTTGCTGTCGATCTGTACGGGCAGCAAATCGGCGCGCGTCTGGAAGATATGGGCAGTTTTGCCAAGTATCTGGGCGGGTCGTCCGGCAACGTGGCTTACGGCACGGCGCGACAGGGGTTACGTTCTTCTATGCTGGCGCGGGTGGGCGATGAGCATATGGGGCGCTTCCTGCGTGAAGAGTTGAATCAGGTTGGCTGCGACACCAGCCATTTGATTACCGATAAGGAACGTCTGACTGCGCTGGTGCTATTGGGCATTAAAGATCGCGATACCTTTCCGCTGATTTTCTACCGCGATAACTGCGCCGATATGGCGATCTCACCGGAAGATTTCACCGAGGATTACATCGCGTCGTCACGCTGTCTGGCGATTACCGGCACGCATCTCTCTCATCCGAACACGCGTGAAGCGGTGCTAACGGCGCTGCAATACGCGCGGCGTAACGGGGTGAAAACGGCGTTGGATATCGACTACCGTCCGGTGCTGTGGGGGCTGACGTCGCTGGGCGATGGCGAAACGCGTTTTGTTGAAGCGCAGGCGGTCACGGAGCAGTTGCAGCAGGTGCTGTCGCTGTTCGACGTGATTGTCGGCACCGAGGAGGAGTTCCATATTGCGGGCGGCAGCACGGATACCTTGCAGGCGCTGCGCACGGTGCGGCAGCACACGCAGGCGGAACTGGTGTGCAAACGCGGGGCGCTGGGGTGCTCGGTGTTTAGCGACGCGATTCCTGACCATCTGGATAAAGGCATCACGATCAAAGGCGTGCGCGTGGATGTGCTGAACGTGCTGGGGGCAGGCGATGCGTTTATGTCCGGCCTGCTGCGTGGCTACCTCAACGGCGAAGGCTGGGAGAAAGCCTGTGCATACGCTAATGCCTGCGGCGCGCTGGTGGTATCACGCCACGGCTGTGCGCCAGCCATGCCAAGCAAGATTGAACTGGATAACTATTTAGCCCGTGCGGCGAGCGTCCCACGTCCTGATTTGGACGAAGAGCTTAACCACCTGCATCGTGTTACGACACGTCGTAAACAGTGGCATGAGCTGTGCGTGATCGCGTTCGATCACCGTAGCCAGTTGGAAGATATGGCGCTGAACTGCGGCACGGAAATCAGCCGTATTCCGGCACTGAAAAAGCTGATTCTGCGTGCCAGCTATGACGCGGCACAACAGGCAGGGCTGGAAGGCAAAGCGGGTCTGCTGTGCGACGGCACGTTCGGACAGGATGCGCTGAATGACATCACCGGAAAAGGCTGGTGGATCGGCCGGCCTATTGAGCTGCCGGGATCGCGCCCGTTAATGATGGAGCGCGGCAATATTGGCTCACAGCTGGTGAGCTGGCCGCTAGAACATGTCGTGAAATGTCTGGTGTTCTTCCACCCGGAAGACGCTCATGCGCTACGGCGCGAGCAGGAAATGAAGGTGATGGAGGTCTATCAGGCCTGTCGTCAATCCGGCCATGAACTGCTGCTTGAAGTCATTCTGCCTGCGGGGATGCCGCACAGTGATGCGCTTTATCTGCGCGCGATCCAACGCTTCTACAACCTCGGCGTACGGCCGGACTGGTGGAAACTGCCTCCGCTGTCCTCCGAAGGCTGGGCGCAACTGACACCGCTGCTGGCGCAGCGCGATCCTTACTGTCGGGGCGTGGTGATTCTGGGGCTGGATGCGCCGCTGGAAACGTTGCAGCAGGGATTCAGCGCTGCCGTAGGCTTCCCGATTGTGAAAGGTTTTGCTGTCGGTCGTACCTTGTTTGCCCAGCCAGCACAAAAGTGGCTGCGTAACGAGATCGATGACGCCGAATTGATTGAGCAAGTTAAACATAACTATCTGCAACTGATTGCCGTCTGGCGTCAGCGCGGTTAACCCGTTTCTATGTGTTTGAATAAGGGACATAACATGAGCGTTCAACTTGGTATTAATCCACTCACCTGGACCAATGACGATCTGCCTTCTCTGGGCGCGGACACCCCGCTGGAAACCTGTCTGAGCGAAGGGCGGCAGGCTGGTTTCGCCGGTTTTGAATTAGGTAATAAATTCCCGCGTCAGGCCAGCGTGCTGGGGCCGATCTTGCAAGCGCACGATCTGCGCTTAGTCTCCGGCTGGTACTCCGGCGAACTGCTCACCCGCTCAGTAGAAGAAGAGATTGAAGCGGTGCAGGGACATCTGGCGTTGCTGCGCGACCTCGGCGCGACGGTACTGGTGTTTGCCGAAGTGACGGGCGCGATTCACGGCGACCAACAGAAACCGGTCCATCTGCGTCCGCGTTTCCCCGAAGAACGCTGGCCGGAATACGGCAAAAAGCTGACCGAGTTTGCGCGCTACACGCAAAGTCAGGGCGTGCAGATTGCCTATCATCACCATATGGGTACGGTGATTGAAAGCGCGCAAGACGTGGATAATCTGATGGAACATACCGGACCGGAAGTCGGGCTGCTGCTGGATACCGGACACTTTACGTTCGCGGGTGCCGATCCGGTTGCGGTGGCGAAGCGCTGGATTCACCGCATCAATCACGTTCACTGCAAAGACATTCGTCCAGACGTGCTGAAAGACGTGAAAAACCGCAAGACCAGTTTTCTGGACGCAGTGCTGAGTGGCGTCTTTACCGTGCCGGGCGATGGTTGCGTCGATTATCCGGCGGTGTTCAGCATCCTGAAAGCCCATAACTACAGCGGATGGCTGGTGGTCGAAGCGGAACAGGATCCGGCTGTCGCGCACCCGCTGACGTACGCGACACTAGGCTACAATAACTTGCAGCGTTTCGTCCAGCAGGCGGAATTGATCTGATTCGTGGTGATATCCCCCGCATCGTCACGCTGTCAGCAGACCAACGTACAGGCAGCGTGAAGTCGGGGGAGATAAAGGAGGCAAAAGATGTCCCGACTGTTATCACGCCATCGGGCCCCTGACGAACATGGCCGTACGCAGCACATCACGCCGGAAACGGCGGGCTGGCGATACGTGGGGTTCGAGGTATATCAATTGGCACCTGAGCAGGTGTTATCGCTGCCCGCCAGCGATAACGAACGCTGTCTGGTGGTGGTCAGCGGCAAGGCAACGGTTGTCACGCCGGGTGAGCGCTTTGAGCAGATTGGCGACAGAATGAGCCCGTTTGAGCGCAGAAAACCCTATGCGGTTTATGTCACGACGGGAGAGACGATTACGGTGACGGCGCACACCGCGCTGGAACTGGCCGTTTGCGCCGCACCGGGGTTCGGCACATATCCGACCCGGTTGATCGCCCCGCAGAATATCGACGCCGAGCAGCGTGGCGTCGGTAATAACCAGCGCTATGTGCATAATATTTTGCCGGAGGACAAAGCGGCAGATAGCCTGCTGGTGGTCGAAGTGTACACCGATGAAGGCTGCACCAGCTCTTATCCCAGCCACAAGCACGATGTCGATAATCCGCCGCAGGAAACCTATCTGGAAGAAACCTACTACCATCGTTTGAACCCAGAACAGGGATTCTGCCTGCAACGCGTCTATACCGATGACCGGTCATTAGATGAATGTATGGCGGTCTACAATAGGGACGTGGTGCAGGTGCCGCGCGGCTACCATCCGGTCGCCACCCTTGCAGGCTATGACAGCTACTATCTGAATGTGATGGCTGGCCCGATGCGCCAGTGGCGTTTCACCTGGGAAGCGGATCACCAGTGGATCAACAGTCCCGAGTATGCGGATAAACACGGGCAGGGCAAAGCGTAGCGATACAGGCCAACGAACGTGAAAATGGGCAGTGGCTTATAGATAACCTGTAGGTTACTGCCATAATGTACTTGGGAAAGTTAGCTCGCTAACCCAATATATTTAATCAGTTTCATCTGACAGCAGGTCGATTTCATAATCCTGTCCGCCATGCCAAATGCCCAGAACCGTTACCGTTTTTTTCTCTTTTTCCACCATAAAAGCAATGAGTGTTCGTTTGCTGTGATTAGTGACACGCAGTCCAGGAAAAATATCGTTGCGCTGGTTTCCTCTTTCAGGAAATAACTCAAGCGATTCACAATAACTGATAATGCTTTCGGTATAGCTGAGTGCGGTTTTGGGTGACGAAACCCTCGCGATATAGCGGTATAATGCTGCGAGTTGTTCCTCCGCTTCCGGTGCGAATTCGACCCTATAATCCATTACTTTTCTCCGGTCATCTTCCTGAACTCGGCTTTTAATCTGTTCCTCATGTCGCTACTGCTGAGGCTTTCTGTTTCACCGCGTTGCAGCGCGTTCCAGGCGGGAACGACTTGTTCCTGCAACCAATTCTCTACTGCATTGTCGCGTGCAATCAGCGCTCGAAGTCCTTCCCGAATAACCTCACTTTCTGACGCGTACTCACCGCTGGCAACTCGTGCTTTCACTTGCGCAGCCATTTCATTTGGCAACGTTATACTCATCTGCTGTGTTGTTCTCATTATCTACCCCTTCAACATACCGATAGGATTTAATCATACTCATTATTTCCCATCTTGTCAGGGGTGAACCACCTGAATCAGACGTCTCGGTTCACCGAAATATTATCGAGTTTACCTGCTTTCAAATAGCCAATGTGGCTGGCCATCAGTTCGGCTTCCTGTTCGCTGTGCGTGACTAAGAGCGCGGTTTGTCCGGCGTCGCGCAGGATGTCGCGCACTTCCTGTCCCAGTCGTTTGCGGCTGTCGGGATCGAGGCTGGATAGCGGTTCGTCGAGTAGCAGCACAGCAGGTTGCGGGGCCAGCGCCCGCGCGAGTGCAATACGCTGCTGTTGTCCGCCGGACATCTCATGCGGGTAGCGCTGTGCCAGCGAGACAAGATCGACCAGCTCAAGCATGGCGCGGACGCGCGATTGCTGGAGATCCTTCGGCTGCTTTCTCAGGCCGAAAGCAATATTCTGCGCGGCGGTCAGATGGGGAAACAGCGCGTAGTCCTGAAACACCATCCCGACGTTGCGTTGTTCCGGCGGCAGATGCACGTCCGGGCCCGCCACACAGCGTCCGCCGACGTGAATCGTTCCCTGAGTCAGGTGCTCAAAACCCGCAATCGCGCGTAAAGCCGTGGTTTTACCGCATCCTGATGCGCCCAGCAGACAGGCCAGTTCACCCGCGGTAACTTCCATAGAAAAACCGTTCAGCACGTGATGCACATTGTGCTTGTGCCCGTAGGCGACGTGGACATTATTCAGAACGAGTGTAGCCTCAGACACCTTGACTCTTCCTCATGATTTTCATTCTTTCTCAACCGACGTTTTTAGCTGGCTGCGAGCCAGCAGCACAACGGGCAGCGTACCCGCCAGCACGATCAGCAGTGCTGCAATCGCGCCTTCTTCGTAGGTGCCTCTGGCGGCTTCGGCATACAGAACGGTCGCCAGCGTTTCGAAATTAACCGGCCGCAGCAGCAGCGTGGCGGGGAGTTCTTTCATCGCGTCGGCAAACACCAGCAGCGCACTGGTCACCAGCGCGGGGCGCAGCAGGGGAAGGTGTACGCGGAAAAAGGTGACGAATTCACTTTCGCCCAGCAGACGCGATGCCTGTTCCATCACGGGCGGAATGCGCGTTAGCCCCGCATCAAGCGCACCAATCCCAATCGCCATAAAGCGAATGGCGCAGCAGACTACCAGCAGGATACCGACGGAAAGCAGCGGCAATCCCTTATAGCCTATCAATCCAGCGAGAAAATTATCCGTCGCCATGCCGGGCGTCAGCAGGCCAATCGCCAGTACCGTACCGGGCACGGCATAGCCCAGCGAGGCGATTCTCAGTATCGTGCGGCGGCGTTCTTGTGAACGGTCAGTGATAGCTGAATGACGGGCATACCACGCAATAATCAGGCTAACGAACGTGACGACCAGCGTGACGCCAACGGCCAGCAGCAGCGAGTTCTGCAATGACTGTATCAGACCCGCGGAGATCGTCACGCTATCGCCCAGCCGTTTAGCGCTTTCCCATGCCAGAAAGAGGGCAGGGGCGATGAAGCCGAGCAGGATAGGTAATGCGGTCACACCGGTTGCTAACCAGGCACGTACGCCTTTCAGCGGTGCGGGCATGATGCCGCGCATTTGTCGGCTGGTGCCGTAGCGCTGGTTTTTCCGGCCGTAATATTCCAGCGTCAGCAGCAGGATAACGACCGTCAGCATCGTGCAGGCAATCTGCGCCGCGGCGGGTAAATCCGAACGGGTGACCCAGGTGGTGTAAACCGTCACGGTCAGCGTATTCACCCCAAGGAATTCGGAGGCACCAATATCATTCAGCGTTTCCAGCAAGGCCAGACTGGTGCCGACGGCCAACGCAGGGCGCGCCATTGGCAGGGCGACGTGCAGGAAAGTGCCCGTTGCGCTCAATCCTAGCGTGCGTGCGGCTTCCAGCAAGTGTGCTGGCTGACTGATAAACATCGCGCGCATGGTTAGATAAACGTACGGATAGAGCACCAGACCGAGTAGCAGAATCGCGCCCGTCATAGATCGCAGATCCGGCAGGCGGAACTGACGCGGACTGTCGTAACCCAGCAGACTGCGGATCGCTTCCTGAATCGGCCCTATAGGATGCAGCAGATCGAGCCAGGCAAACGCGACAATATAAGTTGGCATCGCCAGCGGTAGCAGCAGCGCCCAGCTAACGACCTGTCTGCCGGGGAAATCAAACGCGGTCACCAGCCAGGCGCAGCCTGCGCCAATCACCATGACGAGTGCGCCGACGCCGACGAGCAGAATGAGCGTGTTGAGTGCGGCATCGGGCAGCACGTAGCGCATCAGGTGATCCCAATGGCCAACACCCGCGCCAGCCGCTAGCCAAAGCAGGGAAACCAGCGGGGCCAGAACACCGAGTGCAATGATGACGGCGGCGATGCGAAGCGGAGAAAAAAAGAGGCGCGGCCGCCCGAAGGCGCCGCGCAGGGTTGACGAACCGGTCTTATTGATCGAATCCAACTTTATCTACCAACTGACTAGCCTGTTTACGGAATTTAACGATGTCAGTCAGCGGAATGCTATCCACATTCACCTCACCAATCGTGCTGCCGATGGTGGAGTCCAGCGCGACACCTTTACGAACCGGATATTCGTAGTTCGCCTGTGCATAGATCTGCTGAGCGGGTGCGGAGACCAGATATTCCATCAATTTCACGGCTTGATCTTTATGTGGTGCGTGGCGTGCAACGGCAGCACCGCTGATATTGACGTGCGTACCGCCGTTCTCAAAGGTTGGTTTGACGACCTTGATGGCATCGCCCCATTTACGGGCATCGGTGCCTTCTTTGGCGTTCTTCATATGGCCGACATAATAAGAGTTCGCGAGACCCACATCGCAGATGCCGCCGAGGATGTCGCGTGCGACGTCGCGGTCACCGCCCGTGGCTTTACGCGCCAGATTGTCTTTCACACCGCGCAGCCAGGTTTCAGTTTTGGCTTCACCATGATGTGCGATCATCGCTGCAATCATTGCTGTGTTATACGGGTGCTGGCCTGCACGCAGGCACACTTTGCCTTTCCACTTAGGATCGGCCAGATCTTCATAGTGGAAGCTATCCACCGCTAAACCTTTCTCCGCGTAGAGCACGCGAGCACGCATCGACAGACCGAACCATTGGTTATCTTTGTCGCGCAGCGCCGCCGGGATAGCCTCGGTTAATGCACTGGACTGAATCGGCTGTGTAACACCGGCTTCTACCAGATCGATCAGGTTACCGGCATCAACGGTCATCAGCAGGTCAGCCGGTGAGTTCTGGCCTTCTGCCTTCACACGCTCCAGCATGCCGTCCTTGATGAACACGGTATTCACTTTAACCGACGTCTCTTTGGTGAACGCATCCAGCAGCGGCTGAATCAGACCAGGCTCACGCGTGGTGTAGAGAGTCAGAGAATCATCTGCGGCAACAGCAGGCAGGGCATAGGCCACCATCAGGGATGAAGCCAGCGTCAGCAGGCGCGCTTTTTTGCGCAGAACAGACAGCGTTTTTGACATGTTATTATCTTCTCCAGAGTGAATGTGATGCGTAAATTAATAAAATAAGGAGATATTTTCGGCAGGTGATAAAAACTATATATGATAATCACTCTTGTTTGCAATCTCATTAATGCTTGCGCGTTGTTATCGTGATGCGGGTCAACATACAGCCTCATCGAGACGGCATGCTGTCTTATTGGTCTGCGCGTGGGTAAAACAGCGCCAGATGATTATGTTGAGTGAGGCGAGTGCTACGGCGTCTGGCTTTCGGCCAGCCGGCTGATATGCATGGTCAGCCAGGTAAGCTCTTCTTTCGGCAAGGCCATTTGGTATTTTTCCTGCACATAATCCCTGATGGCCCAGGAAATCGCCATCGCTTCAGGATAGTGTTTCAGCAGTTCCTGATAGAAATCGTCTGTGCGTCCCGGTGCGATTTTACGGGCAATTACCCGTTCGGAGAAATAGCGCAGATGGGTGATAAAACGCAGATAATCGACGGCGTTGACATCAATATTCTTGTTTAACTTATACCGGACAATCTCCGCCAGACGATTCACCAACTGCACTTGCTGGTGGGCATCGGCAATTTCGGCGCTGCCGGCGGCATTGATGAGGTGGAATGCGATATTGATAGCTTCGTCATCGGGTAGCGTGACGTTAAAGCGTGCCGACACGCGATCTTTTGCCTGCACGCCGAGGGCGTACTCTTTTTGGTAATAGCGTTTCACTTCCCAACTGAGCTTATTGATGAAGTGGTTGCCCGTTTTACTACGTTCAACTGCAAAATAGAGATGTTCCGCCAGCGTAAAGAACAGCACCGAATTAAGCTTTTCGGCGTACTGACTTTGCGCCAGCGTGACGATTTCCTGCGTGATGTCAAAAAACGCCGCAGGAATGGTGTCGGTCAATGAAAGAAAATGCCGTGATTTCAGGTTTTCCAGCGGAATGAAAACCTGCTCAACGTGCGTTACATCAATCAATGAACCGGGTTTGGCACCAAATCCGATGCCTTTACCCAACAGGATCATCTCCTGCTGTTCATGGTCGACTAACAGCATGCTGTTATTTAACGCTTTTTTCACTTTAATCACGTTTTTCTTCCAATCATGCTGGTTTTCTCATTACGTTTTCCCAATCACAGGCATTTCCTGTCATTGCGCACGTCGCCTGCGGCAGCGCCGTCTGTCAGGTGAGGTCGGCACCGTTGGTCGCGATAACCTTCTGATACCAGTAGAACGAATCCTTCCTCAGACGGGCCAGCGAACCGTTGCCCTCATCATCCTGATCGACATAGATAAAGCCATAGCGTTTGGACATTTGTGATGTGCCCGCGCTGATGATGTCAATCGCCCCCCAACTGGTGAACCCCATCAGTTCAACGCCTTCGCCAATCGCTTCACGCATTTGCTCGAAATGTGAACGGAAGTAGTCAACGCGGTAAGGATCGTGGATTTTGCCGTTTTCGACAACGTCTTTCGCACCCAGCCCATTTTCGACAATAAACAGCGGTTTCTGGTAGCGATCGTAAAGCTCCAGCAGGGAAATTTTTAGCCCGACAGGGTCGATCTGCCATCCCCAGTCTGAGGCCGGCAGGTACGGATTTTTCACGCCCAGCACGGTATTTCCCGGGATTCTCTCGGCGTCCGGCTGTGTGGATTCGGTGAGCGACATGTAATAGCTCAACGACACAAAATCCACGGTGTGCTGCTTGAGAATGGCCAGATCGTCGGGTTGCATGGTGATGTGAATACCGCGGCGTTCAAGGTCGCGCTTGATGAGCGGCGGATATTCACCGAACACCTGCACATCGGCATAAAAATAGTTTTCAAGATTCTTTTTCAGCGCGGCTTCGACATCTTCCGGGCGGCAGGAGTGCGGATAGGTCGTCAGCTTGGTCAGCATGCAGCCGACCTGGCTGTCGGGGATTTTTTCATGGCAGTCGCGAGTGACGATAGCCGAGGCAACAAACTGGTGATGCAGCCCCTGATAAATATCCTGCTTGGCCTGTCCCGGCGCGCTTTTCTCTTCACGGATACCCGCGGTGGTAAACGGATGACGATGAATACTGTCGATCTCGTTAAAGGTCAGCCAGTAGCGCACCAGATCCTTATAGCGATCGAAGCAGACGTTGCTAAAGCGTACGAAGGCATCCAGCACGTTGCGGTGCACCCAGCCATTGTATTTCTCACTCAGTGCCAGCGGCATTTCGTAGTGTGAAAGCGTCACCAGCGGTTCGATGCCGTGCTTGCGCATCTCGCGGAACAGATCGTCGTAAAACTGTAAGCCCGCTTCATTCGGCGCGCGGTCTTCTCCGGTCGGAAAGATGCGCGACCAGGCGATAGAGACGCGCAGCACCTTGAAGCCCATTTCGGCAAACAGCGCCAGATCGCCTTGGTAGCGGTGGTAAAAATCGATGCCGCGCCGCTTGGGATAGAACGCGTCATTTTTTCCGTTGAGCGCGTCGGCGATGTTTTCATCTGTCAACGCCATGTGGGCATGGTAATTCTTCAGGTCGAGATTCGGCTTCCAGGTAATAGCGTCCGCGACCGACGGCCCCTTGCCGTCTTCATTCCATGCGCCTTCGGCCTGATTCGCGGCAATCGCGCCGCCCCATAAAAAGTGTTCCGGGAATGTGATGTTTTTATCCATTACACAGACTCCTTTAAGGTCATGATGATGGTGTGAGGAGGGATGGCGACGTCAGTGGCTTCCGGTATCACGCGAAAGCGCTCGCTGTTGGTGATAACCATCATGACGACGGGATCGTAACCCGCAGCGATGAGGCTATCGAGGTCAAATTCAACGAGGACATCGCCGGTATTAACCTGTTGGCCGGCCGTGACTTTCGGCTGAAAGCCCTGACCATTGAGTTTGATGGTATCGATACCGATATGGAAAATCAGTTCGGCACCGCTGTCGGTGAGCATGCTGACGGCATGACCCGTTTCAAACACGTTCTCAATAGTGCCGTTCGCCGGAGCGTAGAGCACGCCTTTCTCGGGGATGATGGCAATGCCGTCACCCATAATACGTTTGGAGAAGATCTCATCATTCACGTTGTCCAGCGCAATCACTTTTCCTTCAATCGGGCTGGCGAACTGGCATTCGGTAACCGCGTGATGGTTTTCTTCTACGGCTATGACAGGTTTCTCTTCCCGCCAGAGGAACAGGGCGGAGAGGAAGGCGATGACAAAAGAGAGCACCGCACCGGCGATGGCATAGACGATATTCCAGCTATTTTCCGGCGAGATAAACATGGAGATGCTAGCCAAACCGGGGCCAACCAGCGCAAAGGCTTCAATCGCCATCCAACCGATAAACGCACCGCCGACCAGGCTACCTGCGATCACGCTGTAGAGCGCTTTTTTATTCAGCAGCGTAATCCCGTATAGCGCGGGTTCGGTGATGCCGAATAGGGCAGAAATACCGGCTGAAATCGCCGTTGATTTGAGCGTTTTGTCTTTGCTCTTGAGCGCAATCGCCATACAGGCACCTGATTCGGCAATGTTGTGCGCAAGCGACGCGGGCAGATAGAGCATTTCCTTGCCAAACTGGCTCATGGAGGAAACGGCATAGGGCAGCATTGGCTTATGCATCCCCGACGCCACCATGAAGGGCAGCGCAGCGGCGAGCAATCCTGTCGCCACAAAGCCCAGCTTGCTGTACAGCCAGAGGATCACGCTAGCCAGACCCGCACCGAGTTCATAACCGAGCGGACCAAGTACCAACAGCGTGACGGGAACGGTAACCAATAGCGACAGCATCGGTGACAGGAAAATGCGCAGAGCGCTCGGCGAGTAGCGATTGAAGAGCTTTTCGGTTTGCGCATAAAAAATGACGCACAGAATCGCCGGGAAAACCTGCGACGCGTAAGCGACGTTTTTCAGGTCGAAGGAGAGAAATTCCGCACCGTCCGCCAGTTGTTTAGACATGGCCGGCAGCACCATCACAGAGACCGCGGAAACGGCAACCAGCACATTCACTTTCAACTTCATCGCGGTGGTGATACCGACCAGAATCGGCAGAAAATAGAGTGGGGCGGAACCGATATTATCCAGCACTTTATACGTTGAGCTGTCTTTGGTGAGCCAACCGAGCAGATCCAGCAGCAGTAACAGCGATTTGAGCACGCCGCCACCGGCAATCGCAGGCACCAGCGGCTGAAAAATGCTGATGATAAAATCGATAGCAAAAGCGGTGCGATTGGTTTTTGCTGGCACGGCGCGATCTGTTTTCTTACGGCCTGCCGCGAGGTTCTGCACCGCCTCGTACACCTGCATCACTTCGCCGCCGATGATAACCTGGCACTGTACGTTAACCCGAACGCCCAGCACGCCCGGCACCTTTTCCAGTTCGTTCTGGTTTACCAGGCTGTTGTCATACAGACTGAGCCGTAGCCGTGTAGAACAGTGTTCAATGTGCTCAATGTTGTCAATTCCACCGACTAACGTGATGATTTTTTCAGCGGTAGTGGCATAGGCTGTCGCGTTATTATCTGCTGCTGTGTGGCTCATACGACGATTCCCCTGATCCAGAAACGAAAAAAGACCTGAAGCACTTCCCATGATGTTGAGTGGGAGAGCTTCAGGTCTTGCCTAGAAAACTAGTTACACGCCTGTGCTGCTGTTGTAAGTCCTCGCACGCGGGAAAGTCAAACAGATCGTGCAGCCTTAATGGGTAAGTGTGATGGCAATAGCAGAATGGAGGATTTAGCCTGACAGCGCCGATGAATCTCAGGCATGTTGCATAAAACATAGTGCTTTTTAACCGATTATCGAAAACAGAACGAGATAAACTCGCCAAGTTTGCTTCTTCGATTGTATATAGCGCAGGTAGGGTACAGGGGCGCTTGTTAAGTCAAAAGACATCCAGCGCCTGTTTTTTAAATGAGTAGGGGTACGAAAGGTAACGCTTAAATAATCCACGCTGCGGAAAATCGATACACGTGCAACTTGAAGTATGATGAGGCTATACGGTTTTACCAGCCGCAGACGTTAGTGTCTTCATCCGCATCGTAGCCACGTACGATATTAACCAACTCTTTTACTGCTTCAGCTGAAATCGTCTTGTCTTTTAATTCTTCGATCGTAGCGAGATCTTTATCAACGGACACGCCGTTATTATTGTTCGTGACCGTCAGCAAAAATCCTTTTTTATTTTCACCGGTTGAAGGTAGCTCGTTGAGTAATTCCACGACTGCACCTGCAGCGAAATCTGGCACATAAAAAGCCATCGGTTTAAGATAAACTTTTTCTTTTTTTTCATTATTTTCGCGGTTCAACAGTGTTAATGAATAGCCTTTATTTTCACTTGTCATTATGTTTACCTCAACCTTCTATCAAAATTTTTGGATCGACATAAAAGTCCACGTTAAATAGCGTATCATCAGATAACGCTTCGATTCTGTGCCATTTTTCTGGGGGGAATACGCCAAATTGTCCGGCTTCGATAGTTAGCGTTTCGACGGGTTCAGAGCTTGTCTCATCCGCGTAGCCATAATAACGAATCGTCCCTTGCATTACGCACAAGCGCGGGTAAACGCCTTGCCGCGTCCCTGCATCCAAATGGCGCTTCCAGATAGACGCTGGGGCTGTTTCTTTTGTCCAGAAAGGTGTTGTACGGGTATGAACATAATTCGCTGGTATAACAATTCGTTCCATGTTTAAACCTCATGCTTTACCCAGCTACATTGCAGGGCGGGAAGGAAAAAACCATATAGTGCATATCATATACCTCTTTTAATGTTTGTGAATTATTTTCTGCTAATTAATTTTTTACAATACCGCAACATTGCGTAGAAAGGCCGTATTATCAGGGTTCAACGTTTCTCATGTCGGTTATTTTTCTTCGCCGATGGATTGAAATGAAAACTAACATCAAGGAATAGTTACATTAAGTTATTTTTTGATGGTCTACTTATTGGGGATGTCGAATGTAATAAAGCATCGTCATCGCTACTCAATTGGGGTTATTGTTAAAAATAAATCAAAAGAGTAAAAATGAGAAAATATAACGCCACTCTATGATGAGGTTTAACTCAAATGAAAAAGAACGTAAAACTCAGTTCATTTTATTATGGTTTCCCCGTTTTCCTTGTTACGACGATTGATAATGACAATGGAGAGGTCAATGTCGCTTCTATATCGTCGTCAATTTCTCTCGGCGATAAAATTATTATTGGTGTTACGAAAGGAAGTAAAACCTACAGTAATTTATTATCTGGATCTGATGTTGTCATCAATATTCCGGATTACAAACTGTGGGAGAAAGTTGAAGAACTGGGTAAGTTGACTGGAAGCGATACGTTGTCTGAAGGTCAGATTAAATGGGGCGTTCAGGTCTGCCACGATAAATTCTCCAAAGTCGGTCTTCACACTGAAGCCTCTACCGATATTACACCGCCTCGGGTGATTGAATGTCCTATCCAGGCGGAATGTAAAACCGTAAGCACGACGGACAAAGGTCGTTTTATTCTTGTCGAACTGGATATTGTTAATGTCTGGGTGGAGAGTGAACTATTAGGAGCAGGTGATGTTGTTGATTCATCAAAATGGAAGCCGCTGATCTACAACTTCCGCGAATACGACACCACGGGTGATGCATTAGGTTTTAATTTTAAATACGGACATTAATCTTATCGAGAGAATGCTGCGGACATCATTTATCCCTGAGATAAGCATCGGACGGAACGCGACGTTGTTCTGATAATTTGGCGATGTGCTGCTGCCTTTTGTATACCAGATGCAAAGAAGAATAGGGCAACGGATGCTCCGGCAGCAGCTCTGACAAGGTGACCTTTGCCAATCGTATTTCGCGCTTGTCTGCTGATCTAAATGACTTCTTCTGTATGCTTGAAATGGATAAAGCGTTTGTATGTGGCTGGTCGATGGGAGCCTCAGTGCTGTGGATCTACATTATTTGACGCTTCGGCATATCAAAATAAGCGGAAAGAAAATCCAGCAATGCGCGTAGTGCTTTCGACATGAATTGTCTTGACGTGTAAACCCCATAGATACCCATTTCATGAGATTTGTAGTCTGGAAGGAGGTGAATCAGCGAACCGTTTTCCAGATGGGGTGCCGCAAGGTACAAAGGCAGCTTTGCGATACCCATTCCTTGCAGTGCCACATCCATCAATACATTACCTTCGTTCGTGGAAAGACTACCGCTAATCGGCACACTGTATAATTCGTTCTGGTGACGAAATTGCCATTCAAACTTAGTGGAATAAACATGGGTAAGACAGTTATGTGCCGTAAGATCTGAAGGATGCTCAGGGGTTCCGTTTCGCGTCAGATAGGCAGCAGAGGCACAAATTACGGTATGGCAGGTGGCAAATTTTTTAGCAATTAGGCCTGGCTCAAGATCGCTGGTTATTCGTATGGCCAGATCGATACTGTCTTCTACCAGATTAAGGCGCTGTTCTCCCAATATTAAGTCAATTTTAACAGCAGGATAACGCGCCATATAGGCTGTCAGAGCTGAAGAAAGATGCGTTTGCCATAACCAGCTACTGGCGGTGATGCGTAACAGCCCATTGGGTTCAGTTTCATCAACTTTTGACTCGGCTTCGAGCAACTCAATGCGGTTCAAAACCTCTTTACACTGTAATAGACAGGCCTCTCCGGTTGGAGTCAGGCCAAAGCGACGTGTTGTTCGGTGCATTAACCTTGCACCCAGCCAACTTTCCAGCTCGGCCAAGTACCGCGTAACCATTGCCCGCGACATATCGAGTCGCTCTGCGGCGGCGGTCTGGCTTTTGTGCGTTACGACTGTCACAAAAACCTTCATCGCAGTAATCCGGTCCATACAACCTCGCAGAATTAAGCTGACATCATCAACAATCGGTATTTATAGGTTGTTTTTATACGCAAAGCAATTGAGTGAAATTGCTCGTATACATTAAACCTAGAACCTACGATTTGACTGATTTACGCAACAAATCAGCCACCGCTACGCTGTTTTTTCATACCCAATGAGCCAGTAGACTGAATTCGCCAACTGATTGTTTCACCAACACCAAGGCATACTTACTCATTATCAGAGGAATAATCATGAAAATTGCACTCGTAGCGCCTACCGGTAAAATTGGGTCTGAAATTGCCAAAGAAGCACTCCGTAAGGGGCATGAGCTCATTGGTATTGTCCGCACTCCCCGAAATGCACCGGAAGCACTGAAGGCTGTTGAATTTAAAGTCGTTGATATATTTGATACACACGCTTTCGCTGAAGCAATCAAAGGGGCTGATGTCCTCGCAAGTGCTTATGGAGCACATGGCGATCATATTGATACTGTTACTGAAGCGGCGAAAGCGATTGTGTCGGCTGCACGGGTAGCGGGCATAAAGCGTGTCATTGTTGTTGGTGGTGCTGGCAGCCTTGAGGTTGCACCGGGTTCTAAACTGGTTGATGCACCTTATTTTCCTGAAGACTACAGGCCATACGGCCAGGCACACGACAGAGCCTTCCAGATTATCAATAAAGCAAGCGATCTGGAGTGGACATTCTTCTCACCAGCAGCAGAAATCGGGCCGGGTGCCAAGATAGGTCATTATCATGTCGCCGCTAAAACACTGCAAAAAGATACGAAGGGTCAGAGTAGTATTTCTTATCCTGACTATGCTGAAGCTTTTGTCGCAGAAATTGAAAATGGCAACTACGTCAAAAATATTATGACGGTTGCCTATAAATAACCCTGTTTTTTTATCTCTCCTGGAGATGCCGCGTATAGGCATCTCCAGGCTAAAGGAAAACAGATATCACAGATTCTTAAATCGAATCGAGATGCACTTTACGGCATAAGACGGCTTCGTACACATCTAACATTCAGAAATGCGTAACCCCGACAGACGGGCATCGCCCACCATTCACCCTTGAAGGTGCTCAGGAAAAAATCCGCCTTGCGGAAGATGTCTGGAATGCACGTAATCCAGAGCGTGTTTCGCTTGCTTACACCCATCATTCATTCTGGCGAAACCGAGGAGAGTTTATCGTCAGGCGTGACGAAGCGGTTCTTTTAGTCGTTAAGAGGCATTTGGGGGTCACTCCATTATCGAACCAGAGTGACCCCATGGCTAAACAGCATTACCTTCATCAGCGATGAGCCGACCGTTCTCGAGCTTGATACAATGATCGGCCAAGTGGAAAAAACGATCATCATGTGTGATCGCCAATACCGCCTTACCACGCGCGGCTAATTCGGGCAGAAGTTCCTGATAGAAGACGCGTTTGAATAAGGGATCCTGATCGGCCGCCCACTCATCGAACAGGTAGAAAGGGCGATCCTCCAGATAGGTTACGACCAGCGCGAGGCGTTTACGCTGCCCCTGCGAGAGGTTGCGGGTAGAAAAATAGCCGTTTTCTACCGTGACCTTATGTTCCAGATGCAGTTTGGCCAGCAGCGCATTAGCGCGAGTGTCCAGCGTTGAGTCGGTATCATTCAACCCAATCAGTGATTCAAAAAGGTGGAAGTCAGAGAATACGGCGGAGAACAGTTGTCGATAGTTGGCTCGATTACTGTCAACGACCTCGTGACCGTCAACGGTAATGGTGCCGCTTTCCGGCGTATATAGGCCGATCAGCAGTTTGGCAAGTGTCGTTTTTCCGCTTCCGTTGCCGCCAATCAGAAACGTAATTTCCCCCCTCCTGAGCGTCATATCAATAGGCCCTAGCTGAAACACGCGGTCCTCTTTCTCACGGTAATAGCTATGGAGGACACCGGACAGACGGATAGTTTCTGCATTGCCAAATTCATGTGCGGAGACGGTATGATCGATGGCGTCGCGCTCGTCCAGCTCAGATAATATCGCGCTAATTCTTCGTAATGAGACGCGGGCAGAATTTAACGTTGGAACGCTATTGAGTAATCCTTCCAGCGGCATCAGCATGAATAAAAATACGATGACGTAGCCTGCCAGCGCGGTTGATTCAAGCCCGGGTATTACGGTGGGAGAAAAAATGACCAGACCAAGGAAGCTGTAGAACAGAAAGAGAATCCAGCCAACGCCGAAAGCATAAACACCGAAGGCGCGGGTACGATTTTTGCGTACGGCGTCGATTTCTTTACCAAGTGACTGATTGAGAAATGCGTGTGCGCGGTAGACGTGTAATTTGAGCTCTTTTGCTCCAGAAAATAGCGCATTAAAGTGGGTAAACAAGCGATCCTGTGCCTGTCCAGCGGCTCTCAGAGAGGTGAACGCCGTACTTCCACCCAGGCTGTAGCCCAGCGAGCCAATGACAACAATTGCCAGCGCTAAAAAGAAGATAGGGAGCGATAGCCAGGCAAGGTATCCCAGACAGCCGATGACGATAGAACCTTGCATCACAATGTTCGGTAGCGTGAAAAACAAGAGCGAGACATTGGTGGAGTCATCTGTGATGATCGACTGCGCACGCGAGGCACCCAGTTCTTCTATCTGACGGAAGGGCGCACGAGCCACGCGGCTTGAAATAAGTTCGCGCATTTTCGCCATGGTTCCCTGGCTCAGTCTGGCAAAAATGACGCCGCTGAGAATACGGCAGGCAATTGCCAGGACAGTCAATATGGCAAAATACCAGGCGAGCGGTGCATAGTCATCGGTGTGTGTCAGCAGCGCTTTGTTGATTAAGGTAATCAGTAAAACGCTGGAAATGCCATTGGTGACGCTGGCTATTGTGGCAATCGCCAGTATCCATCGTGAATCGAACAGGAGTGAGAGTAAAAGCTGTATCGCTGGTTTTTTGGTCGTCGACGTTTTCATATTATTATGTCCACACGTTATTGAGACGTACACGATGCCGAGATTCGCGACCAGCCTGATACGCTGGCCGCGTCAACAGTCTGCTTTCGCTATTTTCTAGGGTTTAGGGTTTGCCATAACCAGTCGGCAAGCCGTTCTACCTGTGGCATTGAGAGCATCGTCATGTGGTTGCCTGGCATCAATACCGGGTCTAACTGGGTAACATGCTTCCTCCATTCGCTGTCGTTCGTCGTTCTTTCATCGGTATCCCCCTCTTTGGCACTGACCAGATAGATGTCACCTGCATAGTGAGTGCGTGGTGTATACACCGTGTTCAGATTGGCTTGCATAACCTGAACAATTCCCTGCAACAGCGATGTGGTCGTGTGCGTAGAGAAAATACCGGCTTTTACCAGAGCGCGGTGCAGCTGTTTGATCTGTTCCTCTTGTGCCATATCCACAAACTGAGATCGCGTCAGCGCTAAAGGCTGCGTCAGAATCATGTTGTAGATGTCGATCAATTTCATGATCGTCTCAACGCGATCGATTGATTTTGGCGGGCACCCCTGAATGTCGGGAGCATCGGTATCCACCAGTATCAGGCTGGCAACCGATTCTCCCTGTGCCTGTAGCTGTAATGCGAGTTCAAAGGCGACCCATCCGCCAAAGGAATGCCCGAGCAGGTGATAAGGCCCATGAGGTTGTTTTTGCCGTATTCCTTGAAGATAGGCTCGTGCAGCCCCCTCTACGCTGATGTAAGGCGGTTGGTTGATTTCTGTCAGGCCGCGTGCCTGTAAGGCACATACGGGTTGTTGCGTCGGCAGCGCCAGCGCCAGTTCAATAAAGCTGGAAGCATTGGCACCCGCCCCAGGGATACAAAAGAGCGGAGGCGCGCCCGGCGTACCGTTCTGGATAACGATGTTTGGCACATAGTCATTCGGTAACAGGAATTCGCTAAACGAGTCGGCAACCTGATTCAGCAAGGGTGGCTGCATTATCGTGTAGTGAGTTCCACCGATAGGATGAAGAACGGAATCCTTACCGACGATGCCCTGCCATTCTCCCCAGATATCGTCATCGGTGGTGTGTTCTGAACGGTAGAGGTGAACCGGCAGGATTGAAGCCGGAGCCCGGTAATGTTCAGACAACTGCAAGATCGCTCTTTGGCTGTTGATGCGTAGAAGAATATCCTCTTTTGTAATACCGGACGGAAGCCATTGACGTTCATGACAGCGCGCAATGATTAGCTCGATGTCTCCCAGCGTGCGCAGATCCTCCAACTCGTGTTCATCGGCCGTCGTCATGTGATTACGTAAGTAGAAGAGGATGATATTGATATTTTCCTGTTCGTCGCTTAAGTCCTTGTGGGAATAGACGCTTTTTGGCTCACCAGACTGCGCGTCTGTCCGATTGAAGTTATAGGAATCGATCATGCCAAGAAACGCGACCTCCTCGCCGCTATTAATCAGCTGTAGCCCGATTTCATAAGCAATCGATCCACCTAATGACCATCCGGCAAGGCGATAAGGGCCATGAGGCTGAATACGACGGATCGCATTCAGATGGCCCGTCGCCAGTTCCTCAATAGACGCTGGCGGTGACGGCAGCGCATGCAGGCCTAGCGACTGCAGCGCGTAGACGGGCAAGGCTGGTGGTAGCAGCGTGGCGAAGGTTGAATAAACTAACGGATCTCCCGTCGATTCGTGTATCAGGAATAGCGGCAGGAGATTCCCTTCAGGGCTGAGCGGTACAGGGTTCACATCAAACGGCGAGTCTGATGTCGCTAAGGTCGCGCTGCCAACCACGAAGGCCAGATCGGACAGCGTCGGATGAGAGAAGAGGGTGGAGAGTGATACTTCCATTCCCTGTTCACGCATATGGTTGAGCAACTGTACTGCCAGCAGCGAATGGCCGCCAAGTTCAAAGAAGTGGTCATGCCGTCCTACCCGCTCCAGACCCAGTAGCGTTTGCCAGATGTGCGCCAGCTTCGTTTCTACCTTGCCTTGTGGCGCTTCATAGCCATGACTGACGACGGCCGTTTGGTCAGGTGCGGGCAGCGCCTTGCGGTCAAGCTTGCCGTTCGGCGTAAGCGGGAAAGTATCCAGCATGACAAAGGCTGACGGAATCATATAGTCGGCTAAATGTGTCGAGAGCTGCTGACGTAGCTCGGCAGGCATCAGTTCAATACCGGGCTGCGGGCAGAGGTAGGCGACCAGCCGGGTGTCACCGGGGCTGTCTTCACGGGCGACGACAACGGCCTCCTGCACGCCGGGGCACTGCATGAGGCGGGCTTCGATTTCACCGAGTTCGATACGGAAGCCGCGCAGCTTGACCTGAAAGTCGTTACGGCCGAGGTACTCGATGCTGCCGTCGGGCAGCCAGCGGGCAAGGTCACCGGTCTTGTAGAGCCGGGCGCCGGGCCGGTTGCTGAACGGGTCGGGAATAAAGCGCTCGGCGGTGAGGTCGGGGCGGTTGAGGTAGCCGCGGGCGACGCCGACGCCGCCGATATGGAGCTCACCGGCGACGCCGAGGGGCACGGGCTGGCCGAGGGCGTCGAGGATATAGAGTTGGGTATTGGCGATGGGGCGGCCAATGGGTACAAAGCTGCGGTGGTCGTCAGGCTGACAGGCCCAGAAGGTGACGTCAATGGCGGCCTCGGTGGGGCCATAGAGGTTATGGAGCTGGGCGTTGAAGCGGGCAAAGAAGCGCTGCTGGAGTTCGGCCGGGAGGGCTTCGCCGCTGCAGATGACGCGTCGCAGGGAGTCACAGGCACAGTCTGCATCGGCCCACTGGACGAACTGCTGGAGCATGGAGGGGACGAAGTGCAGGGTGGTGATGCCGGTGCGCTCGATGAGCTGCGCGAGGTAAGCAGCATCCTTGTGGCCGTCGGGACGCGCCATGACGAGGCGCGCGCCGTAGAGCAGGGGCCAGAAGAACTCCCAGACGGAGACGTCGAAGCTGAAGGGGGTCTTTTGCAGCACGCGGTCATCGGGGGTGAGACGATAGGTGTTCTGCATCCAGACGAGACGGTTGCAGAGTCCGCGATGGCTGTTCATGACGCCCTTGGGTTTACCGGTGGAGCCGGAGGTGTAGATGACATAGGCCAGATGGTGGGCATCGAGTCCGGCGATGTCGGGGTTGTGGTCACTCAGCGTGCTGAAGTCGGCGGTATCGAGCAGGATGAGCGGGAGAGCCCCGGTCTGAAGCTCGTGGCGGCCGGCCTGGGTGAGCAGGGCGACGGGGGCGGCATCGTCGAGCATGTAGGCGAGACGCTCGGCAGGGTAGCCGGGGTCAAGCGGGACATAGGCGGCACCGGCCTTGAGAATGCCGAGGAGGCCGATGACCATGTCGAGAGAGCGTTCGACGCAGATGGCGACGCGGTCATCGGGCTGGACGCCGAGTGACAGCAGGTGGTGCGCGAGCTGGTTGGCACGGCGGTTGAGTGCGTCATAGGTGAGGTGCTGGTCTTCAAAGAGGACGGCGATGGCCTCGGGTGTGCGGGCTGCCTGGTCTTCAACGAGCTGATGGATAAGCGCATCCTGCGGAAAATCGGCGTCGGTGGCGTTGAAGTCGAGCATGATCTGCCGGCGTTCGGCCTCCGGTAGGATCGGCAGCGTCATAATAGGGCGCTCTGGCTCCGTGGCTAACGCCTCAATTAACGCCTGAATCGCGGTTTTCAGATACTGGGTGATACGGCTAGAGTCAATTTCTGGACTGGTTTGGGCAACCAGACGGAAATTTTTACCGAGATCGTCCACCGATACTGTTAACGGGTAGTTGGTGCGTTCCTCCACGGTTAATTGACGCATACCCTGCCAGACTCTGGTGGCCGTGTCGTTGTTAGCTGCACTGTGCTGACTATGACGGAAGTTGAATAACGTACTGAATAGCGGCATTGGCGGCATGACGCCACTGCATCGTTGTGCCAGCGCCAGCGGCGTTTGTTCATGCTCCAGAAGCGAGATGAGTTCATCATAGGTTGAGCGTACGACATCAATTGTGCTGCGGTCGTTAAGGGAAATGCGCAGCGGCAGTGTGTTAATAAACATCCCCATTACTCTGTCTGCGCCATCCGTACCCTGTAAACGCCCAAGCAGGACTGAACCAAACACCACATCATCGCTGTTGCTGACATGGGCTAACACCTGTGCCCAGGCCACATGGAATAGGACGCTGGGGCTGACACCCAGTCGGTTTGCCCGGTGGCGTATTGCTTGTGCTAATGCAGGCTCAAGATACTGCATGGTTTCGTCCACATGCTCGCCAGCCGTTTTTATATCGATCAGACCAAAAGGCGCGGTTGGTGCCTCTACATCGGCCAACCGGGAGCGGAAATACGCTTCATGAGCGGACATGGGCACACTTAAAATCTGAGCGATAAAGTTACGGTAAGGCAGCGGCGTTGGCAGATCATCATCATGGCCCTGCAAGATTGTGCGTATCTCGTCAATCATCAGGGCGAGCGTGATGTGGTCACAGACCAGATGATGGAAGCCTAGCGCCAGCAGCCATTCCTGATTGGCCGCATCGTGAGCGATATCCGCGGTGAGCAACGGTGCCTGACTCAGATTGATACGGCGCGTATGCGAGCTGGTATGGGCGCGTAGCTGACCGAGCACATCGTCGTCCGAGTCGATCTCCAGCGTGTTTATCGGTAACTGTGCATGACGCCAGACCACCTGGACAGGCTGGCTAAGTCCCTGCCAACAGACGGCGGTGTGCAGGATGTCATGACGTTCGATAACGCGTTGTAGCGCGCTGAGGAAAGTATCAAGGCGTTCACGGCTATCAAAAGCAATCACGGTTTGCGACAGGTAGGTATCTCCCTGTTCCTGAAGCAGATAGTGGAACAAGATCCCTTCTTGCAGCGGCGCGAGCGGGTAAATGTCCTGCACATTGGCCGCGCCGCCGGGAACGGTCGCGACAATCGCGTCAATATCACGCTGAGAAAGTGAAATCAGCGGCAGCAGTTCCGGTGTAATGGCTGTGCAGTCCGGTGAAATCAGGCCAGAAGGAACGACCAGAGGTTGTTTTGAGCGATTGGTTAGTATGGCCTGTGCCATATCGCAGAGCACAGGAGCGGAGAACACGCTACGAACGTCCAGTGTCTGGCCGATATTGCGTAACCGCTCAATCAGGCTGACTGCCATCAGGGAATGGCCACCAAGCTCGAAGAACTGGTCATGGCGACCAACGCGGTCCAGCCCCAAGAGATCTTGCCAGATCTGGGCCAATGCGGTTTCGAGTTCTCCTTGCGGTGCGACATAGCCGCGTGTTGCGACGGCTGATTGATCCGGCGCGGGTAGCGCTTTGCGGTCAATCTTGCCGTTTGGCGTAAGTGGAAAGGCATCGAGCGTGACAAAAGCACTGGGGACCATGTACTCAGCCAACTGTTCGGCCAACTGCTGACGCAGATCGGCGGGATTGAGATCGGTGTCAGGCTGAGAGCGAAGGTAGGCAACCAGACGCATATCTCCGGGGATGTCTTCGCGCGCGGCGACCACCGCTTCCTGCACGTTAGGAAGCTGCATGAGGCGTGCCTCAATCTCACCCAGTTCAATACGGAAGCCGCGTACCTTGACCTGAAAATCGTTACGACCCAGATAGTCGATATTACCGTCCGGCAGCCAGCGGCCGAGATCGCCGGTTTTATACATTCGAGCTTCTGGTTTGTGTGAGAAGGGATCGGGAATAAAGCGTTCTGCCGTCAGATCTGGGCGATTCAGATAGCCCCGTGCCACGCCTGCGCCGCCGATGTAAATTTCCCCAGCGACGTTGAGCAGAGCTGGACGTCCCTGCGGATCCAAAATATAGATCTGGCTATTGGCGATAGGGTGACCAATTGGCACGGTGAATCGCTCGTGGGACGTCTCGGACGACGCCACAGGATAGACGGACGCCCACACGGCAGCTTCTGTGGGACCATATTCGTTATACAGTGCGGTTGACAGACCGAGCTGTTCAATCGCGGTATGGATTTCCGGCGGGCAGCGTTCACCCGCCACAATCAGCGCTTGCAGAGAGGTCAGTTCCTCATTGTGGCTCATCTGCAAGAGGCTCAGGGCCAAAGACGGCACGCACAAAAAACAGCAAATGCGGTGCTCATGAAGCATATGTAAAATGGCAGTCGGATCGACGGTTATCGTCTGTTCTGGCAGATACAGGCTTCCTCCGCGCGTGAGCGTGCCAAATACGCTGGCAAGCGCGCTGTCAAAGGCAATGGAGGACAGCAGCAATACCCGTTCGAACGGGGGATAGGTTAACTGTCGGGCGTAAGTCGAGGCCACAATGTTGCGGTGCTCAACCATGACGCCTTTGGGTTTCCCTGTCGAACCCGAGGTATAAATGATGTAGGCCAGATGGTGAGGCGTCAGCCCGAACGTCTGGGCCTCTGGATTACTCTCTGGGTAGGCGTCGAACAGGGAAACGTTATCCAGCAGAATTGTCGGCAGATCGCAACGCAACGACTCAAGCAGTGATGAGTGTGTCAGGAGTGCGACCGGGGCAGAATCATCCAACATGTAAGCGAGACGTTCTGCCGGATAGGACGGATCAAGTGGCACATAGGCTGCGCCAGCCTTGAGAACACCCAGCAGGCTGACGACCATTTCCGGGCTGCGTTCGACGCAAATCGCGATGCGGTCATCCGGTTTTACGTCCAGAGAACGTAGATGATGGGCCAACTGGTTGGCGCGGCGGTTGAGTTCCGCGTAGCTGAGCAACTGTTCTTCGAACGCGACAGCGATGGCATCTGGTGTCCGCGCAGCCTGTTGTTCGAAGAGCTGATGAAGCAGCTCGCGTGGGAGCTCTGCCTCGGTCGCATTGAAGTCGACCAGCAGCGTTTTACGCTCCTCTTCCGGTAGGACTGATAAGCCAAGAATGGGCTGTAGCGGATCAATGGCTAACGCCTCAACAAGTCCACGTAACGCCGTCATCATATAATTCACGATGCGTGCGGGATCGATCTCACTGACGGTCTGCGCCACCAGACTAAATCCTTCTCCCAGATCGTCTACGGACAGTGTGATTGGGTAGTTGGTCCGTTCTTCGGTCGCCAGAAGTTTTATACCGCTCCAGGCGCTGTTGTCATTTGCCCCTGTCTGGCTATGACGGTAATTAAGCAACGTACTGAACAACGGTATAGGAGGCGTCACGCCGCTACAGCGGAGCGCCACGGAAAGCGGGGTTTGCTCATGTTCAAGCAAGGCGGTGAGATCGCGGTAGGTGGATTGGACGATATCCCGCACGCCGTGCTCGGCAAGTGAGAGGCGAAGCGGCAGCGTATTGATAAACATGCCCATGACCCGATCCGCGCCAGCCGACCCTTGGAGTCGACCCAGTAGCACAGATCCGAAGACGACATCATCGCGACCGCTGGTTTGCGCCAGCACCTGTGCCCATGCAACGTGGAACAGAACACCCGGGCTGATACCTAACTGGCGGCACTGCTTGCGGATTGCCATGGCGAGCGACGGGGCGAGTAGCTGGCTGGCTTTCACAACATTGTCTCCGTCGCCTTGTATATTCAGCAAGCCGAAGGGAGCGGTAGGCTCGTCGATATCAGCCAATCGGCTGCGGAAATAGTCCTCATGTGCTGACGTGGGGACGCTGAGATTTTGCGCAATAAAGTTACGATAGGGCAACGGCGTCGGTAGTTCGTCGCCACGGTTCTGCAATAGTAGCCGCACTTCTTCAATGATCAGCGCCAGCGTCATGTGATCACCGATGAGGTGATGAAAGGTCAGTGCCAGTAGCCACTCATTCCGCTCAGCGTCATGAACAATATCGGTGGCAAACAGCGGTGCCTGATTCAGATTAAGCCGACGAACGCTGGGGTCAGTGTAGGCCTTTAGCTGCGCCAAAACGTGCTCTGTTTGCGCAGGAATAAACGTATTCACGCTCAACGGGGCTTGACGCCAGACAACCTGTACGGGCTGATTTAATCCCTGCCAGTAGAGAGCGGTGCGCAGAATATCGTGGCGATTGATGACGCGCTGTAGTGCATCCAAAAAGTCATCGAGGCGTTCACGGGTATCGAAAGCGACAAGGTTAGTGAGTAGATAGGCATCGCCCTTCGCCTGCAACCGATGATGGAATAAAATGCCTTCCTGTAAGGGAGAGAGCGGATAAATATCCTGCACATTGGCCGTGCCACCGTGTACGCTATCGATGATAGCGTCTATTTCATTCTGAGACAGTGTGACCAGCGGCAACAGGTCGGGCGTAATTTGTTTGCAATCGTTGGGGATGAGATTAGCCGCAACGCTGCTGAGATGACTCTCCTGCTGTACCTGCATCGACTCCGCCATATCGGCGAGCGTGGGTGATGCAAAGACGCTACGGACATCAAGCCGGTAACCCAGATTACGCAATCGCTCAATCAGGTTAACTGCCATCAGTGAATGGCCGCCGAGTTCGAAAAAGTGATCCCGGCGTCCGACATGCGTTAAGCCCAGCAGGTTTTGCCAAATGGACGACAGAACGGTTTCTTTTTCACCCACTGGCGCTTCATAGGTACGGGTCACGACAGCGGTCCGATCGGGAACGGGTAACGCTTTGCGATCGAGTTTGCCATTCGGCGTGAGCGGAAAAGTATCGAGCGTGACAAAGGCACTGGGCACCATATATTCGGCTAAATGGTGAGCCAATTGCTGACGCAGGTCGGCAGGCACCAGCTCAACACCGGGTTGTGCAATGAGGTAAGCGACCAGACGTGTCTCTCCCGGTTCGTCCTCACGAGCAATCGCGACGGCTTCTTTTACCCCCGCACACTGAATAAGGCGTGCTTCAATTTCCCCCAGTTCGATACGGAAGCCGCGTACTTTCACCTGGAAGTCATTACGGCCCAGATAGTCGATGTTGCCATCGTGCAGCCAGCGACCCAGGTCGCCTGTTTTGTAGAGGCGGGAATCGGGATCATCGGTAAACGGATCGGCAATAAAATGCGCTTCCGTTAATGCCGGGCGGTTAAGGTAGCCGCGTGCGACGCCGCTGCCGCCGATGTAAATTTCTCCGGTCGCGCCGATGGGAACCAGTTTGCCTTGTGGATCTAAAATATAGATCCGCGTATTGGCAAGCGGGCGACCAATGCAAGGTTCTCTTTCATCCTGAATACTGCACGGATAAAGCGTGGCGCAGACGGTGGTTTCCGTCGGACCATAGGCGTTAAACATATGCCGTCCGGCTGCCCAGCGTTTGACTAACGCAGGCGGGCAAATTTCACCGCCGACGACCAGCGTCTGTAATGTTTCCGGTAGCCCATCCAGTGCCGCCAATGCTGTCGGTGTTATCAGCATGTGCGTAATCGCGTTGTCTTCCAGCGTTTGACGAAGTGCTGCCCCCGGCAGGATAACCGCGCGTTCGGCAAGGTAGAGCGTCGCACCTGCTAGCAGCGTCATGCAGCATTCCTGCATACAGACATCAAAACTGAAAGAAGCCAACTGAATCACATGGCTGTCTGCTCCAATATGCAAAGCCTCTATCTGTCCGCTAAGCAGGTTACACATACTGCGATGCTCAACCATCACTCCTTTCGGCTTGCCGGTAGAACCGGAAGTATAAATAACATAGGCCAGGTGGCGTGGCGTCAGACCGAACGATCCTGGATCAGGGTTATGGTCTGGTGACTCGTCAGCGATAGCGGCTGGCAGATTATCGAGTTCGATCACAGGGAGATGGCTACCCAACTGGGTGACCAGATCGGTTTGCGTCAGCAGTGCGACAGGTTCCGCGTCCTCTAGCATGTAAGTCAGACGGTCAACGGGGTAAGACGGATCTAACGGCACATAGGCTCCGCCGGCTTTGAGTACCGCCAGCATGCCGACAACCATCTCCAGACTGCGCTCAACGCAAATCGCGACCCGATCGTCCGGCTGTATGCCGAGTGAGAGTAGGTGATGGGCGAGGCGGTTGGCTTGACGGTTAAGTTCGTCGTAGCTTAATGATTGCGACTCAAATACCACTGCTGTGGCGTCAGGAGTGCGTTTAACCTGTGCTTCGAACTGCACGTGGGCGAGTGCAGAGTCAGGTCGTACGACATCAGTGGCGTTGAAATCGACCAGTAGTTTTTGGCGTTCATTTTCCGGCAGGACGGATAACGTTAGGACCGGGCGCTGTGGCTCGTTCTCCAATGCCTCAACCAGACCGTGGATCGCGGTGAGCAGATAGTGAGCGATTCGCGCAGGATCAATTTCTGTGCTGGTTTGTGCCAGGAAACTGAACCCGTCCCCGATATCATCCACCGAAAGTGTAAACGGATAGTTGGTACGTATATTTTCCGTCAGCACCCGAATGCCTTCCCAGGGACGGGTATCTTTATTTATCTGCGTATGGCGATAGTTGAGGAGGGCGCTGAACAGTGGCATGGGTGGTGCCACGCCGCTACAGCGTTGAGCGAGCGCAAGCGGTGTCTGCTCATGTGCCAACAGCGCTGTCAAATCGTGATAGGTTTCCTGTACCGTGTCCAAAACGCTGCGTTCGGCAAGAGAAATCCGCAGCGGCAGCGTATTAATAAACATCCCCATGACCTGGTCGGCACCCGCAGAACCTTGCAAGCGGCCTAACAGCACTGTGCCGAAGACGACATCGTCACGGCCGCTGGTCTGCGCCAGCACCTGCGCCCAGGCCACATGGAACAGCACGCCGGGGCTGATCCCTAAACGACGGGACTGCTGATATATTGCGCTGGATAATGGCGCAGGAAGCGGCATGCGGACTTCAGCGATATTTTCTCCCTCTCCCTGTGTATCCAGTAAATCGAAAGGAATCGTCGGCGCATCAATATCCGCCAGCCGTTCGCGGAAATACGCTTCATGCTCCGTGTTCGGGACGCTTAATATTTGGGCAATAAAGTTACGGTACGGTAGCGGCGTTGGCAGGGCATCCTGCTGACCCTGCAACAGTTGGCGGATTTCACCGACGATCAGCGTCAACGTCATATGATCGCTAATCAGGTGGTGTAATCCTAAGGCTAGCAGCCATTCACCCGTTGTCGGATCGTGGGCAATGTCGGCCGAGAGCAACGGTGCCTGATTCAGATTAAGACGGCGGGTGCGTGGGTCGGTCTGTTTCTTCAACTGAGCCGGAACGTCATCTGATGACGTCGGTTCAAAGGTGTTGATGGGCAAGACTGCCTGACGCCAGACCACCTGCACCGGCTGGCTTAGTCCCTGCCAGCAGACGGCGGTGCGCAGGATATCGTGGCGATCGATAACCTGCTGAAGCGCATCTAAAAAGGCATCAAGGCGAGCGCGATCCTGGAACGCCAGCAAGTGGTACAGCAGGTAGGTGTCACCCTGCTCCTGAAAGCGATAGTGGAAGAGTATGCCTTCCTGCAGAGGCGAAAGCGGATAGATATCCTGTACGTTGGCAGCTCCGCCGGCGACGGTAGTTACCACGGTATCGATCTCCGGTTGGGTGAGCGTTACCAGCGGCAGCAGGTCGGGCGTGATGGCGGTGCAGTCTGCCGGAATGCGGTTGGGCGGCACCACCACAGCCGGTTTATCCTGATGCGCCTCTATCGCCTGCGCCATGTCACTCAGCACTGGTGCGGAAAAAATGCTACGCACGTCCAGCGTCAGGCCCACATTACGGAGTCGCTCAATCAGGCTGACGGCCATCAGCGAGTGGCCGCCGAGCTCGAAGAAGTGGTCGTGGCGGCCGACGCGCGCCAGCCCCAGCAGCTCCTGCCAGATAGCGGCCAGCGCGGTTTCGACCTCACCCTGCGGTGCCGCGTAGTCGCGGGTGGCGACGGCGGACTGGTCGGGGGCGGGCAGCGCCTTGCGGTCGAGCTTGCCGTTAGGGGTAAGCGGGAAGGCGTCGAGGGTGACAAACGCGCCGGGCACCATGTACTCGGCCAGATGCAGGCTGAGCTGCTGACGCAGGTCGGCGGGGTCGGGGGTGACGCCGGGCTGCGGGCAGAGGTAGGCGACCAGCCGGGTATCGCCGGGGCTGTCTTCACGGGCGACGACAACGGCCTCCTGCACGCCGGGACACTGCATGAGGCGGGCTTCGATTTCACCGAGTTCGATACGGAAGCCGCGCAGCTTGACCTGAAAGTCGTTACGGCCGAGGTACTCGATGCTGCCGTCAGGCAGCCAGCGGGCAAGGTCACCGGTCTTGTAGAGCCGGGCGCCGGGCCGGTTGCTGAACGGGTCGGGAATAAAGCGCTCGGCGGTGAGGTCGGGGCGGTTGAGGTAGCCGCGTGCGACGCCGACGCCGCCGATATGGAGCTCACCGGCGACGCCGAGGGGCACGGGCTGGCCGAGGGCGTCGAGGATATAGAGTTGGGTATTGGCGATGGGGCGGCCAATGGGCACAAAGCTGCGGTGGTCGTCAGGCTGACAGGCCCAGAAGGTGACGTCAATGGCGGCCTCGGTGGGGCCATAGAGGTTATGGAGCTGGGCGTTGAAGCGGGCAAAGAAGCGCTGCTGGAGTTCGGCCGGGAGGGCTTCGCCGCTGCAGATGACGCGGCGCAGTGAGTCACAGGCACAGTCTGCATCGGCCCACTGGACGAACTGCTGGAGCATGGAGGGGACGAAGTGCAGGGTGGTGATGCCGGTGCGCTCGATGAGCTGCGCGAGGTAGGCGGCATCCTTGTGGCCGTCGGGACGGGCCATGACGAGGCGCGCGCCGTAGAGCAAGGGCCAGAAGAACTCCCAGACGGAGACGTCGAAGCTGAAGGGGGTCTTCTGCAGGACGCGGTCATCGGGGGTGAGACGATAGGTGTTCTGCATCCAGACGAGACGGTTGCAGAGTCCGCGATGGCTGTTCATGACGCCCTTGGGTTTACCGGTGGAGCCGGAGGTGTAGATGACGTAGGCCAGATGGTGGGCATCGAGTCCGGCGATGTCGGGGTTGTGGTCACTCAGCGTGCTGAAGTCGGCGGTATCGAGCAGGATGAGCGGGAGAGCCCCGGTCTGAAGCTCGTGACGGCCGGCCTGGGTGAGCAGGGCGACGGGGGCGGCATCGTCGAGCATGTAGGCGAGACGCTCGGCGGGGTAGCCGGGGTCGAGCGGAACATAGGCGGCACCGGCCTTGAGAATGCCGAGGAGGCCGATGACCATGTCGAGAGAGCGCTCGACGCAAATGGCGACGCGGTCATCGGGCTGGACGCCGAGTGACAGCAGGTGGTGCGCGAGCTGGTTGGCACGGCGGTTGAGTGCGTCATAGGAGAGGTGCTGGTCTTCAAAGAGGACGGCGATGGCCTCGGGCGTGCGGGCGGCCTGGTCTTCAACGAGCTGATGGATGAGCGCATCCTGCGGGAAGTCGGCGTCGGTGGCGTTGAAGTCGACCATGACCTGCCGGCGTTCGGCCTCCGGTAGGATCGGCAGCGTCATAATAGGGCGCTCTGGCTCCGTGGCTAACGCCTCAATTAACGCCTGAATCGCGGTTTCCAGATAACGCGCGAGGCGCAGTGGATCGACCCCTTCAATAGCCTGAGAAACCAGACGGAAGCGCTCGCCAAGATCGTCAACTGAAAGCGTGAAAGGGTAGTTAGTACGTTCTTCCGCTGTGAGCAAACGCATACCACGCCATACCCTGTCTGTCGTTGTGCCCGGCTGACTATGCCGGTAGTTGAATAGCGCACTGAACAGCGGCATTGGTGGCATGACGCCGCTACAGCGTTGCGCCAGTGTCAGCGGCGTCTGCTCGTGTTCCAAAAGCGCGGTTAAATCGCGGTAGGTTTCCTGCACAACATCCAGTACGCTGCGGTCTGCGAGGGTGATACGCAGAGGTAGCGTGTTAATAAACATCCCCATAATTCGACTTGCCCCCGCCGTTCCTTGCAAACGACCGAGGAATACGGAACCAAACACCACATCATCGCTGTTGCTGACATGGGCTAACACCTGAGCCCAGGCGATATGGAATAGCACGCTTGGACTGATACCAAGCTGGCGAGCCTGTTTGCGAATCGCCTGCGCTAATGGGGTATCCAGAACAAGACGTGCTTCTGCAATAGGGTCACTGTCGTCTTGCGTATTCAAGATGCCGAAAGGCGCGGTCGGCGTATCGATGTCCGCCAGACGAGAACGGAAGTACTGCTCGTGAACAGAAGGCGGTACGCTCAGAATTTGGGCAATAAAATTCCGGTATGGAAGCGAAGGCGGTAACGTCTCTGCGCGTCCCTGAAGTAGGGTGGTGATCTCACTGACGATAAGATCCAGCGTCATATGGTCGCCAACCAAATGGTGGAAACCAAATGCCAATAGCCATTCTCCTGTCGCCGGATTATGGGCGATATCAGCGGAGAGCAGCGGTGCCTGATTGAGATTAAGGCGACGATGGCGCGGGTCGGTGTAGGCTTTCAACTGCGAGAGAATATTGTCGTCTGAGGCTGGGACAAATGTACTCACCAGCAGCGGTGCGTGACGCCATACAACCTGAACCGGCTGAGTTAGCCCCTGCCAACAGAACGAGGTACGCAAAATATCGTGGCGATCGATAACCTGTTGCAGGGCATGCAGAAACGTATCAAGCCGCTCGCGGTTATCAAAGGCCAATAAACTGTTAAGCAGATAAGCATCTCCCTGCTCTTGCAGGCGATGATGGAACAAAATGCCTTGCTGGAGCGGCGAGAGAGAATAGATATCCTGCACGTTGGCCGCGCCGCCGGATACGGTAGCGACAACGGTGTCCAGCTCTACCTGAGTGAGTGTAGCCAGAGGCAACATCGTGGGGGTGAGCGCCGAGCAGTGTTTGGGAATACGGTTAGGCGGCACCGAGAACGCTGGTTTGTCCTGATTCGCTTGTACCGCCTGCGCCATCTCGCACAGCACCGGCGTAGAGAAGATACGGCTGACATCAATTGTCCAACCCAGATGGTGCAGCCGCTCTATCAAGTTGACGGCCATTAACGAGTGGCCGCCGAGTTCAAAGAAGTGGTCATAGCGCCCAACGCGATCCAGCCGCAGTAGCGTTTTCCAGCTATCCGCCAATGCGATCTCAATGCTACCTTGCGGCGCTTCATAGCCACGGGTTGCAACAGAAAGTTGGTCAGGTGCTGGGAGCGCCTTACGGTCGAGTTTCCCGTTTGGAGTCAGTGGGAACTGTTCCAGTGTGACAAAAGCCGCAGGCAACATATATTCAGCCAGATGCTGTGAGAGCTGCAGGCGCAATGCTGCCGGCTCGATTTCAGCACCGGTATTGGGCCGTATATAGGCAACCAGTCGTTTATCGTTAGGATTATCTTCCCGGACGATAACGACGGCATCCTGTACTTCAGGACAGGCCATGAGACGCGCTTCGATTTCGCCGAGTTCAATACGGAAGCCGCGCAGTTTGATCTGAAAATCATTACGGCCTAAATATTCTATATTGCCGTCGGGCAGCCAGCGGCCAAGGTCGCCGGTTTTATACATTCTGGCACCAGATTGGTCGGAGTACGGATCGGGAATAAAGCGCTCAGCGGTCAGTTCAGGGCGATTGAGATAGCCGCGCGCAATACCGACGCCGCCTAGATACATTTCGCCAGCGACGCCGAGTGGCGCGAGCTGACCCTTCGCATCAAGAATATAAACGTGGGTATTGTCGATCGGTTTCCCGATGGGCAGAAAATCGTCTTCGGTTGGATGGTAATGATAGATCGTCGCACAGACGGAGCTTTCCGTCGGACCATACGCGTTAATGACTTGCTTCGCCGTTGCCCAGCGTTTAGCTAATGCCGGAGGACACGCCTCGCCCGCGAATATCAGTGTCGTCAAGTCAGGAAGCTCTGCGGCAGGATCCAGGGCGCTGGCAGCAATTGGCGGAAGCGTCATATGAGTAATAGCTTGTTTTTTCAGCGTATTGATCAACGCGTCGCCGGGCAATAATGCCTCGCGAGAGGCCAGAACGAGGCAGGCTCCCTGACACAGCGTGGTCGTCACTTCGGAGATACAGGCATCAAAACTGAAAGAGGCAAACTGTAAAAGCCGGCTATTTTCAGTGATGCCAAATGCGCGAATCTGTGCGTTAGCAAGGTTACACAGACTACGATGCTCGATCATCACGCCTTTCGGCTGACCGGTGGAGCCCGAGGTATAGATAACATACGCCAGATGATGTGGCGTTAGCCCCAGCACATCCGCATTATCTTGCGAGGCATGCTTAAACACAGTGAATTGCGGATCGTCCAGTATCACCAGCGGCAACGTGCTGTTCAGCGTCTCAATCAACGCTGTCTGGGTCAACAGTGCGACCGGTTTAGCGTCATCAAGCATGTAGGTCAGACGCTCGGCTGGATAAGCAGGATCGAGCGGGACATAAGCCGCACCCGCTTTAAGAATGCCTAATAGACCGACGATCATTTCCACGCTGCGTTCTACACAGATGGCAATACGGTCATCCGGCTGCACGCCGAGTGACAGGAGATGGTGGGCTAATTGGTTGGCACGACGATTAAGGCCGTCATAGCTAAGCGTCTGCGCGTCGAACACGACCGCAATAGCATCAGGCGTTTGGGTAACCTGTTGTTCAAACCGTTGATGGATTAAAGATCCATCTGGGAAATCGCTATGGGTTGCGTTGAAGCTTACCGATAATTGCTCGTATTCTGAGGCGGGCAATACATTGATAGCCTCTGCGAGCGTTTCTGGCGCATCGGTTAATAGGGTGACGAGCTGTTCTATTGCCTGCAACAGATAGGCATTCACTCTATTCGGATCGATAGGACTGATGGCTTGGGTCGAGAGCGAAAAACATTCACGATTATTATCAATTGAGATGCCCAATGGGTAGTTAGTGCGTTCACGGCTAAACAGGCTCTCTATACCGAACTGTCTTAAATTCGGCGCTTCGACACCTCTGTCATTGGTGTGTCGACAATTAAGTAGGGCGCTGAACAGCGGCATAGAGCCGAGCCCGCTGTATTGCTGGGCCGTAGACAGCGGAGTTTGTTCATAGCGTAATAAACTGGCGCAAATGTCATTCGCGGTGTTGACCAGCGTCGCCACGCTCATACCCGCCAGCTTTATTCTGAAGGGGAGCGTGTTGATAAACATACCTAGTGCGGTTGTACTGCCATCGAGGCCTGACATACGTCCCGATAATGTTGTACCGAACACGATATCGTCTCGCCCGCTGGTGCGGGCAATAACCAATGCCCAACTGGCGTGAAACAGTGCTGCCGGACTGATGCCGAACCGGCGGGCAACGTCACGGATCGTTTGTGAAAATGCGGGGCTAAGCGATTGACGCGCTTCTGCCGCGCTTTCACCTCTGGCTTGAATATTCGCCACGCCAAACGGAGCCGTAATTTCGTCGATGTCCGCCAGATAGTCTTGAAAAAACGCTTCTGCTGCCTGGTTTTTATCCTCCTGGCGGGTATAAGCCACAAAGTTTCTATACGGGAATGAGGGTGGAAGCGTCTCACCTTTCCCCATCAGAAACGCGGTAGTTTCCGCAAGTAGCTGACGCAGTGAAAGGTTGTCATCAATGATGTGGTGAAATTGAAGCAGGATATAAAGCACCGGTGATGTTGAATCAGGCGCTACGTACAAATGCATTAATGGTGCCTGAGACAAATCCATTGAGGTATGTGAGGAAACGACTCTTTCCCGCATTGTGGTGACCACATCAACGCTGTTTTCTGGTTCCAGATGATGCACATTCAACGTTGCGTGGCGATGTACCACCTGAACCGGCTGCGTCAATTCCGTCCAGTGGATCGACGTGCGCAGAATATCGTGTCGGTTAATTACGGATTGTAATGCTGCGATAAACGCATCCAGCTTCGTTTGATTTTCGACCCGCAAGAGCGACGATACGACATAGGGATCGTTATCTGGATGCAGGCGATGATGGAAGAGAATGCCTTCCTGCAGAGAAGCCAGAGGGTAGATGTCTTGAATATTGGCGGCACCGCCAGAAACGGTGTCAGCAATGGCATCAATCTCCTGCTGCGACAGCGCTACCAGAGGCAGCATATCAGGCGTGATGCGTTCCGCACCGTCGGGGATCAGGTTGTCTGGCGTAATGAAGCGGGATTCGCCCCGGTCGTGTTGAATGGCATCAGCCAGTTCGATAAGTGTCGGCGCAGTAAATACGCTACGAACGTCGAGTTTTAAGCCGAGGTGACGCAGTTTTTCAATCAAACTGACAATCAGCAATGAATGGCCGCCGAGTTCAAAAAAGTGGTCATACCGTCCCACCCGTTCTAACCCTAACAGGTCTTGCCAGATTTTAGCCAATGCCGTTTCAATGTCCCCGACAGGTTCCTCATAGTCGCGTGTTACCACGGCGGAACGTTCAGGCGCGGGGAGTGCCTTACGATCCAGCTTGCCGTTTGGCGTGAGCGGGAAAGTATCGAGCGTGACAAAGGCACTAGGCAGCATATAGTCGGCTAAATGCGTCGAGAGCTGCTGGCGTAGTTCGGCAGGTTCCAGTACCGCTTCGGGCTGAGGCTGAATGTAGGCCACCAGACGGGTATCCCCCGGAACATCCTCACGGGCCAGCACCACCGCTTCCTGAACGCCTGGGCACTGCACCAGACGGGATTCGATTTCCCCCAGCTCGATACGGAAACCGCGCACTTTGACCTGGAAGTCGTTGCGCCCCAGATAGTCTAGCGTCCCGTCAGGCAGCCAGCGGGCGAGGTCGCCGGTTTTGTAGAGGCGGGTAGCCGGGCTTTCAGAGAACGGGTCGACAATAAAGCGTTCAGCGGTCAGCTCGGGACGGTTGAGGTAGCCGCGCGCAACGCCGGCTCCCCCGATATAGAGCTCACCGGCAACGCCGACCGGTACCGGCTGACCGTGCGGGTCAAGCAGGTAGGCGCGCAGGTCCGACAAGGGCTTGCCGATTAGGCTACCGCGCCCGGCGGTGATATCGGCGGCAGTCAGTTCGCGGAAGGTGGCGTGAACGGTAATCTCGGTGATGCCGTACATATTAATCAAACGGGTGTGTTCAACCGGGTTATCCGCTATCCACGGGGCCAGCATATGTAGCTCCAGCGCCTCCCCACCGAAGATGATGCAGCGCAGCGTGTGGTCAGCGTCATCCCGTGCGGCAATCAACTGGCGGAACGCCCCCGGCGTCTGGTTAAGTACCGTTACGTGCTCCCGACAGAGCAGGGAATAGAACTCCTGAGGTGAACGAGCACACAGGGCTGGAACAACGACCAACCTGCCGCCGTAGGTGAGCGCTCCCCATATTTCCCAGACGGAGAAGTCGAACGCAAAGGAGTGGAACTGGGTCCAGACGTCGTGGTTGTCAAAGTGGAAATCGTCCTGCGTTGCGTCGAGCAGGCGGGTGACACTGGCATGCTCGACCATAACGCCTTTGGGTTTACCGGTGGAGCCGGAGGTGTAGATAACATAGGCGAGATGACCCGGCGTGACGCCCAGTGCGTTCGCGTCGGGGTTGTGGTCAGGCTGCGCATCAAAGACGTCGTGTGCGTCAAGCAGTACGGTTGGCAATGCGGTGTCCGGCAGGACAGCGGTTAGTGCCGACTGGGTGAGTAGCGCCACGGGAGTGGCGTCCTCCAACATATAGGCAAGGCGCTCGGATGGGTAGGCGGAGTCTAACGGAAGATAGGCGGCTCCAGCTTTAAGGATAGCCAGAAGGCCAATAATCATCTCAGGGCTGCGTTCGACGCAAATGGCGACGCGGTCATCGGGTTTAACGCCGAGGCCGATGAGGTGATGGGCGAGCTGGTTGGCGCGACGGTTGAGCGTCTGATAGCTGAGCGAACGTGATTCGAAGACGACGGCAGTAGCGTCGGGTGAACGTTGCACCTGCGCTTCGAAGCGCGCCTGAATCAGCGCGGGAGCTGGCAGCTCGGCGTTGGCTGGGTTAAAGTCGACCAGCACCTGCTGGCGCTCGTCTGCCAACAGCATCGGCACGGACCACAGAGGTTGTTCCACATCGGTGGCAATAGCTGTGAGTACATTTACTACGTAGCCAGCCACGCGCTCAATGGTTTCCCGATCGAAAAGATCGACGGCATATTCCAGTGAGCCAGTCAGACCATTATCTGTCTCGCTAATCGATAACATCAGGTCAAACTGAGCGCTGTGTTTAGGTTGTTCAATAAAAGAGACGTCCAGATCGGGCAGCGTTAATCTCTGTGACGACGTATTATTCAGGGCCAGCATCACCTGAAAAACGGGACTGTAGCTGAGGCTACGTGCGGGTTGCAGCACTTCCACGACCTGATCGAATGGGAGATCCTGATGGGCATAAGCGGAAAGTGACTGTTCCTTAACCTGAGCCAGCAGCGCTTCCAGCGTCTTACACTGGTTCAGTTCAATACGCAGTGCCAGCGTATTAACGAAGAAGCCAATCAGCCCTTCCAGTTCATGGCGGGTACGATTGGCGATCGGCGTACCAATGACGATGTCGTCTTGACCACTGAGACGAGACAGCACGAGGCTCCATGCGGCAAGTACGGTCATAAACAGCGTGGTTCCCTGTTGATGGCCTTGTATTTTGAGCGCATTAAGAACATCGGCACTGAGATGGAAAGACACATGGCTGCCCACATAACGCTGCACTGCGGGGCGCGGACGGTCAGTTGGCAGCTCTAACAGCGCGGGCGCGCCCTGTAACTGCTTATGCCAAAAATTACGCTGTTCGGCGAGCGTATCTTCTTTGAGCCAGTCGCGTTGCCAGGCGGCATAATCGGCGTACTGAATCGGTAGCGGTGGTAAATGTGCCGGGTGGCCGCTGAGTGCGGCGCGATACAGGGCAGAAAATTCACGCACGAAGATCCCCAGAGACCAGCCATCGGAGATGATGTGGTGCTGGGTAATGAGCAAAGCATGTTCTTCATCGCTCAACTGTAATAGCTGACCGCGAATCAGCGGACCTTGCATGAGATCGAACGGTTTACGCGCTTCACTCTCGGTCAACTCGGCTACCCGTTGGGCTTGTGCCGTTTCGTCAAGGTCGCGCAGGTCGAGGCTGGATAAACAAAAGCGTGTCTCTTCGGGGGCAATCTGCTGGCAGGGTTGACCATCAACCAGCGCAAAATGTGTGCGAAGGCTTTCATGGCGAGCGATCAGGCTATCAAGTGCAGCCGTGAGCGCCAATTTGTCGAGTTTGCCGGTAAGCCGCAGGGCCGCGGGAAGATGATAGGCCTGACTGGCTGCTTGATCGAGCTGGCCAATAAACCACAGCCGCTGTTGAGCAAAAGAGAGTGGCAGCGGCATGTTCCGATCGACTTTCTTAATCGACGGACGCTGTTGATGTCCACGCTGCTTCAGCTGTTCTTTAACTTTTTTCTCCAGAACGGCGCGTTTTAGCTCTTCAATGCTCATGTTTTCTTTATTCATCGTTCGTGTCTCCGTCTAAAATCGCCATTAATTCTTCTGCTGACATTGAGTCGAGATCGTGTGTGAGAGCGTCGGTGTCATTTCCCCAGGCTGCGTGAATTTGTGCGGCCAGAATGACCTCCGCCAGCGCGGATAGCTGCGGATGTTGGAAAATGGCAACGATGGGGATGTCGGTTAAAAATTCCGCACGTATGCGGGCGTTTAGCTGCACGGCAAGGAGCGAATGCCCTCCGAGTTCAAAGAAATGGTCATGTCGCCCTACACGCTCCAGCCCCAGCAGCGTTTGCCAAATCCGAGCCAGCGCGGTTTCCAGTTCACCCTGAGGTGCTTCATAACCGCGAGTGGCTATTGCCGACTGGTCTGGTGCCGGTAGCGCCTTGCGATCAAGTTTGCCGTTTGGCGTGAGCGGGAAGGCATCCAGCGTGACGAATGCGCTCGGGATCATGTACTCAGCCAATTCTTCGCTTAGCCTCTGGCGTAGTTCGGCAGGATCAAGCGCCGTATCAGGCTGAGCACGGAGGTAGGCAACCAGCCGTTTGTCGCCGGGGCTATCTTCGCGGGTAATAACCACAGCATCGTGCACCCCTGGGCAGCGGACGAGGCGGGTTTCAATTTCCCCCAGTTCGATACGGAAACCGCGGACTTTGACCTGAAAATCGTTACGCCCCAGATACTCAAGTGTGCCGTCAGGCAGCCAGCGCCCGAGATCGCCCGTCTTGTACATCCGGGCTTCTGGCGAACGTGAGAACGGATCGTGGATGAAGCGCTCTGCCGTGAGATCGGGACGACCAAGATAGCCGCGAACGACGCCGGCACCGGCGATATGGATTTCCCCCGCGACGCCGAGAGGAACCACGCGCCCCTGCGGATCCAGAATATAGATCTGGGTATTGGCGATGGGGTGACCAATATAAGGTGTCGGTGCCGTCAGGCCATTTAGCGTGGACCAGATCGTAGTTTCTGTCGGGCCATACAGATTCCAGAGCGTCGTTACCTTCTGAAGCAACGCGGTCGCCAGATTTTCAGGCAGTGCTTCCCCCCCGCACAGTGCTTTAAAGTCCGGCTGCAGGGTGAAATCACTTAACTCCAGTAACATACGCCAGGTCGACGGCGTGGCCTGCATGAAGGACACCGCGTGGCGTTCGATCAGCATCGCCAGCTGTTGTGCATCTGCTGCCTGTGCCTGCGTGGCCAGAACCAGCCGAGCACCGTTCAATAGCGGCAGGAAGATCTCCAATATGGAGATATCAAAAGACAGAGACGTGACGCCGAGTAGAACATCCTCTTGGGTTATGCCGGGTTCCTTACGCATCGAACAGAGGAAATTCACCATGTTGGCATGTTCAACCATGACGCCTTTGGGTTTCCCTGTGGAGCCAGAGGTGTAAATCACATAGGCCAGATTCCGTGGCGTTAGCCCTTGTTTACGAGCCTCAGTCGGAGTATCCGGTTCGTTATCAAACGGACTGGTGTCTCCGCCATCGAGCAGAACCACAGGCAAGCTGTCGTTCATTATCCCGATATGGGCCGACTGAGTGAGCAGTACGACGGGTTTGGCATCATCGAGCATGTAGCGCAGACGTTCTACGGGATAAGTCGGATCTAATGGCACATAGGCCCCGCCGGCTTTGAGGATACCGAGTAGCCCGACAACCATGTCCAGACCGCGTTCGACGCAGATGGCGACGCGCGCATCGGGCCGTACGCCGAACGAGAGAAGATGGTGGGCAAGGCGATTAGCCCGGCGATTAAGATCGTTATAGCTAAGGGCGGTTTCCCCGAATACCATCGCGATGGCATCAGGTGTGCGGGCAACCTGTGCTTCAAACAGCTCGTGGATAAGCGCATGCCGTGGGATATCCACGTCGGTCGCGTTGAAATCAACCAGCATCTGTTGACGTTCGTTGTCCGGCAGCACCGGCAGGCTCAGAATGGAACGCTGAGGTTCTGTTTCCAACGCATCGACCAGGCTGCTGATTGCCGTCATCAGGTATCTCACCAGACGATGAGGGTCGATGTCTGCCAGTGTCTGCGCAACCAGACTAAATCCTTCGCCCCTATCGTCTACTGCAAGCGTGAGTGGATAGTTGGTGCGCTCTTCTGACGTTAGTACACGAATGTCGCTTAAGGTATTGTCGGTCGAGCCGGCCTGCGTATGGCGATAGTTGAGTAAAGCACTGAATAACGGCATTGGCGGTGTCACACCGCTACAGCGTTGAGCCAGCGCCAGCGGTGCTTGCTCATGCTCCAGTAGCGTCATCAAATTGTGTGAGGTGTGCTGAACCACCTCTGCTGCGCCGCGATCTGCAAGAGAAATTCGCAGCGGCAGCGTATTGATGAACATCCCCATGATTCGGTCAGCCTCTTCTGTACCGGCAAGGCGACCGAGCAAAACAGAGCCAAATACCACGTCATCACGACCGCTGGTCTGTGCCAGCACCTGCGCCCAGGCAACATGGAACAGCACGCCGGGGCTGACGCCAAGAGAACGTGCCTGTTGTCGAATAGCGGATGCCAACGTGGAATCCAGCACCAGACGGGCTTCGTGGATATCCTCGCCGCTGCCTTGTACGTTGAGTAACCCAAAAGGTGCGGTTGGTTCATCAACATCAGCTAGCTGGTCGCGGAAATACGCTTCATGTGCTGAGTTCGGTACACTTAGCGTCTGGGCGATAAAATTGCGGTACGGGAGCGGCGTCGGTAACGCGTCAGCCCGATGCTGCAATAACAAACGGATTTCACCGACGATCAGCGCCAGCGTCATATGATCGCTAATCAGATGATGGAAGCTCAGCGCCAGCAGCCATTCGTTTTGTTTCGCATCGTGAGCGATATCGGCTCTAAACAACGGCGCCTGACTGAGATCGATCCGGCGTGTGCGCGGCTCGGTATGGGCCTGCAACTGTTCCAGCACCTCATCCGGTGAGGTCGGTTCAAAATGGTTGATGGGCAATATTGCCTGACGCCAGACTACCTGCACCGGCTGGCTTAAATCCTGCCAGCACACGGCGGTGCGTAGAATGTCGTGGCGATTAATGACGTGTTGAAGTGCGCCGAGAAACGCATCAAGACGCTCGCGGTGGGTAAAGGCCACCACGCTGCGGAGCAGATAAGTATCGCCCTGTTCTTGCAGGAGATGGTGGAAGAGAATGCCTTCCTGCAACGGTGCGAGCGGATAGATGTCTTGTATATTGCTCGCACCACCAGACACGGTATCAGTTATCCGGTCGATCTCTGGCTGAGTGAGCGTCACCAGCGGCAGCAGGTCGGGCGTAATAGCAGTACAGTCCGCCGGAATACGGTTAGGCGGCACCACCACAGCCGGCTTATCCTGATGCGTCTCTATCGCCTGCGCCATGTCACTGAGCACCGGTGTGGAGAAAACCCCCCGAACATCAAGCGCCAATCCTACTCGGCGGAGTCGCTCAATCAGGCTGACGATCATCAGCGAGTGGCCGCCGAGCTCGAAGAAGTGGTCGTGGCGGCCGACGCGTGCCAGCCCCAGCAGCTCCTGCCAGATAGCGGCCAGCGCGGTTTCGACCTCACCCTGCGGTGCCGCGTAGTCGCGGGTGGCGACGGCGGACTGGTCGGGGGCGGGCAGCGCCTTGCGGTCGAGCTTGCCGTTAGGGGTAAGCGGGAAGGCGTCGAGGGTGACAAACGCGCCGGGCACCATGTACTCGGCCAGATGCAGGCTGAGCTGCTGACGCAGGTCGGCGGGGTCGGGGGTGACGCCGGGCTGCGGGCAGAGGTAGGCGACCAGCCGGGTATCGCCGGGGCTGTCTTCACGGGCGACGACAACGGCTTCCTGCACGCCGGGGCACTGCATGAGGCGGGCTTCGATTTCACCGAGTTCGATACGGAAGCCGCGCAGCTTGACCTGAAAGTCGTTACGGCCGAGGTACTCGATGCTGCCGTCGGGCAGCCAGCGGGCAAGGTCACCGGTCTTGTAGAGCCGGGCGCCGGGTCGGTTGCTGAACGGGTCGGGAATAAAGCGCTCGGCGGTGAGGTCGGGGCGGTTGAGGTAGCCGCGTGCGACGCCGACGCCGCCGATATGGAGCTCACCGGCGACGCCGAGGGGCACGGGCTGGCCGAGGGCGTCGAGGATATAGAGTTGGGTATTGGCGATGGGGCGGCCAATGGGCACAAAGCTGCGGTGGTCGTCAGGCTGACAGGCCCAGAAGGTGACGTCAATGGCGGCCTCGGTGGGGCCATAGAGGTTATGGAGCTGGGCGTTGAAGCGGGCAAAGAAGCGCTGCTGGAGTTCGGCCGGGAGGGCTTCGCCGCTGCAGATGACGCGGCGCAGTGAGTCACAGGCACAGTCTGCATCGGCCCACTGGACGAACTGCTGGAGCATGGAGGGGACGAAGTGCAGGGTGGTGATGCCGGTGCGCTCGATGAGCTGCGCGAGGTAGGCAGCATCCTTGTGGCCGTCGGGACGGGCCATGACGAGGCGCGCGCGCCGTAGAGCAGGGGCCAGAAGAACTCCCAGACGGAGACGTCGAAGCTGAAGGGGGTCTTTTGCAGCACGCGGTCATCGGGGGTGAGACGATAGGTGTTCTGCATCCAGACGAGACGGTTGCAGAGTCCGCGATGGCTGTTCATGACGCCCTTGGGTTTACCGGTGGAGCCGGAGGTGTAGATGACGTAGGCCAGATGGTGGGCGTCGAGTCCGGCGATGTCGGGGTTGTGGTCACTCAGCGTGCTGAAGTCGGCGGTATCGAGCAGGATGAGCGGGAGAGCCCCGGTCTGAAGCTCGTGGCGGCCGGCCTGGGTGAGCAGGGCGACGGGGGCGGCATCGTCGAGCATGTAGGCGAGACGCTCGGCGGGGTATCCGGGGTCAAGCGGGACATAGGCGGCACCGGCCTTGAGAATGCCGAGGAGGCCGATGACCATGTCGAGAGAGCGTTCGACGCAAATGGCGACGCGGTCATCGGGCTGGACGCCGAGTGACAGCAAGTGGTGCGCGAGCTGGTTGGCACGGCGGTTGAGTGCGTCATAAGTGAGGTGCTGGTCTTCAAAGAGGACGGCGATGGCCTCGGGCGTGCGGGTGGCCTGGTCTTCAACGAGCTGATGGATGAGTGCATCCTGCGGGAAGTCGGCGTCGGTGGCGTTGAAGTCGACGATGACCTGCCGGCGTTCGGCCTCCGGCAGCATGGGCAGGGTGGCGACAGGCTGTGCCACATCATCGGCTATCGCTATCAGGATATTCTCTACATAACCTACCACACGAATGATGGTGTCCCGGTCGAACAGGTCGGTGGCATAGATCAACCCGCCGTCGAGACCGTTTTCCGTCTCGATAAGCGACAGAGTCAGATCAAAGTGGGTGCTATGCTGCGGCCGCTCAACGGCTGAGAGCGTCAGATCTGGCAGCGTCAGGGCCTGTGTCGGAGTGTTGTTCAGCGACAGCATCACCTGGAAAATAGGGCTGTAACTGAGACTGCGAGCGGGTTGCAGTGCTTCCACAACCTGTTCAAACGGCAGGGCCTGATGAGCGTAGGCGTCCAGCGCCCGCTCGCGTACCTGATCGAGCAGATCCGCAACGGAGTGACAGCGTCCCGGCTCGGTGCGTAAGGCCAGCGTGTTGGCGAAGAAGCCGACCATGCCCTCCAGCTCCTGGCGGGGACGGTTGGCAATCGGGGTGCCGATGACGATATCGTCCTGCCCGCTGAGGCGGGATAGCACCACCGACCAGGCGGCCAGCAGCGTCATAAACAGGGTCGTGCCCTGCTGCCGGTTCAGTGCATGAAGGCGACGGAGCTGTCCCGCATCCAGATGGAAGGGAACCTGATCGCCCGCATAGCGCTGTACCGACGGTCGAGGCCGGTCGGTCGGGAGCTCCAGCAGGGCCGGTGCCCCCTGCAGTTGATTGCGCCAGTAGTCACGCAGGTCGTTGAGCGTCTCACCTTGCAGCCACTGACGTTGCCAGACGGCGTAGTCGGCGTACTGAACTGGCAGAGGTGGTAAGTTCGCCTCGCTGCCATCCAGTGCGGCCTGATACAGCGCGGCCAGCTCGCGCGCCAGAATGCCGATGGACCAGCCGTCGGAGATAATGTGGTGCTGGGTCAGCAGCAGCACATGGGTGTCATCATCCATCTGCAGCAACTGACCGCGGATCAGCGGCCCCTGTGTCAGATCGAAAGGTGCCCGCGCTTCCTGTTCGGCCATTTCGGACACGCGTAGGGCGCGTGCTGACGCATCCAATTCACGCAAGTCATGGCTGGACAGGCTGAAGCCGATGGTATCCGGATCAATCTGCTGGGCGGGCTGCCCGTCGAGGGAGGTAAAGCGGGTGCGCAGGCTTTCGTGACGGGCGACCAGCCCGTTGAGCGCGCTCGTGAGCGCCGGGTGGTCAAGCCGGCCGCTAAGGCGCAGCGCGGCAGGCAGGTGATAGGCCTGACTGGCGGCCGGATCGAGCTGGGCCAGGAACCACAGCCGCTGCTGGGCAAACGACAGCGGCAGGGGCTGGGTGCGGTCGGCCACGGGCAGGGTGAACGGCGCATCGTGCGAGGTGGCCGTGACGGCCGCCGCCAGATCGCACAGCGTCGGGTGCGCAAACAGCGCGGCCAGCGCCACGTCCATCCCAGCCTTGTTCATGCGGTTCAGAAGCTGCACCGCCAGCAGCGAGTGGCCGCCGAGGGCAAAGAATTGATCGTGACGACCGACACGATCCAGCCCTAGCAGCTCTTGCCAGAGTGCGGCCAGTGCGCTTTCGGTCGCGCCCTGTGGCGCTTCATAGTCGCGGGTGGCAAAGGCGGTCTGATCCGGAACGGGCAGGGCCTTGCGGTCGATCTTGCCGTTCGGCGTGAGCGGCAGGGCGTCAAGCGTGACAAAGGCGGACGGGATCATGTAGTCCGCCAGCGAGGCGGCAAGCTGCTGGCGCAACGCCACTGGGTGCAGTTCAGCATCAGATCGGGCGCAGAGATAGGCTACCAGACGCGTATCGCCGGGGTGGTCTTCACGGGCGATCACCACGGCGTCCTGTACCCCCGGACAGCGCAGGAGGCGGGACTCGATTTCCCCCGCTTCGATACGGAAACCGCGTACCTTGATCTGGAAGTCGTTACGGCCGAGGTAGTCAATGCTGCCGTCGGGCTGCCAGCGGGCCAGATCGCCGGTCTTGTAGAGCCGGGCTGCCGGGTCGGCAGAGAACGGATCGGCAATAAAGCGGTCGGCGGTGAGGTCGGGACGGTGGAGGTAGCCGCGTGCGACGCCGGCTCCGCCGATATGGAGTTCACCGGTGACGCCAATCGGGACGGGCTGGCCCTGCGCATCCAGAATGTAGACGCGGGTATTGGCGAGCGGTTTGCCGATGGTTGGCAACGGCTGCGTATGGTCGACCACACAGGCGGTGGCATCAACGGTACATTCGGTCGGGCCGTAAACGTTGATAAAGCGGGTATCGGAAAGCGCCTGCAGGCGCGACCAGACCTCAGGTGAAATGGTTTCCCCGCCGATAAGGACCTGCGCGGGCTGGTAGGTTGGGTCAGTGCCCAGTCCGGCGTCGAGCAGCCACTGCAACTGCACCGGGGTGCAGTCAAACAGGTTGACGGCGTGGCGGGCGAAATAGCGCCAGAGCTGATGGGCATCGGCGCGGATAGCGTCGGGCACCAGCACCAGCGTGTGGCCAGACAGCAGCTGTATCCAGTTCTTCACCGAGGCATCGAACACGATGCTGGCGTTGAGAGCAATGCGGCTGGGGTGCTCGATCGCCAGCAACGTTTTCAGACCGGTGGCGAGGTGAAGCACGTTGCGGTGGGCGACCATGACCCCCTTGGGCTTGCCAGTGGAGCCGGAGGTGTAAATCACATAGGCCAGATGGGTCGCGTTCAGCTCCTGAACCACGGGGTTGGAATCCGGGTAGTCCGTGGAGTCGGGCGTATCCAGCAGGACGGTGGGCAGCGTGCTGCTGAGTGATGCCACTAGTGCGGACTGGGTCAGCAGGGCGACCGGTGCGGCATCGTCGAGCATATAGGCGAGGCGCTCCGCCGGATAGGCGGGGTCCATCGGAACGTAGGCGGCGCCGGCCTTGAGGATACCGAGCAGACCGACCATCATTTCAGGGCTGCGCTCGACGCAGAGGGCGACGCGGTCATCGGGTTTGACGCCGAGCGAAAGCAGGTGGTGCGCGAGCTGGTTGGCACGGCGATTGAGTTCGCGGTAGGTCAGATGCTGGTCTTCAAACAGCACGGCGATAGCCTCGGGTGCCTGTTCAGCCTGTGCTTCAAACTGTTGCTGAATCAACGTCTCACGCGGGAAGTCGGCCTCGGTGGCGTTAAAATCGACCAGAACTTGCTGACGTTCGGCCTCCGGCAGCATGGGCAGCGAATTAAGCGGCTGCATCACATCGTCGGCCATTGCCATCAGGATATTCTCTACATAACCCACCACACGAATGATGGTATCCCGCTCGAACAGGTCGGTAGCGTAAATCAATCCGCCGTCGAGACCGTTTTCTGTCTCAATCAGCGATAGCGACAGATCAAAGTGGGTGCGGTTCAGCGGACGCTCAACGACAGAGAGCTCAAGATCGGGCAGCGTCAGGGCCTGTGTCGGGGTATTGTTCAGCGACAGCATCACCTGAAAGAGCGGGCTGTAGCTGAGGTTGCGAACGGGTTGCAGTACCTCTACCACTTGTTCAAACGGCAGGGCCTGATGGGCGTAGGCGTCCAGCGCCCGCTCGCGTACCTGATCGAGCAGCTCCGCGACGGAGTGACAGCGTCCCGGCTCGGTGCGTAAGGCCAGCGTATTGACGAAGAAGCCGACCATGCCCTCCAGCTCCTGACGGGGGCGGTTGGCGACTGGGGTGCCGATAACGATATCGTCCTGCCCGCTGAGGCGGGATAGCACCACTGACCAGGCTGCCAGCAGCGTCATAAACAGGGTCGTGCCCTGCTGCTGGCTCAGGGTATGCAGGCGATGCAGCTGTCCCGCATCCAGATGGAAGGGAACCTGATCGCCCGCATAGCGCTGTACCGCCGGACGGGGCCGGTCGGTCGGCAGCGTCAGCAGCGCCGGTGCGCTTTCCAACTGATGACGCCAGTAGTCCCGCAGATTGTCGAGCGTCTCCCCCCGCAGCCACTGACGTTGCCAGACGGCGTAGTCGGCGTACTGAACTGGCAGAGGTGGCAAGTTCGCATCGCAGCCATCCAGCGCGGCCTGATACAGCGCGGCCAGCTCACGTGCCAGAATGCCGATAGACCAGCCGTCGGAGATAATGTGGTGCTGGGTCAGCAGCAGCACATGGGTGTCATCATCCAACTGCAGCAACTGACCACGGATCAGCGGCCCCTGTGTCAGATCGAAAGGTGCCCGCGCTTCCTGTTCGGCCATTTCGGACACGCGCAGGGCGCGTGCTGACGCATCCAATTCACGCAAGTCATGGCAGGCGAGGCTGAAGCCGAGCGTATCCGGGGAAATCTGCTGGGCGGGCTGCCCGTCGAGGGAGGTAAAACGGGTGCGCAGGCTTTCGTGACGGGCCATGAGTCCGTCGAGCGCGGCTGTGAGTGCCGGGCGGTCAAGCCGGCCGGTAAGGCGCAGCGCGGCGGGCAGGTGATAGGCCTGACTGGCGGCCGGATCGAGCTGGGCCAGGAACCACAGCCGCTGCTGGGCAAACGACAGCGGCAGGGGCTGGGTGCGGTCGGCCACGGGCAGCGTGGACGGTGCCGCGTGGGTCAGACCGCTGATGGCCGCCGCCAGATCGCACAGCGTTGGGTGCGCAAACAGGGTGGCCAGCGGGACGCTGATGCCGGCTTTGTCCAGGCGATTCAGCAGCTGCACTGCCAGCAGCGAGTGGCCGCCGAGGGCGAAGAACCGATCGTGACGGCCAACACGATCCAGACCTAGCAGGTCCTGCCAGAGCGCGGCCAGCATGCTTTCGATGTCACCCTGTGGCGCTTCATAGTCACGGGTGGCGAAGGCGGCTTGATCCGGTGCGGGCAGGGCCTGACGGTCGAGCTTGCCGTTCGGGGTGAGCGGCAGGGTGTCGAGCGTGACAAAGGCCGACGGGATCATGTAGTCCGCCAGCGAGGCGGCAAGCTGTTGGCGCAAACTGGCTGGCGTCAGCGTTGCCGCCGGCGTGGCGCAGAGATAGGCCACCAGCCGCGCATCACCCGGGCTGTCTTCACGGGCAATCACCACGGCGTCCTGTACCCCCGGACAGCGCAGGAGGCGGGACTCGATTTCCCCCGCTTCGATACGGAAACCGCGTACCTTGATCTGGAAGTCGTTACGACCGAGGTAGTCAATGCTGCCGTCGGGCTGCCAGCGGGCCAGATCGCCGGTCTTGTAGAGCCGGGCTGCCGGGTCGGCAGAGAACGGATCGGCAATAAAGCGGTCGGCGGTGAGGTCGGGACGGTGGAGGTAGCCGCGTGCGACGCCGGCTCCACCGATATGGAGTTCACCGGTGACGCCAATCGGGACGGGCTGGTCCTGCGCATCCAGAATGTAGACGCGGGTATTGGCGAGCGGTTTGCCGATGGTTGGCAACGGCTGCGTATGGTCGACCACACAGGCGGTGGCATCAACCGTACATTCGGTCGGGCCGTAAACGTTGATAAAGCGGGTGTCGGAAAGCGCCTGCAGGCGCGACCAGACCTCAGGCGAAATGGCTTCCCCGCCGATAAGGACCTGCGCAGGCTGGTAGGCCGGGTCGGTGCCCAGTCCGGCGTCGAGCAGCCACTGTAACTGCACCGGGGTGCAGTCAAACAGGTTGACGGCGTGGCGGGCGAAATAGCGCCAGAGCTGATGGGCATCGGCGCGGATAGCGTCGGGCACCAGCACCAGCGTGTGGCCAGACAGCAGCTGTATCCAGTTCTTCACCGAGGCATCGAACACGATGCTGGCGTTGAGAGCAATGCGGCTGGGGTGCTCGAGCGCCAGCAACGTTTTCAGACCGGTGGCGAGGTGAAGCACGTTCCGGTGGGCGACCATGACCCCCTTGGGCTTGCCAGTGGAGCCGGAGGTGTAAATCACATAGGCCAGATGGGTCGCGTTCAGCCCCTGAACCACGGGGTTGGAATCCGGGTAGTCACTGGAGGCAGGCGTATCCAGCAGGACGGTGGGCAGCGTGCTGCTGAGTGATGCCACTCGTGCGGACTGGGTCAGCAGGGCGACCGGTGCGGCATCGTCGAACATATAGGCGAGGCGCTCCGCCGGATAGGCGGGGTCCATCGGAACGTAGGCGGCGCCGGCCTTGAGGATACCGAGCAGACCGACCATCATTTCAGGGCTGCGCTCGACGCAGAGGGCGACGCGGTCATCGGGTTTGACACCGAGCGAAAGCAGGTGGTGCGCGAGCTGGTTGGCACGGCGATTGAGTTCGCGGTAGGTCAGATGCTGGTCTTCAAACAGCACGGCGATAGCCTCGGGTGCCTGTTCAGCCTGTGCTTCAAACTGTTGCTGAATCAATGTCTCACGCGGGAAGTCGGCCTCGGTGGCGTTAAAATCGACCAGCACCTGCTGGCGTTCGACTTCCGGTAATATAGGCAGGCTTAGCGCCGCCTGTTGCGGTGTGCTCTCCAGCGACGTGACCAGACTCTCAAGCGCGGTAAGCATATAGTGGACGATCCGTTCAGGGTCGACGCCCATGACGGTTTTTGCGGTCAGGTTAAAGCCATCGCTCAGATCGTCCACTGACAGCGTGATCGGATAGTTAGTGCGCTCTCGCCCACTCAGTTGGCGCATGCCCTCCCAGAATGTGTTGCTGGTATCTTTCTGGGAATGACGATAGTTGAATAGCGTGCTGAACAGCGGCAGAGGAGGGATAACCTGACTGCATTGCTGAGCCAATGCCAGCGGTGCTTGTTCATGTGCTAACAGCGCCATCAGCTCATGAGACGTATTCTGAACAACATCGTGTACGCTGCGCTCACGGAGCGATACACGCAGCGGCAGCGTGTTGATGAACATCCCCATCACTCGATCGGCCCCCGAGCTTCCCTGCAGGCGACCCGAAAGCACGGAGCCAAAGACCACGTCATCACGACCGCTTGTCAGTGCAAGAACCTGTGCCCAGGCAACATGGAATAGCACACTTGAACTAATTCCCTGCTGGCGAGCTTGACGGCGAATGGTATCAGCCAGTACGGGATTGAGTGAAAGACGCGCTTCGATGATGTCTTCGCCGTTGCCTTGCACATCCACGCGATCGAAAGGCGCTGTCGGGGTGTCAATATCCGCCAGTCGACTGCGGAAATACTGCTCATGCTCTGAAAGTGGAACGCTCAGGATCTGCGCGATAAAGTTGCGATACGGCAGTGGTTCAGGCAGAGCTTCCGCCCGATCCTGCAACAGTAAGCGGATTTCATCGATGATCAGCGCCTGTGTCATATGGTCGCTGATCAAATGATGGATGCTCAGCGACAATAGCCATTCGCCGCGAATCGGATCGTGCGCCGTCGTCGCCGAAAGCAGCGGAGCACGGTTGAGGTTGAGCCGATGATTGCTGGGATCGGTAGCCGCACGCAATTGTGCTGGGATATCGTCCGATGATGTTGCCGTCAGGGTATTTACCGTCAGCGGTGCCTGTTGCCAAACCACCTGCACGGGTTGATGGAGCCCTTGCCAGCAGATAGCGGTGCGCAGAATATCGTGGCGTGCGATCACCTGTTGCAATGCGCCGAGAAAATCATCAAGGCGTGCTTGCGTGTCAAAGGCGAGCAGGCTGTTTAACAGATAGGTATCGCCTTTCTCCTGCAACTGATAATGGAACAGAATGCCTTCCTGCAAGGGGGCCAGCGGGTAGATATCCTGCACATTGGCTACGCCGTTGGGTACCGTCGCGATAACCGTATCGATTTCTTCCTGAGACAGTGTGACCAGTGGCAACAACGCGGGCGTAATGATTGTGGCGTCTGTGGCAATCCGGTTAGGCGGAACGATGAACGCCGATTTATCTTGGTTCTCCAGTATTTCCTGCGCCATGTCGCAGAGAACTGGGGTAGAAAAGAGGCTTCGGGCTTCGAGTGTCCAGCCAAGGCTACGCAGACGTTCAATAAGTCTGACAATCATCAGCGAATGACCACCGAGTTCGAAGAACTGATCGCGGCGGCCGACGCGATCCAGCCCCAGCAGGTCTTGCCAGATTTGCGTAAGAGCTGTCTCCAGCTCGCCTTGCGGTGCTTCATAGTCATGACGAGCGACTGCCGTTTGGCCGGGTGCGGGTAGCGCATTACGGTCGAGTTTACCGTTCGGCGTGAGTGGGAACGTATCAAGCACGACAAAGGCAGAAGGCACCATATACTCGGCCAGATGCTGGCTGAGCTGTTGACGCAGGTCAGTCGGGTGGGGTTCCGCACCCGATTGTGGGCAAAGATAGGCTACTAGTCGGGTGTCGCCGGGGCTGTCTTCACGGGCAATTACTACCGCTTCGCCGACGCCGCTGCACTGCATCAAGTGCGTTTCTATTTCACCCAGCTCGATACGGAAACCGCGCAGTTTGATCTGGAAGTCGTTACGGCCCAGATAGTCGATATCGCCATTGGGCAACCAGCGGCCAAGGTCGCCGCTCTTGTAGAGCCGAGCATCTGGACGATCGCTAAATGGATCGGCAATAAAACGCTCGGCCGTCAATGCCGGGCGATTAAGGTAGCCGCGTGCGACACCGGCACCGCCAATATAGATTTCACCGGCTACTCCAAGGGGAACTGGCTGTTTTTGCTCATCCAGAATATAGATTTGCGTGTTGGCAATTGGGCTGCCAATCGGTGGTGCTCCGTTGTGGCTCCCATCGCAGCGATACAAAGTAGCACAGACGGTAATCTCCGTTGGACCGTAGGCATTAAACACCTGCCGGCCCGATGTCCAGCGCTTAACTTGCGCCGCGGTGCAAGCCTCTCCGCCCAGAATCAGGGCCTTCAACATAGGAAGGTCGGCATCGGGTGGTAGAGCACTGGCCGCAATAGGCGGTAATAATGTATGCGTGACCGCCTGCGTTTGTAGCGTCGTCAGCAACGCCTCGCCGGGTAGTAGCGCTTCTCGCGGGGCAAGTATCAGACTACCGCCATGAGAAAGGGGGGTTGCGACTTCAAACACACAGGCATCGAAACTGAAAGAAGCAAACTGCAACAGGCGGCTGTCGCGGGTGATATTGAAGGCATCAGACAGTGCATCAACCAGATTACACAGATTACGATGCTCAACCATGACCCCTTTGGGTTTACCCGTGGAGCCAGAGGTGTAGATGACATACGCCAGGTGATGTGGCGTCAGGCCGAACGACTGCGGTGTCGGGTTACTGTCTGGTGCCTCGTCCGCGATAGCGGCTGGCAGATTATCGAGTTCGATAGTGGGCAGAGGGCTATCCAACAGGGCGACCAGATCGGTTTGCGTCAGCAGCGCAACAGGGGCGGCATCCTCCAGCATGTAAGTCAGACGATCGACGGGATAAGAGGGATCCAACGGCACATAAGCGGCACCGGCTTTGAGGGTGCCGAGCAGACCAACAATCATCTCCAGACTGCGCTCGACGCAAATCGCAACCCGATCGTCCGGCTGTACGCCGAGCGTAAGCAGATGATGGGCGAGACGGTTGGCGCGGCGGTTGAGTTGATCGTAATTGAGGGTATGTTCGCCGAACACGACCGCAATGGCATCTGGCGTCTGGCGTGCCGCGTGTTCAATGCGCTCGTGAATCAGCGCGTGCGGCAGGCTATCCGTGCCGGTAGCATTAAAGCCAATCAGCAATTGCTGACGTTCGGATTCCGGTAGCACGGATAGGCTGCGTATCGGTCGCTGGGGCTCCTTTTCCAATGCCGCTGTCAGACCACTGATTGCCGTCATCAGGTAATTCACCACGCGCTCAGGATCGATTCCCTCAATGGCCTGTGCTTCCAGGCTAAACGCGTTACCTCGGTCGTTGACAGAAAGAATGAGTGGATAATTGGTACGCTCTTCCGACGTGAGCAAACGCATGCCGCTCCAGGCAAGATCGTCAATATCCTGTGAACTATGGCGGTAGTTGAACAGCGTGCTGAACAACGGCATCGGTGGCGTCACATTGCTACAGCGTTGTGCCAATGCCAGCGAGGCTTGTTCATGTTCCAGCAACGTCATTAAATCGTGCGAGGTGTGCTCAACCACCTCCGCTGCACCGCGATCCGCAAGAGAAATTCGCAGCGGCAACGTATTGATAAACATCCCCATGATCCGATCGGCATCGGCGGTGCCAGCGAGTCGACCCAGTAGAACAGAGCCGAATACCACGTCATCACGACCGCTGGTCTGTGCGAGCACCTGTGCCCAGGCCACGTGGAACAGCACGCTGGGGCTGACGCCAAAACGGCGAGCCTGACTGCGAATCGCAGATGCCAAAGTGGCTTCCAGAGGCAAATGTGCCTCGGTGACGCTGCCGCCATCCCCCTGTACATCCAGCAGGCCAAAAGGCGCTGTCGGTGCATCGATATCCGCCAGCCGTTCGCGGAAATAGGCCTCATGCTCTGAGGTCGGTACATTTAAGGTTTGGTAGATAAAATTACGGTACGGCAGTGGCGTTGGCAGGGCATCCTGCTGGCCCTGCAACAGCTGACGGATTTCACCGACGATCAGTGCCAGCGTCATATGGTCACAGACCAGATGGTGGAAGCGCAGCGCCAGCAGCCATTCGTTTTGTTTCGGATCGTGAGCGATATCGGCCCTAAACAAGGGAGCCTGATTCAGATCGACGCGATGGGTGCATGGATCGGTATGTGCCTGTAACTGTGCCAATACCGCCTCTGATGAGGTCGGCTTAAAATGGTTGATGGGCAATATTGCCTGACGCCAGACCACCTGTACCGGCTGGCTTAGTCCCTGCCAGTAGACGGCGGTGCGCAGAATGTCGTGACGATCAATAACCTGCTGCAATGCGGCAAGGAAGTTATCGAGATGCTCACGCGTGTCAAAGGCTGCCAGATTTCTTAATAAGTAAGCATCGCCTTGCTTATGCAGTTGGTGATGGAAAAGAATGCCTTCCTGCAGAGGCGAAAGCGGGTAGATATCCTGTACGTTGGCGGCTCCGCCGACGACGGTAGCCACTACGGTATCGATCTCCGGCTCGGTGAGCGTCACCAGCGGCAGCAGGTCGGGCGTGATGGCGGTGCAGTCTGCCGGAATGCGGTTGGGCGGCACCACCACAGCCGGCTTATCCGGATGCGCCTCTATCGCCTGTGCCATGTCACTGAGCACCGGTGTGGAGAAAACCCCCCGAACATCAAGCGCCAATCCTGCTCGGCGGAGTCGCTCAATCAGGCTGACGATCATCAGCGAGTGGCCGCCGAGCTCGAAGAAGTGGTCGTGGCGGCCGACGCGCGCCAGCCCCAGCAGCTCCTGCCAGATAGCGGCCAGCGCGGTTTCGACCTCACCCTGCGGAGCTGCGTAGTCGCGGGTGGCGACGGCGGACTGGTCAGGGGCGGGTAGCGCCTTGCGGTCGAGCTTGCCGTTAGGGGTAAGCGGGAAGGCGTCGAGGGTGACAAACGCGCCGGGCACCATGTACTCGGCCAGATGCAGGCTGAGCTGCTGACGCAGGTCGGCGGGGTCGGGGGTGACGCCGGGCTGCGGGCAGAGGTAGGCGACCAGCCGGGTATCGCCGGGGCTGTCTTCACGGGCGACGACAACGGCTTCCTGCACGCCAGGACACTGCATGAGGCGGGCTTCGATTTCACCGAGTTCGATACGGAAGCCGCGCAGCTTGACCTGAAAGTCGTTACGGCCGAGGTATTCGATGCTGCCGTCAGGCAGCCAGCGGGCAAGGTCACCGGTCTTGTAGAGCCGGGCGCCGGGCCGGTTGCTGAACGGGTCGGGAATAAAGCGCTCGGCGGTGAGGTCGGGGCGGTTGAGGTAGCCGCGGGCGACGCCGACGCCGCCGATATGGAGCTCACCGGCGACGCCGAGGGGCACGGGCTGGCCGAGGGCGTCGAGGATATAGAGTTGGGTATTGGCGATGGGGCGGCCAATGGGTACAAAGCTGCGGTGGTCGTCAGGCTGACAGGCCCAGAAGGTGACGTCAATGGCGGCCTCGGTGGGGCCATAGAGGTTATGGAGCTGGGCGTTGAAGCGGGCAAAGAAGCGCTGCTGGAGTTCGGCCGGGAGGGCTTCGCCGCTGCAGATGACGCGGCGCAGTGAGTCACAGGCACAGTCTGCATCGGCCCACTGGACGAACTGCTGGAGCATGGAGGGGACGAAGTGCAGGGTGGTGATGCCGGTGCGCTCGATGAGGTGCGCGAGGTAGGCGGCATCCTTGTGGCCGTCGGGACGGGCCATGACGAGGCGTGCGCCGTAGAGCAGGGGCCAGAAGAACTCCCAGACGGAGACGTCGAAGCTGAAGGGGGTCTTCTGCAGCACGCGGTCATCGGGGGTGAGACGATAGGTGTTCTGCATCCAGACGAGACGGTTGCAGAGTCCGCGATGGCTGTTCATGACGCCCTTGGGTTTACCGGTGGAGCCGGAGGTGTAGATGACGTAGGCCAGATGGTGGGCGTCGAGTCCGGCGATGTCGGGGTTGTGGTCACTCCGCGTGCTGAAGTCGGCGGTATCGAGCAGGATGAGCGGGAGTTCACCGGTCTGAAGCTCGTGACGGCCGGCCTGGGTGAGCAGGGCGACGGGGGCGGCATCGTCGAGCATGTAGGCGAGACGCTCGGCAGGGTAGCCGGGGTCGAGCGGAACATAGGCGGCACCGGCCTTGAGAATGCCGAGGAGGCCGATGACCATGTCGAGAGAGCGCTCGACGCAAATGGCGACGCGGTCATCGGGCTGGACGCCGAGTGACAGCAAGTGGTGCGCGAGCTGGTTGGCACGGCGGTTGAGTGCGTCATAAGTGAGGTGCTGGTCTTCAAAGAGGACGGCGATGGCCTCGGGCGTGCGGGTGGCCTGGTCTTCAACGAGCTGATGGATGAGTGCATCCTGCGGGAAGTCGGCGTCGGTGGCGTTGAAGTCGACGATGACCTGCCGGCGTTCGGCCTCCGGTAGCATGGGCAGGGTGGCGACAGGCTGTGCCACATCATCGGCTATCGCCATCAAAACATTTCGCAAATAGCCTCTGAGACGCACAATCGTTTCGTGATCAAACAGGTCGGTGGAATAGATCAGCCCACCTTCTAAACTGCGTTCAGTTTCGGTCAGGGAGAGCGTCAGATCAAAGTGGGTACTACGCTGTGGGCGCTCAATGGCAGAAAGTTCCAGACCGGGCAGCGTCAAGGCCTGCATCGGGGTATTATTCAGCGACAACATCACCTGGAAAATAGGGCTGTAACTGAGGCTGCGAGCGGGTTGCAGGGTTTCCACCACTTGTTCAAAAGGCAGATCCTGATAGGTGTAAGCGGCAATCGCCCGTTCGCGAATTTGGGTAAAGAGATCGCCGACCGTCTGGCACTGGCTGGGAGTAATCCGCAGAGCCAGCGTATTGACGAAAAAGCCGATCAGCCCTTCCGTTTCGCTGTGTTTACGGTTAGCGAGTGGTGTACCGACGACGATATCGCCCTGACCACTGAGACGGGAGAGCACGACACTCCATACGGCAAGCAGCGTCATAAACAGGGTCGTCCCCTGCTGGCGACATAGTGTTCTCAAGGCTGCCAGCTCTTCTGGATCGAGGCTGACGGGGAGAATGTTGCCTTCATAGCGTTGTACTGAGGGGCGAGGCCGATCGGTAGGAATTTCCAGCAGAGCAGGCGCGCCCTGTAGCTGGTTACGCCAGAAATCACGCAGGTCGTTGAGCGTCTCGCCCTGCAACCACTGACGCTGCCAGACGGTATAATCGGCGTACTGAACCGGCAATGGCGGTAAGTTCGCATCGCTACCATCCAGCGCAGCCTGATACAGGGCTGCCAGTTCGCTTGCCAGAATGCCGATAGACCAGCCGTCGGAAATGATGTGGTGCATAGTGAGCAGCATCACATGGGTGTCGTCATCCAACTGCAGCAACTGACCGCGGATTAGCGGCCCTTCCGTCAAATTGAAGGGGGCACGCGACTCCTGAGCGGCCAATTCAGATACGCGCTGTGCGCGGGTCGCATCGTCCAATGCGCGCAGATCGAGACAGGATAAGTTGAAGCCAATGGTGGCCGGGTCAATTTTCTGGCAGGGCTGACCGTTGAATGAGATAAAGCGGGTACGCAGGCTTTCGTGACGGGCGACTAGTCCGTCAAGCGCGGTGATGAACGCTTTCTTATCGAACCGTCCAATAAGGCGCAGCGCAGCGGGCAGGTTATAGGCTCGGCTGGCTGTTGGTTCGAGCTGGATAAGGAACCACAACCGCTGCTGAGAAAACGAGAGCGGTAGCGGTTGGCTGCGATCGGCAAGCGGGATAGCCGTGACCGCAATCGTTGACGTATTGGTAAGCTCTTGTGCGAGATCGCTGAGCACGGGGTTGGCGAAAATTTTCTGTACCTGAAGGTCCAGACCCAGCATTTGACGTACACGTGTGACACATTGTACGGCGAGTATCGAATGACCGCCGAGTTCGAAAAAGTGGTCATGACGCCCGATGCGATCCAGTCCCAGTAAATTTTGCCATATTTCAGTCAATGCCATTTCCAGCTCACCGACAGGGGCTTCGTAGCCTCGGCTGGCGATTGCTGATTGCTCTGGCATCGGTAGGGCTTTACGATCGAGTTTACCGTTCGGCGTGAGCGGGAAGGTATCAAGGGCGACAAAAGCACTGGGTATCATGTACTCGGCCAGATGAAGGGCGAGTTCTTTGCGTAATACAGAAGGGACAATTCCAGCTCCGGGCTGTGCGGTGAGGTAAGCCACCAGACGGGTATCGCCCGGGTTGTCTTCACGGGCAATGACCAGCGCTTCCTGCACGCCGTGGCACTGCAGCAGTCGGGCTTCAATTTCACCCGGCTCGATGCGGAAACCACGTACCTTAATCTGGAAATCGTTACGGCCGAGGTAGTCAATGCTGCCGTCAGGCAGCCAGCGGCCGAGGTCACCGGTCTTGTAGAGCCGGGCGTCTGTCGAACCGGAGAACGGGTCGGCAATAAAGCGTTCGGCGGTGAGGTCGGGACGGTGGAGGTAGCCGCGGGCGACGCCGGCCCCGCCGATGTAGAGTTCACCGGCGACACCGACCGGAGCGGGCTGGCCCTTCGCATCGAGAATATAGATGCGGGTATTGGCAATGGGCCGGCCAATGGGGACGCTGTCGGTGAGTGAATTGGGCGTACGGGCATCAAAAGTGATACAGCCGACGACGGTTTCGGTGGGGCCGTATTCGTTGATGATGCGGGAGCCGGAAGAGAGCGCCTGCCAGAGTGCGACGGTGGCAGGGGACAGCGCTTCGCCGCCGACGACAAAGAGCAGTTCCGGGCAGGTCTTGCGGGCGGACTGCAGCTCCTGACCGAGCGCGGCAAGGTGCGTCGGTGTGATTTTGACCAGCGTACCGGGTTGAGCATCAAGCAGCGCAGGCAGTAACTCGGTGAGCTCCTGTCCGTCGTGGATAAGCCGCATGCTGCCGCCGCACAGGAGAGGCAGATAGAGGCTGGTGACGGTGGCATCAAAGGCGACAGGGGAAGAGACAATACTGTCGAGGGTGCCGGCTGTGGCGTAATAACCACGCGCCCAGAGGAGGTAATTGCTGAGCCCGCGGTGTTCGACCATGACGCCTTTAGGTTTGCCGGTAGAGCCGGAAGTGTAAATGATGTAGGCGAGATGGTTGGCGTTCAGTCCCTGAACCCGAGGATTGGTCTCCGGGCAGGCGTCGAACAGGGAGGCGTTATTCAGCATCACGATTGGCAGCGAGTGGCGGAAAGCGTCACGCAGTGATGAGTGGGTCAGGAGCACAACCGGTGCGGCATCGTCGAGCATATAGGCGAGGCGCTCAGCCGGATAGGCAGGGTCCATCGGAACGTAGGCGGCGCCGGCCTTGAGGATACCGAGCAGGCCGATGACCATGTCAGGGCTGCGTTCGAGGCAAAGGGCGATGCGGTCATCGGGTTTGACGCCGAGCGAAAGCAGATGGTGTGCCAGCCGGTTGGCACGGCGATTGAGTTCCGCGTAGCTGAGCCACTGTGCTTCGAACACGACAGCGGTGGCATCAGGGGTCTGTGCGACCTGTTGTTCGAATAGCTGCTGAATCAGCGTCTGTGGCAGCTCGACATCGGTGGCGTTGAAATCGACCAGCAGTCTTTGGCGTTCTTCTTCAGGTAAAATCGATACGCTGAGGATCGGGCGCTGCGGATCGGATTCCAGAGCGTCAACCAGCCCGCGCAGAGCCGTTTCCAGATACCGGGCGATACGTGCGGGATCGACGTCTGCGATGGTCTGAGAAAGTATCTCAATGCTGTCGCCTTGATCGTCCACAGAGAAATTAAATGGATAGGTGGTGCGTCGGCTTTCAGCCAACAGCGTCATCCCTTCCCATGTTGTCGCTGCCGTATTTGCCTGAGTTCGGCGATAATTCAGAAGCGTGCTGAAAAGCGGTATGGGAGGCGCAACGCTGCTACAACGTTGTGCTAGCGCCAGAGGTGCTTGCTCATGTTCCAGCAGGGACAAAAGCTCGTTGTTAGTGCTATTTATAATGTCGAGTACGCTGCGATTGTTAAGGGGAATACGTAGCGGTAACGTATTGACGAACATCCCCATTACACGATCGGCACCCGTGAAACCTTGTAGGCGTCCCAACAATACCGAGCCAAAGATAACATCGCTACTGTCGCTGATTTGTGCCAAGACCTGTGCCCAAGCGACATGGAACAAGACGCCTGGGCTGACACTAAGTTGACGGGCGTGGTGGTGAATAGCGTCTACTAGGTTGTGATCCAGAGAGAGCGTTGCTTCAGCCATCTCTCCGTCATAGTCCTGAACCTGTGTCAGACCAAAGGGGATCGTAGGAGTATCGACATCGGCCAGACGAGAACGGAAGTATTGTTCGTGAACGGCGTTGGGAATGCTAAGCACATGAGCGATAAAGTTACGATAAGGCTGGGGGGGCGAAAGTTCATCCGTTTTCCCCCAGAGTATAAGTCGGACTTCCTCGATGATCAGGTCAAGTGTCATGTGGTCACTGACGAGATGATGGACTCTCAATGCCATCAGCCATTCGCTGCGTGACGGATCATAGACGATATCAGCAGCAAGCAGAGGTGCTTGATTCAGATCGAGGCTGTGCATCTGAGGAGAGATGTAGGTCTGCAATTGAGCGGCTATATTCTCTGATGATTCAGGCTCGAAGGTATTTACCGGCAGCGGTGCATGACGCCAGACAACCTGTACCGGCTGGCTCAAACCTTGCCAACAGATAGCGGTACGAAGGATATCGTGGCGATCAATAACCTTCTGCAAAGTATTTAGAAAAACATCGAGACGTTCTCGGGTATCGAAGGCAACAACGATGTCCAGTTGGTAAACATCGCCCGTTTGCTGATACAGGCGGTGGAAAAAAATGCCTTCCTGTAACGGAGCAAGGGGGTAGATATCTTGTACATTGGTGGCCCCACCCGGCACTGTGCTAGTTATGGAGTCTATTTCAAATTGCGAAAGCGCTATCAGAGGCAACTGATCCGGCGTAATGGTGGTGCAATCCTGACGAATGAGGTTAGGAGGAATGACCAGAGCGGTATCATCTTGATGGTTCTGTATCGCGCGAGCCATTTCATACAGCACAGGGGCTGAGAAGGCGCTGCGGACGTCGAGGGTTTTTCCTTGATTACGCAACTGTTCAATCAGACTGACGACCATCAGCGATTGACCACCGAGTTCAAAGAAATGATCATAGCGACTAACGTGATCTATGCCCAACAATGTTTGCCAAATAGAGGCCAGCATTGTTTCCATTTCCCCCTGTGGAGCCTCGTAGTGACGCGTGACCATAGCCGATTGATCGGGCTCGGGCAGCGCCTTACGGTCGAGTTTACCGTTTGGTGTGAGCGGGAACGTATCCAATGCGACAAACGCGCTGGGGATCATGTATTCAGCCAAACGTTGTGAAAGCTGTAAACGCAGGTCTGCCGGGGTAGGTTGAGTATCCGGCTGTGCCTGAAAATAGGCCACCAGACGTGTATCACCGGGTATATCTTTGCGAACGATGACTACGGCTTCCTCGATACCAGGACACTGCATGAGGAGTGTTTCAATTTCACCGAGTTCAAGACGGAAGCCACGCAGTTTGACTTGAAAATCATTACGCCCCAGATAGGCAATACTGCCGTCGTGGCGCCAGCGTCCAAGATCGCCGGTCTTGTAGAGTCTAGCCTCCTGTTCATCGACAAAGGGATTAGTAATAAAGCGCTCGGCGGTGAGGTCTGGGCGATTGAGATAGCCGCGTGCCACGCCAGCTCCACCAATGTAGATCTCTCCGGTTACACCGATAGGTACGGGCTGACCCTGTGTATCCAGGATATAGACTTTTGTATTGGTGAGAGGACGGCCGATAGTCGGCGTCGGCTGCGAGGCATCGATCAGACAGGCGGTGGCATCGACGGTACACTCCGTCGGCCCATAAACGTTAATAAACCGGGTATCGGGAATCTGCTGTAATCGGGACCAGATTGTTGACGTAATGGCATCACCGCCGATTAAGACCTGTGCTGGTTGATAGTCAGGATCGGTACCGAGATCAGCATCTAATAACCATTGTAGTTGTACGGGCGTGCAGTCAAACAGATCTACGGCATGGTGAGAAAAATAGCGCCAGAGCTGTCGTGCGTCGGTGCGGATTGCGTCGGGGACGATCACCAGCGTGTGACCTGACAGTATTTGAATCCAGTTTTGCACCGAGGCATCGAACACAATGCTGGCATTGAGGGCAATACGGTTAGAGTGTTCGAATGCGAGTAGCGTTTTCAGACCGCTAGCGAGGTTGAGTACGTTTCTGTGCGTGACCATCACCCCTTTGGGCTTGCCAGTGGAGCCAGAGGTGTAGATGACATAAGCCAGATGCGTTGACGTTACACCTAAAGCTTTAGCGTTAGGGTTCGATGTGGCGTAAGTATCAAAGCTATCAGTATCAAGCATGATTACCGGAATGTCTTCAGTCTGTATTACCTTGTCTGACTGAGTCAGCAGCGCTACGGGTTTGGCATCATCGATCATGTAGGCTAGCCGCTCAGCCGGATAAGTCGGGTCGAGCGGTACATAAGCGGCACCCGATTTCAGTATCCCCATCAGGCCAACCACCATTTCCAGACCGCGTTCAACGCACAGCGCTACCCGGTCATCTGGCTTAATACCTAAAGTAAGCAGGCGGTGCGCTAACTGGTTCGCACGACGGTTGAGTTCCGCATAGCTGAGTGACTGTTCTTCAAAGACAACTGCGGTTGTAGCAGGCGTTAGTTCGACTTGTTGCTCGAAACGCTCATGTATCAAGGTGTGTTGCGGGAACTCGGCATCGGTGGCATTGAAGTCCACAAGTATTTGCTGGCGTTCTGTTGGCGGCAGGATAGGCGCATGCTCAACCGTTATATCCAAAGAAGTAATAGCTGCATCAACCAGCAGAGCCAGGCGTGACTGGATGTCCATCACGTCTTCACGACTCAGGTAGCGAGTATCGAAATTGAACTCTACGGTAACGGGGTTATTTTTATCTTCAAAATTATACTGATAAATACTGATAGCGAGAGGGAACTGCGTCGCGCGATGTGGTGTCTGGAAGGTCGTTTCAGTTCCTTCCATGTGCACGTTAAATTCAAACCATTCAAGCGATAACGTAATATCAAAAAGCTGAGCGCGACCGGTTTTTTGTCTGATTCGTGTGTTCTGGTTAATTTCTGTGATCGGTAAGCGCTGGTGTTTATAGCAACGGCGTAGTTCTGCCGCCACGTTACGCATGATATCAAGGAAAGAATCTTCTTTCTTAATACTCACGCCGATAGGAATGACGGACGAAAACATCCCTATTGTATTCTTTTGTTTTGCATTTCTACGATTATGAATCGGAATGCCAATAACAATGTCTTCTGTTTCTGTCGTGCGGGAAAAATAACAGGCCAGAATGGCGTACATAAAATGAAGAACCGAGAATCCATGTTCCGCCGCAATATTTTCAATTTTATGAAAATACTCGTTTTTTAATTGCCAAAGATGAGGAGGAGGAAGCTCGTTCGTCAGTTCCTGGTTTTGGCTTGAGACAGGAATTAATGCTGGCGGTAGCGTTTTATAACGATCCAACCAGAATTTCAGGTCAGATTGATAATGTCTGGAGTCAAGATAAATCAAATCCTCAGCGATGTAATCAAGGTAGGCTGGAGCGACTTCACCTGCATTATCATTTTTTTTCAATTGGTTGTAGGTAGCGACAAGTTCATTGACCAGTAATTTCAGGCTCCACCCATCGGCTATCAGATGATGGCAGCAGAATTGCCAATAGCGGTGTGTATCGCTAACCCTTAAAAGATCGGAAGTCCATAGCTTTCCACGGAGATCAAACGGACGCATAAATGTGGCATGGATATGCTGCTGTGCTCGTTCCTCAGCGTCATCATAGTGCGAAAAATCGTACACGTTTATTGATGTGGAGGAGGCATCCGTCAGCGCCTGTAAGGGGAGGCCGTGAGTGTGAATTAACTGCAAATGTAATGCATCATGACGCGAGACAAGCATTTCAAAAGCCTGACTAAAAAGCGTTTCATCCAGATGCTCATCGATACGTAGCCATGTACCAATGTTGTAATTAGGTGAGTCTGGATTAAGCGTCTGATCGAGCCAGACAACCTGCTGAGTGGAACTAAGGGGTAACTTGTTAGAGTCGGAGGAATGGTCGCTATTTAAGACGGATGGGTTTTTCAGAGAATTGTTTTGAATAGATGACATTGAGGCGCTCCAATTCTGATTCACTTAGGCTGTGTTTTTTTACTAAGTTCGCATTCCAACTAAATTTTTTATGACTTAATTTGTCTGCTATTAATTAATTTAACTAATATTTTATTTTTTGAGCATAGGTCGGCCAAGCGAAATAATTTCGCTCATTATTTTGTGTTAATGTCATTAATTTGGTGGGTTTTTATCTGTTTAAAATCAAATGTTACAGAATGTTTTTTTGAGGGTTTGAGTTAAATATAGACGTGGATTTTGGTTTATCAATTAAAAATATTAATTAATTGTCTGGGTGAAAAAGTAATGCGCAAAATATGAACCGTCACGATGGATGGTATGACTTGCTCAGGATATGGAGAATCATGTGAGGCGCAGAGAGTAGAAGGTTTAACAGAAGGCTTGAGGGGCGGATTTTGGCATCGTTAAGAGACATTTTGGGGTCACTCCGTCATCGAACCAACTTGACCCCAAATCTGACCACCAGATTCTCCCGGTGCAGGGGGGAAAACAGAACGTGCACCGGAAAGATTTTTGCACGTGAAGGCGTTGAATAAATGGATAAAAACAAAAATCCCGCTTAAGTTTCCTTAAGCGGGATTTTCTAAACTTGGCTCCTCTGACTGGACTCGAACCAGTGACATACGGATTAACAGTCCGCCGTTCTACCGACTGAACTACAGAGGAATCGTGTGAACGGGGCGCATGATAACGGCGTGTGTCGCGCATGTCAAAGGCGTAAACCACAAAATTGCACTGTTCGGTGAGAGAATGTGCAATCTGCCGATATTTTTGGCAAATACCGGCATTTTATTGCGTCCTGCCATCGCTAGAGGGTATTTAGCGGCGCTTTCTGTTTATCGGAAAACGCATACAGTGGCCCTTTTCCTGACAGCGTAAATAGGGATATCGCGGTAAAGGAGAGGGCAATGCCGCCTAAAATCAGATAAGTGCCATGAAAACCGATGCTGTCATACATATTGCCAGCAAAGAGCGACATGAAAATGATCGATACCTGTTTAAAGAAGCAGAAGCACACTAGATAAATTGTCGCGGAGAAGCGGACTTCAAAGACCGTAGTAATGTATTTGAAACAGCCGACAATCAGGAACGGCACTTCAAACATGTGCAGCGTTTTCAGCACAATCACTTCCAGCACGGAACTGGCAAAGGCCGAACCAATAATGCGCACGGACATAATCGTCCCAGCGATGAGCAGGGCATTTTTACCGCCGATACGGTTCACAATCAGCGGTGCGAAAAACATGATGGTGGCATTCAGCAATTCACCCAGCGTGGTGACGTAGCCAAATACCCGCGTTCCTTCTTGTCGGGTCTCGAAAAACGAGGTGAAGAAGTTGGCAAACTGCTGATCGAATACATCATAGGTGCACGACACGCCGACGACATAGAGCGTCAGGAACCAGATTTTACGTTCTTTTAGCAGTTCGGCTGCCATTTTCAGGTTGAACGGTTTCTGGTTGGAGCCTACCTGATCGGCAACGAGAGCGCTGGAAGAGGCCTCTGGTTTTGCCAGCAGCAACAGGATGGCGAGGATGACGGCACAACCTGAACCCAGCCAGAAAACAAACTGGTTATTGATGGTAAACATAATACCGACGATAGACGCACAGAGCGCCCAGCCGAGACAGCCAAACAGACGCGCACGACCAAATTCAAACTGGCTACGGCGGCTGACTTTCTCGATGTAGGCCTCAATAGCTGGTGCACCGCCGTTGTTAATGAATCCCAGGTACATCCCGCCGACGATAGAACCTAAGACGATATTGTATTTTAGTAATGGGCCGAAAACATAAATGAAGAACGGAGCAAAAAACACCAGCATTATGGTAATAATCCATAGCAGGTGTTTTCTCAATCCTAATTTATCGGATAGTAAGCCAAATATCGGTTGAAATAGCAGAGCGAAAAAAGAAATACAGGCGAAGATAATTCCCGTATCGCTTTTACTTATTTGGTTAATATCATGAAGCCAAATAGGGAAGAAGGGGAAGTAAGCCCCCATGATGAAGAAATAGAAAAAGAAAAACAGGCCGAATATCCAGAAATTCCTATTATGTAGGTAGTACATGTTGCTTTCTCCGATATGCATAATATCCGCAACGTTTATTTTGACGGCAGATAGATACTTGCTGGATATAAACAGGATGGAAAGAGGCGGTAATAACCGCGCTCTTTCGTTGTTTTTTAATACTGTTTTTTCATATCAATACGGCTGGTGATGCTGCAAGGCGATGCGATAGTGATAATGCGTCGCCGTGAGTAAATCATCGCGGTGAACGCTAGGGCTCCAGGAATCATCGCCGCCAATTCCCATGTGGAAGCCATCCAGATTGAGCCAAACGCCTTTTTCCTTTTCTAATAAGTGGTGGTGAGTGCACGTCATTAATTGCGTCAGCCCGTAGCGGCTTAACCCAAAGTGGAAGTTTCCGGTGATGGTCCATTTGCCATACGTCAGCGTACGCGTATTGCAGCGTAGCCCGTTTTCCGTTGGGAAAATGTAAGGCGTGTGCAGGTCATCCAGCGGCAGATTCCAGTGCCCATGCTGTGCCGCGAGCTGTCGGTCTGGGTAATTTTCATGAGGCCCAAGCCCGATCCAACTGACCTGAGGCGCGACGTCGGCTAACTGGCAACTCAAGCCCACTCTGGCCAGTGACGGCAGCGTCGTGGCGACATCAACATCGACATCCACGGTCATCACGCCATGTGCATCAATCTGCCAGCGCTTTTTACTCCGCAGCAGGATTTGTCCGGCATGGAGGAAGACGTGCTCGGTGACAATGTGCACGGCATCGGCGAGCTGGTCGGCCTGAATCGCCACACACTGCGTCTGCAATTGATAAAGTCCGGCCGATTTCCAACGTTCGGCCCAGGCGCGTGGATCGATGCGATCGACCTCGCTGATACCGATGTCGTTATCCAGCGGTGCCCGAACAAACTGATCCTGCAAGGGCGTTAATAGGGTTGGGGCATCCGCCGTCCACCACTGTTCCAGCCAGCCGTTCTGGCGGTTAAAGCGCCAATGCTGTTCGCCCTGAATGATGTCAAAGTACGCATCGGATGATTGCAGAACGGGTGGTTTCTTCTGTTCAGAACTCGGTGACTCGGGAAGGTGAAGCGGTGCAGGAAGTTGCCACTGATCCCAGGCACTGCGGTGATTAGCTTCTGACCAGGCGGTGGCTTTAGGCTGTACAACTTCGACATTGAGCCAAAGCTCTCCTGCGCGATCGACTGTGGGAAGGGCTTCCAGCAGCGTCAGTGTCTGGGTAGCCTGCGGAGCGAGCGTCAGCGGCAGAGAACCTTCTGCGAGCGTCTTATCATTTAACGTAATGCACCAGTTCAACTGCTCATTGTCCGTATGGCGAAACAGGTATTCGCTGGTGACACGCAGCTCACACGGCGACTCAGCCTGCCAGGTGAATTGAATATGCTGCTGTGCCCGCTGGGCTTCATACAGGCAGGGATGCGGGGTGCGATCGGGAAAAAGCAGGCCGTCCAGACAGAACTGGCGATCGTTAGGCATGTCGCCAAAATCTCCGCCGTACGCCAAATAATCATTGCCTTGCTCGTCGCGACGGGTCAGTGCCTGATCGACCCAATCCCAGATAAATCCGCCCTGTAACCGAGGATATTGGCGGAATGCCTGCCAATAACGTGCGAATCCCCCCAGACTGTTTCCCATCGCATGTGCATACTCGCAGAGGATGAGGGGCCGATGCTCGTCTGGCATGCTGATCCATTTGGTGATCGACCATTTGGGTACGCTGGGGAAGGGCTGATCTTCATCAACGCGGGCGTACATTGGGCACACAATGTCGGTCGCACGGCTATTCGCGCCGCCGCCTTCGTAATGCACAGGGCGAGTCGGATCGTGGCGTTTGATCCATTGATAGAGCGCATCATGGTTTGCGCCGTAGCCGGATTCGTTCCCCAATGACCAGATAATGATGCAGGGATGATTGCGATCGCGCTGTACCATCCTTGATACGCGTTCGCTATAGGCTGGCAGCCAAGCGGGATCGTCCGACAGACGATTCATCGGCTGCATGCCGTGCGTCTCAATGTTCGCTTCATCCACAACATAGAGACCGTAGCGATCGCACAGCCGATACCACAGCGGATGGTTGGGATAATGTGAGCAGCGTACGGCGTTAAAGTTATGCTGCTTCATCAGCATAATATCGCGCCGCATTGTGTCTTCATCCATGACCTGACCGTGCTGCGGATGGTGTTCGTGACGGTTAACCCCGCGGATTAGCAGCGGTTGACCGTTCAGCAGCAGCAGGCCGCAGCGGATTTCAACTTTTCTGAAACCGACATCATAGGCTTCCGCTTCGACTAGCTCGCCTTCCGCCGTTTCCAGTGCGATAACCGCGCGATACAGATTCGGCAGTTCGGCGCTCCACAGGTCGGGCTGTGGCACGTCGATGCGGAGAAAAGATTTATCATGATAGGCACCTCGTTCATCGACAATATTGCAGCCGAATGCCTGCCGCGTACCACCGATGAGCTTATTACCACGCCAAAGCTGTGCGTGGACGCGATGGTTTTTGGCCTCAGCTTCAGAGAGTGTTGCCTTCACCTGAATATCCAGCGTGCCGTGGCGGAAATCGGCGCTGAGCGGCGTAGTGAGCTGGATATCGCTGAGGTGAATCGCTGGTTTATGCAGAAGGGTGACGTCGCGAAAAATACCGCTCATACGCCACATGTCCTGATCTTCCAGATAGCTGCCGTCAGACCAGCGTAGCACCATCACCGCCAGTCGATTCTCGCCGGTCTTCAGATAACGGCCGATATCAAACTCCGCAGGCAGGCGACTATCCTGTGAATATCCCACCCAGTGGCCGTTACACCAGAGATAAAACGCGGAGTTAACACCATCAAAAATAATCCGGGTTTGTCCGCTACTGATCCAGTCGTGATTGATTTTAAAAGTGAGCGAGTAACAACCTGTAGGATTGTCTTCTGGCACATAGGGTGGGTTGACGGGAATCGGGTATTTTACGTTGGTGTAAATCGGAGTGTCATAGCCCTGTAGCTGCCAATTGGCAGGTACTGGAATGGTGCTTGAATCCGGCAGATCCTGCTGTAGCCAGCTTTCCGGTACGGCTTCCGGGCGGGTGAAATAACTAAATGTCCATTCACCATTCAGGCGACGAAGCCGCTGAGAAGGCTCATCTTGCTGTGCAGCAGCCACGCTGCGCCAGCTGTTGAACGGTGGGTGAGCGGGGAGCCGCTGATAGTGAGTACAGGCTGGATTTTCCCAATCACGTCGGGCAAGGATCTCTTGCAGTGTGGCGCGATGGCGTACTGGATACGGTAAAACGGTATCGCTCATGATGGCTTGGCTCCTGAACGTCTTGAGTCTGTTTCTGTGATTGGATAGTTAAATTGTTATCCGCTCACAATCTCTATTTCTCATAACATATCGACTCGTCAGGGCGAGTAAAGTGGAACGTGGCAATAAAGTGGAAGCGATCACAAAGATCGTTTGTAAAATGAGTGGCGATACATCGAATTTGGAAAGCGCTACGCAATAAATAAACGAGAGGTGATAAATAACTTATTGTTTATCATCTTATTTTGTTAGGGTTGTGCATCGATGGTGAAAACGGTGCTGCTGTGTAAAGGGTTACAAGTCGTGTAAGGGGTTACAAACATAAAGGGTTACAGCCTTTGTAGCTGGCGCGTAATGTCCAACAGGTTTTTGGTGAGTTCTTGCAGGGAGGCATGGGTTGATGAATGTACGGCGGTGCTATGGCGTACGATCAGTTCGGTGGGTAACAGTAGTGATGTGCTCTGGGTAGGATCGCGCAGCGTGGCGAGCAAACGGGTGACGCCTTCTTTACCTAATAGCCTGAAATCCTGGCGAATGGTTGTCAGTGGCGGAGTGTAATACGCGCTGTCCTGAGTATCGTCAAAACCAATCACTGACATCTGCTCCGGTACGCGCAGGCCATACTCGTGCAGCGCACGCAGGACGCCAAGCGCCATTTGATCGTTCGCGACAACAATGGCGGAGACGCACAGGGATTCTCCCAACAGGGCTAGCGTCTGGTGGTAACCGGATGCGGCGCTCCAGTCACCGTGTAGCACTGAAGCGGGGGTGAGCTGCTGTTTTTCCAGCTCGGCTAGCCAGCCTTCATAACGCAGACGGGCGGAGATCGATGTCATTGGTCCGGTCAACAGGGCGATGTGTTGATGCCCCAGCTGTACCAGATGCGTGATGGCTAAACGTGCGCCGTGATCGGGATCGAACATGACGTTGAGTATGTCGGTATGCGGATCGGCATCCATAAACAGGACGGGGGTGTCGGCACAGGTCTGGCTAATGTGGGCGACGTCATCCGTGGATAGCGGAACATTCACGATAACGCCGCTAACACGCTGAGAAAGCAGGTCGTTAACGGCATTATTGCAGGTGTTGACATCCGGGCTGCTCAGCATGGACATCACGATGTTAATCCCTAGCTGACTGGCGGTGGTCTTAATCGCTGCGGCAATTTGCGAAGGCGCGTGCAGTGACAGATCGGTAGTGACCAGCCCCAGTGTGGTGATGGTTTTTCCTGCCAACTGCTGTGCAACGCGGTTTGGCGTGTAGTTAAGTGCCGCCATCGCCTGTTCTACTTTACTGCGAGTACGGGATGAAACATGAGGTGCTTGATTCAGCACGCGGGAAACCGTCTGATAGGAAACCCCAGCATACTCGGCGACATCGTTTAAGGTTATGGGTTTCTGTTTCATAGCGGCTATTCCGTGCGTGATTCTATGCGTAAAAGAGCATCATCATAACAAATCGCACAGGGAATCCGTAACAGGCGTATGTATTCCGACACAATCAAAATAGACCGAAGAGACGCTGACGTTCGTAGGCGTTTTAGATGTTTGTAAAAAGTAAAACCGGGTGCAAGCGCGCCCGGTTTGAGGGAGGATTACTCGATGTTTACTGCTCGGACAACACAAACATGCCGTAAGGATGGATTTGCAGATAGTAGCTGTCGCCCGGATTCGGTTGAAGCTGGGTTGCGTTAACCTGCAACAGCATCGACTGTCCATGCCAGTCCACCTGCACTTCGTACTGCGGCCCCATGTAGGCGACCTGCGTAATGGTGCAGCGCTGGCTTTCGTCACCCTGTTGGCTGAGCGTAATGGCTTCCGGGCGAATACCGACGGTCGATTCGCTTAAGCCGGCGGCAAAGCCCTGCGGACGCGGAATGAGGTAGCCGTAGATATTCACGCTGTCTGCCGTGAAGGTGGCAGGGAAAATGTTGGCATCTCCCATAAAGCTGGCCATGAAGCGGGAAGCCGGCTGGCGATAAAGCTCCTGCGGCGCACCCAACTGCATGATTTTGCCTTTGTTCATCACGAGAACCATGTCGGATACCGCAAAGGCTTCGCTCTGATCGTGCGTAACATACAGCGAGGTGATGTTGAACTGCTGCTGAAGTTCACGGATTTTCTCACGCATGCTGCGGCGCAGGTTGGCATCAAGGTTACTCAGCGGCTCATCGAACAGCAGAACTTTAGGTTTGAGGATCAGCGCACGCGCCAGTGCGACACGCTGCTGCTGTCCACCAGAAATCTGGTCGACGTAGCGATCTTCAAATCCTGCCAGGTCGACCAGCGCCAGCGCTTCTTTTACACGCTGATTGATTTCTGCCTTCGGACGACCAAGCATTTTCAGCCCGTAACCGATGTTTTCCCCCAGCGACATATGCGGGAAGAGGGCGTAAGACTGGAACACCATGCAGATATCACGCTGTTGAATGGAGCGCTCGGTGACGTCTTCGCCATCGATGAAAATCTGGCCTTCTGTCGGTTTTTCCAATCCAGCAACCGCTCGGAGTACCGTGGTTTTACCGCAGCCTGATGGCCCTAACAGCGTGACCATTTTTCCCTGTGGGATCGCCAGATTCAAATCATCAATGACGGTATTGTTGCCGAAGCGTTTAGTGATGTGCTTCAGTTCGACAAAGCTTTTTTCAGTATTCAAGGTAATCACTCCGCTTAGGCATTATTCTTGGCTTTCGTGCGGGAAACCCGCGCTTCACCGACCAGATAATCGAACAGGAAAATAATGGCCAGCATGACCACAATCAGGATGGAACCGTAGGCAATCGCCATACCGTATTCACCGTCTTCCACGCGGTTAAGAATGTAAGACGTGGCGACGCGAGTATCCGGTGTAACCAGAAAGATAATGGCGCTGACGGTGGTAATCGCGCGTACGAAGCTGTAAATCAGCGCAGACAAAATGGCCGGACGCAGCAGCGGTAGCAGAATATAAAACACCGTGCGCATCGAACCTGCACGCAGGCTGAGTGACGCTTCGTCCAGTGATTTATCCAACTGTCCTAGCCCAGCGATACCGGCACGAATACCGACTGGTACGTTACGCATCACCATCGACATGATGACGATCACCGCGGTTCCCGTTAAGTAAACCGGCGCGCTGTTAAAGGCCAGAATGTAAGACACACCGGCAACGGTGCCCGGCACCGCAAAGCACAGCATGGTGGTGAACTCGATAGCCTTCTTGCCGTAGAACTGCTGGCGCACCACGATGTAGGCGATAAGCAGCCCGAACAGTGCCGTAATCGGTGCGGCGATACCCGCGAACAGCAGCGTATCCAGCAGGGAAGGCCAGGCGCCGTCGCTAAAGCCTTGTCCGAACAGCTTGCTGAAGTTTGCCAGCGTCAGGGTGTAATCCACGCCCCAGTTAACGGTAAAGCTGCCGTAGAAAATGCTGCCGTACAGCAGGACGTTAAAGGCAATCCAGACATAGAGCAGAATGCTGACGATCCACACCAGCGAAACGGGCAGCGGCTGTACATCACCCCGAGAGGATTTGCCGGAAATCGTCACGTAGGAGCGTTTACCGATCCACAGATATTGCACGCAGAACACGCCCAGTGAGAACACGAGTAGGACAACGCCGAGCGTACTGGCTGACTGGTAATCCAACTGTGCGCCAGTGATGTAGAAGTAAATCTGCGTCGCGAGTACGTCGAAGTTACCGCCCAGCACCAGTGGGTTACTGAAATCAGCCAGCGACTGGACGATCACGATCAGGAACGAGTTGGCGAGCGCTGGTTTCAGCAAGGGCAGGAAAACCCGCTGAAAGGTTTGGTAACGGTTAGCACGCAGCGTGTACGACGCTTCTTCCAGTGACGGATGAATTGTCTTCATCGCGCCTTCCAGAATCATAAATGACATTGGCGTGAAGGCGAGCACCTGCGCCAGCCAGATGCCGGTAAAACCGTACAGCCAGTTGGTGTTCGTCAGCCCGAACCAATCTACCATCAGCTCGGTCATGTAACCGGAGCGGCCCATCATCAGCGTCACGCCTAACCCGACGACAAACGGTGGCGTAACGATAGGCAGAATGGAGAAAATGCGGCCAATAATCGCGGAGCGGCGGGCAATACGCGAGGTATAAATCGCCAGCACCATACCGAAGAAGGTACAGCCGATACCGACGGCAACCGACAGCAGGAATGAGTTCCAGATCACCCGTAAGATGTGCGTCTGCCCCAAAATCTGCATAAATGCCAGCGGCGCGAATTCCCCACTGTCGTTGGTGAACATCGGAATAAAGATTGCGATGCTGGGGTAAAGGATAAAGACGCCAATTAGCGCGATGATGCTGATGAGCGAGCCGATGACGAAGCGATCGCCACCCAGCCAGTCCAGCCGCGATAGCGCCAGCGTAATAATCGCACTCAGCGCGACAAACAGTGCGATGGTGCCATAGCCCATTCCGCGACCTTCCACCGTGGCACTGATGACCACGAAAAGGGCACAGAACAACGCGTAAGCCGCATCAAAACGGTGGCGGCCACGCTGTTCCCGACCGGGCGTAAGCAGTGGACGTACCAGCAGTCCTACTGGAAGCAGGAACCACAGCAGGCTGATATTCAGGCTCGACCAGCTGTAGGCCGCTAGCAGTTCATCGCGTGAGGCATCCAGCAGGCCGTAATCCAGGCTCCACGCTGGCAGCAGCAAAAAGGTTGCTGCAATCAGCGACAGCCACAGGAATACAGGATCCCGCTTAGGCGTCGGTGAAAGAGTTAGTGTGTGTGACATAAGGTTCCCTGGTGCTTTATAGCGTTGTTTTATAAGATTGAATCGTCACAGGTATTGGTTGGTGAATAATATTGAGTAATGGTTAATTAGCGATGCTGAGAACACGGCGTTAAGCGAAATGCGAGCAAGCTTTGCCGCCGTGTTCCCATTATTTTTGCAATCAATAAAGGTCAATGAATCAAGGGCAACGAATCGAAATTATTGACCCATTTTGACTTCGTTAACCCACTTGGAAATCAGCTCTTTACGCACGTCTGCTGCACCGTATTTGTCCATGTCGTAGTTGATCAGTTTCAGATCCTGCAACTTCAGAGACAGCGGAGAGGCTTCTGCGGTGGTGTTGGTCAGAATCTGGTAGGACTGGCCTTTCTTCCAGGAGAGTTCCTGTGCTTCTTTTGACAGCGCCCAGTCAACGAACAGCTTGGCGTTATCCATATTGCGCGCGCGCCTTTCAGGATGCTGACGCCGCCAATTTCATAGCCAGTACCTTCACACGGGGAGATCAGCGTCAGCGGTGCGCCTTTCTCTTTTTCCAGCGAGTAGTCATGCAGGAAGCCGATGCCGATAGCGGTTTCGCCACGTGCAGTGTTACGTGCCGGGGCAATACCGGATTTGGTGTACTGCGACACGTTGGTATTCAGTTTTTTCAGGTAATCAAAGGCCTGATCCTGTCCCCACAGCTGGGAGAAGGTCGCCAGTGCGGTATAGGCCGTACCGGAGCTTTGTGGATCGGCAATCTGGATTTCGCCTTTGTAGACCGGGTTGGTTAGATCTTTCCAGCACTGTGGAACGGGCAGGTTTTTCTCTTTCAGGCGATCGGTGTTGACGCCGAAGCCGAGAATACCGACGTAAACGGCTGACGAGTAGTTGCCTTTACGTTTGGCGGGGTCGCGGAACTGCGGCATGATCTGCTCAAGGTTTTTAGACTGATAGGGTTCCAGCAGATCCATTTCGCCCGCTTGAGATTGCGGATCCAGCGTGCCGCCGTACCAGACGTCAGCCTGCGGGTTTTTCTTTTCTGCATCGACTTTCGCCAGCGTGCTGCCGGAACCGTTGCGGATAAAGGAGGTTTTAACGTTGTATTTCTCACCGAAGGCCTTGGCTTCTTCCTCGCAGAAGGCGTTGGTGGCGCTACAGTAAATGACCAGGCGACCTTCCGCCCGAGCGGTGGTGGTGGTAACAGCAGCAACGGTCAGTCCAGCGGCGATGAGGGTAGTTAAGGTACTCAGTTTCATGATGTTTTCCTTAGTATATCCCCGTCATACTTCAAGTTGCATGTGCGTTGGCTTTCCTCGCTCACCCCAGTCACTTACCTGAGTAAGCTCCTGGGGATTCGCTGTGTCGCCGCCTTCCTGAAACTCGAATTATTTAGGGTATAGTTATCGATTGTTATTGCTATTTTGATGTCATCAAACGTTCCCGGCGGCTGACACCTGCCATCAGCAGCGGCATCAATAACAGTCCGATGCAGGCTGAAGCCAACGCCAGCAGAGTAAAAAATCCCGACCATCCGTAGTGTTGCAGCACCTGTGCCAGCGGCCAGCCCGCCAGCGCTGCCCCCAGATAGGCAAACAACGCCAGAAAACCTGTCACCGTGCCTGCGGCATCCTTATGGCTGTATTCCGTCGCAGCCAGACCAATCAACATCTGTGGTCCAAAAACAAAAAAACCGATACTGAAGAAACAGGCCGCGAGCAGTGAATAGTGGTGAATCGGTGCCAGCCACAGCGCGGTCATGGTTAAAAACAACCCTAATGCAAACAGCAAAATCATCGGTGCGCGTTGACCACGAAACAGCAGGTCCGAACCCCAACCGGCAAACAGCGCCCCCATCAATCCGCCCAGTTCAAACAGCGACAGCGTGGCGTTCGCGCTGAGCAGGTTGAAACCGTGGCTCTCTGACAGCCAGATGTTCCCCCAGTCATTCAGTGCGATGCGAATCAGGTACACCAGAATGTAGGAAAACCCGAGTAGCCAGATGGTACGGTTACGCAAAATCGCATCGCGCAGAATCTGGCGCATTGGCATCGGCGGGCTCTGCTGCTCCTGACGAAGCTCCAGCGCATCGCGCCGCCACTCGCCGACGCTGGGCAATCCCTGCTGTTGCGGTTTATCGCACAGCTGCCAACACAGCCACAGACCAATCACAATGCCGATGATGCCCGGTACCAGCAGCGCCGCCTGCCACCCCCATTCAGAGGCCAGATAGCCCGCCAGCAGGGGAACCGCCGCACCGCCGATATTGATCGACGTATTCCAGCACCCCCACCAGAGGCCGCGCTCATTGCGCGAATACCAACTGCTCAGCAGTCTGGCGCAAGGCGGCCATCCCCAGCCCTGAAAGAACCCATTCAGCGCCCAAACAATCAGCAAACCCGTGAGCGACTGGCAGTACATGAACAGAATGTTCAGAACGCCGGTAATCATCAGTCCGACACCCATAAACCAGCGCACCTGACTGCGATCGCACACGATGCCTGAAATAAACTTGGACGCGCCATAACAGAGATAAAACAGCGTCCCTAGTAGACCGATATCGCCTTTGCTTAACCCTAATTCCAACTGCATCACCGGCATGACGAAGTTGATGCTTTTACGCGTCAGGTAAAACGTGGCGTACCCGATGACCATGGAAATCAGCAACCGTGATCGCCAGTAGCGATAACGCCGGCTGATTTGTGTTGGTGAAAGCTGTCCCGCTGGAAACATGGGTGCCTGCATGGGGTTCTCCATCGCGTTGAGAGAAGAGTAGGGGGATGTGAATGAAAAAGGATGAGACAAGGTTTTAGGTGGCTAGGAATAATTCCTAGCTAATTGTCTTTTTGTTTAAATTTTGTGGGCAAGTTAACAATTATGTGCGTACCGCGCGGCGTGGCAGCGTCGCCAATGGTGGAGGCTTTTACCAGCCAGTGACCACCCAACGCCTGTACGCGCTCCTCGATGCCCCGCAGGCCAAAGCCACCGCCTGTCGGAGGCGACCTGTCTTGTGCGATGCCCACGCCGTTATCAATGACGTCGAGCGTAATCAGGTCATCCTGTTGGGAAAGCCGAACCGTAATCTGTGTGGCGCTGGCGTGCTTGTTGATGTTGTTAAGCAGTTCCTGCACCAGCCGGTAAAGGGTGAAAACCACTACGTCATCATGCGGAGGCGTGGGGAGCTGATAATCCAGCTGAAACTGGATACCGCGAGCCGAAAAGGCAAATTCATCCGCCAGATGATGCAGCGCTTTATCCAACACCATTTCATCCAGCACCGGTGGACGCAGCTGGCGCAGAAGCTGGCGGGTGGTGTGGTGGATGCGCCGCGACAGCTCGCTGATTTGTCCGGCAGCATGCTGAGCCGCATCGGCCGGCGCGCTGTGTTTTACCAGCATGGCCTGAATCTGAATGGCGGTGATGTTTTGGCCGATGTCATCGTGCAGTTCGCGCGCGATGTCTTTGCGTACGGCCTCTTCGGTGTGGATGATGCGCTCCATGAGTCGCCGCCGGGTTTTCAGCTCTTGCTCCAACTGATGACGATAGCGCTGGAGCCGCTGTGCCAGCTGTTGCTGACGGCTGATCGCGATCCCCAGCCCAATGCCGAGCAGCGCCTGCGTAGAGAGAAAGAGTTCCAGCTCGCGCAGATCGTCGAAGGCACCGCTCACCTGACGCGTGACGGCAATCATCAGACTGCCGAGTACGGCGGAGAGCACGCCGCCTTGCCAGCCGAATTTATACGCCATGACCACGTTAGGCAGAAAAACGAAGATCAGCAGCAGGCGTTCCATCTCGGGTGTGAACGCCATTTGCAGGCAAACGCCGATAGAAAAAAACAGCGAGCACCAAATCAGCAGCGAGGTACGCAACGGCGGATCGGGGATCTCCTGTGCCAGCAACGTCTGCAAGTGCTGCTGCTTGATGTATTCGTACAGCAGATAGATGAACGGGATCAGCAGGACGCCGCCGGTAAACGTCGCTAGCAGTGTTTGCGTCAACTGCGAGTGTAACCAGGGGCCGATAGCGATGCCGTGCAGAACGGTATTGAGCGTCAGTGCTGCCAGCAATAGCAGAAGCCGTTGCCAATAAAGCGTATAGCGATGCCAGATTTTATGCGTGATGATGGCCGGAATCAGGCTGATGAACGGAGAAAGTAGCAGCAGCGAACGCGTTATGAGCTGCTCGCTAATAAGCCAGCTCTGGATGGCGATTTCCGCAAGCAGCAAGGTCGGCCAGTATTTGCGCGGCAGCAAAATCATCAACGCCAGCCGCAGTCCTTGCGGTAACAGCAGTGCTGCCTGCTGGCCGTTGTTGCTCAAATAGAAACTGATGGTCCACAGCGCCAGCCAAATCAGGCTATAGAAAAAGGCCAGAAACAGCGTCATGCCGATGACGTGCAGGCGACGCATGATTTATTTCCCAGCCAGCAGTTGGTGTTGCAGTGCAAAGTGCACCAGTTCTACCGTAGATTCACACTGTAATTTACTGAGAATATTGGCACGGTGAACGTGAACGGTCTTATGGCTGAGTTCGAGCTGTTCAGCGATGCTTTTTACACTAATTCCGTTGATCAACAGGCTGAATATTTCCCGCTCGCGCGGGGTCAGTGCCAGCAGCTCTTTCGGTGGCTGCTGCTGATGGCGAATGGCGTGCAGCGCATCAGCACACAGGTACAGGCCACCGCTGCTGACCACACGAACCGCTTGCACTAACTCTTCCGGGCCACAGCGCTTCGTGAGATAGCCGCCTGCACCCGCATCCAGCGCGCTTTGTACAAATGCGGTGGTGTCATAGATGCTCAGAATAATGGCGCGAAAATTAGGACGCTGTTGACGCAGACGGGTTAATAGCGACAGGCCGCTTTCATCCGGCATGGCAATATCAATCACGGCAACGTCAATCGGTTGTTTGAGTAGATGGGGCCACGCCTGTGCCGCTGAAGCATATTGTCCAACAACCTGAATATCATTTTCTAATGTCAGAAGCTGTGCAAAGCCAGACCGTACAACGATGTGATCGTCAACTAAAGCCACATTAATCATGGTTTCGCCGTATGAATTCAAGGTCATCAAAGCGTCATAATGCGGGGGAATCAAGAGGCGAGCAATAGCAGAGAAGTAAAATGGAATCGGCTTAACAGATATTCCCCTCTTTATTGACCTAATAATGAAAAGCATATTGATAGAACGCGGAGTTATTTGACTCGGTTAATCGAGGAACATACTGTTTTTCTCTTTAACTCCATGTGGTTACAAACCAATGGAGTTATACATCAATGTATTTACGATATCAGGGAATCAGAGTGATGACGAAATGGCGTATAGCGCTGGTGGCGGGAATGGTCACGGCGGCGATGGCGTTGACGGCATGCGATAGCGCAAGCAATTCTGCCAACCACATTAAAGTCGGTGTGATTAACGGTGCGGAACAGGACGTCGCCGACGTCGCGAAGAAAGTGGCAAAAGAGAAATATGGTCTGGATGTCGAACTGGTAGGGTTCAGCGGTTCTCTATTGCCGAACGAGGCAACGGATAAAGGCGATTTGGACGCGAATGTCTTTCAACATCGTCCTTTTCTGGAACAGCAAAACCGCGAACACGGTTATAAGCTGGTGGCGGTAGGAAATACCTTCGTCTTCCCGATGGCGGGTTATTCGAAGAAGATTAAAAATATCAACGATCTGAAAGCTGGCGACACCATCGCGATTCCGTTCGATCCTACGAATCTGGGACGCGCGCTGTTATTACTGGAAAAAACTGGATTAATTACGCTGAAGCCTGATACGGGTTTATTACCGACAGTGTTGGATATTACGACCAACACGCACAACCTGCGTATTATGGAAGTGGAAGGGGCACAGCTACCGCGTTTGCTGGACGATCCGCAAGTGACAGTCGCGATTATTAGCACGACCTATATTCAGCAAACCGGCTTAACGCCAACGAAAGACGGTATTTTTATTGAGGATAAAGAGTCACCGTATGTGAATATTATTGTGACTCGTGAAAATAATAAAGAGGCGGAAAACGTTAAAAAGTTTATTCAGGCCTATCAGTCTGATGAAGTTGAACAGGCGGCTAACCGTATTTTTAACGGCGGGGCAGTGAAAGGTTGGTAGTAATAATTAGATTGTTATTATGCCACCTCTTTTATTATAGAGGTGGCAGGTTATTAATTAAAAATGAATTATTCGCAGGGTTTGTTTTTTATTAAACTCGATTAATAAGCTTAATGAATTCCCTTCTATACACTCTGTAATTGTCGAAGGCGTGTTATTTATTTTTATTAACTAACGCACCGAATGACATAACTATTCACTAATTGTAAAGAGGGAAATTTATGGCTTATCCAACAACAAACCTTAATGGGATTATTGGTTTTGCAAAAGCGGCAAATGTTACCGGAGGAACAGGTGGTAAAGTTGTTACGGTAAACTCTCTGGCCGATTTTAAATCTGCTGTGAGCGGTTCAGCAAAAACCATTGTCGTGCTGGGTGCATCGCTGAAAGCATCAGCACTGACCAAAGTGGTGTTTGGCAGCAATAAAACCATCGTTGGTTCTTTCGGTGGCGCTAATGTACTGACCAATATCCACCTGCGTGCTGATAGCAATTCATCCAACGTCATTTTCCAGAATCTGGTTTTTAAACATGATGTTGGTATCAAAGATAATGACGATATCCAGCTGTATTTGAACTACGGTAAGGGATATTGGGTGGATCACTGTTCATGGCCTGGGCATACGTGGAGTGATAACGATGGTAGCCTCGATAAACTGATTTATATCGGTGAGAAGGCGGATTACATCACGATCAGTAACTGCTTATTCTCAAACCATAAATATGGTTGCATCTTCGGCCATCCGGCAGATGATAATAACAGTGCTTACAATGGCTATCCGCGTTTGACTATCTGCCATAACTATTACGAAAACATTCAGGTGCGTGCACCCGGCCTGATGCGTTATGGTTATTTCCACGTCTTCAATAACTACGTCAATAAATTCAATCTGGCCTTTACGGTTGCGCAGAATGCCAATGTACTTTCTGAGCGTAATGTATTTGGCTCCGGTGCGGAAAAGAAAGGAATGGTTGACGATAAAGGCAATGGTTCAACCTTTACGGATAATGGCAGTTCACCGGCGGCTGTGGCAAGTAAATCGCCTGCGGCTAAATGGACGGCGTCATCTAACTATTCATACAGTTTGATGAGCACCTCTGCGGCGAAATCCTGGGTGGTTGCTAATTCCGGCGCGCAAAACAGTGCGCTGAAATTCCCGTCATAACCACGGAACGGTTATTTATCTTCGTTCTTGCATACGCAATATTATGAATTGATATTCATTAGATATTAAGCGTATTACACGATGCCACTCGGCAGAAGTATTCATGCCGAGTGGCATATTTATTGGGATATCTTTATTAAAGAATTAAGCGGCAATATCATTTCTCGGGCTGTGGGTAAAATACCACTCGACCGTTTTCTTAATTAACTCTTCCGTTGCATCGACATAGTGCTGTGGTGACGTTTTAACTTCCTGCTCCAGAATCAGGGGAAGCTCGGTACAGCCCAGAATAATTTTCTCAACGCCAGCCTGCAACAGGCGATCTTTTACCGGTGACAATAGGCTATAGGCTCTGTCGATATCACCGGATTTATACGCGTAGATGCTTTCCATTACCTGGTGTTGGTCTGCATCATCCGGCGTGTAGCACTCAATATTATCGGTAGTCAGATTGTCCTGATAAATTCTTGCTTTCACCGTCGCCGTCGTTGCCAATAGGCCAACGCGTGTGGTGTTGGCATTCTTAATCGCCTGACAGGTCACATCAATAATGCTGATCATTTCTGCACGGCACTGCTTTTTTAAGTCATTAAACCAATAGTGCGCGGTATTGCACGGGATAATGATGCATTCAGCGCCCGCGTTTTCGAGAATTTTCATATATTGCAGCATTTTATCCAGCGGTGACGCGCTGTGCTGGAGAATGCATTTCGTTCTATCAGGGATATCAGGAATAGACACCGCAATCATCGGAATATGGTCTTGATCCCGATACGCTGGCGTGTTTTTGATCAGTTTTTGCATCGCATCGACGGTAGCACCCGGCCCCATACCACCAAGAATTCCCACGAGACTGTTCATGCTGTTAACCCTGTAGCATTATGAAATTAAAAGGATAATCGCATACTGTTTGGCAATGTGAATTGCTAAATTCCCATCTACTATGTGAGATTTGCATAACTATTAGCATGCCTATGCTTTTATTGGTTTTAACGGTGTATAGTGGGCAGCAGCTTTATTGGCGATGTAGGTCGTTGGCAGATATAGAACGTTGGCATAGGGAACGAAAATATGACGCTGCGCGTTTTGAGTGAGGGGTGATGCTGAATAATATCGAAACCAAGTGGCTGTATGATTTTATCGTGCTGGAAGAACACCGGAGTTTTACGCTGGCTGCCGAGAAACGGAATATTTCTCAGTCCTCATTCAGTCGGCGCATTCAGGCTCTGGAGGCGGCGGTTGGCTTTGATATTTTCGACCGTAGCGCGTTGCCACTACAGTTAACCGAGCAGGGGCGCGTGTTCCACGCCTATATCCGTAATACGCTGGATGATTTGGAGTATCAGCTCAATAAGCTGCACGGCGGAGATAATTACAAGAATAAGATCACCATCGCCGCGGCGCATTCGCTGTCGGTCTTCATCATGCCGGAGCTGTTAAAAGACGTGCCGGATCCGCAGGAAAAAATCTTCTATGTCGAATCGATCGATGTCGATGAGGCGGTGCTGAATCTCAAAGAAGGGCGTAGTGACTTCATTTTCTCATTCTATAATGAGGATCTGATGGGAGAGCCCTTCATGCACGAGAAGATACTGGAATCTCGGCTTTATCCGGTCTGCGCGTGTGATAGCGCAGGGAAGCCGCTGTTTGATGTCAGTGCCTCATCGGTGCCGCTACTCAACTATACCGAGACGAGCTACATGGGGCGTCAGGTCAGCCGCTACTTATCCAGCGTCGACAGCGATAAGTTCACGGTCAATTTCGTCTCTTCCATGAGTGACTTGCTCAAACGTATGACGAAGAAAGGTTATGGTATCGCCTGGCTGCCGGACTATTCCATTCAGGAAGAGCTGAAAAACAAAGAGCTGACGATCCTGAGCATGGAAAATGCCGTGATCCGCATGGGCGTTTATCTATATCGCCTCGATGCGCGGTTGAATGTGGCTTCTGAGAAATTCTGGCGCTACATGAAAGGGCTATCATCAGCATCTGGGCTATAAACGTCGTCACAGCGTTGGCAGTGCAACGAGAGATAAAAAAATAGCGGCCCGAAGGCCGCTATAGATGACGTATTCACTCACTCAGCATCAGCTATTTTGCGTAGCCTGCTGAGGTTCTTTATAGGCGACGACTTCGTCGGTAGCCTCTTCATTCTCATCATCATCGCGGACATCTTTTTCCAGACTGGCCACGACGGCGGTAGAGATGCTGTTACCGATGACGTTAGTTGCAGTACGACCCATATCCAGGAATTGGTCGATACCGATAATCAGCAGGATGCCGGCTTCCGGCAGGCTGAACATCGGCAGTGTTGCAGCAACCACCACGATAGAGGCACGCGCTACGCCCGCCATCCCTTTACTGGTGATCATCAGCGTCAGCAGGATCAGGATTTGTTCAGTAACGCTCAGGTCGATATTGTAAGCCTGTGCGATAAACAGAATCGCAAAGGACTGGTACATCATAGAGCCGTCGAGGTTGAACGAGTAACCGAGTGGCAGCACAAAGCTGGTGACTTTTTTCGGCACGCCGAATTTGGTCAAGGCTTCCATGGTTTTCGGATAAGCAGATTCACTGCTCGCCGTGGCGAAAGCCAGCATGGTGGGTTCACGAATCAGCTTCGCCAGCGTAACGATGGCTTTGCCCAGGAACAGGTAACCAACCAGGAACAGAACGCCCCACAGTACGGTCAGACCGAGGTAGAACTCACCGATTAGTTTACCGAAGTCGTAAAGCAGGCCCAGACCTTGCGTGGTAATCGCGGAAGCGATTGCGGCAAAGACAGCAATAGGGGCCAGCGCCATCACGTAGTCGGTCACGCGGAACATCACTTTGGTCAGTTCTTCGATCATGGAGATGATCGTGGTCGCATGCTTGTTCTTGCCTTTTACATAGGCAAGCGCGGAACCGAAGAACAGAGAGAACACCAGAATTTGCAGGATCTCATTGTTCGCCATCGCTTCGACGATACTTTTCGGGAAGATATGGCTGATGAAGCTCTTAAGCGTAAAGCTGTCGGTGTTCAGACCTGTTGCAACATGCTGTGCGGGGATTTCGAGATTCATGCCTGCGCCAGGTTGGAACAGGTTGGCGAAGACCATACCGATGAGCAGGGAGATGAACGAGGCGCTGACAAACCAGATCATCGCTTTCATACCGATACGACCAACGGCAGAAGAGTTTCCTCCCATGCTTGCCAGGCCGGAAACCAGCGTAGCGAAGACCAGTGGCGCGATGATCATTTTAATCAGGCGCAGGAAGATATCGGTAACCATGTTGAAATAAGATGCGACTTCTTTTGCTCGACTGCCGTCAAGATATTGATGGCAAGCCCAGCCGATTAATATTCCCAGGACGATAGCCAAGACTATCTGTACAAGTAACTTCTGCCTTTGCATATAAACCTCATGTTGATGAATTGATTCAGACAACACAATATTATTGCCGCGTGATGAATGGCTGGTGCTTTCCCTGAATACACCAATTCCTCACCCGAACCTGTTATTGGGGTGTTGTGTCTGCCCGCCGATATTACAACGATTCTTGTTTTTTACATTTTTTTTCTGCGGATTGTTATGTAATTGTGATCTTTGTCATGCGAAAAATGCATGTCCATGTCGCTTGTAATGATAAATAGGGATGTGATGCGCAGATCGCGTAAAGCGTGATTTCTTTATTAATCCATTATTAAACAATTAGTTAAATTGGTTTTTTGCGGGTTAAGGCAAATGAGCTAAGGTGTTGAAGTAGTGTTGCTAATGATATGTGGCTGTACATCAATAAAACAGATGGTGAATTACTTAAAGATTAAGTAAAAATAAAAGAACAATTAACAAAAACTTTATATACATGTCATTTTTATAAAAAAATAATTTTTTAATTATTTAAATCGTGACTTTGTTTTTTTGTGTTCTAAGTTTTATTTTTTGTTGCTGATTTGGCGTTTAATTATTGTTCTATGTGTTTCTATTTGTAAGTGGCTGGGCGTTTAGGGTGTTTAAAATGGTGTTTTTTATTTTTTAAACATATGTTACTGACGACTTGAGGCCTCTCTGTTGGTTATTTCACCGAAAAAGATCGATGCTGACTTTATCGTGGCACGCTTTTTCCAGATGCTTTTTCATCCAGTCTGCCGCTGTTTCGATCTCTCCCCGTTGCAGGAAATCCAGAATCGCCAGATGCTCTGCAATCTGTTCCAATCGCTTCGGATTGAAGGCTGGACTTCCTTGTCGATATTCCACCAGACGCCGTAACTGATTGATTCGTTGCAAACTATGGTGGGCAAAGCGGTTGCCACTACAGGCAAGCAGCGTTTCATGAAAGTGCGTATTGGCATCGAACATTTCATGCGGTGTGAGCGTCAGGTAACCCCCATTGAGAATGTCTTCCTGTTGCTTACGGCAGGCGTTGAGCGTGTGCTGATCGATATGAAACTGCGGTGACAGCAGACTGAGCGGCTCGACCAGCAGGCGGAACGTAAAACTTTCCTCATAGGCCGTGACGGAATCGATAATCGGCGTGGTTCGCCAGCCTTGACCGGTGCGGAACTCCAGCCAACCTTCTTGTTGAATACGCGTCAGAACGTTACGCAGTACGGAGCGGGATACCTGACATTCTCGCATCAGATCCACTTCTGAAAACTGCTCTGGCAACCGGCGGGAGAGGCGCATGTCGACAATCTTCCGGTAGAGCGGCTCTTCGCTGCTGGCGGCTAATTCGGTGACCAAATGCCCTAATTCATGGGCATGGCGGTCAAGATAAAACCCCCGATTGCGGTGGTAATGCAGCATGCCTTTTTCCGTCAGATACAGCAGCGCGGCCTTGACCGGTGTGCGCGAGGTGTTCAGTACCTGCGCCAGCGATGATTCGATCAGATGAGCGCCGGGCGGCAGCTGCTCGCGGCGAATATAGGCGACAATTTGTCTGACAATCCTTGTCTGTAGGGGAGTTAAAGCCATGGCTATCCTGCTATGTCGTTTAGGGTGTTACGAGGAATCTTTATGTTCTTGTTAGTAAGGCTCACCTGCCAGCAGAGCAAGCTCCGGCCAGGCCGGAGCAATCCTGTTTTACTGGTGATAGAACGGAAATGCGCCGAAGACAATACCACCGACCAGCAGCGACAGGCTGACAAAAATCGCCCATTTGATTGCAAAGCGTTGGTGATCGCCGATGTCCACTTTTGCCAGACTGACCAGCAGGTAGAGTGATGGCACCAGCGGGCTGAGCAGGTGGAACGGCTGGCCGACAATCGACGCACGGGCGATCTCTTCTGGGGTAATACCATAGTTGACCGCCGTTTGGGCGATAACCGGTAAGATTCCGAAATAGAACGCGTCGTTGGACATCAAAAAAGTAAACGGCAGGCTAATGAGTGCGGTGAACACCGCAAGATACGGGCCGAAACTTTCTGGTATCACCTGCAACAGGCTCTTCGCCATGGCGTCCACCATACCCGTACCGGATAAAATCCCGGTGAAAATCCCCGCGGCGAAAATAAGCGATGTCACCGCGAGCACGTTAGCGGCGTGTGAGCCGATCCGCGCTTTTTGCTCCTCCAGCTTGGGATAGTTGAGCATGACGGCGATAGCGAAGCCGACCATAAACAGCACCTGAATGGGCAGAATCCCGATCACCAGAAACACCAGAAGCAGTGTGGTCAGAATAAAGTTAGGCCAGAACATTTTAGGGCGGCGGTTGGCGTCGCTTTCTTCGTCGCTGCCGTTGCCCAGATTGATCGACGCATTCTGGAAGTTGCTGACATCAATGATCCCCAGTCGTTTGCGCTCCTGTAGACCCAGAAACACGGCCACGCCGACCAACGTCAGGCTGGCTAAAACAATTGCCGGGAGCATGGGAAGGAAAACGTCCAGTGCATCAACGCGCAATGCGGCGGCGGCACGCGCCGTGGGGCCGCCCCAGGGGGAAAGGTTCATCACGCCGCTGGCGATGTTAACCAGACAGGTCAATCCGAGCACGTTCATCCCCAACCGCTGATAGAGCGGCAGGAATGCGGCAATCGCGATCATATAGGTTGTCGTACTGTCACCGTCCAGCGCTACCATCAAGGTTAATACGGCGGTGCCGACCAACACTTTCAGCGGATCGCCTTTAACCAGACGGAGAATGAAGCGCACCAGCGGATCGAACAGCCCCGCATCGATCATGATGCCGAAGTAGAGAATAGAAAACGTCAGCATAACGCCGGTTGGTGCCAGTGTTTTGATGCCGTCCAGCATCATCGCCCCCAGCCCCTGATAGAAACCGGCGGCCAGTGCGAACAGCGTAGGGACAAGAATCAGCGCGATCAGCGCAGACATCCGCTTGGTCATGATCAGGTACATAAAGCAGATGACCATAGAGAAACCGAGAATAGTGAGCACAGTGAATCTCCTGTTTTTTATTATATTCTGAATAACTTACTGCCTTTCTTTCGGCGAATTTGGGGTACAAAAAAGCCGTGCAGTTTTTTATAACTGCCTATCGAAAGGGATGAAATTAGGTTATTTCCCGACGTCAGCAACGTTCAGAAGAATACGAATGAAAGGCGGGGATTAGCTTCCAGGGTCGATACGAATAATAAAGGACAGATAATGAGGGAGCGATAAGATAACGGTAATCGGTAACATAAACGACCTCTATGCGAGCAATAATAATAGTCCTTTTATCCCCGCTAGCGTCCATCTAACCGATTGTTTAGTAATTATTTTTAATCGACTTGATCACTGCCGCTACAAGGGGCTCTTTTTGTTAAAAACAAATTAAAGCATTGTAAAATGAAACGCAAATTGCGCTAAATTGGAATAAAAAACAATTGGGCGGAGGGGAGGTCGGTGATAACCAACATAATTTTAAAAGATAAACCGAGAGGTGAAAATTTAAGTTGTGCGTAGAAGTTTATTATCGATTAACGGAAATTTATCCGTTTTCATTAATGAAATTTTACAAGATGAGGTGGGGAATAAAGGCATTATCGGTGAGGAGAGTTAAACGGTGTCTAAACCATCTATACTCGTCATACTTCAAGTTGCATGTGCGTTGGCTACGTTCAGTCACCCGAATCACTTACCTGAGTAAGCTCATCGGGATTCCTTCGCTTGCCGCCTTCCTGAAACTCGAATTATTTAGAGTATGTATTTTCCTCAGCCGCCACGTCTTTTACCTGACGGCTGAGGTTCGCGACGGCTCAGGTAAGAGATTAACAGACGTTTTCTGCGGTGCTGCGTAGCCGATCTTTCAACTGGCTGTATTCCTGTTGCACATAGTTCTCTGCTGCCTGCTGATCGTCGATGGCTTCCAGCTTAACGGCACAGTGTTTGTATTCCGGCGTTTTGGATACTGGATCGAGATGATCCAGCGTTAGTTCATTGCAGGCACCGATCCACCATTGGTAGGTCATATAGACGGCACCTTTATTGATGCGCTCGCTGACGGCAACGCGCGAGATCACCTTGCCGCGTCGTGACGAGATCCAGGCTAGCTGTTGATCGTGGATGCCTAAACGCTCAGCGTCATAAGGGCTAACCTGCACGTAGCCCGGTTCATCCGCCAGCGTTTGTAATGCGGTGCAGTTGCCCGTCATGGAGCGGCAGGAGTAATGGCCAACTTCGCGCACGGTACACAAGACTAGCGGGTAATCTTCATCCACCAACTCCATCGGCGGTCGCCATTCAGCTGTGAGCAGTAGGCCTTTCCCGCCGGGACGATCGAAGTGATTACCGGCGTACAGCCACGGTGTGCCCGGGCTGTCTTCCGTTGGACACGGCCACGGCACATAGCCCAATCCCGCCATTTTCTCGTAGGTTGCGCCGTAATACAGCGGGCAGAGTGCTCGCAGCTCGTCCCAGATCTCCTGCGTGTTGTTATAGTGCATCGGATAGCCGAGCGCTGTGGCCATTAGGCTGATGATTTCCCAGTCGGGTTTCACATCGCCCTGTGGTTCGACGGCTTTATAAAAGCGCTGGAATCCCCGGTCGGCGGCGGTATAGACCCCTTCGTGCTCGCCCCAGGAGGTTGCGGGTAAAATCACATCGGCAATCGCAGCGGTTTTGGTCATGAAGATGTCCTGCACGATCAGCAAGTCCAGCTCGTTGAACGCATCGCGTAGCATCGACAGGTCCGGCTCGGTTTGCAGCGGATCTTCGCCCATCACGTAATTGGCTCGGATCTTCCCTTCTTTTATCCTGTGCGGGAGATCCGTCAGCGAGTAGCCAATTTTATCGGAGAGTTCAGGTACGCCCCAGGCAGCGGCAAATTTCGCCAGCACCGCTTTATCCGTGACGTTTTGATAACCGGGGAACATATTGGGCAGCGCCCCCATATCGCAGGCTCCCTGCACATTGTTTTGCCCACGCACCGGTCCGACGCCAACGTTCGGACGCCCCAGATTCCCGGTCAGCAGGGCCAGGCCGGACAGCCCTTTGACCACATCAACGCCTTGACCCCACTGTGTCACGCCCATTCCCCATAGAATGGTGGCGGACGGCGCAGCGGCATAGGTTCGCATCGCGTCGCGAATCAATTTCGGCGACAGTCCGGTTATGTCAGCGACGTACTCTGGCGTGTATTTCGCGACGGTCTTGCTGAATTCCTCGAAGCCTTCGGTATGGCGGGCGACGTACGCTTTATCGTAGTGGCCTTCGTTAATCAGCACGTTAGCGAACGCGTTGACCAATGCCATGTTGGAGCCATTTTTCAACGGTAGCCACAGATCGGCGATGCGGGCGGTTTCAATATGGCGCGGATCGCACACGATGATTTTTGCCCCGCGTGCTTTGGCTTTCAGGATCCGACGCGCCACGATGGGGTGTGAGTCTGCGGCGTTGTAGCCAAAAATCAGGATGCAGTCGGTTTTTTCGATTTCGCAGATAGAGTTACTCATTGCGCCGTTGCCTAGTGTCACCTGTAGTCCGGCAACCGAAGGGCCATGGCAGAGTCGGGCGCAGCAGTCGACGTTATTATTCCCGGTGACCGCCCGGGCAAATTTCTGCATCACGTAATTGGTTTCATTACCGGGACCACGTGACGAGCCAGTATGCATAATCGACTCGGCACCGTACTTCTCTTTAATCGCCTTCAGACGGGAACTGGCGAAGCCGATAGCTTCATCCCAGGATACGGCCTCAAAGGGCGCACCTTTCTGACGTCGAATCAGTGGCTGCTTTAAACGCGGCGTCAGAATTTTCGTATCGTTAAGAAAATCCCAGCCGTAATAGCCTTTCAGACACAGCTCACCTTCATTGGTGACGCCGTTTGCCCCTTCCGCACCAACCACTTTGCCGTTCTCTACCAGCAGGTTAATTTTGCAGCCTGACCCGCAATACGGGCAGACGGTAAGCACTTTCTGCATGATTATTCTCCAAAGCCGAGTCTTGGATCGTAAGAACTGCATTCCTGCGGCAGGCTGTTGATGCAGTCATCTAACCTTCGATAATCACCGATAAAGAAAATTAATTTACTGATCGTGGTCATGCTCAGGGCGATGATAAATCGTCCTAACGTGTTGAGTGCCGCGACCTTTTTCCATAGGACATTCGTCTGGAAATAACGTGGCTGCGTATTCATCCTCTTTATCCGTTAATGCCTATACTGTTTTTGACGATATTAACTCTATGTGCCACCGACTGAGCTGGAGTAGTCAGGCCTGTCGGCTGTTGAAAACAATGGAAATTGGCATTTCAAGGAAGATAACACATTCTATTCGTTAATTTTTTTGAGCTTAATTTCCCATCCAATGGGGCATGAATCAGGGAATTCCAGAACGTCTGTTAGAACGCGTGGGATAAGAGCGCGAGACAACGGGCGGCACCGTCATGAGTAAAAAGTAAATACTTTTCCGACAGAGTATGCGGGCGGGAAATATTTGTTAACGTCGCGGAGTGCATTATGGAATTTCTAAGAAATGTCAGCATAAAATTAATGGTGCTGGTCATAGTGGCTTCCCTGCTAGTGGCGTGGGGAGTGGCATCAGGATTCAGTCTTTACTCGCTTTATCAGGTTACGAACTTGCTTGATAAAAGTGAGACTCAGCGCAAAACGTATTCTCATCTGGTTTATGGAGCCGATCAATATTTTCGGGCCGTAACTCGTATGGAAAGAACCATGGATTATTTGCAACGTAACGAGCCGGAAAACGCCAGGCAGACGTTGGAAATGGCACAGCGTGCAATCAAAAACACCAAGGACTCGCTGGAGAAATTCCAGACGGCGGAGCACGTTGGTGTCGATCAGGCAACGGTTGATGCAGTAAAAAACACCTGGAGCACCCTGATCTCCTCTTCTATTGATCCGATGAATTCAGCACTGCAACGTAATGATTACGAAGGGTTCCGACAGATATTCCGATCCGTTTACCCCCCCATCAGTCTGACATTTGGGGACGATATCAAACGTTATTCGGACGGCATTACCGCTTCGTCATTGATTCCAAGCGTGAATGAACACAATGATAAAAACCGCAATGCGCTTATTGTGGTTATGTTGATTGGGGTTATCGTGCTGATTTTCACCGAGTATTATCTGAGAAATTATCTGGTAATACCGATTGCCGTGCTTAAATCGCACCTGTCGCAGCTAACGGCGGGCCGCCTGGGCTGTGAGCTGGCGGAATTTGGCAAGAACTGTGCGGGACGGCTGATTCCCGATATCAAACGATTACAGAAAAGTTTGCGTGATACGGTGACAGTCATTCGGCAGAGCACGACGGAAATCAACAACGGGACGTCGAACATTAAGGATGGCAACGATAACCTTTCCAGCCGCACGGAACAGCAGGCTGCGGCACTGCAGCAGACGGCGGCCAGTATGGAAGAGATTAGCTCCACGGTGCGACAAACCACTGATCACGTGCATCAGGTGCGTAAGCTGGCGAAGGAGGCGGCGGATACGGCGCAAAAAGGCGGGAATATCAGCAGCAACGTGATGAAGACGATGGATGGTATTAGCGCCAGTTCCCGACAAATTTCCGATATCACCTCGGTGATTAACAGCATTGCGTTCCAGACCAATATTCTGGCGCTGAATGCGGCGGTTGAAGCCGCGCGTGCAGGTGAACAAGGGCGAGGGTTTGCCGTGGTCGCCGGTGAGGTTCGCACGCTGGCACAGCGCAGTGCGCAGGCGGCGAAAGAGATTGAGGCGCTGATTGCTGAGTCGGTTTCACGGGTTGAAACCGGTGCAGGGCAGGTTCGACAGTCCGGTGAAGCGATGACGGCAATTATTGCCTCCATTTCGCATGTGAACGATCTGATTGGTGAAATTGCAGCGGCAACGGATGAGCAAACGCGCGGGATTACGCAGATTAGTCAGGCGGTGCACGAAATGGATAGCGTCACGCAGCAGAATGCATCGTTGGTGATGCAATCGGCCGAGGCTGCGGCCCGTCTGGATGAACAAACCAGCGAGCTGTCCGCCGTGGTGGATGTGTTCGATCTGGATTCGGATTGCGATCCGACAATGTCTTTTTCCCGCGCAGCGGTCTCTGCTCCTGCTCATCGCGCGGTTGGGCAGAGCACCACGCCGCTACTATCGGCACAGGGTCGCAACGGTGAGGGATGGGAAAAATTCTGATCCGTTGCGGGTTAAATGCGGGATAGACGCTGGGCGTAAGATAACCCATGAGACTGGCGACGAACCGGGCGGAAAGGAATCTGCCCGGTTCTGTTTCTCGTGGGTTATCGCTTGAACGCCAGGTTGACTTAAATGCGACGTTTACTTGAATGGCTAGAGTAATCGCCTAAAAGTGATCGGTGAAACGCGTTAACCGTGACGCGTGTAATGCGTTGGATTACAGAGGGAAAATGGCGTTTTTCTCTGTAAATCTGACTGCGTTAGTGTAAAGAAATACTATTTTAAGACGGGCGCATCCAACGCTGAGATAGATTATTTAATCTATTGGCATAATGATTGCATTATTTTATTGGTGATTTTTTGCCGATTTTGAGATCAAAAAGTCGTATTTTTCTGGGGTTATAGAAATAAAACGGAATTTTCTGGCATTACGTTAAAATGGAAATTATTTGTTACATATTAAAGTGATTGTTGCTTATGTTTTCGTGACGTAAATCAAGACAGATGGCGGCTTCAAAGTGATAATAAGAATAAATATCATTTGTGCTTCATCACACGCTTATGTCTATCTGGCAAAAAACGCTTCTGCTGTTGTGTTGGCTGTTGAGTTGTTCAGTGGCAGTTGCCGCGACCGATTACGCCTCATTTATTCAAGATATCGAAACCCGGCTGGATAAAACGGCTCAGCTCTATGAGCAGCAAAAGCCGGATGATGCCCGCACCGAAGTTCAGATGGCCTATTTCGAGGTGTTTGAAAACCTTGAAGGCCCTATCCGTATCAACATTTCCGCGCAAAAAAGCTATCAGTTGGAAGCGACCTTCGGTGAAATTCGCCGCATGATTGGCGAAGGAAAGCCGCAGGCCGAGGTACAGGCAAAAATCTCTTGGCTGAAGGGCGAACTGGATGCCGTTCTGCCCGTGTTGTCGGAAGGGCACAAGCTGGTCGCACAGGAGCAGCACGGTGCCTATGACAATGCTGAGATCGCGCCGTACTGGCAGCAGAGTTTCAAAATCATCGATGACCAGCTCGCGCAGGCCGTGACCGAATATCAGGCTGGCGATTACAAAAAGGCCAGTCAGAGCGTGCAGCAGGCGCACTATCAGGGGTTTAAAAACTCTGAAATGGAGATGTCGGTCAGGCAGAATCGCTCAGCGCAGCAGGCGGCTTCCATTAATCAACAATTCTCCGCGCTGATTACCCTAGCCAGTCAACCCGATCAACTGACGGATGTCGCCTATCGGGTCACCACGCTGTTGCAGGATATTGAAGATGTCTTGCCGGGATTGCCGACAACGCGCGACAGCCAGCAGGCGACGGCAGCACCTACCGCGAACGCCGATACGGGTGCCGTGCCGGACGCGAACTGGGCGAAAGTTGCCGACGATATCAATCAGGCCATTGCCGCGGCGATCGCGCAGTATCGTCAGGGTCACGTCAAACCCGCCATCATGGCGGTGCAGGACACCTATTTCGATCTGTTTGAAGCCACCGGCATGGAGAACAAAATTGGTTCTCGCGATGCGGCGTTCAAATCGACGCTGGAAGGCTATTTCACCCGTCTGGTGAGCCTGATGAACGCCAAACAGCCGGCGGAACAGCTGCAAGGGCAGGCCGATGCGCTACAGCAGGAACTGGCGAAGGCTGTGACCATGCTGGGCGACGGTGGCGAAACCCACTGGAGCCTGTTGATCTACAGCCTGCTGATTATTGTGCGCGAAGGGCTGGAAGCCTTGCTGATTGTGGCGGCGATCGTGGCCTATCTGGTGAAAAACAATCAGCAGGACAAGCTGTCGCTGATTCGCCAGTCGGTTTACGTTGCGCTGCTGTGTAGCGTGATTACCGCTGTCATTTTCCAACTCGTATTCACCAATTCCGGTGCCAGCCGCGAGCTGCTGGAAGGCATTACGATGCTGATTGCTGTCGTGATGTTGTTCTTCATGAGCTACTGGCTGTTGTCCAAAGTGGAAACGCGGCACTGGAAGGCCTATCTCGAAGGCAAGCTGTCCCATTCGCTAAGCAGCGGCTCCATGATTGGCCTATGGCTCACCAGCTTTCTGGCCGTGTACCGCGAAGGTGCGGAGACGGTGTTGTTCTATTACGCGCTGGTCGGTGATGCCAGCAACATGTCGGGGCATCTCTCGATTCTGGCCGGGTTTGCTATCGGTTGTGTGATTCTGCTGATCGCCTATCTCGTGATGCGCTACACCATCGTCAAACTACCGCTGAAGCCGTTCTTCATGTTTACCGGCTGCTTTATGTACCTGATGGCGTTTGTGTTTGCGGGTAAAGGCGTGCTGGAACTGATCGAAGGCAAACTGTTTGAACCGACGTTGCTGACCGGCGTGCCGGAAATCAGCGGGTTGGGGATTTATCCTTATGTGGAAACGCTGATTCCACAGGGTGTGCTGGTGGTCGCGGCGTTAATCGCTCTGTGGGTGATGCGGCGCAGGGCGTCTGCTGTCTGATAAAAAAAGCGTCCGACGTTAATTAATACTGAAAGCAATAAGAGCAGCAAATAACCATAACAACCCCAATCGCTTAGCGAATTAAGCGAAGAGGGACGACTGAGATGAGGATGGGTTTGATGAATATGCAAAAAAGTCTGATTGCGGGTGCCGTTATTGCCGGTATTTTCACTGCGCCTGCCGCGCTGGCGTTTAAGGAATATCCAGCGGGTGAGCCTGTTTCCATGAACGAAATGGAAATTGCCGCTGTTTATCTGCAACCTATCGATATGGAACCACGTGGGATGGGCCTGCCTGCTGCGAAAGCGGACATCCATCTGGAAGCCGATATCCACGCCGCTGAAGGTAACAAGAATGGCTTCGGTGCCGGTGAGTGGATGCCGTTCCTGACCATCGCTTACACCCTGACTAACACCGATACCGGTGCGAAGCAGGAAGGCACTTTCATGCCGATGGTTGCCAGCGATGGCCCGCACTACGGCGCGAACATCAAAATGATGGGCGTGGGTAACTACAAAGTGACTTACCACATCGATCCGCCATCAAAAGCCGGTATGCACCGTCACACCGATGGTGAAACGGGCGTAGGCCGCTGGTGGAAACCGTTTGATGTCAGCTTTGACTTCAAATACGTCGGCTTAGAATAAGGTCTTCTGTCCGCGATGTTCTGTCGCGGTCATGTTCACGCCTCTGTGGGTCGTTATCGCGCCCGCAGAGGCGGCGATTTTTCGGTTCGTGTACTGATGCCATCGGCATCACGCTCAACCGACGCACCTGCAACTTGAAAGGTGACGGGAGTATATGAGTTATTTCTTTATCACGACCCTCCAATCCTTCCTGCCGATAGCGTTATTGCTGGGGCTGAACTGGAGCCATCGGTCCACGCCGACAGTCAAAGCGCTGGGTTGGACTACGCTGCTGGCGCTGTTCGCCGGTACGTTTATTGGCGTGCATTTTCCTAACGGGCAGGCATTTCTGCTGGGGTTTACGGCGCTTCAGGCGCTGGCCTTGATCCTGTTTCTTGTCTGTCAGTGTTTTTCCCACCTGCGTATTGGCTATCTGTGGCAGGCGCTGCTGGTGTCGGGCGCGGCGGTACATTGGGGCAACGATCCCAATCTGACCGCGCTGACAACCACCCACGTTGTGAATACCGATCTGCTGCTGAATTTCAGCGCCGTGCTGCTGGCGTTTGGCTGGCTGGTGTTCTGTGCCGCGCTGTGCGGCATGATCGTGCGCCGTATTCGTTTACTGCGCTGGCCGCTTCTGGCGCTGCTGGTCGCACTTCTGCTGTTGCCGATAAGCGGCAACCTGCTGCTGCTATTGATGAAATTGCAGGCGCTGGGGCTCACTAAGCCGCGCCTGAGCTATGTGGCGCACGTCACCAACAGCGCGTATTTATTAAATTACCTCAGTGCATTGTTCATGGCGGCGTTGGCTGCCGGACTGGTTTGGCCGCTGCGACATGCGCGTCGCCAGATGCTGGCCGCGGATGAAGCGATTGAAAAGCGTAAAGCGACGGCAGGCTATCGCACACTGCGCCGTACGTTGTTGGCGACGCTTACGGCGCTGCTAGTAGTGGTGCTGGCTCAACTCTATTGGGACAAGGTTGCGTCACAGCCGCCTCGTCTGTCGGAAGCACAGCCGGTGACGCTGGCGGCCGATGGCAAAGTGCATATTCCGATTGAACAAGTGCGTGATGGCAAGCTGCATCGCTTCGTGTGGATTGCCGATGACGGCAAGGCCGTGCGCTTTTTCATCATTAACCGCTATCCCGATCGCCTGCGTCTTGGCGTGGTGTTTGATGCCTGCTTGCTGTGCGGCGATCAAGGCTATGTGATGGAAGGCAATCAGGTGATTTGTGTCGCCTGCGGCGTGCATATCTTCATTCCTTCTATCGGGAAGGCGGGCGGCTGTAATCCCGTGCCGATTGAAGGATGGAGCAACGACGATAACGAACTGGTGATTGGGCGAGCGTCACTGGCGGCAGGCACTAACTACTTCTCGACGGTGGTGTCGATGGAGGTTATCGACCCGGTTGATGGCTCCAAACTCACCAACGTGAACGCGGAACATAAATATCGCTACGGCGGTAAAACGTACTTCTTCTCGTCGGAGGCCAACTACAACCGCTTCCGCGAAAGTCCCGCGAAATTTGCCACTGCCAAAGCGGCTGCTGGCGAGCAGGCTGAGGAGGAATAATCATGCTGTGGCGACTGTTACGTCAGTCCTGGCGCAGAAATATTCGGCGTAAATCGCTGGCGGTGCTAACCGTGTTTTTGGCAGCGGGACTGATCTCCGCGCTGCTGGCGGTGTCCATCGACATCGGCGACAAAATGGCACGCGAGCTGAAGTCTTACGGCGCGAATATTCTGATTGAGCCCGCAGGGCAAGCGGCGTTGCCCGCGCTGTTTGGTGAACGTAGTAACCCGCTGGAAGGGCAGGATTTCCTCGATGAGGCCGAACTGCCGAACATCAAAGATATCTTCTGGCGCAATAACATTGTCGGCTTTGCGCCGCTGTTAAGCGGTGATGTCGAGATCAACGGACAGCCGGTTGCCGTGCTGGGCACCTTCTTTTCTCAGCCTGTCGCGGTACCGGATGAAGAAGACTATCGCACGGGACAAATGACCGTCAGCCCTTACTGGCAGGTGGCCGGGCAGTGGCCGCAGGAACCGGTGACGACGGACAATGTGGCGCAAACGCTGGTGGGAAAACAGCTGGCGGCGCAGACGGGCTGGAAAGTCGGGGATAAACTCGCGCTGCACGGCGCAAAAGGCGACGCAACGGTAGAGGTGAGCGGCATTCTGAGCAGCGGCGGTGATGAAGAAAGCCGACTGGTGATGCCGCTGGGAACGGTGCAATCGCTGCTGGGGTTAGCCGGTAAAATTCAGGCCATTCGCGTGTCGGCGCTGACCGTGCCGGAAAACGAGCTGTCGCGGCGGGCGCGGGAAAATCTGGAAGCGCTGAATGCCGAAGAGTATGACCTCTGGTACTGCACCGCGTATGTATCTTCGATTGCGCACCAGTTGGAAGAAGCCATTTCTGGCTCGGTGGTCCGTCCTATCTGGCAGGTCGCCGCCTCGGAAGGTGTGGTGATCGACAAGATCCAACTGCTCCTGGCGGTGGTGACCTTTGCCGCGCTGGTAGCGGCAGCGATGGGGATTGCCTCGCTGATGACCAGCACCATCATGGAACGGGCCAAAGAGATCGGGCTGATGAAGGCGCTGGGGGCGCGCCAGTGGCAGATCATGCTGCTGTTTTATCTCGAAGCGGCGCTGAGCGGGCTGGCGGGCGGGATCGCGGGCTGCGTCGCAGGTTGGGGGCTGGCGAAAGCCATTGGCCTGATGCTGTTCGGCGTACCGCTGAGTTTCGCGTGGATCGTGATTCCCTGCGTGCTGGTGATCTCAATGCTGATCGCCATCATCGGAACGTGGTTCCCGGCACGCCGGATCGCCAAACTGTATCCGGTGGAGGTGCTGTATGGGCGCTAATGGCTGGATGAACAGCATGTTCTGGCGGCTGGTATTCCGTGCGCTACGGCTGCGTATGCAGCGCGTTAGCGTGGTATTCGCGGCGCTGATGGTCGGGGCGGCGATTGTGACGGCGATGTCTGCCGTCTATTTCGATATCAACGCCAAGATGAGTCAGGAACTGCGCACCTTCGGCGCGAATTTTTACATCGGCCCGGCGCGGGGCAATACGATTCCACAGAGCACGTTTCAGCCGATTATCGACAACGCACCAGTTGGGTTAATCAATGCGTCCAGCCCTTACCTGTACGGCATGGCACGTACGGAGCTGGAGAAAGTGGTGCTGATGGGCGTGTGGTTCGAATCGCTGCGGCAGTTGGCACCGTACTGGCAGGTCACGGGTAACTGGATTGGCGTGAGCTTCGATGACCGTAATGCCATGATCGGAGTGAAGCTGGCGGAGCGGCTGAACGTCAAAGTCGGCGATAGCATCACGCTGGTGGGCGACGGCGGGAAACAGCGATTGCAGATCAAAGGCATCGTGGAATCCGGCGATGCGACGGACAACATGCTGATCGTGAATCTGGATCTGGCGCAAAAGTGGCTGGATAAAGAAGGTGCGATCAGTAATGCGCTATTGAGCGTCAGCAACGATCTGGGGCAGGTCGATCGCTTCGCTGCACAGCTCCAACAGCAGTATCCACAGCTGGAGATCCGCCCGATTCTGAAAGTATCAGCGTCGGAAGGTCAGGTGCTGAATAAAATTAAAGGGCTGATGGGGCTGGTATCGGCAGTGATTCTCGTGCTGTCTTCCCTGTGTGTGAACACCACGCTGATGGCGATTGTCGGCGAACGCGCGCGCGAATTTGCGCTACAGAAAGCGCTGGGGGCGAGCGGACGAGACATCATCCGGCAGATGCTGGCGGAAACCGGCATCATCGCGCTGGCGGCCGTGTTATGCGGTTTGCTATTGGGCTATTTGCTGGCACAAGTGTTGGGGATGGCGGTATTCAACGCGACGATCTCGCTGCGTTTACCCGTGTTCCCGCTCACGCTGGTGCTATCGTTGCTGGTTGCTGCTGTCGCGGCAGTGGTTCCTACCCGGCGTGCAATCTACGTCGAACCAGCCAAAGTCTTGAAAGGAGAGTAGCTCGATGTCTGTAGAGGTGAACGCGCAGGAAAGGGCGCAGGCCGCGGAGGCGGTGATTGAAACTCGCCAGCTCTATAAACGCTTTGGTCAGGTTACCGCGCTGGAGAACATCAATATCCGCATCGCGCGCGGCGAGTTTGTCGCCATCATGGGCGCGTCTGGCTCGGGTAAAACTACGTTGATGAATATTCTCACCTGTCTGGATACGGTGAGTGAAGGGCAGGTATTGCTGGACGGCGTCGATGCCGCTGGGCTGGATGAAGAAGGGCGACGCCAGTTCCGAGCCGATAAGATTGGGCTGGTATTCCAGCAGTTCCACCTGATTCCGTTTTTGACCGCGCTGGAAAACGTGATGCTGGCGCAGCATTACCACAGCGTGGTGGATGAAGCGGCGGCGCAGCGCGTGCTGGAACAGGTGGGGCTGGCGCATCGCGTCGATCACTTACCGAGCCAGCTTTCCGGCGGTGAGCAGCAGCGCGTGTGTATCGCCCGTGCGCTGGTGAATGAGCCTCCTGTGATTTTCGCCGATGAACCGACGGGGAATCTGGATGAAGAGAATGAACGGCGGGTGCTGGATCTGCTGAAAGATCTGCATCGGCAGGGGCGTACCATTGTGATGGTGACGCACAATCCTGAGTTAGGTCGGTTTGCTGACCGTATTATCCGCCTGCAACACGGCAAGTATTTTGGTGAAGAGGTGAATCATCATGAAATGGCGTAACGGGATTACCGCGCTTTGCCTGCTGGGCGCAGTGGCGATAAGCGGCTGTAAGGAAGAACAGGTGAGCGTCGGGGCGCAGGCACCGGCGCTGGCGGCCTACGATCTGGCGGGGCAGCAGGTGGATCTGTCGCGCTGGCAGGGGAAAAGTGTGTACCTGAATTTCTGGTCGTCGGGCTGTGGCGGCTGCATGGTTGAAATGGGCGCGTTGGAGAAATTGAGCAAGGAGTATGGCGATAAAGTGGTGGTGGTTGCGGTTAACACCGATCCTGACGGCGTGGATATCACATCGATGCTGGCGCACCACAAGGTGACTTATCCGGTGGTGCGCGATCAGTTGGGCATTACCAAAGAGCGCTATCAGGTCAGCGGCACGCCAACCTCATTTATTATTGATGCCAACGGTAAGGTGACCGATCAGCATCAGGGCGCGAGGGATGAAGCGCAGCTGACCACGCTGTTTCAGAAGCTGGCAAGCCGGACATAAAGGCCGGCTATTTTCACAGCGTGTCAGGTGTACGTTTACTCTGTCCGTGAAACCGGCATCGGAACTTCTACGACGACAGGTTCCGGTTTCACCCGCATGGCGTAGATCACCCCGACAATCAGGCAGGTGATGCCGCAAAGCGTCAGCAGCGGCGGCCAGGATTGCCGGATGATGAAGGCATAGGTCAGCCCCGCCAGCGTTTCAAACACAATCAGCGGCCCTACCAGCACCGTCGGCAGGCGCTGGCTGGCTTCGTTCCAGAACAGCGTACCAATCCAGGAACAAAACAGCCCAATCGCCAGCATCAGCGGGATGAAAACTTCAGGCCGTGGGCCGAACGGCTGCGTAAAGGTGCTATCCGTTAGCGCCAGATGGCCGCACACCAGCAGATAACCCAATAGCGCCAGCGGTAGCGTGACCAGCCCCTGCGCCGTGGCCCAGGTGGTCGGCGTATTGCCTTTGTGGTCGCGCAGCCAGCGGGCGTTGCGCAGCGGATACCAGGTCCAGCAAACCACGGCGAGAAAGGCCATCGCAATCCCACTGGCATAACGCCATAAATCGAATGCGACGGTGGTGCCTTTCAGTTCCGCAATATTGACGCAAACCAACCCAGCCGCAATCAGCAGCAGCGAGGGCAGCAGCCGACGCCAGGCTACGCGGCCATCGTGCTTGCTGTACAACACATTGGCGGTAACGGAAATGACCACGGGCAAGGTGCCGATAATCATTGTTGAGATCGGTGCACCCGTGCGCTGAATCGCGCTGGCGAGCAGAAAGTAGTACAGCAGATTACCGATGATGGTGAGCTTCGTGGCCTCCAGCCAGTCGCTGCGGGTCAACTGGCGCAGACGACGGCGATCGAGCCACGCCAGCGGTAAGGCAATCAGCCCAAAAGCCAGATAGCGTCCGGTGGACTGCAAGGCCGCAGAGTAGTCCGGTACGATCAATGGCCCAACGAAAATCAGCCCCCACATCAGCCCGGCGGCAAGCGCAAATAAAACACCTATCAGCATGATAAACCCATTTGTTCACAATAGTGCATCGCGCCAGTCTAGGGGGAGTCGGCGATGAATGATTGTAGGATATTGCTGTTTTTCATCGGCAGATGAGCGATGACGGCATGCGTGCTGAAAGCGTTAGCGCCGAACCGGATACACCTGCTTTTGGTAGCGAATGGGCGTGACGCCATAGCGCTGGGCGAAGGTGCGGGTCAGATGTGCCTGATCGGTCAGGCCGACGGCGACGGCGATATGGGCGGCTGCCATACCGCGTGTCAGCATCTGTTTAGCCTCATACAGCCGGATTGCCATCAGCATCTGGTGCGGCGTGACGTGGAACTGGGCTTTGAACTGGCGCAGGAAATGATACGGGCTCAGGGAAACCAGCGCCGCCAGCTCTTTTAAGGTAATGGTGTGGGCGAAATTCTCGCGCAGATAGGCTTTCACCACATCAAAGCGATGCAGCGGCTCAATCCTCTGGCGCTGGGCAATGTGCGCGTGAGGTCGGAAAAGCGCAATCAGCGACAGCAGCAGGCTCTCACTTGCCAATGGATCGGTCGTTTGCCACAGCGCGGCCAGCGTCATCGCCAGCTGGCGTGCGGTTGCGGGATCGTGGCGCACGACGTCGGTAAACCACCAGCCTTTCTCGCCGGAGATGTTCTCCAACACATCGGGTGGAATGTAGATCATGCGATAGCGCCAGCCGTCTTCCGTCGCGGACTCCCCCGTATGTAGCTCATCAGGGTTCATCAACACTAACGAATCGACAGGCGCAATATGCCTGGCGCCACGATAGCGGAATCGCTCGGCACCGTCGTCAATGGTGCCGATGCCAAACGCCTCATGCGTGTGCGGCTCAAAGGCATAACGGCAGATGTGCGCATGGTAAAGCTCAATGCCGGGCAGCGCCGGTAAATGCCGGAACTGGGCATAGTCTCTTTCATCGGTAAAATGTTCCGGTACACCCTGCATGCTGCCACCTTGTCTCTGATTCTGACCGCCATCATAGCAGTGATAGCGCGTCAGCTTGAAGTCGTGTGTCCTATTTAGCCTGAGCAGAAATACGGGAAGAAGGGAATAAAAGCACCGGGATAAATAGATCGGAAAGGCATAAATCATAGCGAAATGGTTGATTAACGGTGCGTGCGTGACAAAAGTGGTTTTATCTAACTATTTGATTCTACTATTTATCTCTATTCCTTGTTAGATAAGATAGCGCGACACACATACCGTTAGTATAAAAAAATATAATCAACTCCATTTGCTTATTTGTTCTGGCTCTCATTACTTGCATCAATATTGCTATGTGTAATAAAGGACAAGGGAGTGAAAGGTGAACTTTCAGCAACTGAAGATTATTCGTGAATCAGCACGGTGCAATTACAACCTGACCGAGGTGGCGAATACGCTGTTTACCTCTCAATCCGGCGTGAGTCGCCATATCCGCGAGTTGGAAGAAGAGTTGGGGATTGAAATTTTCATCCGTCGCGGCAAACGCCTGTTAGGCATGACCGAACCGGGAAAAGAGTTGCTGGTGGTGGCAGAGCGTATCCTGAATGACGCTAGCAATATCCGGCGGCTGGCAAATGTCTTCACCAATAACGACACTGGCCAGTTGGTGATCGCGACCACGCATACGCAGGCGCGTTACAGCCTGCCGCCGGTGATTAAAGCCTTCCGCTCGCTGTATCCGCAGGTGCGTCTGGTGCTGAATCAGGGCACGCCGGATGAGATCGTGGCGATGCTCCATTCCGGTGAGGCCGATATCGGTATTGCCAGTGAGCAGTTGATTAACGATCCCTCGCTGGCGGCGTTCTCCTACTATCGCTGGCACCATTCGGTGATTGTGCCGGAGCACCATCCGCTGACGCAGGAGCCGGTGATTACGCTTGAAATGCTCAATGCGGAGCCGTTGATTACCTATCGTCAGGGAATTACCGGTCGTTCGCGCCTGGATCGCGCGTTTCAGGCGGTGGGGATGTCGCCGGATATTACGCTGAGCGCGCAGGATTCGGATGTGATTAAAACCTATGTCGAGCTGGGGCTCGGGGTGGGGATTGTGGCCGATATGTCATTCGATCCGGTGCGAGACAAAGGGCTGGTGCGGTTGAATGCCGAGCATCTGTTTGAAGCGAACACGGTCTGGCTGGGGTTAAAAAAGGGTCAGTTACAACGTAACTATGCCTGGAAATTTATTCAGCTGTGTAATACAGAACTGTCGCTGGATGACATTAAAGATAAGGTGTTCTCGGATAACGATGAAGCGGTGATTGATTACCAAATCTGATTGATAGCGCAGTTTCCTAACCCGATGCCCAGCCAGCGTTTTTTTGACTGGGCAGGGTTTTTCCTTTCGATTTCGTCGCGATTTTTTGTATCGCGATACCCACCTTTTTCTGTGCTCGATTTAGCATAAATATGGTTTATCGTGCCGATAATCTGCTTGATCTGATCGTGCTGCAATAGTAGCATCCTCGCCATAACAATAACTTATGTCTGAATTTTTGCTAAGCGATACAAATACTTGTGCGTTTTTATTGAATAATTATGTTAACGATTTTGGTATCGCAATAGAACATTTACCCTAAATAATTCGAGTTGCAGGACAAAAACGTGTGCGTTTTGAACAGTGCGTATGCAGCTTGAAGTATGACGGGTTAATCCATCAGACATCCTTCTCACTAGTCAGTCACCTCCACGTTGATTTTTCGGTTCGTATTGCGCCGGAGTCGCGCTAGCGCCATGTTTGTGATGGCGGGGAGTTTAAAACGGAAAATGACGATGAAAACACAAAAAATCAGCCTTGCCTGGCAAATCCTTATCGCGTTGGTTCTGGGTATTGCACTCGGCGCCGTGCTGCATGAACAGCAAGAAAGCCGCCAGTGGCTTATCAGCAATATTCTTAGCCCCGCGGGCGACATCTTTATCCGCCTGATTAAAATGATCGTTGTCCCGATTGTCATCGCCACGTTGATTGTCGGGATTGCAGGCGTAGGGGATGCCAAGAAGCTTGGGCGCATCGGCTTCAAAACCATCCTCTATTTTGAAATTATCACGACGGTGGCGATTATTCTTGGCATCACGCTGGCGAATGTCTTCCAGCCGGGTCACGGCATCGACATGTCGACGCTGACCGCCGTTGATATCTCGCAGTATCAAAAGACCACCGAGCAGGTGCAGAGCGGTTCGCACAGTCTGGTGGGGACGGTGCTGTCGCTGATTCCGCCGAATATCTTCGCCGCGATGACACACGGCGACATGCTGCCGATTATCTTCTTCTCGGTACTGTTCGGTCTGGGGTTATCCTCATTGCCGAAAGATCACCGTGAACCGCTGTTGAACGTCTTCCGCGGCGTGTCGGAAACCATGTTTAAAGTGACGCACATGATCATGCGTTACGCGCCTGTTGGGGTGTTTGCGCTGATTTCCGTCACGGTTGCCAACTTCGGTTTTGCGTCGCTGTGGCCGTTAGCCAAGCTGGTTATGCTGGTTTATGCCGCGATTTTCTTCTTCGCGCTGGTGGTGCTCGGTATCGTCGCACGGCTGTGTAAGCTGCGTATCACCATCTTGATCCGTATCCTCAAAGATGAGCTGATCCTCGCGTACTCCACAGCCAGTTCCGAAACCGTGCTGCCGCGTATCATCGAAAAAATGGAAGCCTATGGTGCGCCGAAGTCGATTACCAGCTTTGTGGTGCCGACCGGTTACTCCTTTAACCTTGATGGTTCTACGCTGTACCAGAGTATTGCGGCGATCTTCATCGCGCAGCTGTACGGTATCGAACTGTCGATTGGGCAGGAAATCGTGCTGGTGTTGACACTAATGCTGACGTCCAAAGGCATTGCCGGCGTACCGGGCGTGTCGTTTGTTGTACTGCTGGCAACGCTGGGCAGCGTCGGTATTCCGCTGGAAGGCCTGGCGTTTATTGCGGGCGTTGACCGTATCCTCGATATGGCGCGTACCGCGCTGAATGTGGTAGGGAATGCGCTGGCGGTACTGGTCATTGCCAAGTGGGAAAACCAGTTCGATGAGAAGAAAGCGCGGGCTTATGAGCGTGAGCTTAAAGGGATAAGCACGCAGCCTGCCCAGCAGGGATAATCCCGGACTATTTCAAATAGCCTATGCAACGGGTGCGTCGAGCGATCGAGGTGCCCGTTTCTTTTCTTGATCTAATACTGACTATGCCGCGTGGCTATCTATCACGCGGGTTTCTAACGTTTGCGTGCGCCACAGCGCCTGTTGGATTCGTTCGGCATCTGTTGCAAAAGGGAGGCGCGCGGCAATTTTCGGTGCGATTTTCACGTGCTGCGCGATGTTTTCCACTAGCTGTGGGTGTTCATTCAGGCCGAGGGCACTTAGCGTTATTGGGCTACCGTAGCGGCGCAGTTGGGTGAAGAGTTCTTCTCGGTCAGCGTCGCTATCGTGTTCCAGAAAGGCCTGTGCGGCCAGACCAAAACCTACTTTCTCACCATGCAGCCAGTCGTGCAGTTCCGGCAGGCGCGTCATGCTGTTGTGAATGGCATGGGCAACGCCGATGCGTGGCACCTCATCTTTCATGCTGTTCGCGACGCCCGCTAGCGCGATAACGGCATCGATCACACGGCGCAGCGCCGGCGTGACCAGACCTTGCTCGTTATCCGCGATGGCCTGTTCGCCATACGTATTAAATGTTTCCACAGCCAGCTTCGCCGCCTGTGCTTTAAGCGCTAACGCCAGCCCGTCATCGCCGTGACGCAAATAAGGTTGGAATTTATACCACTTCGCTAGCGCATCCACGATACCTGCTTTGAGATAACGTGAAGGGCTGTGAGCGATGATCTCGCTGTCCACCAGTACCCATACCGGTAGTCGCGTCAGCGGAAAGGGGCCGTTGTGTGCGCCGCTCTCGCTGTAAATCACGCTGATCGGTGACCAGGCGGCGCAGGTAGCGGCAATGGTGGGGACGGCGATGACGGGCAACTGCCCCAAAATGTCGCCGATGGCTTTGGCGACATCCAGCACGCGGCCGCCGCCAATCCCTAAAATCAGTTCCGCGTTGAAGGCGCGCGCCTGTGCGGTCAGCGCTTCTATCGCGGGTTTGGTGCAATCACCCGGCAAAAATTCGACCTGATAGCGTAAACCGTGCTCATTGAGGCTGCGTTCGACAGCATCCGCCGTCGTTTTCCATGCCTGTGGACTGGTAATAATCAGTATTGTGCTGGCGTAAGGCGCCGCATAGTCGCCGACAGAACGAATGACGCCGTCACGATTCAGATAGGTTTGTGGCGCTTGTATTGCAATCATGGTCGCGATCTCTCATCTCTGTGGGAAAAGACAAATCAGTTGTAACAGCGATATCGAGCGCCGCAAAAGAACAATTCTGGCTATCAATGGCTAGATTTCGCATAACCAGAATGACGTTTAGCGCTGCATTCCCCAGCGTTTCACCGTGACCTTTTCGATGGTGGAAAACACCAGCCCTTCAACCAGCAGCCCGATGATGATGACGGACGCCAGTCCGGCGAAAACGCGGTCGGTGTAAAGCTCGTTACGGTTTTGGAAGATGTACCAGCCCAAACCGCCATTGCCGCTTGATGCGCCGAAGACCAGCTCAGCGGCGATCAGGGTGCGCCAGGCAAACGCCCAGCCGATCTTCAGACCGGAGAGAATCGACGGCAGCGCAGCGGGGATTAGGATGGCATTGATATAGCGAAAGCCTGTCAGGCCGTAGTTGCGACCCGCCATACGCAGCGTTTCCGAAACGCCGAGAAAGCCGGAATAGGTATTCAGCGCCATCGGCCACATCACGGAGTGGACGAGAACGAATACCAGACTCTTTTCTCCCAGCCCAAACCACAGCAGCGCTAACGGCAGTAACGCAATCGCAGGGAGCGGGTTGAACATGGAGGTTAAGGTGCCTAAGAGATCGCGTCCGAAACGGGTGGATACCGCCAACGCGCTGAGGGCCAGTGCCAGCAGGCTGCCAATGACATAGCCTTTTAGCAATGTGCCGAGGGAAACCACCATCTTATGTGGCAGTTCGCCGCTGGCGAGATCGTCGCGAAATGCCTGAAAGGTTTGCAGGAAACTTGGCAGCATTAGATCGTTGTTTTGCCAGCGTGCGGCGAACTCCCACAGCACTAGCAGCCCTGCCAACAGCACCAGCTTGCGAATCCAGGTCTGGTTCCACAGGCGCGTGGTCAGCGGCAGAGGCTGGGTCAGTGTGAAGTCTTTCAGCGGCGCCAGTTCACGCTGATACTCGGGCCGCACGGGGGGCTGGATGCTCATAAGATTTACCTTGTGTTGAGGTGGCGGGTGAAGGCACGTCAGTATCAGTTGGAAAAAGAAGATGGTGAATACGCTGTGCGGTGGTTTGAAAAGCTTCACTGCCCTGGTCGCTCAGCGCGAACTGATGGCAGTTGATTTCCGCTCGCACGCGACCAGGATGCGGTGAGAGCAGCAAAACCCGGCTGCCGACGATCAGCGCTTCCTCAATCGAATGGGTGACAAACAGCAGCGTGAAGCGCACCTCTTCCCACAGCGCCAGCAGTTCTTCCTGCATTTTGCGTCGGGTCAGCGCATCCAGCGCGGCGAATGGCTCATCCATAAGCAGCACTTTCGGCTGCATGGTCAGCGCCCGCGCGATGGCGACGCGTTGCTTCATTCCTCCGGATAACGTATGCGGATAGGCATCGGTAAATTTCGCCAGCCCAACTTTATCGAGAAAATAACGGGCACGTTCCTCGGCTTCGGCTCGCGTTGCCTGACGGCTGGCAACCAGAGGAAACAGCGTATTTTCCAGCACGGTTTTCCACGGCGGCAGTTGATCAAACTCCTGAAAGACCATGATGCGATCCGGGCCCGGACGTGTGACGGGCTGACCCTCAAGGCGGATTTCGCCGTCTACCGGAGACAAAAAACCGCCGATAGATTTGAGCAAGCTGGATTTTCCGCAGCCTGAAGGTCCTAAGAGTACAAAACGCTCGGCGGGAAAGACGTCGAAACTCACATCGTGGGTGGCGCGAACTAAACTGCGGCGGGTTCGGTATTCCAGTCCGACGACATCAACCTGCAACAGCGGCTGAGCGACGGTATCGTGGGAGCGGTGTGTCATATTGTTCTCCTGCGTAGCGACGAGATGCTTGTCGAATGGGGCGTGCTGACCGCTTAGCTACCCGGTTGGTCGTGGATTTCAGCAAAAAAATAGTCCTTCCAGGAGGCGGCTTTGTTTTTCAGCACGCCAAGCTGTTGCAACTTTTCGGCATAAACGTAGGTACGTTCCGGCGTGATAGTGAAATCGATTTCGGGATCGGCGACGATGCGTTTGACCAGTTCAGGATCCAGTTTCGATTTTTCTACCCGAATATAGGTTTCTGCCGCTGCGGCTTTATCTGCTTTGATAATCTGGGACGCTTCTTTCAGCGCCTCATAGAAGGCGCGGTAGGTTTTTGGGTTTTCATCATGGAATTTCTGCGTGGTGTAGAGCACGTTGAACGTTGCCTGACCGCCCAGCACGTCATAAGAACTTAGAATCTTGTGCACATTGTCATGCTCCAGCGCCTGATATTGGAACGGTGGGCTGGAAAAGTGAGCATTGATTTCGGAACCGCCGGCGATAAGCGCCGCGCTGGCATCGGGATGCGGCAGGCTGACAGAAATCTTATCGAAACGTTTGAAATCTTCCGCGCCATAGAGCTTCGCGGTTTCGATTTGCAGCGTGCGGGACTGGAAACCTACGCCTGCCGCAGGCACGGCGATACGGTCTTTATCGCTCAGATCGCGGATAGATTTCACTGCTGGGTTATTGCTGAGTAAATAGTTGGGCATGGAGCCGAGTGAGGCGATGGCTTTCACATTCTGGCGACCCTGCGTGCGATCCCATACGGTCAGCATTGGAGGAACCCCGGCGGAGGCCACATCCAGCGCGCCGGATAGCAGCGCCTCGTTAATCGCTGTCGCACCAGAAAGTGTGCGCCAGTCTACCTTGATATCCAGGCCTTGCTGCTTACCGTGCTTTTCTATCAGGTTCTGGTCGCGCACCACATCTAGAATCAGGTAACCAATGCCAAACTGCTGCGCAATGCTGATTGTGCCTTCCGCACTGGCACCAAAGGCCGTTAGCGTTAGGCCAAGCAGGGCAGCAAGGCGTGTGAAACGTGTCGATTTTTTCGCGGGGAGTGAGTGATTCATCATTGTTGTCTCATTTTTAATAGTAATAGAATCGGTAATAAAGTAGCTCAAAGCCATCATTTATTATTTCAATAAATAATGCGTAATAAAGGTGGTATGAAAGAAGGCATCCTATTTTCTTGGCGCGTCACTGATAAAGTGTTTTTTGGAATAAGTTAGAAGAAAGGTGTTTGTCATTGGTGATGAATAAGAGAAAACAAGTAAATAACCACCTTAGCTAAATATTCGCTATAGATAGTCTTATTTGTCAGTTATGGATAAAAATCGGCGCGTTATAGTGGCGTTAATGTTAATTGTCATTTTTTATACCGAGAAAAATATGCCTGTCTTTACTCACCATTATTTACGCGATTATTTACGTGACCGCCTGACAGAGAATGACGTCGACGCATCAATTGCAGAAACGGTGGCGGATAATCTCGTTGAGTCGAGCCTGAAAGGGCATGACTCGCACGGCGTCAGTATGTTGCCGCGCTATATCGACGCCATTCGGGAAGGCGGGCTTTCGCCTCACGCTCTGGCGGAGAAAACGCTGGATTTCGGCCCGCTGATCTCGTTTGACGGGCAGCAGGGCTTCGGGCAGGTGGTCGCGAAGCAGGCACTGACGGAAGGCATTGCGCGTGCGCAAGCGCACGGTTTGGCGGTAGTAAGTTTAGCCAATGCACACCATTTGGGGCGTATCGGCGCGTGGGCGGAACAGGCCGCAGAAGTCGGGTTGGTATCGCTGCATTTCGCCAATGTGTATACCAAACCAGTGGTGCTGCCGTGGCAGGGCCAGCAGGCGCGCTTCGGGACGAACCCGTTCTGTGCCGGGATTCCGGTCGAACATGACGATCCGGTGATTCTGGATTTTGCTACCAGCGTGATTGCGGGTAACAAAGCGCGTATCGCCTGGAATGAGGGCAAATCGGTCGCGCCCGGCTGCATCGTCGATAACGAAGGTAACCCGACGGTCGATCCCCGCTGGCTGATGGAACAACCCTTGGGCGCGCTGTTGCCGTTTGGCGAGCATAAAGGATCGGGACTCTCGCTGGTTTGCTCTTTACTGGGGGCGGCGCTGACCGGTGGGAAAACTGAGCGCACGGCGAAAGGCGAGGGCAAGCAGATTATTAACAGTATGCTGTCGATTTTAATCGATCCGCAGAAATTAGGCGGGGCGGCCACCTATCAGCAGGAAATACCGGCGTTATTAGAATGGGTGCGTCAATCCCGTGATGATAATGAATTATTACTGCCGGGCGATAAAGAAAAGCAAGCCTATCGCCATCGGCGGGAGAACGGTATTTTTGTCGATGATGTCAGTTGGGGACAGCTCTCTTATTTAAATAAAAAAGTGGCCTGATGTATTAATTAATTATTTATTAACTTATTTAACTGATTATTTTTTTAATTCCATAGGGAAAAATAATGAAAAATAGATTGAGTGCTGTCGGCGTCAGTGGCTTGTTATTAATCACGACATCCGTATTGGCGGCGGAAAAGCAGCCTGATGAAGTGCGCGTGGCCTACAGCGGTGGTTCGCAGGTATTAGTCTTAGCTAAAGCCGATGGTTCGCTGCAAAAAGCATTGGGTGCGCCAGTAAAGTGGGTGCAGTTTGCTTCTGGTGCTGATGCGCTGAATTATTTCGCCAGTAATGCAATAGATATCGCCAACTTTGGTTCCAGCCCGGCGACAGCCGGTATTGTCAGAAAACTGCCAGTGGAGATCGTCGGTGTATCTGGTGTGATCGCCACGTACGAACGCCTGATTGCCAAGTCTGGTATCGCCACGCTGAAAGATATCGAAGGTAAGCGCGTCGCCTATCCGCCAAATTCCACAGCGCAGTACGCGCTGGAAGCGGCAATCGCGGTAAATAAACTCGACCGCAGCAAGATTACCCTTATTCCACTACGTCCGGCTGAGATGGTAGCGGCATGGAAGCGTGGCGACATTGATGCAGGCTATGTCTGGGCTCCGTTCGCACAGGAGCTGGAAGCCTCCGCCGGGCATGCGATTTTTGCGACTAAAGATCTGCAAAAAGATGGCTATCTCATTTACAACAACTATGTGGTCAGAAAGGCTTTTGCCCAGCAGTACCCGGAAACGGTGGCGCGCTTCCTGCGGGTACACCAGCTGAAAGTGGATGAGTTCCGTCAGGACCCGGAAAAAGCGGCGGCGATTGTGGCAAAAGAAGTCGGTGCGCCAGTCACCACGGCAACCAATACGCTGTCAGGGCTGGAATACCCGACGCTGGAACAGCAGGCGACGGCGCAATGGTTGGGTGACGGTAGCCACACCGATCGCAGCGGTATCGGTCAGGCAGTCGCAAAAACGGCGCATTTTCTGGAGAGTATCGGCGAAGTTCGCCAACGCGATATTCCTGCATCGTTCGCCGACTCCATTAATTCCTCCTATTTGAAGCAGGCTGCGAAAGGGAATTAACGGGTCGTGAAAAGAACGTCTTATGCATTATTGAGTATTACGTCCGTGGCGGTGGTGCTCGCGTTGTGGCAAGTGGCGGGCGCGAAGCAGTGGGTCGATCCGCTGCTGCTCCCGCCACTGTCAGACATCATCCTGACCGCTGGGGAACTGGCGCAGGATGGCTATCGGCAGGTGTCGCTGTGGGAGCATATTGCTGTCAGTGTCGCTAGGGCGCTAGGCGCTTTCAGCGTTGCGATTATTCTTGGCGTCCCGCTTGGCCTGTTGATGGGACTATCGCCTCCGATTGCAGCCATCTTTAATCCTTTTGTGCAGTTTCTCCGGCCATTGCCTAAAATCGCACTGATCCCGCTGGCGGTAGTCTGGTTGGGAATCGGTGAGGCATCCAAATTTTTCCTGATCTTTATCGCGACGTTTCTCAGCGTCGTGGTGGGGGCTTGTGCCGCTGTTGAGCGCGTGGAACGTTCCCGTATCCGCGTCGCACAAACGCTCGGTGCCAGTCGACGACAGATCTTTTTCCACGTTGTTTTGCCCGATACGCTGCCGGAATTATTTACCACGGTGCGACTGGCTATCGGTATCGGTTGGACGTCCCTGATTGCGGCGGAAATGGTTGCTGCCACCTCGGGCATTGGCTGGATGGTCATGAACGCCAGCGCTTATCTGCGTACCGATATCGTGATGTTGGGCATTTTATTATTAGGCGGCATTGGCTATGTGCTCGATCTGTTATTGGTTGGTGCACAGCGCGTCTTCGTGCCGTGGGCGGGGAAATCATCATGACAGAACCTTCTCAGCCCGTTGCGCCACACATTGTTGTGGAGCACGTTAGCCTCACATTTCCGTCACAACGCGGCCCGCTAACGGTGCTGGATGACGTTTCCCTCCAGATAGCTAAAGGTGAATTCGTGGTGCTGCTGGGCCCTTCCGGCTGCGGCAAATCAACCATTCTCAACATGATCGCCGGTTTTGAAGCTGCGGATAAGGGACGCGTGCTGTGCGGTGATGAACCTGTTCGTCGTCCGGGCCCCTCGCGCGGCATGGTATTTCAGCAGGCCAACTTATTTCCCTGGCTCACCGTGCTGGAAAACGTGACGTTTGGACCACGGATGCAGGGTGCAAATAAAGCCCAGCTCCAGCGTGAAGCAGAAAATTATCTGGCACTGGTCGGGCTGGAAGGATTCCAGCAGCACTACCCCTGGCAACTCTCTGGTGGAATGAAACAGCGGGTTGCGCTGGCGCGAGCCTGGCTGCCGAACCCCGAGGTGTTGCTGATGGATGAGCCGTTTGGTGCGCTGGACGCACAAACCCGTTTGATGATGCAGGAACTGCTGCTATCTGCCTGGCAAAAAACCGGCACCACGTTGTTATTTGTCACGCATGACGTGGACGAAGCGCTGTTCTTGGCTGACCGAGTATTGGTGATGTCCGCGCGTCCCGGTCGTATTGCAGAAGCGATCTCGCTGCCGTTTGGCCGCGAAAGAGACATTGAAACGCTGGCACAGCATCCTGACTACGCCGCATTGAAGCAGCGTATTTTACATCGCGTTCGTGAAGAAGCGCGTCGTCACCTCAATCTGTAATCCGAATTTCAGGAGAATATTATGCACCTTGCCCGATTCCCCCGCTTGTCACTGGGCCATTTCCCTACGCCGCTGGAGGCATTGCCGAATCTGTCTGCCTATCTGGGCGGACCGACGATTTATATCAAACGCGATGATGCTACCGGACTGGCAACGGGCGGAAATAAAACCCGCAAACTGGAATTCCTGTTAGCCGATGCGCAACAGCAGGGCGCGGATATCATTATCACGCAGGGCGCGACGCAGTCTAACCATGTACGGCAAACCATTGCGGCGGCGACAAAGCTGGGGCTGAAAACCAAAGTACTGCTGGAAAAGCGTGTGGAGGACTATGGCGAAGACTACCAGCGTTCCGGCAACGTGCTGCTGGATCATCTGCTTGGCGGTGAAATTATCGATCATCTGCCCGCAGGAACGGACATGCAGCAGGCGATGGAAACGCTGGCAGAATCGCTGCGCAAAGAAGGACTGAAACCTTATGTCATTCCCGGCGGCGGCTCCAGTCCGGTCGGCGCACTGGGCTATGTCGCCTGTGCGGAAGAGTTGTTGTTTCAGTCCAGCCAGCAGCGCCTGCGCATCGATCATATTGTGCATGCGACGGGGAGCACGGGTACGCAGGCGGGATTGGTTACCGGGCTGGCGGCGACGCATAGCCAGATTCCCCTGTTAGGTATCAGCGTCAGAGCGTCGAAAGCGAAGCAGGAAGAGAATGTTTACGCACTAGCGCAGCGCACCTGGCAACTGCTCGGTATTTCGGGTGAACTGCCGCGCAGTGCTGTGCAGGTGAACAGTGACTACGTCGGCAAAGGTTACGGCATTCCAACCGAAGGAACGCTGGAGGCGCTCAGGCTGCTGGCGCAACTGGAAGGGATTCTGCTCGATCCGGTCTATTCCGGCAAAGGCATGGCGGGGCTGATCGACCTGATTCGTCAGGGACATTTTCGCGCCGATGAAAATATTGTCTTCATCCATACCGGCGGGTCAGCCGGGCTGTTTGGTTACCGTCAACTGTTCGAACAAACGGCCGCACAATGAGTTCGCCGCTGATTGGTGTGCTGGGTGGCATGGGGCCGCTGGCGACGGTCGATCTGCTGCATAAAATCATTGAAGAAACACCGGCCAGCCGCGATCAGGATCATGTGCCAGTGGTTGCCTGGAATGTGCCGCAGATTCCAGACCGCCAACAGGCACTGGCAGGAACGGGTGAATCGCCGTTGCCGATGCTTTTGCATGCCGTTCGGCAGCTTAATCGCTTGTCGGTCAGCCATATCGTGGTGCCGTGCAATACGGCACACCACTGGTTTGATGCGCTGGCGGAGGAAAGTCACGCGCCGCTGGTACACATTGCCGATGCCACGCTGTATGCCATCAAACCGCCTGCGGAGGCAAAGAAAGCCCCGCAAAAAATCGGGCTGATCGCGACTCATGGAACGCTTAATGCCGGGTGGTATCAGCAGCGTTTTGCCGCGCAATTAGGTGCTGAAACCGTGGTGCCGGACGAGCAGGAAATGACGACACTCTTCGTGCCGGGATGCTATGCGGTAAAACGCGGAGAATTACAGCATGGCGGACGCTTGCTGGATCAGCTTGCTGCGCAACTGGTAGCACGAGGTGCGGAACGTCTGGTGCTGGCCTGCACGGAAGTTCCTCCTGCACTGGAGACGGTATCATCACGCTGGCGAGGTATCAGCATCGATCCGACACGAGCGCTGGCACAGGCCTGCGTTCGTATTTGGCTGCAAAGATAAAAAACGCATAGTGCGTTTTTCAACGTCGCTTGCGACGGCCCGTGAGGGTGGCGTGCTGGAGGGCTCGTCATAAAAAAGCCGCCCATTGCTGGACGGCTTCTAGGTACAGAGAACTGAATTACAGGAAGCCGTACATCGCGGCAAACACCCAGCCAAAGACGCAGGAGGTGGTTACGCCGATTAGGCCTGGCAGAATAAAACTGTGGTTGATAACGAAACGGCCGATTTTGGTAGTACCGGAGCGGTCAAACTGGATAGCCGCCAGATCGCTTGGGTAGGTCGGCAGAATGTAGTAACCATAACAGGCTGGTGCAGACGCCACGATATATGCCGGATCCACCCCGATAGCCAGCGCAACGGGGACAATAGCCGCCAGCGCCGCCGCCTGCGAGTTCACGAACTTCGACACAATCAGCAGGATAATCGCGTAAGCCCAGGGATAGACTTTCACCAATGAGCCTAGCGTGCTTTTGATCTCTTCCAGATGCGCGCCGAACATGGTTTCCGCCATCCAGGCGATGCCGTATACCGCGACGATGGCAATCATCCCAGAACGGAACACTTCATTCTTCGAGATCGACGACGGATTGGTTTTGGTCGCAATAATGATGATGGCACCAGACAGCAGCATAAACATCTGAATAACCAGCACCATCGACAGCGGCTTACCGGCAAAGACCGGACGTAGCTCTTCAACGGCACCCAGAATCGCTACCGCTGCGATGGTTGCCAGAAAGATCCACATGGCGATCCAGTTACTGCGCGGCAGTTTTCTGTCGAGCAGCGTGGCGGTATCACCATATACGTACTGTTTGTTTTCTGGATCGGCGATAAATTTCTGGAAATCCTCATCCTTATCCAGATCTTTACCGCGGAACCAGCTGAAAATCCCAATCGCCAGAATACCCAGCAGGGTAGAAGGGATGGTAATCGACAGCAGGTCGAGGAATCCCAGGTGTTTGCCCTGGAACGTGAAATTAGCCAACATGGCAACCAGCGATACCACCGCAACAGAGACCGGACTGGCGATAATCCCCATCTGAGCACCGATCGAACTGGCGGCCATCGGCCTTTCAGGACGGATATTATTCTTGATGGCGACATCATAAATAATCGGCAGAATGGTATACACCACGTGGCCGGTACCGCATAGGATAGTCAGAATACAGGTGACGAACGGCGCGATAATCGAAACGTATTTCGGGTTACGCCGCAGCATACGCTCTGCGATTTGCAGCATCACATCCAGCCCGCCCGATGCCTGAAGCGTTGCCGACGCAGCCACCACGGCAATGATGACCAGCATGACGTCAACGGGCGGTTTACCCGGTTGTAGTTTAAAAATAAAGACCAGAATAACAAGTCCAATCCCGCCTAATAAACCCAGCGCGATCCCGCCTTTTCTTGCCCCGTAAAAAAGACAGATCAGGACGATGACTAATTGAATGATGAAGTCCATAGTAGCCCCATTGCATTGCTTTTAAGATGAACTGATTAGTTAGAATTAAAATAAGTGAGTTTTTACTGTGGGTACTATATGGACGGGTTGTTATTTATTTTCTTGATCTAAATCTATTAATTTTTACCTTTGCACTATTTCCGGAAAATAAAAGATCCCGGTCGCAATAATTGTGCTTTTTTGGTTTATTTAGTTATTTAAGTGTAATTTTAATTTATTAATAATAAGGTGGAGTGTCAGTTGGTGAAGTTGTTAATGATTTGGTGGGGTTTTTTAAAAGTAATTAAATTCTCGTTCTTATTTTGTTATGTTCAGTGTTCTTCTATTTTTTATTTTCGTTAATGATTGCCGTAAAAAATCCAACCTTAATGTTACTTCGGATACCTCTAATGGGGTATTTTTGCATATTGTATTGTTTTTAAATGATTACTTTAAAAATGATAAAATGAATCCCTTTTTGATAATGAAGTCAACGTCAGGTCACTGGAGAATAGCCGAAAAATAAAAACGGCTGTCGCGACACCGCTATTCACATCAGGAATATAGCTGACGGGGTTTCTGCTATTTTCACATCGGATGCGAAGGAAGATATCTTTTATAGTGTGATTGGTTATTAATATAATTTTTTTATAAATATTTTAGAATATCTGGATGCGGCTTATTTTCCTTCCTAAATAGGGTATGGCTGCACATCCGCGTTATCTCTTATGTTGTGTTCTGAATTCACGTTGTTAGAGGTGTACGAAATAGGTCGCTAACTGCCGCAGCGTCTGTTCGTCCAGCGTACCGGCGTAGTAACGCAGCTGTAGCCAGGCCGTCAGCCAGGTATAACGTGCTTCGGTTAGATCGCGCCGTGCGCCATAAAGTTGCTGTTCGGCATTCAGCACGTCAAGATTCACGCGCTCTCCGCCCTGAACGCTCTTCTGTGTGGCGGTGACCAGCGCCAGCGCCGACTTTTCCGTCAACTCATAGGCGCGGATTTTCGCCTGGCTGCTGGTGACCAGATTAAACTGGCGACGCAGTTCCGTCTGGATTGTCGCCGTCTGTTCGTCCTTTTCCCGCGCGGTTTGCTGATAGCGCTCCTTTGCCTGACGCGTCGCGGCAGAGACGCCGCCGCCAGCAAAAATCGGTACGCTGACGCGGATACCAATCGACCGCGTATCGTATTTCTGGTTGTAGCTGTTTTCGGTATCTGACTGCGTATTACGCGTGCTGGCAACCAGCGTGACCTGCGGCAGGTGACCCGCCCGGTTACGCTCAATGCCGTATTTCGCCACGGCCAGTGACTGGTTTAGCGCTAATAGCTGTGCGTTGTGGCGCAGCGCCAGCGATTGCCAGTGCTGATAGCCCGCAGGCTGAAGCGGCTGTGGGGTAAAGCGTGGCGTGAGTGCTGCAAGCTGATCCACGCCAACGGGCATCCCCAACAGCGTTTCCAGTTCACGCAGGCTGATATCCAGATTGTCCTGCGCTTCGATGAGCTGCGCCTCGGTCAGGTTGACGCGTGCTTCGGTTTCCAGCATATCGGTCCGGGTGCCTTCTCCCTGCTGGAAGAGGCGTTGATTCAACTGATATTGCTCGCGATAAGCGCGCTGCTGTGCCTGAACCAGCGCAATCTGCTCGCGGCTAAACAGCACGTTGGTGTAAGCCTGAAACAGACGCACCAATAGCTGCTGGCTGGCATCGCGCAGTTGTTCGTCGGCCAGCACGGCGCTGGCTTCGCCCTGCTGATAGCGCGACCATGCAGCGTAGTCGATCAGCGGCTGTTGCAGGGAAAAGCTGGAAGCGCGGCTGGTGTAATCCCGCTCTGACTGTTGCCCCCCTGCCGTCACCGTAGAGTCGTTACGAGACTGGCTGTAGTCATAGGTGACTTTCGGCAAGAGTCCGGCGCGGCCGATGTTCTTCTCTTCGCTGTCGGCATTGCGCGCGTGCACGGCGGCCTGAAAGGCCGGATCGTGCGTCAGCGCCTGCTGCCAGGCTTCCATTAACCCCAGTGCCTGACTCGGTGCGCTGTAGATCAGCGAGAGAACAAGCGGGACGGCATAGCAGGAGCGGATCGCCGCGCGATAAACGAATGAAAGGCGCAGCATGATTACTCCTCGATCAACGCCAGATGCAGGCGATCGGAAAGTGGTTTAAACAGGTAGTTGAGCAGGGAGCGCTCACCGGTACGAATAAAGGCTTGCACCGGCATGCCGGGACGCACGTCCAGCCCGGCGAGCTGCTGCTTACCTTGTTCATCGACGTGAATACGCAGTGCGTAATAGGGTTTTCCGGTCTGCTGCTCGACGAGCTGGTCGGCACCGATCAGCGCGACAACGCCGGAAATATGCGGCGTGGTGCTTTGGTTGAACGCAGAAAACAGCAGCTCGACCGGTAGCCCGTTGCTGACTCTGTCCACCAGTTCGATAGGCAGCTGCGCGTCAATCAATAACGGCTGCCCCTCGGGAACAATCTCCATCAGCATCTGCCCGCTATTCACCACGCCGCCTTCGGTGTGCAGCGCCAGTCCGACCACCGTGCCGCTGGCGGGGGCGCGAATGTGCGTGTGCTGAAGTTCATACTCCGCTGTTTTCAGCCGCTGGGTGAGATCCTGAATGGAACGCTGGGTATCGGCGAGCTGGGCACGCACTTCTTTCTGGTACTCGTTCTGGCGCTGCTGGATCTTTTGCTCCAGTTCGACAACCTGTTGCTGGAGCTGTACCTGATTATTCCGTTCCTGCGCGATCGCGCCCGCCAGTTGAGCGGCCTGCCTCTCGACGTCCAGCAGGCGATTACGGGCGATGTAGCCTTCCTGCGCCAGCGGACGCAGCCCGCGCAACTGTTCGCTGATAATCTGATATTGCGTTTGGCTACTGGCCAGCAGCGCCTGTGAACCCTGAGACTGCGCTTTTGCCCCGATGATAGCGGCTTGTATCGCGGCGCGTTCCTGTTGCAGGGCTGCACGACGGCTGATGAAGAGCTGCTGCTGGGCAATCTGAATTTGTTGCGTGACGGTGCTGTGTTGCTCAGTGGGGGCAGGGAAGGCGATCGTGTTCAGATCGTCACGTTCCGCCAGCAGACGCGCTTCGCCCGCGAACGCTTCCTGAAGCTGGGTGGTGAGATTGTCGCGCTGCGCCTGAGCGGGCGTTTGGTCCAGCGTGGCAAGGACTTGCCCAGCTTGCACACGATCGCCGTCCCGTACGGTGAGCGAGGCGATGCGTCCGCTACTGACGGGCTGCACCACTTTACGGTTATCCGCAACGACAACCCGACCAGAGACGGCGACGCCTTTATCCAGCGGTGCCATGCCAGCCCACAGCAGCAGGCCACCAAAACCTGCCAGAACCAGCCAGAGACCGTACTTCAAATAGCGTCCGGCGTCGGTGTGTAACGGCATCGCCGCGACGTTATCCGCCACCTGAGGGAGAGGAGCCGTTGGCTGTGATGTGACTTCGCGTAACGCGGACATGGTTATCCTCTTCTTTCCATGATGCTGTTCTGATGGCAGGTGTGCGTTATCAATGTGCTGAGCCTCATTTATCCGGTGCGGCTCGGCGCGGCGTTGGCGCGCTGTATACCATGCTCAGCCCGGAGGAGCTGGGCTCTTTTGGGGTAAAGGCATTGGCGGCGTCGGCTGTTTTAACCGGTGCAGGTTTGGTGCTGACAGGTTTCGTCATCGGTTTGGTCGTAGAGGCATTGGCGGGTTTGGCGCGCTGTAGCTCTTTCAGCACCTGCTCGGTTGCGCCGAAATACTGGATCTGCCCGGCGCGCAGGACTAACAGCTTATTGGCACAGGACAGCAGAGCGGGCTTATGTGTGATCAGCACCTGCGTGCTTTTGGCTCCCTGCTGGGCGGCAATCGCGGCCAATAAGGCTTTCTCGCCGTCGTCATCCAGACTGGCATTGGGTTCATCCATCACAATCAGGCGTGGCTGGTTGTAAATGGCTCTGGCAAGGGCGACGCGCTGCTTCTGACCGCCGGACAATCCGGCACCCCCTTCGCCCAGTTGCGTATCGTAGCCCTGCGGCAGCCGCAGAATCATCTCGTGAACGCCTGCCGTGACGGCAGCAGCGACGATCTTTTCTGCATCTGGCTGAGTGAAACGAGCGATGTTTTCGGCAATCGTCCCGCTGAAAAGTTGGACGTCCTGCGGCAAATAGCCCACGAAGCGGCCTAAATCACTTTTGTCCCACTGGTGCATGTCTGCGCCGTCCAGCCTGACTTTGCCGCCGAGGGCAGGCATGGCAGCAACCAGCAGGCGGGCGAGGGTGGATTTACCCGAACCCGAGGGGCCTAAGACGCCGAGCACATCGCCGGGAGCCAGTTCAAACGTGATATTGGCGAGTATGGGCGTGCGTGTGTTGGGGGCGTTAGCGCTGAGCTGTTCCACCTGAAGTTTACCTTCCGGGGCAGGCAACGCCATACCAGCGGCGCGCGCCGGATGATTATCGAGCAAGATATTGACACGCTGCCAGGCGAGACGCGCCTGCATCCACTGTTTCCAGACGCCAATGATCTGATCGATCGGGCTGAGTACGCGGCTCACCAGAATGGAACCGGCAATCATCATACCGGGCGTGATATCGCCATTGACGGCCAGCAGCGCGCCCAGCCCCAGCATCAGCGACTGGAGCGCCAGTCGGGTGCTTTTCGTCAGCGAGGTAATGTTGGCGCTTTTTTCGCTGGCAACGTTCTGATAATAGAGAAACGCATTATGCTGCGTCAGCCAGCGTTCACGCATGGCGGGCAGCATCCCCATCGCTTCGATAGCATCGGCGTTACGCAGGTTAGCGTTAGCCTGCTGCGTTGCCTGAACGGTGTTTTGTGCGGCTAAGGCCAGAGGTTCGCGCGTGAGTTTTTGATTCAGCCAGGCCAGCACAATCAGGATGATCGCCCCCGCCAGCGCCATCACGCCCAGCCAGGGATGAAGTAAGAAAATCACCAGAAGATAAACCGGAAACCACGGCGCATCAAAGAAGGCAAACAGCGCGTTCCCGGTGGCGAACTGGCGTAGGGCAGTCAGATCGTTTAAGGCTTGGCCGGCGCTCGCCGTGCCGTTCCTGAGGTTGCTTTCAAACGCCGCATTGTAGATCCGTTGATTCAGTCGCATATCCATCTGCGTACCGAGGCGGATCACCACGGCGCTGCGTATCCACTCCAGTAATCCCATCAGTAAAAACAGGCCCAGCATAATGACCGTCAGCATCGCCAGCGTCATGGTGCTACTAGAAGGCAGTACGCGGTCATAGACCTGGAGCATATAAATCGCCGGTGCCAGCATCAGCAGGTTGATGACGGCGCTGAACAGGCCAATTCCCCAGAACCCCTGACGATAGGCGGCCAGCGCGTCAATAATCTCCCGGCCTGATGAAGCCGGATGGGGTGCGGGCATGGGATGTTCCTTCTTCAATAAAGTCGCCATCGTTCCATCGTGGTATCCCCACAAGGTGGAAGAGGGAAAGTGGTTAGCCGTACCGCTATTGACGCGGTTTGCCAACGGTTATTACACTCACTAGACCGCCGCGGTTCTTTACCCGTCATACTTCAAGCCGCATGTGTGTTGGCTTCCCTTACTTACCCCAGTCACTTACTGATGTAAGCTCCTGGGGATTCGTGCGGTTGCCGCCTGCATGCAACTCGAATTATTTAGGGTATATACTCTCTCCGTACCGCGACGGTGTTTACTCAAACGGCTAAAAGCGTCATCTTTTAGCCGTTTTCTTATGCCGCCAGCAGATCGGCCGTTTCTGCGACGCCAACGACGTCAACCACGGTATCGGCAGAGAGTGCCGCATCGGAGGTCGCCGTGGCGAAGCTCAGGCTATCCAGGCTGGCGTTAATATCGATACCCGCATTCGTCAGTGCAGTCAGCAGCGGCTGAACCTGACCACTCATCAGGCCGTAAATCACCTCGTGCACCACGCCCTCACGGCCACTATCCACGATGCTGGAGAGATCCAGACCGCTAAAGGTAACCTGAGGTTCTTGAATAGCGTATTCGGTGCTAGTTCCGCCGCTCAAACCGTCGCCAAAGGCCAGTGAATCCAATTGCCCGTACAGAACGTGGTTAGAGAATTGATATGTCAGATCGCCTTCGGCAACGAAAGCTGAGGTCTCATTATTCGGGCTGGTGAGTGCATATTGTGTCCCGTTATTCCAAGATGTTCCGCCGTAGAAACCTCCGGAGTTGCTATCGGTGACGTTACCATTGGTGTGGTTCGCATCGCCGAATAAAGAGGACCACTCAGTCAGATACTGGGAGATAGAATAACTAGAAAACTCGGTGTCATACTGAATACTTAAACTCATGTTTTATTCCTCATTAATACTCTATCTAATGAACGGAGGCGTTTTGTACCTCCTCTGACAAACCGCATATAACGATGATGTGCGGTTGATTCACACGCAGGCAGTTCCTGCGAAGAATGCTTAAAAGCGATATTCGATTCCGCCCTGAATGGTTCTTCCTCTCCCAAGCGTGTATGAAATCGAATCGCCATAGCTAACGAGGTACGCACGATTTGTGACGTTTTCTATTGCCCCGCTGACTTTTAAATTATCTGTGAGCTTATAACTGGCGTAGAGATCGAATAGGGTATATTTAGGCCAGTCAGCGACGTAGAAGTTACCAGTGCCTCCTGCCCGATTTACCGCCGAGCGATCCTGATAGCCTCGGTTGTAGCGAATCACCGTGCCAACATCTAATTTACGATCAAACGCTCTGGTGCCAATCGTGAGGCTTCCCCGATCGCTCGGCATATAGGACGATGAGCTAAAAACGGTGCCGTAGTTACACTGCTCGTAATTGTTCACTTCATCATAGGGCGTAGCGTAGTAATTATTTCGCCCCCCTTCACGAATGACGGCGCCACCAAGCCAGGCCGGATTCGAGCAAAAGTCATTTTTACCAATCATCCGGGTGTAGGTCAGGTCGGCATAAAATCGACCCATGTCATAGTTCAATTGATATTCAATGCCGCGAAAACGGGTTTTTGCCAGGTTATTAACATAGGCAGCATTACCGGAGCCTACGCCAGTGTAGACACCTGGTTTAATTCGCCCGATTTCCATATTGATGTAGTTGCTTATCTTGGTGTCGAAATACGCGACTTTGGCAACTAGACGATCGGATTCTGTAAACAGCTCGCTGGCCTTAATGTTGAAACCGGTTTCCCACGCGGTTGACCGTTCCGGTGCCAGATAAGGATTGGGATATTGCGTTGATGAGGAGTGCGCACTGCCGCTGGTCAAGGTTTCCGTGATGGCGGGTGGGCGCCATGATTTGCCATAATTGCTAAATAACTCCAGCCAGTCTATCCCCGGTTTAATGGCAATTGCAGCGGTGGGAGAAAGCTTTCCGGCTTCGCTATCTATTTTCCATAGGTGAGTGCTCCTAACATTCGGGCAGAGGGTTAGGCGATTTGCCGTGCAGGGGCTATCCACCGTATATGGGAATTCGGAGATCTCCATTCCCGTGGTGCCACGGAGGCGATAGCGGTCATAACGCATGCCACCTTCTAATGTCAGGAAATCATCATAGCCGTAGGTCAGATTAGCAAACAGACTGGCCAGGGAACGGTTGCCATCCGGCGTGACGCCCGTCATAGAATCGCGAGTGGACTCACTGTTGGCCTTATCGTAGAAAACGTCTATACCATAGTTGGCGCTTAGGGCATGCTGAGCTGGTAAACTGAAGCTCGAGGTATTCTGTGCCTGCACGCCGTAAGTTCGCATCCGGCTGCGCGTCCAATAACTATTATTGATAACGCTGCTGGTACTATAGGTATCTGATTTATCTGTGGTGTCGACATAGTAGAGCTTGGCGCTAAAATCGAGCCAATCGCGATCGTCAGGATTCAGGTGGTAATCCAGTGCACTGCTACGTGACATGATTTTACTAAACCCACTTTTTTTCCAGCCCAATTCCGGAAACGTAGTGTTCGTTAACATACTGGGATTGGGCGTGTCTGTCTGAGTCTGCAAATAGCTGAATTGGATACGTTGGTTGGCGGGAAGATTCCAGCCTACTTTAGCTAGCCGGGAGTGCATCGTGTGGCCTGAGTCAGTCACTTTGCCATGTTTGAGTGAGTCACTGGCGCGAAGTGTGTTTTCTTCGCTTCCCGATGCAGTGCGAATATCGCCGATTTTTCCTTTATTTCCCGGCCAATAATCACCTAAATGGCGTTCGCTGGCACCGACCAGAATATCGCCACTTTCGTTACCCAGTGCGAGCACGCCGCTGCCGATAAAATGCGTGCCGTTGTCACCGGTGCTGGCGTGCAGTTTTCCACCCAGCTCTTTACCCGGCACCAGAAAGTCGTGAGCGCTAACGGTATTAAATGTTGCAATACCACCAAATGCGCCAGAACCCCCCATACCGCTCGTGGCACCTTTCTCAATCGTGGCACCGGAGAGCAGCTCGGAATCAATATACATCTGGCCGTTACGCTGCCCGTGACCACTTTTCTGGAAGTTCTGCCGCATACCATCAATATTCATATTGACGCGACCATAGTCCTGTATGCCGCGAATGTTGACCGACAGCGAAGGATCCTGCTGGCTGACGCTGGAGTAAACGCCAGCGGACTGCTCCAGCAGATCGGCGGCGTGGCGGGAAGGGCGGTTATCCATCTGCTCGCGTGAAATAACGCTAATCGCGCGCGGCTGTTCGTAGATCCAGTCGCCGGGATTGGCGACGGTAAAAGCGCGAACCGTCATCACGTCGTCTATTTTTGCCGTATCGACGTTGACTGAACGAGGGCGCAAGGTAATGACGCCATTGCTGCCGATCTGGAAATCGACTGGGTTAGTGCCGATCAGATTGCGCAGACCCTGTTCTGGCGTGAAGCGCCCTTGAAGCGCAGCGGCCTGCATATTTTCCAGTTTAACGTCGGCAAAAAAGACCTGTAGCCCCGCCTGTTCGGCGAAACGCAGCAACGCGCTGCTCAACGGCTGCGCGCCGATGGAAAAGGCGGAGCTCTGGCGAGCCGCTTCCTGAACGCTGGCGGCCTGCGTTTCTGCTTGCGCATACTGGAGCGAGCCAGACAACGACAGTGCGATGCCGACGGCAAGAGAAAGTGGATTACGTTGTAACAAGCGGCTGTCTTGCTGTTGTGTTCTTTTAAACATTTTTCGCCTGGTCTGCCATCGGTTAAATCATCAATAAGCATTAATAAACAAAGGGATAATTAACCCTCTTTTTCTTAATGAAAATGATAATAAAAATCATTACCTAAATATGAAGACGGCTGAGATGACAGAACCCGTAAAAAAATATTTAAATTTTTTCTCCGGCGTGTTGCGGCCTTGTGAACGTAAAGGGAATTCATGTGTGATGACCACTCCTGAGCAGCATGACAGGAGTGGGGAAGACTGGTGGGAGAAAGGATCAGTACAGAACCGTGACGCCGGGGAATGAAACGGTTTTGGCACCCAGCTCGGTGGTGATGGTTTGCAATGCGCCATCCAGCTCGTTCAGCGAAAAGATGCCGCTGACCTGACGCTGGCGCAGGGCTGATGTAGGGATAACGATCGTACCCGATCGATACTGATTGATACGTGCGATGACGACTGCCAACGGCTGTTGATCGAAAATCAGCAGGCCGCGCCGCCAGTCGCCGCGCTCGCGGCTATTCCAGCCGGGGAGGCGAGTCATCCCTTGCTCGGTATAACGTGCCGCCTGTTGTTCATCAAGCCGCAGCGTTTGCCCGTTTGCCGTGACCTGCACGCTGTGTTCCACCACGCCGACGGTCGTGGTCTGTGATGAATTCTGCACGATGAACTGCGTGCCCAGCGCCTGTGTGGTGCCTGAGGCGGCATCCACCAGGAAAGGGCGTTTTTCCTGTGCGGTTGTTGGGGCGACGGTGAACCAGGCGGAACCTTGCAGCAGCGTGATGCGCCGCTCTTGTGGGGTATAGGCGAGCGAAATGGCGCTGCCCGCATCCATATCGACCTCACTGCCGTCCGGCAGCGTAACGTGTTTGACCTGATGTGCCGCATGATAATCCGAACGTAGCATGAGGATGCCGTCGGAAACCCACGTCGCGCCGAGACTGAAACCCAGTAGCAGCAAGGCGGCGATTTTCCACTGTGTTGCACGGTTAACGCGCCTGATGAGAAAGGTGGCTGGCGGTTGTGGCTGCAACACCTGCTGTTGCTCGGCACTGAGCGACCCAAGCCCATGCCAGAGCATCCCTGCCTGTTCCAACGCGTGGCGGTGGCGCGGATCCTGTTCCAGCCAGTGTTGGAATGTCAGTTCCTGTTCATCGTCCAGCGGCGCTTCGGCCAAACGTATGGCCCAGCGTGCTGCCTGCTGTTGGATTTCAGGGGGATAATCGTTCATGTTGTAGGCCTGGAGTGTGTAGGGTCTCTAAATAGGTAGACGTCTGACGGCAATAAACCCGTAAATAATTTGTGATTATTTCACGATGGGCGACGCATTTCACGAGGCGCGGATCGTCATCATCGCGTGCAGCGTCATGGCAAGATGCTTCTCAACGGTGCTGAGGGAAATCTCCAACTGTTGAGCAATTTGCGCCTGCGTCATGTGTTCAAACCGGTGCAGATGAAATATCAGCTGCGTGCGTTCAGGCAGCGTCGCCAGTACGTTTGCCAGACGCTCCAGTTCCTGCTGGGCGATGGCCGTTTGATCGAGCTGAGGCGCAGCATCCGGCAGGTATTCCAGCGTCGCCTCCGCGTCGTCAACGGACGTCGCCATCTGCCAGCGTTGCTGGTGGCGAACATGATCAAGCAGCAAATTATTTGCTGTCTTATAAAGATACGCCTTCTTGTCGTCTACATCATCTTGCTGTTCCAGTCGTTGTGCCAACCGTAAAAAACTCTCTTGCACCAGATCGGCTGCTGCCTGAGGGTCGCGCAGTTTATGATTGAGATAGCGTTCCAACCGTTCTGCATAGTGGTTGAACAGCATTCTGAGTTCAGACTCTGACATGCCAACGTCCCGTCAGGTGACCTTCCCGCCGACTCTGCGGCAACAGAACCCCTTTCCCTTGTCACAGCGCTATCCATAGCAATGCACGGCACTATCCATAACAATGCACTATCCATAACAATGCACTGTCCGTTGACGCCGACGGGTAAGGCCCTGAATAATAAATATGTGTAATTGATAATTATTATCACATATGCCGAACCGAAAAGCAGAGTTAAATCTTCTTCAGATTGGCGGATTCTCGTCATCGACTACACTTATCTTTGCTGGCTTATTATTTAATCAGGAGAGACGAGATGACCACGAAGGACTCAGAGCAGGATCCTAAAGAAGTGACGGTTAGCGAAGGGCTGGCAAAGGTGCATGAAGCATCAGATCAGTTGACGGAAGAAGAGATTGAAGCGCTGGCGGAGGAAGCCAGACAGGCCGCCACGCAGACGCAGAAAGGGTCGGGCAACGCGCCCTAGTGTAATGCCGCAGGTTGCAGAACGTAGCGACAGGTAAACGCAACGTGGCAGGTTTTTTGCACAGACATTTTGCAGATAGTGATGAAAAACAAGATGGTTTTCTCTCTGTAAGGAAAATGTATGCACGATAAATTACTCATAGAAGGCAAGCTGGTCGCGGGGAAAGGCGAGGCGTTAGCGGTATTTAATCCTGCCACAGGAGAGCAAATTGCCGCCATTGCGCAGGCCGATTTGCACCAGGTTGATGCAGCCGTGCTGGCCGCGGAGTCTGCTTTTGCACACTGGGGACAAACCACACCGAAAACGCGTGCGATGCTGCTGCTACAGATTGCCGACGCCATCGAGGAAAACGCCGAAACGTTTGCCGAGCTTGAATCGCTGAACTGCGGTAAGCCCTACCATGCGGCGTTGAATGATGAAGTGCCTGCGGTTGCTGATGTGTTTCGCTTTTTTGCTGGTGCGGCGCGCTGTCTGAGCGGTTCGGCAGCGGGAGAGTATCTCGAAGGGCACACTTCGATGATCCGACGCGATCCGGTTGGTGTGGTGGCGTCCATCGCCCCGTGGAATTATCCGCTGATGATGGCATCGTGGAAGCTGGCACCGGCGCTGGCGGCGGGCAACTGCGTGGTACTGAAGCCGGCGGAGCAAACCCCGCTGACCACATTCTATCTGGCACAGCTGCTGGCGGAGATTCTGCCGGCGGGTGTGGTGAATATCGTGTTCGGGCGCGGGGCGGATATCGGCGATGCGCTAACGGGGCATGAGAAAGTGAACATGGTGTCGCTGACCGGTTCGATTGACACCGGCGCGCATATTTTGTCGCATACCGCCGCGAGCGTAAAACGCACACACATGGAGCTGGGCGGCAAAGCGCCGGTGATTGTCTTCGATGATGCGGATATCGAACAGGTGGTGGATGGGATCCGCAGTTTCGGTTTTTACAATGCGGGGCAGGACTGTACCGCGGCCTGTCGACTGTATGTACAGCGTGCGATCTACGATAAGGTTGTGGAAGCATTAGGAAAAGCGGTGGCGACGCTGAAAATCGGCGATCCGCATGATGAAACCACCGAGCTGGGGCCACTGATTACCGAGCCGCAGTTGGAACGCGTGATTGGCTTTGTCGAACGCGCCAAAGCGCTGCCGCACATTACGGTAGTGACCGGCGGCGAGCGGGTGAAAGGGCAGGGATTCTACTTCCAACCTACGGTGCTGGCGGGGGCAAAGCAGGAAGACGAAATCGTCCAGAAAGAGGTGTTTGGGCCTGTTATCTCCATCACGCCGTTTGACGATGAAGCGCAGGTGATTGGCTGGGCGAATGCCTCGCATTACGGGCTGGCCTCGTCGGTCTGGACGCGCGATATCGGGCGGGCACACCGTCTGGCCGCGTGCCTTCAATACGGCTGTACCTGGGTGAACACCCACTTCATGCTGGTGAGTGAAATGCCGCACGGCGGTCAGAAGCTGTCCGGCTATGGCAAGGATATGTCGATGTACGGTCTGGAGGATTACACCATCGTGCGTCATATCATGATCCGGCACTGAGGATCTTCTGCCTGCTTAGGGATTCTGTTTGTCCTGCACGAGAAACGGGTACTGACTGATATAGCGCGTTTGTCCAGCCCCGGCGTGCCCCAAAAAAGGGCGCGCTGGGCAAAAGCAGAGCATCACGTGTTGTTTTGATTTTCTTCATACTGGCATGCGCCATTCTTATTGGTTATTAATTCCGTATATTCATATTTAGTTCAAATCATCTACTGAATTTTTGGATTAGATCGCGTTTTTGTATTTTATTCTAATTTGGGGCGGGCGACTGGCGTGTTATGTGCATTAATTAAAGTGGCATCGCGTGATGTCCGTTTTCAAGGAGCGCATTTTGTCCAGATCAAACGCCCACCTTAACCCGCTAGAGTGTACTCAGCAGGCACTGCATTGGATTCATAGTGACACGCTATCCCACGATGACATGGCGGCACTGAATCGAGAGGTTTTGAGTTGTTTTCGTGAATACGTTAACCCGGGTTTTCTGGAATACCGAAAATCTGTCACCACCGGCGGGGATTACGGCGCAGTTGAATGGCGCGCCAGCGGACCAAATACGCTGATTGATACCCAAGGGAATGAATATCTGGACTGCCTTGGCGGTTACGGCATTTTTAACGTCGGGCATCGCAACCCTAACGTGATTGCCTCCGTTGAGCGCCAGCTCGCCAGACAACCGCTGCACAGTCAGGAACTGCTCGACCCGCTGCGGGGATTACTGGCAAAAACGCTGGCTGCGCTGACGCCGGGCGATCTGAAATACAGCTTCTTCTGCAATAGCGGAACGGAGTCGGTTGAAGCAGCGTTAAAGCTGGCGAAGGCTTATCAGTCGCCGCGCGGTAAATATACCTTTATCGCCGCGACCGGTGCATTCCACGGGAAATCGCTGGGTGCACTTTCTGCCACCGCTAAACCCGCGTTTCGTCGTCCCTTCATGCCGCTGTTACCCGGCTTCCATCATGTTGCTTTTGGTGACATCAACGCCATGCGCAAGCAGGTTGAGCAATGCCAGAAGACCGGTGATGACGTGGCTGCCATCATCCTTGAACCCATTCAGGGAGAAGGCGGCGTGATTGTGCCACCGGAACATTATTTGCCTGCGGTCAGAGCGTTATGCGATGAGGTTGGGGCATTGCTGATTCTGGATGAGGTGCAAACTGGCATGGGCCGCACGGGCAAGATGTTCGCCTGTGAGCATTATGGCGTGCAGCCTGACATTCTGTGTCTGGCGAAGGCGCTGGGTGGCGGTGTGATGCCGATTGGCGCAACGGTGGCAACGGAAGAGGTCTTCTCCGTGCTGTTTGAAAATCCGTTCCTGCATACCACTACGTTTGGCGGTAATCCGCTGGCCTGCGCGGCGGCACTGGCGACCGTCAATGAGTTGCTGACAAAGAATCTGCCAGAACAGGCAGCGATACAGGGGGAATTCTTGTTACAGGGCTTACGACAGCTGGCGGCCGAGTATCCTCAATTGATTATCGAAGCGCGAGGAATGGGGCTGTTGCAGGCTATCGAATTCAGGAAAAATGAGATCGGGTATGCCTTCGCGAAGGAACTGTTCCAACGCAATGTTCTGGTTGCGGGCACCTTGAATAATGCCAAGTCGGTCAGGATTGAGCCACCGCTTACCATCACGCGCGAGCAATGTGCACGAGTATTGAAAGAAGCGAAGGAAGTGCTCAAGAAGCTCAATGGCACAATGCCTGACGAAAATAAAATGAAGGAATATGCGGTAGAGTGAAAAACGAGACGGAAACACGCAGCACCCTATTAGGTTCACTCCGAAAGCCAGTCAGCCCTTACTGACTGGCTTTTTTTATGCTGGCTCTACGCTTCGAAAACGCCTTTGCAACGGCTTCACGCTGGATAACGTGCGCTATGGCGTACCGCTCTCCGCCAGTTTTTCGACCAGATCAAGACGCGCTTTCCATGGATCGGTGATATCGCGAGTCTGTTCTGCACCCGCCGCAGGGATAAACAGAATGTTGTCTTTCTGGCTGCTATAGGCGCTCCATGTCGGCAAACCGCTGGCGTTAGGGTTACCGGTGCGGGCAAAGTTCACCCAGTACTGATTCATCTGCTGGGCAACGGCACGATCCTGCAGTGTGGTTTTCTCGCCATAGCGTGCGGTTACCGTGTTAAAGACATACGGAATTTCACTGGCGTGAACGGCAGCAGGCCACTGTTTGCGCATGCTGTCGGCAACGTAGCCAAAACGGAACTGCCAGACGGGCAGCGCGGCTTTTTCCCAAATACGTGCGACAAAACGCGCCGGTTCCACCATGAAACGGTCGCTCGAAACGGCCTTGGCGATCTCCTGCGGTGACATACCGTGGTAAGCCTGAAGAGCCTGCTGCCGATCGCTGGCAGGGAAAACGGCAACGGCGTCGTCTGACGTTGCGACCTTCGGCGGGAAACTGATATCGGCATCCGTGGCGCCAATCATCAGCGGCACACGCTGGAAGTTACCCTGACGGTAGCTATCCTGCGGCTCTGCGGCGATCGCTTTGCCATCGAGCATCGGGCCGGAATAATCCGGTGCATTCATGGAGGCCATATTCAGGCCGTTCACCACTTTATCTGCGGGAATTTGCCGCAGCGCCGTCAGGGCTTTCGCATCGTGACCACTAATGCCATTTGCGCTGGCGAAGGTGAGACCGGCCTGTTCTGCTTTTTGCCAGCTTTGGTTAGGCACGATATTTTGTCTGCCGGAGCCGGATTGAATAATCGCTTTCTGGAATAATCCCTGCGAGAGTTCGCTAGTCAGCAGCGATCCGACGGCAAAACCGCCTGCGGATTCACCAAACAGGGTGACGTTTTGCGGATCGCCATGGAAAGCGGCGATGTTTTTCTGCACCCACTTCAGCGCTGCAATTTGATCCATCAGGCCGTAGTTGCCACGCAGCGGCTGGTCGGCCAGCGCCGGATGAGCAAAAAAGCCAAAGCGGCCGACGCGATAGTTGAAGCTGACGAAGACGACGCCCTGGCGGGCAAATTCCTGCCCGGAATAAATCTCGGGCGAGGCACCGCCGTTGACAAAACCACCGCCATAAATCCATACCATCACCGGCAGCGAGCCTGTGACGTTAGCTGGCCGCCACACGTTGACGGTCAGGCAATCTTCACTGAATCCAACACCGAGCGGCGCGGCATCGCCGGGAAAAGGATTCTGCATGCAATCCTTGCCGTATGCCGTTGCTGAGCGAATATCACTCCAACTTTGCACTGGTTGCGGCGGTTGCCAGCGCAGTTCGCCGATGGGAGGGGCGGCAAAGGGGATGCCTTTAAAAGCATCGACGCCTTGCGTCTCGGTCCCGCTGATGCGACCGCTGTCTAACGTTACCTGCGGATCGTTTGCCAGCGCTGGCTGGCTGACGGCAGCCAGTAGTAATATCAGGCTGGCAGTGATTTTTTTATCCATGCGTTTTTCCTTAGGGATGAAAACAAAAAAACCTGCCAGACGTGATATGTCTATCACGTCTGGCAGGTTCGCCTTTTTTCAATCAGTCACGCCCTGTAATGTCATTTATAGGCGCTTTGCATCGTACTGACAACCTTAGGTGTGCAGAAATATGATAATCATCAACATGATGCAGCAGCGGCGTTGTCAGTCTTGCCGGTGTCAGCGGGTACGAAGTATCTGCGGTTATCGGTGTTTGCGGGCGATCAGTACATTCAGCGGTGCCATGGGAAATGCCTGATGACGACGAGTTTCGACGGAGGTAAAGCCCGTTTCTAACAGCCACTGCGTCAGTTGACCTTCCCGCGTGACGTGGCGTCCACTCATTTGCATCGGCAGGTAGAACGGCAGAACCGGTGCGGCATCCTCCGGCGCTTCGGCAATCTCCGCCTGTGCCAGAACCAGCGTGCCCTCCGATGCCAGCGTATCGTAGAGCGTGCTCAGCATAGTGGGAATGTCTTCGACAAAATGCAGGAATGAGGAGCTCCAGATCAGATCGTATGTTTCACTGGGAAACGTGCCGCTTTGCTCCGACAGGCGTGCGGATAATCCGGCTGCATCGATATTGCGCTGCGCTACGGCGGCAGTCTGCGGCAGGTCATACACCGTGCCGGAGATCTGAGCATGACGCAGCGCCAGCGTAATCGCTACCCAGCCGGGGCCGCCGCCCAGATCGAGAACGTGTCTGATTTGCGGGAAATCCGGCAGGCTGGCGATCAACTGCTCGGCACGGTCGGCCGTTATTGCCCGCTGTTCCTGAGCGATTTGCTGTTCCGCGGCATTGGCCCACGCCGCATCGCGCGGTAATTCGCTCAACTGCGTTTGCAGCGGCTGAGACATGCCGTCGCCGAGCCCTTGACCAAACTGACGCAGGCTGGTCAGGCGAAAGCGCCAGGCGTCGCCCAGAAAACGTGAACTACTGCGACAGAGCACGGCGGCGCAGGCTGGAGCGGTGCGATAGCCGTCGTGATGGCGCGTCAATAGCTGCATGCTCCACAGGATCTCAAGTAGAAACCCGGTTTTCTCCTGCTGCCAGCCCAGCGCTTTCGCCAGTTGCTGCGGCGTGGTGATCTCTTCCAGTCGGTCGAAAATCTGCTGTTCCAGCGCCAGATATAAGGCGTCAGCCTTCACGCTGCTGGCGGCAAGCTGCCATAACGTCTCTAATTGATTCATAAGTGGTTTTTCCCCATAGATGGTCAGTCGATAGGGAATATGCTATCTATAAATGAGAATCGTTATTATGTTCATTGTTATGCGAGACGGCGTTTTTCATATGCGAAACGGCGGGGAGAAGATGGTGCAAAGACAGCAACGGGTGCGAGAGGGATTATCATCGGGCGATCTGTGCCGGATGAATGAGGTGAATCGTTCTGATTCGCGTCGAACACTGCCAGGCAACATCGGTGAGTGCTGGTCGGATTTCAGCCGTATTGATGCGGATCTGTCGCTGGCGCGTTCGCAATATCGCCCGTATCGTGCCTTGGTGGAAGAAACGCAGAACCCGCATTCGCAGCCGATGCTGATCATGACGTTTGCGCTGGCAGGGGAGTCTGCTTATTACGATTGCGGCGGCTCATCGATCGGGTTTCGCCAGCAGCATGTCACGATGACGACGTTTGGTGCCAGCGCGGGCGAGCGCCATTATCAGGCTCAGCAGCAGGTCGATCAGCTACGGCTGCTGGTGGGGAAAACGGCGGCAGCGCGCTATTTTGGCGCGGACTGTGCGGAGCAATTGTTTAACGATGATAGGGTACAGCTGCGCGCATTTACGCCCGTCTCTGCGGCTAGTCAGGTGCACGTCAATGCGCTGTGCAGTGATGGCGATCCGCTAAATCGACATATCCATGCCTTAAGCCTGCTGGCACAGTATCGGCACGTCCTACAACCGGAAGAGAAGCGCGGTGGTATCCGCCCACAGGAACGGCAGCAATTGGATCAAGTATGTCGCTGGATGCGTGAGCATCTGGCCGAACCGCTGACGCTGGCCTCTATTGCAGCTCAGGCTGGAATGAGTGAATCCAGACTCAAACTGGGGTTTCATCGCTGCTTTGCGACCACACCGGGTCAGATGCTATTGCAGATGCGGATGGAACGGGCACATCAGCTGCTGGAACAGGGATTTCAGGTGGCGCAGACGGCATGGCAAGTTGGCTATCGACACCCTGCTAATTTCAGTCTGGCATTTACGCGCTATTTTAACCGTAACCCGAAAATGATTACTTCGCGTAAGTAAAAATACCCCTCTAACAGTAATGTGATGATTTTGTCATAACTATTTACCATTATTTTCCTTTTACGATATCTCTGTGCGTTATTTAGGCATACGGTGCCAGAAGCCGAGCTTTTGTCTAAATTCCTCTATACTTCATCCAGCAGCATCAACGTGTAATAGATATTGCGGCCAAAGCTGTTCATTTTTCTTTCAGCGTGCAGTCGGGTGGTTCCCTGTGCATGAAAGAGAGTGTTTTATTTTTAATAAATGGTCGCTTTTTAAGCAAAGGAAAAAAGATGAGATTTAAAAAGAAAAAAGTCGAACCGATGAAAATTCAGGACATTACCATTATTGATAATGCCAGACTTAAAAAAGCCATTACCGCCGCCGCATTAGGTAATGCGATGGAATGGTTTGATTTCGGTGTATATGGTTTTGTAGCGTATGCGCTCGGACAGGTCTTTTTCCCCGGAGCCGATCCCGGCGTACAAATGATCGCCGCGCTGGCAACGTTCTCGGTTCCCTTTTTGGTTCGACCACTCGGTGGGATATTCTTTGGCGCGATGGGGGATAAATTTGGTCGCCAGAAAGTCCTGTCGATCACCATTATTATCATGTCGGTGAGTACATTCTGTATCGGCTTGATTCCGTCCTATGAATCGATTGGTATTTGGGCACCGATATTACTGCTGTTGGCGAAACTGGCGCAGGGATTCTCCGTTGGCGGCGAATATACCGGCGCCGCGATTTTCGTTGCTGAATATTCCCCAGACAGACGACGCGGCTTTTTAGGAAGCTGGCTGGATTTCGGCTCTATTGCCGGGTTCGTGATGGGCGCGGGCGTCGTGGTGCTCATTTCCTCCATCGTGGGAGAAGAAAGCTTTCTGGATTGGGGATGGCGTATTCCGTTCTTTATTGCCGCGCCGCTCGGATTAATAGGGATTTATTTGCGTCATGCGCTGGAAGAAACGCCGACATTCCAACAGCACGTTGACAACATTGATAAAGAATCAAAAGACAGCATCCAATCTCCGCCGAAGATTTCTTTGCGTGAAATTGTGACCAAGCAATGGAAAGGTCTGCTGATCTGTATCGGGATGGTGATTAGCACCAATGTCACCTATTACATGCTGCTGACCTATATGCCGAGCTACCTTTCACACAGCCTGAATTACTCGGAAGATCACGGGGTGATGATTATTATTGCCGTCATGATCGGGATGCTGTTTGTGCAGCCAGTGATGGGGCTGATGAGCGACCGCTACGGGCGCAGGCCGTTTATTATTTGCGGCAGTATTGGGCTGCTGCTGCTGTCGGTGCCGAGCTTCATCTTGATCAACAGCGATGTGATTGGACTAATTTTCTGCGGATTACTGATGCTGGCTGTACTGCTGAATTCGTTCACGGGGGTGATGGCTTCAACGCTGCCCGCGCTGTTCCCGACGCATATTCGTTATAGCGCGTTGGCGACCTCATTTAACGTTTCCGTACTGGTTGCGGGCTTTACGCCAACAGCGGCGGCGTGGCTGGTGGAATCGACTGGCAACCTGTATATGCCGGCGTACTACCTAATGGTAATTGGGCTGATCGGCCTGATTACCGGGATGTCGATGCGTGAAACCGCTAACCAGCCCCTGAAAGGCGCAACGCCAGCGGCATCGGATCGGACGGAAGCCAAAGAGCTGTTGCAGGAACAGTACGACAATATCGAGCAAAAAATAGAAGAAATTGACGAGCAAATCACCGAACTGGAGAAGAAAAGAAAGCGGCTGACCGAACAGCATCCTGAGATTAATTGACGCCGCTTACCGATAGTAAAAAAGCGCCACGAATGTGGCGCTTTTGCTATGTCGCGAACAACGACTCTGTCACGTAGGGCTAGCGACCAATGAGCCGCAGCTGGGTGCAAAATGGGCAACCGCAGCCGTTAATGGAGGTCGCATCGCACTGGCCGGGATGAATGGTTTCCAGCCCCATTGGCGTAAAGCTTGAAAAGGTGCGCTTAGGCTCATCGCTATTGTTCAATCCACTCTCCGTAGACTGAGCCATTTTTGCCTGAAACGCTGAGGCTTGTGTCGCCACCAGGGAAAGAAACAGAACTGACAGACCTTTTTTCATCGGGCTTATCCGCTAGGGTATTTGGTTTGTTATAACATAACGTATTTAGTCACGCCAGAGCAGCCGACCGCCCGAATAGGGTCGGCTGTCTAACTGCGTCATTCGATTAACGGAACGGTGGCTCGTTAAAGGTACGCAGTTTGCGCGAGTGCAGCTTATCGCTTTCCGCCCGCAGCAGATCGATAGCGCAGATGCCAATCTGCAAATGCTCCGAAATCGCCCCTTCATAGAAACGGTTTGCCTGTCCCGGCAGCTTGATTTCGCCGTGCAACGGCTTATCCGAGACGCACAACAACGTGCCGTAAGGGACACGGAAGCGATACCCCTGTGCGGCAATCGTTGCACTTTCCATATCCACGGCGACGGCGCGACTGAGGTTAAACCGCAGGGCAGAAGCCGCATAGCGTAGCTCCCAGTTGCGGTCATCGGTGGTAACCACCGTGCCGGTACGCAGACGCTGTTTAACTTCTTCCCCCGGCATACCGCTGACCATCTTGGTGGCGTCATACAGCGCGCGCTGTACCTCGGCGATGCTGGGAATCGGGATGTCCGGCGGTAGCACGGCGTCCAGTACGTGATCGTCACGCAGGTAAGCGTGCGCCAGTACATAATCACCGATGGACTGGCTTTCGCGCAGGCCACCGCAGTGGCCGATCATCAGCCAGGCATGCGGACGCATCACCGCGAGGTGATCGCAGATGGTTTTCGCGTTGGATGGCCCGACGCCAATGTTGACCATCGTAATCCCTTTACCCTGACGAGGAATCAGATGATAGGCCGGCATTTGGTGGTTCTTCCAGGCCAGATCGGACACCGTCTGCTCGGGGTTTGGCGTCTCGGCGGTGATGTAAATACCGCCAGCACAAGATAGCGCCTCATACGGGCTATCGGGATCGGCAATCTGCGCACAGGCCCAGCGCACAAACTCATCGACATAGCGCGTGTAGTTGGTGAAGAGGATGAACGGCTGAATATGTTCTACTGGCGTGCCGGTGTAGTGACGAAGCCGCGCCAGCGAGAAATCGGTACGCAGCGCGTCGAAGTGTGACAGCGGCGACGTGGTGGTGGCGTGAAACAGCCCATCTGCCGTTTCATCTCCAATCTGCGACAGCTCTGTCGTGGGGAAATGCTTGGCGATACCGGCACTCATCGAACGGTCAAGAATCAGATCGGAACCGTCGAGCACGTAAGGGAACGGGATTTCCTGCTGTGACGGGCTAACCTCGATGGTGACGTCATAATCCCCCTCCAACAGCGCCAGCTGTTCCGCCAGATAAGCGCGCAAAAATGCCGGACGGGTAACGGTAGTGGAGTAGCTGCCGGGATGGGTAAAACGCCCATAGGCGCGATGACGAGGATGGCCGGTCGAATTGCCACTCCAGCTAACGCGGAGAGCAGGGTAGGCAAATAGCCCCGCCGTACGCGCGTTAGCATCAGGCAGCGTGCCATCATTGATGAAGTCCCCGATGGCGTCGCGCAGCGCCGAAACGGCGTCATCATACAGCGCTTCCAGTTTATCCAGAGTCTGAGTGACGGTAAGACTGACGTGGGATCCGCTGTTATGCATATTCTCTCCTTTAATCACGCTCTACACATATTCATATGTACTTCGGCAGAGGTTAGCTCACAGCGTAACTGAAGATGCCCAGCCCCGCCATCGTGAAATCTGGCAGAGCTGTGAACGTGGAGAGAAGCGGGCGCTTAGGTGATGTCCTGCAATAGATTAGTGCTTGTGGCGACCGGAAAGATTCGCTGCGCTTACCGCCAGTATCGACAGCACGCCGAGTGCCGCTGCTGGTGCCAGCACGCCCCAGAAGGCACGTTCGATATACGGCATCCCTTCAGCCAGCACGCGTCCCCATTCTGGCGTCGGCGGTGATGCGCCCAGACCTAAAAAGCCGAGCGATGCGAGCGCCAGCGCGATGCCCGGCAGTTTCAGCATGGCGTGACGGAAAAGCGGGCCAATCAGCGCGGGCAGAATATAGAACAGGCTGCGCCGTATCGGGCCGACGCCGAGAATCGGCAGCATTCGAATATAAGGGCGCGCATTGATTTCAGCCACCAACGCCGCCGTGTGGGCTGCGAGCGGTGCCCAACTCACGGCAATCACGGCAATCGCCGCACCCGTTGCAGTCGGGCCGTTTACCGCAGCAACCAGCAGCCCGGCAATCACTGGCGGCAGGGCGTTAGTCACTTCAATCGGGCCGGTGAACAGACGCGGAAAGAGCCCAACCAACAGGCCAATTGCCAGACAGGCCAGCGATACCGCCAACGCCAGCAGACAGGTATTTAACGTACCGTGTGCGACGCGCGCCAGCAAATCACGCCCCATCGCATCCGCGCCAAAAGGCAGCAGAAACGACGGCGGTTGCAGACGCAGAAAGGCCGAATTATAGGGATCGCGCGGCAGGCCAGCCAGCAACAGTAGCGCCAGGATCAGCACGCAGATAATCGGTAGCCAGATGGCATGGCGAGACGCGGGGCTACCACGCTCTTCCGGCACGGGCATCGCGCCGCTCCGCAGCGCGCGTCCAAGAATCAGCAGCCGCACGCCGCTGGCGGCGATGCCTGCCAGCGAGGCAATGAGTAAGAGAATCAGCACGCCGACCTGTAAAGCGGGCAGATCCTGTGCCGCTGCCGCCCCCAGCGTGGCGCGTCCCAGACCGGGAATCGCGAATACTTTTTCGACGGCAATGGCACCGCCGGTTAACGAGACCAGCACCAGCCCGACCAGCGGCATCACGCTGGGCAACGTGCGTTTCAGCACGGCCAGCGCGATATGACGGCGGCTCACACCTGCCACACTCCAGGTGGTGAGCCAGTTTTCGCTGAAGGTGGCAGATAGCGCGTCGGCAATAATCCGGCCAAGGTAGCCGCCTGCTGGAATACCGAGCGCCAGCGACGGCAGCACCGCGTAGTGCAGGCCTAGCCAGCCATAAGGGGGAAACCACTGTAGCCAGACGGCACCGACAATCAGCAGAAATGATGCCAGCAGGAATTCGGGCAGCGCGGTAAATAAGGCGGCAAACAGACCGCCTGAACGATGAACCTGACCGCGCAATCCCTGCCGAAAGGTCGGGGCGCACAGCACGGCAGCCAGCGTGAAGGCCACCAGCGCTGAGGAGGCCATTAGCGTGATCGAGACACCCGTTGCTTGCAGCATCCCTGGAAGAACCGGCCGACCAGACACCCAGGAATTGCCCGCATCGCCGTGCAACAGGCCGGTCAGCCAGTTCAACAGCAATTGCAGCGGGCCTTGATCCAGCCCGAGTGAGTGACGAATTGCGTTTAGCGTTTCCGCCGTCGCTTCCTGCTCGCCGGAACGGGCGCGCAGCAGCGCCAGCGCCGGATCCTGACCGGATAGCCACGGCAACATGCCAATCAGCACCACAATCCCCGCCAGCGTCAGCAGCCGCGAAAACAGCGGGATCAGCACGCCATATCGCGGGCGTTGCGTCTGGTTGATGGTCGCACAAGTGCGGCAATACAGCGATTCGCTCATAAACTCGTCATCTTTCTGGTTGCGGGTGCGCTATCCGTTACTTGGCGCTGGTAACAATATGCGTAGCGGCGTTAATCAGCGTGCGTTCACGCGGGTCGCGCAGTGCGTCTTTTACCTGTGCACTTTCACCTTGAATCACACGCTCATGCAGCATTGGGATCGCGGCATCGCTGGCAAGGATCAGGTTTTCTGCCTGCATGATGGCCTGACGGCGAGCTTCGCCAGCAGGAATCGCCGCTGCTTTTTGCAGCGCCTGATCGATCTCCGGGCGGCACAGTTGAGCGATATTGAATGATCCTTCGCAGGCAAAGTCGCTATATAGATAGGCAACTGGATCGCCGGAATCCAGCACCGTCGCGCGCGATAAGATAAAGGCGTCAAACTTGCCTGCCAGCGCGTCGGATTCGATCTGTGCATATTCACGCACCACCTGTTTTACCGTAAACCCAGCGGCAGTGAGCTGCTGTGCCAGATAGACTGCCACTTCAGGTAGCTCAGCGCGATCGCTGAAGGTTGCCAGCGTAATGGTGGCACCCGCAGGCGTACCGGCTTTGACTGGGTTCACTACAGGTTGACGCAGTCCTGCCGCCCACGGCAGTGCAGGGCCTAACAGACCCTGCGCGATATCGGCGCGTTTCTCATACACGTTGTCTACCAGCTGCTGGCGATTGATTGCATCGCGCACGGCGGCACGCATCGCAGGATCTTGCATCACGCCATGACGTGTATTCAGATACAGCGTATTGGTGCGCGGCATTGGCACTTCATGCACCAGCGATTGCTCCAGCAGCGGTGCCTGTGAAACGGGAATGGCTTCGACAATGTCCGCCGTGCCGGTACGTAATGCAGCAGCACGTGCTGCGCCGTCGGAGACAAAGCTCACGTCGATACCGCTGGCCTGTGCTTTCTCACCCCAGTAACCGTCGAATCGATCCAATACCGCGCTGCTGGTGCCGGTGACGGTACGCAGAACGAACGGGCCGCTTCCGGTGTTGATCGGATTGACGACGCCATTTTTACCATATGCCGCGCTGGAGAGAATCGCCAACTGCGGGCTGGATAAACGCTGCGGCAGCAGCGGATCCGGTTTAGCCGTGGAGACAACGACGGCGTTATCGCCATCGGCTTTTACCGTTAACTGCACGCCGTCCAGAATGCGCGGTTTGGGGGCGGCGGTGGAGGCCACGGTGAGCGCATTCACTACCGTGGCAGCGTTTAAGGCGGTGTTATCGTGAAAATGGACGTTCGGGCGTAGTTCAAAACGCCAGGATTTATCATCGATCTGCTGCCATTTTGTCGCCAGCGCAGGCTGGGCTTCGCCGAGTTTATCGAGTACCACCAGCGTTTCTGCGGTGCTCCAACGCGACAGCTTAAAGGCATCATCGCTCAGCGGTGTCAGGCCGGAGCGCGGCGGCTGAAGCATCGCCAGTTTGATTCGACCGTCATGATGCGAGGAATGGTTTTCCTCCGGCTCGTTGAAGCAACCAGAAAGCAGCAGCGTGGCTGACAGCAAGCCAGAAACGGGCCACAGGCGATTACGCATATTCATCAATCTGTCCTTATTCATTCACGGTTGGAGCGGATTTAAACGGGCGGCAGATGACCATCATCGCCAGCGAACTGCACAACGGCACGGCGGCGAGCAGCACCCACGGAATGGCGGCCTGCGGTGACGGCGTCAGCGCGCGGTCAAGCTGGCTGCCGAGGATAAAGTTGCCAACCAGAACGGCGATGCCACCCATCGACGCCAGCGCGCCGTAGTGCGCCCCCAAATTCTGGTTGTTGGCAAAGCGCGGGATAAGGTCCATCCCGACGGGAACGATCAGCATCTGCCCCAGCGTCAGCAGCGTAATTAACGAGATAGCGGGAAGTAGACGCTGCCAGCCTTCAGGTGGCGTGCTGGAAGCAAACAGCGCGACACTAAAGAACGATGCAGCTAGCAGCGCAAAGCCCAGTGGCAGCATGCGTGCCGCGCCAACCCGGCGGGCAAAACGCGCCAGCGGGAGCTGCAATCCGATCACCAGCAGTGAAGCGAGGACAAATAGCGGACCGAGATCTTTCTCGCTGCTGCCGGAGCGATGCAGTTCAACCGGCAGCGCCAGATAGAGCTGGTTGTAGCTGAACAGGTAAGCGCTGTAGGCAATGATGAACGCGACAAAACGGCGCTGGCGGAACGTTTCCCACCACGGGGCAATCTGTAATTCTCCCCGATTACGCTGCGTTGGCGGCAGGCTGAAAAACAGGACGATGAGTGCGATAACAAACACGCCCGCACCGGCTAGCGCCACGCGCTGGAATCCGTATCCCGCCAGTACCGAACCGAGCAACGGCCCCAGCACCGCGCCTAACTCGCCGCAAATGGCAAACAGGGCGAACCACTCGGAGCGGCTGCGTTTTCCCTCTTTTTCACTTTGCGTACCGGCCTGTGCCATCAGCGCTTCAATCGCGGGGGAGAACAGAGCACCGCCGACACCGGTCAGACAGGCACCAAGGATGATCGGCCACAGTGAGTCGCCTAAGGCCAGCAGGAGATAGCCGCTGATACGCACGACGCAGCCGCACAGGATGATCACGCGCGCACCAAAGCGATCGGCCAGCGCACCGCCGACTAAAAACATGCCCTGCTGAGAAAAGGTTCGTAAGCCAATCACCAGCCCGATGGCCCAGCCGGAAAGCAGCATATCGTCACGCAGGAAAATGGCCAGAAACGGCACGACGGCATAAAAGCCAATGTTGAAAACCAGCTGGCTACCCAGAAGTAACGGGGGATAAGGCCGTGGGGCGCGGTTGGCGGTAAGGTCTGACATGTCATGATCCGTTATAAAAAGCCCGTTACGGGGAATGTGTTATTGATGCGATATTTTATGGTAAAAAGCGTGTTTTCAGCGAGCTAATAGCCCGACGTCGATAGGGCGGGAACGGCCTGCAACAGACGGGCGGTGTGCGCCTGCTGCGGCGAAGCCAGCACCTCGGTTGTAGGGCGATCTTCAATAATGCGTCCGCCGTCCATGACCAGCATTCTGTCGCATAGCCCGGCGAGCATGGAAATGTCGTGCGAGACCATCAGCAAGCCCATCTTGTTTTGTTCGGTAATCTGTTGAAGCAGGGTTTTAATCTGTTCGCGCAGCGGCAAGTCCAGGCCGCTGACGGGCTCGTCTGCCAATAAAAACTCGGGTCTAACGATCAGCGCTCGCGCCAGCGCAACGCGTTGTGCCTGTCCTCCGGAAAGCTGTCCGGCGACCTTATCCAGAAGCGTGACGCTCAGTCCTACCTGATCCATGACATCGCCCAGTCGGGCAGAATGATTTCCATTAGCGTGGCGGACTTCATCGGGGCGGAGTCGCTTCAATGGCTCTATGAGGAGATCGGCGACGCGCTGACGCGGCGCGAGCGAGCCTGCCGGATCCTGCGGAATGTACTGAACGCGGCGGCGATACCAGAGCAGCGAACGCACCGAACCGGGCGTAATCAGGTTGCCGTCGCAGTACACCGCGCCACGCTCCGGCGCTTCAAGCGCGAGCAGGGTTTTTAGCAGCGTGGATTTACCACAGCCGGACGCACCAACCAGCCCGACGCGTTCGTACTGTTGCAGGTTTAGCGACAGGTCGTGAAAAATCGCACTGGCGGGATCGGCCTTTTGCCACGGCAAACGTGGCGTCTGGCGATAGCGGCTAACGTGCTCAAGACTTAAAAACGGTGAGGGAACCGCATGCAGGTGGTGGTTCATCCGGCGAGTGCTCCGGCAGCAGGTAACATCCTGTCGGATAATAGAGTGTCAGATAAAAGCGTGTCAGCGCGACGCGCGGCAGCGACCAGACTACGGGTATAGGGCTGCTGTGGTGCATTCAGTAGTTGCTGCATGCTGCCGGATTCAACGATCTGGCCGTTTTCCATCACCAGACCACGCTGGCAGAGCTGGGCGGCAACGGCGATATCATGCGTAATAAACAGTAGGGCCGGAGCATCCGGCTGCGTGCTACGTTCCTGTAAGACCGTCAATACCTGCTGCTGGGTCATGACATCGAGCGCGGTGGTGGGTTCGTCTGCTACCAGTAGGCGCGTCTTGCCGAGCAATGCAAGGGTAATGCAAATGCGCTGACGCTGACCGCCGGACAGTTCGGCAGGATAACGCTGCAGTAGGTTGGGGATATCATCCAGCTTCATCGCAGCCAGAAGCGCAGAAAGTTCAGCGGAAGAGGTGGTTTTCAACGCCAGTGACAGCTGTTTTCCCAACGGCATGAGGGGATTGAGCGCCGTTGCCGAGTCCTGGAACACGGCAGAAACGCGGCTAACCGATGGGCGTGCCAGCGCTTTCAACTGACCAACCTCTTCGTCATTCACCCGAATACTGCCACGAATCTGGCAGCCCGACGGCGGTGTGCCGATTACGGCTTTGGCGGTGAGGGATTTACCAGAACCGGACGCCCCGAGTAAACAGACACGTTCACCCGCGAACAGCGTAAAGCTGATATCGCTGACTTTGGTTTCACCGCCCATGGACAGGCTCAGGTTTTCTACCTGAAGAATGGCGTCTGTGTGTCTGTTCCGGTTAATCATAGATAACGTATAGGGGCAGTGTAAATCGATATGTAATAACATAACAAATTACAACGAAGTGATGCAAAGGAAATGTGATCCAGCGCGAATAAATTGGCGCAGAGACGCCGTCATAGTCGACCGCGCCGATGATGAAAAAATGAGGGGGAGAATAATCGCAGGGAAGTGCGGACTATCTCGTGGCGTGTATTTTTAGAGCCTACTCGTTCGATGAGTCAACAAGCTGTGCCAGTTCCGTCGCGCTCAACTGAGTAATCTGGCTGACCTGAGCAGGTTCCATGCCGCTAAGCAGAAGCTGACGAGCAATGTGTCGAGCACTGGCTTTCATACCTTGTTTGATGCCTTTTTCAAACCCGATTTTCTCAAGCTGCTGTGCGATGGTCATGATCGCCTCCCGATCCGTTGACAGAGACTGCGCAACCGTCTCAATAAACTCTGCCGGCCTTGATGTATTGCCGCTCCGCGCGATGTAAAACAGAATCGCTCTTTTTTGCGGTAGTGGCACCTGCCAGCGCTCAAATAATAGCCCGATATCCTGCGCCAGTTCCAGCATATCTCGCGTGCGAATGTGTTTTTGTACTAACTCCAGTAGCGCTACGCGGCGATGCGTCTTGATTTCCTCATCTTGGATTACCGTTAGGTCAATCAAAGGAAAGGATGAATTGTAGAGTTTTTCTGCCTGAATAGCGTCGGTAAAACCGTCGAGCCAACGCAGCGTATAGGGATAAGGGCTACGCTGGCCGTGATAAAACAGTAAAGGAACGACGAGCGGCAAAGTGTCGTGACCTTGAGAGAGGTGCTGTTGCATAGCAGCCAGCGCGTAGCGCAGCAGGCGAAATGGCATCAGTTTTTCTGGGCGACTCTGATGCTCAATCACACAATAGATATAGCCTTGCCCTGCGGTGGTCTGAATTGAATACAGCATATCCGATATTCTTGCGCGTAGTTCCTCGTCTACAAAAGAGGCCGATTGCAGTTGTAGCGAGCTGAAATCGCAGATATTCCTGATTTCTTCTGGCAGATGAATGGCGAAGAAATCCTTTGCGACAGCGGGATCGCTGAGAAACTGTTTAAAAATCGCATCATGCGCGGCCATGCTGTTTTTCCGTCCCTGAATAATCTGTAGGCAATGGTAAAAGAGGCGGATACGGGCAGGGAAGAAGTGCGGAGGAAGACTGCGTCGATATGGAAGGATGTACACAAGAAAAGTGAGAAATGAAAGTAACGACGCGATCTCACTGGGAGCGAGATCGCGTTCAAGGTGTGAGAGTTAAATCTGTTGCTCGGTGAGCCACTGGCGCAGGCGTTCGGGCTGCTGTGCACCGCTCAGGCGAGCCTGTTCTTCACCACTGACGAGCCATAGCAGGGTCGGTAGCGTCCTGACCGCCAATTGCTCCGCGAGGGCAATGTGATGATCGGCATCCAGATAATGGCTCGGCAAGTTGCGGTATTCCTCGTTATCCAGAATCGCTTCTAACTGGCGGTAGAGGCTCTTGCAGTGGACACAGCGCTCTGCGCCGACCAGCAGCAACTGTGGACCTTGTTGGGCTGCCAGTTCAGGCCAGTCGTCGGCGGTCAGTGGAGCAAAACGCTCACGGTTGACGGCAAAGAGTTTCGGGCTGCGCTTGAGGTCTTCGCTGTCAGTCGCGACGCACAGGGCATCGCCGCTCTTTTTGTAGGGGCGCGTGCCCTCAATACGAATGACGCTGGCGAAGCCGGGGGCGGCGGCTCCCGGTTGACGTAGCTGAGTGTTGTCGGGGGCGATCACCGGCGTTTCCTGTGGACGCGACAGCTGTGGTACCCACTCGTAGGGCACGCGGTAGGCGCGATACAGCATGTTGGTGTTCACCGTTTTGCCCCAGTAGGGGGAAATAAACTCCCAGACAATCTCGTGATCGACGGTGACTTCAAAGAGTCTGCCGTTGGCGCCTTCGTTAATCAGCGTATTGCCGTTTGGCAGGCGCTGGATATTACTGATGTACGGGCTGTAAAAACGGAAGGCGTCGGTTGGATGGGGGATGCCCGCTTCGTACGGCGAATAGCGCCAGACAATATCCAGCGTTATCGGGTTGATTTCCAGCACGCGGGAATAGTCACGCCAGGCGTTTTTCACACCGTCGGCTGATGCCGGATTGGGCGCGCCGTAGCCTGCCCAGCCACCGTTATCAAACACCAGAATATTGCCCGCGCCCGGCAAGCCTGCGGGGATCATATGCGCGTGATGCTGGCCGATAATCCAGCCGATGTGTTTGAGTTCAGGTGTGTTGTAGTTGGGGCCAAGCTGCCAGACGATATTGCCGCTTTGCTTGTCGATGATGGCGATTATGTTGGATTCGCGGGCGTCCCAGATGATGTTATCCGGGTGAAAACGGGTATCGCCCTGATCGAACCACGGATTGGGGCCGAGTGCCGACATGGAGTTGATGTGCATCCAGTCGCCCATGCCGCCGCCGCTTTTGCGCAGGTTAGGATTGTTGTACAGTGCGGTTTTCGCATCGTCGTCAAAGCCCAGCTCGTCGAAATGGTCGCTGCAACGCCATTCCCACAAGATGTTGCCCTCCCAGTCCACTTCGATGATGGTGTCGTCGAGCAGCAGTTTGTCGCTAATGCGTTCATTGTGTAGGTTGGTATGCGCCAGCAGTAGCGTGTTGCCGCCAATCGACTGCGGCTCTTGTCCCGGTGCATAATAGCCGACCGGATTGCCGCTGCGCTGGTAGTCATGATGGACGCGCGCCATCCATTCAGGCGGAAGATCGGGATCGGTAATGTGCTCATAGCCGTTGAATTTCCACACGACGTTGCCGTCCCAGTCGATCTGAATCAGATCGACCATGTCCTGCATGCCGTAGCGCGAATCGCGTTCACCGCTGTGTCCGAGGATATAACCGCCGGGCAGGATTTTATTGGGGAAGCCGTGCAGGCCTTCCCACAGGCGCAGTTCGGTGCCGTTCATATCCACCAGTACCGCGCCACGTTCCAGTGCCTGAAAGACGGTGTAGCCGCCCCAGGCTTTTTCCGGGTTGTAAATCGTTGTGCCGGTCGGGTAGACGGAAGGGTGTCCCATAATGGTGCTCCAGTATTTACGTGTTCAGAGAAGAGAGAGCCGCCGTATCGGCGGGCTGCGTCAGCAAGGCGAGCAAATCGCTGCACTGTTGGTGGAAGGCCTGACTGTCACGTTGGCGCGGATGCGGCAGCGAAATTGTCGCAATCTGGCGGATACGTCCCGGTCGCGGTGCCAGCACGACGACGCGATCGGCGAGATAGACGGCTTCCTCGACGTCGTGCGTCACCAGCAGCGTAGTGGTGCCCTCCGCCTGATGGATGCGGCGCAGCTCCTGTTGCATCTGTTGACGGGTCAACGCATCCAATGCGCCAAAAGGCTCGTCCAGCATCAGGATGCGTGGATTGGCGACGAGCCCACGTGCGATAGCCACTCGCTGCGCCATGCCGCCGGAAAGCTGGGCGGGCAGGGCATCGGCAAAATCCTGCAAATGCACGAGCTGGATAAAGTGGTCGATCAGACGCTTCCGCTCTTTTTCGTCGATGGCTTCATTTGCCAGCCCGAGCGCGATGTTTTGCCGCACCGTCAGCCACGGAAACAGGCGCGGTTCCTGAAACACCATGCCGCGCTCACGTCCGATGCCGCGCACGGTTTTCCCTTCGACCAGCACGCGTCCCTGATAGTCGTTGTCCAGACCGACCAGCATACGCAAGAGCGTGGATTTACCGCAGCCGCTGCTGCCAACAATCGCCACCAGTTCACCGCTGTGGATCGACAGGGAAAAATCATCAATCACCGTTAACGCCTCGCCCTGTACGCGAAACTGTTTACGAAGTCGATCGAACTGCACCACCGGCGGTGATACGTCAAGAGTTGTGGATGTCATGCGATTTCTCCTGCGGAACGCCAGCGTGTCATCCGCTGTTCCAGACCTAATCCGACGCGATCGAGCACCGCGCCCGTTAATCCAATCAACAGCATGCCGCTGATAATCAAGGGCATATCCAGTAGCTGCTGAGCGTTGATCATCAGGCTGCCGATCCCGGTGCCGGATGACATGAAATATTCCGCACCGATGGTGCCAAGCCAGGCGTAAATCAGCGACAGACGTAAACCGGCAAAGATTGCGGGAGCGGCACCCGGCAGGATCAGCACCCGCAGGCGTGTCCAGAGACGGAGTTGCAACACCTGTGCGACTTCCTGTAAAGCCTGAGAACGCTGGCGGATACCGCGATGGCTGGCCACCAGCATGGGAAAGAATGAGGCCAGCGCCACAAACGTGATTTTCCCGACTTCATCGTTGCCGACCCAAGCGGTCAGCAGCGGCAGCCAGGCAAACAGCGCGATCTGGCGCAGCGTCGCGACCGTAGGTGTAAAGAGGGCATCGCTGGTGGCATTCAGCCCCAGCAGCACACCGCACACGAGCCCCGCAATAATGCCGCATACTGCACCGGCAAGCGCTCGGGTCAGGCTGGCCTGCATCGCCTCGGTGAGCGAACCGTCACGGATGCCTTGCAGCAGCATGTGCCATACATCAGCGGGCGGTGGCAGCAACAGCGGGTCTATCCAGCCAAAACGGCTGGCCTGTTGCCAGAGCAGCAGAAGCAGAAAAGGTAAAACCAAAGCGGATAAACGACGAGACGGTGCGGTAGTTAAGCGACTGAGCGGTGGATGTGGCCAGAAGACCAGACGGCGTTCCAGCCGATTGATTGCCCACTCCATAGCCAGCCCCGCCAGCCCAATCACGGCGATGCAGACAAATACAATATCCAACTGAAACAGCTGACGTCCCCATACCAGCAGGTAACCAATGCCCTGAGATGACGCCAGCAGTTCGACCACAATCAGCGACACCCACGCCTGCGAGAGCGCCAGCCGTAAGCCGGTTAACCAGGTGGGGAGCGCGGCGGGCAGCGTTAATTTGATGAGACGCTGATGCCACGGCAGGCGCAGAGTGCGAGCGACTTCCTGTAGCGCATGCGGCACGTTACGCACGCCCGTTTGCGTATGCAGCGTCACAGGGATAATCACGGCCTTGATGATGACCGCGAGTTTTAAACCGTCATCAATCCCGAACAGCACCATAAACAGCGGGATCCAGCCCAGCGTTGGAATTTGTGCCAGCGCGTATACCGTCGGGTGCAGCAGATGTTCGGCGCGGCGCGAGGCGCCCATCAGCGCACCAAGCAGCGTTCCCGCCAGAACGCCTGCCAGCAGGCCGCTCGCCAACCGTTGCAGGCTGATAAAGAGCTGCGGCAGGAGATCGTTGTGCCAGAGTTCGACGGCGGTGTTAGCGACGACATCGGGAGCCGGGAGAATCTGAGCGGGCATCCAACCGTAGTGGGTGCTGATATACCACAGGGCCAGCAGCGCCAGCGGCACGATGAGTGGCACCACAAGTATTGGCATGACAAGAGAATAGGCTCGTGCTATCGGCAGTGCAGGCCAGACGATCGCGTTTTTTTTCAGCAGTATCGGCTTATTCATTTTATTCCCGAAAACCATCGCAGCTGGATGAATAGGGAATAAAAAACAGGTTTCGACGTTGAACGCCAATGCAATAAAGCGATGGTCGCCGTGCAAGAAATGCATATGCGTGGCTCGAGCCCGTCACCCCTGATTTATGCTTTTTTCCGCTGAGCAAACCTGTAAATGTTATTTAAGCCTGATGTCGACGGTTCGCTAGTTTCATGGCAGATGAAATGGATTATTAAGGAAAACCGTATGCAACAAACCACCCTGTTGTTCACTGCCTCGCCGATAACGGCATCTTCCCGCTGGCGCAGGGGGATGAAGGTGTTAAGTACTGCCTTGCTGATGGGTGCGGCACTCGTTTCCACCGTTCAGGCAAACGACGACGCACCGCAGGATGCACAAAAGCCGACGGAGATTCGCATTGGTTTGCCGGATCAGAGCGCAGGCAGCAAGCCTTTTATCCGCGGGCCGCTGGGGTTGGCACATATTCAAAAACAACTGGAGAAAGAATTTGAGCCGCAGGGCATCAAGATTCAGTGGTCGTTCTTTAAAGGCGCGGGCCCGGCGGTGAATGAGGCGCTGGCAAACAAGCAGTTGGATGTGGTGTATTTGGGCGATCTGGCGGCCATTATTGGTCGGGCGGGGGGATTGCCGACGCGGGTGCTGGTGGGATCGCGCGGCTCTAATTCTTATCTGGCGGCGACGCCGGAATCGGGTATTCAACGCATTGAAGATTTACGCGGTAAGCGGATTGCAGTCTACAAGGGAACGGCCGATCAGCTGTCGTTTGAGCGCGCGATTAAAAGCGTCGGGCTGAACGAGCGGGACGTACGGGTGATCAATCTTGACTGGACGGCAGGCAAAGCGGCGCTGGCGGCCAGACGCGTGGATGCGGTGTGGGGCGGCGTCTCTCTGCTGGCGTTGCGTAAACAGGGCATTAATATTGTGACCACCAGCCGGGCGCTGGGCTGGCCGAACACCACACAGGCTGCCGTGCTGGCGACGCAGGACTTTATCGACCGTTATCCGGGCACGACGCAGCAACTGGTGAATGTGCTGGTGGACAATGCGCAGTGGATCGGCGATGCGCAGCACCTGCCGGAATACACCGCGCTAATGGCCGAACAGAGTCAGATTCCGCAGGCGATTTTTCAGGAAGAGCTGAAAGCGGAAGATCTCCCTTTCCAAAGCTCGCCGCGTCTCGATCCGTTCCTGCTCAGCAGCTTGCAGGACAGTATCGAGCGGGCGAAAGCAGCCGGGCTGATTCGCAACACATTCTCGGCCAGCGACTGGTTTGCCGGCCAGTTTGTTGATAGGGCGCTGAAAGCCAAAGGGCTGGAATCGAACTGGGCGGTATATGACGCTAGCGGTAATCCCACGAAATAATCACGAATGCGCTCACAGGGTCGGCAGTGCCGGAGCCGGTGAGCGCAGCCTGTCCTGCGCCAGTATGCTTTCGATCATCAACTCAGCCAGCGGTGGCAGCGTTCTTTGCAAACAGGTGACGATACCGAAGCGGGTTTGCATATTTCCCCATTCCGGCGGCGTGCCCGTCAGCGGAATTTCTACCAACTGATGGCTTAATCGCCCCAGCGCAAAGCCATCCTCGCTGGCGAAGCTGATGGCCTGCGTATGCCGCAGGATGCTGAAGACGGAATAGATATGGTCACACTGAATCTGTGGTCGATAATCGGGCTGGCGCGTTAACGCCGCCAGCACCTTGCGCATACCAACGGGCATAAAGGGGGAAGCGAGCGGAAAGCGCAGGAGATCGTCCGGCGTCACGTTTGCCTGCTGCGCCAGCGGGTGTGAAGAGTGGCAGATAAAGAAGCAGCGCTGCTGGCTTAATGGCTGTACGTGGAGGTTGGTTTCCATTTCGGCCTGCCAGGTGTCGGCAACGATAAAAGGCCACTCATCGGCCAGCAGCCGCTCACGCAGGGACTGCCAGTTATCCACACTGTAGGTGACTCTGGCGCGCGGACGAAGGGCATGGAAATGCGCGACCGCTTTGGGGATCAGCGTGGTCGACGGTGCGGGGCCGCAGCCAAATGTGAGTTCGCCTTCTTGTGCCTCGCTGATTTGCCGCATGTCGGTCATCAATTCCCACGACAGCTCCTGCATACGCCGCGCAAACGGCAGCAGCGTATTACCCTGCCACGTCAGTGCAAAACGGCGGCTCTGGCGGTCGATAAGCGGATGCCCCATTGTTTGTTCCAGCGCCTGAATGCTGCGGCTGAATGCCGATTGCGACAGGCAGACGGCCTCTGCGGCTTGTACAAAACTACCATGTTCGGCCAGTGCAAGAAAATTGCGTAATTGCCGTAAATCCAGATGCATGTTGCAGCTACCTAACATATCGATTTTCCCCACTTTTTAGGCGGAGGTCGGCCGGCAACGCAATGAACAAAAAGTCATAAGTTATAGCAAATTGATTGCTATAGAGCTTCAGCGCACGCAGGCCGCCGTCTGGCGCGGTCAGCGGCTATTTTGCCAGCGCACAGGAAAAATCCTGAATTTCTTCCACGGACCCGAGACTCATATTGAACACGTCAAGGCTGCTGGCGAGCAGTACCTTTTCGCCTGCTGGCGTGGAGACCATTGCGAGTCCGTATTTGCCGATAGATTCATCCCGCTGTTGGGCGTAGCGATCGAGTGTTTTGAACGGATCGCTTTGGGTCAGTTCGTTCGCCGTGAGCGTTTTTGCCAGATAGGTATGCCCGTTGATTTTGACCGGCAGCGTTTTCCAGTCGGCAGAGAGCGTCGGGAATTGCTGATTCAACGTTTGATAAATTTCCGGGCGCAGGCAGGCAATGTGGATATGCAGTTGGTTTTGCGTGCGTCCATAGCGTGAATTAATCGCCAGCGAGAGGTAGTCATCTTTGATCGGTTTGCCCGCTTCACGTGAAAGATGGCCGCGTCGATCCCACGCCTGCATAAAGAAATTAGGTACGTTTTGCTGCAAGAGTTCAGGGCTTTCGATGCCGCTAATTTTATCCGTTGGGAGCAACAAGTCGTGATAGGGACCGTTTCTGTCATCGAAGAGCACGTAGCCCTCTGCCAGATTAACTTCCAGACAAGGAGCCGGATTACCATTGCGCTGCTGATTGGGCACGCATTGTTCGCTGACGATCTCCCACAGTGCATTGCTGTTCCCTCGGCTAACTTTCCAGCCTATTGCCGCGGCCGTGAGTAAAATGATGGCAGAAACAGTGAAGATCAAGATCGTGTTACGTTTCATGACGGGTCTCCAGCAGGCGCAGAAAGCGCTAAGTAGCGGGGAAAAACAAGGCATGATAAATCAGTGATAAGCCAGTATGGGGCAGCGGCGATGTCATTAATATGACTTTGGTGAAAGGAGAAAGGCTAATCGGTAACGGATTGTAAGAGAGAATGGTGGTGGAATGGCACATGACGCGGCCTTTTAACCTACATAGTAATGTGATTAAAAGGCCGCGATAAAACGACAGGAATCAGAACAAGTCAACCCGTACGTCCACGCCAACGGTTCGGCCTTCGTTGACCTGTGCGTAGCCCGATGTACCGCTCATAAAGCCAAAGGTGCGGTAGCGACGGTCGAAGACGTTATCCACATAGCCGGCGATATTCACCCGAGCGGTGGCCTGCCAACTGAGGCGCAGGTCGGTGGTGGTATAAGTCCCCTGACGCAACGCGTTATCGCCGTCGAAGTAGTGCGGCCCTACCACGTTGAAGGCCAGACGCGGCATTAACGCGCCGAACGAGGTGTCGATCAGTCCGTTCAGGCTAGTGCCAGCCCCGTAGCGCGGGACGAAAGGTACACGTTTATCCTGATAGCTCTCACTGTCGCCAGCGAATTCAGAGCGGACATAGGTGCCGTTGATATCCCATGACCAGTTGGGAACGAACTGCCACTTCAGCATCATTTCTACGCCGCTGGCGTCGGCGCTACCTGCGTTGCTGAGCGTTTGCATACCGACCGGGCCGGAATATAGCTGCATATCACGCGTGTGGGTGTGGAACACCGCGCCCTGAAGCTGCACATCGCCACTCTGATAGCGCGAGCCGATTTCATAGTTAATCGATTTCTCTGCACTATACGGAATGGCCTGCGTGCCAGCGGCAGGCGAATAGTTAAAGCCCGTTGGCTTGTAGCCCTGCGCGACGCGGGTATAGACACGCCAGTCATTGTTCAGCAGATAGCTGGCGGAGAGTTGTCCCAGTACCTGATCGTCATCGACGCTATTGCGGTCACCCACGTTCATGCCGGAGAACTGCTGGCGATAACGGGTTTCGGCTCTATCGTGCGATACGCGCAGCCCGCCGCCCAGATCGATGCGGTCGGTCAGATGCCAGGTCAGATCGCTGTAGGCGGCTAAGGTCTCCGACGATGTGTTGGCATTGCTTTTCATAAACGGAGAACCTGCCTGGATGTAGGTCAGATCGAGTTTCTGACGCGTGTTCTGCCGGTAAAGGCCGAATACCATATCCACCGCGCGGCCTGCGCCGTGCGTGGCGGCTCGCAGTTCCTGCACGTCCTGATTCCAGCGCTCCGGCATATCGGCAATCAGCGTACCGTTCGGGAAGGTGCGGTCGTAATTCTGCTGCTGCCATGCACCGATCAGGCTGAAGATCCAGTTATCGGTGGTGTATTTTCCGCTTAGCGACTGGCTGTGCGTGCAGCGGCGCAATGTCGGGTCGGGTGCGCCCGCAGCGATCTCCAGCGTCCGGTTTTTGGCATCGCCAAACGGCAGATAGGTATCCTGCGTGGCGCGCGTGCAGTCTTCCGTTAGTGCCAGACTGGTTTCCCACGGCTGACCCTCAGGGGCCAACCGCAGTCGAAGATTCCCGACGCTGGATTTTGTACCGCCGAGATTGTCGCTGCCCGTGGCGGGGTTGGTCATCGCGCCTGAATCGACCTGACGCAGCAGCGTAACGCTGCCATACAGGAGGCCATCCTGAATGGGGCCGCTGAGGTTGATTTTACCGTGATAGCCGTCGCGGCTGGCGACACCGCCTTCTACATAGCCACGCGGCGTGCTGTCCGGCTGCTGAGTCACGATGTTGATAATGCCACCCTGTGCGCTTTTACCGTACAGCGTTCCCTGCGGACCTCGCAGCATTTCGATGCTTTCCACATCGGAGAGTGCCTGTACGGTGTTAGTGGCGAGTTGTGGCACACCGTCCACGTAGACCGTCACCGCCGGGCTGTAGAAATCCTGGGCGGAAGACACGCCGCGCAGTGAGATGGAGGGGAACAGCAGGCTACCGTTATTGCCGAGGTTGAGGCCGGGCATCACACGGGTCAGCTTGTCAGTGCTGGTAACGCCAGCATCTTTCAGCTCCGGTGCCGTCACGACGGTGGAGGAGACATTATTGGCCGAGGCGGAATAGGGCGACTGTTTGCTGGCGGTGACAACAAGCGTATCGTCCTGAGCGGCAAAGGCACAGGAAGAGAGAAATATGCCGGTTAAGGCAAGCGGATAAAGACGCGTTATTTTCATTATTAAATCCCTGAAAAGACTAAAATCGATGTCAAAGGCAACGGTTTTCATCACGTCACGCTTTATTGCGGTACGAAAAGCGCGTAAGACAGAGAACGATGAAAGTTAAATGATAATCGTTTGCGTTTTTTGAGCTACCCGTATCGGGTCTATTTCAACCCGAATACAGTAGGCTTCCTGCCCGTTTTTCCGTTTTGTTAATCCTGTCCCTGCCGGCTTATGATCGCTGGTGCAGCACCGTCAGAAAACGCGCGGGAAAGCCGTACAGATAGCCGTTTGGCAGGCCACAGGCTGGCGACGGCGAAGCAGGCCAGCACGCCCAGCGTGGTCTGGTAATTTGTGTGATGCGCTAACTGGAGCGCAGCAATCGACACGATCATGGCGACAGCCGCATCGGTCGATTGAAACAGCGCATAGTCGGAAGCAGGCTGATGCGGTCTGACTAAGCCCATCAGGGCGTTGTATAGCGTGACAAACCCGATTGCGGCAGCCAGATTGACCACGCCAAAGATCGCGATCCAGGTGTTCAATGAATACAGCGGGTAGCCGACGGCTAGCACAATGGCGAGCAGAGCGTGCACGACCATGACGGGCAACAGACAGCGCAGCGCGCCCATACGGCGAATCAGGACGTTGGCGAGCATAATCCCTACGCCGCTGACGGCGGTGCTGTACACGGTCATGACGATGCCCAACTGGCTCAGGCTGAGTTGTCTGTCGATCAGCATGACGGTCTGTAGCGCCATCATGCCGCGCATCGCCAGATAGAAAATGGCCGTGAAGGTTAATACTGGCCAGAGCGCTTTAAACGTCAGACAGTTGAGCGTTGGGCGTGCGGATTTCTGACTCTGACGATCCGGACTCTGACGATCCAAAGTCTGGTTGTGCTGAATAGGGGACTGCTGGATATAGCGCAGTGGCAAGATGAGCATCAGCAGCGACAGCCCCGCCAGTGCGAAGAAGCCGCCTTGCCATCCTGCCTGTTCCGCAATACTCAGGAACGCATAAGAGCCGAACAGAATACCCAGATAGCTGCCGCCGACCTGTGCGGTATTCGCCAGCGCGCGACTGGCGGCGCTGGTGGTGCAGATCGTGATGCCGTCGGCATAGATATCGTGGCTGGCGGAGAGCAATGCCAACAGCATCAGCGCCATGATGATAGTCAGGACAGAGTGCTCGGGGGAGATGACGCCAATCACAACCAGCGTTGCTGCCATCGCGATCTGGAGCAGCACCAGACTGCCTAAATAGGGATTACCGCGTAGAGGAAGCGCGTGACGCTCGCCCCACGGTGCCCACAGGCATTTAGCAATCCATGGCAGAAAGGTCAGCGACAGCCAGCTTAGCTGCGCAAGATCCAACCCCGCGTGGCGAAAATAGCCTGCCACGCCTTGCATAATGAGTGCGGTGATCATGCCCTGATGGAGGTAGAAACACCAATAGGGCAGGTAGCGTGTCATCGAATTGGGCGTCATGGTTTGTCGCGATCCAGCAGCATTATCGCCAGCGCCTGTGCTTCAAGCGAGGTGGCGACGACAAAATAGGCATACGGCGCCTGCCCAGACTGCGCCCAGTTCTCCGCCCATTCCACGTACTTTTGTCTTTTGGTTTCGTCGCTTTCGATGCGAATCGCACCCGCACAGTATTGCTGTTGTAGGCTGACGTTATCGCGCGTCCACTGAAGATAAGCATTCATAAAATCAGGGGAGCGATGGGGCAGGTCGGCACCCGTCATACAGAGAACAAAGCGTTCTTGCGCAGCATACAGCTGAGCGATCTGCGCCATATAACCCGCAGATTTATCATCGGGCACCTGTTCCGGCATGTGTAAGAAGACCACCGGCCAGGCGTCTGTATCAAGGAAAGGATGTGGCGTTGCAATGGAATCGGGCATGGGGGTTTCTCCGGCTTATTATGGAGAAAATGATAATCATTCGCTGTTGCGGCGCTACCCGAATCCAGTCTATTTGTACCCGTATCAGGATGAACGGGGACGTTGGCGATCGACTAAATGTTTAGGCGCTTGAAAGCAGAAGGCGTGACGCCAAACTGCTTTTGGAAGGCGGCGCTAAAGTGGCTGGCGTTGGCGTAACCCAGATCGGTGGCGACCACCATGACGGGCGCGCCCGTGACAAACAGCCGACGCCGCGCTTCGTGCATACGTTCGGCCTGAAATAACCCATAGATACTGTTATTGAAGAGTTGACGGAATCCGCGTTTCAGCTTGAGTACGCTTAATCCGGTTTCTCTGGAGAGCATGGCGATAGTAGGAGCCTGTGACAGATCCGCCAGCAGTAAGTCTTTGGCCCGCAACAGCTTTTGGCGATCGGCCAGGCTGAGCGTGTCCTGCTGGGGAACCGCGTCGGCATGTCCGGCGACGGCGAGACTCACCAGAATCATGCTTTGCCCCAGTAGCCACAGCGGTGAATGGCGGTTTTCACCGGTCTGCTGCGGGTGCGTCAGGCTGGACAGCGCGTGGCTTAACACCTGCGCGGTTGCCCGCATTTCGGCATTGCAGTCGCAGTGGGTGCAGAGCCGACCAGAGTCCAGCTGCTGTTGCAGGTTACCGGTGAGATCCGGCACCCAGTTAGCCAGTAGCTCAGGGCTCAGCGACACCGTGACGCTTTCAAATTGTCCGGCGTAGGATGACGTACCCTGACAGTCTGGGGTATAGCTAATACAACCCGATCCTTGCTTCAGTACGTGTTCCCGTCCCCGATCGCCTTTCAGTGCAAATTGCGAATCTCCTTGCAACGAACAGGAAAAATTGATGCGTCCCCAGTCGTCATGCAAATGCATGGTGGTGGGCTGTCGGAACTGTCCGCGCCACACCAGAATATCCAACCCTTCCTGAAGCGTAGCGCGCAGAAGGCTACAGTCCGCACCGGTATCCGGCCGCATGACGTGCAGTTCAGCGATCAAATTCGAAATGGTGACTTCAGGCTCGCTGGTGGCTTTCAGTGGGGAGGCATTCAATGGACAGGCTCCTGAAGAGACGGGTTGCGAACATCGGACGATCCGGTAATTGGACGATCATCGCACCGCAGTTGATGACGGTAACCCGTACCGATTCGGGTAGAAATCGGCTCGAATCGGGTAGATACGCAATTGAGAATAGTTATTATTCCTGACTTTATTGCCGCCGTCGAGTTGATTTGCTTGTCTTGCAGGTAAGCGACTGTGCGGGAAGGAGAAAAGAGAACAACTATGCCACATTCCGCTGTTGAGGGCGGTTCATCCGCTGCTATGCCGTCTTCTATGCCACAGAACCGAGCCTGGCACATTATGCACCCCGTAAGAGGGCAAATTCGTTTGGCGATGTGTCTGTCGGGGCTGTCGGTTCTGGCTGGCATCGCATTTCTGCTTTTTCTGGCGTGGAGTATCCAACTGCTGATCGTGCAACCCGCGTCATGGCCGCTGTTGACGATGGTCGGGGCTGTACTGTGCCTGTGCGCCAGCTATCTGCTGCGTCTGCTGGCTTTTAATCAGTCTCACTACGCCGCATTTCGGCTGGAAAATCAGATTCGCAGCGCGTTGGCGGAACAGCTGGCGCGGATCCCGCTGGGCGAGGTGCAGCGTCTGGGCACCGGTTCGCTGGCGAAGATCGTGCAGGATGATGTCAAAGCGCTCCACCTATTTGTAGCGGACAGCACGCCGCTCTATGCCCGCGCCTTTGTGGCACCGCTGTGCACGGGGGCGTTACTGTTCTGGCTGGACTGGCGTTTGGCACTGGCTGCTTTGCTGGTGCTGGTCATCGGTGCCGTGGTGCTGATGCTGGCGATGCGCAATGCCGGTGAGATGAACCAGCGCTATAACCACGCGCGGGAAGAAGTCAGTACCGCCGTGATTGAATTTGTGCAGGCAATGCCGGTGGTGCGCACCTTCGATACGGGTGCGTCAACGTTTGGGCGCTACCAGCAGGCGCTGGAAAATTATCTGGACGTGCTTACGCGCTGGTATCAGCAGGCGGGGTTCTCGGCGCGTTTCTCTTTCGCGGTGCTTAACCCGCTTCCCACGCTGTTGGTGCTGTGCTGGGTGGCGTACGGTTTCTATCACGCCGGCGAGCTTGATTTCAGCCTGTGGATCGCGGTGCTGCTGCTCGGCAATGGTATGGCAGAAGCGGTTATGCCGATGATGGCGCTGAACCATATGGTAGCGAAAACCCGATTGAGTATCAGCCGGATTCAGGACGTGCTGGCGCTATCGCCGCTGCCGGAAGCGGAAAGCGATGCCCTGCCTGCCGATGCCAGCGTGAGCTTTGAACAGGTGAGTTTCCGCTACGACCAGCATGCGAACGACTGGGTGCTGGAGGAGGTCAGCTTTCAGGTGCCGGCAGGCTCGGTTACGGCGCTGGTCGGGGCGTCTGGTGCAGGGAAAACCACCGTAGCGCGGCTCATTCCCCGCTTTTGGGATGTGACGGCTGGGCGCATTTTGATTGGCGGCGTTGATATCCGGCAGATGAAAACCGCCACGCTCATGCAGCAGGTGTCGTTTGTTTTTCAGGAATCCTTCCTGTTTGCGGATAGCATCGCTAATAACATCCGGCTCGGCTTGCCTGAAAAAAGCATGGAAGAGGTGATTGCCGCCGCGAAGGCGGCACAGGCGCACGATTTTATCATGGCGTTGCCGCAGGGTTACGACACGTTGGCGGGTGAGCGCGGCCAGTTCCTGTCCGGCGGACAGCGCCAGCGTATCGCTATCGCTCGGGCACTGTTGCACAACCGGCCGATTCTGGTGCTGGACGAACCGACGGCCTTTGCCGACCCGGAAAACGAGGCTGCGCTGCTGGCGGCGCTTGGCATCCTGATGCGGGGTAAGACGGTCATCATGGTGGCGCACCGTCTGTCGACGATTCGTGATGCTGACCAGATCGTGGTCTTCGACCGTGGACGGCTGAGCGAGTCTGGTCGTCATGACGAGCTGCTGGCGGCACAAGGCCGCTATAGCGAACTGTGGCGACACTATGAGCAGGCACAGAACTGGGCGTTAGGCAACACACCGAGCAGCACATCGTCGAGCAGCGGACAGTCAGGAGATCGCGCGTGATGAACAAAAACCATACCGTCATAACGACGCAGTTATTCGCATGGTGGCACACGTATCGTCAATTGGAGCGGGTGACGGGTTCACAATCTCGGCTGTTCCGTCGGTGTTGCGTAAGCCTGCTGGCAGCGGCTGTTGCGCAGGGGGTGGCGCTGGCGTGCCTGTTTCCGCTACTGTCGGCGTTCACCCACGCGGCGGCTTCCCGCGAGATAGCGATCTGGCTGGTACTCATGACATTTCTTAGCCTGTTGACGCTGGCGCTGCGCTGGTATGGTCAAGGATTTGAATATCGCGGGCAGCTTGCGGTGGCGACTCATGAGCTGCGTATGCGTCTGGGAGAACAGCTGCGCAGTATGCCGCTAACCACGCTCCAGTCCGCGCGGGCGGGGGATATCAACGCGCTGCTGCTGGGCAGCGTGGATGAGAACCTGAACTATATGCTGGCGATAATAAACCAACTGCTGTTGGCTATCGTGACGCCCGTTGTGATAGCGCTCGTCATGCTGATGGTGGAGTGGCGATTGGGCGTGAGTTTACTGCTGATCTTTCCCGCCATCGCGCTGCTTTATCGCTGGCGGCGACCGGCATTTGCGCACACGATGCAGGCGCTGGCGGAGGCGAATCAGCAAACCAGCGCCGACATTGTGGAATATGTGCAGGGGCTCGCCGTTCTGAGAACCAGCTGTCAGCAGGCTGAACGTACATCTTTGCTGCGTCAGCGTTTTCAGCATCTACAGCAGATACAAACGTCGGCTCACCGCAGCGGTGCCAAACCCGGCGCGGTGGTTGCCAGCGTCGTGGAGTTAGGTCTTCAGGGCGTACTGATTCTGGGGATCAGCGGCGTTGTAATGGGCGCGTGGGATGTTGCCATCGTCGCCGCGATGATGGTGATTGTGGTGCGCTTCTCTGAACCGCTGGCGACGTTTGTCAGTTATACGGCCGTGCTGGAATTGATTAATACGGCGCTGCATCGCATTGACGATCTGCTGGCGATTGAACCGCTTCCCGTACATCGACCTGTCGATGTGCCAATGACGCATGCGGTTACTTTCGAGCAGGTGAGTTTTCGCTATGCCAACGAGGCTGAGGCGGTGCTCGATAGCGTGGACATTGTGCTGCCGGAGAAGGGGATGACGGCGTTGGTCGGGCCGTCGGGCTCGGGGAAAACGACGATAACGCGACTGCTCATGCGTCATGCGGATCCGCAACGTGGACGCGTGTGTATTGGCGGTGTGGATATTCGGCACATTCCAACGCGTGAAGTGAATCGGCTGATTTCCGTGGTGTTTCAGGATGTCTATCTGTTTGATGATTCGGTGTTGGCAAATATTCGAATGGCCCGCCCGGATGCCAGCGACACAGAGGTCGAGCGGGCTGCCGAGGCTGCCCAGTGTCTGGATTTTATTCAGCGGCTGCCGCAGGGATGGCAAACACGGCTGGGCGATATTGGCGGCAGATTATCTGGCGGCGAACGGCAGCGTATTTCGATTGCGCGGGCATTATTGAAGGACGCGCCGATTGTGATTCTGGACGAACCGACGGCGGCGTTGGATACCGAAAGCGAGCTCGCCGTACAGCGGGCGATTGACAGGCTGGTTCAGGACAAGACGGTCATTGTCATCGCGCATCGGCTATCGACAATTGTGGGCGCACATCGAATTCTGGTTGTCGAGAATGGGGGGATTTCCCAGCAGGGAACGCATAGCGAATTACTGCGTGTTGAAGGCCGTTATCGCGCGCTGTGGAACGCGCAGCAGTCTATCTCACTAAGGTGAAATAGACTTGATAATGACTATAACGGTTCAGGTTTAATGAGCTGTAATTCTACGCCCAGTCTGATGGCGTGTTTGGCATTCAGCACGCCCAGTTTTTTTACCACATTACCAATATGGAATTTCACGGTGCTGATTTTGATATCCAGAATCAGCGCAATTTCCGGGTAAGTTTTTCCCATACTGGCCCAGTACAGAATTTCGTTTTCGCGCTGGGAGAAAATCTCTTTTTCACCTTGTTTTTTGCTTTGAGTGCTTTGCGTCATCTCTTTGTAAAGCGTGGTGATTTTCTCATGGACGGCAATAAGCAGCATTTGCAGTTTGTCTTTGTTTTCCTCAACAATATTTTCCATATCCGTTGGCGCGTGCTCTTCAAACATAATCGATAACGCCGCCAGATGATTATTGTTGTCATGCAAGACAAAGGTGTAGCCATTAACAATATCGTACTCTTTTGACAGATTAAAAATCTTGGAGAACTTCAGCTTAGAGTTAATAACGATGTTGTCTTCCCAGGAGAACGGCGAGACTTTATTTATCGCCGTCAAAATAACCGGATCAATATGCTGATAGTTATTTTCTTTATAGGTATTAACCCATTCCTGCGGGTAATTTGAGATGATCACAACCTGAGAGGGGTTCTTCTTGTTCATGATCATATAGGCGTATTTCAGGTCGCCATACTGCTTTAATTTTCGGCCGAGATAGCTTTTTATCGTGTTATTGATAATTTCATTGTCAGAGCAAAATACAGACATGTAACGGCCTCAATAAAAGCGAGAAAGTACCCATGATATAGATGGCATCCTAAAAGTATAGTGCTGACCTATACCTAAGTCTAACTACTGTTACCCCATGATATCACTTATAATTTTTTCATGAACAGGACAATTTATAAAAAATTTAAGAAAGTAAATTTTAAAAAAATTGTTACAAATTGATTTGCCAACCCAGGGAATTACCCATAATTTTGTTCCTGTTCTGTCTACTGAATTTAGGGTGTGTGGTATCAAGCCACACGCCCTAAAAACAGCTCTCCCGTCATACTTCAAATTGCATGTGCGTTGGCTTTTCTCGTTCACCCCAGTCACTTACTGGAGTAAGCTCCTGAGGATTCACTGCGTTGCCGCCTTCCTGCAATTTGAATTATTTAGGGGTATTCCGTCATTCGGAGCTGGATAGTAAATAATCCGTTTTCGCTTATCAACCCCCGTCGTCCTTTGCTGTTCATCGTCATGCCTTTCTCCCTATTCTCCCGCCGTTACAGGCTGCAATGCTGCGTTGTGTAAAGAGGCGGCGGCGAGGCTAATGTTTTGATAATATTGCTATATCGAATCCTATTTTGCTCGTCAGCATCGGCTGGCAGGAGTGATGATGAAAGTCCGCACTAAGGCTCGTCGTGAGGCCATTGTCAAAACGGCGGCGCAGCTTTTTCAGGAAATGGGCTATGAACGCGCTACCATGAATGAGCTGGCGAAGCGGGTCGGCGGTTCCAAGGCGACGCTGTATGGCTATTTTTCAACCAAAGAAGAACTGTTTACGGCTGTCGTTCGTGAACATGCGACCATGCATCTGTCCGAGGCAACGGCGGAGCTGATGACGGACACGCTAGCAGCCGAAACGTTGGACGTGCAACTGACACGCTTCGGCGAACGCATTCTGTACGTGTTGACCAACGATAGCAGTGCGATGGCAATTTATCGGATGGTGGTGGCAGAGGCTGGGCATTCTGATATTGGTTCGCTGTTTTATGATTCTGGTCCAAAAGAGAACGTCGATAAACTTTCTGATCTGATGGCGGCGGCGATAGCACGGCAGGAACTGAAGCCGGGAAACCCACGTTTGCGGGCGTTACAGTTTTTGGCGCTGCTGACGGCAGAAATCGATGATCGTATTTTCCACCGTCATTTACAGCCAATAAGCCTCGACCGCATCCGCGAGATCGTCGGGGATGCGGTCAGCATGTTTATGGCCGGCGCGGCGGCGTAGGGCAGGTGCCTTGGCGATCCGGCATCCAGCGGGTCGCCGTTGCGGCGATCTGCTCCGCTAGCCGCGTGATGACCTGCTGCTGAGCGCGCAGCATGGCGGTATCACTGTTCGCCGCCTGCTCGGTAAACTGGCTTCTACAGAGCAATCGTGCGCGCTCATCTTCTTCCCCAACGGCGCTTAGGCTCCAGTCGGCCTCAAACATCACCGATTGGCCGGGCCAGCTATCAAATCGCCGAACCTGCAGGTGAATTCTGACCACCGGCGTGTCTGCCGAACGCACCAAGCCTGAAACGTCCTGCGTGTTGAGACGCTGCGTCAGATCGGCGGAAAGCGCGGTACGGATTTCCTCACTCAGCGGGCTGAGCCAACGCTCGTTATCCAGCACGACAGCACCGCTATCACCTTGTCGAATAACGATCTGCGACGTATCAAGTTGTGCCGGGACGCCAACAGGCAGCACATCGATGAAAAAGGGTGCTGCGTGCGTTGTGTTTGCCATAAAGGATAGGGTTGCAACGGGCGAGGCGGGCGTCAGCAGCGTGTGGTAACGCACCGGAGGCGACGAACAGGCGCTCAGCAACGCAATAACGGTAATCGATAAGAGTAGTGCCACTCGTTTCATCTTGAAGATCCTTCTCGGGAAAGGGGATCGCGGTTCAATGCCGCCGATGAGGCATCACTTGGTCGCCCTTGCAGCAGCGACTCCGGGTGACGGTCAATCTGCTCGGCCAGACTGCGCAGGGCGCGCAAGGTGCGCTGAATTTCCTGTAGTGACTGTGTGATGCCTAGTTGCAGCGGCGAATCCTCTTCCAGAACATCCTGTGCGCGGCGTGTGGCCTGCTGCATGTTTTGCATCAACCGATTGGCCTCCGGCAATGTCTGTCCGTTAACCTGTCGCAGCGCTTTATTGGCTTCGACCAGCGTAGTGTTCATGTTGCGGCCGATCGCATCCAGCGGCAGGTTATCGATCTTGCCGATGATACTCGCCATCTGCGTTTGTAACCGGTCAAATCCCCCATCGACGGTTGGCAGCACTAACGGGCGGGCGTTGAGATCAAACGGTGTCTTCGCCGCATCGGGCACAAAATCAAGTGAGATATAGAGCTGTCCGGTCAGCAAATTGCTCGGTGCCACCTGTGCACGCAGGCCGTGTTCAACCAGATCGCGCGTAAACTCAGCCGTTTGCTGTTCGAGCGACATCGCTTGTTTAGGTAACTTATCCAGCACGTTGCCGAGACGGTTAGGAAACACGTCAATGCTGACGACGGTTGGAAAGCGATAGCCCGTTTTGTTGTAATCCAGCTCAATGGCGGTCACGTGGCCGATTTTGACGCTGGAAAATTCAACGGGTGCACCGACCTCCAGACCGTGCAACGAACGGTCAAAGCGGAGTTTGAAGCGGGTAGGCGGGCCATCCGGTGGTGACAGGGCCGATTCTCGATCGCTCGCCAGCTTGTAGGTGGTCAGCGGTTCTGGTCGGGCAATCGTGTTGTCCAGATCGGGCGTGGAAAATGCGATGCCGCCGGCCATGACTGTCGCGAGGGTTTGTGTTCTGAGACGAAAACCGTTGGCGTCTACCGAGAGGTCTACTCCGCTGGCATTCCAGAAGCGGGTATTTGGCGTAACAAAACGGTCGTAGGGTGCATCAATGAAAACCTGAAGCTGGACGCTGCGACCATCGCGATTCAACTGGTAAGACGCGATGCGGCCGACGGGGATGCGGCGGTAGTAAACCGGCGAACCGCTATCCAGCGATCCGAGATCGTCCGCCTGAATGATAAAACGGCTGCCCGGCATGCCGTTAATCACCGCGGGTGGCGACTCTAAACCGATAAATTGAGTTTCTCCCTGAGTCGATTCGCCTTTATCGGCCCCGATATAAGCGCCGGAAAGCAAGGTATCGATGCCCGTCACGCCGTTGATGGCGACGCGTGGACGAACCACCCAAAAACGGCTGTCGACATGCGCCAGACTTTCCGCATTTTTATTGAGCTGCACCGTGACGAGAACCTGCTGACTGTCCTGACTCAGCGAGATGTCTTTTACACTGCCTACCACGACGTCTTTATATTTGACGACGGTGCGGCCCGCCTCAAGACCGCTTGCGCTCTGAAAGGAAATCACGATTTCCGGCCCGGTGTCCGACCAGGTGTGAATCAGCATGGCGAGCCCCGTTAGCATGGCGAGCGCCGGTACCAGCCAGATTAATGAGATTCGCCAGCGTTGGCGGATAATCACCGGCTCGTCGGGTTGTTCGTGGATCATGTCTTGTCACCTTTCCAGATAAGACGCGGGTCATAGCTCATGGCAGATAGCATGGTCAGTATCACCACCAGCCCAAAAAAAAGAATGCCGCTGCGAGGTTCCGCTTCGCTCAGCGGCGGAAATCTGACGAGCGCAGAGACGGCGGCAATGACGACGACATCCAGCATGGACCAGTAACCCACCCATTCCGTTAGCCGATACAGTGCCGCGCGTTCGGCCATCGCTTTACTGCTTTTTTGGCGAGACATGACGAGTAGCAGGCCGAGAATCAGAAATTTCATACAGGGGATGACAATGCTGGCGGTAAAGATCAGCAGGGCGATGCCGTAATCGCCGCTGTGCCAGAAATCCATCACGCCGCTTAGGATGGTGCTTTCGCTCTCCAGTCCGAACAGGCGGGTATACATCACGGGTAACACGTTAGCGGGAATATAAAAAATCAGGGCGGCGACCAGTAACGCGCAAGAGAACGTGGTGCTGTCTTTGTGGGAAGACGTCAGACGCGACTGGCAGCGTGGGCAGCGCGCCGCGTCGTGCGTATCGGCATCATGCTGGCAGACGAGGCCGCATAACGGACAGGCAACCAACGACAACGGCTGGGCGGACGGATTATCTTTCATGGCTGACCACGCTGCGGTTGCTGTCCGTGGGCACCAGCGACCACAGCGTGCGAAGCTCCAGACTGTTGACGACGACGAGTAGCAACATCAGTGCGGCCAGCGCCCAGCAACCCGTTCCCGGCATGACCTGCATAAAGCCGGAGAGCTTGATGGCGGCGATCAGAAAGCCCAGCATCGCAATCTCCAGCATGCTCCAGGGACGAAGCCACAGCAGTATCTTCATCACGGGAATAAAACCGGGCGCACAGCGGCCTTGGTTGGCGAACATCAGTATCCAGCCAGTCAGCATGATTTGCAGAAATGGGGCAGTAATCAGGAGAAAAAAACAGCCTATCGCCAGCGGCAAGGTCGCCCCGTTAGCCAATGCGAGCGCCGCTTGCCACAGCGTGGCCGTATTCTGTAGCGCATGAAAACTAACGCTCAGTACCGGATAGCTATTCGCGATAAAAAACAGGATGGCCGCCGTTTGTATCAGCGCCAGCCGATGCCCGATATTCATCCAGCCTGAACGATAAAGAGTGGCCTGACAGCGCGTACAGCGTGCCGCCTCACCGGGATTTAACGCCCGGTAATGATGCACGCTGTCGCAGTGCGGACAGATAATTAAGTGGGGATAGATTGTCATCATGCTGTTCCGCACCGTTGTCTATTCGTTTTTCGCTTACTTCAGCATGTCCGCCAGTTCTTCAGCGGCTTTATCGATACCGACTTCCGCAGCACTCAGTGCGCCCACGCTGGCGCTGACGTTCATGGCGTTCGGATACTGCTTCGCGACATAGGCATTGAGCAGTTTGTTGGTCGTCGCATCATAAATTTCAACGGCATAGTTCACAGATCCGTTGAGCAGACCTTCTTTGCCACGGATGGACTGCACGATGTTGTAGGGCCCGCCAGCCAGGTCGAATTTGGTAAACGTACCGGCAACCGGCGTGGTGGTGTCGGCACCCGTCAGCGTCAGTTTCAGCCGTAATGTACCGGGGGCAGGCGAAGTCACTTCGTTGAAACGAGAACGCAAGGTTTTACTGAACGTATCCTGCATATAGGTGGCCAACGACTGCTTGTCCTGCTGTGACATGTCCTTGAACTGGTTATCGCTGCCCTGATAAATGCTGACCGGATCAATGATGATGTGAGTGTATTGCGTCCAGTCGACGGGCGTGGTGTAGCGGTAAGGAATGCGATCCGCGTGCTCACCTGAGTTTTGCGTCAATTGCGAAGACGATGCGATGCCGCTGTAGCGCACGGGGGGATTACTCGCGCAGCCCGCGAGTACGACAGCCAGCGCCAATACGGTAGGACATGCAATCCGGGATAATGTGAACATATGAGAATCCTGTAAAGAGAACCGCGAAATAGCGTGAGAACACGCAGCCTTAGCCACACGACGTCCAGTCACGCCAGCCGCTTAGGTACCAGAGCACCTTCACTGTTGCTATGCGTAAATGTCGGCATGCGTACCTTTTTAAAACTAAACTGTACGGTATGTTTTTAGTTTTTTCTGACCGCGGTGTCAAGAGAGGGGTGAGGTTTTCTTCTCAGGCAACATTTCTGTCACGATTTGGGATAAGGTGTTGGCAAATTCTGCCGATATTAATGATTCAGGGAATGTTATCTACACTTTAAGGATGCTAGCCGACAGTGATACTGAAGAGGGCTGATATCCGTCTACTGGTCCGATGATTAGCATCGTTGGATGATAAGGTTGACACACTTAATAAATATTTACGTTTGACGCTGGATAAGATTGAAGAACACGACTATCACGTACAGTGGAGCGGTCGGATGTTGGTTCTTGTTTGCTCACATCTCGAATGTTGCCTTGTTACGGTGTACCTATAATGACAATGACTCGCACTGAGGAAAGCATGGATAATTTTCAAAAAGAAATTGATGAGAGAACAAACCTCACCTCTGCTAATAAATTTGAACTCTTATTATTCCAACTGGGCAAATCACCTGAAGGTGGCAAATCTGAGCTGTTTGGCATCAACGTGTTTAAACTGCGTGAAATAGTGCCGATGCCTACGCTGACCAAAGCGGCTGGCATGAAATCGCCGATGCTGGGCATGGTCAACATTCGTGGACAAATCATTCCCGTTATCGATCTTCCTGCCGTAGTCGGCAGTTCATCAGAAACCGGCCTGAACATCCTCCTTATCACAGAGTATGCACGTAGTACGCAGGCATTTGCCGTAGAATCAGTCGACGATATCGTGCGTCTGGAATGGAGTCAGGTTCTGGCCGCTGAAGCAGGCGTGAGCAGCTCTTATATCACCAGTATTGCGCGTCTTGATAACGATAAAGACAGTAACCGTCTGGCGCTGGTGCTGGATGTTGAACAGATTCTGTTTGATATCATTCCTGGCGATCGCGAAACCAAGCTCAAGAACGCAGAAGAGAAAATTTACCCTTATACGCCAGGTGCGATTGCGATTGTGGCGGAAGATTCCAAAGTCGCTCGTTCGCTGCTTGAGCAGGGGCTAACCCAGATGGGCATTCCGTTTAGTATGCACATCACCGGACAGGATGCCTGGAACAAGATTCGACAAATTGCGCAAGAAGCACAGTCAGAAGGCCGACCTATCTCGGATAAGATCTCACTGGTTCTGACCGATTTGGAAATGCCGGAAATGGACGGCTTTACGCTGACAAGAAATATCAAGCGTGAAGAATATCTGAAGAATATTCCCGTCGTGATTCACTCTTCACTGTCCGGCAGCGCGAACGAAGATCACGTACGCAATGTTGGTGCGGATGCTTACGTCGCGAAATTCGAGATCAACGAACTGTCGTCTGCGATTCAGACCGTGCTGAACAAAGTACGCCGATAAGTAGCCGAGCGATGGTGTGACCACATTCGGCCTTTGCCTCCTCCTTGACGGGAGAGGGCAGAGGCCGATTTTTTTTAGTCGCTAATTATCTGAATAGTGTGCTTTCTGGCTCCTGAATACGCCGAACCAGAAAGGTGTTACTGCCAGAAAAATATGACGATTAGAATGAGGTAGTGACCCCCGCATAGTAGGCGCGTCCCGGCTCATTGTAGGTCGACGCACCTTTTGCTTCGCGATAAATCTGCTTATCAAACAGGTTACTGATACCAGCATTGACGCGCAGGTTCTTGCTAAACTGGTAGTTCACTCCCACGCCCGCAACGGAGTAGCTGCCGATTTCGCGCGAAGAAAGCCCACCAGCCTGGCTCTCTATATGGTTCGTCGCGTACTGACGTGGCTTTTGCTTGCCGTACATCGTCCAACTGACGTTGGCGGACAGTTTATCCGTAGCCTGCCAGTCCAGCATCGTATTGACGGTGTATTTCGGGATGATCGACAGCGGATTACCGGTATCTTTATTTTTTGACTCAATCATATAGGTGGCGTTGGTGCTCCAGTCTAGCGTGTCCTCAATCACCGGCACCAGCAGGTTGGCTTCCAGCCCTTCTACCAGCGCTTTACCGCCATTTTCCCAACGTAAAATCGCCGCATTTGACTGCGTCAGCCCGAGAATATCGGTGCCAGAAACAATCTTGTTTTTATAGTCATTGCGGAAGTAGGTCACACCTGCCTGCCAGCCGGCATGTTTGAATTCCAGACCGATTTCTTTGTTGACGCTGATCTCGGGATCCAGATTGTCATTGCCCGCCAGGTAGCAGCTGCCGCCGTTATTATAATCTACGCCGAACGGGCAGCCGTTACCGCGCGAATAGAGCAAATAACCGGTAGAGGATTGGTAAAGATTTGGTGCTTTAAAGGCGCGTGCGATACCGGCTTTCACGCTGAACATCTCGCCCAACTCCTGCTGAATGTTCAGGCTGGGGCTGTAATTACCGCCGAATTTATCGTGATAATCGAAGCGCAGGCCGGGAATCACTTTGGTGCCGGGTACGACTTCGATGTTGTCTTCAAAATAGAGCGCACTGAGTTCGGCGCTATTTTTGCTGCTGCGCTGAGCAGGGTTGACGGATGTGCCGGGGATCGTATCGCCAGTCGTTCCTGTGTAGCTGCTGGCGGAGGGATCGTTTAGCTGCTCCCGATTCCACTCTGCACCCAGTGTGAGCGTTTGTTCGGCCCAAAGATCAAGCGGAATATTCAACTCACTGTTAATACGCAGATTTTTCAAACGGCTGGTACTGTAGCGATCGCTATTGATTGAGCCTTCAAAGCGGCCGAATAATCCTTCGTCAAGCCGGGTGTTATTGGTTTGGTCATAAGCGAGACCCAGCTTGGATTGTCCCCAATCCCAAATACCGTTGTGCGTAATGGCATAATTCTGGCGGTACAGTCGGTTGGTCTCCGCTCCGCTTTTTGCCAGACTTTCGGGGATGACCCCTCCGCCACTGAACTGTGTATCGCCGGTATAGATATTGCCCTGACGGCTATAGCCCGCTTCAACATCAACGATCTGCTGTGGTGAGAGTTTCCAGGACAGTAGCGTATTGAGGTCTTTATTGCGCACGCCTTCACGCCCGGCGGCGGCAGAACCGTTCTGGTTACGGTTGATATCCCAACTGTCAGAATCGGTTTTATTGATATTGCCATACAGGCGCATGGTGAGCGCATCACCGGCCAGCGGGCCGCTCAGGTTGATATTGGCGCGACGTGTGGCACCTTCTTTGCTGTTTTCTGGCTGATTGCCGTACAGCGAGAGTGAACCGGTCCAGACGTTGGATGGACGTTTGGTGATGATGTTCACCACGCCGCCAGCCGCACCGGAACCGTAGCGTGCCGCCGCCGGACCACGGATAACTTCAATGCGTTCCACTTCTTCTACTGGTACCCAGTTAGTATCGCCTCGGGTATCCCGTTCACCGTCCCAGGCGTAGCGAATCGCGTTACGTGAGGTCACCGGACGACCATCAATAAGAATCAGCGTATTTTCCGGCCCCATTCCGCGCAGGTCGATCTGGCGATTGTTGCCCCTGGCCCCGGTAGCGCTATTGCCGGTGAGATTCACGCCCGGCATTTTGCGGATAATGTCGGAGAGATCGTTAACGGGCGGCGCTTTTTTAATATCGTCCGCCGTGATGATCGACACCCCTGGCTGCTGTTTTAATTCCTGCTCGGCAGTGGCCTTGACGGTCATCACATCCTCGTCGGCGGCCTGCGCCGTGCCGACGTGTGCGCCAAGTAGCCCGGCAACGATCAGTGCCAGTGGTTTTATGGTATGGAATTGAGGTTTGTGCATTTTTTATTTTTCATCCCTAACGACGCGCATATGTACGAATGCAAACGAGAGTTATTTGCGTTTGATAATTTGGCAAAAAATAGTACATATGTACAGTTTTTATTGTGGCGGGCAGATAGAGAGAAAAGGAAATCGACAATCATTGAGGGGTAAACGGCTTTCCCGTGAGAAAACCGTATGGTTTAGCGGAAGGCGTTATACAGCGCAGAAATCGACTGATAAATCAGATCGCGTGGCAGCGTGCGTTCGTGTTTTTCCAGCAGTGCACGGATGAAAAAGCCGTTCAGCAGCGTACCCAGCGGCAGCGCGGCGCTGTCGGGAGTGACGACTTTGATGATGGCGACAACGGTGTTAGACCATTCGAGCGCGATGGGGCGCAGGGAAGGGCGTGAAATGGCGGCGGTAAAGAGCTCGTACTCACGCGCCAGATCGTCGATATCTTCGATGCCGCGCATGACAAAATCGGTCAGGACATCGCGCGGGTCGTCGTGGCGACGCTGGTGAAACCAGCTAAACATATCATCGCGAAACAGCGCAATCGCACTGCTCATCACGGCATTTAGCATGTCGTCCAGGCTATTAAAATGGTAGGTCGTCGACCCTAACGGCACGTGGGCTTCACTTGCGACGGCGCGGTGCGTTAAGGCGCTGATACCGTCACGTTTGATGATGTTTGTGGCCGTTTCGACAATATGTGCCGCACGGGAATGCACCGCTTCCAATCCTGTGACGCTCGGCGTAACGCCTTTCTTTGCCAGCCAGGCGATTGCCTGTTCGGAGATCGTTTCTCCTGTGGGGATGAAAGACGTTTCTTGCTGATAAGTGGTGATGGAGGCTGACGATGTGACGCGGTGATCCGCAGTGATATATGCCGTCAGCGTACTGGCGTTATCGTCCGACTGAAACAACGATTTGGCATCATCAATCATCGTCTGCCGTTCCTCGCGATCCAGCGCCACGAAGCCCAGTCCCTGCAACAGAAAAACGCCTTCTGTGGCGAGAAACGCCAGGCGGATGCGCCGCATGGTCGGTGTAGCGTCACGTAACCGATCCAGTCGGGTGCGGTAAAATTCCCGAACGGGTTCCAGCATCGCAGGGGAGTGAACCAGAGCGGTAAGCAGACCCACCGCGCGCGATGTTGTCTCGTCTTCTTCCTGACCAATCGCTGTAATGTGGCCCAACACATCGGCGTGAGGCTGGTTGGCGTAGCGTGCGGTTTGCTGCTGTGCCTCCTGCTCAAAACGCGTGAGCTCACGCGACAGCATAGTCATGATCAATTGGTCTTTACTGGGAAAGCTGTAAACCAGTCCGCCTTTGCTAATGCTTGCTTCGGCGGCAACCGCATCTAACGTGAAACGATGCACGCCATCACGTAGCAGCACCTTTTCCGCAGCATCCAGAATCAGATCGTTTTCAATGGTTTTTTTGCGCGCCATCACATTGCCTTGTATTTTCGACTTGTCAGTCATATATTGCGCTCAGCAATACGCATCTTATCCGATTCGCACCCCCTTTGCTGTCGGTTATTCACCATTGAGTGGTCCATTTTTGAGGTGTTATCGATGTCTGATTCGTCTTTATTGGCGTCGCGCAGTTTTATTCTCATCGGCATTTTAGGCATTCTGTGTGCGTTTGATGCTATGTCGATTGATATGTATCTCCCGGCTTTCCCTGCGATCCAGCAGGATATCGGGGCGGACGCGGCGGGAATGCAGACCTCGCTGTCGGTCTTTTTGATCGGGCTGGCGCTTGGTCAACTGGTCTATGGTCCGCTGACCGATCGCTATGGTCGAAAAGGGCCGCTGCTGCTGGGCATTGTGCTGTTTTCCGCGTCTTCCTTGCTGATCGCCCATGCTTCCACGCTATCGTGGTTTGTCTTTTTCCGCCTCATGCAAGGCCTCGGGGGGGCCGCCGGATTAGTGATTCCGCGTGCCATCGTGGCGGATTTATACTCGGAGCGCGATGCTGCAAAAGTGTTCTCGCTGCTCATGCAGGTGATGGCGATAGCGCCGATTGTCGCGCCGCCGTTGGGCAGCCTGCTGCTTGGCTCGCTGGGGTGGTCAGCCATTTTCTGGGTACTGACGGTTGTCGGCATGCTGATGTTGTTTGCCACCTGGCGCTGGGTACCGGAAAGCCTGCCGCGGCGTGACCGCGTCGCCGGCGGCACGTTGTCAGCGTTAACCGGCTTTGCCGCACTATTACGGCAGAGAAAATTCATGGGCTATACGCTGTCCGGTTCTTTTGTGATGGGTGGCCTGTTTACCTATATTGGCGCGTCTGCCTTCATCTTTATTGAATACTTTCACCTGTCGCCCACGACGTACAGCTACATTTTTGCGTCGAATGCGCTGGGCATGGTGGCGCTGGGACAAATTAATATCTTTCTGCTGAATCGCTGGCGTGAATATCAAATCTTGCCTGTCGGAATTGCCTTGCATGTCGCGGGAGGGCTGGTGCTATCCGGTGTGCTGCTGGCTGGCATTGCATCGCTGTGGGTTGTCACTGCATTGTTATTCCTGACCATGAGCTTCCTGAGTCTGGTATTCGGCAATGTGGTGGCGGTGGCGATGAATGCGGCACCGGGTCAGACCGGTTCGGCTTCCTCGCTGCTCGGCGTATTGCAGTATGTTTTTGGCGGGGTAGCTGGCGTGATTATGGGGTTTATACATGACGGCACGCTGCTTCCGCCGGTGATGCTATTAACCGTCTGTGCGATAGGCGCACTGCTGAGCGGGTGGTATGCCTCACGGCAGGCGGGTGTCGATAGTATGGAAGAAACATTGACCGATAGTCGCGCGCCGGAATAGAGAAGGGCGCTGAAGACAAAGTAGAATGCCGCCTGCATTGATCGGCAGGCGGCAGAAGATTAATCCAGATCGGATGCCTGATGGCGTTCGGCGACCTGCTCAGACTCTTCACCCCAGGTGCGGTTGACCTTGCGGCCACGGATCACCGCTGGACGGGCGGCAATCTCGTCAGCCCAACGAATCACATGCTCATATTCGTGTACAGACAGGAACTCTCCGGCAGAGTAAAGCGCGTTTTGTACCAGCCCGCCGTACCACGGCCAAACCGCAATGTCGGCAATCGTATAGCTGTCGCCGGCCAGATAGCGATTCTCTGCCAGTTGGCGGTTGAGCACATCCAACTGACGTTTGGTTTCCATCGTGAAACGGTTGATTGGATATTCGAATTTTTCCGGCGCGTAGGCGTAGAAATGGCCGAATCCACCGCCAACGTAAGGGGCGGAACCCATCTGCCAAAAGAGCCAGTTCAGGGTTTCCGTGCGCGTGGCGAGGTCGTTTGGCAGCAGCGCACCAAATTTCTCTGCCAGGTACACCAGAATGGAACCGGACTCAAACACGCGAATCGGTTTCTCGCCGCTTTGGTCAAGCAGCGCCGGGATTTTGGAGTTCGGATTGACGTCGACAAACCCGCTGGAGAATTGATCGCCATCGCCTATCTTAATCAGCCAGGCATCGTACTCGGCACCTGAATGGCCCAGTGCCAGCAGCTCTTCCAGCATGATCGTCACTTTCACGCCGTTCGGCGTTGCCAGCGAATAAAGCTGAAGCGGATGTTTGCCAACGGGCAGTGCTTTTTCGTGCGTTGGGCCAGCTATCGGACGATTAATATTGGCAAAAGCACCGCCGGAAGAGGCTGGTTGCCAGACTTTTGGCGGCACATACGTTGGGGAGGTAGCCATTCAAAAACTCCTTATGCATGAAAAGAGAGCGAGTTAAGTCAATACCATAACAAACTCACACAGCTCGCTGATACCGTTCCGTTCTATCTCTTATTCATATTGATATAACGAAAGACTCGCATATTGCTGAGAGGGCTGATCACTATGCGGATCGTCGTCAGAATTGACTCGCTGGTGGTAAAGCGTTAGCGCAAAAGACGCAGAGTTTTAGCGGATGGTATCGCCATATCGACTCAATCTACATACCACGGCCCACATATCACGGCATTATGCGACCTTGTTCGCATGAGGCAGCATGTCATTTCACTTGCATCGTAAATCTGGAATGCCGCTTCGGCTTCTTTAGTTATGTCGGTGCATGTCGTTTTATACCACGTCATTATTCACATTATTGCTTTTAACCTATATAGCATTTGAGCTATATTAGAGGTAGCCCTGTGTGGAAAATTGAAACGACGGACGTGTTTGATAGCTGGTTCAGCACATTAAACGATAGGGATCGCGCATATGTGCTTGCAGCACTTATCGTGTTACGGGAAAAAGGCCCAATGCTATCCAGGCCTTATGCTGATACGGTAAAAGGCTCCCGGTATAGCAACATGAAAGAATTACGTATTCAGAGCGGAGGGATGCCAATCCGGGCATTTTTTGCTTTCGATCCACATCGCACGGGGATCCTCCTCTGTGCGGGGAATAAGTCCGGCAATGAAAAGCGCTTTTATGATGAGATGATTCCGCTTGCCGATCGGGAGTTCACAACGTATCTGAAAAAATCAGAGAAGAAGGGGTAATGCTATGGGCAGAACGCTGGAACAGCTTCTTGCGGATGAAAAACCAGACGTCGTCGTTGAGGCTCACGCTATAGCGGCAGACATGTTACTCAATATTCATCTCGCCGAACTGCGTGAGAGGGTGCAAAAAACGCAAGTGGAAATGGCGCAGGTGCTTGGATTAAAGCAACCGACCATTGCGGGAATGGAGAAGCCCGGTCGCGATTTGAAACTTTCCACACTCAAACGCTATGTTGAGGCGACCGGCAGTAAACTACGCCTTGATGTTGAACTGCCGGACGGTTCTCACTACGGGTTCACGCTGTAACGTCTCATTCCGTATTGCCGAAAAGACGATGTTTGTCCTATTTGTCCGTACGGGGTTTCGCGTCATTAAGTAGCGTGAGATAGCGTTGGCTTGAGATGTTCCTGCCGGTGATGACGCAGACGGTTTTGCGTCCGCCAATCTCTTTCGCGTAGCGAAGGGCTCCCGCGACAGCGGGCACCCCTGAAGGCTCGACGACATGGCGATACAGATCGAGCATTGATAGCATCGCGGCTTTGATTTCGTCTTCAGAGACGGTGAGCACACGATCGACGCGATCGCGAACCAGCGGCCAGGTCATCGCGCTGGGCTCTATATAGCCACTCACGCCCTCGGCGATGGAGGGAGCCAGATCGACGGGAATCGCTTCACCCGCTTCTTTCCAGCGGGCGAACGTTGGGCTCGCTTCACTTTGTATCCCCCATACTTCGATAGCTGGATTGATTGCTTTGGCCGCTGTCGCAATTCCTGAGATGAGCCCGCCGCCGCCGATGTTCACCAGGATGATCTCTGCATCCATCCAGTCTTCCATGATTTCAAGACCGACAGTGCCACCGCCTGCAATCATATGCGGGTTGTCGTAGGCAGAAACGAAGGTGGCACCTGACTGCTGCGCAGCGGCGATAGCTGCCTGCCTCGCTTCTTCGATATCATCAAAGAACGTAATACGTGCGCCACAGCCTTTCATGGCTGCGACCTTCATTGGATCTGCCGCGCGTGGCAAAAAGATGGTTACGGGGATGCCTGCGACCTGCCCGGCATAGGCGAGTCCTAATCCATGATTTCCTGCTGTGGGGGCAATAACGCCAGCACGGCGCTGTTCTGCATCCAGATTGGCAAGAACGTTTGCCGCACCACGCAGCTTAAAGCTACCGGTCTGCTGGAGGTTTTCCATTTTGAGTCGGATTTCGGCACCGACAAGGGCGGATAGCGATGACGAAGGATCCAGCGGTGTCCTGTTTATTGTTCCCTTGATTTGCTGAGCGGCGGCGTAAATATCTTTCAACGTTACAGAGTCGGTTGCCCTTTGGTGTTCGCTTGTCATAGTATTTCCCTATCAACTGTATATGGAAATGACTATATAGGTATTTGGCTATATGAACAAGCATGTGGCGACAACGGCCGATTTGCTGCGAGCGCTCGGCAATGAGCAACGACTCATCATTCTGGAATGGCTGGCCGATCCCCGCGCGCACTTCCCGGAACAGCAGGACGGGGATCTGGTTAACGATGGGGTCTGTGTCGGTTTTATCACCGAGAAGATCGGCCTGAGCCAGCCAACCGTCACCGGTCATCTTCAATATCTTGCGAAAGCCGGGATTGTCACATCGAAGCGCATCAAAAACTGGGTGTTCTACAAGCTCGTCCCTGAGCGTTTAGAGGAGGCGACCTCGGTATTGTCTGAGCTTGCAAAGGTCGCCTCTCGCCAGCAGTAAGGGGTGCTCAAGGTATTACTTTACCTGCGATTTTGGCCTGGCTGTGCGTCCCCGCACAGCAGATTTGACGGGCACCGTTTGGCCGTACTCCATCCACCATGCGGTTAACGCCTGCATTGTCGGTCCAAGCCCCCGAGCCTTATCCGTAATTTCATACTCGACGCGTGGAGGGACTTCCGCGAAAACAGTGCGAGATACTAGACCGTCCGTTTCCAGCTCGCGCAGTTGAGCCGTCAGCATGTGTTGCGTAATGCCAGGTATCGCTTTTCGGAGCTCTCCAAAGCGATAAATCCGCTGATTGAGCAGCCACATAATTTCTAGCTTCCACTTGCCTGCCAGCAGCCCAAATGCCCGGCGCATTTCCTCGTGCATGTTGATCTCAGGATCGCCATTAGTCTTATTTTCCATACTAACTATCACTATTTCATCCTACTTGCGGTGATTCATGTTAGCAGACATTCTGCACCAACATTGAAAGATACCTTTGCGGAAACACTATGCAAGCACACTACATTTACTGGATCAGTACCGCATTGTTGTCACTGCTGTATATCGCCTCAGCGACGATATACATCACCAAAAAGGAGTGGGTCCACCAGACGATAATTAACTTTGGTTATCCCGGCTATCTTGTGCCGATCCTCACCGCAGTGAAGCTCCTTGCTGTCGCGGCCATCCTCTCCCGTATTAGCGTGCCGCTCAGCGATCTGGTCTATGCGGGCATGTTTTTTCATCTGCTTCTTTCGGCTATTGCGCACATTGGCGTTCGTAAGCCTAGCGGTGCCTTACCGGCAGGGCTAGGGCTCGTATTTTTGATCGCTTCCTTTGCTACCCAAAATGCAGCGCGTGACACCCTTTCGCCTTATGGCGATATCGTCACAGAGCACCATCTGGCGAGTTGCGGTAAGGAGAGTACGTACTGACCTGAAGTTTCGTTCTTTTTGGCCTTTCACATTTTATCAATATATAAGGGAACAACATGAAAGTGACACTGTTTGGTGCGACGGGGAAAACAGGGCGTTATTTGATTTCCGAGGGCCTTAAGCGCGGACTAGAACTGACGGTGTTTGCGCGTACAGGTTCTTTATTTGACGATCCAAACGTCCGTGTTATTCGCGGTGAATTAACTGACAAAGAAGCGCTGAAAGATGCGATTCAAGGAGCAGATGCGGTGCTGTCCGCGCTTGGCCCAACCGCGTTGAAGCACCCTAAAACGTTACCGATTACCCGAGCGATGCAGTCAATCATTGCGGTGATGAAACAGGAGAATGTCACCCGTCTGATTGCGATATCGACCGGAACAGCGACTGACCCAGACGACGGTTCGGACTGGAAAATTCGGATTCCTGCATGGTTGATCAAAATAATGATGGCGAGCGCTTATCAGGACATTATTGCTCTCGCAAAAACAATCCGTGCCTCGGAATTAGATTGGACGTTGGTCCGCGTCGCCTTTCTTAATAACCATCCCACATCGAGTCACCTTAATGTGGGGCTTTATGGTAAGACCAAACACACCATGACGTTATCCCGTGAAGCATTAGCTACGTTTATGTTCGATCAATTACTGGATGATCAATTCATAAACATGGCACCGGGAATTAGCACGAAATGAAATACGTCTAGATTAGTGTGTGCGTGTGACCTGAAAACAGACCCACAGATTATTGAGTAATCCGCTTCCAGATTGGCAAATGGGTGAAGGCAAGGACGACAACCACCATACCGCCAGCCAGAAAGAAGGTCAGTTGCATGCCATGTGCGAGGGAAGTGGGGGCGGCATGGGCAAAATCTTCCGTACCGACACCCAAAGCGAAAATCTGTCCCATAAGCGATGCTCCGACGATCAGCCCAATATTGCGCGACAGGTTAAGCAGGCCAGAGACCGTACCGCGCTGATTTCCTGGAACCTCGGCAAGGGTGGCGGTGTTGTTTGCCGCCTGAAAGAGCTGGTAGCCTGGCGTCAGGACAATAATGGCAAGGATATAACCCGTGACGCCAAGCATTGTTGGCAAGATTGCTAGCATAAAGGTGCCAGCAATCACGAGAGAAAGTCCGGCGATCAGTGCCCGTCTAAATCCCCAGGTATCGACCAGCCGCCCTGACGGAATTCCGCTAAAGGTCGCAACGGCAGGGCCAATGGCCATCACCAGTCCCACCAACGTTTCCTTCAGTCCAAGACCCAGACCAAGGTAGTAAGGTCCGACGATTAACGTCGTCATAATAATGGCGGTGACGGCGGCATTGATCGTGAGGTTCGGCAACAGCGTCGTGTTCTGTAGCTGCAATCCCCCTGATAACACAGCCTTTTCCTTCACCGGCGTGGCTGGCAGTAGGGTAAAAGCCATGAACAACACGATCGTGACCAGCGGGATCTGTATCCAGAACAGGCTACGCCATCCTGCTATCGCAAGCAGGAAGCCGCCGACAGAAGGGCCAAGTGCGGTACCCAGTGCAGATACCGTTCCCAATATCCCCATCGCTCGCCCGACATGCTTCTCACCGGCTGTTTGCCTCAGCAGTGCCATGCCGAGCGTCATCAGGAAGGCTGCGCCGATCCCCTGAAATGCTCTTGCCGCGATAAGTTGCCACAGCTGGGGGGCAATGGCGCACAGCAGCGACGCGATGGCGAAGAGTCCAAGACCTGTAATGAAAACGGGTTTCAGCCCATAGCGATCGCCAAGGCGACCCGCGATCACAACCGAAAGCGCCATGGCTGCAAGATAGGCGATGACAACGGCCTGCACCTGCGCGAAGAGCGCAGAAAATGCCTCTGTCAGTGTCGGTAGGGCAATATTGGCAATGCTTGTTCCCAGTGAGGCCGACAGTATTGCGAGTGCCAGTGTGATAGTGACCCCCGATTTGGCGTGCTCTGGTTCGCCCGGTGGGTTAATTGTCATTTTTTATCCTTGTCAGAATGTGGGTTCCAGAGCATGCTACAAGTTAAAGTCGACTTGAGGTCAAGCATGAAATTTCTGGATATAGGCGAAATCGCGGAGAAGAGTGGAATCAAGCCTTCGGCGCTGCGTTATTACGAGGAAATTGGGCTAATTGCTTCGGTGTCCCGCCATGGGCTTCGGCGGCAGTTTCCTGCCGACGTGCTGCTGCAACTCAGGTTGATTACGATGGGGAAATCCGCGGGGTTCTCATTGCAAGAAATCGCTGGCATGTTTAACAAGGATGGGATGCCGGACTTGCCCCGCACTGCGCTGCATCAGAAGGCCGACGACATCGATCGGCAAATCCATGAATTGACGATATTGCGCGACACGTTGCGGCACGTTGCCGACTGTTCTGCGCCATCGCATATGGAGTGTCCGACGTTCAGGAAACTCGTGGAGACCACGCATCGAAAGAGCCAGATGCGCGATAAAACGAGCAAGTCAGCCACGCGAAAAGCGCCTCAGAAAACGAAAAAATAACGCTGTCCGGGGCGGGGGGGCTACGCCGCCAGACCCGCTTGTACCGGATATGCAACCGGTTCCTTATTTCTGTTCATACCCTCTCTTTTCCTCTAGAATTTCCGCCATTCGGGTCGTGTTGAATCAAAGCAACGTCAGGCAGAACCACGACATTAAAGAATCACCATCGATAAATAATCAGCATTGATAAAGGATAAGTGCCATGAGCGAAAGATTTCCGCACGGCTTTATGTGGGGCGGGGCCACCGCAGCGAATCAGGTCGAAGGAGCCTACAATATCGACGGCAAAGGGTTGTCGATTGTGGATGCCATTCCCGGCGGTAAAGCGCGTTTAAATATCGTGGCTTCCGACGCATTTGACTTCACGCTCGATGAACAGTGCTACACCTATCCTAACCATAAAGGCATCGATCACTATCATCGCTTCCGTGAAGATATTGCGCTGTTTGCCGAGATGGGCTTCAAATGCTATCGCTTTTCCATTGCCTGGACGCGCATCTACCCGAACGGCGTTGAGCAGCAGCCCAACGAAGCGGGGCTGAGTCATTACGAACAGGTGATTGATACCTGCATTGCCCACGGCATTGAGCCCGTGATTACGATCTCTCACTACGAGATGCCGCTGCACCTTGCCACCGTCTTTGGCGGCTGGAAAAACCGTGAGTTAATCGGTCACTTCGAGCGCTTTGCCCGCACGGTGCTGGAGCGCTTCGGCCACAAGGTGAAGTACTGGATGACCTTTAACGAGATCAACAGCGCTGCCCACTTCCCGATCATGAGTCAGGGGCTGACGGTACAAACCGGCGCGCTGGATCCACAGGCGAAATTCCAGGCGTGGCATAACCAGTTTGTCGCCAGCAGTCTGGCGGTGAAAATTGCGCATGAGACTAATCCGCAGATCCAGATCGGCTGCATGATCCTGTTTGCCACTAACTACGCCTATGACTGTAACCCCATCAATCAGTTGGCGGCGCTGAAAGAGACGCAGTCATTTAACTTTTACTGTGCGGACGTGCAGGCGGGCGGGAAATATCCCTACTACGCGAAAAGCCTGTGGCAGTCGCTGGGCGTCACGCTGGATATTCAACCGGGAGATCTGGAGCTGATTAAGCAGCACACCGTCGACTATATCGGCTTCAGTTATTACATGTCTTCCACCACCTACAAAACTGATCCGGATGCGGCAGCAGCCCACGGCAACCTGCTGGGTGGGGCGCGTAATCCGTTTCTGGAAGCCAGCGAGTGGGGTTGGGAAATTGATCCGGTGGGGCTGCGAATTGCGCTCAACCAATTGTATGACCGCTACGAAAAACCGCTATTTATTGTCGAAAACGGTCTGGGTGCGGTGGATAAGCCGAATGAAGAGCACTACATCGCCGATGACTATCGCATCAACTATCTGCGTCAGCACATCGAAGCGATGGCTGACGCGATTGCCGACGGCGTTGAGCTGATGGGATATACCCCGTGGGGCTGCATCGATCTGGTCAGCATGTCTACCGGCGAGATGAGCAAACGCTACGGCTTTATCTATGTCGAACTGGATGACACGATTTCCGGCAGCGGCAATCGCTATAAGAAGAAATCGTTCCACTGGTATAAGAAAGTGATTGCTACTAACGGTGGTGATGTCAGTTAAATAGCCTTGGCACGTTGTTTTGCATTCATTTGTGGATCGTGGCATTGATATTTTATAGCCACGTATGTCCTCAATGTGAGGGCGTCCTATGCCTCTGTAATCGTGATAATAGTGTTAAAGCCACGCTCACTGAGGCATAAAACTATTTTTGTAGTACTGCAATTGCCGCATTACGTGGCACTTTCTGCTACTGGTGACTGTTCGTTTCCTTCGTTTGGTGCAGTAACAAAGCTATATACGATTGCGGACTATGCCGAAAAGGTGAATGTGCTTGCAATTGGGGAAGAAAAATCATTGCAGTATATAGCCTAAATCAAAAATAGAATGAATAGCTGTTCAACCATTCACTATGCATAGATTAGAGTATCATCTCATTCGGAGATACTTCCCTCTGATATATTATGTTTCAAAAAAGAAGGTGCTGATGGGGAACACGGGTTTGGTCCCGATAGAGAAAGGCAGTGTGATGAGCAGGATAGCATTAATTTTAAACAGGAGTATTTCAATTGAAATTTTTGATGGGATTAGTTGGGGTTTTATTATTAACAGGTTGCTCAACACTTTCTACAGTGCGCGACTATAATAGAAGCTTAACGGATTATTCAGGGAACAAAAAATCTGGAATTGCATTTAATATTGGCTTTAATCAAGTTAGGGTCTATCCAGAAACCAAAGATTGTATTGATTTATATTCAAAAAATAATGGTTTTGTACCGCGAGTTATTTTTGGCGGAAGTTCGTTTTCTGACAGTAAAAAAATAGGTGTTCCTGAAGCTGAAGGAATGGGAAAAGGTAGTCAGGAGTTCTGGGTCAGTGCTAATGATAATCTTGCTATAAGAGTAATCTACACTGGGGAAACAGGTAGTAAAAACTTCTTTTCACCTAAAGCAACTGTGTCTGAGAGCGTAATTACTTTTAAACCTCAATCCGGTGCATTCTATTATGTTACGGTTGACTTTGAAAATCAGAATCTTGAAACAGGAAAATATCTTAGGATTTATCAGATTATTGACGACAGTATAGGGAAGAAAAAGCTTAAGCATGTGGAAATCTTAGATGTAAAAAACTGTTTGGGACAACAACCCTGGTATACGAAAGGTGCGGCTGTGATTTAGTCACCTTTTTTTGATGATAATACAGGCGTGTCGTTGAATAAATGGCATGCCTTCGTACCTGCCAATCGAACAATACTATGAAAAGTAAAAGATTATCCAGCATTTTCTGAGTATGTGATGGTGTCATGCCAAGGCAATGTATTGTAATGGGAAAAATACTTAAATTTCCTTAAGTAGGATTTCTAAATTTATATCTGGTTGAGATTATTTATCTTATCTGCTTGAATCGCAAAGATCTAAATCGTTTACTTCACACCTATCTTGGTGGCTTTAGACTCGAAGCTATTGAAAAAATAGCCCTCTTAGAAAGAGGTATCTAACTTACAGTTGTAGTAGCAATCAAGGGTTCCTTGCCACTTTTTTTGGTGTTGAAGCAAGGGTTTCTGACAGTCGCATGCCAAAGTGCTCATTACTAACCGAGCGTTGTGTCAAATTTTGGATGCTCCCTGGCTGAGCAGACATTTATCATCAAAACTTAACCCAAAGACGTAGTCTGCGCAGGCATTGTGTTTTACACTGCGCGCTGCAAAAACTGAGCAGATAAACGATTAAGTAGGCGACAATGGCGATGAACGGAACGATCACAACCTGGTTTAAAGATAAAGGTTTTGGATTTATCAAAGATGAAAACGGCGATAACCGTTATTTTCATGTGATTAAGGTCGCCAATCCTGATCTGATTAAGAAAGATGCGGAGGTCACTTTCGAACCCACCACGAATAACAAGGGGTTGTCAGCTTATGCTGTGAAAGTGGTGCCGGAAAGCAAATACATCTATATCGCGGGTGAGCGCCTTAAGCTTACGTCGATCAAGTCTTATCTGGTTTACAGCGAAGAAGTGCCCGCCGACACTGGCATTGATAAAGAAAATGTGGTGCTGTCTGTGGGGATCCTGATGAATAGTATCAGGCCGAAATCAACCGCTAAGCCGGGTGAAATGCGCTCGCTGAAAAAACTGGCGATCACCACCTTCCAGGGAACGACGTTAATCTTCTCGGAAGATGAGATAGACATCGATGCCACGGCGAAACTGCTCAAGGTCTGACATCATTCGGACTGTTCCTGTGCCGAAATCTCTGCGCCATTCATAAGCAGAATTTCGGCATTGTTTCTGCTAGCCCCCTCCAAACTCACCCCACACCGCGATCGGATCCTGCAACCTGGTGCAGCCTCAAAAATTACAGGTATAATCCCACATATTATTCAACGGGTTTAGGAACGAAGATGACAAAGCTCACCTTACAAGAGCAGATGCTAAAAGCGGGATTAGTGACCAGCAAAAAAATGGCCAAAGTCCAAAGAACGGCGAAGAAATCACGCGTTCAGGCTCGTGAAGCAAGAGAGGCTGTGGAAGAAAATAAAAAAGCACAGCTTGAGCGTGATAAACAGCTAAGCGAACAACAAAAACAAGCTGCTTTATCTAAAGAGTATAAAGCTCAGGTGAAGCAGCTTATTGAAATGAACAGGATCAATATTGCAAAAGGCGATATTGGTTTTAACTTCACAGATAATAATTTAATTAAAAAAATAACGGTGGATAAGCTGACTCAGGCTCAGCTGATTAGCGGTCGCCTCGCCATTGCTCGTTTGGTGATTGATAGCAGCGGTGAGAACGAATACGCAATTATTCCCGCGATCGTAGCCGATAAAATTGCGCAGCGAGATGCGAGTAGTATTGTATTAAATAGTGCGCTGAGTCAGGAAGAGCAAGACGAAGACGATCCGTACGCTGATTTTAAAGTGCCTGATGATTTAATGTGGTAATTAACGTTTTGCCGATGCGTATATAGATGAAAAGCCCTTACGGGCTTTTCATTAAGGCTTATGTATCACTCAACTCGGGCTGAACCTGCTTCAAGCGATCTATATGGCGACGTTATTTAGCCAAGAGTTCTTTTCGGACGATTGCCGCGCCGGCACTTAACGCATTGAGTTTGCCTCTTGCGATGCGACGAGATAAAGGGGTCATGCCACAGTTGGTGGACGGATAGAGTTTGTCAGCATCCACAAACTGAAGGGCTTTTCGTAACGTATCAGCGACTTCCTCTGGCGTCTCAATGGTATTGGTTGCCACGTCAATGGCACCTACCATCACTTTTTTACCGCGAATGAGTTCAATAAGATCCATTGGAACACGAGAGTTCTGACATTCCAGTGAAATGATATCGATAGCCGATTTTTGCAGTTTAGGGAAAATTTCTTCATATTGACGCCACTCGGACCCCAGCGTCTTTTTCCAATCGGTATTAGCTTTGATGCCATAGCCATAGCAAATATGTACCGCAGTTTCACATTTAAGCCCTTCAACGGCTCGTTCTAAAGCGGCAATTCCCCAATCATTCACCTCATCAAAAAACACATTAAAGGCGGGTTCATCAAATTGAATAATGTCGACACCCGCAGCCTCTAACTCTTTGGCTTCTTGATTAAGAATTTTGGCGAATTCCCAGGCGAGTTTTTCGCGACTTTTATAGTGGCTATCATAGAGCGTATCGATCATCGTCATTGGGCCAGGCAGTGCCCATTTAATGGGTTGCGTGGTTTGCTGACGTAAAAATTTGGCGTCTTCAACAAAAACGGGCTTCTGGCGAACCACCGCACCAATGACTGTCGGTACACTCGCGTCATAGCGATTACGAATTTTAACGATCTCACGTTTCTCGAAATCAACACCGCTGAGATGCTCAATAAACGTCGTGACAAAATGTTGGCGCGTTTGCTCACCATCGCTGACAATATCAATGCCTGCCTGTTGCTGATCCGCCAGACTCAAACGCAACGCATCTTGTTTGCCCTCAATCAGTTCCTCGCCTTGCAATTTCCAAGGGGACCAAAGTGTCTCAGGCTGCGCCAGCCAAGAAGGTTTCGGTAAGCTGCCAGCAGTGGAGGTGGGTAATAATATTTTCATAATAATCGGTGACCTTGTGTGTTTGGTTAATCAAAGAACGTAATTAGCAGACCATTGCTCAAGAATAGCTTGGTATGGTTTGATGAAGTTTTTCTCAGTAAACTTTCCCTGCTCGATAGCCAACAGGCTACGTTCTTCTCTATCGTAAACAATTTGAGTGAATGAATGATCCTGATGATTCAGGCTTGGCTGATAGCATTGGCCTGCCGGAGAATTGGCATTGTAAATCTCAGGTCGGTAAATCTTTTGAAAAGTCTCCATCGTGGCGATGGTGCTGATCAGCTCAAGATTCGTGTAATCACTCAGTAAGTCACCAGAAAAATAGAAAGCTAAAGGCGCGACGCTATTTGGCGGCATAAAATAGCGAGCCTGCAATCCCATTTTATGGAAGTATTGATCGGTCAATGAATATTCATCTTGCTGATATTCGACGCCTAATACAGGGTGCTGATTGCCAGTCCGATGATAGGTGTTTTTACTTGAAACACTCAGGCAGATAACTGGCGATTTACTAAAGTTCTCTTTGTAACAATCTGAATTTACGAAGCATTTAAATAGATTGCCATGCAGATCGCCAAAGTTATCGGGGGTGCTAAATCCGGGGTGATTCTTATTATGATCTGACAGCAAGACGCTAAAATCATAATCTCGCACGTAGGAGGAGAAGTTATTTCCTACAATGCCTTCAATGCGCTCGTTAGTTTTTTTATCAACAATATTGGTTTTCAGTATTTCAATAACGGGGAAGCTGTCGCCATTGCCTTCTATATCAACCTCAACGGAAATGATATCAAGTTCGACAGAATAGCGATCCCCTTTGGGGTTATCCCAACTCGCCAGGGAATTGAAACGATTGTCAATCATCGTTAAGGCGTTGCGCAAGTTCTCTTGGCGGTTTTTTCCTCTCGCCAGATTCGCAAAGTTGGTCGTGATACGCGTGTTTTCGGAGGGGTTATAATTTTCATCGAAACACGTGTTCTTAATCGTAAAGGCAAAATTCTTATTCATCGCGGTCTTGCATCCTAATTCTTGATATAAAACCTGAATTTATTGCTTGTTTTTCCAAGGTTTTCAGGTCTTATAATTTTGCAGGTTTCATATTGTCTATAATACTGCACAATTTATGCCAGAGTCATTGAGTGAGTAAAAGTGATTTAATTTCAATAGACATGAGCCATCTTCATGACCTGGTGTACGGTGCGAATTGGTGCTGTTGCGGTATCCCTTATAAAGCTATATTTAAATTTATAATTCAATTAGTTAGTTTCGATTGACTGCATAACCTTATGGTAAGGCTAAAACGAAAAGCTCACCCTGCCTTTCGCGCCTAAGAGGCTAAAACGGTCCTCGTTTAGTTCCTTGTCCCACACGGATGACAGAAAAATGACATAAGAATGGTATTATTCAGGTCAGATGATGCAGGCATCAACGGCATAGACCTTAACCCTTGGGGACGACTGATGAACAATGAAATACCGCTTAAATTTTATGACATCACGGATGAGTATGCGACGGAATCTGAAAAGCCGGTGAGCGAGTCAGAACGTGACGCTCTGGCGCATTATTTCCAACTGCTGATCACCCGCTTAATGAATAACGAAGAGATCAGTGAAGAGGCGCAGAAAGAGATGGCCAGTGAAGCTGGGATCGACGCGTTTCGTATTGATGAGATCGCGACGTTCCTGAATCAATGGGGCAATGAATAACGCTTGTTAAGGGCGTTTGGAAACAAGCAACATTGAGGTTGTGATGGTCGCGTCCCGCTTAGGTAGCCGTAAGCGGGATTTTTCAATTTGGCTGGGGCAGGGCGATGGGGGTATTTGATTTGTAACGCTACTGGCCTGTCTGTGGCTGCAACTGATAAACCCATGCCGTAACCTGCTGGTTTTCCGCTGTAGTAACCATAACCTCAACGCGATCGTAACCCTCTTCAAACTCATCCAGCATTGGCCAGTGCGCTTCAAGATTGTCAGATAAAAATAGATAACCGCTGACGCGCGGCCCGTGATCGTCCAATACGAGCCCTGGGAACCCCTCGGCAGCGCCCCAGCCACTCTCATAAAATGTGCCAGCCACATCACCCGGCAGCCATTCTCCACCGATGTTTTCCAGAATATAGGCATTTTCGTGGCCTGGGCGCAGCGTCCCGTAGACAAACAAGCGTTCCATTTTCCCTCGTCAATCAAAGTAATGAATACCCAACGGGTGAAGAATAGTGCTCACGTTAGGGCTTAACAAAGCGCTTCGCAACAGGATCTTCACCGCTGATGAGCGGGTGCGGAGCGAATCGTGTTTTCCGCATAGCGATCTTTTCAGAGGCATGTGGTCAGGATGTCGGAAGATCTCTAAAAGTGAATGATGCTATTTACCGAGATCGATAACGCGGAGAAAATGCGGGTGTGCCCGGTGATTGCCGTCGGCACACTGATGATGGGTTAATCAAATCAGGAGAACACAAGATGTCAGATCATCCCACTATTGCTCTTCTTGGGCCGGGGGCAATCGGTACTACTATTGCCGCTGTACTGCATGACGTTAACCGTACGCCAGTCCTTTGCGGACGCACTGCGCATCCGCAATTAGTTCTGCGTCACGATGATGGTGAAATTGTGGTGCCGGGCCCGGTATTGAGCAATCCGGTGGCTATCAGCCATCCATTCGATCTGGTGTTTGTCGCGGTGAAAACCACCCAAAACGTCGACAGCGCCGAGTGGCTGAATGCGTTATGCGATGAAAATACGGTGGTCTGTGCTCTGCAAAATGGCGTCGAGCAGAAAACCCAACTTGAACCTTGGGTCAATGGCGCAACGGTGTTGCCTTCAGTGGTCTGGTTTCCGGCTCAGCGCGAGCCGGATGCTTCAGTCTGGCTGCGCGCCAAACCGCGTCTGACGCTGCCGGATGTACCGCAAGCAAAATGCGTCGCTGAGGCGCTCAGTGGTACACGCTGCGCAGTTGAGCTGTCCGCGGATTTTTTATCTGTCGCATGGCGCAAACTGTTGCAAAATGCGGTCGCAGGCTTGATGGTGCTTGCTAATCGCCGTGCCGGTATGTTCTCACGCGGCGATGTTACTGAGCTGGCTCTGGCCTATTTGCGCGAGTGTCTTGCGGTAGCTCGTGCCGAGGGGGCTGCGCTGGATGATGGGGTTGCGCAGGAAATCGTGGATAATTTTCAGCGTGCGCCTGCGGATTTAGGCACGTCAATTCTTGCAGACCGACAGGCTAACCGCCCGCTGGAATGGGATATCCGCAACGGTGTGGTACAACGTTATGGTCGTGCGCGGGGTATTCCTACGCCTATTAGCGATGTTCTGGTCCCGCTGCTGGCGGCAGGGAGCGAAGGGCCGGGTTGATTCCGTGAACGGTAGGCGTGTTTGTAAGACAACGCCGTCATTCAACCTGACGTTATTCGTAGTATATTGAGAGCATTGTTTACTATCAGGCTGAGTACATGTCTTACTCCATCGGTGAATTTTCCCGGCTTTGTGGGATAAATGCGACGACGCTCCGCGCCTGGCAGAGTCGTTACGGCCTGCTCAAACCGATGCGCACAGAGGGTGGCCACCGGTTGTACAGCGATGACGATGTCCAACAGGCGTTAAAAATTCTCGACTGGGTGAAAAAAGGGGTCCCGGTCAGCCAGGTGAAACCGCTGCTGGCTCGCCCAGGCACGCGTCGAACAAATAATTGGCTTGCCCTGCAGGAAAGCATGTTGCAACGGTTGAAAGAGGGAAAAATCGAATCCCTGCGCCAGCTGATTTACGACGCGGGCCGCGAGTATCCGCGTACGGAACTGGTCAGTGAGGTATTGCGTCCGCTGCGCAGCAAAGTCTCGGCCAATATTCCGGCGATGATGACCCTGCGCGAAATCCTCGACGGCATCATCATCTCCTACACGTCGTTTTGCCTTGAAGGGGATAAAAGAGCGCCAGGTGATAACTATCTGATTACCGGTTGGCATCTGAGCGATCCATGCGAAATTTGGCTCGAAGCGCTCATGCGCACCGGTCAGGGGCTTCGCATTGACGTCCTTCCCGTACCGCCAGCCACTCTGGCTCCGGAGGTTTTCCCGGAGCGAAAATGGCTGCTGGTCACCACCTGTAAACTCACCGCGGCTCGCAAAAAACAGATTGACCTTTGGCAACAGCACGTCGCTTCCTTAGACGTCATTCCTCTGTAATTCCGCTTTTTCATCTCCCAATCCTTCACTTCGCTGCCACCTGCAAAGGTGGCGGACGGGTAACGCTTTCTAAGAATAGAAAGTTTCACCTGTAAAATGAACATAAGCAATATATTGATATTATTATCAAATAAAAAATAACCTCGGTAAAACTTGGACAAATAAAAATAATTGTGTAGATTTTAATTATGCGATTACGCCACGTTGTTCAAAGCCCAGGTGAGACTCATGAACACATTGTCATCCGTCATCAACCGATTTGTGGATTACTACGCCGAGCTGGATACCCAGCAGCCATCGGCGCTGGCCGCGATTTATCATCCGGATGCTTCGCTTATCGATCCGTTTGGTGAACATGAGGGGCTGGTTGCGATCCAGCGGTATTTCACCCATCTGCTGGCTAACGTTGAGCAGTGCCGCTTTTCCATTAACCCTTCCCTCAGCAGCGGCCATCGCTTTGCCGTAACCTGGACCATGCACTGGGCCCACCCGCGAGTTGCCGGGGGAGACGCGCTTACCCTGGAAGGATGCTCAATCGTGGATATTCAGGACGATCTGATTATTCGTCAGCGCGATTATTACGACGCTGGAGAGATGATCTACGAACACCTCCCGTTACTGGGCTGGGCGGTACGCGGTGTGAAAAGGAGGGTGCGTTCATGAAAACGGTCCTCATCACGGGTGCAAGCTCTGGCATAGGCGAGGGGCTCGCAAAATCCTGGGCCGATGACGGCTACCGCGTCATCGCCTGCGGGCGGGATCCAGATCGGCTGGAGGCGTTACACCAATACAGCCCAAACATCACCGCTAGGTCGTTCGATATGACCGATCCTGAGGCCTGCCGTCAGGCGCTGTCCAACTGTGCTGCCGATTTGGTTATTCTCTGTGCGGGAACCTGTGAATATCTGGATCATGGCGTTGTGGATGCCGCGCTGGTGGAACGGGTGATGACCACCAATGTTCTGGGGCCGGTAAACTGTCTGGCCGCGCTACAGGGGCAGCTAGTTTCGGGAAACCGCGTGGTGCTGGTCAGCTCCATGGCGCACTGGCTGCACTTCCCACGGGCAGAGGCTTATGGTGCATCGAAAGCGGCGCTGACCTGGTTTGCCAATAGCCTGCGTCTGGATTGGGAACCAAAAGGGATTGCCGTCACGGTCGTCTCGCCGGGCTTTGTTGACACGCCACTGACCCGCAAAAATGATTTTTCCATGCCCGGTCAGGTGAGCGTGGACAGCGCCGTGGAGGCTATCCGTCGTGGTCTGGCTAAAGGGAAAGACCACATCGCGTTCCCGACAGGCTTCAGCCTGATTTTGCGCCTGCTGGCAGGGCTGCCTAATTTTCTTCAGCGCGCGTTGCTGCGCAGGATGGTGCGTTCATGAACATTGCTATTATCGGCAGCGGTATCGCCGGGTTGACTAGTGCCTGGCGACTGGCCGGACACCATCAGGTTACGCTTTTCGAGGCTGAACCCACGTTAGGTGGGCATACCGCTACGGTTGATGTCACCACTCCGCAAGGGATGTATGCCATCGATACTGGGTTTATCGTCTATAACGACCGCACCTATCCGCGTTTTATGGGCCTGCTCAGCGAGTTGGGCATCCGTGGGCAAAAAACGCAAATGAGCTTCTCCGTGCATAACCCAGAGAACGGTCTGGAGTATAACGGCCATACTGTCGCTTCGCTGTTTGCCCAGCGTCGTAATCTTGTCAATCCGACATTCTGGGGGCTGCTTAAATCGATCGTACGTTTTAATCGATTGGCAAAAGAAGCGTTGGCGGGTGAGGTGGACGAGAGCGCTACGCTACAGACTTTCCTCGATCAGCACCATTTCAGCAGTTTTTTCGCCCGTCATTACATTTTGCCGATGGGAGCCGCTATCTGGTCGTCGTCGCTTCAGGAGATGCGCCGCTTCCCGCTGCCGCTGTTTTTGCGTTTCTTTGAGCACCACGGTCTGCTGGATATCGCTCATCGTCCGCAGTGGTACGTGGTGCCCGGCGGTTCACGGGAGTACATTCGCGCTATGCTGGCACAGCTGGGCGATCGCCTGACCCTTCATCTCAACGCGCCGGTACAGAAGGTGATACGCCACGACGGAGGCGTTCAGATCCAGCTTGAGGAGTCGAGCTATACGTTCGATCAGGTGATTTTCGCCTGCCATTCTGCGCAGGCATTGGCGATGCTTGACGAGCCGACGCCGGCCGAACGTGAAGTACTGGGGGATATCGGCTGGCAGCGTAACGAGGTGGTGTTACACAGCGACCCGCGCTGGCTGCCGGTGCGCCAGCGCGCCTGGGCCAGTTGGAACTATCGCCTGAGTGAGCGTGAACAGGATAGCGCCTGTGTCACCTATAACATGAATATCTTACAAGGGTTGCCAGAGGGTAGCCCCCTGTTCTGCGTTACTCTGAATCCGGAAACACCGATTGACGAGCGCTATGTCTGGAAGCGCTTTGTCTATGAACACCCGCTGTTTAACCCCAAAAGCTGGCGCGCACAGGCGCGCCGCGGTGAGATTAACGGCTGTCAGCGGAGCTGGTATTGCGGGGCTTACTGGTACAACGGTTTTCATGAAGATGGCGTACGTAGTGCACTCGATGTGGTGAAGGGGATCGCCGCCGCAGGAGAGGGGAACTGAAATGAACAGTTGCCTGTATCAGGGAGTTTTACGCCATCGGCGGCTCCAGCCGAAAGTGCACCATTTTCGCTACAGTATGTTTATGGCTTGGCTCGATCTTGATGAACTCGACGTGCTGCCGTCGGCAGGCATCCGCCGTAACCGATTTGCTGCTGCCGCTTTCCACGATGCGGACTACCCGCTCGGCACGCCGCTCAAAGACAACGTCCTTGACCGGCTTGAAAGCCTGACCGGCGAGCGACCTGATGGTCGGGTTATGCTTCTGACCCAGTTGCGCTATTTCGGGTTCCACTTTAATCCGGTCAATTTTTACTACTGCTATGACCATATGGGCATCCTGCGCTGGATACTGGCCGAGGTGCGTAATACTCCGTGGAACGAGCGCCATTACTACGCGGTCGATGGTCAGGAGGCTCGCCCGCTGGAAAAGGCGTTCCACGTCTCCCCCTTTAACCCGATGGACATGGTTTACCACTGGCGTTTCAACAGCCCCGGTAAAACGCTGCATATGCATATCGAAAATCACCAGGAATCCAAAGTATTCGATGCCACGTTGGTGCTGCGCCGTGAACCACTGACGCGCGCAAACCTGACGTCACTTCTACTGCGTATACCGTTGATGACGCTGAAAACTGTGTTCGCTATTTATTGGCAGGCGCTGAGGCTGTGGCTTAAGCGTGTGCCGCTGTACAACCATCCCGTTAGCAGGAGTGAACGCTCATGACCGATCCCGTCTTTGCGCTTGAACCCGACATCCCGCGCAACGCTCGTATCGCGCGCTGGCTGCTCTTTCGTTTGCTAAGTGGTATCCGCGAGGGCGCGATCACGGTACGTGAAGGGGCACAGACTTTCCATTTTGGCGATGCCGCCGCCGCACTGCGCGCCGACGTGCAGATCCTTGCTCCAAGCGTGTACTGGCGTTTGCTGACTGGCGGTAGCCTCGGCGCTGCTGAAGCCTGGATAGACGGCGAGTGGGAGACGAATCAGCTCACCCCGCTGTTGCAGATTCTTGCGCTCAACAGCAAGGTGCTAGAGCAGATGGAAAGCGGCTTTCGTCTGTTGGGCAGGCCCATTGAGCGGCTTCGCCACTGGACGCGGCGCAACCATCGGCAGCAGGCGCGGGAAAACATCGCGGCTCATTACGATCTGGGCAATGAGTTCTACGCACATTTTCTCGATGAAGAACTGCTCTACTCCAGCGCGCTGTTCACCGCCGACGAGCAGGATCTTACTCTGGCCCAGCGGGCAAAGATGGCCCGTCTGTGTGAACAACTGACGCTGACGGCCAGCGATCACCTGCTAGAAATTGGCACCGGTTGGGGGGCGATGGCGGAGTTCGCCGCTCGTCATTACGGCTGCCGCGTCACCACTACCACGCTGTCGCAGGAGCAGTACGACTGGGCGAAAGCGCGGATTGCCCGCGCGGGGTTGCAGGATCGAGTGCAAGTCCTGCTGTGTGACTATCGCGATCTGACTGGCGAGTTCGATAAGCTGGTGTCGGTCGAGATGATAGAAGCGGTAGGGCAACGCTACCTGCCAGCCTTCTTCCGCACCTGTCAGGCACGTTTGCGCCCGGGAGGGAAAATGGTGATTCAGGCCATCACCATTCAGGATCAGCGCTACCGCGACTACAGCAAAAGCGTCGATTTTATCCAACGCTACATCTTCCCCGGCGGTTTTTTGCCAAGCATTACGGTGATGAGTGAGCTGATGACGCGACACACCGATTTTGTCGTCCGCAATCTGTTCGATATGGGGCCTGATTATGCTCGCACGCTGGCACAGTGGCGGCAGCGGTTTGTACATGCCTGGCAGGATATTGAAAAACTCGGTTTTGATGACCGGTTTCGTCGTATGTGGCTCTACTACTTTGGCTACTGCGAAGCCGGATTTAATGCACGCACTATCAGTGCGGTACAACTGACCGCGGAGCGCGTATGAAGCGCTATGTGCAGGTCTTTCTGATGGCAATCGCGTTCGATCTCTACTGGACGCTGGTGGTGTTGTTTCGTGAACGAGGCCTGTTTTTGTGGCTTGCTCTCGCGATACTGGCCTGCCTGATGCTGTCGCCTGCACACCGTCTTTACGCCCTCCTGCTCGCCGCGGTGGGGAGCGGTCTTGATGCGCTTTGGGTGTGGGCGGGGCTGATCGACTTTGATGGCGACATGCTGCTGCCGCTGTGGATGGTGGCGCTGTGGTTGATGTTCGCTACCGTCTGGACTGAACTGACCCGCACGACCACGCTGCCGGTGTGGCTACTGACGTTGCTGGCGACCTTTGGCGGGCCAGTGGCGTACATCATCGGTGAACGTCTGGGCGCGATGACCTTCCTGAAGCCTGACATTATCGTCGCCAGTTGGATGGCGTCGGGCTGGCTGATTCTGATGCTGTTTTTCCACATGTTGATGGGGAAGCGACAATGAGAACCGCGTTATTGATGTTGCTGTGGCTGACGGCCATCACGCCCGTCGCCCATTCCGCCGACTGGTTAAGCTGGCGCAAAGTGGGTGATGCAACCCTAACCTGGGGGCCGTTCACCGTCTATACCTCCCAACTGCTCACGCCCGACGGCCGGTATAACGGTCCGGAACAGGATCAGGCGTTGATTATTACCTACAAACGCAATATCGACCGCGACGAGCTGGTCGAGGCCACTCGCGATCAGTGGCAGGCGCAGGGCATTCTGGCGCGCGAACCGCAGAGTGAATCCTGGCTGCGTATGCTGCATTCCCTTTGGCCCGACGTCACACCGGGGGCGCAACTGGCCTTTGTGTTTAACGGTAGGCAAGGGCAATTCTGGTACCGCGCCTCGGCATCACAAAAAAGTTTTGTCCCGCTCGGTCCGAGCCAGCCTGAAACCTTCAGTACATATTTTCTGGCCATCTGGCTCGATCCTCGCACGCAATATCCCGAACTGCGTCAACAGCTGATCGGAGGTAAAAAATGAAACGTATTCTGACACTGTGCCTGATGCTGGTAATGCTGACAGGCTGTAGCACAGAGGTTACTGACTACCGACATCAACAGCCGTCACTAGATATCTTCCAGTATTTTCAGGGGAAAACCGAAGCGTGGGGCATGGTGCAGGATCGCAGCGGTAAACAGCTGCGTCGCTTCCACGTCGACATCACCGGTAATGTCATCGGCGACACGCTGACGCTTAACGAGCATTTCGTCTATGACGACGGTGAGCAACAGCAGCGCGTGTGGCATATCCGTCGCATTGCTGCCGATCGCTACGAGGGCACCGCGGGCGATATTGAAGGTGTGGCGACAGGTCAGGCTGCGGGCAATGCTTTTAACTGGCATTACAGTATGAACGTTAAAGCTGACGGTCGTACCTGGCTGTTGCACTTTGACGACTGGATGTACCTACAGGATGGCACGCATCTTTTTAATAAAACAGAGATGAAGAAATTCGGGATCACCGTCGGGACGGTCACGCTTTTCTTCACCCGAAATACGCAGTAAAGAGGGGAGTGCCATGACTATTCAACCCGTCATTGGGATCAGCGGATGTTTAACCGGCTCAGCCGTACGGTTTGACGGCGGGCATAAACGCATGAACTTTGTCATGGATGAGCTGGCGCAGTGGGTGACCTTCAAACCCGTCTGCCCGGAGATGTCCATCGGCCTGCCCGTGCCCCGTCCGGCTCTACGTCTGGTACAGACGGTGGAAGGCGACATCCGCATGCGCTTCAGTCATGCCCCACACGACGATGTAACGGAGAAAATGGCCGACTTCGCCGAGACTTACCTCTCACATTTGGGGCAACTGTCGGGCTTTATCGTTTGTGCCAAATCGCCGAGTTGCGGTATGGAACGCGTGCGGCTGTATGACGAAAAAGGCAATCGCGGGCGTAAAGAGGGAGTTGGTCTTTTTACCGCTTCATTACTGGAGAAATACCCGTGGTTACCGGTTGAAGAAGATGGTCGCCTGCACGATCCGGTGCTGCGGGAGAACTTTGTCGAGCGTGTTTTCGCCCTGCATGAGCTGAACACTCTGCGTGCCAACGGCCTCACGCGCCGCGCGCTGCTGGACTTCCACAGCCGCTATAAACTTCAACTGCTGGCACACCACCAGGTGGGCTACCGTGAGATCGGGCCGTTTGTCGCGTCGCTTCATGAATGGGAAAACCTGGATGATTTCTTTGTGGCCTATCGCGAAAAACTGATGACAATCCTGAAGAAACCCGCTTCGCGGAAAAATCACACCAACGTGCTAATGCATATTCAGGGTTATTTCCGTAATCAGTTGACCCTCCGCCAGCGTGGTGAACTGCGCGAGGTGATCCTGCACTATCGCGATGGACTGTTGCCCATCCTCGCCCCACTTACGCTGCTGAAGCACTATCTGGCCGAATACCCTGACCGCTATCTGCTAACTCAAAATTACTTTGACCCCTATCCGCAGAGTTTGGGTCTTCGCCTCCCGGTTCACTGAGTGAAAAAGAGGGAAAGGCCATGATAAATGGGTCAAAGATTACTTAAAGAGATGGATGAGCTGGCAATCATTAATCCAGAAACAGTCATGTTTCTCTGGCTGGGTAAACGTCATCGTTTCATTGTCAGATAGGTGCTGACATCCATCGCATAAAAGGTTAAGTGATTTCACAAAGGTATGCCTGACAGGATGGGCTCGCAAAAGAGCTAGCGCTGGCACGAATGGGAAAAGGGTTTGCTAGTGTGCCATGGTGCCAGTCTCGGGCATTTCCGTACCGTTTCTTTGAAGGGGGTTGCGGATGGTTTCACGTTGCGGATTTTTAAGTCGTTAAGAGGCATTTGGGGTCACTCCGTCATCGAACCGGAAAGACCCCGAATCTGACCACCAAATTCTTCCGATGAGGAGGGAAAACTGAAAAAGCATAGGGAAGGATTTTCACGTGAAAATATTGAATAAATGGATAAAAACAAAAATCCCGCTTAAGTTTCCTTAAGCGGGATTTTCTAAATTTGGCTCCTCTGACTGGGATCGCCTTTGCCAGTAACTGGCTAATAAATAAGCTAAACCTGAATTGCTAGTCTGTCAAGACCACCAGAATGACCACCGAAAGTTGCTGATTACATATAGATAGTTTGAGCTGTCTTTGCTGAATGTGGTGATTGGGTTATGGCAATAATGAAGATTCACATGTTTTAAAACGTTACATGCATCATACTTGGGCTGGAGTTCCCTACGCGCACTCTATCAATCGGGGAGAGCAATGTGAAGGGAAAGGTGGCATCGACGATCATCTGTTTTGGCCTATAGTGATCCTACCCACGTAATGTGGACACAGCCCTAAGCGAGGTTCTGGTTTTCAAATTGTTCCGGGCTGAGACCGCCGCAAGCACTGTGGCGTCGCCACCGATTGTAATCACACTCGATATAATTAAACACCGTTGTTCGCATTATTTCCCGGCTGATAAAGCGTTCCCCGTGGATGCATTCCACTTTCAGTGAATGGAAAAAGCTTTCCACACAGGCATTATCGTAGCAACAACCCTTTGCACTCATGCTGCCATGCAGATTATGCCGTTTCAGCAGAGTCTGGTAATCCGCTGAACAGTACTGTCCGCCACGGTCGGTATGGACAATAACGTTTTTCGGTCGCTTCCGACGCCAGAGCGCCATCTGTAACGCATCACACGCCAGTTGCGCCGTCATTCGTGACGACATCGACCAGCCAATAACGGCCCGTGACCACAGGTCAATGACCACCGAGAGATACAGCCAGCCCTCGTCCGTGCGAAGATACGTGATGTCGCCTGCCCACTTCTGGTTCGGGCCGCTGGCTATGAAGTCCTGCTTCAGCAGGTTTTCCGATACCGGCAGGCCATGTTCACGGTAGCTGACCGGACTGAATTTACGGCTGGCTTTCGCCCGCAACCCCTGACGGCGCAGGCTCGCAGCGGTGGTTTTGATGTTGTACTCCGGCAACTCATCAGCAAGACGTGGCGCACTATAACGCTGTTTTGCCCCAGCGAATGCCTTACGGACAGCCTCATCGCAAATGAGCCGGAAATGCTGGCGCGGGGTTATCTGACAACGACGCCTGCGCCAGACATACCAGCCGCTGCGGGCAACCTGAAGCACCCGACACATGGTTTTGATGCTGAACTCTGCCTGATGCTTTTCGATAAAGACATACTTCATTTCAGGCGCTTCGCGAAGTATGTCGCGGCCTTTTGGAGAATAGCCAGTTCTTCATCGCGCTCCGCCAGTTGGCGCTTCAGACGCGCATTTTCGGCAGCCAGTTCATTCTCTCGCTCTGATGAGTTCATCTGCTGGTGTTGTTTACTCCGCCAGTTGTAGAGCTGGGATTCATACAAGCTGAGTTCACGGGCAGCAGCAGCGATTCCAATACGCTCAGCCAGTTTAAGGGCTTCATCGCGAAATTCGGGTGTGTACTGTTTGCGGGGTGTTTTGCTGGTTGGTACTGGTTTTGTCATGAGTAATCACCTCTGGTTGAGAGTTTACTCACTTAGTCGCGTGTCCACTATTGCTGGGTAGGATCACACTTACATTGAGGTTCAGCATGTTCCCAAGTAGACGTGATTCATATCAAGGGAGTACGCTGTTGGTGATAACCATGATTTTGAGTTATTATTCAATGGAATAGTGTTAAGGATGCAGAGGCTTCTATGAGTTCATTTAGTGAAACTCCGATTGCAAAAAATTATGAATAGTAATGATGCTAACTCAATGAAAATTAGTAGATATGTAAAGGAAGATTAATGATTTTTCATCACAAAATGAGGTTGCTATGAAGCCTTCAAAAAAAATAACTTTTATGGCTATTTTATCTTTTTCTATACTACCACAAACTTTACTAGCTCAGGTTAATATCATGAATGATAAAGAATTTAATGAGGTTAGGGAACAATTGAAATTCGGTTTTCCCGGCATTCCTGATAAGGATGTGTTGCAGTACTCAAAGGACGGTGGTAACTATAAACCAGCGCCTGAACTATTAAATGTAAGTGGTGTTCCTAAGGGAAAAATAACCGAGCATACTTTGGTGAGGAGTAAAGCATATCCTGATGCAGAACATAAATACTGGATTTATATACCAGCTAATTACAATGATAAAAAACCCACAAGATTGATGGTGTTTTTAGATGGTAAATCTTATTTAGAGTATGGGAAAGAGAAAAAATATTCATTCCCAATACCTAATGCTTTAGATAATTTGATTTATCAAAAGCAAATCCCACCAGTTATAGCGGTATTTATTGATCCAGGTAGTAAAGGGGATGGGTTGCCTATTTACGGTGGTAGGGATAATAGAAGCCTGGAGTATGACTCAGCTGATGGCAGGTATGCTGACTTCTTAGTCGATGAAGTTTTGCCTCTGATTCAGAGTAAATACAATATAGCTAAAGATCCTGCGTGTCGTGCAGTTATGGGTGCTAGTTCTGGAGGATCTGGAGCTTTTGGTGTTGCATGGCATCGACCAGATGCTTTCCGGAAAGTTATTTCCTCAATAGGTAGCTACGTTAATATTCGGGGAGCAGACCGTTATATTTCTGCTGTAAGGCAAGAAGAAAAAAAACCAATAAAAGTGTTTTTACAGGATGGTAAGAATGAGATTGATACGATTTTTGGTAACTGGAAACTGGCCAATGAACAAATGGCATCATCTTTAGATTATAAGGGCTATGATTATCGATTTGAGCAAGGTGACGGGGGGCATAATTATTTTCACATGGCTTCTTTGACAGGTGATGCATTCCGCTGGATATGGAATGATAAATCAGATGGCGACACCTGTGTTATAAAATAAATCCAAGCAGTTTATATTAAATGTGCGTAATTAAATTTAATTACGCACATTTTCATTGGATGAGAGATTTAATTATTAGGCGGGTGCGTCGCCAATTTAGTGTTTTATCCCGCATAAGACAATACTTATTTTGAGTAAAATAGGGTTGTTATTTCCTTCCGATTTGATGTTGGCATTTTCATCTAGGTGTCCACAGCTAATTTTCGTTATAACCCATACGTGCCACATCAATCTTTACCATAGGAAATTCACAAATACAATACGTTATACAACACTAAGCGTTATTCAATACCACTTCCTCTATGTTACTTTACACGCGTAGGGATTCCTGAGCGTCTCTCAATCTCTCTATCTGAAATGACGGAGTCAATATTACTTTCATTAATGAAGGCATTAACTTTCTTGTTAAGTGAAGTGGGGATCTTTATATTTGATTCAAATTCTTGACGAGTTCTGGATAGTGGTTCATGCACCTCAATCCAATGAGTTCCATCCGGCTCTAAGCTTACTTTAATCGGCTCGTTAATGAATTGAACCCTAGTACCATTTGGAACGTTTTCAAATAAATATTTGATGTCGTCGTTTCGCAGACGTACACAACCCTGACTTATTCTCAAACCAATGCCAAAGTTTGCATTGGTACCATGTATGGCATATAAATTACCTATGTAAATAGCATACAAACCCATTGGATTCTCTGGTCCTGCAGGAAAGAAAGCTGGTAGTGATTCCCCCCTCCGAGCATAATCTCTATGGGTTGCGGCTGTAGGAGTCCATGTTGGTCCTTCTTTCTTATATTTTACGGAGGTAACCCAGTTTGTTGGTGTATCACGGCCAGCCTGTCCAATTCCAATCGGTAAAACCTCAACTGTATTGCTCCCTTTAGGATAATAATACAGCCTCATCTCTGCTACATTAATAACAATCCCCTCTCTAATCGTGTCGGGGAGAATTAATTTTTGCGGCACCTTCAGCTCTATTCCTGATTTAGGAAGGAGTACATCCACGCCAGGATTAGCCTCAAGCATGTTGCTCAAGCCCTGTTGATATTTAGCTGCAAAAAACTCCAGAGATTTTATGTTGTTATCGGGTGTAGTGATTGTTAAGGTTTCACCAACCAAACGCCCACCGTTACCCGGTAATTCGTATGATACTCCCATAGCTGTATTACTTATCGAAAGAATGCCGATCATTAATATCTTATTGAAAAAAGACAAAATCACTCCTTATATCATACGTGCGAAAGAATTTTTAATTGAAAGTCGCATAAAGCGTCTTAAAAACTGTAACGTTATCTGAGCGTGTTTTATCCCACATGCTCTTACATATCTAGCCAACGTTTCAATACTGGCTCGAATTACATTTGACTCCATGCGTGATACAGTAGGCGGAGTGACACCCATGCGTTCAGCAACCTGAGTCCTTGTTAATCCAGCATGACTGCGCCACTCTGCAAACGTAGCTGCAGTCTTTCCTTACGTTCTTCAACTTCATAGGCAGCCTGTACATCGGCGTTTGATATTAATTCACTCTTAACCATCTCCCATGCGATACCTTTAACTTTTTTATCAAGTATCTCCTCAAGACGCTCAAAGGCCATTGTTATCTCACTCGATGGGATTTTTTGTGTCTTTTTAGGAAAAACTCTGCGTAGATAGATATGCCTGCCTTTTCGGTAAACATAAAGCCCTCTCGCAACATCTGTGCTGTGCCCATCGTTTTTAAATCAAACAATCCATAACGGAGAGGTTTGCTGTCTGGCTCACGTAAAGCAGTTGCGTTCCTTTTAAGTATATAAATTAGTCAAGTCACCTTCGGCCAGATTAGTGGCGGTAGATAAGGCAGTTCATTCGGTAACTCATTGTGCAATATTACGTTAAAAACAGCGTAGCACTACACCTATCAATGTTAGCATAAAAGGCTACTTTATCTAAAGACTAACATCGAACGCTGTTCTTCTATACTGAGGCACCAATACCCCGAACCGAACGACGCCTGATGCAGAAAACTATCCATAGAACACGCGACAAGAACCATGCCCGCAGACTGACAGCCATGTTGATGCGACACCGGGGTCATCGTGTTACCGACGTTGCCAGAACGCACTGATGCGCCCGTTCATCCGTCGGGCGCTGGCTCAACTGGTTTACTCTTTATGGCACTGAAGGTCTGATATCGCTGCGTCCGTGTCGTCAACGCCAGTGGTCATTTTAGCAAATTTGCGCACTATTGGTACAGCTTATCAGACGCTGTTCAGCTGACTTTGGCTATCAAGGCTCCCGCTGTAGTACTGAACTTCTGGCAATAAAAATCAACGAGATAACTGGCTGTAAACTTCATCCCTGCACGATCTGCCGCTTGCTACCTTCTGCGGGGCTGGTGTGGCACAGAGCAGCCCATATCCTGCATATACGCGATCCACAGAAGAATGAAAAAATGGCGGCCATCCGCAAGGCTCTGGATGAATGCAGCATTGAGCATCCGGTGTTTTACGAAGATGAGGTGGATATCCATCTTAATCCCAAAATGGGTGCGGACTGGCAGGTCCGAGGGCGGCAAAAACGGGTGGTCACCCCGGGGCAGAATGAAACATATTATCTGGCAGGCGCGTTGCACAGTGGCACAGGAAAAGTGAGCTCCGTGGGCGGCGGCAGCAAAGATTCGTCTTTGTTTATCAGCCTGCTGCAACACCTGAAAGCGACATACCGCAGGGCAAAAATGATCACGCTTATCGTGGATAACTACATTATTTACAAGAGTGAGAAAACTCGAAACTGGCTGAAAGATAATCCCAAATTTAACGTTATTTATCAGCCGGTTTACTCGCCATGGGTTAATCATGTTGAACGGTTATGGCAAGTGTTGCACGATACAATAACCCACAATCATCAGTGCCGTTCAATGTGGCAACTGTTGAGAAAAGTTCGCAATTTTACGGAAACCGCCAGCCCGTTTCCCGGAAGAAAGCATGGTCTGGCAAAAATGTAGCGGTATTAGGCGCAGCTATTTAGCTTTTTCATATGCTAATAAACCGGAAGCCTGTCATACTGTAGACAGGCCTGCACTTGCCTATTTTAGAATAACCACGTTCGAGAAAAAAAACTGATGATCAGCGAAACTGAGTTGTGAGAAAATATTATTGTTTATGAAAATATGAAATGCACCTTACTCAGTCAATATTGAGCTTTTGGGGTGCAATATATTTCATTGGTTTTTATATGTCTATTTAATAAACTTTAGGGCTATATGTTTTTTTTCTTTATTTATGATCAGCGGTGCAATAATAAAGGCAATAACAACCAGAATCATTACAGGCAACATTGCAAGGCGAAGTCCATTATGTTCACCAATAAAACCAAGCATTGGTGGCCCCACCAAGAATGCAACATAACCTAGAGTAGCTGCAATTGATACTCGAATTTGACTATTTCCTTTCCCTTCAGCTGCTGCAGAAATCGCTATAGGAAAGCCCAGAGACGCCCCCAATCCCCATAATATCACTGCAGCTACCGCAGCCTCAGGAAATGGGGAATAAATTACCATCAACAAACCGGCAGCTGCAAACAATGCACTCAGACGAACAACCATACTCTTACCCAGTTTTCTTATTACCGGACCTCCAGATAATCGTCCGATAGTCATTGCAAGTGTAAAACCTGCATATATAAGGGTACCTGAAGTTTCATCAAACCCATGCCCGTCTATCATCAACAAAGGTAGCCAGTCATTAGCGGCACCTTCTGCCAAGGCCATAGCAAGAACAATAAAACCAATGATAAGCAATTTAGGATCTTTGAGTTCTGTAAAAGCAGCTGCAAGACCAGATTTTCCCGTTTTCACTGTGCCAGAATATCGGCTATTCTGTGGTGCCTGTATTATTAGTACCAGTGCAAGTAACATATTAAAAGCTGAGACTAAGTATAAATGTCGTTCAATAGGTATCTGGTATGCTGTAAAAATCATGCCAGTTACTGCTCCTACAAAAGTACCAAGGCTAAAGCAACCATGAAGGGTAGTCATTAGGCCTCGGCCAATGGCTTTCTCTGTCGTTGCTCCTTCAACATTTATTGCAATCTCTGTCCAGCCTAGACCTACTCCAAAAATTACCATACCTGCAAATACAGAGAGCATATGCTGTTGGGTACTACTGACACCAATAACCATAAGACCTGCAGACAGCATAAGCAACCCAGTTAGTATTACTATTCTCGCGTGGAAAATAGAGATGAGCTTACTAGAACTGAGCACACCTAACATTGCACCTGAAGAAAATCCAAACAGAATAAACCCCATCTCTTCCGTTGAGGCAGATAATGTATCCCTCAGTGCAGGAGTTCTTGTAATCCAAGACGCTAGAGCAAACCCCGGCAATAGGAACAGTCCGCACAGGGATAATAAGCTCAGTTTCTGTAATTTCATGAAGACCTCTGAAAAAAAATACCGTACACCCGTACGACGCATATCGTCGTACAGGTGTACGGTATTAGTCAAACTATTTTTTAGAGTTCAGCTTTATTTTTAGAGGAAGCGTTAGCAATGAGAGAAACACAACGACGAACCTCTTCTCTGGAAATCACATCGGGATTCAAATGACGATGTATAGTGAATCCTTCAATCATTGCATCAAGAGAGCTGGCTGTTTTAAGATCATAATGTTGGTATAATGCATCACGGGATTTATCCATCCATTCAGTCATGACCGTCTGGTATTGAGGCTGCCGGGAGGCAAAAGCATAGAGTTCAAAACTTAGTAGCATGTGACGGGGAGTCGCCCAAATGTCACCACAAATCAAATCAACTACAGCTTCGACGGCTTCATCGGGTTTGCGAGCATCCATCAAACGTTTTCGGAAGACTACTGCTATCTGAGAAACCATTTTGCGAAAAGCAGCGTCAAGTATCTCATTAATACTGGAAAAATAGTATGTCATCGTACCAGGGGATACACCTGCTTTGGTTGCTATACGCCTGAAGGTCGCGCCAATGACCCCTGTATCGAGGATTACTTCAAGCGCCGCATCAACAATATGATCTTTAGTTGTTGAGCCTGTTTTAATTCCATTCATCGGATATATCTGCCCCATAGCCATTAACTAGCAACAAGCATACCATAGAAATCTAATACAAAAGTCTATCCATTTAACTGGTTGATTTAATTGGATAATTTAAATATAGTATATGTTTTATTCTGTAGCCCCTGATAAGAGATTTCGGTAACTGTAGGAATCAATGAGTTTTCATATATTAAAAAACATCATGAACGGTTAACAAATTTGATGGCATACCTATCCGTAAGACTAATGATTCCTAGTTAAAACAAACAACCTATTACTACGAAAATGATCATTTAAAAACGTTGAAAATCGTCAGGAAAAGAGTATGAATAGCTGCATCATAGAATTCTTCAAAAGACACAGAGCATGAGAAATCTATATTTTCTCCAACTGTGGAACAATTTATATATCTTATATGTGAAAGTAATGAGTAGATTTCTACTAAGAAATTATCAGGCTTAAATAAATATTAACTGACGACTATGAGAGGTTAAAAAATTGAAAAATAATCTACATAATTAATAAAACTCGTCTTATGACTAAAATATTAAGTAATCAAACTGAAAGTATAGGATCCGGGTTAATACCGGATCCAAGCATTAATAGTATACCATGGTTTATTGAGATTCTATAGCCTATACGCTTTTAGTCATTTTCTTTTCATAACCAAATATAACTGTAAGAATTGCGCCAAGTAATAATGATGTAAATGCACCGATAATAAAGAAATGCATCGGTTTCTCAGCGGGTATAGAAAACAAATTATGGAATACTAGTGCTGTCATCTTAACGTTAAAGAATCCATTAATAGCACCGCCTGTAGCTCCAGCAATAATATAAATTGGAATAAGACGTTTATATCTTAATAAAATTCCATAAAGAATTGGTTCTGTTACACCCGCAAGCATTGCTGTGACAGCAGCAGAACCTGATAAAGCATTTAGTTGTTTTTCTTTACGTGAACGAATCCAGACCCCTATTGCGATTCCCATAAGCGTATAAACAGATGCAGCCTCGCCTATAGCACCTATAGGATCACCTCCAGTGCGAATATTCTCTAATTGGATTGGTGCCAGCCCCCAATGGAGCCCGAGTGCAACAAGAAATTGATAAGTAGCACCAAGAAATGCGCCAGAAAGAATACCGTTAAAATCAATGATTTTTGTAATGCCAGAAGCAATAAATCTACCAGCATCAGTACTGAATGGTCCAAAAAAGAGGATAGTTAGAGGGACGACTATCACCATTGCTAACATAGGGACAAGGAAAAGCTGTAAGTCTTGATGTATAATTCTTTTCAAGAATTTTTCAAGATGAGCATAAATAAAAATACTTACAAATACCGGAAAAACATTATAAGCATAGTCAAGTGGAAGCATCGAAATCCCAATGAATGTAGACTCGGTACTTGCTGTAATTAATGACGTAAAAGTTGGTTCTAAAAGTGCGGCTCCGATTGCACCAGAAACGAATGGATTCACTTTTAATTTCATACCAATAGTAACACTGAGGAAAACTGGTAGAAAATAAAATATTGAGTTTGAAGCTGCGAAGAGAACTTTATATGTTGGTTGCTGTTCTGTTAACCATTCTAATAATATTGCCATTGTTAGAAATGATTTAAGAATGCCTGCACCACAAAGTGCAGGAAGCAAAGGTGTAAAAGCACCTGAGATTAAATCAAGAATATATGGGATTACTTTTACTTTATTTACTCCTTTGTCATTATTTTCTTCAGTTGATAATGAAATATTGTTTAAGGTTGAATCAATTAAAGAAAAGACTTCTGAAACATGTTGTCCTATAACAACTTGGAACTGGCCGCCGCTATTGATAACCGCCATAACGCCATCCAAATTTTTAATCTTATCCTGGTGTGTATGACTATCATCTTTGATAGTGAAACGTAAGCGTGTGGCACAATGTGATACTGAGACTATGTTATTTTTACCACCAACATATTCTATAATATCATTCGCTAGAATTGAGTATTTCATATTATTTAACCTTCAAGAAAGGCAGCGTGAGCTGCCTTAGAAATTTAGTATTTTACTTCAGCGCTTAAGTCTGAACCATTTGATTCAATTACTTTTTTATACCAGAAGAAACTTTTCTTTCTAATTCTTGATAGATCACCTTCGTTATTCTCATTTCGATTAATATAAATTAATCCGTAACGCTTTTTAAAACCTTCATGGGTGCTGACAAGGTCCATTGCTGACCAAGGACAGTAACCGAAAATATCAACACCATCATTTATCGCCAATTGAAGTTGCTGTAGATGCTCACTCAAATAAGAAATTCTAATATCATCATGAATTTTATTGTCATCAGTGAGTGTATCATAAGCACCTATTCCATTTTCAGTTACAATGAGAGGCAGGTGATATCTGTCATGTAGCTCTCTACAAGTTATTCTAAAACCTATAGGATCAATGAGCCAATTAAAATCATTAATAGCTAGATTTTTATTATCAACGGGTACAAACGTTGAATCGTCTACTCCGGATATATTATCCTCAAGGAAATGACGTTGTTCTCCATGGCCATCACGACTTTCAGATGCAGTAACAGAATAATAATAGTTAAAAGCAATAAAATCAGGCTTACCAGACTTAAGAATCTCCTTATCACTCTCTGATATATCTGGTGTATATCCCATCTTTTCAAAAAACGCCCATGCTATAGCGTTATATTCACCATGACAAGCAAGATCAAGGTATAACCAGTTTCTTATAGCAGAAAAATTTTGAGCAGCCAAATAATCTTCTGGTTTGGCTGATGCAGGATAAATACAGGATATGTTTGGAGCAGGGCCTATTTTCCCATTTATTACTAATTTATGACATAAATTATATACTTTAGCCTGCCCTACAGTCATATTGTGATTTTGTTGATACAATTTCTTGAATTTATTCTCATCATTTTGAGAACTTGTTCCTATAGCATCTCCTTGAAGAATCATCATATTCTGCTCATTGATAGTGAGCCAATATTTAACTCGATCGCCGAATTCACGAAAACATACTTCAGAATACTCTAAAAATGCATCAATGGTCTCTGGGTTTGACCATCCACCATTTTTTTCTAGTGAAAGAGGTAGGTCAAAGTGATATAATGTTACTAGTGGTGTTATTCCTTTCGAAATTAGTTCATTTATAAGATTATTATAAAAATCTATTCCTTTATAGTTTATTTCACCACGTCCATTAGGCATTATTCTTGCCCACGATATTGAGAACCGATAAAGATTCATTCCCATTTCAGAAAATAGAGCGATATCTTCTTTATACCGATAATAATGTTCACTACCAACTTTAAAATCTGATATACCCTCAGAGAACTGAGCTGAATCAATTACAGACAGACCTTTACCATCTTCATTCCATGCACCTTCACACTGATATGCAGAAGTTGCAGCCCCCCAATAGAAATCTTGTGGAAATGGCTTTAAATTATCAAATTTCATTTTCCCTCACTTCGCCGAGCATGGCAGTAATTAATATTCAAACCTGAAACTATCGTGTTAGTTGTGCGTAAACTAATCCAATAATTTTAAGTTGTGAAATAAATCACATTTATCGCAAAGGAAAAAACAACTTGTTTTTTATTTAAACATTTTTTCGTTATTTAATAACATATATTTTTATGGCGTATTACGCATGCGACAAATAGTTTCAACAATATATAAAACCGGGATCTGGCTAGTAATATTATAATCATCATTAAGTTTTGTTTGCTTCATGTTATAGCTTATAGATGATAAAGTATTCGTAACTATTGATGATGATGGATTACTTGTTATACACATTGTATTTATTCCTGAAAACGTAAATCTTCGAGCTAATCCCACTACCTCTGGGGTTTCTCCTGAAACAGAAAGAAAAACAACTAACCAATTTTTATAAAAGTTTACATCAATAGGAAAGCCCGGATCATTAATAAAATGCGCTGTGATTCCTACATTTGAGAGAACCCTTGCACTGTACTCTGAAAGAATTCCTGATGTGCCTAAACCGATGAATAAGACAGCTTGGCTATTATTAATTTTAGTATAGAAATCATTTATAGAATTGCCTAACTCTAAGTTATTAGACACTCTAAAAAAACCCAGCAACTCCTCTGAAAATATTTTACCTTTAGAAAAATCATTATTTTTGAAATGCTCATTTAACTTGTTTTTAAATTCCTTATATGATCCACATCCCAATTTATGACAAAATTTGATTATTACTGTCGTGGAATAACCACATAAAGAAGAAAACTCTCGGATAGTCATGAATGGAATTTTTGCATGGTTTTTTATAACAAAATCATATACTTCCATTTCTTTGTCTGAAAAGTTTTTGACCCTATCTTTTTCGAACATCAGCTATCTCACATGTTATTAAATGGAAGTATTAAAGAATCAACATAACCACATAATTTAAATGTTGATACTATAAAATCAACTATATTGTCTTCAACCTCAAAATACTATGAGTTCAGGTCTGAACTCATACCATTAAATTCAACCCCAAACCCATTTCACCACTGCGTAGTAAGGGGCGCTACGCCTGCCTATGCAGAGTCTGTTTTGTCTCCCGCGTGATTTCTGTACCCGTATCAGCTTCCGGCTAATCGTTTCCCAACACAACCCGTCCCGCAAGGGTAAATGGCACGCATTCTGCGCCCTTGCGTGCCGGAACGATGTCGGCAAAGCGAACCGTCAGGCGATACGAAGACGAAATTCACACCACTGACGGAGAAAAAACATGACGACTTCCCTGCATACCCAGACTAGCGCCCCTAACACCGCAGCGGCGACCAGCGTATCCCCGCTGGAGCAGTCAGGCTCCTCAAAAACGAAATTTTCTAAAACCAAAACAGATATTTATCAGACCGTCACCGACAGCATCATCACCGCGCTGGAAGCTGGCGTGAAGCCCTGGACGTGTCCGTGGCAGCGAGTGCCGGGCATGTCTGGTTTACCTTCCAACTTTGCAACCGGTATTGCGTATAGCGGAATGAATATCATGCTGTTGTGGTGCAGTGCGTCAGAACAGGGCTTCGGTGATCCACGCTGGATGACCTACAGACAGGCGCAGGCAGTAGGCGGGCAGGTTCGCAAAGGCGAACACGGCACGACAGCCATTTTCTATACAACCTTAGAGAAGGAAAACGAAGACGGTGAAATCGACCAGATCCCGATGCTGAAAACTTTCAACGTGTTTAACGTTCAGCAAATTGACGGCTTGCCTCTGACAACTGAAACAGTCAGCCCGGAAGCAACCTTTGACCCGTTGCCGGAGGCTGAAAATCTGTTCCAGAAGAGCGGCGCAAACATCATTGAGAAAGGACAAAACGCCTTTTTCAGACCCTCAACCGATGAAGTCTGGCTACCGGAGCGCCATCTGTTTTCAGATGCAGCCAATTTCTATGCTACTGGCCTACATGAGCTGGTTCACTGGAGCGGTGATAAAAAACGACTTAACCGTGAAATGAAAGGGAAGTTTGGCAGTGCAGATTATGCGGAGGAGGAATTAGTGGCGGAGCTGGGAAGTGCTTTTCTGATGGCGGATTTGGGGATTGTTGGAGAGGTGCAGCATGAAAGCTATATTGCCTCATGGCTCCAGGCGCTGAAAAACGATAAGCGCTATGTTTTCAAAGCGGCCAGCGCCGCCTCAAAAGCGCATCGTTATCTGATGGATAAGATTTGAGTCGGAGATGATAAGTCGCAAAGGAGTGCGGCTTTAACCTTATATCGGGGTAGGGAAGGTGAGAGATGTTTAAATTTCCCTGCGAATTTTCCGGGCATTCAATGCCCGGAAAATTCGCAGGCTGCGGGTGCGGGCGGCAAAGAGCCCGCGCATCCCGCAAACGGCGTTTGTACAGCGGTAATTGCTGTAAACGACAGCTCAGGTATGACGACTGACTTTGAAGTTTGCAGGACTGCAACGGTAGCAGGGCCTGTTTTTAGTGTTATGATAAGTGTATTGTGCCGTGTAATTCACACGTATTTCATGCAGGAGAGAAACCATGACCGCGAAACAACGCAACACGCAGAGCGTGACCATGACAGTAGAGCGTGCCTTACTGGTCCGGGCGCGTGCAGCGGGCATTAACCTGAGTGCCACCCTGACAACCGCCCTGGATGCAGAGCTTCGCCACCATGAAGCGAAAAAATGGCAGGAAGAGAACAGGGAAGCCATCGACGCATTAAACCGTTTTCATGATGAGCAGGGTTGTTTCAGCGATGAATACAGGACGTTTTAACCATGCAATTCACTGTATACGGTAATACTGGGAAAAGCGTCGTTTACCCGCTGTTGCTCGATGTCACGAGCGATATTATTGGGCAATTGAATCGTCGGATAGCGATCCCATTGCTCCCTATTGAAAAGTATCCGGCAGGCCGCCGACCGGATCGACTTGTCCCCGTCGTCAGGCTGACGGACGGCAAAGAATACGCCGTAATGACCCACGAACTGGCTAGTATCCCTGTCCAGGCTCTGGGTGCGGTGTTTTGTGATGCGTCGCAGTACCGTTCTCAGGTAAAGGCTGCAATAGACTTCCTCATCGATGGGTTCTGACGTTTCTTTCTATGCTGTGAAACAGGCATGCCTTTAATCGTGGCTGACGGGAGCCTGTTCAAGTTCGTCTATCGTGCGGAAGAGAAACATCTCCCGGTTTTTCGCATCAAACGGAACTGAAATTCCGTTACTTACCACCGTCCTGATACTGTCAAACAGCCTAACCAGACCGTTGCTGTTAGCATCCAGAAAATTAGTCCACCATTGCAGCATCAGACGGCGCTGTTCAAGGTGCTTGGTGGCTTTACTCTCTGTCCGCTCCGTGCCAGAAGCGGATGTTGCTTGCATGATCCCAGAATAGCCGCTCAAAAAATTAAGATGTTGTTGTACTGGCATAGCATGACCATTAAGAGTTTTTTGGTCAAAGTGCTGGCAAATATCAATCAGTAAGCTTGTTCAGAGGAGCTTTATAAGAAAACTGATCATGTTCAAGCTGTAAAATTTAGAGCCCAACCTCTCAGAAATATATGCTCATGCGAACAAATCAAAATCTTCCTTTTCTGGCTGCATTTTCCGGTATGGTTTCGGTGCAGACTGGTGCTGCCTTCGCCAAGACGCTGTTTCCTGTAGTCGGTAGTGAAGGAGTGGCTGCGCTGCGGCTTGGCATTTCCGCTGTCATCTTACTTGTGGTGTTTCGCCCGTGGACGTTATGCAAAAATGAGATCTCCTGGAGTGCAATAACTCTGTATGGCACTGTCCTTGCTCTGATGAACCTGCTTATTTATCGGGCTTTTTCCTATATTCCAGTAAGTATCGCTATATCAATCGAGGTGATGGGGCCACTGACAGTTGCCCTGTTTACGTCCCGACAGAAAATCGATCTGCTCTGGATACTACTGTCCGCTTTCGGCATGTTCCTGCTGGCAGCAGGAGACATACACAATGCCATTGATATACGGGGCGTTGCCTATTCTCTTGCTGCTGCAATGTTTTGGGGGCTCTACATCATTATAGGAAGGAGAGTATCAGGCGGCGGTGGGCGCTCTGTTGCGGCGGGCATGACGGTTGCCGCACTGATTGCGGTTCCGCTCGGAACCGCTCAGGCAGGAGTTACGCTGCTGATGCCTGGCGTGCTTCTTACAGGGATCTGTGTGGCGCTGCTGTCGAGCATGTTACCTTTTCTGCTGGATATGTATGCTATGCGCTTGCTTCCCTCGCGTGTGTTCGGCGTTCTGCTGAGCGGTTCTCCGGCGGTAAGTGCGTTTGCCGGGTGGATTATTCTTCATGAAGAACTGAGCCTGACGCAGTGCAGCGGTATACTGTCCGTTATGGCCGCTTGCACAGGATGTTCGCTGTTCGCACGCCGACGTAAACTGCCTTATGGTGATGCTTAATCATTCAGACCGAACAGAGGAACCTTCATTCCCGTTTTGACCGGGTCAAGAACGATTAGCGTTTTGTAGGTCAGAATGTCCTGATTATCAGCAAAATGCTGTCTGACGAGGCGTTCAAAATGCTGTAAATCGCGAGCGATCATAATAATGATGAATGAGACGCCCCCGTTAACGAAGTAGCACTGCTGGATTTCATCAACGTTGCGAAAATAGCGCTTGGCTCTGTCCATGACGATGCTCCGATCCTCAGTAAGCCGTGATTCGATCACGGCCGTAACCGGATTACCCACATATGCCGGTTCAATGAGCGCAATATTTGCCCTGATAACTCCTTTATCCTCAAGTCTGCTGATACGACGCTGAACGGAGGGGGTTGAAAGCCCGACTTTTTCAGCTATGGCCGAATGCGGGAGGCGATTATTCGTCTGCAACATATCCAGGATGGACAAATCAAAACGGTCCAGGTTGTCTCGCGTGATTTTTTTTCTCATTGGGGGGCCTAAATGAGTAAATACGGCTATTGGGATGAGCAAATGAATCATTTCATTAGCTACTGTAATTTATCATAGCAATACCTGATTTGCAGAATTTACCTGAAAGGAGATGCCATGAAAGAGGGAAGCCGGATAGTGATCGGTACTGTGATTTGTGTCGTTTTGATGTATTCAATTCTTATTTGCTACTCACTCACCTGATGAACGGGCTCAGATTGACTGTGTAGCCTCAAAACAGATGTATCGGCAATGGACATGCCCTCTGTTGATCAATACACCAAGATTTGAGTCATACAGTCATCAAAATTTGAGGATAACGGCAACGTCCGCTCCTCGCTCTTAGCCGCCCATAAAATTTGGCAGCGCCAGTCCAGCTTATGAATATTGCCTCGGCTCCAGTTGTCGCAGCTCGTCGAGAGTATAAATACGAAAAACATTGCGGTGACGTGCTTCCAGAGGGATAGATTGATGGTTAACGATGACGTGTTTGACGCTGCCAAACAGCAGTTCAAGGGCGCGTTTTTTCTGTAGGTCCGGTACGATATAAAAGACGTAAATCCAGTGTTTCTGCGTCCGGGCCAGTAAGTGGCTGGCGATAATCGACTGATAGCGGGCTTTGGTCTTCAGGCGGCGCTCGGTTTCTACTGCGATGACCTGTCCGTCAGGGAGTGTGATGAGTCCATCCGGACGGTGTTTGACCTGATACTGGCTGAGGAACGTTGAGCGATCGCCGTTTACCCATCCGGATGCGCCTTTTTTCTCCAGAATCAGCCGAGCCACCTGATTATCAAGGTGGTGCTCCAGCGTCCAGCCAGTGATTTTTGACGGTTCAAAGCGTGCCGGGAAAATGTCATCGCCCGGCGTTAAAACGATAGCCAGTCCGTCGCTGGTTATGCCCCACAACGACATTTTCATCGTCCGTGATTCAAAAACATGCTTTTGTATTAACCCCATTCGTTCAGTTTTTGTCAGCAGAGTATACAGCGATTTGTGATCCCTGAAGCCAAACAGCAGCATCAGCGTTTTAAAGTCGCTGTAGGTTTCTTCCTTCAGGAAATTCAGCAGCCTTTTTATCTTTTCGCTGTTGCGGGCGGTGCGCTCGCTATGCGTGGCGATAAGCATTATGCCTCCTAAAAATTGAGCAAGGATGGTGTTTCGTCATCATCAGATCTCGGTTTTGCTGATTTACTTTCCCCTTCAAAGAAAAGATCAGGCTGGGTTGCCGCGACATTGGTTGTTGAAGCGGATGTCGCTCCTTCCTCGTCGAAGTCCAGCGCAATTTTTGCCGGTACTGCCGACGCGGCAATATCCGGAGACACGGAATAGATCTCCAGTTCGCGTTTTTGTACCTTAATGGGGGAAATCAGTGAGGCGGAGGGAAGCGTTCTCGTCGTAAAGATAAAGCTGACAAAGTCGGGCAGGTTCAGGATCATATTGCTGTCGATAAAGAAACGCTCTGCCTGTCTGATAGTTCGTTCACCGTCGATGGTTTCCGTCAGTACGGCATCAGTTTTGGCTTTGCGGATTTCATCATCCACTAAGACGGTGCCAGACATTCTCGCTACCCATTCCGCTGTATCCGGGTCCATAACGCGGTATACCAGCTTGAATTTAGCGTTTTCAACGACTGCACCGACAACTGCATCGCCTTTTAAATCCGCTGGGCAGTCTTTCAAATCGGCGACGGACTGATGGGCCATGATGATATGTACGCCTTTATCCCGTGCTGCGCCTAACCCCTCCAGCGCTGGTTTTGACAGATGGTATTTCAGTTCGTCGAGAAAGATGGCTATGGGACGGGGCGTTTCTTTTACCCGGTCACGTCGTTCTGCTAATTGGTAAAGTCGTACCAGCAGCATTCGCTGGGCGGTGATAATCTTGCTATTGCGCATTGAGCCGATGACATAGCAGCAGCCACCTTCATCAAAAACCGATTGGAGTGAAAATCCTGTCGGCGCGTTGATGGCATTGAGCAACGCCAGCTCTTCAATCTTGCCGAAAAAGGCTTTGATATCCCCCGCGATACCTTGAACATATTCGCCGTTATAAATATCGCGGATAGTCGAATATGTATGACTGCTGACAAATTGTGCCGCCATACGTGCCGCTTTTCGGTCGTCGATACGATAAAAATCGGATTCCTGACCTTTTTCCGCCAAGCTGAATCCCGCAACAAACAATTCCTCTAGTTCGTCAGGTGTAATATTTTCAATCAGATTTAATTGGTATTGCGGTTTTCGCAGGTCAATTAAGGCAAAGGGTTTGCCTGCATCCTCGCAGGCCTTGCGATAAAGATGCGGTGCCCATTCATCATCTTTTGGGTCCATAATAAATACACCTTCACCAGCCAGGATACTTTGGTAAAGCAATATACCGGTTGCTACACCTTTACCGGCTCCGGTGGTGCCGATAATATCTGCATGTTGTCTTTGCCAGTCTTTTAACGGGAGATACATCGGTTTTTCATCACGGTCTATCCCGATAAAAATACCCTTATTTAGGTTGATATAATCCAGCGGATTATAATGCAGCGTTTCCGGCAGCAGGGATTTTACCGTGCGAACATCGGTGCGTAATTCCCGTTCAAGACTGGTCTTTTTGATGAGTCGTTTTTTTATTTTATCCAGTTCAGGCGTTAATGCCCGACGCAGACTAATATGGAGAATAAGCCCTGCCACGGTAAATATAATTAATATTGACCAGTCCAGAATGGGAATGCGGGTAAGTATCCGAACGTTATAAAGCCACCTGAAAACGCTAATAAGTAAGGGGCCGACTGTGCCAAACAGGAAACACAGCAGGGAAAAAGTAATGATCAACTTTTTCCATAACGGGGCTTTCTGCCGATCGTCGATTTTCATTGAAGCGAAAAACGGCAGAGTCAGGCCCGATAATAGCGCCAGCATCAATTGATGCTGTTGCATAACATCAATAAAGGACAGCACACCATTTACTATCGGCGACAGTGAAATGGCAAGCTTATTTAACATCATGGTGCCTCCTTTGTCCGCGACTCGCCCCAACGCATCGCCCCATCAATTCGCCCCACGGTGTTGGGCGAAAAGGCGGGGCGAACGTCTGGGGCGAAGAAGGTGGCCGCTGTGCGGCCATGTGCAGGAAAGCATGCTTCCCTGCACTAAACGGCGTGCGCCAGTACATGCGGGCTGGACGCCCTTATTCCCTGTCACATGGGGGTAATGTCGTGGCTGGACGCCGCGCCAAAACCCCCAAGGTCAAAGGCGGCACACCGTCGCCCGCTACGCGCGACCACCCCCTTTGAGACGCCGTTTTTCGCCTATTTTTTCTTTTGTCCGTTCCGGCCAAGCGAAAAAATGGGAAAACGCCTTCAAAGCGGGTGGTCGCGCCACGCTACCGGCTTTTGGCCGGAGACTTAGCTGCGACGGTGTGCGGGGCAAGCCCCCCAAATAAACCGCTATCGTGGGCGATAGCTTTTCGCTCGCTGGGGCGGCGAAATTTATTCGGCTCCCCCCGGCCTGCAAAATCCGCGTGGGCGCGGCTGTTTGCAGATGGGTTCAGCGACGCAAATTAGCTATTTCTGCGAAATAGAATTTACTCGCCTTACGCCACTTTTAAATTTCTGCTATTCGCATAAATTTAAAAGCCTAAAACCGTCACGATCGGTGTCGAGTTTTCCATCCAGAGCTGACAGGAGGAACGGTAATAATCCCGATATTGCTATTACCGTTTTTCTTTGAATTCAGTTACGCACGCGGCCAAATTTATTAATTATCTGGTCGATAATTTTGGGGTCGACTGATTTGCATTCGAGTAATAAGGCTTTTCGGGCATCGGCAGTACGGCTAGGGTGAAATCCGTGTCTGTTCTTTTTCACAATAGTAAAGAAGGAATGTTCAGCGGACTGACATTCATTTCCTCCGCCGTTACCGGTTGCTTTACCGTACAGACATAAAACAATCTCACAGGCATCAGCGGCCATTACGATAGAGGGCAGTAGTAAATTCATGCAGAAAAGGCAGGCGGTGAATAGGATCGTTTTCATATCAAATACCTTTATTGGAAATAACAAGTGATTTAGCTATTTTTTATCTGAAGGTTTCTTTCATTTGATGAAGGTGTATCGGTTTGAAATAAATATCCCCCATCCGACGGATATCACCGTGAATATCTACGCTGACGATGATATCCACGCATTTAAGCACCTTGCGTAACAACACATCGAACGGGATATTTTTGCAGTCAGGGTTCTCATAGCAGCGGTCAATGATCCCTTCTATACATTCTTCCGGACTGCCTGCGTGCAGGGAAGTGATAAGGCCTTCATGCCCTGAACCGATAATTTTCAGCGCGTCCCACGCTTCCCGTCCACGAATTTCCGCCAGCAGAATCCGATCCGGATTCATTCGATAATTTGCCCGAATTAATCGACCGGGCGTGATAATCGCATCATCTCCGGCATCTGCCGGGTAAAACAGATGCACATAATTGGCGTGATGGTAAAAACGGATTTCGGGATTATCTTCAATCGTGGTTAGCCTGAGATGTGGCGGAATATAGTGCAGCAACGTCTTCATATAGGTGGTTTTACCGGAGCCGGTTTCACCAACAATAAAGATCGTTTTACCGTACTCAACGGCCTTTTCGATAAAGCTTGGAATATCACCATTGTTGTAGCATCGGGTCAGTTCATCATCTTTGCTTTCGTTTCTCTCCTTACCCGCTATCCGGTTATAAAAACCGGCATCAATCCAGGACTGATGTGTTTTTTGCTCAAATGACGGGTTTCGCAGCGTAATCGATACGGTATTCCGCTCACAGGCCGGGGGAATAATGGTCTGGACACGTTCACCTGATCCTAATGTGGCGGAAAGGATTGGGGAGGTATCATCGATATTGTCCTCGTTCCATGAGGCCAACGCTTTGGCAAACGCATGACACTGACGCAACGTAACCGGAGAATCATGCTTCTTCCATCGACCGTTTATTTTGGTGTGGATCTCTCCGGGGCGGTTGATGGCAATTTCCGTCAGGCCATCCAGTTTGAGATAATCGCCGAACAACTGAGTTTTCATAAAATCCAGCGACAGGTTTTCAGCGCTCATACCACCTCTTTTTTAGATGTAGTTGATAAACGGAAGAGAAATCGATATCCGTACCGGTCATAATGCCGATCACATCGCCCTGATTGAGGTACATCGTGGGCGGGATACTGATGCTGTTTTCCAGCGCCGTTTTCGCCATTTCTGACGCGGCAGCGCGGGTGTTTTCGGTGTAGTCGGTATTGCGGTCTTTCCCCGGTGCTGAATCTGATGCGGCTGCCGCCACGTCCTGTACGGTGCTCAACATCAACGCATTGCCGAACCGTTCCCAGAAATGGGTATCAATCCAGCCGCTAATCCCAGCCTCACCCAACGGGCCGGTGGCTTCGGTATCAACCAGCGGAATTTGCAGGCTACCGGGTTCCGGTGTGCGTAATTCCGTCCAGATGACAAACATCCGGCTCCGGCCATGTTGCAGCGCCCCGGTGCGGTAGAACCCTCTGGCGACGGTTCCGGCAGGGAGCAACTTCACGTAATGGTTAGCGCTGTAGACATCTTCGCCGATAAGGCAGGAAATACGACCACCCACGTCAGAGACAAAACGCTGCATCATTGAGCACGGAATATAACGATCAACCGGTAGGTAGAGATTGGGGTCGAGACCAAGCCGCCTGACACTGGTCACTTTTGCGACACCGGGATTGACGTCGTTAGTCTCTGTGCCAGACATGGTCGCAGGTGTGTCTTTGCTCTGTGTGCCGGAAGGTGCAGTTTGTGAAGCCTGAGTATTACCGCGTTGTGTGGACTCAGCGGCACTACTTGGGCTATCGACCAGTGCCGCCGCCTTATTTAAAGCAGGTGGCTCTGACGGTGATGCCGTCTGTATTGGGTGATTATCTGTTGCGGTTTCCTGTTTGTCCTGGCTGAACAGGCCGAACGGATTGTTGTCCATACCGAGGTTTTTACGCTCATGTTGCCCTGTACTGGCTGATGGCGGTGCTGGGGTTTCAACCGCCTTATTATCGCGTTGCTTTAATGCGACAAGGAAGCGATCTCCACCCAATGCCAGTGCAATCAGTGCGCCCAGACTCAGCAGGCTGACCAGCAGCGTCCGGCGGCTGGAGGCTTTTTTGAAGCGGGTCACTTCAGGTTGGCCGGGAGGTGTGTTTTGCTCTGGTGCCTGACTCGCCATCGCTGAACGGGCGCGTTCACGGGCTTCAGCCTCCAGCTCTGCCACAGTTTTTTCCGTTGTTTCTGGGATGGATTTATCAGTCATTTAGCCTCCAGCGTAACGACAGGTGAAACGGTGTCACCGCTGCCAACGGTGGCGTTGCCAAATGATGTATTCTCAATCCCGACCACCGCGCTGCCGTAGCGCAACACCAACTGTGGCGACAGCGCACGCACGACGACGACTGTGTAGTTTCCATGTTTGGCTATGCGGGGTGTTACGGTCTGTTCCTGCCCGTTAATGATCCGGAAGATCGATGGAAGGATTTTGACGGGAGAAAAACCGAGATAGATAAAGCGGCCATCATCGTAAGCGAAATCCGGTGCAATGGACGTTGAACCGGCTGCGACTCGCTTGGTATAGAGCCAGTTACGCGGCGTGGTTGACTGCTCAAATGCCGTTTCTATCTGCTGCTTTTCCTGTGTTTCACGCAGGAGTTTCAGACGCGCTGCGCTGGCTGCCTCTGATCGCCTGCGCTCGACATCCGGATAGCGAAAACGAATAATAAAGGCCTGTGAAGGCGAGTCATTCTCCAGTACGTTCAGTTCCAGACTGTAATCGCGCTTCGATGTCACGACAAAGAGATTGGTTCTCCACTCGCTCGCCGTTGGCAGAAACACTTTATTGACGTTGTTGCCGTTATCATCGGTTACCGGCTGGGTGATAGGGTTTGGGCTGATACCGACCCGGTTATCGCTTTTTGTGACTTTCCAGCCCTTAGGAAACCCCGCCTGCGCGTCGATGACTTCTTCATCGTCATCAAACAGGAGTGTGGTGAGGTAGCCGGGGCGGGTGTTGACGATAGTCGCATTTTGGCTGTTATAGGTGACATTCTGCATTCGGCTGTCATACGTGCTGCTGCGCGGTATCGCCGCGCTCCAGGCTGTGGATGACATCAGAAGGAGACACAAGATCACGGTTGTTTTCAGCATTATTCGCCCCTTAGTTCTTTATCGCGTTGATAGCTGGTCACGATGAACCCCAGCGGGTTCACTTCTCGCTGGCTGTCTGTGAGTTGTTTGCGGGGGAGATAGCGATAAGTCAGTCGGATATTCCAGACATCTGTTTTAACCGAGTTATCGACAATGCGGCGGATAGTCCGTTTAATGCGTAGAGTCGCCAGATGGTCAGGTGCTGTAGCAGTCGCGTGAACGTTGGAAATAATGTCAATAGACACGACATATTCCGCTTTATTGAAAATGATATCGGGTGCCTGATTGCTGTTAAACCCGTCGAGATAATCCCGGTTCACGCTGTCGCTATTGAATAACTGCACATCGTCGTAATCGCGCTGGAGAGCAAAATAGTTATAGCCCTCGCGGAGCCTGACATAATGCGCCGCTAACGCCTGAGCCAGTGCTTTCTCTGCGGAAATACTCTGCTCTTTAATCCGGGTCATATATTCATAACGTCCGGTCTGTTTATCCACCGACCATAATTCGATTTCGGTGGTTTTCAGCGGTAGCAGAATAATCAGTGCGGTGATCGCCATTGCGGCCAGAGCAAACCCTATGGCCGCTATTCGCCACGCCATCTTTTTTTCCCGTTCATCCTTTTCCAGCAGGACAGATTCAAAGGCGCGGGATGACGCAATGATGCTTTCTGTTTCAGACATGCTTTGTCAGCTCCTGAATAATCGCGGGAGAATTAACCGGTTGGGGATCGCCAGATACTGGCGGGAGATCGTGCTGACGCTGTGCGCAGCCCATGAGGACGCATAGCATCAGAAAGATGAGGCTGGATTTCATATTGATTCCTGTGTTTGTCGAAGACAGAAATGCCGTACCGGCGGCGGTTGCCACGGCACGCGGTGGAGAGACTGCGTTAGGAGGAGATTAGCGGTTACGCTGTTGGTTGAAACGCTTCATGCTATCGATAGACGCCGCACGTTTTTGCCATGCGGATAGGGCTTTGCTGGTGCCTGCGGCGATAAGTGAACCTGTTGCAGTAGCGGCGCTGACGCCCGCTTTTGTCGCAAGTCGCGCACCTGTCGCACCGGCTTTCATGACCGGTTTCGCTACGTCAGAAGATGGTTTCGCCAGCCCACGTAGGCCGCCCATAGCGGCACCCTGTAGTGCTGCTTGAACGGCAACGCCACCTAATGCATTCGCGATTTTGGCTGAAAACCAGATAATGACGCCGGAAATAACACCCGCAACGCAGCACTGAACACCCAGTGTGATGATATTGGCGCTATCTGCAAAGTTAACCGCTTTATCTAATAAGCCATTGAGATAATTAATGACAATCCTGATGGATAACGCGGAAAACATAATCGTCAGGATCACCGTGAAGATAATTTTCAGCCAGTTGTTAAACATTGGAATAAGGAATCCATACAGCAGGCAGAAAATAAATAACGGTGCAGTGGTGGTCATTAATACAATGATAATTCCGGCTAACAGGTTAACTGCCGAACCAAATAGCAGAGTGACGATTGCACCTCCCCAGACCAGCAGTTGGGCAATACCGCCGTTGAGTTTTACATAGGTGGAATCATCCTGTTGATAAAGCTTTTGTCCTATCGTTTGCGCTTTCGCCCAGACGGTATCCAGTAACACCCAGACATTGTCATCACCGCTGACGCCGTCAGTTAATCCGTTAATGGAAGAAATGGCTAAATCCAGCCAGCCATCGAGATTTAAAACGAATGTCATGATTAATAACATTCGCCCGACATCCCATATGACATCTTCTACAGGCGTTTGGAGTTTTCCAGCCAGGGTTTGATAACCCCGATACGTGACAAATAACGTGAAGGAACTGACGGCGATAACGCTTACCATATCGCCGTACACGGAGGTTTGTCCCCGTAGTACGGCATGTAAACCGTCAGTGATCGTGTTGTTCATTCCAACAAACATACCACCTGACATAGATGACCCCTTTAATTCAAATCGGGAACCTTGGCATTTTCCTGACGGAGTTCAAATCGCGCTTCTCGTGCATTTTTGCAATCTTGGGAGTCATCACCGGATGATTCACACGCTTTATATCGCTGGTTCATTTCATCCGGATGTTCTTTGTACCACTGCGTTGATTTTGGGTTGTCACACCCCGCCAGAAATAATGAGCTTAAAATAATCGGAAAAATGCAAAGTGACGTTTTCATTCTTACCCTCTCAATAATTAAAGTCAGGAATCGGAGCGGCGAGTTGTTGTTCATTGAATGCTTTTTGCCGCTGTAGAGTCAACATCGCGGCACGCTGTTCAGCCTGCTTGACTGACATTTCCCATTGGCTGGTTAATGCATTCAATTGTACGCTTTTGGCTGCCACCGCGTTAGCCAAGTCCTGTGACTCTTTCGAGTCTTTGGCGTTGGCTATGCGGTCGGATAAGTCTGATATATCGTTTAATGTGCTATTAATCTTGTTTTGGACATCGCTGGTATTCTCAATTGAGACTGCCTGATTGAGGACAAGTTGTTTGCAACTTTCAAGATAACGTTGCGATGAACTGGACTGATTACAAATATCAAACGAGTGATATTTGTTATATAGGCGCTGAAGGTCAGAAGAATAATAACCGTTTGAGTTGGTCAGCAGGTCATCCAGTGAAATACTATTTTTACGGAGATGTTCGATATCGTTTTTTAGGTTTTTAGCATCGATGAGAAATCCCTGAATATTTCGTATACCTGTTGCGGTCGCTAATTGCTGCTTATAGGCATCAAGCTCGCTTTTATAATGGGTGACTGTGTCCTGCCATTGCTGGAGTTTCTGTACCCATTGGTTAATCGACTCGGTATTACTGGCGGCATCAAATACCGGGATACCGGCGCTTATCGCTGGTGTAGACATCAATAGCGATAACGCCAGACACATCTTTCTGGTTTGCATGGTGATGACCTCCAAGGTGAATATCAGATAGCGTTGTTAAGGAACGTTTCTTTCCAGTCTTGAGGGGACATGCCTTCCTGATAAATAGCATCAAATATTTTCAGGTTGTCTTCACTGCCGCTCAGGATTTTGGTGATGTTCCCGAGGCCCGATAAATCCATCCTTGCCATGGCGACAAACGGGCGCGTTTCACCAGCACGTAGTGGTGTTTTCAGGACAACCATATAATGCTCGCCGGGATCAAGGCTGCGAACCATGTCGTAAACGCTTTCAGGGACTTTCATTTTCTCCACGTAATCCACATGGTTGGCTTTGGGGTTAGCGAGAAAGATTTGCGTGCTGCACTGCTCAATGATCGCCGGAGCGATGGGATACCTGACGATTTCATCGGGTGACTGGGTGGCGGGGATAAAAATGCCGTTCAGTTTGCGGATCACCTTGAGCATATTGAGGGAGAATTTAGAAAACTCGACATCCGCCAGCCATTTCCAGAACTCATCCATGAACATCACCAGTCGGCGACCATCCAACAAGCTGGTAACGCGGTACAGCAGGTAAAAGGTGATCGGCCCGCGAATGTCGTCATCATCCAGGAATTCCGTGCCGTCGATACCAAAATTATCAATATTGCTGATGTTGAACGTGTCCTCCTCGTTATCGAACACCCAGCCGAATTCACCACCCTGCGCCCACTGTTTTAGTCGTATACGCAGGCCGTTAGTTCGTGCCTCTTTGGTCGGTGGTTCGGGCAACACTTCCAGCAATCGGGTAATACCATAGCGGCGATATTCCGGCGGATAGTCCAGCATGATGGTGTCCACCGCAGTGCTGATACGCTCTTCATCGCGGGGATCGAGTGGCTTACTGTCACGACGGCACAGCATCCGGATCAGCCGCTTGATAAAGCTGATATTCCGCCGGGTAGGCGGAAGTGAGAACGGGTTAAATCCGGTAGGGATACCGGTCCGGATTCGGAAGTAACGACCTCCCATCTGGCGGATCGACATCTCTGCCGCTCTGTCTTTATCAAAGTAAACGGTGGTCAGCCGTTTGATGGTGGCAGAGGCGGAAAATGTTGCCGGATTGCGGTACTTCTGCGTCAACTGTTTCATCATCGTCATCAGCAGGGTCTTTCCTGAACCGGTTTTACCGATGATGGCAGTATTCCCCGGCGTTTTCTCATTGAAGTCATTCCGTCCTGCCTGACTGTCATGCACGTTCAGATAATAACCGCCACCACCGGGAGATTTCAGGATGGCGATAGCCTCACCCCACGGATTGCCATTACGCTTGTGAGGATGAAAGTTATGCAGACTCCCCATATCTGCGTAGTTCTGGCTACTGACCACCACCAGACGCGGTCGCAGCGAGTAGACGCCGGGGAGTTGAGCCAGATAGGCGGCAGGTAACGACAGCGTGGACAGGGATGTCATGATGCCGAGGTCGTTAAAAGGCTGGGCCAGCGCATTGGTCTCCTTTACCACCTGATCGGCGCTGGCGGACGAGACCAGAAGGGAGAAGTGATACTTGCCACAAGACACATGCCCGGACTGGAGCAGATCGCGTAAGACGATTAATTCTTCACGCTGTGAAATGGCGTCATCGTCGGTTGCGTTCAGCCGTTTTTCCGCCAGTCGGATATGATTTTGCGCTTCATCCCGTGCCATACAGGTAAAAGACTGCGTCAGTACATACTCGCTTTCGGCATACAGCAGCGCATCCAGCAGGCCGGTATAGGTTTCCGGTGAATAGTCTTTAATTTCCAGACTGCGGAAGAAGCGGGAACCGCCGACCATTTGACATTCGGCGGTATCGGTGGTAAAGAATACATCCGGCGTGCTGAGTGTGTGATAAAACGGTGTGCGTGTCACCGGCACGTTCTGCCATTTACCTGTAATTAGCCGATGATAGAAAGCCAGTTGTGAAGAGTAAGCCCGACCTTTTTCCTCATAAAGGCCCAATGGAGTTGCCACATAACGTGACAGGGCGGTGTGGATGGCTTCATGGTGCTCCAGCATCCCTTTCAGGGCATCATCCAGCGCCGCTTTCCTTTTTCCGGCGGTCTGCGCCTTCATGACTTTTTTCTCCAGCGTGGAGAAAGGGGCATAACAGACGGTGAAAAACAGCCGATGCCGCCAGAGTGGTTTCTCTTTTAGTGGCTGGTAATAGCGTTCCGTGACTTCATCCGAAAAGGGGATGCCCGAGCTGGTGTCAAAGCCATCCTGATATTTCTCTCGTATGCGGTGAATATAGAAGGTGATCGGTAGCCCTTCATACGAGCGGATCAAGTTGTTGAGGTGGCTTGCCAGCAGTGTTAGGTGATGTTCGTCCTCACATTCAAATACAGTACCGCCCAATTCCCAAGTAGTGACTAAATCACCGGCGCGATTTCTTATGATGTGTGGGTGAATGTGGGAGGAATAAGGAATGTACTTATCCAGCGTGATGCGCTCGTTTAATTTCATCTTAGCGGTAAACTCCGAAACATCGACGGCGTCATAGTGGTTTGCCAGCACGGCACTGGCACCGAAATGGCGATTCGTGGCAAACCGCCCGCGAGTTTTAAAGGCGAGCCAAAGCAGTCCGAAATAATGAATATCCGTTCGAGCTTTTGCCTTCATTTCCAGCCAGGCTGGGATCAGTAACAGTGAAAGGTAATAGCTGGTGTAAACCGACAGTAGGACGATAGCTCCGCTGACGATCACGAACGGGACGAGAGGGATACCCATAATGGCGGCAGGGCGGGTCAGTGCTTTGTTCAAGGTGGTCATCGGTTTCCCCTAGGATGCCCAATAGGCACCAAAGCCCGATGCGCCGACAATCAGGATGGCTCCGATAATGACGTTGCGCATGTCATGCAAGCTTTTACCGTCAAACAACACCTTGTAACCTACCCACATGGTTGCCAGCGTTATCGTAACGGCGGCCAGCCCGAGCAAGCCGGAGGAGGTATTACTCAGCGTGTCGTTGGCTTTATTAAATCCGCTCCCTGCTGCCAGCGTTTGGGTCGATATCAACAGGGAAGAAAGCGCAGGCCAGTATTTACGTTTTTGCATCGTCATTGTTCCTCATTAATCACAGGCAGGGATACATCGCCGCGAAGGATGGCAACGGGATAGTGCAAGGAGGTCAAAACCGGTGTGGTTTTATCGGTGATTTCACCGCGCAGGACGGTGGTCGGATAATGAATATCTGAAGTGGATTTATAGGTGGTACTGCGCTTGAGATCTTCCCGCGTTGACGGGACCGCATAGCCAATACGTTGAATATAACTGGTTTGGTTAAAGGCAGATTCTGGCTGCTGACCCGTATCGAAATTGCCAGAATAGTAACAACTGAGCGCTCTTCTCAGCGTGCCGCCTCGCTGGTAGCAATCGGTGAGGATACGCTCAAAAACGGACAGATTAGTGCAGGGGTCTAACAAGTCATTTGCTGTTACGCCGTAATGGCGAAAGTTGGTACTGGTGATTTGCATCAACCCGACCGAATAGCGACGACCTCTTGCGACTACCTGCTTGATGATGTTGATGGCAGTTTGTTTGCTGGTGGGCTGATGAGAAATGACGCCTACGCTATCGGGCGCTCTTTCTTCCTTTGGCACAATCTCAGCGACGGCGTAAGGATTAAAGCTGGATTCCACTTTAGCTACATCAAATGCGGTGGATGGGTGAATTGTGGCGGCACACTGCATGACCGCCGCCAGAAAAGCAGTGGGTGAAAGCATGGTTGCCTCGGTAACAAGTATAGCCACACGTAGCCATCAGACTGTCGGTGGCATGAGAAAGGTGCGTGTTAATCGTGCTGGGGGGCTTGCGGTATGTCGCTATCGTCTCTCGGTTCAAGAAGTACCAGCTTACCGGAGACAGCAATGCCGGGCGTCAGTACGATGTTCAATCCAGGTTTGCCGTTATGAGCGAATGCTACGCCGACTTTTGTCCAATATGTGATCTTCTCTCTGCTGGTATCGGGTTGGCTTTCCTGCGTGACAAACACGTGATAGGTAGGTTTTCTCATGCTATTTCCTTTAATAAAAAGTCATGGTGAATTAACTCAATTGATCACATCCCGATTCTGCATTCCGGTTTCAACGGGTCAGCGAGAACATTCAGCGGCACCCTGAATTGTGGTTGTGTGACAGCCCGACTCATTTTGTTAAAGAGCAATACTCGTCCCGGACGAATGAACGTCCATCAAGCTCGCCAGTGGAAGGTGGCGCGATAAGAGTGCGATATCGGCGTTAGGATGAGAATGAGAAAATCAAAATGGGAATGAGAGAGAATATATATAGCGTGGTAATTATTTCTGGATGGGCTGTGTTAGATTTTGATTGGTACTTTTGTGGTTCAAGGCTACACCTAATCGGTAGTAGCAGTGAAACCACTTAATATAATAATGCCTAGGCAGAATTACAGGTATATATGTAATGACCATAACTAGTTATAGTCATTATTGCATATATTAAAGCGAATAAATTGTGAGTTTTAAACTGTATTCTCAAGAGGAGATAAAGTATGAGCATTCTGTCTGTAAATGGTGTGCGAAGTTATCGTAGCTCAGAGCCAGTGGTATTTGATTTTAGCAACCCGGTTACCATGATTTACGGGCAAAATGGTGCAGGAAAATCTACCATTTCGGGTTATTTTTACAGGCCTAATCATCCTGATTTTGCTGGTTGTTCGCTTATTCCTCCGTTAGATATGCGCACTCTTGTCTTTAGCCAGGAATACGTAACAGATATTTTCAGTGCACCTTTCCAGCCTGGTGTTTTCTCTCTAAGCGAGGAAAATGCTGCAGTAAGAGAGGAGATTGCAGCGCTTGATGATGAAATTAGTCGATTCAGAGAAAGAATCCAGACTAATGAAAGTGAGCATCAGGAAAAAAATGAAATGGCCACGCGCGTAAGATCCCAATGCGAAGAAGCCATTAAGGGCTGTGTAGCCGAAATTAAAAAGACATCTCTGTGGGATCTTATGGAAGGTGTGAAACAAGGACCTCGTCTTTATCAGGCTATCATCAGCCATACAGACACAGTCAATACTTCAACAGCAGAGCTAAATGCAGTTTTTCGACAGCTTCAGTCAAGTCAAGGCAACCGTTTATCATCGCTAGCTGAACTGAATATGTTGCTTATTACTAAAGAAGAGGCTGCCCTGCTGGCTTTGGTATTAGTCCCGTCAGGTGACAGCCAGCTTGCAACCGCGATAGCACAACTGGGAAATGCAGAATGGGTAGCTGCAGGTAGGGCTTGGCTCACTGAGGATATCTGCCCGTTCTGCCAGAACAGAGTGGATGCTGGTCATCTACGTAGAGAAATTACTTCTCTCTTTGATCGCAGTTGGGAGGATAAAATGATACGTCTTGAAGCTATTGCTTCACAAATCAGGATATGGCTCGATAATGCAAATCTTTGGAGAACACAAGCGCAGGCCTGCACACTTATTGACGTTACAGACCCTGTGTTGCTCACACTAGATGCACTCATTCAAAAGTGGTCTGGGAACCTCCGCCTAGTTGAAAGTAAAATATCTGCACCCTCTGAACAGATTGTACTGGACGATACTCTCAGCGAGGCAGAAAATTTCAACAATGCATACGTTGCATTAGCCGAGCGTATAACTACTCATAACCACCGGGCGGATAACTATCAGACTGAATATAACCAAATGGGACATAGGCTTCGTAGTCACATTCGCGCGCTATCCACAGATGCTATCAGTAGCCATGATGCTCAGCTTAGAGAATTGGCTGATGCATCCAGAGAACTCGATAGGGATCGGCGAGTCCTCCAAAACCGATTGCAGGAGCTGCTCGAGCAGATACGTTCTCTAAATGCTCAAATCATTAACTGCAGTGATACTGTCGAAAATATCAATTTCGGTTTGGAAGCTCTTGGCGTTAACGGATTCAAAATCGCTATTCATGATGCTGCACTAGATTCATATAGGCTTGAGCGCCCTGACAGGGGGAGTGATGAAGGGGTATTTGATACTCTAAGCGAAGGCGAAAAAACCCTGATTGCTTTTTTATACTTCTTGGAAACATGTGAAGGCAGAACCAGCCGAGATGAGCATGATGTTCGCGAAAAGCTGATAGTCATTGATGATCCTATATCTAGTCTGTCGCAAAACTATATTTTTGAAATAGCTTCATTGATACAACAGCGTGTAATTAAGAGCCACATTGCCGCGAGAGTGATCATACTTACTCACAGTTTGTTCTTTTTCCAAGAGATGTTGCTTTCTGCTCAGGGGAAAAAAGATGCCAATGGTTTGCCCCCTGGATGGTTACTATACCGCGTTTCAAAGAGTATCCACAGTGTGGCAAGTCTTATCTCAGGTAATGCGCTATTAAACGATTATCAGGCGATGTGGCATGTACTGAGAGAATCCCGTGACGACCTGGTTGCTTCGGTTGTAATTCCAAATACCATGAGGCAGATCCTAGAATATTACTTCGGTTTTTCGGGCAAGCACGCCAAACTGAGCGTGATGCTCGATAGACTCGCCCGTGAACGGGGTGAGCCAGGATTTCAGGCATTCGCTCGTTATATAAATCGGCATTCGCATGCTGATGCGCGTAACATCAGGCTTCTCGAAACCGCATCTGTTATGAATTATCTTGCATGGTTTGAACGCGTATTTGAAGCTGTCGAGGATTTAGAACATTATGAACTAATGATGGGTCGAGATACGGCTTAAGATAAGGGTTGTCACTTCTTCCGGATTTATCCATCAGCGGGTTGGCAGGGAGCGCGTGTGCATGCACACGCTTTCCCAGCGGCCGAGACGAAAACGCATATACTGGCGAACCAGCACTGGTTTAAGTTCCATACCGAAGTCCTCTTGACGCCGGCGAACCGCCGGCTGGCCTCATACACCTCGTACAAGCGTGACTATCGTGCAGAGACTAGGGTCCGGAAAGAAGTGACCGATATACTATACAACAGTCCGTGATTGTTTCAAAATGTTAAGCATTGAAATTGGGCTGTCATGGTCTATCTTCTATCTTAATGTTGCTCTGTTAGTAAATATTACCCTCCAAAGGTTTGTCTTTGGCAATAATGCTGTAAATACTGACTAATTTTTACTCTGGTGGTATAACTGAACAATACATCGGCCCAGTGTAGTCTATAGGTTCACCATTGAGTTCATCAGCAATCCGATTCTTTTCATCAAGCCAGCTCGTGAACACCTTTAAGCGATCATGAATTAGAGGGTGATTCTTGACAGATGCAGCAAGTAGGAATGCAATGGCTTGACCTACCTCAGTGCAGACAAGTAGTGCGTAGTTCACATGCCAGCTATTTTGTCCGTAAACACCGGTAAGCTCGAAGCCATGAAACCTAGTATCTACCTCACCCATGTCCGTCAAGTGATTAAACACCGCTTTTTGGTTTGGATGCGCTCCGAGGTCAATAGCCGCTTCATAGTGAGCCATCACATATTCAGCCATTTCATGGGAAATGGACTTTAATTCATTTGAAGCCTTTTTCACGGTGAACATTTTGCGACATTTCTGAAGTGCCCCCTTAGAGGTGTGCCTGTTTAACCAAATTTTCCCCATCGCTTCGTCATGGGCTATCAGATAGGCATAACAGGCTGATTCGAGTGCGGTACGAACGATTGGAAAGGTTGACACCGTATGTCCAGATAGCGCCTGTTTTACCGCACTCAATAGCATCGTATAGGCATTTATTGCTAGAAGGCCTGCAATTGGGTCCACATCAAATTCATGACCAAAAATCTCTTCTTGGAATATCTGATCCATCTGAATAACCATATACATTAGCTGAGGATGTTCCTGTGCATGAACACTCGAATTTTCAAGTGTTGCGTTTAGATAGTCGAGTAGAGTTCCGGCTTTAATTTTCACTCTTTTCCCCTGTAATTCCTTATTTCTTGACGAGATGTTAACGCATTCATCCAGTAACATGAATAACGAGCTGGCAACGATTTTTTCTCGCTCTTTGCCGACTGTCAGGTTTAATCACTTTCTAATAGAGTAAGCTGTCAGATCAAATCTGAGCCAATATATATAAGTAATAATGGTGACAATTTTCTATTCAGTATCTCACTGCTTATAATATGCATAGTGGTTGATTCAGATAATAAAAAATGCGCAGAGGAAGCTCTTCCCTGCGCATATTCTTGCATATTATCAGCGCTGACGGTGCTCAAGAATAGTCTGGCATTCCGTACAGGTTGTCACGCCCGGCAGAGTTTGCCGTCGCTGCTCGGGAATTGATTCACCGCATAAACGGCAGTAATGTAATGAGGGCGTAGTTGCTGGCTTGAAACGGTTCTGTTCAATCATCTCTTCCAGACGTTGCTCATTAAATTCTTGATCGCGATCGATCTCATCTGGCATGCGATGTCCTCCTGTTCAGTGCTTCTTTCTCACAAAGGGTGATACGGTTCCAGACTGCGGTCAGGGAATGCCCTTTTTCGCGGGAAGACAATGATTCAGTAACCTGCATCATTGCTTCTAGTGCGTCAGGTGTATCAAGGTTTTCAGCGCGGTTCTTTTTCCATGACAGCCAAATTTCTGCATCAATGTCTTCATCTGGGATAGGCGTTCGGCCATAAGGGATAGTGACACCCAGCAACCGGCGACGAGCGCAGACTTCATTCGAGGTGAGGCCAAAAAAATGATTAAGGAGTGCAATAGATCCTCCCAATCTGACTGCGCGATTTATCTGCTGCTGGCGTTGCGCCTCTCGGCGGGACAACTCCAGAATCTGTTGTAGAACGTCGTGACGGACAGTGATCGACATAAACTGTGCGGATGCCCGGCTGACGATAAACAGTTCGTCGAGGGATAGCTGATTGAGGGCATTCAATTCGTCGAATGTGAATCCTAACGTTTCACAATAACGAAAATTACCTTCCTTGAGTGCGGCAAGGGCGTTTGTTAATACCGCGTAATTCAGTGAGGGGAACATAATGCTATATCTCCCTTCAGCGCGTTAAGCGGTTAGATAATTTGAAGTTAATCCATTCGTCAATTTCAGATTCAAGCCAAGCCACACTGGCAGGTCCAATCTTTATTGAAGAGGGAAAGGCACCTTCTTTCATGTACAGGTAGATTTGCGAGCGTTTCAGGCCGGTTTTTACTTCCACTTGTTTCAGGCGTAATAACTGATGCGATGTCATAAATACCTCCAGTGCAGAAATGGGATATGCCCGGAGATGACAAAGAAACACAGTGAGGAAAGGAGTGAAAGTTGAAGAGCCCGTATTACGGACACCACAATCCTTAATACGGGTTTTTAGATTGAAGCGTGTAATGTCATTTTAATTGGGTGCCTAAGCGGACGTAGGTGAACCACGTTCAAGCGCCGTTTTTAACGTATCGCCGCTGAATCGGTCGGTCATGCCTTCGTCTGATGCCCATTGTTCAAAGATGGACAGAAGCTTATAGGGTTGCCTGATTAATGGGCTGATAGCTTCATTGTTTTTACAGGCAAGCCAGAACAGTCTGGATAATGGCGTGGATATACGTGTCGAGGAGGGGGGAGATGTATCGTTTTTGGCGGGCATGTTAATTAATTTCTCAAGTTCGGCATGTTTGATGACAAAACAGGCATCCTTTGGCAAATCATGAATCGGAAAATATTCTCTATGGCTATACTGCTTTGTTTTCTGGTATGGGATTTTTTCAGTAATATGTGATGCGATATTTTTAGGAAGTCTCATGATTTGCTGTTTTATCCTTTCGCGATACCTGATTTTCTCAAATATTTGAAAGTGATCGTCGCCGATATTGACAGTAAGACCATAGTTAACGTGATTTTCTCCGATTACAGGTAGTGGAATACCCAGAGATCTCGCTAATAAACGTTGGACCAGAACATATTCATAGCCGATAAGCGTTGTATCAATCACTTGTCGAGTGGGGTAAGTATATTTACCCTCGGTGGTGACGATTAAGTTTCTGTTATTGATGAAACAGTTTTTTTCGAGAATGCATAGCTGGTTAATCAAATGATTGCCTATAGGCTTAAGCTTTGCCTTAGCATTTGATGTTTTGATTCTTCGTAAGATCACTGGAGATTGGAAGTAGATCGAAAGGTTGATATCTCCGTATAAGGCATGGCGATAAATATCAGCTTCTGTTAACAGCGAGTTTCTTATCTGAGCCGCGATAACTATGGCTTCTGGTATCGTAATCCAGCTAAATTCATCACTCGTGGTATTAAATATCCTATTTTTCGTTATCATGATTCATCTCCTTTATATGAAAATGATATATTGCATAGGTGGCTAACGTTTCCTTATGCAGCCATGACGTATAGATAGGATTCTGAAAATGAGGAATAGGATTAGTGAGGGGTTGTTGGGATAACGATGATGTTATTGATCGCTTTTCGCTGGCCGTCACAAAAATGTTCCAACTAGGATGCTATCAGCAGATGGGCTAACTTCCTCATGTCGATTTTTATTCTGTGCGTTGCTGATTTTATTCAGAGCAATACAACCAAAGCTCCGCATCAAAAAAGGAATGAAAATATCATGATTTACGGCATATCAATTGGTTCTAAGTCATTAACGAACCAATTGATGATGCGGTACGGTTGAACTGAGTTGAGATAAGAGCTTGTTTTCCCTAGTTGTTGGCGCTTAAGCCCAGCAAGTGATCTAATTTTTTTTATGACGAATTTCTCGCGGAATGCGCTGCCCTTGTGAATCGAAATAACGATTCGGCCAGATTTCACTCGCTGGAATGCCCAGTGCGTCTGCGATCAGTCGTTCACCTTTCGGCCAGGGTCGGTTTAGTGCATTTGCAAGCGTTGATGAACTAAGACCCGCCTCACGTGATACGGCTGCTAACGTCGTCTTTCGTTTACGCAGTGCTGCAATGATATCGGCAGGATGCCAGTCCATTCGTTGTTCCTGTTGTTCAATGTTCATACTTCCCCCCTCTTGGATTAAAACTTTACTTCTTCCAGTAAACTATATCTTTATTATAGGTGAAAAAACAACCATAAATAAAGATAAAATTTATTTAGGAAAGAAATGCTTCAAGAAGGGCTTACTGAGAGAAGCGATAATCAGTCTATGTTGATCAGCGCCGTGGATAACACCGTGATTGGTAAGCGATTAAGACTAGCCCGAGTGAACAAGGGATTAAAGCAGGCAGAGCTTGGTTGCCTAGCTGGTTTGGATGAGGAAACGGCAAGCTCTCGTGTGAGCCAATATGAAAGAGAAGTCAGTGCGCCAGATTTTGGGTTGGTTTCTCGGTTTGCTACAGTGCTGGATGTTCCTGAAGCGTATTTCTATGCTGTCGATGACGATCTCGCCACCTTGATCCTACAGTATCACCGTTTCAAGAAAGCCAACCCAAACTCCACGCTGCTCATCACACCTCAGTAAGGTTGATTCCCTAATGCGTCATGGTGTTCAATCTCTGTGCGTTTACCCTCCTAAATTTAATTATTCCTACTCTAAATAAATTAAATCTTCATTTTTGATCTTAAAATAACCAAAAATAAATTTTAAATTTACTGGATGAAGAACCACTTCAAGAGAGGCATGACGGGAACGGCGATAATCGGCTTATGTTAATCTGCGAAGCAGGTAATGCCGTGATTGGTAAACGATTAAGATTGGCCCGAGTGAATGCAGGATTAAAACAGGTCGAGCTCGGTTGTCTCGCTGGGCTGGATGAAGAGACAGCGAGTTCTCGCGTAAGCCAATATGAAAGGGAAATCAGTTCGCCGGATTTTGGTCTGGTTTGCCGTTTTGCGGCGGTGCTAGATGTGCCGGAAGCCTATTTTTATGCTGTCGATGAAGATCTCGCAACGCTAATCTTGCAGTACCATCGTTATAAGAAAAGTAACCCTAATTCTACGTTGTTGATTACCCCGCAATAGGCCTTCATTCCTGTATCCGGCCTGAGTAATTTCCTGACGTTTCTCGATTTTTTGTGAAATGCTGAGGCAAGATTTTCTCGCAGTCTGAAAAGCAGATCCTGTTATCAGGATCTGCTCTTAGATGCATTATCGATCAGGCTGCTCCAGCCGTCTTATGTTGTTGAGCATAAATGTATGGCGCAACATATCCTTCTCGGTTGGTATCCAAATAATCTGACCACCATTGCATCATCGCTTTACGTGCCTCGAGATATTCAGCTTTATGGATGTAAGCCGCTCGAACGCTATTGCGTTCCTGATGGCTCATTTGACGTTCAACGGCATCCTGCGACCATAGGCCAGACTCCATTAGGGCGCTACAGGCCATTGCCCGGAATCCGTGACCGCAGATTTCATCTTTCGTGTCATAACCCATCAGCCTCAGCGCCTTGTTGACTGTGTTTTCGCACATCGGCTTATACCGATTATGATCACCGGGAAATATTAGTTCCTGATGCCCGGAAATTTCCCGTATCTGTTTCAGAATAGCGACGGATTGACGGGAGAGGGGAACGATATGCGGCGTGCGCATTTTGGCCCCACGCCCGGAATAACGCACTCCGGGGATGGCTTCGCGGGTGGCTGGAATGGTCCAGATTTTGTTTCTGAAATCGATCTCAGACCAACGGGCAAAACGCAATTCGCTGGAACGGATGAACAGGTGCAGGGTGAGTGAGACTGCCAAGCGGGTTAATTCACGTCCTTGCTTGTAGTCCTCAATGCTAGCCAACAGTTCCGGCAGTCGCTCCAGCGGAAGGGCAGGGTAGTGACGTTTAACTGGAGGGGCGATAATGCCATCCAAATTTGCCGCCGGATTGTGCTCTATCAACTCCTGATGCACGGCATGACGCATGATGTTGCACATATGCTGTCGGGTTCGTGCCGCCACTTCCAGCAAACCTTTTTTCTCAATCCCTTTCAGCAGGTCGATGAAGTGGCGAGTTTTCAGTTCTGTGACTGGCAGGTGTCCAATTATCGGGAAGATATGGTTATTCATGCTGGCGAGCAGACGGGCGGCATGATTCTCTGACCAGGTTCGGTTGCTTTTATGCCAGCTCAATGCAACGGTCTTGAAACTCTTTGCAGGAGAACGAGCCGCCTTCTCAGCTGCACGTTGCTGTGCCGGGTTGATATTTTGCACCAGCAGTTTGCGGAGTTCATCACGTTTCTGGCGTGCTTCTGACAGACTGATTAACGGATAAGCGCCCAACGCTATGCGGGTCTCTTTGCCACAAAAATAATATCTGAAGTACCAGAGACGCGAGCCAGTAGGTTTAACGTGAAGATATAGGCCGTGTGAATCGGATAGTTTTATGGGGGTAACAGGTGGTTTTAAGTTGCGGATTTTAGTGTCATTAAGGGACATATGCGGGTCACTCCATTATCGAACCGGAAAGACCCCAAATCTGACCACCAAATTCTCCCGATGCGGAGGGTAAACTGAAAATGCATCGGGAAGACTTTTCACATTAACTTATTGAATCTAAATCATATAGGGATTCGCAAAGAAACATGAAAACAAGAATTTGGCTCCTCTGACTGGACTCGAACCAGTGACATACGGATTAACAGTCCGCCGTTCTACCGACTGAACTACAGAGGAATCGGTTAAGTGCGATGGATAATAGCGGGAGCGTTTCGGGTTGTCAAAGGCTGTTATCGCTTGGTGCGTTTGATTGCCGAACTAATAACCAACATATTGAAATTATTGCTCAAGTTGAGCACTGGAAAGCAATTAAATACGCGGAGTCGCGGACGGGTTTGCACCCTAAAATAGCACGGGGTGCTTTAAGATGGTGCAGGTTGGTATGGGCTTGCTGAGGGGATTCCTAGGCAGAATCAGGTATTTGGGTTAGCAGAATCATTGCTTTTCCTTATTTTACCTGTGGCTTATCAATGAGGTATCACTTTTTCTTAGGCATAGAAACATAATATGGCGCGCTTTTTGCTACCTCTTTAGAGTAACTACTCAGGAGGCAGACATGAATCTTAGACGGCTCAAGTATTTTGTGAAAATCGTTGATATCGGTAGCCTGACACAGGCTGCTGAGTTGTTGCATATTGCACAACCGGCGCTGAGCCAGCAGGTCGCGACGCTGGAGAGTGAACTCGAAAAACAGCTGCTGGTACGGAGTCGGCGTGGTGTGACGCCCACCGAGGCGGGGAAAATTCTTTATTCTCATGCACAGACGATATTGTCACAGTGCGAGCAGGCAAAGGATGCGGTGAGTGGCGCACGGCAGTCAATGAGTGCGTAAGCGTTAGCCATAGAGCCAGCCATTTCCCGATGGCTGGCTACTCATTAGATTTTTGTGTCAGATGTTCGATCAAGATGGAGATCTTTCTTATTTTTTTGTGAAGCTAATCACAACTCATAGCATTATCGATCTTCCTCAAAGCAGGAATTTTTGCTTTTAAAAGTAAAATGGTTTTTTAGTTTTTTTATTTATTTGGTTTATTTATCTGCAACTTCATTTTATTGCCGCTGTGTGAATATGATTTCCTTAAAATGATAATAGACACTAGCGGTCAGGCCATTCACAGTGTTACATTAATCTTCGTTATGTTTTCTCTATCCTGTGCACCAAGAACAGGTGTTGCCTCATGGGTGTATGACGGTTATTTTTTTGATTAAGGAGTTCAAATGAATAATATCCTCTCTCATCTTTTAATAAAGCTGGCAGAAAAAGAAGTTGGAGAAAAAGCGCTTAACGCGAAGATTGAATCGTTAGAGATGCTGATTTCTGCTATTGTTTCAACACTTGATGACAGTAAAATCAATGAATTAAATAGAAAGATAGAGGGTGTCGTTGCTGATGCTTCACAGCGGCAGGATGAACATAATTACTTAGCTTTCGAACTATTGGCAAAAAACATCAATCGAATCACAACCGTTTCATTACGGGAATAACTTTCTTATATATCAATGGTGACGACATTAATTGTTCGCATATTAATTTTCGTATATCCAATTGAGAATTGTTTATATCCAATAATAGAGAAGACTTGTGCTATGCGTGATTTTGCTGAAAAAAATTGAAGGCGCCGACGTTTGTCCGCGCCTTTCTTGCGTTTATACCTTTTACTTCACATCAACAGCCTGCTTTTTCCGACGAATAAACTGATAAGCAATAGCCAGAACAATAAACCACAGCGGCGTGACAATAAGCGCCTGCCGTGTATCTGGTTGTAATGTTAACAGTACAATAACAAAAGCGAAAAAGGCCAGACATATCCAGCACATGAAAATACCCAACGGCATTTTATAGGATGACTCTGCATGTAGCTGAGGGCGTTTTTTACGGTATGTCAGGTAAGAGCACAGGATGATGCTCCAGATGAACATGAATAAAATCGCGGAGACGGTGGTCACCAGTGTAAAGACCGTCATCACGTTCGGAATCAGGTAGATCAGCACCACGCCCGAAAGCAAACAAATACAGGAAAACATCAATCCAGTCGAAGGAACCGCGCGTTTAGAGAGCACGCCGAAACTTTTCGGTGCATCGCCTTGTTTCGCCAGGCCAAAGAGCATGCGGCTGGTGGAGAATACGCCGCTATTAGCCGAGGATGCCGCCGACGTCAGCACGACAAAGTTGATCATACTGGCGGCTGCAGGCAGGCCAACCAGTACGAACATTTCCACGAAAGGACTGCGATCCGCAGTAATTGCGCCCCACGGGGTGACGGACATAATCATAATTAACGCAAAAACATAAAACATGATGATGCGAATCGGGATGGCGTTAATTGCGCGGGGCAGCACGACTTTCGGATTTTTCGTTTCAGCGGCAGTTGTACCAACCAGCTCGATACCGACAAATGCGAATACGGCGATCTGGAATCCGGCAAAGAATCCGCTTATCCCTTTAGGGAACATGCCACCGTCATTCCAAAGGTTGGTAAAGGAGGCGACGTTTCCTGATGGGGAAGAGAATTGCATCATCACCAGCGCGGCACCGACCACGATTAACGCAACGATAGCGACAATTTTGATCATCGCGAACCAGAATTCCATCTCGCCAAACAGCTTCACTGTTGCCAGATTTAGCGTCAGTAATAGCAGGACGCAAAGCAGGGAAGAGACCCACTGCGATAAATCGGGGAACCAGAATTGCGAGTAGGCACTAATGGCTACGACATCGGCGATCCCGGTTACGACCCAGCAGAACCAATACGTCCAGCCGGTAAAGAAACCCGCCCATGGCCCAAGGAGGTCAGCAGCGAAATCACTGAATGATTTATAGTTGAGGTTGGAGAGTAATAGTTCTCCCATTGCGCGCATGACAAAAAACAGCATAAAACCAATGATCATATAAACGAAGATGATCGAAGGACCCGCCATGCTGATTGTTTTGCCCGAGCCCATAAATAGCCCGGTACCGATCGCTCCGCCGATGGCGATGAGCTGAATATGACGATTAGTCAGATTCCGTTGCAGTCCCTCTCCCTGTTCAGAGGCAAGGCCTGCGGTTTCTTTTGATTGTTCGACCATGTAAGTACACTTTCCTGTTTCTGTCTGTGATGTTTTTTTGAGCTCTTTGGCGGCTCTCGTTTACGAAAATCGAAACGAATAAGATAGCGCAACCGCAGTACTTATTACAGCGGATGTCTGAGATAGCCAGGCATAAAGAGGGTAGCTAATGCTGTAAGACGACGCTGTATGTTTTTCGCCCTAAAATGAAGAGGATATAAAATGATGAGAAGCAGAGATAAATAGGCTGAGCAGGTTAACAAAATTACCAATCGCTAACAATCCTATTATTACGCATAAAAAATTAATATGAAGTATTTGACAGGCACGCTGGGGAGGAGAATAATCCCCACCGTTGGGTCGTTAGCTCAGTTGGTAGAGCAGTTGACTCTTAATCAATTGGTCGCAGGTTCGAACCCTGCACGACCCACCAACAATTTCAATGAGTTATGATATTGGTTTCAGTTTGTTATTATTTCTTTTTTCTTTGGTTAATTTATTTTTAATTATATCCGTCCTTAACGTTAGCCGTATTTCCTGCGTTGGTTTTCCCCGCTCTATTCTATTTTTATCACTTTCATAACAAATCCCCCTCGCTTAATAGCCGTGACTTTTTCGATCATGTTTTATTGATATTCTGCTGTCATGCTATGTGGATACATAGGGTGTCTGATGATATCGCTGAACGTTATCACTTTTGATGGCGAGAATGTGCCCCATGCGTCCTGAAGAGTGGCGAGAAGATGCTATGCTTAACAGATGGAATAGTTGACACATCGTTTATGATGTGACGAGTTGCTTGCACAGGGTTGTGTTCATATCCACTGGGGCGGCGTTTAGAGGTAGCTGGAGTTTCCTGGTTAGCCATAAGCAAGTTTCTGCTTGATTTCGGAGGTTCATATGGGATTCGAAAAATTACTGGCTGTCATAGAAAAAAGTCACCAGGATCCAAAATCGGTTATCTCATTGTCTGAACTGAGCCAGGCAATCCATGAGATAATTTGTACGGAAAGTTCAAAAGAGTACAAAATAAATCAATGCTTCACTGAGCTGAGGGAACTGGTTGACGAAAGAAAAGCACTTTCCAGAAAACAGTTCCTGGATAAAGCGTTGGTGATGGAATTAACTCGTTATAAAAAGAAAGAAGAGGCACTGCTTTTGAAACTCATCAGTATCGGAAATAAATAGACGAGCGTCTCTATTTTTTAGATCAGGAAGACAATGCTTAATATCACTACACCGCCAGATCAAATTATTAAGATGGCGGTGTAGCAAATAGTGCTATTTACGGTAGCTGGTTTTGATTTGTTTAATCGTGTTATCAAAGACAGCGGCTTGCTCGGCATCTTCCAATTGAGCAATATATCTTTCCATATTGATGATAACTTTACCAGCATCTGCCTGGCCGATTGCTTTTAATAACAGCGTAACCATAGCCTTCAGGCAGGTAACCTCATGGGCCAGTGTTTCAGCGGATGCAGCAGTAGAAAAATCTGCGTTGCTCATGTTTTGTCCTCAACAAGAAAAAGATGTTTTCCTTCGCCTGCTGCGGGCGTTACCGCTGACGCGACAGGCAGAACCAGATGGACGAGAGTATAACATAAAGCATATTGTGGATTGATATTATTCGCGGATAAAGCCATTTTAGTGACTGTTTTTTATGCATTTAACTTATTTAAATAGCGTCTATATTTTGGATGTTCTTTGATGGTAAAGGCTATAGATGTGTTTTGTTTAATACATATGATGTTCACTATGGACGTTTTTCACTGAATATATTATTTGTATAATATCGTGGCAGACGATGATAAAATTTCTAACCACATATTGATTACAATAGTGACTTTTTATTGACATTCAAGATGTAAAGCCAATTGCATGCCATTTGATTTGCATTGTTTTTTATACATTTTGTGCCACCGACGTGTTTATACTGTGTGGCGTGTTTGAAATGTTAAGAATGTGATCAACATACACCATCAGGTTAACGATATATTGTTATGATCGGGAATGCGCTTTATTCCTTCTCGGTATATTTTAAAATACATATTCATATAAATCTGTGTTCATTATTTTTTGAAACCAACGTAGTATCACCTGCAAGCAACTTTTTATGTAAGTGTTACTCCCTTTTTTGGAGAATTATTCTTTGATTAGCGTTTTTCTTGTTGATGACCATGAACTGGTGCGGGCAGGGATACGACGCATTCTTGACGATATCAAAGGTCTGAAAGTGGTTGGTGAGGCATGCTGCGGTGAAGATGCTGTCAAATGGTGCCGAAGCAATGATGTAGATGTTGTTCTGATGGACATGAGCATGCCGGGCATCGGTGGGCTTGAAGCAACGCGCAAGATCCTACGTTTTACGCCAGATATAAAAGTCATCATGCTCACTATTTATACTGAGAATCCGTTACCTGCTAAAGTGATGCAGGCCGGTGCCGCGGGATATGTGAGTAAAGCCGCCGCCCCTCAGGAAGTGATCTCCGCCATTCGCGCTGTACATGCCGGTAAACGGTACATAGCTTCTGATATTGCTCAACAGATGGCATTAAGCCAGTTGGAGCCGCAGACGGATGCGCCGCTTGAGTGTTTGTCTGAACGCGAATTACAGATTATGCTAATGATAACGAAGGGGCAGAAAGTGACTGAAATTTCAGATCAGCTTAATCTTAGCCCTAAAACAGTGAACAGCTATCGCTACCGTATGTTCAGCAAGCTGAATATCAACGGCGATGTAGAGTTGACTCATCTGGCTATCAAGCATGGGCTTTTTACCGCGGAGACATTGTTAAGTAGTGAGTGAGAGTTTCGATGCTTCGGCATTTTTAAAAACGGTAACGAGCCAGCCTGGCGTCTACCGGATGTATGATGCCGGTAATACGGTCATCTACGTCGGTAAGGCAAAAGACTTAAAAAAACGACTTGCCAGCTATTTCCGCAGTCATGTCGCCAGCCGTAAAACCGAGGCATTAGTCAAAAGCATCAAGCATATTGATGTCACGATCACGCATACAGAAACTGAAGCCTTACTGCTGGAACACAACTACATCAAGCTTTATCAGCCGCGTTATAACGTCTTGTTGCGCGATGATAAATCCTATCCCATGATTTTCCTGAGCGGTGATGCGCATCCACGTTTGGCTGTTCACCGTGGCGCTAAGCATGCGAAGGGCGAATATTTCGGCCCGTTTCCCAACGGGAATGCCGTGCGTGAAACGCTAATATTGCTGCAAAAGCTGTTTCCGGTGCGCCAGTGTGAAAATAGCGTCTATCGCAATCGCTCTCGTCCTTGCCTGCAATATCAAATTGGTCGCTGTCTCGGGCCTTGCGTTAGTGGCTTGGTTAGTGAAGAAGATTATCAACAGCAGGTTGATTATGTTCGCCTGTTTTTGTCTGGCAAAGACCAGCAAGTACTGAATCAACTCATTTCCCGTATGGAAGCGGCCAGTCGCGATCTGCATTTTGAAGATGCAGCCCGGATACGCGATCAGATTCAGGCGGTTCGGCGGGTGACGGAAAAACAATTTGTTTCCGGCGACGGCGAAGATCTGGATGTTATCAGTGTTGCCTTTGATGCTGGCATGGCCTGCGTCTATGTCCTTTTCATCCGACAGGGAAAAGTGCTTGGCAGCCGGAGCTATTTCCCCAAAGTACCTGGCGGTACGGAATTGGGGGAGGTCGTGCAGACTTTTGTCGGGCAATTCTATTTACAGGGAAGCTTAGGCCGAACGCTTCCTACAGAAATTCTGCTCGACTTTACTTTGCCTGATAAGGATTTGCTGACGGAGTCTCTAACAGCAGTTGCGGGAAGAAAAGTACAGATTCAAACGAAACCCCGCGGCGATCGTGCGCGTTATTTAAAACTGGCGCGGACAAATGCTGCGACGGCGCTGGTCACAAAACTGTCTCAGCAGTCCACCATTCACCAGCGACTGGCGGCGTTAGCTAACGTTTTGCAGTTGCCAGAAATCCATCGGATGGAGTGTTTTGATATCAGTCATACGATGGGCGAACAGACTGTGGCATCCTGCGTAGTATTTGATGCCAATGGTCCGTTACGTTCGGAATATCGCCGCTATAATATCAGTGGCATTACGCCAGGCGATGATTATGCCGCTATGGCGCAAGTCCTCCGACGTCGATATGGTAAAGCGCTGGATGACAGCAAAATACCGGATGTCATTGTGATCGATGGCGGAAAAGGGCAGCTCGGCCAGGCTCAGGACGTGTTTGACTCGCTGCAAGTATCGTGGGATAAAAACAAGCCTCTGCTACTTGGTGTCGCGAAAGGCAGCGATCGTAAAGCTGGGCTGGAAACGCTGTTTTTTGAGTCGACGGGCGAGGGCATGGCACTACCGCCTGATTCTCCCGCATTGCACGTTATTCAGCATATTCGCGATGATTCGCATGACCATGCAATTGGCGGACATCGTAAGAAGAGAGCAAAAGTAAGAAATACCAGTACGCTGGAGCTTATCGAAGGTGTCGGCCCTAAACGGCGTCAAACCCTGTTGAAATACATGGGAGGGCTGCAACCTTTGATGAATGCCAGTATTGAGGAGATTGCAAATGTTCCAGGAATTTCGCATGCATTGGCAGAAAAAATCTTCCATGCATTGAAACACTAGGGACAATGTTGCAACATACTCTTAGTATCCACTCCAGCCAGATAGTTACCTAAGCGCTATGCAATTTAATATACCGACGTTGCTTACCCTGTTTCGTGTTGCTCTTATTCCGTTTTTCGTGCTGGCGTTTTATCTTCCATTCGTCTGGGCACCGCTGCTCTGCGCGTTGATTTTCGTGTTTGCTGCCGTTACGGATTGGTTTGATGGTTTCCTTGCCCGCCGCTGGAAACAGACCACGCGTTTTGGTGCCTTCCTCGATCCTGTTGCGGATAAAGTGATGGTGGCTGTCGCGTTGGTGCTAGTTGCGGAATACTATCACTCCTGGTGGATTACGCTGCCTGCCGCGACAATGATCGCGCGGGAAATCATCATTTCAGCATTGCGCGAGTGGATGGCTGAAATTGGTAAGAGAAGTAGCGTTGCCGTGTCGTGGATAGGGAAGGTTAAAACCACGGCTCAGATGATGGCGCTTTTTGCTTTGCTGTGGCGCCCAGAACGCATTGTTGAAGGCGTTGGGGTTGTGGCGTTGTACATCGCCGCCGTACTGACCTTCTGGTCCATGTTTCAATATTTGAACGCCGCGAGACACGATCTGCTTGAACCTTGATCGAAGCGCCGTAAAAACCAGCAAACGAACGCGGTTGCTTGATAATTTTATTGACTCATTGCGTCAGGTCAGTAGAATGCACCGCATCAACAGCAACGCTGGTTTGTAAGAAGTTAAGAGAATCAGTGAGTTCTGTGCTGCGGGAATAGCTCAGTTGGTAGAGCACGACCTTGCCAAGGTCGGGGTCGCGAGTTCGAGTCTCGTTTCCCGCTCCAATTTAAAACATCGGCAATTGCGGATGTTGGTCACTAAGACCTGAATATTTTGGCGCGTTAACAAAGCGGTTATGTAGCGGATTGCAAATCCGTCTAGTCCGGTTCGACTCCGGAACGCGCCTCCAATATTTAAGCCCGGGTGGTGAAATCGGTAGACACAAGGGATTTAAAATCCCTCGGCGTTCGCGCTGTGCGGGTTCAAGTCCCGCCCCGGGCACCATTGATAAATCAATAGACGTCAACCGACGTCTATTTTTTTGTCTAAAACCCACGGTTTTACTGGCTTTCCCTTCATTCCATACTCTCCCAACGTCAACGCAATTCAACCTACATCAACTTGCTTGTGAGTATACATCTGAGTATATATGTTGGTTCTATCTTGCTCTGTATACTCACCGTAAGCACAAATGAGGATATTGATAATGGCTCTGACCGATATCAAAGTGCGTTCGGCAAAACCAGAAGAAAAAGAGTATTCACTGACTGACGGTGATGGGATGTTTCTGCTGGTTCATCCCAATGGTTCCAAATACTGGCGGCTGCGCTTTCGTTTTGGTGGCAAGCAACATCTCATGGCATTAGGCGTTTATCCTGAAGTCTCTCTTTCTGAAGCGCGTCAGAAACGGGATGAAGCTCGGAAGCAGGTCGCTGCGGGCATCGATCCCCGCGAACATAAGAAAGCGGTAAAAGCCAAACAGGAAGAGGATGAAAAGACCTTCGAAGTTGTGGCTCGCGACTGGCATGCCGACAACAAGAAATGGTCTGAATCCCATGGCGAACGTATCCTGAAAAGCCTGAGCGACAATATTTTCCCCGCTATTGGCAGCATACATATCGCAGATTTGAAAACACGCGACTTGCTGGCACCGATCAAAATCGTTGAACGTTCAGGACGCTTAGAAGTCGCTAAACGCCTAAAACAACGTGTGACCGCCATCATGACCTATGCCGTACAAAACGGCCTGATTGACTATAATCCGGCGCAGGATATGGCAGGGGCGATAATGCCTGGCAAAGTTGAACACCGCCCGGCATTAGCACTTGAACGCTTGCCTGAACTTCTTGGCCGGATTGACGGTTACAAAGGTCGTGAATTCACCAAATGGGTTATTAATCTCTCCTTACTGATTTTCATTCGTTCCAGCGAACTCCGTTTTGCCCGTTGGCCGGAAATCGACTTTGAACGAGCGTTGTGGACGATTCCCCCTGAACGTGAACTGATTCCTGGAGTGAAATTCTCCGAACGCGGTTCAAAAATGCACACACCACATCTTGTTCCGCTGAGCCGTCAGGCACTGGAGATCCTTAAAAAGATCAGAGAGGTGAGTGGGCATTGTGAACTGGTATTCATTGGCGATCATTCGTCACGAAAGCCTGTTAGTGAGGGGACGGTAAACAAAGCACTGCAAACGATGGGCTACGACACGAAAACGGAAGTGTGCGGCCACGGATTTCGTACTATGGCCTGTAGTTCTTTGATTGAGTCAGGGTTGTGGTCTAGGGATGCGGTAGAGCGGCAGATGAGCCATCAGGAGCGTAATGGCGTTCGTGCTGCGTACATTCATAAGGCGGAGCATTTGGATGAGCGTAAACTGATGCTGCAATGGTGGGCAGATTTTCTGGATGCAAATCGGGAAAGGGGAGTTAGTCCGTTTGATTTTGGGATACGTAATGATAATTAATATTAGAGAGTCGGATCTACGTATTTAATGTTAGGATACTATTTGATATAGAATAATTAAAAATGCGTTCCAGCTTATATTCTATTTATTTTCATGTTTTTCTTGAGGTTATACTTATTGCGTATAACCTCTTTCTTAGCTTGGAGATTATTGATAATGACGTCTTAACCACTCTACTTCATCAGTACCTGTTCTATTCAAATTTGATACTAGATTACCAACGCGATAAATTGTATTAAGGTCATGAAGATCGCCTATCCATATGTATTCATTGAGATCAGAATCCCAAAACTCAATTAAGTCAGGCCCTCTATTGTTAGATGGTATTCTTTTTTTATCATCACTCTCAAAAATGATATGTTCTAACTCGTGGAATTTAGGAGTTGTACGCAAATAAATATAACCGCTATACCCCTTGCTATTAATGGCTTTGAGCTGTTCATTGAGTTTTACTTTTATCTCATTCTTGTCATCTAGATCTCGATAATCAATTAAAGAATGTACTATTTGTTCTCGCAATTTCTTTCGAAATTTATCTTTATTAGAATTTACAAAGCGATTTTCGGGAATGATGATGTCAAATTTTTTCCCTGGCGCCTCATTCAATACAACGAAGGAAAACTTTTGTTCTTTTTCAATCCTGACAGTATCACATTTTGGCGTGATACATAAAAGAAATAAGTCTTTGCTTTTTGAGTATATTAGAGACCCCTGAGTCAGATAAGGAGTTTCATTCGCGCCAGCAATATCTTTAAACGTTCTTCTAAATGAAGATAGTATTGATAATTCAATTGATGATTCAATAACATCAAATTTATCACTATTAAATATATTTATAGCATTCAAAGATGGTGTATTGCTAGTATCTTTAAAGGATTTACACATTGATTCTTTTTTTTGCTCCAAAATAGAATACAATTTTTTTGAAAATCCAATCTGAGCTAACTGGATTATTTCATCGAGTTCTAAACTATATTCCCCTTGGTCGTTTTTGATTTTCTTATCAAGTTTATCATTATTCTCCTTAATCCAAAACTCAATTGATTTATCACCAAGGGTTAAATTGTCAACGCGAGAAATTGCTAAAATATTTCTTGTGTAAGAAACGAAATTTTCAAGCATGAATACTTCAGAATCCTGGGGCTCAGGTAGAAGTACACGATGTGCTAAATAAGCAGAGTCTAAGCTACTATCAAAGCGAGAGATAATTCTCCCTGTGTTTTTTCTAATAGTTGCAGCTGATTTCATGGCGAAAATTGGAGTTAATCCTTGAACTAAAATAGCAAAAGAACTTAATGCCACTTTCGGAATTTCCGACTCTCTAACGGCTCTATCTGGAGAGAAAGAATAGCCTTCATGATTTTTATTATAAAAAGAAATTATGAGGTTTTTAGCTCGTATCTCAAAATCAACATCTTTATTCAATTCATAATCGCTTAAATAATCACAAAGTTCATTTCTCAAATCATTCAGTTTAGATTCTCCAGTGTATATCATGATAGCTCTTATTCGGCCACCTCCTATATAATCGCTATGGAGAATCTCTTTAACTATCGCCTTACTATAAACAGAAGTGCGATCCTTAAGTATCCAGTCTAGAATAATAATATCAGCTTTCTCACATGCTGAACGCGCTTTTTCTGCAAATTCTTCTGGTTGTTGAGAATTATCAATTTTAGGTTGATAAATCCCTGCAACGATTCCTTTTTCAAAAAATGCATTGGTCAGTTCAAGTGTATCGAGCTGATGAAAAATTTTGGATGGTTCCGGAGTAGATATTTGCTCAGGAGGTGGGGCCTGAATGAAACCAGCCATAAATGGATTGGAAGTTAATGGAGTAATAGTAACTGGAACTGGCTCACTATTCAAACCCGCGCCATCATCAATAATCATTACCGTCTGCACATATTCTTTTACTACTTCTTGGCAGTGTTTAGAAAATGAAGTCATTCTGAAACTCCTGTATCTAAATTATCAATAATAAAGCAAGGAGATGCATTAACATCTCCATCAACTAATCTAATGTCAAAACCCTCTCGATTTAGGGTTTCTTTTGATATATATAGCCCCATCCCTCTTCCTGAATCTTTACGGGAAAAACTAAATTCAAAAATGCTTTCTCTATCAATAGTTGGAATGGCTGGGCCATTGTTAGAAATTGTTAATGCATTTCCTTGAGTAGCTAATATTATTTTTTTATCTGGATTTTCTGATTCTCGTTGAGTATTTAACCAATAAATAGCATTGTCTATAACATTAATAAATACAGGAAGGAATGTGGATGGATACACTTCTTTAATAACATTAGAAAAATCATCAGTGGACACTAAAGATATGCTATGTCTGTTCATTCGAACATCAAAAATATCTTTTAAATATCGTTCTATTTCTTTTCCACTGAGTTCAACTTTTGACCTGTAAAGCCTTCTGTTCAGTGGTGTGAACATTTTTAGATAGCCATCTAAATGTGAAAAACTGTGGCTAATATTGAAAAATATAGTATTTAAATTTGGATTTTTTTCCGCCCAAGGTTTTAACATTTTGATGCTTTGTCTAACGGATTTAATTGTGCTGCTGAATTCATGTTGAATTATACCGATTGACATACCTAATTGGGCAAAGTCGAAATACTGGTTGAGCGAATCCTTTACTTGCTCATTTTCAGTTTCTAAGGCTACAAGTGTATCAATGGAGGTAACTTCATCGCCTTTTAAGTCATTTATGATTATTTCAAGAGACTCTTTTATCTTATTAAAATACTCGTCAGTTTTATTGGATACATTATCCAGTTGTTTCTCCCATGAAATAATCATTTTATTCGCTTCATTATCAGAAATAGTGTCTAATGAAGTTGTATTAATTTCACTCATAACAAAATTGATTGTATTAGTGAATTCTAAAGTTTTTCCTCTGATCTTTTCCTTAATCGAGCCATCTAAAGTATTAACACTGTCCTTCATTTTTTTCTTGAAGGTATTAACACTATCATTAAGATTTTTTCGTTCATCATTAACTGTTTCTGTGATTTTTTCTCTTTTACTAAATGAGAGGGAGTGATAGTTCATATAGGAGAATATCAACTCCTCCAGCTTTTTTTTTGCTGGTTCAATGATTTCCTCAGTGATTTTTTCTTTTATAATGAGATAACTTTCCCATTGCTTTAGTGAGTTTTTATTGAGGCCAACGTTAGGCTTTGTTATCTTTATTGATTTGATGACGTCATTTGTTTTATTCTTAACATCCCTCATTATGTTATATATAAAATTATATTTCTGAGGGGTAGGCCAGCTATCTCTACTGGTTAGTATAATATTTTTTGTGTCTTTGATAATATTTTCTATATTTTCAAGATAAATATTTTTATCATAATTTAAAAAGAAGTTTTCAAGTTCGGCTTGGAAGTTTGATTTTTTTAAGTTAACGCTTTTCCTTCTCTTATCTAACGTGAGTTTTTGTTTCTTGGCTTGGGCTTTAAAAACTTCTTTAATTTCCCAAAAACGATCGTTTATTGAGTTTTCACGGAAAAAATCAGCTGCTAACTGATCGAAAAAATTATTAAGTATGCTTTTGAATTCACGGTAGGCAATATTCTCTATTAAACCTTCCCGACCTGCTTTTTCAATCAGCATTGAGTTATTATCATGGCCAATTTCAATTGCACCAAACATCCATCTATAGGAGAAGAATGCTGTTGCAGCACGCTTAGTTCTTCTTTCTTCAATTCTTAGGAAATCAAACTCGGGTTTGCCATAAGGCAATACTCGAATGCCATCTTTATAAAGATAAACACCGCCATACATATTTAATTTTGCTTTAATTTCTGTGTATATTTGTGTAGGTACAGTACTTTCACTTGCATCACCCTGCAAATATGAGAACTTTATTTTAAATCTACCGCAACGAGTTTTGGTTCCATAATTTTCATTCCAGTTGATAATGTGATTTACTGGCTTCCCTCGATAGACTGTTACAGCTCCTTTGAACTGACCATATTCATCAAATTCACCCTCTATATAGTGATCTGCACTTAGAGCATCTTCTGGAGTGAAAAAACCCTCCTCGATGAGTTCCTCTGGTTCTGCACTTCCTCGATGAGTACGAAATTTTGTTGCCATTACTTGTTCGGATTGACCACTTAATGAGTTTGCAAAGCCTACAAGGATTTTTTGAAGTTCAGTGGTATCATTTTCATCCTGCTTAATGTCTAACTCAAGCGCAGGGTCACAAGGCATAATGACAAAATGAGTACCATGAGAAAAACCATCTAGTACAGGGGAAAATTGATTTATGACGTTGCTATCTTTATGATTATTAGGTTTTTTAAAATTAGCTAATGTAATATTTTTTAAATTATTAAACAGCATTTCTGGTGAAAAATCAAATGAACATAAATCATTTTTAATTATGTTATATAATTCTTCCGGTATTTTTTCTTCTAATTTATCAAGGTTATTTATTATCTCATTAGACATCGACTGGATATCATCTTGACTTGGGAGCTTACCCAAATTAAATGTACGGACCGGTATTACTATGTCCGATATGTTAATTTCAGGTATTTCGAATTGTGTCCAATGTACTAGGGCCACAACCATATCGTGCATTCCATCATCTCGAATAGCTCTGCTAAGAACAAGTACTAGTCGCCCAATAGAAGCTATTGCAAGCCGTCCTATACCTTTTTCACCCATTAATGGGCGTTCGTCCATACCCTCAGGAATGAATACGGGTTTTCTGTTGATGCCAAGCTTGCTGGATGTGCCGATTGTTAACCACTTTCCAATAAAATCCTCTTTTGTCATCCCAATTCCATCATCCCTTAAGGTGAGTAAATTTTGGGACTCAAAAAAGTCTATTTCTACATTTGAAGCATATGCGTCATGTGCATTTTTAAACAGTTCGTGGATAGCTGTAGGGATGCCTGCAATTTGCTGCCTTCCTAGCATATCGACAGTTCTTGCACTTACTTTCATCTGGGCCACGTTGTTTACCCTCCGTTCAAACTTAAGTGCCTAACTCGATGATTGTATGATACTAATATTAATCTATACAAATGGGAATGGTCGGGATTGCATAAATCATAGAGGAGCGACAGTCTTTAACATTATGATGCTTACCTCAGTAATGTGAGGATGAGCATATGAAGAAGCATACTCTTATAAGACGGCTCATCCGCTGCCTGACTCTGTTCCTGTTAGGGAACTCAATCGGGATAACACCAGAGCGGCACTATCTATGTCACTATACGCTAGATAGATAGTTCATGAATAAAATTGCTTAAAATCATAAGTACTGGATAAGATAATTGAATGTGTTGGTGATTGATATATCAAAAATTAGAGGAATTCGTATTCCATGCACTTCCTCTTTCCTTGGCGACTGAAAATCATTCTCTTTTTATGGTTATTTAATTATATTTGGAATAAATTTCTTTATATACGATTTATCAATAAAAGCTATTTTTTTAATATTTGGCATATTGATCTAATAAGAGTTTCCCCTAGCTTAGGTGGGACTGCATTACCAATCTGCTTTGCTTGGTGTGTTGAACTTCCGGTAAATTCAAACCAGTCAGGAAAAGTTTGTAGACGTGCGGCATGTCGTAGGGTTATACCATGGTTTTTCCAGGGGTGAACAAATCTTCCTTTTGATGGATTATTACAACCAGTGGTAATAGTATTGCTTGGTCTATGTATCATTATTCTTCCATAAACGTCCTTGTGTCCTTCATATCCATTAGAGTGGCATTTTAAAAGATGCTTTTCTCCTGCATCAACTCTACTCCCATTAAGGGGAGTATCCATAAATCTTTCCACTAATTTCGGTGTGGGATTCATGAAAATTTCATTTTCTGATACAGGTTCTCCAATAGGAAGATTATTTAATATATTATATCCTTCCTCCTCGGAGAGATTGAATTTACCAACGAAGTATTCATCGATGTATCGTTTTTTGATATTGCTAGGAATATCTTCAAAGACTGATGATGCTGGTATCCAAAAAGGTTCCACACCTGAATTAGGTGAATGATGAGTTGGCTTTGGTGGGAATTTTATTGTACTGTTATTTAGATCTTCATGGATACCAAAGATAAATACTCTTTTACGATTTTGAGGTACACCATAATCGACAGCATTAATTATATTACTGAATTTTAAGGTGTAATGACTATTTTGAGCCAAGTCAATAAATTGATGAAAATATTTTTCATGGCGTTTCCACAGTAAACCAGTCACATTTTCAACTAAAAAAGCTTTTGGTTGAAATTCATGCACAAATTCGAAATATTTCAGCAATAGAGCATTTCGAGGGTCATCAACACCCGCATTTTTGATTCGATGTGTAGAAAATCCTTGGCACGGCGGCCCACCTAGTATGATGTCTAGTTCTCCACGTTCGAGCTCTAAGCTTTGCCTTAGTTCCAGTGGTGTAATATTATTGATATCCCCTTTTTGGGGACCAGACCTAAGTTCAATTTTTCTTTTCTTTCCTTCAATGAAATTTTTACGATAGGTTTCTGCTGCTGACTTATCAAACTCGACTGCAGCAATCACGTCTACACCAGCTTCAATAGCCGAAAGAGTGAAACCACCAGCACCCGCAAACAAATCAATAGCTTTAACTGTCATTCTAACACCCACATATTGAGGACCGGGCATTATACAGATTTGTCCCGAAAAAAACTATTCCTTAGCGATGTTTATGAAGGTAGAGGCAAGGTATCTGATAGCAGTGAGTCGCTGTATCTATATCGCTTACTTTAAGTTGTCTATCTTAACAGATTTTCTCTATGCCATTCCAGGTAACCATGTGAAAGAAAGGGGAATTCTTTAATTTTTCGTCCTGCTAAAGAAAGTTGATTTACGATCGTCCCATCAAGCTCTTCGCTAAGCAAAATGTAACCATCGTTACTGAACGAAATCCAACCTTTATCGAAAAGAACATCGATATGCGCAGCTAGTACAATACCATTGTAAGGATCAAGGCGTTCCTTGGCGCTTTCACATGCAGACCAAGGTTTGATATGACTTGCCCGAAGTAATGGAGGGAATGCATATCCTGTCACTGCACAAGCTGGGAAAAGTTTTAAACATCTCTGTCGAAAGACCCCTTGGCCAAGCCTGGCAGCAATCAGGCGTTCTTTTGTGGTATTATCAATTGATTGATCTGTAACTATTAATTCAATATCGTGTTTCTCTTGAATATCAGTTATATCAGTAAGCTTAGTTAGAATATTTTGTTCAATTTGAGCATCAGATAACAAACTCATCCTTTGCAACACTCTTTGTGACGCTGAGGGGAGACCTCGTGGCGATCCATCTTCATTGCGCCAGCCAATACGTACATTGCTCATCCAAGCATCGTAGTGATCACGATGATTTTTCAGACTATTATAAAACTCCGTGAATGATTTACCCGCCCCAAATCGGGGATAAAATAGAGCAACAGCCTCTTTCCATTTCTCAACTCCTAGCGCTACTGGCGGCTTCTTGTACCCATATTTTGACAAGTACCACGCAACTTCTAGCAACTCTTCTTCGGCAAGGTTCATTTTCGTGTACGCTCAAACTTCCACATTACATAATGTTACAATACATTCATTAAACTTATAGTGTCTAAGTAATGCTTAGTTCTTACAAGTATGTTCCTTGGTTTTTTCAATCAAGTACCAGATAACTTAATACCCCTTGCCATATAAACAAATCATTGCGATCGTTCTCGCATCGTGGACAATGTTTAACCATGATGATTTTATATCAACGAAATCAATAGTTTTATTTAAGTTATGGGATGAGGAATGGACAGTAATACTCAAGGATTCACTTCATACTGGCGTAATGCTTTAGCTGATGCCGAGTCTGGAAAAGGGGCATTTGAGCGCAGAGATGAAGATTCATTCACGCAATGGATGAACGTTGAACATGGAAGGTTGGGTGAAGAGATCGTGCAATCGTTCTTCGAGGGCGAAGACGAGCAGGCTAAAACCGTCGAGGTGTTGTTACGGCCGCAGGTATGGATTCGCCTGTTAAAGCATGGCAAGGAACGTACGGCAGGCGCACCAGGTATAGTTACGCCTCTGGTGACTTCCGCACTGTTGAACCGCGAAGGCTTTTTATTCCCTACATCTCCTGCCACCATTCCCCGTGACCTGCTCGAACCTCTCCCTAAAGGCACCTTTTCTATTGGTGAGATGGCGGAATATGACAAGTACAAAACCACGCATAATTCAATCACTTTTAGTCCCGGTAATGGGGATGAGCTGCGTGAGGAGACTGATGAACAACGAGTGGAACGATATGCTCGTTATCAGCAGTTGTGGCAAAAGTACCTTAAAGACACTGATGAACTTTTAAAAAATATTGCTGGCAGATGGCTCGCATCACCTGAGCAATATGAACCAGCTGGATATGGCTACATTATTAAAGCCAACCAGCCTGGAGGGGCCAGCATCCATATCCTGCCTATGTACGATCATCTGCTGTCGTGCAAAAAAGAGGTGCCATTGCTGGCGCGCTTTGCCTCGAAAGATAAGTTTCCTGTTGAGCCGCTCCTTGCCAGTAATGCTATGTTCAGCGAGCGTCTGGGGCATTCCGGTGATAAATTTCCGCTGGCTGTGGCGCAGCGCGATGCCCTTAGCCATTATCTCACTCAACAGCCGGGCGATATTCTTGCCGTGAACGGTCCTCCGGGAACCGGGAAAACTACTCTGGTTCTCTCAATCATTGCTACTGAGTGGGCGAGAGCTGCTTTAAACAAAACCGAACCGCCAGTGATGATTGCGACATCAACCAACAATCAGGCCGTTACCAACATTATCGAGGCCTTCGGTAAAGATTTTGCTATCGGCACTGGGCCTATGGCCGGGCGTTGGTTACCTGAAGTAAAAAGCTTTGGCGCTTACTTCCCGTCTTCGGGACGGAGAGCCGAGGCGGTAAAAAAATACCAGACGGAAGACTTTTTTAACCGTGTTGAATCCCTTGAATATGTTGAAGATGCCCGGTGCTTCTTCCTTGAAAAGGCAAGGGCAGCTTTTCCGAATAAGGAATGTCATTTACCTGAACAGGTTGTGGATCTCCTGCATCAGCGTTTGGTTGAACTCTCTGCAGAGCTTGAGCAAATCGAGCCTGCATGGGATGAGCTGAACGCAATCCGTCAGGAGCGGCATGCCATCAGTGACGATCTCGAACAGTATATTCAGGATAAGAGAACTTTACTGCTCAATAGCACAAATGAAATCTCGCTATTAACGCAGGGCAAAAAACAGTGGGAACAATATCGAGCCGGTGAGTCGATCATGTTCGCTCTCTTCTCCTGGCTTCCCGCCGTTCGTACTAAGCGTCACTATCAAATGAAGCTGTTTTTGGAGGCTACGTTTGGTGAAAGAATGACATCATTCCAGGGCTCTCTGCCTGATGGCGTTGATGTATTTATCGATGGTCTGATTGCTCAGGTGCTTAATGAGCAGGCTGAGTATCAGCAGCAGATCGAACTTGCTGAGGACGTTTCCCAACGTGAAAACGAAGCTGCCATACGCTGGCGCGAGATTACCCATTCGCTGGGGAATCAAAGCGAGGCGGAGCTGAGTCTGTGCGAAGCCGATGAGCTTGCAGATACACAGCTCCGTTTCCCTGCGTTTCTGCTGGCTACGCATTACTGGGAAGGCCGGTGGCTGATGGATATGGCTGCTATCGATAACCTTCAAAAAGAAAAAGGTCTCAAAGGGGCGAAGGCCATTAAAGCCCGCTGGCTGCGTAGAATGAAACTAACCCCTTGTGTCGTGATGACCTGCTTTATGCTTCCTCACCATATGCTCATCAGGGAGCATGTTGGTGGCAAGAAGTTTGATGATGGCTATTTATATAACTTTGCCGATTTGCTGATTGTCGATGAAGCGGGGCAGGTGTTGTCTGAGGTTGCGGCAGCTTCTTTCGCGCTGGTGAAGAAAGCCCTGGTGATTGGCGACACAGAACAGATTGCGCCTATCTGGAACAGCCTACCTGGTATTGATATCGGCAACATGGTTGAGGAGAACATTCTTCAGGGAGGTACTCAGGAAGAACTTACTGAAGCTTATGCCCTGGTGTGTGATTCTGGAAAAAGTGCTGCATCTGGCAGTGTTATGAAGGTTGCACAGTTTAACTCTCGCTACCAGTACGATCCTGACCTGGCTAGGGGGATGTACTTGTACGAACACCGTCGTTGCTTTGATAACATCATTGGCTACTGTAACACTCTCTGCTATCACGGTAAGTTGCAGCCCAAACGAGGGCAAGAAAAAGATACAATATTTCCTGCAATGGGCTATCTGCATATAGATGGTAAAGGTATGCAGGCAAGTGGTGGAAGTCGTTTTAACGACTTTGAAGCAAAGACGATAGCGGCATGGCTTGCAGCGCACAAGGACGAGATTGAGCGGCACTATAAAAAACCGTTACATGAATTAGTAGGTGTTGTGACCCCATTTTCGGCGCAGGTCAATGCGATAAAGTCATCATTGCGTAAGTTGGATATCAATTGCAATGGTGACGAAAGCTCGCTGACAATAGGTACGGTTCACTCATTACAGGGAGCAGAACGGGCAATTGTGCTTTTCTCTCCCGTGTATTCGAAACATGAGGATGGCGGATTTATCGACAGAGACAGCAGCATGCTGAACGTTGCCGTTTCGCGTGCTAAAGATAGCTTCTTGGTATTTGGCGATATGGACCTGTTTGAGATCCAACCCGGATCATCACCTCGGGGACTGCTGGCGAAATACCTGTTTGCTTCAAGCCAAAATGCATTGCAGTTTGAGTTTCAGGAGCGCCAGGATTTAAATACCTCACAAACGCAGATTTCAACCCTACACGGGGTGGAGCAACATGATGCGTTCCTAAACCAGACTTTTGACGCCATTAATCAGAGCATTACAATCGTTTCCCCGTGGCTCACTTGGCAAAAGCTGGAACAGACAGGTTTTCTGGCGTCGATTGTCCATGCACGCGCTCGTGGAATCGACATTACGGTGGTAACGGACAAAAGTTTTAATACCGAGGATGCCGATAATGAAAAGCGTAAAGAGAAACAGCAGCGCCTTAATTATTCTGTGGATAAGCTCAATGAGATGGGCATCGTGACGAAATTAGTCAATCGTGTTCACAGTAAAGTTGTGATTGGTGACGCAGGGCTACTCTGCATAGGGTCGTATAACTGGTTCAGTGCCGCACGGGATGAGAAATTTCAACGATACGATACATCGATGGTATACCGTGGCGAAACCTTAAAAGGTGAAATTAAAACTATATATACCAATTTGGAGCAACGTGAATTCTAATTCAGGATCATCATTTTAGAGAGTTAAGATTCTGTGTCATTCCAGTCATCTGTTCAGAAAAATGAATGGCACAGGTCCTAGCCTTTCGATTTCGACAAAACGCACCAGTTCGGCCAAGCATAGGCCGGAAAATATTGCATATTAATGCTATTAATTAAATAGTTAACGAGAATCAGTTCTGGCTACTGAATTCGAATCCTGGCTGGCTCAGGATGTGGACGCGAACCGTAAAAATGGTTCTGACAAGAAGATTACCAAAGCCACAATAGGCAGTCGAACCTGCTACGCAGCATGACTGTAACGGCAATTTTGAGTCTCAACTGGTTAAGTGGTTCTAGGCTACGCCGTCAGAGGAGATTAAGTAGAAAATTATCAGTCTGTTCACGCAAAGAATGAATTACGCCGGCATCAGTTAGAGGGGCTAAAATTTGCACGATTTCAGTATCTTAACCGCTACGATTAGCGACGCCACCGACAAGGTTATCTCTATCTCTGAACTCAAACAGTGGCAACTGTACCTATCCGCAAGGCCATTTACATGACTAACGATATTGAGTCGATTCACCAAGAATTTCGTAAATTGACGAAAATCAAAGATACCTTCCCTAACGAGAATAGCATGTTAAAGCGGCTTTATCTGGGATTGGCGAAGGAGCAGGTGAAGTGGACAATGCCTATCCAGAACAGGAATTTAACATTGTCGCAGTTAGCCATCTATTTTGACGAGCGACTGGATAACGTGATTGCGTTGTAATCTTTTTACCGTGGCATAGCATTTTGAATACCCCAACTGGTTTGCAGCCAATAAATTTTTAATCTCTAGGTATTATTTTCCTGATAGTAAGCAACTCAGAGACCTTTAAAAACCTGCCCTCGATGCCATTCCACAAACTGCTCAAGCGGGTAATACTCCCGCTTTTTAGGCAGAAACAGCGCTTTTCCCTCAAAATCCCAGAATAGCCTTTCGACGATCTTGCTGCCATTCACGCCTTCAGAAACCATCAACTTCATACTGTCATCAATACCGATAACGCCAATATCAAACGCAGAGTGATGTACTGAGCACAAGGCTAATCCGTTGGTCACGGTGCAAGGGCCACCGTATTGCTTCCATTTGATGTGTGCCGCTTCGAGGCCGACAGGTGTTGTATCGTGTCGTAAATCATAACCGCAGACCGCACAGCGATATTGATATGCACGTAGTACCGTTTGACGGAAATGAGGATCGCGAGACTTGCGTACATCATCTAGCGACAGTTCCAGGCGGTTGGCAATGACTTCCTGAACACTTTCAGGAAAATGCTCGCTTAAAATCTGCTGAGCCAGTTTATCGATAAGTTGAGGTTGTTTGCATAATAGTTGATAGCTGACTTCATCAAATCCCCCCATGACACTGTGCTGAATCAGCTCGCGGTTTGGCGGCTCTTTATTCCCTTTCTGCGGTGAACAATGCTCGTCGTTCTGCAACTGCCAAAAACCATCTCCCTTCAGTCGCCAGAATGGCATTTCAGGGTAATGAGCACGCCGCTGTGGCCCAAAGCTGTTCAAAAGTGCCAAGAGCTGCGGACGGATTTCGTCGCCATAGTGAAACAGGCGCGGGTGTCCTTGTTGATAGGCCGATAGAACATAAAGCAGCAACAATGGCTTATGAGGCGCACGTTGATCGCCTTTACGCCATATAGACATATTGGAAATTGCTGTTTGAAGTTCTTGGACAGATGGCATACACAACACAAACTGAAAGGGAATATCTTGCGATAATGCTCGCAAAATCAGAGGGATTCAAGCTTCCTGTTGCTCTCAGAATGTTATCTCAAGCCACCTTATCAACGTAGATAACCCTGTGATGTTCGGCGTCAGCGATACTTTGCATATGTGAGATTCTGGCAATGAGTAAAAAGGTGAGCAGGTCCTTTATGCCATATTTTCTGTAGATATTATTTTTCATGTTATTGGCGGTTTTATGCGTTATTACCATTTTCTTTGCGATGGTTTTTATTGCAATTCCGTCCAGCCAATAGCCAAAGAATATTTTCTCATTCGGTGATAACGATATCGTCTTGCCTTTTATTTCTCTGAACGATGACAGGGCAGAAATTACTTTTTTAATCGTACTCATCGGTGCATGTTTTGATAACAGCAATACCTTTTTAGCCACCATCACGGGCGCATGTTTGCGGTTGTTGAGAATAATGATGAATGTTCGGTGACTGGCGGTAATGATGTGCGTCAATAGCGTCATGTCGATACCGTGTTCAATATCAACAACAGTGATGGGTACATTAACGCCATCCCTATGTCCCAGACAGGTAAACGCCGCCGTGGTAAAAGGGCAGCGGCTGAATATTTCAATGCTCATGACGATAGTGATTCAGTAGAAAAATAACAAAGTGATATCTGACGACGCATCATCCCTGTAACAGCTTTAATACGTTTCCCGACTGCTGATTGGCTTGCGACAAGACGGCCATCGATGCCTGCTGTAGGATCTGGGCTTTTGTCATCGCGGAAACCTCAAGGGCATAATCCGCATCCAATATGCGAGAGCGGGCGGCAGCCGTGGCAACCTTTTCCTGCGACAGCACGGCAGTGACGGATTCAAAACGGTTCATCTGGCTGCCGTATTCGCTGCGGTAACCGTCCAGCGTTTTCAGTGCATTATCAAACGTGGTTAATGCCGCACTTGCCTGTTGAGGTGTACCCAGAGTCACAGAGGAAAGCCCCAGCGATTGGCTATCTGCTGGCGTTGGGTTGAGGGTGACCGTTTGCAATGCGTCACCGAAACTCGCTCCGACGACAAACGTCGTTTCTTTGCTGATCGGTACTGAGGGCGGCAGTGGCGGGGCAGGCTCTGTCGGTGTGGGAAGTTCATCCCAGCTTGCGCTGCTATTGAATACGCCGCTGCCAACCACAATGACAATCAGATCTTCCGTTACCTCATCAATATGAATTTTTTCCAGTCGGTTTGCTGCGCCCACATTTCCATCGTTAAAACCCCCGGTGTTGGCATCTTCAAAGCGGTCGCCATCACCGCTGTAGGTGATGGTCATGCCCTGATAAGTGGTCTGTGCCCCTATATTGATATTGTATTCCCCGGCTTGTAGTAATGAATCTGCCGAGTAGGTGGCATGAGGTAAAAAGCCGTTGTCTTGCGTAATCACGGCGGTATTCATGGTGTTTTCATCCGTTACGCCATTTGCTGACCAGACGATATCGGCGTCTGCACCTTCTGCGGGTGTACCGGCCAGATGCCTGCCATCTCGCGCAAAGAGCTGAATATCGTCATCGGCGCTTAATGAGTCGATGGTAATGGTAATATTTTTTGCGCCAGCAGGAATGTAAGCAAGCGAAATCACTCCAGAAGGAAATTGATGATTGATATTGGGGACAGGAAACTTTTCAGCCAGTGGCAACGTGTCGCCCAGTTTGGCAGGCAGGGGGCCTGGTTCAGCAGGAGCCAACGGATAGCGGCCAAAGATCTGTGTCGATGAGGCGATGCGGTCGATCTCTTCCCTGATTTGTTGATACTCACCGTTTAGGCTGGTCTGGTCGGTATCTGACAACGTGCCATTTGCCGCCTGCACCGCGAGTTGCCTGCCACGTTGTAGCAGATTATTGATGGCATTAAGCCCGCTCTCAGCCGTTTGCATTAGGCTGAGGCCATCTTTCATTCCGTTAGTGATGACGCTGTTGGCATTCAGATTAGCGGTCATCCGGTTGGCAATAGCCTGACCAGCGGCATCGTCCTTCGCGCTGTTGATACGCAGACCCGATGAAAGCCGTTCAATCGCCTGGCTCAATCGAGTCGCCGATTTATCCTGTTGATTCCGTATCGTTAGATGAAGAGAGGTAATCGGAGTCATTGCACACCAGTCCTGATTTGGCAAAAATAACGAATGGTTTTTATCTACTGATTATTGATTTACCGGATAACAGGCAATAGTTAACCTTTCCCGATAGTGGAAATAAAAACAGATAAAACATTACGTTATGGTTATTCTCGGCAATAGCTTATCGACGGTGGCGATCAAAAGATAATCGTTTTGATAGATCGATGCGATCGTATCGATCGGCGTTACCGATCAAAAGTGCTCTGAAGCAGTGTTCACGTAACGGCATGAAAATTAAACGGGTTGGTGGTCTGCCCAGTAAGCAAAGCAGGCGAAGGAGATATATTCGCAACGGAGATTTTGATGGGGAATGTGTGGCTGATCATTCGGGCGATAACAGAAATGGCCTGTGCCACATAGGTTATGCGAAGAGAAACGGCACAGGACTATTCACTCACAGACTTAAGAAATTAATCTGATGTCACTGTAGGCCATCCTTGCACGATTTTACCACCGTGGGCACAACTATCTCCCATTCTCACGACGGGCTTACCTTCTATAGTGAAGATAGATGAGCCCGCGACCAATCCATCTGGTATCCCGACTCCTGTACACAATGTTTTACCACCTACCACAGCAACAGGGATCCCGTTGATAGTAACAATCGACTGTCCGGCATCAATAATCGGTCCGCCCACGTGTGGCACTGGGCCGGGCTCGACTTTCGGGCAAACGTGCATGTGTCCCAGTATTGCCACTGGCTTTCCCATACTCCCTCCTATAATAAATAGGGTCTTCTTTGTTTTTCCGCTTGCGCATCTGCATCACTTAGATTGATGCGAATACGGCCATTAAAATCACCACCATTTATCCAGGAAAAAAGGCAGGCATCCGTCCGCTGAATAAACGGGTTGAGCTCAATCAGCGTGGTAGCAAACTTGCTGTCCTGATAAGTTATCGCCACATCTGCGACCACGGAATCAACGTGTAATACAGGTAAGAGCTTTTGTAAAAAAGCGATGAGTTGAAGGCGTATTTCGTTTTCCTTTTCTTTGATAAACGGAAAGTATTCCAGACAGTGATATTGAGAAACGCCAATCACTTTGCCCTCTTTGATAAAGCACCTGAATTCTCCCCAGCGGAGAATTTCACGCCACTCTCTCAGATACAGCCAAACGGGTGTTGACGATTGCAGGCAATCCCAAAGATAGGAGGCGACACGACGATTTGAGACCGCGAGTTGTTCAATCACGCCATCAACCGTCTCTAACCGAGGACGCGCATAATCGTGGTAGCTAACACCTCCGAATCGCAAAAAGGCCGGTTTATTCAACACCGACAAGGCATATTCGATATCTTCACGTAATTGTGCAGAATATAGTGGTTTTTCCAGTAGCCCTCTAGCATTCATAAAATCATGAGTATTGGCTCCGATGGCAATAACGTCTCGCTCATGAAGTTCAAACCCCTCACTCAAAAACGATAAATCCAACAACTCTTTCGGCCAGTTCTCAATAAATGTCGCCTTATGTTCAGAATACATATTCGACCAACCTTAACATCCTGTATTGATGAGCCATGAGTATAAATTACAACTCATCTTCCGATGTTGGCATACTTAAGAACTCTTTCAATGAACGAGCAATAAGCCCTAACCCTTCACCTACAACCAGATTATCGACATAATATCGCCAATTAAAAATGTGTTGATAGGTTGGTGAACTATTCCTAATGTCATAAACAATACTGGAGTCTGATGCTCCATCATAACTAGAACCAATAACTATTAATCCATTGGGCAATAATGAACGGGATTCGTAAATAGACTCCTGAGATAGCCTGGTATATTCTACAATGGAATTACTACTGTAAATAATATCTATTCCGATAATTCTGCTTCCATCGTTGTATTTTGCCAAAACACTGTCAATATCATCAACCGGACCAATAGGCTTGTCATTTGTTAAAAACATCAGCTCTTGCATTTCGTTAGAAAGCACTACCCCCAACTCGTTTTGAATAAACGCTATAGATGCATTTACTCTATTCACATCTGGAGTAAAATCGGGTTCATCCATATCCCAGTTATCAAGATCAGATTTTTCAATAGTCATTTAATAATCCTCGCTACGCCACATCGAATCTCCACCTTTATGAGGAGTTCCCGAGTTAACAGTCCCAGTTTCGGCATCCTTAAAGGAATGATGCACTCTTTTATCAACATAACTCATTGTTACACCATCAGGTTCATGATGCCAGACACCATATTCCGAATCTGCTTTAGTAAGGGTTACATCTTCTTTTTCCTTTAATGCGTTTTTAGCTTTGGTAAAATCCGATTTTTTCCCCTGCATATCAACTTCTACTTGGTAAGGTTTACCGTCCTTACCCATCACTTTTCCGTCCTTTAGTGGAGGAAAATCTGAGAAGTCTGGATGTCCGTCTTTAAACGTGATCCCATCTTTTCCATGCCGCTGTACGGCAGCATACAGACTTGGATTTTTCTCTGGGTCTGGCATATATTTCCCAGTCCCTGGAGGACTAGGGTTGCCATCTTTGTCTACCCACTTCCCTTTATCGGAAGAAGGTAATCGACCAGGGTCCATGGATTTATCATTTTCAAATTTTTCACGAGCCAGTTTTTTGCATTTCTCATCTTTACAATTACTCAATTCTTTATCTAGTTTTTCTTTTTTTCTCTTTGCTATCAACTCCTTCCAGTACTTCTCTGCATTTTTTCTTGTTGTTGTAAATATTTTTTTTGTTAATGCTGTTTTCGCTGCGGAGACAGCCTCTGCAAGCTTCTCTACCTTGGCTGCTATTTTGCCGCCTTTAATACCGTCACCAATAACTGGGATAAACCCCAGAGCATCTAGTGCGGCACCACTCCAGTCCAATTTGTATAACGAACGTCCCAATGCAGCAGCATCGGCTACCGTTCCAGCTGGCGGGGGGATTGCGCCAGCAACGGCGAGACCACCATCAACCAGCAATTCACCATACTGTGATTCAAGCTCAGCCAGTTTCTTGCGATCGGCTTCCAGTGCTGGGCTGTCGCTTTGCTTTCTGATATTCGCCATGATTGTCCCTTAATCCAGACGGATAAATGTTTTCAGACTCGGAAACCAGTAATTAGGGTGGCTGTTCATGAGGGCATCTACACCCTGGTCTTCGCTGACTTCGGTAAACAGCGCGTCCAGACGTTCATCTTCCTTCCGCGTCGTATCCGCCAGGATTTGCTTAAAGCCGTCAAACTCGAAGAAATTCGACCCGACGCCCCACATGAAATACAAAAACTTCGCCTGATTGGTCGGTTTATGAATATCGAGTTTTTTCGCTATCTCCCGACCATTCCGCGTCATGGTGTACAGCGTTTCTGGCGTATGCCCCTCTTTGTGCTCCGGCAGCGTTTCCTCCATCACCTCATCAACAAACCAGCGGGAGAAATCCTCGTCACTCATCAGGTGTGATTCCATTTGCAGGTCATTAAACTGCCACATGCGTCATGCTCTCCTCAGGTGATAGCGTAACCGGTACTATCAGTTGCGCCGTCTGTAATCCGCCGACATCATGGGTGTAACGCATGAGTTGTTCTGGCTCATTGAGCGTTTCGGCATAGACGGCATACAGCGGGGCGAAGAAGTCTGTCTGCTGCGCGGGCGTCAGTTGCGGAATAAACTGATTAAAGGTTTTAGGCTGATAAAAGCGGAAAAAGTAGGTTTTGCCGTTATTGATGACTTTGGTGAACTTTTTGAAATGCCTGACCAGCGGTATCAGCGGTAGCGTGCTACGCACCATTATGCCCCATTGCTGCATATAGCCTTCGGCCAGCCACCAGTCAAGCACATCACTGTGGGCGTCAATCTGAACCAGATACGGCGCAACGTGACCCAGACTATCCAGTACCGATACATCAAACAGCGAACGGTAAGGTGGCGCGAACCCCTCCAGACAGATGGCGATGTCCGGGCTGGCTGCTGCATTGAGCAACAGATAGGTATAGAGAGCGTGTTCTTGTTCATCCACCATTGTGGTCGCCGGGGTAAATACCACCTGTTTCAGGCCGTCACTCACCGCGTCATAGGGATTTTCCAGCATCCTGACTCCTTATTTTTTCTTGTACGGACACTCTTCCGTGAACGGCTTGTCACTGCTTAGCGCTGCCGCCTGCTCTGCGGCTCCCCCAGACATGTCGATAGACGGCGCTTTCAGCTTGATGCTTTTCGCCTGAATAGTGATACCGCTGTCATCAATAGTAATTGTGCCGCCCGGCCCGCCAATCACCATTTTCTCTTTGGCGTATAGCGTATGTTTTTTGGTACGGGAGAAGATGGAGCTTTTGCTCTCGATATCGTACTTATCGCCGACCAGCAGTTTAAGCACCTGTCCGACCGACAGCGTCTGGGTGTGACCTACCAGCGTGTTTTTATATAGGCCAACCTGTTCGGTACTGGCAATCCCGGTGGTATCCGAGCGAAACTTTTCGACGACGGTGTTAAAAATACCGGAACCGGGCATCAGACTGGAAAGCAGTCCGGCCAATGAGGTGCCTTTTGAGGCCAAATCCAGCCCGGCTTTACTTTTGAATCCGCCGGCGTCGGTAAACGATTTTCCCGCCGTCAATGATAACGTTTCTGCCGCTGCACCCACCTTATTGATATCATCGGCGAACTGCTCCACACCGGGCTCACCCACTTTGGCCGATTCCTTTTTCATGAATTTACCGCTGTTGGCTATCAGGCTGAACAACCCGCCCAGCAACCCGAGCCCCTGGCCGCCTATCGTCAGGTTCATATTGCCACCGACCCGGTGCTGGTGATGTTGACCGATTTCGGTACTGCGGTTATCGCCGATACTTTCTACCTTGCTGGCATCGACCCGCGTCGTCATGTCGTGCAATATCTTGACCGACATGTCTTTCTGGGCGTGAAGATGGATGTTCTCCCGCCCTGACTCGTCTTCAAAAGACAGTTCGTTGTAGCCGTCTCCCTGATGCGTGTCGGAGCGAATCACCATTTTGGTCTTATGCTCCGGCAACGTATACGGCGAGGGATTGGTGGCATGAAAGGTTCTGCCCGTCACAATGGGCTGGTCCGGGTCGCCTTCAAGGAAGCTGACAATCACTTCATGGCCGATACGCGGGATGGCAATCAAGCCGTACTGACCACCCGCCCAGCCCTGGCTAACGCGTACCCAACAGGAGCTCTGGTCGTCACTGGAGCCGTAGCGGTCCCACGGGAATTGCAATTTGATGCGACCATATTCGTCACAGTAGATTTCCTCACCCGCCGGGCCGACAACGGTGGCAATTTGCGGACCATCCACCATCGGTTTGTACGGTAAATCGGCACGCCAGGTACTTTTGGAACTGATGACCTCAAAGCTGTTGCTGTAGGTGGTCGGTTCACCGCCGCTTTCTTCTTCCAGCGCCTGCGGCTGCTGCCCGCTGTGCGTGATGGCAACCAGTTGCCAGACAGCATTGAGTGTCGGATTGGGGTGCTCAGTCAGGGTAAAACTGCTGCCCGGCATCAGCATGGCGGCATTAGACTCACCCGAACCGGTCATGGCATTCGCGCGTAACGCATCCAGCCGATAGCCGGTGAAAGCCTTACCGCTCGGGTCTTGTTTAAAACGACCGGGGTAATCGAAGTGCTGATAGCTTTCGCGCTGGTGCACTAATTCGCCGCTCATCTTGCTGTGCAGTAGGCCGTAGGCGGGGGTTTTGAAGCTGTAATCCTTGAGGGCGACCTCGGCGGTACTGACGGCTTCGGCGTAGCGGAAGCGGCGGACATATTCGCCTTCGCTCAGTCCGTGCGTGGCGAGGTTGAAGAACAATTCCGGACCTTTGCTGAGCGCCCCGGCATCATCCGAAAAGACGACGCGGTGCTTGCCTTCTTCAAACTCATGGAAGAAGTACAGCCCTTCTTCCGCTGCCAGACGGGTGACAAACGCCAAATCACTCTCACGATACTGTACGCAGTATTCGCGCGGGGCGTGGTCGTGACGCAATGCAAAGGCATAATCGGTAATGCCAGACTCTTCCAGCAACGTACCGATAATGGCCTCCGGCTTTTGCGCCTGAAAGATGCGGGCATTGGTACGCAGCCCCAGCCGCCACAGTGCCGGGCGAACCTCTGCCTGATAACGTGTGCGGCGAAAGCCGGTGTCGCCCTGTGCGAAGGCACTGATAATCCCGCTGACGCGCCGTTTCAGTTCGCCTTCGTACCACACCAGCAGTTCGCACGGCTGGTCGAGCACGGCGCCAAAATCGACATCCGACAAGGCACTCGCCAGATTCAGCGACAGGGCAAACGGCTGGTTAAGCGCCTCGCTGAGCTGAAAATCCACCACGGCAAACGTCGAGGCGGGCAATGCACCGACCTTTACCGTAAACTGTAATCCTGTACTGTTTGCCACGTTTATTCCCTCGCTTCCCGTGATGAACACCGTGTTGTCTGCACTCAGGTCTGGGAGAATCAGACCTCAGGGTAGTGCACGCAGAAAACCCGGGACAAGCCCGGGTAAAGAAACAGAAAGATTACGCTTCGACCGGTGTACGCCAGTCGTCAGAGCCGGAGGTACCGGCAACCGTGTGTTCCCAGTCAACCTTGCGGTAGGCCAGCGACACTTCGATTAACTGGGTGTAGTCCAGTTTTGACGGGTCCTGGCAGTGTGGCATTTTGCAGTCGATGTCCACGATGGTGGCATCGGTCAGCACGGTAGAGAAGAAATGTTCCTGCTTCCCTTCCACCGAGGTGCGATACCATTTCAGGGTCACGGTCGGCAGCATTTCACCGGAGGCCAGGGCGTTGTACATCAGCGGAACGGCTTTGTTCAGTGCCACGGTGAATTTGAACGGTTTGTGTACGCGCTGGCCGGAGGGCTGACCAGACTGCGGGTCGGTCGGTACGGTGACGATGTGTTTGAATTCCTGAACCAGCATTTCGTCTTCGTGGCCTTCCACATAGATGTTGCCGACAGAATCAGACGTGAAAGCCCCTGCGGTGATGTTGCCCTGCGTTTTACCTTCGATGCTGATATAGCATGGAGTTGGCATAGTCTTGCTCCTTGTTGTTGAACGTAATGAGTAACTTCACGCTCTGCATAGCAATTCGTATGCCAATTTTCATTTGATTGTTTTTACTGTTAATTTTCTTAACTCAAATTTTCCCTAAGCCAAATTTGAGCAATAAATTGCGCAGACCTCGTGAAAAAACGGCATCCATTGCGCAAAAAGTGATTTCCACCAGAAAGTGAGCAAGAAATTGCGCAGAATGCGCAGTTATGCTGAAAGTTTGCGTTAGGGTTGTGAGATGGCCGTCTATTTGTAAGGTATTGACGATGGATGGGCAGGGTGTCCTTATAAATTTATCAATATCAAGCAGGGTAATAATCTCTCCAGTAACCAAAGCAGGCGAAGAAAACCTATTCGTCAATCATTGCCCAAAGGGTTGGCTGGTGACTGACCTTTACTGGCAGAATGCCTCTGGTACTTATCAAGCAACGTGGATAGCGTCGTGTTAGGTATCACTTGAAAAATGTCTCCAATATGCTGAATAACAGACAGCCAATCTTCGCTGAATAACATCGGATGGTGTCCTGCTATTCGCGTTTTGGTAAAAAGGGGAGAATGAAGACGTGACTACTGGCGAGATTGTTCAATACGCTGCTGCACCCAGGCTTCTACTTCACTTTTCAGCCAGCGGGAGCTACGTCCGAGCTTGATCGGTTTTGGGAATGCACCTTCCTGAATCAGTTTGTAAAACCACTTATCGGTAAGTTGTGTAAATTTCGTGATAAACGCCATGTCGACAAGCTGATCGTTCAATAAGGATGTAGTATTGCTCATGATAAATCTCCTTTAAGTCAGTAAGTTAAAGGAGGAATGACTGATGATTGATGTAAAATACAGCCCTCCTCAGTGGATGGAAGACTGCGTAAAAAACTAAATACCAAATGTGATGATCCACTGGCTACGTTTTCGATAATAGCCAGTGTGATCATTAAGATGCGGATTGTTTCTATGAATTGCTTAGCATTAGGCTGAGCATCCCATTGTGCGTACTTTCCTGCTGTACTGCTTGTCTCGGTGTTTCGCCATATACTCAATGCGGCTATTTATGGCGTCAAAGTTGGTACCTTTGCTTGCGTCTGCCCAATACAGGTAATAACAAGGATTTGTGGGGAATGTGACAAGTGTGCGGTGTTTCTCTGCATCCAGATTCAATGCGCTGCACCATGCCTGAATGATCATATCAGCCAAATTTCCTCTTTGTGTGTAATCACCGAGCGTATAGAACACATCTTTATTGAACATGAGCAGTGCGTGATAATGGATTTTGGTACCACATTGATTTTGCTCCCTGACCCAGACGTAGTGCAGGTCTGACTGATGAATCTGTTTACCGGGATTTTTCTTTACCTGTCGTTTGTATTTGGCTATGAGTCGAGATTCTAGGGCCGGTGTAAAGGCGCTAATGGCCTTATTATTTTCAATATGAACATTATCAGGGAAATGCAAATCAACGCGAACAACAAGAGTTCTATGGTGAGCTAGCACCGCTAACTCCAGCGTCTTTTTAATTTTATAAAGGTAATAATTATTATATTTTTCAGGGGGAATTTTATTCATGGCATTGTCTCAATGAATGTTGGTTTCAGACAATGCACATTCCTTTGAAAAATAAAATATCGAGGTTAGTGGTAATGGTCAGTACTCATCGTTCTGTTACTATAAATGACTGCTGTACACCTGATACCAAGGTTGTCCCACCCCATATGACTCAAGTATCTACGCCTCCCAGCATAAGGTATGCATGTACGATGTCTTACTTGTCATTGATGATGATTAAAATAGGGTCTAATGCTTATCATCATAGCGTTATGTATATTAATCTCTTCTTTAATAGATATTATCCAATCCGATAGATGTTCCTTACCCTCAAAATCGAAGAAGCGCGGTATTACCTGGCCTCTGTACCCGATTTTTGCCTTTTGACGACGAATTTTTACTCTGGAGTTATCTATTCTTGCTCTCCCATAAAAACTTTAAGGAAGTTACGTGCAGGCGCATCTCTTTGCCAGTAATGGTTTTGCACATCGGGCTTCTGATGTTGTGAATGATCGTTTTTTTGCCTAGCCATAGCACCGATTTTTCGTCTGACGCATTAGTGGGGAGGAGCCGCATTTCTGTGATTACAACTGATGGTCTGTGGCGTAATTTTTTACAGAACCGCTTACTGAGCAAGGATCTGCGGGGGAAAAGGTGACTTTCCTTGGATATGCTTTATCGTCAGCTTTTAACAGTGTGATTAATTACAACTCATTGTATAAAATAGTTTTGTTTAAAAGTAGGCCACTTCTTAGTGACCTACTTTATATTTGATTTATATAATAAAGTGACTTACTATAACGAAGTATCTAGCAGTTAAAGGTCAATCGAACATGGCAAGCAAGCATAAAATTACAACCTACTTTTCCAATACGACAACCTATGACTGGGTGACAAAGGCTGCAGCAGAACAGGGGGTGACAAAGTCAGGATATCTCGAAGGGTTAATCAGGCAGGAAATGGAACGCAATCGGGAAAAAGCGATAATAAAATCAGGGCTAATGATTTATGAAGTCTACAGACCAAAACCGCAATCTTTTCTATTATCGGAGCAATTCGGCCTTGCTATTTCTCCTTTAACTCTTGAAACCAAACGTAACGAATATTACAATGGCATGATTCATGAAAGTATCAATGCTGCTATATATGATGATTTTTATGGGGAAGTAACAAAAAAGTACATTCCATTACCAAAAAATGAATATTATATTATTTTGCTAAAAACAGAGTTTGAGGGAAGGATATCTTTAATCGATAAGAATGCATTAAATATAGCATATCATTTAGTATATCAACCGTTTATTATTACTCAAGATTTGTGGGATAAGCATGATGGTCGTTATGATTTTTTCAATATTCGCTATCTGAGACAAACGGATCTTATCAATAAACAGTGGGAGCGGACCATCCCTAATAGGTATGTAGGCGTTGCACCAATTTTTGATAGGAAACAACTGGGTAATGATAAGGGCTGCTTTTTTATTCCCGTATTGCGAGAGCCTCAAGCTTGGCAAGAAATAATTAACGATAAAAAAATTCAAAAGAATCTATCTCAGAATAAAGATGCTATTCTGGGTGTTACGGTTTCATCTAATAAGGAAAGGTTTAATTTAAAAGGTCGTGAGTTATTCAAAGAACTTTATAAATTATCCTAATTGCAGTTGAATTATTTTTTAGAAATACATTATTCCTGTGATATTCGATAATGTAATTATTGCAGGATATAAAATGAAACAGATATCTCAACCATTCGTATTACTTACACCTGTACTTTCATCGTTACCCGATGATATCGCTGGCCGTATTTGCTATCAGCTTGATAAGGTTATTTATTATGCTCCTGTTATTGGTTTGATGGGAAAAAGTGGCGCTGGCAAGTCCAGCCTGTGTAATACTCTTTTCAGTCCTCCTCCTGCCAAAGTGGATGCTGTCAATGGCTGTACCCGGCGCATTCAACGTTATCAGGTAAGTTACAAGTTACATACCCTCAGCCTTATTGATTTTCCTGGTGTGGGTGAAACGCCAGGGCTCGACAAAGTCTATTCTCGTCTTTATCAGGAATGGGCTGAGAAGTTGGATTTGATTATCTGGGTGCTGAAAGCAGATGAACGCGCCTGGAATGAGGATATCCAATGTTACCGAAAACTCCTTCAGGCTGGTGCTGACCCGGCCAGATTTCTTTTTGTGCTCAGCCAGGCGGACAAAATTGAACCTTGTCGCGAGTGGAAGAATAATCGCCCTTCTGAGAGTCAGTATAAAAATCTGACGCTCAAGACAGGGCGAGTGGAATCAACCTTTAAACCTGTACACCCTGTTTTGGCTGTTTCTGCTTCGGAAGGGTACAACCTGCACCAGTGGGTGGAAACATTCATCATGGCATTACCAGCCAGAGCCAGTGGTGTCGTTGTCGGCCGACTGGGAACCGTGTATAGAACAGAAAAAGTGATTGGCAGTGCACGTGAGCGTTTTGCCGATGCGGTTGGCGACATATTTGATGAGACAATCGGCAACATACTTACTTCCAAGGCATTTTCAACAGTTCTGTTAACAGTAAGAGAACGTCTGATTTCACTGGCTAAATCACTTTGGCATATCTTCTTTTAATTCCTTTTCTATGGTGGCGTTATCACTTTCGTTATGATCTGTTTTAACGATCGAACATTGATTTATGATAGTTTATGTCGATTGATAAATAATTATCGATCGTTTTTATGATAGATAATGACGATCGATTTATATATATCGATCTGAATTAACGATTATCTCTCCTTGCGCTATCCCTATACGATCTTTCATCAGCCAGCTAAAGCCACTCCTTCTGCCACTCAATACAATTAACTGGTTAATAAGGATTATTTTCCTATTTCATTCATTTTTTCACTTTCAAAGGGTAACTTCACTATGTTTAAACCGTATCCGCTTTCCAAATATGATAGTCACGCCTGGTCTATGGCTATCGGGCTTCCCGCTATCTGGGCCATTTCCGCAATTTTTCTGCCACAACAAATAGCCCTAACGCTCTATACCGCCTTCTCTCTGGTTTGGGTATTACTGGATCGTCTGCAACTGATGAAACAGGAAAAAGAGGCACCGGCAGTCTGGTGGTTTGTATTGCCAATGGTCTATCTGCGCCAGCGTGATGAAAGGCAAGGAAAACCGTGGCGTTTATTGCAGGTATGGCTGCTTTGTACTGTCCTCTCAGTGTTGATTGGTAACCATTTTAAAAGTCAGTCAGGGACAGATCGTCTGGCGCAAAGTGCCTGCCCTGTTGTTACAAAAATTATGAAACGTCAGGGAATTGAAGAGCATTGCATTCGTGTTACTGATGTAAAAGAAGAAGTTAAAGGGCGTTTTTATCAGGCCTATGCATTGATGAATTCCGGTTTTAAACAACCGTTAACGATTGAGATACGAGCAGACAACGCCATCTATGTCACGCTCGCAGATGAAAAATAACAACAGGGCATTATAAGGAACTATTTATATGAAAAATATAATGATAACCACGCTATTGGCTATATCGCTATGGAGTTCTCAGTTGTATGCCGCTGCTTATGATCCCAAGCCAATTAGCTATAAGAACGCGGTTGTTGACACCGTTGATGTTAGACACAACCAAATAGCGGCAGGTGTTGATGATTTTGTCATTGTCGGAAAAAAGGGACGCAACACGGAGAAATTCGTTCTGACGTGTTATGCCAAAGACAATCAGTTAAATATTCGGTACTACCTGAAAGGTATTTACGGTGATAATGTCGAAGGCGCAACAGGAATGACCGTGCAGTATTATCCTGATGGTATTCATCAAATGAATAACAATGCTGACCACGCTAAAACGCTCATGGATAGTCTGCATTCGGCTAATCTGGCAAAAGCGATTTCCAATATGCTGGATTATCGAACAGGCTCATTTGTTTTTCATTTCTATTATAACGATGGCACCTTTGATCATAACCCAATGGGGTGGAGCTATCAGTATCCAGCAACGTTGCTTGTCAAAAAGTTGGGACAGTCCCTGATTGATGCTAATGCAAAGCACTGTGATATCAAACGTGGATACAGCTCGCTTTCTGCACTTGCCGCCCCCTAACGTTGTGTTGTTTATTTGCTCTGAAAATTACTGGTCCACAGGTTATCTGATGGGCCAACTCACGTGCTTTCCCTTGCGCCATAGCAGTCACTGGCTGCTATGAGTACGCCAAGGGATATCAGTTACTGAAAAGAATAGGATTGCTACTCTGACCTGCTCTTTTTCTATTCATTCCTCTCTTTCTGTTCAATTACAAGGAATCACCATGTCATGCAATTCATTGGCAGGCAGTATTGCGTCCAGAGAGCAACGCATCATCCAGATGGCGTTGTGCCTGTTGGAAAAACGCGTGCGTAAAAATGCGCGACAGTTCAAAACCTCTGAGGACACCAAAAGCTGGTTACTGCTGGAACTCAGCAGTCTGGAGCGTGAAGTCTTTATGGTGCTGTACCTGGATAACCAAAACCGTCTGATAGAAAAGGAAGTTATCGCGCTGGGTGGTATCAACAGTACCGAAGTGCATCCGCGTGAAATCCTCAAAGCCTCACTGCGCCATAATGCCGCCGCCGTGATACTGGCACACAATCATCCTTCCGGCTGTGCCGAGCCCAGTCAGGCTGACCGCCATATCACCGACAAGCTGAAGGAATCACTGTCACAACTCGACGTCAGAGTCCTCGATCATCTGGTTGTCGGCGGTGCTGAGGTAGTGTCATTCGCTGAACGTGGCTGGTTGTGATGATCACATTTATTACCGCTCTTTTATAAGGAAACAATCATGCCATCATCGGATACCCCTGAATGGGGACTAAAACGTGCCGTCACGCCGCGATTCGGAGCCAGACTGGTGCAGGAAGGTAACCGTCTGCACTATCTGGCAGACCGTGCCAGCATTGTCGGTACGTTTAGCAAAACAGAAGCCCAAAGTCTGGAATGTTGCTTCCCTGAGCTGATTAAGCAGTTGGAGCAGAAACTACGCACGGGTGAGCTTAATCCCCGGCAGCAGGGTTGCGTCACGCTGTATTGCAACGAATGGACCTGTGAAGCCGATACGCTGGGCAGTTTTGGCTACGTGTATATTGCTATTTATCCCTCTTCAGCGGCAACACAATAATCCGCTGCTTCTCTCCCCATTCTGAACGTTTCCCTGATTTTATCGACTTAACCTGAAGAGAGTATTCCCATGCAAACATCACCTGTAATCCCGTCACGGGAGGATCAATCCTGCGCGTCACCTATAGCCGTCTGGCAACAACTCCTGACCTACCTGCTGGAAAAGCACTACGGCCTGACGCTGAACGACACGCCGTTCTGCGAGGAGAACGTGATTCAGGCGCATATCGATGCTGGCATCACGTTGGTAAATACTATCAATTTTCTGGTGGAAAAATACGAACTGGTGCGTATCGATCGCAACGGCTTTAACTGGCAGGAGCAATCGCCCTTTCTTACCGCCGTTGATGTTCTCCGTGCCAGACGTGCTACCGGCTTGCTCAAGGCATAAAGATTGCGAACCGCTTTCCAGTCACATCGCACCAAACCTGTTTATCCTTCTACCCTATGCATAATGCGCCAGCCCTTACCGGCTGGCGCATTTGCTTTTATGTATGGACCACAAACTATGCACATTGAACCCGAGGTTTTGACCGAACACACCGAGCTGATTTGCTCGACCAATATCGAACGCATTTTCATCGGACGTGATACCGCGCTGCAACAGATAGAACAGCTCCTCAACCAGCTACAGGCGATTTCAACACTAACAGCGACTATTGGTGGCGGCACCGCTGAAGACTGGGCGTTAAAGCAGGGGCATCGCTATAATTGCTGGCTAACAGAAGCACCCAACAAGGCGATGCCAGCCATCATCCGCACGCTGGATCGCAATATCTGGCGCGACCTGATGCTGAAATCCGGCATGCTGTCGCTGATGGATGCCGAGGCCCGCAGCCAGTGGCACAAAAATTTGGAAGAGGGTGACCTCCCGGCTATCAGCGAAGCCAATATTCTTAGTACGTTTGAACGGCTTCACCAGAGCAAGCATGAAGTATTCGAACGAGGCGTGCTTAATGTATTCAAAGGGCTATCGTGGGATTACAAGAGCAATCACCCTTGTTACTTCGGCAAGAAAATCATCATCAGCAATCTGGTGACATATAACCGCTGGGGCTTTGGCCTGAACTGGGGCTGGCGAAGAGATCAACTGGCCGATCTAGAGCGTATGCTGTATCTGCTGGATAGCAAACCGATCCCCGACAATCGGGGCGATGTCACCATTCGGATGATGGACCATATCCGTGATAATCCGCATCAGCAGGAATACGAGGATGAGTTCTTTAGTGTGCGTTACTTTCAGAAAGGCACCGGGCATCTCATCTTTAAGCGTCCTGACTTGATCGATCGGATGAACGATATTATCGCCAAACACTATCCGGGGATGTTGGCGGCGAGGTAGTGATCGACCGGCTGGATGTGGGATGGAGATTACTCATCTCTTGGCTACGATGTCTGTAGTGCTAATCTGGTAATGTAAAAGAGGATGCGGCATGTTGTGTGTCGTTTGGCGGGAGAAGGGCGATAATGAGAAAAGGGAATAGTAGTATCTCAAAAACTGCTGCATTAACCGATGATGTGAAAGACGCAGATACGACTGCGATCGATCACTTGCGTGTTACTACGTCATCGGAGGAGGGCTGGGATAGTTGGTTTGCTACCGAGGTGGCTACTTCTGATTTTATGGAGGTTAGGGAGCAACCTAAAGAATCTCAGACCTGATGATGGCGGTGAACCGATTGCCAGAAATGCACTCGCTGTCTTGATAACGGTTTTGCTATCTAGAGTAAACCACGATAGCATCTAACCGCTGAATGAAGTTGTACCGATGTTATTTATACATCAGATTTTGCATCGCAACATTTTTACCATCACTGTTGAATTGTGTGGCGAGTAGTCACTGGTGTGAAGGGAAAAAGACTGAGTATACAAATGAGGATATATCGTCTATGTTCACTTATGATGTATCTTTATTTTCAATAAGATGGGTTTGTTTTTCAAGTCCCGCCCCGGCACCATTGATTTAAAATGAATTAAAACAATCGCTTATGTGCAATGTCGTAGACCGCCGAGAGGCGGTTTTTTGTGCCTAAAACCCCTTTCCTAATATTCTTCCTAAGATGATTTTTGCTTGTTTGTTAAATATGCGATTTTTTGAGTTTTTATTCTCATCACCAACCGCCGGGAAGCTCTGGACATAAGTGCCTTTTCCCTGTTCGCCTGCGTTTTGCTTTTCACACCACCGTTTATCCATGTATTTCCTAACGTGCTCAGGCTTAATCGAATCCAGCGATATTCCTCCAAAAATTGGAACTATTTTTGCAGATATTTACGGTAGTCATTTTGCGTTTCACTCGCGAGATCGAGAAAATCTGGCAATTGCATAAATTGGGCAACCATTCGTTCCAGAGTGAATTTTTCTTCACGATAATTACTGGCGCGTCTAATTTCGCCCATGTCAACAGTATGGAAGAATCCAACGTGCATAGTGAAATAGCGCCGCCGCTGCCAATGGAGTGAAATTTATATCTCGATACACCCCTGCTCATAGAGCGGGTTGGGTTTAATGCCATGCCTCTTCGCTAATGCAAACAGATCTTCATGTTTCCCATGAATAATAGGGCGATAGATTTCTGGTGTGGCCCAAGATCAAAACTAGGTTCCTATTTAGTCAAGCCCGAGCGATCTTTGGACTCTTGAGCGCGCACCTCTTGCCACGAAAGAACGCCAAACCATGTATCAATAATCAACTTAACAGACTGTAGGGCGCTGCAGATGAGGTTATGGTATATTTTTGCGACCATTTTTATGACCAACCCTGGGGTAATTGTAATGGAAGCACTTTATCCAATCTTAATCGTCTTGGGTGTAGGGGCTTTAATCGGCTCTTATATCACGTATCGATATTTGAAAAACAAACATGCTCGCGTCGTCGAAGATCTTGAAATAAGGAATAAAAAATCGCTCGCGGCTGAGATCGAAGAAAAAGAAGAAGTAATTGAAAAATATAAAAATCGCGATATTGCTCGTGAAGTTGAACATAATAATCTGAAAAACGAGCTCAGGCAGATAATTGAATCAAACAGAAGCAGAAGCAAAGCGATTTTTGGAAAAGCTGTTGATTTTGCGTTCGATTTTGAGAGTGTATTTCGTGAGCAGCATCACTCTGCGCAGGAAGAAATACAGAAGGTCCTCGATGATACTTACCGTTACAAACGCAAAACACTACTGGCATCTGTAACACTAAAAAACTTTGAGAAGAAACTCGAAGATATCAAAAAAGAAAAAACGATTTATCAAACGTTAATTGCGAAATATGATTTCTTTGAGCTTCGCGATCATTCCAATTGGAAAACTGTAGAACAAGAGTTTCGTGATAAGGTTCTGGCACTTCAGGCCGCTCAGGACGAGCGAGATGCTCAGAACGAGATAAAACGACAGATGCGTGAAGAACGTCAGAGGGCTGAAGAACTCGAAATGCAGCAGCAGGAAGCGGAAGCAAAAGAGCAGGAGCTGGAAGCTCGCCGTAAAGCTGTGGAAGAAGCTCTATTGGCCGCTGACGAAGAGCATCGCCAGGAACTTGAAGAAACTCGCCAGAAATTAGTGCAAGAAATTGAAGATGTCCATAAGCAATATGAGCGTGCAAAATCGATGGCTCAGATGACTAAACAAGGACATGTTTATGTCATTTCCAATATCGGATCTTTTGGTGATAACGTCTACAAAATCGGCATGACTCGCCGCCTTGAGCCTCTCGATCGTGTTAGTGAACTAAGTGGCGCTAGCGTGCCATTTGAGTTTGACGTACATGCCATGATCAGTTGTGACGACGCTCCTGCTCTTGAATATGCACTGCATAATAAGCTGAGTGGTGAGCGAATGAATAAAGTCAATCTTCGCAAAGAGTTCTTTAAAACTGACCTTAGCAAAATTATTCAATGCGTTGAAGAACACCACGGTAAGGTGGAATACGTTGCTGATCCTGCTGCGCTGCAATATTATCGTTCGCAAGAACTCAGCGAAGAAATTCAGAGAAATAAAGAGCTTTCAGTAGCCTCTTGAATTTTTCGCGTAGGGAAAATGGTAATGTTTTCCCCTTCATACACAGACTCGCTTTGGCGGGCGGCAAGGTTAATGACGCTAAGGTGTCGCCCGTATACCTATCGGAGGAGAGGCATTACGCGAGCTGTTGACCTTGTTCCGCCATTTCTTTTATACGTTCTTGTACTTTGAGATCCAATGCCATGCGTTCTTCTGCTGGCATTGTCTCGTATTGCTCCTTGGATATTCCCATGGAGGCGAGTACGGAGAAGAATAATCTTTCTTCATGAGGCGTGGAGACCCAATCCATAAACTCCTGTGCTGCTTTCGAACGCTGAGGTTCAACTTTAGCGCTGGGTTCGTGTCTGGAGGTCTGCCCGCTATCCTTTGCTTTCTCAAGTGCTATTTTGAAAGTATCTTCATTTGGCGCAATAGTGTGCTTACTGGCTTGGGAAAATAAAAGATTCGCTCCCTGAATATCCGATGTGACCATGTGAACTCTCCATAGTCAGACAGACTAGATACTCACATAGTCTGACGGGATGCTATCGAAAAGATACCACCTGCATGTATGGTAAATTCACCGGATTAGTTGTGATAGTGGAACTGGAAGGTGGTAGAGATTAACTAGCAAACAGATGTTGCGTAAAGCGACGTTTTACATCGCCGTTAGGGAACGGCGATAAATTCCAGTGTTGTTATTGGTTGTTTCTTATCTATCTGATTTTACGGCATAAAAACTTATCTTTTATCACGCCATCAAAGAAACGGCCTTTAGAGACGACAGCGTCAGAAATAAATTTTTTATAGATAGACTCAGGCACGCCAACATATTGATAGATATCTTTATTATGAAATTCTATCTCAAGGTTGTGCGTCTTTGGATCGTATCCAATGGAATAAATTCGTGACGATAAAACCTGCTGTCGCTGCAATGCTCGTTCCTCCCTTGTGCAAAATAAGATCAAACTATAAAAAGATTCACTGCATGACATATTGTCGACGATCATGCTTATTTATTGAATATGTATCAAATTTTTGGCGGGTTGGTTAGTAAAATCGTTGGTTTATCGTTTTCATGCTGTGAATTTGTTCAATGAAGGGGAATTCATCTGCTTGGTGAGGGAATGGTGCAAACCTGCGATGATGAATAGCGGGCTATTCTTTTCAGCTATGACCTGAAGTGCAGGTTTGCAACGAGATAAAATGATTATTCTTCCGGCGCGTATTCGATCCTGTTTCTGCCGTTGGCCTTGGCCTGATAGAGCGCATCGTCTGCTGCCTTTATCAAGCATTCATAATCGGGATGACCGCTATAGACAGCGATGCCTGCGCTTATGGTCATCGTAACGCTTTCACCGTTTTGAAGATAAATAGGGTGATCCTGGATTTTCTTCCTCAGCCGCTCGATGATGGTGTGGGCGGCGACTTTAGGCGTTTCAATAAGCACGATCATGAATTCTTCTCCGCCGTAACGGAAAACATAGTCGCTGTTCCTCGTGCTCCCATATAGCACTTCTGCAATCCTTTTCAGGATGCTATCGCCAGCGGCATGGCCATATGTGTCATTCACGGTTTTAAAATGGTCAATATCAATCATGGCGATGCTGAGCGAGGTGTTTGAGTGCATTGCCAGCGATATTTCATGTCTAAGGATGGTTGGCAGGAAGCGACGATTTAACAGAAGGGTCAATGTATCCTTACCGCTTTCCAGTTTTTGGACTTCGTCAAATAGCGATCCCAGCAGCATATTTATTTTATAAATTTTGCTTCTGACCGTTTTAAGTAGCGGGGCGTAATCCTGCTGTGTCAGTAGTGCGGTAGTACTATGATCGCGAATATAGTCATCCGTTTCCGTCATGATTGAGGCGATAGTGCGTATACCCTTAATATTACTGAAACTGGATTTCCCCTTATGGTTAAACCACAGGCCAAACTCTGAATCACTCAGGTCCTGGATACTGGAAAGAGGCGTACCAGTGGCAACACTAAAAATAAAGGCATTTTCCCAATTTAACAGCGATGCATTTTGACGCTCTCTCTCCATGCTGGAATTTTCCAGAATAGAAAATAGCCGATAGGATTCTTCATTTTTGGCTGCCAGATCGTGCGATTGTGAATAGGTTTTGCTCATTATCTCGATGGCAATATCCATAGAGATAGAGGCAAAACGCATCGCATCAAAGCATAGCGTTTTATCCTCTGTCACCTGTGCGATGTCTTCATAAAGGTGCCATTTTAAACGCCGGGCTCCGCGCTCAACCAGATCGACGGGAATACCAATACGCGCATGAATTTGACCAATTTTCTTTTGATGATTAATCAGGTCAGCCAGACTATCTCCGGTATTCGTTAAAATATCCACTATCCATTTGCTCATCGAACCATGGAGTCGATCGTGGACTTGCTGGCTGGAAAGAAACAGGGAAGCGTCTTGATCTTGGAGCATGTAGGAGTAGAACGCGTCAGCAAACTCGGAGGCTTTCTGAGCGGCGAGGGTTCGCAGTAGATTAAAAGATTTTTGTGAGGTTGTGGCTATCAATTGCATCCATTCTGATGTTATGACTTGATTGTAGTCTGACTCACCGTTATCTCTCTGTTCATTAACGTTCAATAGTTCGTTCAACTTTTAATCTCTTTTGCGAATATGTCGGATGTACTAGGATAGAAACGATCAATTTTTTGCCTGAATAATTGATATGTAATGACAGAGAGGGTCAATATGGCGTTGTTAAAAACAAATAAAATTAATCATTTCATGCAGGTACTATTCCTACCGTAGTCGTAAATGATAATGCTGTTTTTTTGATGTTAGAAGCTATTTTGAGATAAATTTATGAAAGTTAATGATCTGGTTACGGTTAAAACTGATGGAAAGGCGCGCCGGGAAGGGACGATTCTTGCTGTAGAAACGTTTCAGGAAGGGATTATGTATTTAGTTGCATTAAAAGATTACCCAGCTGGTGTCTGGTTTTTCAATGAGGTTGACAGCAAAGACGGGACGTTTGTTGAGCCAAAGGTCTTGCCAGAAAAAGAGTAAAGGGGAACATGTCGATATACGAGCATTGTTCGAGTGAACAATGCTCGCTGTTATACCCGTCATACTTCAAGCTGCATGTGCGTTGGCTTCTCTGGCTCACCCCGGTCACCTACTTGAGTAAGCTTCCGCCGGGGCATGCGCTTGTTGCTTTCTCCAGTATTAGAACGTTTCCCAGTTACCGTTTTCTGTATTAGCCTGACGGGGCAGGGCGAGTGATGAGCGGTCCTTAGCGGCGAGAGCGTTTGGCCGAACAGGAGCTGAATGGCTACTTGATAAATGGCTGGATAACTTAAATGTCGCAACGGCACGCGTGAGCAATGCTGCTTGCTCTTCCAACGATGCCGCTGCAGCACTGGCTTCCTGCACGAGCGAAGCATTCTGCTGTGTCACGCTGTCCATTTCGGATATCGCCTGACCAACCTGAGTAATTCCCCGACTTTGTTCGTCAGAAGCGGAAGCAATCTCCCCCATGATGTCGGTGACGTTAGTGACGGCATCGACGATCTCTTTCATGGTTTGACCCGCGTTATCAACCAGAACAGAGCCACTGTTGACCAGATTTACCGATTCAGAAATCAGCGTTTCTATCTCTTTTGCGGCTTGTGCACTGCGCTGTGCGAGGCTGCGAACTTCACTTGCTACGACGGCAAAACCGCGACCTTGCTCTCCCGCTCTGGCTGCTTCAACTGCCGCATTTAGTGCGAGAATATTCGTTTGGAAAGCAATGCTGTTAATAACGCTGGTAATTTCAGATATTTTTTTTGAGCTACCTGAAATACTGTTCATCGTGTTCACAACATTTGCAACGATCTCACCGCCTTGTTTGGCCTTTCCTGAAGCATTTGCCGCGAGCTGGCTGGCATGGTGTGCATTTTCTGAGTTTTGCTTCACGGTTGCGGTTAATTGCTCCATGCTTGCCGCAGTTTGTTCAAGTGCTGCGGCTTGCTGTTCGGTTCGCGAGGAAAGGTCGGTGTTACCGGATGAAATCTCCGTAGAACCTTGATAAATAGAGTCTGCACTTTCCCGAACGGTTGTGACGGTAGTGACCAGAGAAGACTGCATTTGCTGAACGTTGCTGGCTAGCGTGCCAATTTCATTCCTGCCATAACGGTCAGATAGTTGAGTCAAATCGCCTTGCGCAATACGCTGAATTCTCAGGACCAATTGATTTATTGGTTTGATGAGGATACTGCGGAGCAGGAAGAACGTCAGAAGCGTTAAAATAGTGGCCAGCGCAAAGCTGCCGCCCATCAACGAATATCCAAGCAGGGCATTTTTATGCGCTGTTTCGTTTAATTCTTTCGCTCTTTGCGTGCGATAAGCGACAGCCTCTAGCAAAAATTTATTATAGGCCAAATCTAAAACCCGGGTTTCTTCGGATTCGAGGGTGATGACCTCTTCAAACAGCCCTTCTTTTGCTGCAGTGAGCATCAGCATAAGGCCTTGATTGACATAAGCGTCATAGGATTTACGCAGATCGCCGTCCAACGCCATATCTTGAGGTGTTTTAACCGGGCGTTGTTCATAGACAAGGAAGGCTTTTTTTGATTGTTCCAGGCGCTGCTCAGCCTGTTTCAGGTTGTCATTGAAGACCTGAGAGTCGCCAATACGAGCCGCCGCTGCGGCCTGAATGAGCAGCAGACGTGCGGTGCGAAGGTGGTTGGAACTGTTTGAGATCCCCATTCGGGTATCGATTTCTTGTGTGACGTCGTCTAATGATTGATTGCTGCTTTGTAGAAAATAGCTGGATGTGCCGATAGATGCTGCAAATAACAGCATGATACCACCCAGAATAATGATGAATAAGGGAACTAGCCGTAAATTGCTCAGCATGCCGGCCTCGGCGTGCTGCTCAGACCTTGACGTTATTTTCATATCCATTCGCTCATTCTCAGGAATTTATGATTTACCATGCCACTCGCTGCGGCATTGGCGTTTAGGTTTTAGTGTCTACATTAATGACAATTCATTAGCTAAACAGCCAATGTAAAAGATAATCGGCATATATTGAGAAACCTTAATCAAATTCGGTGCGATCCCGATCACGTTTTTAACTCTTTAAAAAGAAAAGAGAAATACGTGATGCGAAATCATACAGATTGATAATAAAAAATAAAGAGTCTACCTCCTAACTTTATTTGTTTGAGGTTCAACGCTATTATGGCAAATCTATCTTCGGAGGAATTTTTCTTGGAAAAGCGCACGCATTTTTTTTCTGATAAAAAAGTTGTTTTTTTTATCGCCACATTATGCTGTTTGCTCTGGGGAAGTGCTTATCCGGCAATTAAAAATGGCTATGAGCTGTTTCACATTGCAGATGATGATATTCCTGGAAAACTCGTTTTTGCAGGCTACCGGTTCGCGTTCGCTGGGCTGTTGCTTTTGGTACTTGCTGTGCTAAGCGGACGTTCCATCGGGCGATTTCAGCGTGGACAGTTAGTTCAGTTGACCACACTGGGAATATTCCAGACATCGTTGCAATATGTTTTTTTCTACATCGGTCTGGCTTATACCACCGGCGTTAAAGGTTCGATCATGAATGCAACCAGTACTTTTTTCAGCGTACTGCTTGCTCATTATTTATACCAAAATGATAAATTAAATATCAACAAGCTAATTGGTTGTATATTAGGTTTTGCCGGTGTAATGGTTGTTAATATCAACAGCAACGGAATGAATATTGGTTTTACGCTGTTAGGTGATGGCTTCGTTGTTATTGCCGCATTTATTTTGTCTGCATCTACTATATATGGTAAGCGTATATCACAAACGATGGATCCAACCGTAATGACCGGTTACCAACTGGCTATTGGCGGGATCGTTTTAACGATATCAGGGTACTGTACTGGCGGGACACTCATCATACCGGATTGGAAAGCCGTACTGATGCTAGGCTACCTTATTTTGCTTTCTTCAGTCGCTTTTTCATTATGGAGCCAATTGCTGAAATATAATCGGGTCGGTATGGTCGCACCATTTAATTTCCTTATCCCGGTCTCTGGTACGCTGTTGTCAGCACTGTTTCTTAATGAAAGCATTCTGGAGTGGAAATATTTCTTTGCACTGGTGTTGGTATGCTCAGGTATTTGGCTGGTTAATCGAATTGTTAAAAGCGATCGGTAAATACCCTTATCACCCATTCATCTATCCTCCTGAAGGGACTGTCTGTAGCGTGATGTTTGAGATCGTTGAAGCCGTGAGTAACGTCATGCTGCAGTGCTTGTACTGAATCCCTGGCAATCACTAATTTCTTTAATATCAATACCGTAATGTTTAACCACCTTTTGCGACGAGAGCGGTATGATTTGTTGTCGTTGCGGCTGTGTCCTGGCAGAGGATAGATAAATGTTGCTTCATAACATGTGGTTAAGAGTTTTTTGGGTAAAAAGTGTAAGTTTTTCGTGAAAGGTATAAACTTACATAAAGGAGTGTGTTCTGAGCGCAAGGGATTTTTTGTATATCTATCATTTATATAGCAAGCAAATTGTTTCTTTTTTATTATTTTCAATGCTCTTTTTTTGTAACGTTTAGTGTGCGGTTTTGGCGGGAAAATAGGCATAAAAGTGATCTGACCAGACAGGGTTTAGCTCATAATGCTTTCATTTGTGTGATCTGTATCACATAATGGCCAAAATCATTCTTCCGTCGCGTTGTATGTGCTACGGATTAGGCGGTACAGTTGCGCTGTTTTAGGATTAATCCTATGCTTTGGTTGAAGCAAGTCTTCAGGGTGGAACTAAAAAGCAACGGATGAACGGATTCTCAGCGTGATGCGCAAAGTTGGCAAGTAACGATTGCCCGAATAAGAAATGATAAGTAGTAACTCGCAGTATCTGGCACCGATAGTTTTTTATGCCATCAATGGAGAGTGATTTTCGAACTGGGCGATATGGTCTATCACCTAACTTATGTTTTAAACATAGCCTGTCGGGATGGGAAATATGGGTACCTCTGAATTACTCAAACACATTTATGACATTAATCTGTCTTATTTGTTACTGGCGCAACGCTTAATTAATGATGAAAAAGCTTCTGCGATGTTTCGTCTTGGAATCAATGACGAGATGGCAGATATCTTGATGCAACTGACTTTACCGCAGATGGTGAAACTGGCAGAAACTAACCAACTGATATGCCATTTTCGTTTTAACGATCACAATACAATCAAAGTCTTGACTCAGGAATCACGTGTGGATGATTTGCAACAAATTCATACGGGGATTTTGTTGTCGAGTAACTTATTACAACAGTTAACTTCGAAAGAAGAAAACCTGCCTAAGAAAAGGGCATAAGTAATGGCGGAGAAAAGTATTGTTCAGGAGGCGAAAGACATCCAATTGGCGATGGAGCTCATTTCGCTCGGTGCTCGTTTACAGATGCTGGAAAGTGAAACTCAGTTAAGTCGCGGACGTTTGATTAAACTGTACAAAGAACTTAGAGGAAGTCCGCCGCCCAAGGGAATGCTACCTTTTTCAACGGATTGGTTTATGACCTGGGAACAGAATATTCATTCATCAATGTTCTACAACGCTTACAGTTTTTTAATCAAGAATGGGCAGTGTAGCGGTGTTGAAGCGGTTATTAAATCTTATCGACTTTACCTGGAACAGTGTGCGCCGCAGAGCGATTCTCCACTGTTGGCATTGACGCGGGCTTGGACATTAGTCCGTTTTGTTGACAGCGGCATGCTGCAACTATCGTCATGCAATTGCTGCAAAGGGATGTTCATTACTCACGCTCATCAACCTAAAAACAGTTTTGTTTGTAGTTTGTGCCAACCCCCTTCTAGAGCGGTAAAAAGGCGTAAACTTTCGCAAAATCTTGCCGATATAATACCTCAACTGCTGGATGAACAGGTAAAACACGCAGTCTGAGCCTGTAGCGATTTGTGAATCTATCACTGTTGGTTGTGAAGGCGGTGATAGATTTCTTCCTCTAGAACGTCCTGGCTACGGCTCCGCAGTTTTATCTCTCTTTCCGCCCACCTTTTTTATTATAAGGATTTCTTGTGCTGGTTATATTGGGTTATATCGTAATTGTGGCCTCGATACTCGGCGGTTATCTCATGGTCGGTGGGGCCTTGGGTGCGCTTTATCAACCTTCGGAGCTGCTGATCATCGGTGGTGCAGCGTTAGGTGCTTTCATCGTTGGTAACAATGGAAAGGCGATAAAAGCAACACTACGTGCACTCCCTCTTTTGGTCAAAAGTTCCAAGTACAATAAAGCACTGTATATGGACCTCATGGCCTTACTCTTTCGAGTGATGGCCAAATCCCGCCAGCAAGGGATGCTTTCCCTGGAGTTTGATATTGATAATCCTCGTGAGAGTGAAATCTTCTCAAGCTATCCGAATATTCTTGCTGACAACACCGTTGTTGAGTTTATTACCGATTATTTGCGTTTGATGGTCAGCGGTAACATGAATGCGTTTGAGATTGAAACGCTGATGGATGAAGAGATCGAGACTATTGAACATGAAAGTGAAGTGCCAGCGTCCAGCTTGACGATGATGGGTGACGGTCTTCCTGCATTTGGTATCGTCGCTGCCGTTATGGGGGTTGTTCACTCACTGGCCTATGTTGACCGGCCCGCAGCTGAGTTGGGGATGATGATCGCTCACGCCATGGTGGGTACCTTCCTGGGGATTCTACTTGCCTACGGTTTTGTCTCCCCATTAGCCGCGTTGCTGCGTCAAAAAAATGCAGAAAAAATCAAAGTATTGCAGTGCATTAAAGTCACTTTACTGTCGAGCCTCAATGGTTACGCTCCGCAAATTGCCGTTGAATTCGGTCGTAAAACGCTGTACTCAACGGAGCGTCCTTCCTTTACCGAATTGGAAGAGCACATTCGTCGTGTGAAATCGCCGACTCAGCAAGCGTCGGACAGTAACGCATGAAACATCAGCATCCCATTATTCGCAAGAAGCGTAAGTCTGGACATGGGGGCCACCACGGTGGCTCCTGGAAGATTGCCTACGCTGACTTCATGACAGCAATGATGGCATTGTTTCTTGTAATGTGGCTTATCGCAATTTCTACGCCAATGCAGCTAGCCCAAATCGCAGAGTACTTCCGTACTCCATTAAAGGTTGCGTTAACTTCAGGTTCTAAATCAAGCGACAGTTCCAGCCCGATTCCGGGGGGGGGGAATGACCCCACTCAGCAAGATGGTGAAGTGAAAAAGGCCATCAAGACAGATAATGTAGAAAAGAAGCTGGACGAGGTTCGACTCAATAGATTGCGTGAACGTCTGGATCAGTTAATTGAGGCCGATCCTCGCTTACGTGCACTTCGTCCACATCTGTTAATTGAAATGATTGATGAAGGGTTACGTATCCAAATCATCGATAGTCAAAATCGCCCCATGTTTAAAACCGGGAGCGCGCAGGTTGAGCCCTATATGCGAGATATCCTGCGTGCGATAGCTCCTATCCTGAACGATTTCCCTAATAAACTGAGTATCTCAGGCCATACCGACGATGTTCAGTATACGACAGGGGAACGTGGTTATAGTAACTGGGAATTGTCCGCAGATCGTGCCAATGCATCACGTCGAGAACTTATTTTTGGGGGCTTGTCTGATGGAAAAGTTTTGCGCGTTGTGGGTATGGCTGCGACAATGAGCCTCAAACAGGCGACAGGTGGAAATGATGCGATTAACAGACGCATCAGTTTGCTGGTGTTGAGCAGGCAAGCTCAAAAAGATATTGAAGAAGAAAATGCAGAAAGCTCTGCTGTAAATATAGACAAGGTGGAAAATTTACAAAATATGGAGTTGGATAAGCCTAAACCTACCACTCCGGCTGCCGAAAATAGTGATAACAACAATACGAGTGGAAGTGGTGGGGCATCGCCACAACCAACTAATGGAGTTCCTGCTCCAGAGCGTCAGCAGCCAACCACCGCGTTGCCTGCTGCGCCCGATAGCCAGGCGACGCCTTCTCAATAAGCCGCGATTCACAGCAGAGGTGACCACGTGAGCATGGACATGAGTGCTTTCTATCAAACGTTCTTTGATGAAGCAGATGAATTACTGGCCGATATGGAACAACACTTATTGTTGTTAGATCCGTCAGAACCCGACACCGAGCAATTGAATGCGATTTTCCGTGCTGCCCACTCCATAAAAGGGGGGGCTGGCACATTCGGTTTTAAAGTACTGCAGGAAACTACGCACCTGTTAGAAAACCTACTCGATGGGGCAAGACGTGGCGAAATGCGTCTTAGCACTGATATCATCAACCTGTTTCTGGAAACAAAAGACATTATGCAGGATCAGTTGGACGCTTATAAAACCGCACAGGAACCCAATGCTGAAAGCTTTGAGTATATCTGTCAGGCCTTGCGCCAGCTTGCTCTGGAGTCTAAAGCCGATGGTGATGCTGCACAGACTGATGCGCCGGCTGCAACACAGCACTCTGCCAGCTCAGCATCTAACGGTGCAGGTAAAGGTGAAATGCGTATCGCATTAACTGGCCTGAAGTCTCAGGAAATACCTCAGATGCTGGAAGAGCTTGGCAATCTGGGGACGGTTAAAGATCCTCACCAGACTGACACTAGCGTAGAAGTGACATTGGTCACGTCTGAAAGCGAAGACGATATTAGCGCAGTACTGTGTTTTGTACTTGAACCTGAGCAAATCAGCTTCAAATCTGCCGTGGCCAGCCAACCTGCCGTTGCTGAAGCCGTAGAGACATTAGCTGTAGTTGAAGCACCCGTCGCCGCTGCTCCGGTGGCCCCGTCTGCGCCAGTTGCTGCAAAACCGCAAGCTGCACCGGAAAATGGAAAAAATAAAGCAAAAACCGGTGATACCAGTATTCGTGTAGCAGTTGAGAAGGTTGACCAGCTTATCAACCTCGTTGGTGAGTTAGTGATTACGCAGTCCATGCTGGCGCAGCGCTCCAGTGAACTCGATCCTGTGGCACACGGCGATCTGCTCAACAGTATGGGCCAGTTGGAACGTAACGCCCGCGATCTGCAAGAATCGGTTATGTCCATCCGTATGATGCCGATGGAATATGTATTTAGCCGTTTCCCTCGATTGGTTCGTGACCTGGCTGCGAAATTGGATAAGCAGGTTGAACTAACGCTGATGGGGAGTTCGACTGAGCTGGATAAGAGTTTGATTGAACGTATTATCGATCCTCTGACGCACCTGGTGCGTAACAGTCTCGATCACGGTATTGAATCTCCAGATAAACGCGTAGCTGCAGGTAAGTCTGCGGTGGGTAACTTGACGCTTTCTGCGGAACATCAGGGCGGTAACATCTGTATTGAGGTTATCGACGATGGGGCAGGACTCAACCGCGAGAGAATTCTGGCTAAAGCCTTGTCCCAAGGTTTAGCGGTGAATGACTCGATGTCTGATGAAGAAGTGGGCATGTTGATCTTTGCT